>NZ_CP061813.1:1560000-2760000 GCF_014784055.1 Polaribacter haliotis | reverse complement strand
ATATAAAACAGGATAAGGGTTAGATGTGTATTTTTCATTTGCCAAATTATTTAAGTATTAGTGTTTTTTTCAAATATAAAAGTATTTTGAATTTATACTCAACACAAAGAGTAGCATAAATGGAAGAAGCTGAATTAAAAGAGTTTATTAAAAAAATAGGTAATCTTATTAAAAAATTACGGTTAGAAAGAAATATGACACAACTTGATTTAGCAGTTGCATCTAATATTGATGAACGACAAATACAAAGGTTGGAGGCAAGCCATACATCACCTACAATTAAGACTCTATATAAAATATCTAAAGCTTTAGATATTGAATTGTATTTACTTCTAAAATTTACTGATTGATCAACAAAAATACTCACTAGTATATACCTTTTATAAGGTAATAATATTGAATAGTAATTTAAGAAGGAAATAAAAATGGTAAACAACTAAATGTTAATGAAAATTGAATAGTTATTAGTGATACATTAATTTCAATCTTTTTTCAAACTCGTTCTTATAAGTATTTTTTACAATTATCTCCCTACCCATAACTGAAATTCTTGAACCATTAATTCTTCCTTCTAAAATTTCTGGAGATAGATTAACAATATAACTTTCATTAATTCTAATGAAGTGAAGTGGTAAGTGTTTTACCATCTCTTTAAGTGAAGATTTCAAGAAATAATATTCATTATTTACCGTTTGAAACCAGAGATAATTTGCTCTCAAATTTTCTTCCGCCTCATCTTGATTAATGAATGGTTTTACAGTAAAAAAAGCAATATCTTTATATGCTATTGGCACACGAGTTACTCCACTTTTTCCATATTCTTTTACATCATCTAAATATCCAACTAAACCAATAACAGCATCTTTTTGAATGCTCAATTCATTTTCTTGTTTTTTATGTAATACAGTGTGAATAGCACGAGTTACATCTTCTATGTTTAACCTTGGTTTTGTTTTAACTATATAACTTTCGTGATTGGTATTTAGACCCTTCTGAAAGGTCATATCGTCATCAAATTCAGTAACATAAATAAAAGGAATTTTATATTCTTTTTGAAGTATTTTGCCCAAATCAAGACCGTCTTTTTTTCCTTGTAAATCTATATCAAGTAATACAACATCTGGAGTATTATTTTTTATACGTAGTATGGCTTCGTCATAACTCTTAGTATATTCATCTACGGTAAAACGTTGTTTTACTAAAGCTCTGCGTAACCGTTCATATAATGCAGGCTGATCTTCTACTATTAAAATATGTGCTTTCATACCTTAGGAATTTGTATTGTTAGTTGAAGTCCATTATTACTCTCTAAACTATACACACCATTTATCTGTTTAGTTAAAAGCTTCATAATACGAAGCCCAAAAGTTTCTATTTGTTCAATATCGAAATCTTTAGGCAAACCTTTTCCATTATCAGAAAGAGTTAATAGATACTCTTGCCCTTTATCTTTCATTTCAATAATTATATTCCCTTCTTTTTCAAAAGCGTGTTTATAGGAATTTGTTAAAAATTCATTTATAATTAAGCCAACTGGAAATGATGTGTCTGCATTTAGATTTATATTTTCAATATTATTTTGAAGAGTAATTTTCTTGTTGGTAAATGATTGAGATACATTTTTAGAAAGTACATCTATATAGTTTTTAATATCTAGATTCGTTACATCACTATTTTGATACAACTGTTTATGAATTTCATTAATACTTACAATTCTATTTTGTATTTCTGTTAATTTTACATCAAATTTATTATTATCAAACTCTTCTTTAGCTACTTCAATAAAAGTATCTATGATGGCAAGATTATTTTTTACACGGTGGTGTAATTCTTTTTGTAAATTCTCAATAACATTTTTTTGATTTAAAATAGTTGCTTTGGCTCTAGCTTCGGATTTATAACGTTTCCAAATAACAAAAGATACAATACCTGCAGCTATTAACCCTAGTAATAATAACCAGTTTCTTGTATTTGCTTTTTGAGTGAGGAGTTCTTGTTCAATATTATCTGCTTTCAGTTGTAGGTTTTCTTTTTCTTTTATTGTGGATTCAAATTTTTGTTGATTATAAATAACTTTATTTCTAATCTCATTATTTAATATAGAGTCTTTTAGCCTCCAGTATTCTTCTTTGCTTTTAAAAGCTAATTTATAGTCTTTAATTCTTAAATAATATTCCGCTAAAATTTTATTGTATTCTGGTCTAAATTCTATATTAATCTCATTTGAATTATATTCTTTACTTAAAATTGAGAAATCTTGAAATTGCTGTTTTTTTAAAAGTAGAGACAATTCATTAATCCAAATAACTCCTCTGTAAGGCTTTAAATATTTGTAGTCAAATTTTTTAGTTAAATCAATTACCTCCTGTGCTTTATCTAGTTTATTAGATTTTATCAAAATATTAATATAATTTGAGTACAATTCAATTATTGCTCCACTAATAGGAATATTTTCTTCCTCTAAAATTTTTAATGCTTTAAGAACCCAATTATTAGCACCTTCAAAATTTTTATCTAATATAAGAACAGAACTTATTGCCGAATAGGTACTTATAAGGGAAATTAAATCGTTTTCCTCTTCGAATATTTTAACTGCTTTTTTAAATAATTTAACACTTTCAATAAAATTTTTTTGAACGGCATTTAGCATACCTAACATATAATATGCCCTTGCTTCTGTTAAGGGGTCTTTATATTTTTCAGCTATAATTAATAGTTGATTTAAGGATTTTTCTCCCTCAAAAAAATTAAACTTTTTTATATAACTATATACTTGACCAAAATGTAATATTGATAGACCTCTTTTATTTTTTAATTTTTTATAAATAGGTAGCGCAATTTTATGATAATATAACATACTATCTATCATTCCTTCTCCTCCATAATTTCGACCAATATTAGTCAAAAGATCCGCATATAATTTTTCTTTTTTATTATTTAAATAGTTTACTCCCTTTTTGTAACTATTGGTTGATGAATCTATTTGAATATTTTGGTGTTGAATGTTACCTTTGAACTTATAACCAAGTGCTACTAATAAACTGTCTTTATTTAATTTTCCTGTTTCAATTAGTTTTTTAGAATATTTGTTAGCTTTTTTTACTTGGTTATTTTTTAATAAATTTTCAACGGTATCAATATGGTTTTGAAAGTCATAATTATATTGTCCAAATAAATAATTTGAGGTTATAAGCAAGAAGAAAACTATTTTTTTCATAGACTACTAATTTAAATGTTAAAACACTAAAATTCAAATCTTTCATTATAAAAACACAAAAACTATATTATCATCATTATTTGTGTTTTTTTCATTGAAAACTATAGTATTTCCATTTAAAATGATTCAAAAAAAAATGACATAATTATACTTTGTACTTAAGAGTTTTCTGCTTTTTTTTTAAAATCAATCGATTCATAAAGAATATAAGAATTAAAATAATCGGATTTAGTAATTTAATTATCTTTCTAAACCTTTTTCTTGTCCTTTATTTTTTAAATATTTTATCTTATTTAAATCTTGAGTTCTTGATTTTATTTTTTTCTGATAATAAGTAAGTCCACCATCTTTTAACCCTTGAATATAATCACTGGATGAAGATATGTTTAGAAGATTTTCTATTAATTGTGGCTTGTATTGTTTTAGAAGATAAACATCATTAAAACCTTTAATGTATTTCTCGTTTTCCATTAAAATGATTTTTTAGTATGATTATTAAGGTATTTCATAATGGAATCATAATCATATAAAATGATTTTCTTTTGTGGTTGTGTAAACGTAATACTTCCTTCATCACGAAGTTTTTGAAGTGTTGTTTTACTTTTTATATTCAAAATTTCCATTGCACGATCTGGTGGAACCCATTTGTCTTGTATAATATTTTCCTTTTCTTTTAATCGATCAACAACTTCTTCAATCAATAAATAAAAAGCTTCGTCTTGTAAACAAATAACTTCCATAGGCTAAAGATAAAATAAATTTTTAAAAATCTATTACTTTATCTAAAGCATCATCTCTGTCTTTATGCATAAAGTTAGATTGATAATTTATTGTTGTTGTAATCGAAAAATGCCTATATAACTTCTGTAACATTTGAATAGGTATTTTATCTCCAGAGATATTTCCAAAAGTATGCCTTGCAATTTGCATAGTTAGCTTTTTATTAATTTCTGCTTTTTCTGCTATCGTTTCCAAATATTTATTAAACTTTTTATTAGCTGTTTTTGTTTTTGCTAATATATCTTTATCACTTTTTACATTGGCTTTTTTAAGCTCCGGAAATATAAAGTCATGCTGTTTTAACTTCTCTTTTCTATATTCTTCTATTATTGGCAAAACCTTATTTGGTAGTTTTAATAATAAAAGTTTATCATCCTTATTCATTCGATAGTGAAGCCTATCGTCATAAATATCATCTCATTTAATTTATAGTAAATTTGCCTCTCGCTTTCCTGCCAAATAAAAATTGAAGAACCGTAAATTATTTGCGTGCAATTCTTGATCAGTAAGATTATCGAAAGCTTAAATATTTTAGCATATAAACTAACCTTTTCTATTTTTGAAAATTTAATTCTAATTTTACTTTAGTTAAAGGGTAAAATTTACTATCAACTATTCCCTGTCTGATAACTTTATTAAATAAGGTACGAATTACAATTGCATAAATTAATTATACTCGAAGATAAAAAAACCCGAGTTAAAAACTCGGGTTAGTCGTCAAAATACTACTACTTACTATAATAGTGTGGGCTTAAAGAGTAAACCACTTTAACTACAAAGATGTAATTACATTACAAAATTAGTAGCTTTATGTTTTTTAAAACATGATAATTATCATGTTTCTATACCTTAACTAACTCTTAACCAAAAATTAACAATTAAGATATATTAGATTATTAGTTTTTATTTGAAAAAATTACTTCGCTTTCTTATCGCTATTCATCAATAAAAAAACAGCTACAACCAAACCAATTACAACTAAAGCAAAAATGCCAATCATAATTGTTCCATTTACCCAAGAAACTAAAGGTATGTTTAGATAATTCATCATCTTATAATTTAAGAAATCAAAATTATAAAGAAAATAAAGATTAAATTATGATAAAAATCAGTTTCTAAAAATTTACATTTAAGATATCTCCACTTAATTGTAGCAATTGTAATTCAATTAATTTAGCATCGAACTTTGCATTATTAAATGCTGTTTTAGAGTTGATTAAATTAATTTGTGCTTGTCTAAACTCTATGGAAGTTACTTGACCTAACTTATAACGTTCTTGAGTTCTATCGAAATTATTTTGTGTTGTTTGCACGTTTTTTTCTTGTGCTTTTAAAATAAATAATTGGTTGTTATAATTCTCCCAAGTATTTTTTAGGTTATTAGAAATGGTTACTTTTTGTTGTTCTAATAAGATTTGCTGATTATCTAGAGCAATTTTAGCATTGGCAACTCTTGTTTTTGTGGTTCCACCATCAAAAATATTCCATGTTAAATTTAAACCTGCATTTAAACCATCTGAAGTAATTAAACGTGCTCCAAAAGGATTTACGAGATTTTCGTTTTCAGTTCTATTAAAACCGTAAGAAGTATTAAAATTTAGAGAAGGCAAATAACTTGCTTTGTTAATTTTAATATTGAATTCGCTAATTGCTATATTTTTTTCGTTCTGTTTCAACAAACTATTATTTGCCAAAGTTTTTTGCTGTAATTCTTCAAAATTCATTAATTTATTGAATTCGACTTCAGTTTCAACTTCATAATCCACCACTTTTTCAATACCTAAAATGATGTTTAAACCACGTTTTGCATTGCTTAATTGTTGTCTGGAGTTTATTAAAGTAATACTATCATTATTTATATCCACTTCTGCGTTTAACATTTCTAATCTGGTAGATTGTCCATATTCATATTGATATTTCGCACGTTCTAACCTGCTTTTAGAAATCGTTAATGCTTCTTCTAAATTATTGGTGTTTTCCAATAATCTTGCAATTTGAAAATATACTGTAAACAATTGTAAATACGTATTTTCAATCGTTTCTTTTGCTTGTAATTCTGTTAAATTATAGGTTTCTTTTAATTGCTGATAATTGTATTTTCTGCCTAAACCATCGAAAATCATGTAGTTTAATCCTAATGAAGCATTATACGTTTTTGTAACAACTCCATTACCAACTCTTTCATTATCTCCACCAGTATTTGGGTCCGTAAACACAATTGTTTGATTGTTTCTTCGATAATCTGCTCCTGAATTTAAAGTCGCAGTTGGTAAATAACGCGTGTTGTATATACTCGTATTATTTTTAGCAACTTCAATATTATTGTTCGCAATTTTAATTCCGAAGTTATTTTCTAACGTAATTGCTAACGCTTCTTTCTTTGTTAAAATTTCTTGTGAAAAACTATTTAAAGTTGCTAAACAAACAAGAAATAGTATTGCTTTTTTATTCATTTTCATCTTTTTTATAGTTAGACTCTAAACTTTCGTAATTTTCTTTATTAGATTCGATTTCTGTAGAACTTCCATCATCGTAATTTGCTTCTATAATAGCTCTTTCTACTTCTTCTTTTGTAATATCTTTATCTGTTTTAAGCCATTTAATTTTTACTTTTAAAGTGTTGGAAGCAGCTAACATCATTGGTAACATTACCAAGGTTAAAATTGTGGCAATTGCAATTCCATAAGCAATTGAAATTGCCATTGGAATTAAGAATTGTGCTTGTCTACTTTTTTCGAAAATTAAAGGTGCTAAACCTGCAATTGTAGTTAAAGAGGTTAAGAAAATAGCTCTAAAACGAGATTGACCCGCTTTTATTAAAGCATCATCGAATTTTAAACCATCTTTTAAATTACTGTTGAATTTCCCTATTAAAACCAAACCATCATTTACCATAATTCCTATGAGGGCAATAATTCCTAAAAAGGATAAAATTCCGATGGAGAAATTATGAATGTAATGGCCCCAAATAACACCAATCATACTAAAAGGAATCATTATTATTAATAAAATTGGCTGACTGTAAGAACGAAATGTAAATGCGATTACGATATAAATCAACATTAAAATAATTGGCGCAACTAAATTTACAGAATCTGTCGTTTTTTTAGCTTCTCTATTTTGCCCTTCGTATAAAGGGGAAACTGTTGGATATTTAGACAAGATTTCTGGCATAATATTATTTTTAATATTATCTAAAATCTCGGTTTCACTCGTTTCTAAATCTTTTAAATCTGCAGAAATTTGAATTTCACGCTTTCCTTCTAAATGGTTTATTGCAATATCTCCTCTTTCTATTGTATAGGTTGCAATTTCAGAAAATGGAACCCTTGTGCCTGTTGGCGTAATAATTCGCATATCGTCTAAATCGTTAATAGAAGATCTGTCTTTTTTGTCGTAACGAACCCAAACTTTAATTTCGTCTTGCCCACGCTGAAAACGTTGTGCTTGAAAACCGAAGAAACCATATCTAATTTGCGCCATAATACTTTGCAAATTCAACCCTAATAAATACGCATTGTCTTTTAAAGATATTTTTATTTCTTTAATTCCTGCAGGATCGTTATCGGTAACATCTTTTAATAAAGGATTGTTTTCCAAGGTTTCTTTTAGCTCGTCTTTTACTGCTTTTAATTCTGTAATATTATTTCCTAATAAAGAAACTGCAACAGGACTTCCACCAAAATTACCTCCAGAACCAAAAACCAAACTTTCTACTCCATATACTTTTCCAACTAATTTCTGAATTGCATTTGTAATTTTCGGTGAAGAAAAATCTCGCGTTTCTCCTGGTAAAAGATTAACATCTAAAGTTGCATTTGCACTTCCTGGACCCACTCTTTTAATTACGTTTTCTACAACATCTTCGTCTCCACTTTGCTTTTCTGAATATTCTTTATTTACAATCCATACTTTTTCTTCAATTAAAGAAATTACAGAATCTGTAATTCTTTCATTGGTTCCTTGTGGCATATTTAGTGAAATCTGAATTCGATCACTGGCAACTCTTGGAAAAAATGAACTTTTAATAATACCACCTTGTAACGCAGAAAAACTGATTAATAAGGTTGCTATAAAAAGACAGAAAACGAAAATCTTATTATTTAAAGAGAATTTTAAAAACGGAACGTAATAGTTGTCTCTAAATTTCCCTAAATACTTGTCTGCACCTCTATTTATTTTAGTAAAAAAAGCATCGAATTTATTTGTCTTTTTATCTTCGCCATTTTCTAACTTTTTTCTATCCAAAGCTTTAGAATGCGCAATGTGTGCTGGCAAAATAATTAAGGCTTCTACTAAAGAAACAGATAATGTTAAGAGTACAATTGTAGAAACTTCACCAAAAAAACTTCCTATTCTTCCATCCACAAAAAAGAAGGTAGAAAAAGCAATAATTGTAGTTAAAATTGCAGATACAATTGGCGGAATTACTTCCATGGTTCCATCTATGGCAGCTTGCACTTTTGTTTTGCCTAAATCGTAATAATGATGATAAATATTTTCTCCAATTACAATTCCATCATCTACCAAAATACCAATTACGATAATCATTCCGAATAATGATAAAACATTAATCGTAACATCAAATTGAGCCGCAAAAATGAACATTCCTAAAAAGGCAACTGGCAAACCAAAAGCTACCCAAATTGCCAAACGAACGTTTAAGAATAGTGCTAAAAAGAAAAGTACTAATAGAATTCCTACAACACCATTTTCTACTAATAATTTTGTTCTTCCATTTAAAGTAATACTTCTATCACTTGTAACACTTAACTGAACATTTTGCTGTTGTTGGTTATATTTATGGATGTATTCTTTAATATTATCCGCAGACGAAATTAAATCTTCATTATTGGTATTACTAACTGTAATATCTATAGCTAAATTTCCATTATAATACAACCTGTCAGGATTTTCGGACCATGTATCTCTTAATTCTGCAATGTCTTTTAAGCGAATTATATTTCCGTTAGTTTCTGTTCTAACAATTAAATTTTGAAGTTCAATTCCGTAATAAGAACGATTGCTGGCACGAATTAAATAATCTTCGTCCGTAGTTTTAATATTACCTCCAGTAATTAAAATATTAGAATTTCTAACGGCATTTGCTACTTCTGTAAAAGATAAATTATAAGCTCTTAAATCGTTTTCACGAACTGCAATTTCTATTTCTTCTTCTGGAAAACCAGAAATTTGTACTTGAGATATTCCTTCTATACCACGAATATCATTTTCTACGTTTCTTGCATATTGTTTTAATGCACTTAAAGAAACATTATCTCCACTAATTGTAAAACTAATGGTTGGTCTTATGCTTTCTACTTTTGCAATTACTGCAGGCTCCATTCCTGAAGGAAAAGATGGAACTCTATCTACTGCATTTTTTACATCAGATAAAACAATATCTATATTTTTTCCCTTTTCTACTTCTACGTTAACACTTGCAGAATTTTCTCGAGAAACTGAAGTAACTCTTTCTACACCAACAATTCCTTTTAAATTATCTTCAATTTTAAGTACAACTCCTTCTTCCATTTCTGCTGGAGAAGCTCCAGGATACGCTAAAGAAATTCTAATTAATTGTGAATCTACCAATGGGAAAAAGGAAGATTTCATACTTAAAGCTCCAAAGGCTCCAAAGACGAAAAATGCAAAAACAATTACGTTAACTGCAACATGGTATTTTATAAAATAGGTAATTATCTTTTTCATCTAATTACTTATTTTTATTAATTTTCACAATCATCCCATCAAAAGCTCCTGGTAAAGTTTGTGTTAAAATTTTATCGTTATTATTCAACCCTTTTATCACCACATTTTCTGCTCCAAAATAAACAGGATTTACATTTGCCAACGTTAAAATACTATCGTTTTTAACGGTATAAACTGCTGCATTATCAACCAATAATTTTCTTGAAATTTCTATAGCTTCGCTTTCAGATTTTGCAACTAATTCTGCTTCTAAAAACATACCTTCTTTTAGATCTGGATGTTTTACATCGATAAAAGCTTTAATGGTTTGTGAAACTTGATCTACTCTACCATTTACACGAACCACTTTTCCTGTATATTTTTTTGATTTTTCTAGATTAGAAAGTGCCACAGAATTTCCAACTTTTAATAAATCTGCAAATTCTGCATTTACTGAAACTTCCATTTCATAAATACTTGGGTCTATAAACTCACCTAATTTTTGTCCAACTCTAACCAACGTTCCAGGGCTTACCAAAGCTTCTGTTAAAATTCCCGAAAAAGGAGCTCTAATTTGATGTTTAGAATTTCTAACTTCTAAATTTTTAACATTGTAATATGCTGTTAAAATTCCTCTACCAGAAATAAAATATTTCTCTTTATCTGTTGAAAATTTAGGTAATTTTGGAGTTGTTTTATTAATATTAAAACCTTTTAAATAGTTTTCCCATTTACTAAATTCACCTGGATAATCTAAACGTATATCTGGCATAATAGAAGTTAACAAATTGTATAAACTACTTTTTTGAGATTGCAGACTTGCGTAAAATTCATCGCTATTTATACTTAATAAAGTTTCTCCTCTATAGTATTTTGTTCCTGCTTTAAATGCTTTTCTGGAAGGCTTAAAGATTCCTTGAACTTCAGAAAAAATATCTATTTTATTTTTTGCAGTTAAGTTTCCACTTGCAGTAAGAATAATAGGAATTTCTTTATTTTCTACACTCTTTACAAAAACTGTTTTTATTTGTTTTTTAAACTTCGGTTTTGGTTTTTGGTTTTTTTCTACAATGTAGTTACCTACTAAAACAGCAGCAACAATAGCTAAAACCCCAAGAATAGCTAAAATTATTTTTCTCATGTTTGTTAGTTAAATGTGTTCTGCAGTTGAGCAGAAATTAGTTTGTATTTTTTTAAATATTTTTATTATTTGTTGTTTTTCTTCTACAGTTATATTTTGCTCCATTGTAGATATTATATTTTGAATAACCGGTTTGGTGTTTTCAAAAACCTCTTTTCCGAATTCCGTTAAGTACACATTTTTAATTCGCTTATCTTCTTTACTTTGTTTTCTAAAAATATATTTTTTTCCTTCCATTTTAGTAAGCAAACGCGTTAATGAAGACTTATTTCTTAACGTTAAAAAAGCCAATTCGTTTTGATTTAAACCGTCTTGATCATTTAATTTTTTAAGAACTATCATTTGTTCTTTTGTAAGATCTAGATTGTTTAATTTAAACGATTCCTGAATAAAATAATCTGTTATTTTACCTGTTCTACCCAACCAAGGCCCAATAGAATTTTCAAAATCGATATGTACTTGCTTTTCTTTCACTTTCGCAAAAATAGACAAAGTCATTAATTAGTTGCAGACGCAACTAATTAATATTTTGTTAAAAAAACATTAATAACAGTCTGTTAAAATTTGCCCTTTATTTTTGAAATTTTCAAAAGCGGGTAGATTATTTCTAAAGCAAATTTTTTCTAGAAGCTCAAAAACACCATTACGCATAGTTATAGATCCGCATAACATAATAGTTCCTCCTGTTGAAAGTGTTTTTACGATATTTTTTTCATCTCTTGTAATAATGTCTTGAACATAGTTATAAGGACTTTCTTCTTTTGAAAAAGCCACATCATACGCTTGTAGTGTCTTTTTTTGTAACGCTTCTAAAATTTGAACTTTGTATAATTCTTCAGAAATTTTAGTTCGAGTTCCCCAATACAAAGTTTTAGGAATGTTCTTTTTTTGATGAATCATGCCTAAAAATGGGGCAATTCCTGTTCCGTTGGCTATTAAAATAACCTGTTTGCTTTTTTTAGGAAGATAAAATTGTTTGTTTTTTTGAATGGTTCCTTTTAGTTCTTGATTAGGTTTTAAGCCATTTAGAAAATTAGAACAAATACCTAGAGAATGTTTTTTTATACTCAATAATAAATCTCCATTACTGTTTTTACCAATAGAATATAAACGTTCTGAAGTTTCATTTGGAGGAGTAATTCCTAACAAATCTCCAGGTACAAATTTTATTCTTTTTTTTGATGCTAAGGTTAGTTTAAAAGTTTCAGCATATTCATCAATAACATTTTGTTTTTCAACTACTTTAAAAATCGTCTCTTTTGGTTTTATAAAAGACAATTCTTTTGGAATTTCTAAATTTAAATTTAAGCTAGTATTCCATTCTAAAACCCAATTTCTAAATGCTTTATAGTTCTGGTTATGAATTAATAACGGAGTTTCTTGAGGAACAATAATCTGATTATTTAAAACAACTTGTCTTTGAACGCTTTTAGCAAATTCACAAAATTTTGAATACGAAAAAGATCCTAACCCAATTACATTACAAGTAAAGGGTTTTATAATTTTGATTTGCTGGAGTTTGGTTAAAAATAAATTTGCATTGCTTGGTGGCTCTCCATCGCCGTAAGTAGAAGTAATAATAACTAATTGTTCAATTGCAGGATAACTTTTATAGTTGTTTAAATCATCTAAAAACACTTTTTTACCTGCTTTTAATAAAGACTGCTGTAAAGTTTTTCCTAATCTTTTTGTGCCTCCATTTTCTGACCCAATTAGAATTACAAAATTAGCTTGGTTAGCGTTGTATTTATTTTTTGTTTTAGAACGCATACGTTTAAACGCAATTATACTTCCAGAATACATAAAGTATAAAACAGAAAGCGAACTAATAAATAATACTAAAGACCAAATTATACTTCCTGATCCTGTGTGCAGATTAAAACTTAATACACTTAATATTTTTGTAACAGGATAATATGTTGTTTTTACAATTTCTCCTGTTTTTTGATGAATTTCTAGTTCTCGATCTTGTAAGCTTAAAATAAAAAAATCTTCTTCATCTGTAGAAAAAGGAAATTCTATTTTTTTTACTTCTTTTAAAGTTATCGTTTTAAAAATAGGGAATTTAGAAAAAGTAATATTTAGTTTAGAAACCGATTCTTGTTGCGTAACTATAGCTTTAGTTTTTGGCAATAACGAAAACCGTTCCATTGACAAATACGTTCCTGATAACGCCAAAATAATAATAGGAATTAAGAACAATCTTCCTAAAGCAACGTGGTTATATTGTATTGATTTATCGTTTATAATTTTTAAGAAAAATTTTAAAAAACCTCCTTGTCTTTTAATCGCTAATAATAAACCTGTAATGGCTATTAAAAATAATAAAAAACAGCTAATGCCAACAAAAACCCTTCCTGGAGTTTTTAAAAATAAGGAACGATGAAAATTAGTTAAGAACTCAAAAAAAGCTCCTTTTCTTGGAATATCGGCTATTTTATCTCCATTAAAAGGATTAATGTAAAATTGCCCATCAATAGCTTCTTCTAAACTAAAAAGACTTGCCTTTACAAAATAATTCTTATCTACTTCTATATCTAAAACCTCGTTATACTTGTTTTTTAAAGTATCTATTAATTGCGCCACAGGAACATCTTCAGCATTTTCAATATAGTGAGGTTGTAACTTTTCTTGAATAGGTTCAAAAGCCAAAAAAGACCCAGTAATTGAAGCTAAAAGTAGAAATAAGAAAGAAGATACAGTCAGGTAAAAATGACTGTATCTCCATATTTTGTTAAGCATGTTTTTTAATTAGTTTGGTATAATTCTAACGTAACGAATATATCCTGTGCCTTCAAATTTGTTTTTTAAGTTTTCACTTTCTAACAAAATTTCTAAATCTTTTTCAAAATAATCTTGATGTTCTACAGACGTTTCAAATCTTAATTTATTTCCTGCTGTTAAATCAGATTTATCTAACTGAATAGTAAAAATAGCACGTTCTCCTCCAGCAATAGTTGCTCCTGAAATTGCATCTACTTGGGTATCTTTTGCGGTTTCAAAAAAAGACCACCATGTTGGTATATCTGGATACCACTTTTCATCATCGCCTAAAATATGTAGCGTTTTTATATAATTATTGTCTTTATCCACTATTGATACCACAACATAAGCGCCTTCTCCTTCATAGTTTTTTAACTGAACCATACATTTGTATTTCGATGTAAGTTCGATGTTTTTTATGGTTGTAAAAGCCATAAATGACAAACAAAATATTCCAAGAACAAATTTATAAAGTTTCATATAAATATAATTTAAGATTGTTTTAAAAATGTAATATCACTTTTGCTTAACAGTTCGTTTTCTTTAGCTAAATCAAAAGCACTTTCGTTAAAATCGGTAAGAATTTTTTTATCTGCGCCTTTGCTTATTAAAAGTTGTAACAATTTTACATCTTTAGCTTTCATTGCCGTTAAATGTAATGGTGTTAATCCATCGTTATTTTTTTGATTAATATTTGCGCCCAATTCTAAAGCTTTTTTTATTATTTTATTTTCGCCTTTTGCAATTGCAATGTGTAGTAAATTTTCGTTTTTTGAAGCATTTTTAAATGAAACTTTTGCAGTTGCTAAAGCCTTTTCAAAAGCAGTAAATGTTTTGCTATTTCTTCTACTAAAAGCATTAAATAAATGATAATATAAGTTGTTTCCTTCAGCATCAACAGTATTCACATTTGCTCCATTTTGTTTTAAAAAATTAAAAGCCTCTATATTCATACTTTGTGTTGCATAAATTATAGCAGAAAAACCTTCTTTGTTTTGTTGATTGATGTTTTTAGATAATGGTGCTAATTTTTCTAAAACTAAAAGATTATTTCCTTTTGCAGCATTTAAAAAAGGAGTATTTCCTACTTTATTTTGTTGATGAATGTTAACTCCTTTTTTTATAAAAAAGTCAACAATATTAACATCTTTAGTATTTAATGCAATATTATGTAAAGCATTTTCAGAGTTGTTATTTGTTAATATCATATTCAAACCTAAAGAATCAAAATATTGGTAAACCTTAAGTGGGTTACTACTTCGTCTTCCTCCATGACTTGCAAAAAGCACGATATTTTCTCCATCAGCATTCAATTTTTTATAGTCAAAACCTTTAGCGATGTATTTTTTTATTAAATCGATATTCCCACCTTTAGCAGCATAAAACAAAAGATTGTTTTCTTTTTTATCTGTTGCTTTAATATCTAATCCTTTTTTCTTAAAATACTCAATAACTTTTCCGTCATTACTATGTGGTGCTATTAATAAAATTGCATTTGCTCCTGCTCGGTTAGTTTCTTTTAAATCGACACCATTTGCAATCATTAAATCGTAAATATCTGTATTTTTATGACCTGCATTTACCGTAAACGTAAACCAATTAAAACCATGGCTACCTACTACTTTTGTATCAGCACCTTTACTTAATAATAGTTTCATGGTTTCTATATTGCCAGCGGAACCTGCCCACATTAAATAACTTCTACCATCATGAGTCGATTTATTAATATTGTTACCTGGTAAAGACAATAAATACTCAATTGTTGCTAAAGGAGCATTTGCCATAATAGCATAACAAAGAGCATCAAAAGCCTCTTTATTTGGTTTTACAGGATCATTACCTTCTTTAATTTTTTGCTTTACGGTTGCAACATCTGGTTGCGTTTTCCAAAAATCTCTGTTATGAAATTCGTTGGTGTTTTGCTGTCCTTGTCCTCTTTGTGAGAAAACAAAAATTGGAACTATTAACAATAGTAAAATGATTAATTTTTTCATTATAGTTTTTTTAAGAGAACTCCTTTCTTATTAATTTTAGAAAGGAGTTTTAATATGTATTTATTATAGTACTCTAAATTTACCATGCCCCAATAAAGTGACTTCCAGTAGTGTTTACTAATTCTGCACCTTTAGTAACTGTGCTAGTTTCTGTATCTACAACATAAATATTTCCATTTTTACCTACAGGAGCTTGGGTTAAATATATTTCATTCCCATCAACTGCAAAACCTTGATATTGGAATAAATAAAAATCTGGATCGTAAGGAATTTCATCAATTTTTACAGCTGTTTTAGCATCTAAATCTACTAAAGCAAAAAATCCTTGAGCGCCTGCTAAACCATCTGCAGAACCTTCATGACGATAAGCTAGCACTGCTTTTCCGTTTGCAGCTGGTCTCCAAGCAAGCACATAAGCACCTGTTACACCCAAAGCATCGTCTAAATTAAAATCATAAGAATTATCATATTCATTATTTGCACCAATTTTTAAGATATGAGAACCTTCTGGATCGCTTTGATTTGCTTGGTAAACACTTCCATTATATTCAAAAGCATTAATACTTCGGTATCCGTTAGTATTACCATGACCAACAGTTGATGTAATTACTGTTGGATTTAATAAAGAAGGATAATCTAAAACAATGGTTTTAGAACCTAAAATTTCATATCCACTATCACTTTCAACAGTACTAGGATTTACTTTACTTAAACGACCACCAATATATAATTTATCTCCGGCAGCATTTAAAGTTGGCATATCAATTCTAGAAAAATAATAACCTGCCGCTTCTTCTTCTGGGCTTAGACGTACAACATGTTCTTGAAATTTATTAATAGAAGAATTTTCTAAATCTAAAGTAACTACACCTATTGTGGCTTTTGTGTATGTATAAACATCATCTGTTGCATCATTTGGTGTTCCATTATCATTAACTTGATGCTCTGTAGACACATATACTGCAGATCCGGTTTTATCTCCATCAAATAATTTTATCCATCTTGGAGCAGTACCAACATAAGGAGCAATACTTACCTCAGAACCTATAGGTGTAAATTTTTGTCCTCCTGCTACAGAATATTTAGTATAATTACCACCAGTATCTCCAGCATAACTAATATTAAAAATTGTACTTCCATCTTCTGAAGCTTGTAGTCTAGCAGTTCTATTAGAAGGCGCTATAAACCCATTTTCAAAAGGATTAATAGAAATTGTAGGGTCTTTGGCATCTTCACTAGATACAGAATAAATTAATGTTCCTCCATTTCCATCTCCTGGGTTGTCTCCCATTTTGGCTCCAGCTATTGTAATCCATCTTGTTACTTCTGGTTCTGGATTAACTGGATCTTCATTAACATCATTACTACATGCTGTAAATATCCCAAATGATATTATTAGGGCTAATACTCTGTGGTTTAAAGATATTTGTTTCATTTTATTTTAATATTTAGTTAAATTTATTGATTGTGTAATTTAATTTTATGTAAAAAGCTCTTCCAGGTTTTTGTACAGATAAATTGTCAAATACAGGTTTATCGAATATGTTTTTAATATCGAAACTAGCAACAAGTTTCTTGTTTGGAAATGAATAACTAAGACCAAAATCTTGAGCTAGTTGTTGAGGTATTTTAAAAAAATCATTACCAACTGTATTGGATCCTTGAGGTACTAGGTAAGAAAACTCATCTGTAAAATACATAGAGTAGAAAATGTTTAATCTAGATTCTTTTTGAATTAAATTTTTAAAAGAGTATCGTAAACTACCGTTCATTGTATAAAAAGGTGTGTTTGGTACATCTATTTCTACATTATTATTTATAATTTTTAAATCGAAACGAGATATATTAAAATTTAAACCAAAATTTCTGTTATAAGTATAACTTAATTGTGCATCTATACCTTTAGAAGTTCCGCTTCCTTGATTTACGTATACTATTAATTCATCATCAACATTAAAAGAGGTTTCTAGAGGTAAGCCAATTCTATCTTTAATATTTCGAGTAAAAACATTTGTAGAAATAGAAAAATCATGGTTTTTTATATTGAAGGTTCCAAATCTAAAACCTAAATTATAGTTTTTACTTTGTTCTGGATTTATAGTTGGGTTTGCCACAACATTATCTCCATCATTACCAAAAACTTCTGTTTCATCTGGTAAACGCACTGCTTTTTCTGCAGAAGCCAATAAAGTAACTACTGGTGTAATTGCATAAGAAGCTGCAAAACCATAGCCATCTTGGTATACATTGCTACTTACAACTTCGTCTACAATACTTTTAACTCCGTTAGCGTCCGTTTTTATTTCTGGATCTATACTTGTAGTTTTTTGTTGATAATGTTTTCCAAATACGCTTGTTCTTAATCTATTTTCAAAAGCTGTAAACTCATAGGTTAAAGAGTATATGTTTTTGTAAATATTTCGAGTACCTTTAAAAGTATTTTCTAATACAGAAACTAAAACATCACTATCTTCTCTATCTACACCACTATAAACATGGTTTGCTAAAATTTTATGCTGCTTATTAACAGCATAAGAAAGCCCTGTTCTTATAGACGCTACATTTCTTTTAATTTTTGCTAACGTTGGGCCTCCTTCTTGTTGGGAACCCCAAGTATAATCGTATTCATCACCTTTATAATCTATAGCTCTTTCTCCGGTCCAACTATAAGCTGCTGCAAGAGTATCATTTACAGCTCGGTTTCTTTTACCATATAAACCGTTTATATTAACATCTAGTCCATTAGTAAAAAGGTTTTTCTTTTTATAGATTATATTTGCTAATAAGGCATCTGATTTTAAAAACCTGCCTTTGTAGGGTGTTATGGTCATAAAAGCACCATGTTGTACTTCTTTATAATCTTTAGATGCATTTAAGCCAATTAAGAATTGATTTGCCCACTTTACATCTGTGTAACCAGTTTGAAATAGTACTCCTGTAGATTTATAGGCATCATTAAACCTTTTAGCTGTAATTGGTGTTTGTACACCTCCTAAACCAGTATCTACAACACTTCTTCCAGATACTTTATAATCATTATCAGAATAATTATGAAAAATTGCTGATTTTACTGTAAATCCAGATTTTTTTAATCGATACAAACCATTAACATTTGCTTGCGTGGTATTAAATGACCCGTAAGAAATAGATGCATTTAAGTTTGTTTTATCATCATTATTAAGTACAATGTTAATTGCGCCTCCCAAAGCATCATCAGACAAATGACCAGGAACAACACCTTTATAAATTTCAATGTTCTTAATCATTGATGGAGGAATACTGTTTAAATTGTAAGAAGATCCATACATAGAAATAGGAATACCATCTATAAAAATTCTTACTGCATTGCCAGATAAACCATTTAAACTGTAATTAACATCGGAACCCAAACCACCATTTTGACGAATTTTTACACCAACTGTTGTGTTTAATAATTCGTTAGTTTGTATGTTTCTAAGACTTACATCTTTGGTTTTAATAACATTTACTGCAAAGCCTTGTGTTTCTTTTTTAGTTTTTTCTGTTTTAGTTTTAATACTTACTCCCTTTAAACCCTCTACACTTTCCGTTAATGTAAAATTTATGGTTAGCTTTTTATTGCTGGTATTTTCTAGACTTATTTCTCTATAACTTGAAATAAAACCCAAATATGATACCTTAACTAAATAGTTTCCATTTGGAATAAATTTAAGAATATATCTACCATCTTCTCCTGTAATTGTAGTTCGTAAATTGTTACCAAGAACTACCGAAGCTCCAAATAATGGATTTCCAAAGTTATCAACTACATTTCCTGAAACTGTATGTTGACTCTCTTGAGAATATGTTGATAGCGCTATAACAAACGTTAAGAAAAATAATTTTATATCCACTTATTTAGATTTAATAAAAATAACTACATTTGCAAAAATACGTTGTTTAGAATAAGTCTTAATAACGTGAAAGGAAATTATAATAACGTAAAAGGAATAAATGATAATTCGATTTAAAAGTTCAAAATTAGAGAATGAAGAAACCGTTCGGAGCTTTAATAAAGATTTTGAAAAATCTCAATTATCTGAAGAAGAATTTACCAATTTTAAAAAAGGAGTAATTGGCTCGGTTAAGGAAATACATCTTAACAATGCCTACATGTTTTTTCAAGATTTTGACAATGAAACAAATGAAAAACATACATTAGAAATAGTTAATGATCAACCTGTTTTTTTGCTTCAATTTGTTATTAGTGGAAATGTTTCTTTTTCTATTGAAGATGAAGCTAGTACGTTGTATACATTAAACCAAAACAAGTATAACTTATTTTATATTCCTGCTTCAAAATGTATATACAAGTACATAAATCATAAAAAAAAGGTTTTAAATATTTTTTTTACGGAAACTTATTTAATAAAAAAAATGGGAGCTTGTTTTGTAATAAATTCAAAAAAATACAAGCAATCAAAAAAAGAAAATCAGATTTATTCCTTTTTTAATAATGGTCTAACAATAAATAGTCAGCTTTTAATTATTGTAAATGAATTTCTTAATTGCACTTTTAATGGTATTACAAAGCAATCTTATTTAGAATCTAAATTAACAGAGTTGGTTTTAATAGCATTGGCAACTAATAATTTAAATCTTATAACCAATAAAATAAGAGAAGAAGATCGAGAAAATCTAATAAAAACAGAACAATATATTCAAGCTAATTTAAAAGAAGAATTAAGTATAGACAAATTATCTATTATGGCTGGTTTTAATACCTCTAAATTTAAAAGTGGTTTTAAAGAAATTTATGGACTACCTGTTTTTAAATATATTACTTCTTTAAGAATTGAAAAAGCAATTCAACTAATTTCTAATCAAAATTATACCATTGCGCAAGCCTCATATGAGGTAGGTTATAAAAATCCTCAACATTTTACAGTTGCTTTTAAAAAGAAAATGGGCTTTTTACCTAGCCAATTAATTAAATAACAAAAACTTGATAAAATATAATTGAAAAAAATGTTCTATAATAATTGCGTTTTCTATTTTTATAAGTAAATATCATTCTGTGTGTAAAACTCTTCCTTTAAAGTTAATTAAAAAACTTTTTTAAAAAAGGTAATACAAGTATAATTTGTTGCTTTTAAAGCAACGAAAATTCAGCATTTCATATTTTTTACGCATCTTTATATCTTTAAATAAAGAATAAAGATGTCTTCTAATTTTAGAATTTCTCGTGCTTTTAAAAACGCAAAAAGAATTTGTTTTAATGCAGATTCTAAATTTGTGTTTTTTAGCGATTCTCACAGAGGAAACAATGGTTTTGCTGATGATTTTGCAAGAAATAGAAACATGTTTAAACATGCTTTAGAGCATTATTACAACAATGATTTTACCTATATTGAGTTAGGTGATGGAGACGAATTGTGGGAAAACAGACGTTTCGAACGCATTTTTAGAGCCAATAAACATATTTATATGTGGCTAAAAAAGTTTCATGAACAAAACAGATTGCATTTTATCTGGGGAAATCATGATATGAAATATAAAAATCCTGCAACAATCCGTAAGAACTTACACTATTATTACGACTCTGTATCAGACACAAAAAAAGAACTTTTAATTGGTGCTTCTTTTTCTGAAGCCATTTTTTTAGAAGATGAAAACACAGGAAAAGGAATTTTTCTGTTGCATGGTCATCAAGCAGATTGGTTTAATTATGTATTTTGGAGATTGAGTAGTTTTTTAGTGAAAGTACTATGGAAACCGCTACAAATATTAGGTTTTTCCGACCCAACTTCTCCTGCGCAAAACTTTAAAGAACGCATAAAAGTTGAATACAAATTAGAAAAATGGATTCAAGAAAACAACAATCAAATGATGATTACTGGCCATACACACAGACCACGTTTTCCTGATAAAAATGAAATTCCGTTTTTTAATGATGGAAGCTGTGTGCACCCAAGATCTATTACAGGAATTGAAATAGAAAACAACGAAATTTGCCTCATAAAATGGCACATTATCACAAAAGAAAACGGAACTATGCAAATTATTAGAACTGTTTTAGAAGGACCAGAAAGTTTAACTCACTATATGCAATAATTTGATTTTTTGTAAAAACACAAATACTGCTTTATTTTATTCTTCCATTGATAAAATTCCAACTAAAACTTGGGAAATTCTCGGTTGTGAAAACAATATTTATTTTCATCGAGATTTTTTAAAATCGATTGAGAAAAATCATCCAGAAATTACATTTTCATATATTATTTTAGTGGATGATAATTCAATTCCTATTGCTTTTTCGTCGATTCAAATAGTCGATTTCTTTATGAATTCTATTCAGAATGATTTCGATTTTTTAAAGAATTTAGGAAGAAAACTACGCATTTTAAAAGACAGCAAACCTTTACGATTACTAATTTCTGGTAACACTTTTGTAAGTGGAGAACATGGCGTTTTTATAAAACAAAATCAAGATAAACAAAAAGTGATTTTAGAATTGGCAAAAGCCATTAATCATTTTGTGAGTTCTAACAAAGAATTAAAAAATAAGATTGATGCTTTTCTATTGAAAGACTTTGTAAACGAATCTTTATTTATTACAGATGAATTAAAAACGGTGAGTTACAATCCATTTTCTGTAGAACCCAATATGCTTTTAAATATTAATGAAAATTGGCAAAATTTTGATGATTATTTAGCTTCCATGAAAACCAAGTTTCGTGTAAAAGCGAAAAAAGCATATTCGCAAAGTGCCTCTATTAAAATTGAAGAAATAACATCAGAAAACATTGATGATAAAGTTATTGAAATGACTGCTTTATATAAGAAAGTAGCAGAAAGTTCTAACTTTAATTTGGGCGATTTTAATTTGGAAACGTATAAATATTTTAAAGAAAAATTCGACGATAATTATATTTTAAAAGCATTTTATTTGCAAGATAAATTGGTTGGCTTTATGTCAGGAATTATCAATAATAATTCTTTAGATGCACATTTTGTAGGTATTGATTATAGTTTGAATAGAGAGTATGCAATTTACCAAAGAATGTTATATTCTTACATAGAAATCGCCATAAACAAAAACTTAAAAAATATTAATTTTGGAAGAACTGCAAGTGAAATTAAGAGTTCTGTGGGCGCAATTCCACAAGATTTAACGATGTATCTTCGTCATAAAAAAACCATTACAAACAAAATATTAAAGTTATTTTTGCAGAGAATTCAACCTACACCATTTCAACAGAAATTTCCATTCAAAAAATAGAAATAAATGCAAACGAGTAAAGAATTAATAGATCTTTTAGATTTAAAAGATTTAGGAGAAAACAATTTTAGCGGAAACAGTTACACAATAGGAAGTCCACATGTTTTTGGAGGCCAAGTTTTGGCACAAGCAGTAAATGCAGCATACAGGACAATTCCAGAAAATAGATTTTTACATTCGCTACATTCTTATTTTTTAGAAGCTGGAGATTTAACAGTTCCAATAAATTACCACGTTGCAGAAATGCGAAATGGAGGAAGCTTTTCTACAAGAAGAGTTACTGCAAGCCAGCATAATAAAACCATATTTATTATGGCAGCTTCATTTCATCAAAAAGAAGATGGTTTTGAGCATCAAGCTATCTTAGATCCAACTATAAAACAACCAGAGGAATTATTAAGTTGGGAAGATATGTTAACTCAATTTGGTGATCTTCTACCAAAATCTACTAGATCTTTTTTAAGTGTAAAAAGACCTATTGAATTTAAACCAGTAAGAGTTCCAAATCCTATGGATCCTAAAGATTTACCTGCAAACGAACAAGTTTGGTTTCGTTTAAAAGGAAATCATAAAAATTTAGACAATAGAACCAAGCAAGAAATTCTTACTTATATTTCCGATTATAATGTTTTAAATGCTGCTTTTAACCCAAATGCAAGCGCACACAATTTTGGCAATACACAAACTGCAAGTTTAGACCATTCTATGTGGTTTTTTAGAGATTTCGATTTTAATGATTGGATGCTTTTTTCAGCAGAATCGCCAAACGCATTTGGTGCAAGAGGTTTGGCTAAAGGAAATATTTTTACAAGAGATGGTAAGTTAGTTGCTTCTTTTGCACAAGAAGGTTTACTGAGACCTGTTAGGAAGTAAGCAGTTTTTAAGTCTTCAGTTGGCAGTCTCAGTTAGCAGTAGCAGTCACAGACATTGAAAACCTGAAACTTTGAAACTTTGAAACTTTGAAACTTTGAAACTAAAAAACAAAAAAACATGAATCCAATAACATATGTATTAACAACAAATGGTTTACTTTTTTTATTAAGTATTATTTTCTGGAAATTTCCGCCAAAAAAAATTAATGCTATTTATGGTTATAGAACTGCAAAAGCGATGCAAAATCAAAAAATATGGAATTTTGCAAACAGTTTTTTTAATAAAAACTTATTAATCTATTCTGGAATTTCTTTTTTAGCTAGTTTGGTTTTTGCTACATATGCAACCAAAGAACTTTCTTGGCAACCTATGGTTTTAGCTCTTTTATCTATCTTAGTTAGTATTATAAAAACCGAGCGAGCTTTAAATGATAATTTTACGGACGAAGGAAAATTTAAAAGTTAAGATGTTAATTTATTTATTAGAAACTCGCTACAAAAGAAACAGATAAATTTCTACCAGGAGAAGCAACTCCAGAAGCGAACTCAATATAATGTTGGTCTAATAAATTATCTAATCTCGCTTGTACAGAAAAATTACTACTAACCACATAACTTCCATTTAAACCCAATGTAACCCAGCTTGGAGAACCAAAATAAATTTCTTGTTCTGTAGCTCCATTTTCATTTACAATTGGTGTTAAATCATGGTTATCTATCCCTTCTGTAATGTTAAAATCTTCGATATCTTTTTTACTGTTAAAACGAACATTTGCACCTAACTCAAGTTTGTCTGCGTTGTAATTTACTTCAAATTGACCAAATAAAGGTGGAATTGAAGACATAGGTTCATTCGTATCATACGTTTTACCTTTTGTGTAGGTTAAGAATCCAGAAGTTTTCCAAAGATTCGAAATTTTCCCTAAATAACTTGCTGTTACTCCAGTAATATAAGCTGTACCTTTGTTTTGATTCGATACTGCATTTCCATCTTCTCCATCGAAACTTTGTTGCTTTTTAGTACCATCTGTATTGTAAATAAAATCTCTTTGAATGTAATTATCTAACAGCGTATAAAATGCATTTGCGCCAAAACGAAATTTTCTGTCGTTAAAATATTTTAAAATTCCAATTTCTGCATTGTAAGCAAACTCTGGAGTTACTGTAATATTTGGCACAGTTACATTTCCAGATTTTTCTCGAACTCGACCCACATCATCAATATTTGGTGAACGAAAACCAGAGGATAAAACACTGTTTATTTGCCAATTTGTATTTGGCTTGTACACATAACCTAAAGTTGCAGTTATTGCAGAGTGGTTTGCATTAATATCGTTATCTGGAAGTTGAATAAAAGTTTCGTCAATCCATTTTGCATTTAAATTTGTATTGGTAAAACGAATTCCAGAGTTTAATGTAGATTTACTGCTTAAATCTTGTCTATAATCTACATAAACAGCAGAACTTAAATAATTACTACCTCCATCTGGATAACGAGATTGTACTTTAAAATCATTCGAAAAACCATTAATTTCTCCATTTACAATGTTTAATTCTTTTCCATAAGAATCGGATTTTACATCATTATAAGCAAACTCAAATCCGTAAGAAAGTGTTCTTTTTTTATCTGTAGTTAATGGAACAGAAAAATCTCCATTAAAACTAAAAACATCTACAGTTTCATTTCTGTAAGAACGATCTAAACTTCCAAATTTACGCTGTATTCTACTTTCTTTTAAATTTTGATATGCTACAGTTACTGTTCCATTATCTAACCACTTTTTATTAGGGTCTAGCAATAATTGAGAAGAAATTAATAACCTTTGTTGTGGTCCATAATTCCATTCTGCAAATTTTAATTCACCATTACTTAGTTCTGTTAATCTATCGAATCTTGGAATATCCGAAGTTGTAGAATACTGTAAATTTATTTTTAAATCGGTATTTTTAGAGAGTGGAACAAAGAATTTTTGCAACACATCAGTTTGGCTGTAACCTGTATTTCTCAACAAATTTGGATCTAAATTTTCTGTTGGATTCTCTTTGTAATTTCCATTCCTATTTTCTGAATAGAAAAACACTTTTCCCCAATCTTCAAAACCATGAGAACGATTTTCTCCAGCTTTTAAATCGCCAAAATTACTGTAAGAAATACTTGTTAAAGAAGCCCATTTTTGTTTTCTAATTTCTGCAGTTATATTGGTTGTTATTTCGTTATTTACTGTTGAAAATCTTGAGAAAAGCTGACTAATTACTTCTTCATCTTCAGATAATTTTGGTGTTTTTGTATAATAATGAATTACACCACCCAAAGCGTCTGAACCATACAAAACAGAAGAAGGTCCAAAGACAACTTCTGTCTTGTCTAACATATTTGGAGTTACTGTAATTGAGTTTTGTAAATGCCCTTTTCTATAAATGGTATTATTCATTCGAACTCCATCTACCACTAATAAAACTCGGTTCGATTCCATTCCACGAATTACTGGACTTCCTCCACCAAATTGAGATTTTTGTACTTTAATTCCAGGAATTGTGGCTAATAAATCTGCAGATGTTTGTGGAGAAACTCTTTGAATATCTCTTGTGGTTAAAACTGCAATTTGTTCTGCAATTCTATTAGATTTTTCTGCCTTTTTAAATACGGAAAGTACAATTTCATCTAATTGTTCGGACTGTTTGGTTAGGTGAACTACGTAATTATTTTTTTCGATGGTAGACTTTTTAACCCTTAAAACTGCATAAGCAATATGAGAAAAGTTAACAAATTCTTCTTTTTTAAATTTAGTAACATCTACTACCCCATTAACGTTTGTGGTAATATTTATTGTTTGGTTGTCGTTAAAAACAGTTACATTTTTAACAGTTTTCCCTGTTTCTTTATCTAAAATTTTAACACTTTGTGAAAACACATTTCCACCAACTAAAATAACAAAAGCAAAAAATAAATTTCTCATTAACTAAAAACGGTTTCTAACACTTGTAACGATTTAGGTTTTCTAAAACCGTCTAAATGTAATTCAAAATATCTAATTATTATTTGTAATACAACCTGCCTTTCAGATTTACTAAAAGACACTTTTTCTATACCATCAAAATCTATGCCTAACAGCTTTTTAAATTGATAAAATTGATTACTAGATATAACATTTTTTTGTGAAGTTGAATTCGAGAAATTTCCTTCCATTAAATCGAACCCAATTTTGTTGTTTTCAGACAAATCTGGATAAAATCCTAAAAACCGAGTTAAATTTAATAAAAACAATAAGTGAAAGTTGGCAATTTTATCATGAACATCTAACCAAACAAAGGCAGTTTCTAAATAATTATAAAGTTGTTCGTTTTTTTCTTCTTCTTGGATACTGTAAGACAAAACTTCCGATAAAAATAGTACTACAGACTGTTTTACAATATCTTTATAAATAGATTTATACGGATTTAAAATTTGAACTTCCTTTACAGAATGAAGCGTGGTTTTTGTACTATGGTTCGCAACAATACTCAACTGCGTTAAAGGTTGGAAATACGCCACTTTTAACCCACCTTTTTTGGCTTTTAAAACACCTCTAACTAAATACGATTTTAAGCCACTTTCTTCTGTATAGCATTTTACAATTAAGCTAGTATCGCTATATTTTAATGTACTTAATACAATTGCTTTTGTGCTTACAACCGCCATTAATTTACGATTGCGATTTTTGTAACTGAGTTTTCGGAAGCATCGTCGTTAGAAAGTAAAACAATGTATATTCCTGAAGCCACATTATTACCTGCCAAATTTTTCTTGTTCCAAACTACTTTTCCTCCTTGTAATTCTTGACCTTCTACAACATTGGTTTCGTATACCAAGTTACCAGCAACATCTAGAATTTTAACATTAGTTCCTTTTGGAAGATGAGTTCCATTTCTACCATCTATTATAACAGTTTCGTGTTTTCTTAAAACAGGGTTTGGATACGCGTAAACTTCGCCTAAAGTATCTCCAAAAGGTGCTACTTTACTATTATACGCAACAATTCCTTTGGAAGTTGCAAAGTATACTTTTCCTGTAGAATCGTCGACTTTAATTTTTGCAATTCTATTAGAAGGTAAAGGAGAGTTTTGTTTGCTAAAATTTGCTAACGTATTTTGTCCACTTGGATTTGTATATAAAACACCTCCACTATCTGTTCCAAACCACTTATTATCTGCTCCATCTACAGAAATAGAGTTTATGGTTTGGTCTCCCAACAATTTTTTAGGAATACCATCATCTAAAATAATTATTGGATTTGCATTTGTAATATTTTCATCAAAAACACCAGAAGCATTATTATAAACCACTAAACCAGATTTCGTTCCAATCCAAATTCTGTTACTAGCATCTACAGCTAATGTTCTTACATTTAAATCTGGTAAATTACCAGCATTTGGATTTCCAGTTAACGATTTTTTTCGATCTCCATTTTCGTTGTAAATATATAAACCATTGTTTCGAGTACCAACCCAAAGACTATTGCTTCTATCTACAATAATTTCGTTTAAACCTGGAGAAGAAGTTGTTTGAACAGCACTTAAATCGATACCTTTCCATTGACCATTTTTAGATAATTTATGTATCTTCTTATCTACTTCGTAATTCGTTACCCAAAAATTCCCTTGGTTATCGAAAACAGATCCATTCGTTCTAATATTTATAGAAGGTAAAGAAATAATAACAGATTCTAGTGTACTGTTTAAATGATTATAAATTGTAGTTAAAGCATCGTTTTCCACCACTAAAACACCTCCAGTTGGAGAAGAACTTATGTCGTTTGTAATACCAGATGCACTTATAAAAACTTTGTTTTCTTCATTTGGATCTATGGTTACAGAAACCAAATCTCTAGGTAAATTCGGTGTATATTTTGTGTTTATCCAATTTTCTCCATTAAAATGACTAAAACCTTGACTTTTAAGAATTGGAGTATATGTTGCAGAATAACCTCCATAAACTACCCAAAGATTATTATTAAGTACATCAATAGAAAAAACATCGTTAGATAATGGACCTTCTGGATGAATCTCTACATAGGTTGTAGATTGATTTAAAGAACTACCCAAAATTCCGAACTCTTTCGTCGCCAAAAAAGCAGTGTTATTTTCAAAAAAAGCGGTGTTTAAAGAAAAATTAAAATCTGTATTTGTAGTAAAAATAATTACTTGGTTTAAAGATGCGTTTAGAACTACTGCATTATTATTTAATGTAATAATTAAATGTGTATTGGATGCTTTTAGATTTTTTACGTCTTCATTAAAGTTTCTTACTTCTGTTAAACTTGTAGTTTCTAATTTTAATAAAGAGTTATTTTCTGTAACAAATATTTCATTATTAAAAATTGCAATTTCTTTAAATTTTCTATTATTGAATTGATTCGTCCATTTGGTAAAATCTATTAAAGAAGTACTATTTACATCTGCCGAAAAAACACCTTCTTCTGTTACTGCATAAATAACATCATTAAGAATTGCTGTTTGATTTATTTTCACAGAACTAGAGCCACTTCCTATAAAATAAGTATCGCCAAACTCTAACTTTTCAATATCATAAACAACAATTGCAAATGGTGTAGATAAGTATAGTTTCTTATTAAATTCCGAAATATGATTAATACTTTTTTCTCCTGATTGATTAAAATTTATAATATCTGATGATATGGTAATTGTACCCTCTTCATCTACAACCTCAACCAAACCATTCTCGTAACCAATTATTAATCTTTTATAAGCTTCGCTATAATAAATAGAAGTTGTTGTCTCGCCAGACAAGCCTTGTACAGAAGATAATTTATTTAACTCTCCAGATACAACATCGTAGGTAAAAACAGCATTATCTGCCAATGCATAAATTGTATTACCTACTTTTGTAAAATCTTTTACATTGTTGTAAGAAAAGAAATCTTCCCAAGAATCGCTATAATCTGTTTGAGAATATAAGCTGATAATGGAAAAAAGTAAAATGTAAATTGAAAAGCGTTTTTTCATCAAAATAAATTATATTTCAAAGATATTTAATTCTTGTTACAATAACGATAAAAGAAATACATTAGTACAAATTAGAGAAGGGAAAACATGAATGTAGAAATAGAACGTAAGTTTTTAGTGAAAAACAATAATTTTAAGCAAGAAAGTTATAATAAAACCTATATAAAACAAGGATATTTAAATTCTGATGAAAAAAGAGTTGTTCGTGTTCGAATTACAGATACTGAAGCTTTTATAACTATTAAAGGTAAATCGAATAAAAAAGGGACTACTAGATTCGAATGGGAAAAATCCATTTCTGTTTTAGATGCCCAACAATTATTACTTTTAAGCGAACCAACTTTAATTGAAAAAACTCGATTTTACGTTAAAAAAGGAAACCATACATATGAAATTGATGAGTTTTTAGGAGATAATTTAGGTTTAATTGTTGCTGAAATAGAACTAAATTCCGAAGATGAAAATTTTGAAAAACCAACCTGGTTAGGAAAAGAAGTTACTGGAGATTTAAAATATTACAATTCGAGAATTAGTAAACATCCTTTTAAAAATTGGATGTAAAAAAAACCTCGAACAAAAGTTCGAGGAAATTTAATAAACCTACCCCCTAAATAAATTTATAAAACCTAAAATTTTAACCTAGGTTAAAATAGTAAGCTTTGCAAAAATAATTTTTTTTTTTAAATAAACAAGGTATTTGTTAATTTTTTAATAATTAACATCAATTATCCTGATAAATAGTAGTTATATTTATTAAAAAATTAATTTTATTGCTAATTCACTAAATATAATATAATTATCTTACAGATAATATATTGCAAAAAAGTGACTTAAACTTCCTAATAACACAAAAACATGGAAAGTTGCATGGTTGTAGGGTAACTTTCCTATTGAGTAGAGTATTGCTCCAATACTATAAAAGACACCTCCAGCAATTAATAAGTTTAAACCAAAGGTTGTTAAACTTTCTGATAAAGGTTTTACAAAAAAGATTACTTGCCAACCCATTAATAAATACATAGCAGTGGAAATTATATTGAATCTACCCGTAAAAAAAAGTTTTAAAATTATTCCAATAAGAGCAAATACCCAAACAAAAATAAACATATACCAACCCAAACTAGAATCTAAACCTACCAAACAAAATGGTGTATAACTTCCTGCAATTAAAACATAAATTGCAGCATGATCGAATATATTTAATTTTCTACGTTTTTTAGAATCTTTAGCTGCATGATAAAATGTAGAAGCCGCGTATAAAACAATTAAACTTAGGCCATAAATTATAAAACTCGTTGGTTTCCAAAAACCACTGTAATTAAGTGCTTTTATAAATAAAAATGGAAATGCGATAATACTTACAACAAAACCAAATCCATGAGTAACTACATTTAAACGTTCTTCTTTTTTAGAATATTCGTAATTTAATTTTTCACTCATTTCTTTCTGTTTGTGTCTTTCATGTACTCTTTATCGTTTAATAAATCGTTGTACATCAGTTGAAAAGTTTGCGTTTGTAAAGTATCTAAATCTTCTTCTTTTAAATTTTCTGTTTTAATAAATTTATGTTGATGTACTCGTAAAACTCCTGGCCTTCCTTTTAAGAAATCCCATGAAAAAAAACGCTTACAATCGTAATAAACTTGAGGCACAATTGGTATTTTAAATTCTATTGCCAAGCCAAAAGCTCCTTTTTTAAAGGGCGCTAAAACAACATCTTCAGCTGGCACTAAACCTTCAGGAAAAATAGCCATACTTACGCCATTTTTTAGCCTTTTTTTAGCCATTTTGTAAACTCTTTTTCTACTTTTTGCACTACTTCTATCGACCATAATAACCACTCTTTTGTAGAAAAAACCAAAAACAGGAATTTTAACTAATTCTTTTTTTCCAACAAAAACAATCGGGTTCTTACTAATAGCAATCAATACAAATGGATCCATTAAAGAACTATGGTTTGGGCAAAACATATAACTCTTATCTGGTTCTATATTTTCTACTGCTTTAAAATCTAGTCGAAAACCCATACCATAAACAAGTATTTTAGATAGAATTCTAGCCACTTTCCAAAAATGATGATAATGCTCTTGCTTAAAAGAAAATATGAATAAAAATGGAGATAACACTAATATAGAGGTAAACATTAAGAGGTAAAACCACAAACGCCAAAGAAGTAAAAAAGGAATTTTTAGATATTTCAAAGACTTAATAAGTGTTAAATTACTTTTCTAGATTAGAATTATTTATATGAGTGGTAATATTAAAACCTCTCTTTAAAAACAAATGTAGTAATATTCTTTTGTTTGATTGGTTTTCTTAAACAAAACCTTATTTTTACGGTCTCAGACCGTTTTAAGTATCTAACTCATACTAAAAAAAGAAAAGTATAAAATTATGTCAAGAATTTTAACAGGTGTACAGAGCACTGGAACACCGCATTTAGGAAATTTATTGGGCGCCATTTTACCTGCCATAGAAATGGCTAACAATCCAAAAAATGAAGCATATTTATTTATTGCAGACATGCATTCTTTAACCCAAATTAAAGATGGTAAAGAACTTAGAGAAAATACTTATAGTACTGCTGCAACTTGGTTGGCTTGTGGTTTAGATATTAATAAAACTGTATTTTACAGACAGAGCGATATTCCACAAACTGCGGAATTAACTTGGTATTTAAGTTGTTATTTTCCTTTTCAGCGTTTAACATTGGCTCATAGTTTTAAAGATAAATCTGACAGATTAGGAGATGTTAATGCTGGTTTATTTACCTACCCAATGCTTATGGCTGCAGATATTTTATTGTACGATGCAGAAATTGTTCCTGTTGGAAAAGACCAATTACAACATTTAGAAATGACTAGAGATGTTGCTGGAAGGTTTAATAATATTGTTGGAGAGACATTGGTGTTGCCTCAAGCAAAAATTCAAGAACACACAAAATTAGTTCCAGGAATTGATGGCGAAAAAATGAGTAAATCTAGAAATAATACCATTAATATTTTCTTAACAGATAAAAAATTAAGAAAGCAAATAATGGGTATTAAAACAGATAGTTTGGCTTTAGAAGACCCAAAAAATCCAGATACAGATAATGTTTTTGCTATTTATAAATTATTAGCTTCTGATGCTGAAATTTCGGAAATGAGAGCAAATTACGAAGGTGGAAATTATGGTTATGGACATGCAAAACAAGCCTTGTATGAATTAATCGTAGAAAAATTTAAAACGATTCGTGAGAAATATCATCATTTTATGGAAAATAAAAACGAAATAGATGATGCTCTAAATATTGGTGCAGAAAAAGCAAGAATAACTGCAAACAACGTAATAAAAAGAGTGAGAGGAAAAATTGGTTATTAAAACAGTATATATATAACAAGAGGTTTAAACCCATTGTAAAATGTAAAAAAGCTCGTTTCTAAAATTAGAAACGAGCTTTTTTACATTTGTTTAAATATTTAATTGCTTTAAAACCATTGGCAAATAATACCTCCCATAAGTGCTAAAGTTACAATCCAGTAACCTGCGTTTATAGCCACGTATTTGAATGATTTTTTTTCAAACATTGCTATGATTGATAAAACTGGAAGCACAAAAATTAAACCAGACATTACTCCATGAATAACACCATGTCCAAAAGTTCTAAAACGATCTCCATAATTAGCTATAAAATCTTCAAAATAACTATAAGCTTCACCTGTTTGTTCATTAAAACCAGGTTCGTTTATTAACGTTTGAAAAAGACCCATTTGATGGATTACAATATACTGTAAAAAGAAAGCTATTAAAAGACTAAAAATATAACTAAGCACAAATATCTTAATCATATTTTGGCCTTCTAAAGACTCTTTAGTAAAGTTCATTTCTTTCATCCAAGCATTTCCAAATAAAGGACCATACCAGACAAAGCCAATAATCATTGGCACTAAAGCTGCTAAAAGCAACACATAAAAATTCATTTCCATGATAAAAAAGTTTTGGTTGAATGCCAAATATAAGAAATAAGTTTTTGACAATAAATTAGTTACAAAAAAAAACTCAAAAGAAATTCTTTTGAGTTTTAATTTATTTTTATAAAATATTAGTAAACTTATTTAATTTGCATCGATTTTCCAATCGCTTCTAATTCAAAAAGAAATGCTCTTTTATTTACTGAAGGTGCATATGTAAATCCTTCAAAAACAATTACTCTATTGTTCTTTTTATCAATTACAGAATAGTTTACAAATGGTCCTGCCATAAAATCGTTTTTTACTTCCCATTTACCTCTTGTTTCGTATGCTTTTTTACCAGCTAACTTTACTTCTGATGTAAAAGGAGTATAAGCTTCCTCTGTAATCATGTGCATTGTTTCTTGGTCTGAGCCAGGAATGTATTTTTCTCCAATACTGTCTCTAACAGAAACAATATTTTCTCCAACTTTTTCTTCATCTATTAAAGGAATAGAGTACACTAGAATATTATTACTACCTGTTTTAGCAATTCCGCTTGTTAAATGTTGTCTTAACCATAAAAACTCTCCTGTATCGTCTACAGTTTTAAAATTATCTGGAATGGTAAAAGAAACTCCTAAATTAGTTAGGGTTTTATAGTTGGCGTTATCAATTTTTCTAGAACTAAAAAGACCTTGCGTCATTTCTATATCCGATTCGATATACGCATCTAGTATTTGCTTTTCGTACTTTTTAAACATTTTAATTACACTTGCATCATCTGTACCATACACGTAAATTATAGTTTGTGGCTTTGCATAAACATTCTTTTTAATGTAAAATTTCTCTTGATCGCTTTCTCCAATTATTAAAATATTTCTATTCACTTTCATCATGCTACCAAAACCATTTGGTGCAATCTGAGATACAGATAATATTGGTTCTGGTTGTGGTAAACCTACCATTAACTCTCCAAACGAATTTCTAATTTCTTTTCCTAAATCTCCATTCCAATCGCTAGCTTTTGTAACGACCATAACTTTATTAATTTTTCCAACAGAGCCTCTTAAAACGAATTTATCGTTTCCTGTACAGGATAATAAAAATATTGAAATTGCAAAAAGTGTAAATATTTTTTTCATGATTTAGCTTTTATAAATTTTAAGTTTTGTTCCAGGTTTTAAACTTTTAACACTCCAAATATTGTTCCACTTTTTAATTTGGTCAATAGAAACATTTTTATATTTTCTTGAAATTATCCATAAAGAATCTCCTTTTTTAACTGTATAAGTTTCAAAATCTCCTTTTTTTGTGTTTTTTGAAGCTACCTTTTGAGAAGATTTTTTCGAAAAACTCTTTGCTATTGCTATCTTTTTAGGGTAAACACTTAATCTTTGCCCAATTTTTAAACGACTTGTTTTTAAACGATTCCATCTTTTTAAATCGCTTACTCGAACCCCAAATTTATTTGCTATTTTTCCTAAAAAATCTCCACTTCTTACTTTGTAACGGATTCTTTTATCCATCTCGAAATATTTTGGAAGCGGTTTTTCTCTTTTAGAAGCATCATTTTCTGCCAAAGCATAAATTTCTTGCTCTTTGTCTAAAAACTGAAACGTATTTTTTCTAGGTAACGTAAGCGAATAATTTTTTCCTACTACATAAGGAATTACATCTAATTTATAAGACGGATTTAATAATTGAATTAATTCTGAACTGATTCCAGTTGTTTCCGAAATTTGATCGAAAGTGATTGTTTTTTTTACATGAATGGTATCTGTTTCGAAATGACGAATTTGAGGTGCATCTGCAATTAACTCGTGTTCTTTTTGATATTCAAACAAATACATTGTCGCATAAAAAGCAGGAACATAACCTGCAGTTTCTCTTGGTAAAAAAGGACGAATATTCCAATAGTTCCTGTAACCTCCAGAACGTTTTATCGCTTTTGAAACGTTTCCAGGGCCTGAATTGTAAGCTGCTAAAGCCAAATCCCAATCTCCAAAAATATTAAATAAATCAGATAAATATTTACAAGCAGCAATCGTAGATTTTAATGGGTCTTGGCGCTCATCTACATAAGAACTTACCTTTAATTTATATTGAATTCCTGTTGCGTACATAAATTGCCACAAACCAGTAGCACCAACTCTCGATTTAGCTGTTGGATCTAAAGTAGATTCTACAATTGCCAGATACTTCATTTCTAATGGAATATCATATTGGTCTAAATGCTTTTCGAACATTGGAAAATAATATTCCGCTTTTGCCATTAATGCTGGATAATATCTTTTTCGATATTTTAAATACGATTTAATTACTTTTTCTAATGCAGGATTGTAAGCTAAATGAAATGGGGTTTTTGCATCTATTTTTTGAAGTCTTTCTTTTAAAATTTCTGTAGATAATTCAACAGAAGAAACATCTTTATCTACTGCATCTTTAAGAATATAAGTTGCAGTTTCGTATAAAGGAGACTTGTATTTAGAATTCATTAACAAACTATCAATCAAAACGATATCGTAATCTGAAAATAAATCTGCCTGTGTTATTTTTTGTGGAATTGAGTCGTTTTCTTGTGCTAAAATAGTTGCAGAAAACAATAAAAATATAATTATTTTTTTCATAAAATTAGTAATGTCTGGTAGAGCGCAGTTGAGACCTAAATATAACCTCTCGATTTCATTCGAGGAAACATTTTTTAATTTAAATCTAACTCAACAACAATTGGGCAATGATCGGAATGTTTTGCTTCAGATAAAATATACGCTCTCGAAATTTTGTCTTTTAACGGTTCTGTAACCATTGCATAATCCAATCGCCAACCTTTATTATTTGCTCTAGAATTTGCTCTGTAACTCCACCAAGAATATTGTTGCAAATCTTTATTTAAATGCCTAAAACTATCTATTAAACCAGAGTCTATAAAATTTCCAATCCATTCTCTTTCTACTGGTAAAAAACCAGAAACTCCTTTCATTTTTGGGTTGTGAATGTCTATTTCTTCGTGGCAAATATTATAATCGCCACAAATAACCAAATTCGGAATTTCTTGTCGAAGATCGTTAATGTATTCTTGAAATTCTGCCATAAAATTTAGCTTAAAATCCAATCTCTGTAGATTTGTTCCAGAAGGTAAATAGAGACTCATTATCGAAACTTCGTCGAAATCTATTCTAAGGTTTCTACCTTCGAAATCCATCGTTTCAATTCCTGTTCCAAAAACTATATTATTTGGTTTTTTCTTACTAAAAATAGCCACTCCAGAATATCCTTTCTTTTGTGCAGAATAAAAATAATTATATGGATAACCCGCTTTTTTAAAAGCTTCTAGATCTAATTGATCTTCTTGAGCTTTCGTTTCCTGAATGCATATTACATCTGGATTTGCAGCTTCTAACCAATCTAAAAATCCCTTTTTTATTGCTGCTCTAATTCCGTTTACGTTGTATGATATTATTTTCATTAAGCCCATCTTTATTTCTTCCTAAAGGGAAGAAAACTCATTCTCTAAATTATTCTATAATTACTGGTTTCTTTAAAAAAATCCAAGTAATCTGTTTTATTTTTCCAGTTTGCGTCTGAATTATTCTTTTTCTTGGTGAAATAATAAATGCCAAAACAGCACTAATTCCTCCTTTTAACACGAAATTATCTGTTTTATAAATTTGATCGAAAATCATCATAAATAAAACAATTAAAATTGGATAGATTAACCAATATATTTTTTTGAATAAATTCATTTTAAATATTCATTTCTGGTATTTCTCCATTTACAACCAAAGTTCCTTCTGTAGCGTTTTGAATTACTTCCACAGAAACTCCTGGGGCTCTTTCTAATAAGTGAAACTCATTATTTTTAACTTCTAAAACAGCTAAATTAGTAACCACTTTTGTTACGCAGCCAACACCTGTTAATGGAAGTGAGCATTTCTTCAAAATTTTAGATTCTCCACGTTTGTTTGTGTGCATCATTGCCACAATAATATTTTCTGCAGAAGCCACTAAATCCATAGCTCCACCCATTCCTTTCACCATTTTTCCGGGGATTTTCCAGTTGGCAATATCTCCATTTTCGGCAACTTCCATCGCTCCTAAAATTGTAAGATCTACGTGTTTACCACGAATCATAGCAAAACTCATAGAAGAATCGAAAAAACTTGCTCCTGGCATTGTTGTAATGGTTTGTTTCCCAGCATTTATAATATCTGCGTCTTCTTCGCCTTCGAAAGGAAAAGGTCCCATTCCTAAAACTCCATTTTCACTTTGAAATTCAACCTCAATATCATCTCGAACATAGTTAGCAACCAACGTAGGAATTCCAATTCCTAAGTTTACGTAAAAACCATCCTGAACTTCTTGTGCAATTCTTTTTGCTATTCCGTTTTTGTCTAACATAATTTTAATTTAATAATTACTGCGAAAACAGCAATCTATAATAAGGTATTAAATATATACAATGGATTCCTGCTTTCGCAGGAATGACAGACTTAATTTTTTTGTCTTACAGTTCTCTGTTCAATTCTTTTTTCATAATCTTTTCCTTGAAAAATACGTTGTACAAATATTCCTGGAATATGCACGTTGTTTGGATCTAACTCGCCAACCTCTACCATTTCTTCTACTTCTGCAACTGTAATTGTTGCAGCTCCACACATATTCGGATTGAAATTTCTTGAAGTTCCTTTAAAAACCAAATTCCCAGCTGCATCTCCTTTCCATGCTTTTACAAATGCAAAATCGGCTTTAAAAGCTGGTTCTAAAACGTACATTTTTCCATCGAATTCTCGTGTTTCTTTTCCTTCTGCAACTTCAGTTCCAAAACCTGCAGGTGTATAAAATGCAGGAAAACCAGCTTGTGCTGCTCTACATTTTTCTGCTAAAGTTCCTTGTGGCGTTAATTCTACCTCTAATTCTCCAGACAACATTTGTCTTTCAAATTCATCGTTTTCGCCAACGTAAGAAGAAATCATTTTTTTAATTTGCTTTCCTTGTAATAATAAACCTAAACCAAAATCGTCTACTCCTGCATTGTTAGAAATACAAGTTACGTCTCTAACATTTAGTTTTACCAATTCCGCAATTGTGTTCTCTGGAATTCCACACAATCCAAAACCTCCTAACATAAAAGTCATTCCACTTTTAACACCTTTTAATGCTTCTTGAACGTTCTCTACTTTTTTGTTAATCATATAATTTGTGTTTTATCTTTAAACAAACTCACGATTTAAAACTCTACATAAAATCAGAATTAAAAATCTGTATCTTCTTCAGGTACTTCTTCTTTATCTCCTTCTTTTTTAGCATCCTTACAATTTATATTGATAGATAAATTATCTGGCTTTTCGAAATCTTCCTTGCTTATTTTTAAGGTTTTATCTGCATAACATTTTTGCATAAATAAAGCCCAAGAAGGCAAAGACATGGTTGCTCCTTGTCCTTTTGCAATGCCTGCAAAATGCGTTGATCTATCTTCTCCACCCGTCCAAACTCCAGTTGCTAAATTCGGTACAATTCCCATAAACCAACCATCTGATTGATTTTGAGTGGTTCCTGTTTTCCCAGCAATTGCATTGGAAAATTTATAAGGATGTCCTGTAACATACCCTGGTTTTTTCCAAGGCAAACGCAAACGAACTCCAGAACCAGATTGTGTAACTCCTTCTAATAAATTTAAAACTACATAAGCAGATTCTTCACTTAAAACCTCTTTCGTTTCTGGCGTAAATTCTTCTAAAACGGTTCCATTTTTATCTTCGATTCTTGTAATTATCATTGGGCTAACTCGCAAACCTCTATTTGCAAATGTAGAATATGCACTTACCATTTCTAATAACGATAAATCTACAGCTCCTAAAGCAATTGAAGGATTTGCTGGAACATCGCTTTCGATTCCTGCTGCTTTAGCCAAACGCACCACATTTTCTGGAGTAACCATGTCAATTAATCTAGCAGACATTGTATTTACAGATCCTGCCAAACCATCTTTTAAAGTTAACATTCCTCCATATTGTTCTGTTGAATTTTTTGGTTGCCAATCTTCTGGAATTCCATATTTACCTTTAGGAATCATGTATGGTACATTCGGAAATTGATCGCAAGGAGATAACTTTAATTGATTAATTGCAGTTGCGTATACAAATGGTTTAAAAGTAGATCCTACTTGTCGTTTTTGTTGTTCTACAGCATCGAATTTAAAATGTTTGTAATTTACACCACCAACCCACGCTTTTATATGACCTGTTTGAGGTTCTATGGACAACAAACCAGATCTTAAAAAATATTTGTAATATCTAATTGAATCTATTGGCGACATAATTGTATCTATATCTCCTTTGTAAGAAAACACCCTCATTTTAGTTTTCTTTTTGAATACTTCATTTATATATTTCGAAGGTTTTCCTGCAATCTTTAAGCGTTTATATCTGTCGGAATTTTTCTTTCCTCTTTCTAAAATTGCATTGATATCACTTTTTTCGATATCGTAAAAAGGCGCAGTTTTATTTTTTTCTTGCTCTTTAAAAAAATAGTTTTGCAAATTTGCCATGTGTTCTTGTACAGCTTCTTCTGCATATTGTTGCATTCTAGAATCTATGGTTACATAAATTTTTAAACCATCTTTAAAAATATCGTATTCTTCGCCACTTGGTTTTGGATGACTTTGCACCCATTTTCGCATTACTTTTTGTAAATGTCCTCTAAAATAAGTGGCATAACCTTCATTATGACTTTCTGGAGTATAATTAATGTCTAATGGTAATTGTTGTAATGAATCTTTTTCGATTTCTGTAATAAAACCACTTCTATTGGTTTGTTTTAAAACTACGTTTCTACGTTGTTTTACTTTCGCTTCTCTTCTTAAAGGATTAAAATAAGAAGAATTTTTTAACATCCCTACTAACATAGCAGACTCTTCCAATTTTAATTCTTTTGGTTCTTTTCCAAAGTAAATTCTTGCAGCTGAACGAATACCAACTGCCTGATTTAAAAAGTCGTACTTATTTAAGTACATTGCAATAATTTCTTTCTTAGTGTATTGTCTTTCTAATTTTGTAGCAACTACCCATTCTTTTACTTTTTGAAAAACTCTTACTATTTTATTTCTTGACTTCTCTCCAGTAAATAGCATTCTCGCCAACTGTTGTGTAATTGTACTTGCACCACCACTTCCTGGTTTTAAAACTGCTCTTGCAGTTCCTCTAAAATCTATTCCAGAATGCTCGTAAAAACGCTCGTCTTCTGTTGCTACCAGAGAATTTACCAAATTTTGAGGTAATTCGTTATAATGTATTGGAGTTCTATTTTCTGTAGCATATTTACCAATTGTTTTTCCATCTATAGAAATAACTTCTGTTGCTAAGTTTGTTTCTGGATTTTCTAAATCTTCGAAAGTTGGTAAAGCTCCTAACCAACCCCAAGAAGCAAATAAAAATAATAATATTAAGAATCCAAAGCCTCCTAAAACGATTCCCCAGAACCATTTTATGTATTTTTTAAAATTTGTTGTTTTTACTTTTGCCATTTTATTCGTTTATTCTTTCAATACTAAACCCAACATCTGTAATTCCTTCTAAAAAAGGTATTGGATTTACTTCGCCATTTTTTCTCATTGCCTGTCGAATATTAAATTGATATTCTCCGGAAATGGGAAATATTTTATTTTCTTTATAAAATAATTTGTTGTCTTTTATTTCTGTAAATCCGTTTCCTAAAAAATGTCCTGAAACATCTGCCATTTCATATTGCAAAGTATCTACAACTTCTGTTCCATTTGGAAACATTAATTCTGTGATTACATACAAATTACTAAACTCAAAATCGTTGTTATTTCTTATGTTGATAAACAAATTTTTCTCTTGAATTGTATCTTTTACATCAAAGGTAAAAAACACCTTTTCATTTGCTTTCCAAGAACCATTTTCTATTGATTTATATTGATTAAATTCTGTTTTTCCATCACAAGAAATTAGAAAAATCGATATTATAACTAGAAAAAGGACTTTATTTCTTTTCGGAATCCCCAGCATTGTTCGGATTATTATTTTTACGATTTCTATTATTTCTTCTTGGTTTGTTTGTCTTTTTTACTTCACCTTTTGGTTGACTTTCATCTGATTTTGCATTCGGATTTGGCCTTGGTCTAGGTTTAGGTTTTGGCTTTCCGTTTTCAGCTTTTGGCTGATTTTGTTTTGCATTCGGGTTTGGTCTTGGTTTCGGTTTTTGCTGTTGTTTTGCAGCAGGTTTCCTATTCTGATTAGGATTCGGCTGCTTTTTATTTGCAACTGCTCCAACAGGTTTTTTCTTATTTTTATTTCTGTTGTTTCTTCTACGCTTGCTCGTTTTTGGAACATCGAAACGTGTTAAACTATCTTGCCCAACTGCGTCTTCGAAATCTACTTTTACAGGAACCTCAACATCCGATTCATATTCTTCTAACGTTGCAGATTTCTCGTTATTTTTATTCAAGTCGATAATTTCTAAAACTTGATCTAAAGTCAAACGAAACCATTTGAAACGCTCTTCTTTGTAGGTGTACCAAAGATGTTGTTTAAAAATATCCATCTTTACAAAAACAGCTTCTCCTTTTTCTGTTTTTAAAACTAAATCTTGTTTTGGAAACGTTTTTAAAGCATCTAAATACGTGTCTAATTCAAAATTTAAACAGCACTTTAATTTTCCACATTGTCCTGCTAATTTCAGCGGATTTAAAGACAATTGTTGATAACGAGCAGCAGACGTAGATACTTTTCTAAAATCTGTTAGCCAAGTCGAACAACACAACTCTCTTCCACAAGAACCAACACCACCTAATCTGGCTGCTTCTTGTCTTGCACCTACTTGTTTCATTTCTACACGAATAGAAAATGCACTTGCAAAATCTCTAATTAACTGTCTAAAATCTACACGAGTATCTGCTGTATAATAGAAAGTAGCTTTGTTTCCATCTCCTTGATATTCTACATCCGAGAGTTTCATTTGCAAACCTAAACGTCCTAAAATTTCTCTTCCTCTTCTTTGTGTTTCTTCTTCTTTAGCTCTAGATTGTTGCCAAATATCGATATCTCTTTGACTCGCTTTCCTGTAGATTTTCTTAACATCTTCGTGATCTTCAGTAATTTTGCGCTTTTTCATTTGCACTTTTACCAATTCTCCTGCTAAAGAAACTGTACCAATATCGTGTCCTGGAGATCCTTCCACAGCAACAATATCGCCCATTGTTATGGTTAAATTATCTGGATTTTTATAAAAATGTTTCCTTCCGTTTTTAAAACGTACTTCGAAAATATTAAATCTTTCTTGTCCACTTGGCAACGTCATATTAGACAACCAGTCGAAAACGGCTAATTTATTACTACCACTTCCACAGGTTCCACTACCACAATTACCATTACTCTTACATCCTTTTGGTACGCCATTTTCTGTTGTACCACAACTTCCACATGCCATGTAATTTTATATTTTTAGAAAAGCTCGAAGCTTTTTACTGTTCATAATTTTGATTATCAGATGGATATAAATACACTATCTCATCTTCACTAATCTGTAAATATACGCATTCTCGAAGAATGATAAAACAGCTAAATAAAAGTTATTAAAATTGTCTTTTGTTGCTTAATTATATAGCAAAAGTAGTTTGGAAATTTAATTAATTATTATGCTTTTTAGAATTTGCGCTAATTGAATTAGAATTCGTATTGTTTATTTAAGACAAAAAAAAGACCTCAAAAATTGAGGCCTTTTAATTTGTATTTATTGTTGAATTACTTCTTAAACTTTAAAACTTCGCTTCTACCTTTTTTGAAAATTTTATTGCTATTTCCTTTTCCTTTTCGAAGTTCTTTTTGCTCTTCAAAAGACAATTGAATTATTTCTTGACAATCTGTAGAACAAGTGTTTTCCATGGCTTCTGAACATTCGTCACACTGTATAAATAATAAGTGACAAGCCTCGTTTGCGCAGTTTGTATGTTCGTTACAAGGTTTTCCACATTGGTGACAATTAGAAACTACATCGTCTGTAATTTTTTCTGCTCTTCTATGATCGAAAACAAAGTTTTTACCTATGAATTTATTTTCTATTCCTTCGTCTTTTACTTGACGTGTGTATTCTATAATTCCGCCTTCTAATTGAAAAACGTTTTTAAAACCTTTGTGTTTGTAGTATGCTGATGCTTTTTCGCAACGAATTCCGCCAGTACAATACATCAATAAATTTTTGTCTTCTTTATTGTCTTTTAAATCTTCTTCGATAATATCTAAAGAATCTCTAAACGTATCTACATCTGGGGTTATGGCGCCAGAAAAATGCCCAATTTCACTCTCATAATGGTTTCGCATATCTACACAAACTGTATCAGGATTTGCCAACATTTCGTTAAACTCCTTTGCATTTAAATGTACTCCTTTGTTGGTAACATCAAACGTTTCGTCGTTTAAACCATCTGCGACAATTTTGTTTCTAACTTTTACTTTTAGTTTTAAAAACGACTTGTTGTCTTGCTCAACAGCAATATTTAAACGGATATCTTTTAGAAAAGAAATGCTGTCTAATTGGTCTTTTAAGGCGTATAAATTTTCTGATGGAACAGATAATTGTGCATTTATACCTTCGTAAGAAACATAAATTCTACCTAAAACGTCTAAAGCGTTCCATTCTAAAAATAATTTGTCTCTAAATAATTGTGGATTTTCTATCTTGTAATATTGATAAAAAGAGATTGTGAGGCGGTCTTTACCAGCTTCATCAATTAATGCAGCGCGTTCTGTAGCGCTTAACTTATTGTACAGTTGCATGCTATACTTTTTTAGTTAATGATTGATTTTATTGGTGCAAATCTACTGATTTTAGATGAAATTATATCAATTCAAGGAAGAATGATCAAGCAATTTATATATTAAAAAAGAGATTACTATGTTCCTCGCAAAAATGTTAGCAAACTGGTTTAGCCCAGATTGAACGGTTTGTTTGAGCTCTTTTTTGCTTTTTCTGCAAAAAAAGCGAGTAGTGAAAGCTGGAAATGGCTTCAAAAAATAATTTTATATCAATTTGTTGAAAATTAAACATCAGGAAAATAGTTGCTATATTTTTAAACTTTAATTGATTTATAACGTTTTATGTAATTTAGTTCATCCTTTTTTTTAGGATATTTGCAGCACGAAAAATAAATTAAATTTTAGGCAATGAAAATAGCTGTTGTTGGTGCAACTGGAATGGTGGGCACAGTAATGTTGAAAGTTTTAGAAGAACGTAATTTACCAATTACGGAATTAATTCCTGTAGCTTCTGCAAGATCTGCTGGAAAAAAATTAGCGTACAAAGGAAACGATTATACCGTTGTTACTTTAGAAGATGCATTAAAAATGAAGCCAGATTTAGCATTATTTTCTGCTGGAGGAGACACTTCTTTAGAATGGGCACCTAAATTTGCAGAAGTTGGTACAACTGTTATCGACAATTCTTCTGCTTGGAGAATGGACCCAACTAAAAAGTTGGTGGTTCCTGAAATTAATGGTGACGTTTTAACTGCGGATGATAAAATTATTGCGAATCCTAATTGTTCTACAATTCAGTTAGTGGCAGCTTTATCTCCTTTGCATTTAAAGTATAAAATGAAACGTGTGGTTATTTCTACATATCAATCTGTTTCTGGTACTGGTGTAAAAGCAGTGCAGCAATTAGATAATGAAGAAGCTGGAATTGATGGAGAAATGGCATATCCTCATAAAATTGGTAGAAATGCATTGCCTCATTGTGACGTTTTTTTAGAAAACGGATACACAAAAGAGGAAATGAAATTGGTAAAAGAACCAAAGAAAATTTTACGTGACGATTCTTTTTCTGTTACTGCAACTGCTGTTAGAATTCCTACTGCTGGAGGACATTCTGAAGCTGTAAATGTTCAGTTTCATAATGATTTCGATTTAGATGAAGTTCGTAAAATTTTATCTGAAACAGAAGGTGTTATTGTGCAAGACGATTTAGCGAACAACGTGTATCCTATGCCAATTAATGCACATAATAAAGATGAAGTTTTTGTTGGTAGAATTAGAAGAGACGAATCTCAAGAAAATACCTTAAATTTGTGGATTGTTGCAGATAACTTAAGAAAAGGTGCTGCTACAAACACAGTTCAAATAGCTGAATATTTAGTAGAAAATAATTTAGTTTAAAATATTTTGAGTTTTACTTGTCATTTTGAGCGAAATGAAATGAAGTCGAAAAATCTTAATATAGATGGTTTTTAGATTTCTCCACAAGGTCGAAATGACACCATACTTTTTTAAAATCATAAAATGGCAACATTTCACAAAGTAAACATACAAGAAATTAAACACGAAACCGCAAATGCGGTTTCTGTTTTATTTAAGATTCCCGAAAATTTAAAAGAAGCTTTTAATTTTACTGCTGGGCAATATATTACACTACAAAAAGAAATTAATGGAGAAGAAATTCGAAGAGCATATTCTATTTGTTCGACTCCCAAAAGTGGCGAAATTAGAGTTGCCATAAAAGCTGTTGAAAATGGAACTTTTTCTGTATTTGCAACCTCTGGTTTAAAAGCTGGTGATGTAATTGAAATTTCTGAACCTGAAGGACGTTTTTTATTAAATGCAGATGTAAATAAAAATTACATTGCTTTTGCTGCTGGTTCTGGAATTACACCAATTTTGTCAATGGTAAAAACGGTTTTAGAAACGGAATCAACTTCTAAATTTACCTTAGTTTATGGAAATAAAACTGCTGCAGATACTATTTTTTATGATGAATTAAATTCATTAAAAGAAACATATTCAGATAGATTTAAATTGCATTATATCTTCAGTAGAGAGGAAGTAAAAAATCAATTGAGAGGAAGAATTGATGAAAGTGTAACCAATTATTTCGTTAAGAATATGTATAGAGAACTTTCTTTTGATGCCGCTTTTTTATGTGGGCCAGAAGAAATGATTAATGAGGTTTCTAAAACTTTAGAAAACAACAATATCCCGAAAGAAAATATTCATTTTGAGTTGTTTACAACTTCTGTTGATGAGGAAGCTTTATCTGAAGTAAAAGAAGGAACTACTGAAATTACTGTACTTTTAGATGATGAAGAAACTACTTTTATAATGCAACAAACAGACGATATCTTGGCCGCAAGTTTGCGCAACGATTTAGATGCACCTTATTCTTGCCAAGGTGGAGTTTGTAGTTCTTGTATGTGTAAAGTTACTGAAGGGAAAGCTGTAATGGTTAAGAATTCTATTTTAACGGATGGCGAAATTGCAGACGGTTTAATTTTGGCTTGCCAAGCACACCCAACAACTGCGAAAATTACTATTGACTTTGATGATGTTTAAAATGGTTTAACTTTGTAATTGTGTAATTATTTTGGTTACTCGAAAATAACAATTGTTTGAATAAAAACTTGGTTACAACTAATTTTTAAAACTAAATTCTGCCCTAAATATTAAATCAAAAAACGAAATAGATTTTAATGGTCTATAAAATTCCGTATTTTTGTAAACTATGGATATTTACGACTTTAAGAATGCTTTTTTAATAGGTTTTTTCATGGCATTTATGATTGGACCTGTTTTTTTTATGCTGATTCAAACCAGTATTTTAAAAGGAGCAAGAGCAGCAATTGCTTTTGATATTGGCGTTCTTTTAGGAGATGTTTCTTTTATCTTAATTGCTTATTATGGAAGTAGGTCTTTGTTAGAAAAAATAAAAGACGATCCTCGTTTGTTTTTTATTGGTGGCTTGGTTTTAATTATTTATGGCTTAATTACTTACTTAGATAAATCCAATAAAAAAGAAGCTCTTGAAACTTCGAAATTGGTAGATGTTCCTATAAAAAACAACTATTTAAAATTATTTATAAAAGGTTATTTCTTAAATTTTATTAATATTGGTGTTTTGGCTTTTTGGCTAGGAACTGTATTGGTTATTGGCCCAACTTTAGACATGAATCAGAGTGCTATTTTCTCTTATTTTGGTGTTATTTTATTGGGTTATTTTGCAACAGATATTGGTAAAATTCTTTTAGCAAAACAACTAAAAAGCAAAATGACTCCTTTAGTTGTTTATAAAGTAAAAAAAGTTATGGGAATTCTTCTAATTGTTTTTGGCTTTTTATTAATGTTAAAAGGTTTTATTCCAAACGAAAGAATTGATGAGTTTTTACATTAGAAAAGCATTGAACTTAATATTAGTAGAGCCAAGATTGCTTCGCTTTTAGAAACAAGAAACACGACTTTATTCTTGTACTGAAAACCAATAGAAAGATTTTTCACCTAAATAATTAATAAAAAAGACCTCACAAATTTTTTAAAATCTGTGAGGTCTTTATATTTTAGAAAAATTCTTTCTCTATTTGTAAACGTTATTCTCTAAATTAACATCTGCCATTAATTTACTTTTATCAATTTCAACAGATTTTACTGTTTTTGCAGTTGTAAAAGAATAAGTTGGCATTGCCCAACCCCAATCTTCTAAAATAGTAGCTGTTGTTGGTTTGTGGCCTCTCATCATTCTTAATGGAATATTAAAACTTTGTGTAGAACCATCTGTATAAATTACTTCTAAATCTACTGGCATTGGCATTTGTCCAATTCTTTCTAAAGTTATTGTTTTTCCAATTACAGATTTAATTCCATAGTCGATAGTGTGTATTGTTTGTGTCCATTCGTTTAAATACCAATCTAAATGAATTCCAGAAACTTTTTCCATAGAACGTTTTACATCATTTGGTGTTGGGTGTTTAAAACTAAAATCGTTAAAATATTTTTTAAGTCCTTTCGCAACATTTTCTTCGCCAATTACATATTCTAATTGAGACAAAAACATACTTCCTTTGCCATAACTTCCTGTACTATATGCGGCATTTGTATTATACCTATCTGCATGTGTTGTTAAAGGTTCTTCTATATTATTTTTTACTAAATAATTATATCCTCTATATGGGCCTGCATTTGGATTTTTATCTCCTCTTTTTAAAATTTCATAAGAAGCTTTGTTAGAAATATAAGAAGTAAAACCTTCGTCCATCCAAGGATGCTTACTTTCGTTAGTTGCTAACAAAAACTGAAACCAAGTGTGTGCCATTTCGTGAGCTGTTACTCCAAAAAGACTCCCAAAACTTCTTTGTCCTGTGATTAACGTAGACATAGCATATTCCATGCCTCCATCTCCACCTTGTATTACAGAGTATTGTTTGTATGGATATTTACCAACGTGTTTACTAAAATACGCCATTAATTCGGCTGTTGGTTCTTGTAAATCTTTCCAGTTTTTTAAATATTTAGCATCTAATGTTTTCTTATACAAGAAGTGTAAATCGATACCAACAGGCATTTTTAAAACATCGTGATTATAATCTGGATCTGCTGCCCATGTAAAATCGTGCACATTTGGTGCTTTAAAATGCCAAGTTAATTCATTTGCATTTGGAATATTTAAAGGTTTCGATTTATCTTCATAACCATGTCCTATTTCTTGTGGATTTTGTAAATATCCTGTTCCACCAACTACATAATTTCTGTCAATCGTTAATTTTACATCAAAATTTCCCCAAACTCCATGAAATTCTCGAGCAATATATGGTGGTGTATGCCAACCTTCGAAATCGTATTCTGCCATTTTTGGATACCATTGAGACATAGATAAGGCAACACCTTCTTTATTATCTCTTCCTGTTCTACGAATTTGTACTGGAACTTGCGCATCGAAATCCATATCGAAAGTAACACTTTCTCCGGATTTTATTGGGTTGTTTAGTGTTACTTCTAAAATTGTACCCACAGTTTTATAGGAAATTGCAGCTCCATTTTGTTTTAAAGAATTTACTTTAATATAACCTATTTCATTAGGTTGTAATTTGCTTATTCTATCTCTAACTCTTCTATCTGGATCTTTTATATTTAAAGATCTTACGTCCATTTGAGAACCTGGCTGAAATGCATTAAAATATAAGTGATAATACACTTTATCTAATTCGTCTGGAGAATTATTTGTGTACACCGCTTTTTGCTTTCCTTTATATTGATGGTTTTTTACATCCATATCAATATCCATCTTGTAATCTATATGCTGTTGCCAATATGTGGTGAACTTTGCACTGTTTTTATGTTCTTTATTGTGCACTTCCTTAGAGTTCGCACAAGAAGCTAACAATACTAAAAAGCTCCCTAAAAAGAGTAATTTTTTCATATTAATAATTATTTAGTTTGATATAAAAATAAAAAACAGCGAAGTAATTATCGCTGTTTTAAATTTATTTTTTTCCGTTTACAATTCTATCCGCCATTTTTAAAGCGTTATAAGCATTTACAACTCTACCAGAAACAGATAGATCTGAAAAAGGAACTTTCTCTCCATCTGGTTTTTCTCTTGATTGAGAACCTGGTTTTACAACATCAAAATTAATTGCAATTCCAGAATTCATTAAAATGTGTTTTACTTGGCTTGCAGATAATTGTGGATAATAAGAACGAACCAAAGCTGCAACTCCTGCTGCAGATGGTGCTGCCATAGAAGTTCCACTGTTAAAAGCATATTTATTTGCGGGCATTGTTGCATAAATATCTACTCCTGGAGCAAAAACATCTACATTCTTTTTTCCGTAATTAGAAAAAGAAGCTGGTAAGTTTTCGTTATAATTTAAACTCATAGCTCCAATCGTTAAAACATTGTCCGAAATTTCGTTTATTAAATCTTCAGAATCGTTTGGGTACGTTCTTACTTCGTCTATATTATTTCCATCATTACCAGCAGCATTAACTATTAATACATCTTTTTCTCCTGCATATTTAATAGCATTATAAACCCATTGTTTGTGTGGTGAATACGCTTTTCCAAAACTCGTGTTAATTACTTTTGCTCCATTATCTACTGCGTATCTAATTCCTAAAGCTACATCTTTATCATGCTCATCTCCATCTGGAACTACACGAACTGTTAATATTTGTACATTATTAGCAACTCCATTTACTCCTCTACTGTTATTTCTAGAAGCCGCTACAATTCCTGCAACATGGGTTCCATGACTTTCTAATTCTTTAGAACCAATTACATTATTATTTCCATAATCTGTATCTGTAATATCATTTAAGTCGTCTCCTAAAGATTGACGAGCATTAAAATCTAACTCGTAACTTTTAGATCTTTCTTTACCAGATTTATAATCCATTAATTGCTTTTTATAATCTAAAAGCCCAGCTTCTGTCATTCCTCTTCCTAGAATGTTTGCAACATCTGCAATTTGGGCAGCCAATTTCGGGTCATTAGGTTTTGTACTCTTTAAGTCTTCTGCAGTAATATCTTCTTTACCAACAAACTTCTTAACATCGTTAAAATTTTGCTCTAGTTGGTTTAATCTTTCTGCAGTTTTCTTTAATCCTTCCAACTCTTGTTTGTGAGCTTCAACAGATTTCGTGTACTTTTCTTTTAATTTTAAATATTGTTCGAATTCGGCTTTGTCTGCATCTGCTATTTCAGAGGCTTTTTTGTCTCCGAATTTCTCCATTCCATTCTTTACAATTCTTGTTAACTCTAACTGATCTGCATTTACGATTCTACCATCTTTACTTCCTAGGAAATTCCAACCATGTATATCGTCTGCGAAACCATTATTATCATCATCTTTATTGTTTCCTTTAATTTCGTTTGGATTTGTCCAAGCAACATTTTTTAAATCTTCGTGTTCTACATCTACTCCAGAATCTGCAATAGCCACAATTACTGTAACTCCTTTTTTATTCTGAATAAATTGGTACGCTTTATCGATACTCATTCCTGGAATAGAATCTGTTAACAAATCTAAATGACTCCAAGTTTGTCTCTCGTTTTCTGATAATGCTCCCTTTTTTGCAGGAATATTTATTACATTATCTGTTCCACTAGGAACTGGAATTGTGGATACTGAAGTTTTACAACTTGCTAAAAAAATACCAGCTGCAGCTGTAAAAATAATTGGTTTTAATACTCTCATCTCTCTTTTCTATTATTAAAATATGTCTGTAAATTTATGTGTGTTTTTTAATCGAACTCCTTTTTCTGTATGCTGTACTGTACAAATTTCGTTGTTTGCATCGTGTTCTAAGAAAAGGAAGTAATTATTATCTGCCGCTTCATTTAAAAAAACTTCTTTTTCTTTAATGGTTAGCAAAGGTCTTGTATCATAACCCATTACATATGGCAAAGGAATGTGCCCAGTTGTTGGTAATAAATCTGCCATAAAAACAATAGTTTTGTCTTTATAAGTCAGTTTTGGTAGCATTTGTTTTTCTGTATGACCATCCATAAACAAAACATCGAAACCTATTTGATCTTTTGCATTTCTATGAATAAAATTTAATTGACCACTCTCTTTTATTGGATTTATATTTTCCTTTAAAAACGATGCTTTTTCTCTTGGATTTGGTTCTGTTGCCCATTTCCAATGATTGTCGTTAGACCAAACTTTTGCATTTTTAAAAGCAGGAACTAACAAACCCTCTTTATTTCTTTCAATTACTCCTCCACAATGATCGAAGTGTAAATGTGTTAAAAAAACATCGGTAATATCGTCTTTATGAAAACCTAGTTTTTTGAGTGAATCATCCAAGGAAAAATCGCCAAATAAGTAGTAATAACCGTAAAACTTATCTGATTGTTTAGAACCTAAACCAGTATCAATTAAAATTAATCGATTTCCATCTTCAATAAGCATGCAACGCATACTCATATCTATTAAATTATTGGAATCTGCAGGATTTGTTTTTTGCCAAATTGTTTTTGGAACAACGCCAAACATGGCACCACCATCTAATTTAAAATTTCCTGTTTCTATTGGATAAATCTTCATATTTATAAAACTAAAAATCATTAAAAATTATTTATAAAAATAAAGATTTAATGATTTATAAAATCGTAAAACACAAAGTTTTAAATTTTGTGGATTACAAAGATGAAGAAAATATAATGATTTTCTGTTAAGAAATATCTAATACTTTAAGATGTATAGCTAGGCTTTTCTGCTGTTTTATTGATTTTAAGTTTACTTAAAAATTTAGAAAGTTTTAAAATCACGAAAACGCTAATTGCAAGTCCTGCAACTACCAATATCAATTGAGTATCTAAAAAGTTTTCTGTTGTAGAAACTGGATCTGGTGGTAAAATTTGTAAAAACATTGTTTGTAGTTTTAAAGTTGGTTCATCAAAAGTATTAGAGATTAGAAATTAAAACTCTTATTTTTCGATAAATGGCATTCTTATTTCGTTGAAATGTAACTTATTAACTTTAAACCTTTTACTCTTTTACTGTTATTTCATGCTGAATTTCATTCCCAAAATTATCGGTAACAGAAATTATATAAGTTCCTAATGTAGAATCTATTGCCATATTATGAACCTCTTTTGTTGCAATAACAAATTCGTTATTTACATACCAAAATAAAGTGGCTTCTTTGTTTGGCCAATCCTGAAATAAGGCTTTAATTATCTTAAAAATTGATTCATTAGAATTAGCAGAGAATTAATGTTGTTTTCTAAGTAATTATTTATTTTCATAAATTTTAACATCAAAAAACTTAATTAAAGTGAATAGCTATGTATTTTTATAAAATTGAAAATCACAAAAAAAATCATTTTTGAATCTTGAAAAAATTAATGGGCATTAAATTCTTAAAAAAAAACTATCTATTTCTCCATTGCTTAGTAATATTCTTTTTGTTTATTTCTAAAAGTAACTGTTTTGCGCAAAAAGAAAGCACCCAGAAATTACAAAAAAAAGATAGTATTTATAAAGCTAAAATTAAGAAGAAAAAGAAAAGTATACCAAAATATTCAGGCAATGATGGGCCTTATATAATTAATGATACTTTATTTCAAGTAGATTCAAAAAATAGACTAATTATAATCCCTAAATTTAATAAAGATTCCATAATTGTTCGTGTTGATAATAAGGAAAAAGATAAATTTTCTATTTCACTAAAAAATAAATATAGTATTCCAAAAACCAACTACAGTTTACCAAAAAAAATGGTAGTAATATCTGATATTGAAGGAAATTATAATGCCTTTTCAGGTTTTTTATTTGCCAATAAATTAATTGATAAAAACCATAATTGGATTTATGGTGATGGTCATTTAGTTTTAGTTGGAGATTTTTTTGATAGAGGTAAAAATGTAACTCAAGTTTTATGGTTGATTTACAAATTGGAGCAACAAGCAAAAAAACAAAATGGGATTGTACATTTTATCTTAGGTAACCATGAAATAATGAATTTTAATGGCGATTACAGATATAACCACAAAAAATACCTAAAAGTCGCCCAAGAAATAAGTCAAATTAAAAAGAAGAAAGAAGCTTTAAAATATCTGTATTCTACAAATTCTGAACTAGGAAAATGGTTAAGAACAAAAAATATAATCGAAAAAATTGGTGATTTTGTTTTTGTGCATGCAGGCTTAAACCCTAATATATTAAACTTTAAGTTAAGTTTAAGAAAGATAAATAATATTGCACGTTTAGAGTTTCGAAATAAGAAAAAAACCAGCAACAGCAGTACTAAATTTCTCTTTGGTTCCAAAGGACCTTTTTGGTATAGAGGTCTTTTTTTTAAGACAAGAAATTATGAGAAAATAACTTCATTAGAACTTAATAATGTTTTAGATTATTATAAAGCAAAAAAGATTGTTATTGGGCACACACATGTTAAAAATGTAACAACAGATTTTAATGGTAAAGTAATTAAAACCGACGTAATTCATGGTAAAGAAAAATTTTCAAGTAAAACCCAAGGTTTATTAATTGAAAATAATAAAGAATTTATAATTGATGCGAACTTTACAAAGAAACCTTTAAAGTAGTTCTATAATTTATTAAACTGATTATCAAGATAAATTAACCTTTCTGTTAACCATTTTTCAAGAAATTTATAGTGATCTTCATTTGAAGTTTCATTTAATTTATTTTTCCAAACTAATTGTTCACGCTCGTAAATTTTTTCATCAGTAAAACGATTATAAATCTTATTAATGTTAGAAAACAAAGCTTCGTTACTAAATTCTTTGGCTCTTAATTCAGTCCATCTTTTTTTTACTTTTTCTTTATAACCATTAGGATTCGTTTCTATTAATCTCTTTAGAAGACCATTTTGAAGAACTCCATCAGTTTCTAAAGTTGTTAATCCATCAATTACAACTCCAAAAGAACCATCTAAATCCCAAGGAATAAAAAAATACGGTTCGTTTTTATCGTATTTTCCTAAATAATAATTTTTACCTAAATTATCCGTTGTTTTTAGTAAATTAACGAACAAATAATAATCTATGGCATTCGAAAGTTGAAACTTATTTTCTATATTTTTTACAAAATCTTCATCAGAACCATGAACTACTAAGTTAGAAAATTCAGCTAAGTTCTTCCAACTAAACTCATTAATATCTGATGGATAACGAGTTGCCCAACCATTCCAAAATATTGTTTTATCGTCGTATTTTTCAGGAGATTTCGTAAAATCTGGCCCACCTTTGTAGGAGTTTGCTTTAAATAACTCGCCTTTAATTATGTTTTTTTCTTTCTTTTTTAACTTTAATTGTTTTCTATCTACAGATTCCGAGAGTTGATAAATACCATAATATGTGTTATTTTGAAACAACTCTACGAATTTAACTCTAAAAGTACTTTTTGCTTTAGGTTCTTTTTTCAAGTAGTAAGGTTTATGAATTTCGTTCCATAAATTTGTCGCAACAAAAGATCGTAAGCGCAAAGGTTCGTTAAAAAGACCATCTAAAATCCAATCATCATCAGACCTTAGGTTAGCGAATTTTATATCTTTTTGCACGCGAGTAATGCTGTCTTTCCAGAACTCTAAATCGAACGATTTTTTAGGAAATGAGAGAGATAAATTCCCACGATATCTTACACCTCCAGTGCTTTTAATATAATTTTTATCATTAAAAAAAGTGAAATAAAATGGTAATTTAAAAACGTTACTCATTTTAGAAGTATCTACTGTTAAATGAACTAACGGAAGTTTGGTAATGTATAATTTGTAATTTTCTTCGTTTGAAACTACACTACTATTCTTGTATGAAAGACTTTGAATTGTAGTTTCTTTTAATTTATAGTTTTTATTAAATTTTATAGTATTCCCATTTTTATTTGCAGTCTTTATAGCATCTAAATCTGTAATATGCCAAACAATTATTTTGTTTTTAGTATCCACACCAAAACTACCTTTTTCTGCTACTAATTCTTGAGCTAATAAACTTGTATTAAAACAAACAGTAATTAGCAAGCATATATTAAATAAAAGTGGTTTCATATAAATCTATTATGTGTACTGCTAATTTAGGATAATAAAATAAGTTTTTACAAATAAAAAAACGTTTCAATTTCTTGAAACGTTTTTAGAGGTGTCTAGCGGATTCGAACCGCTGTACATGGTTTTGCAAACCATTGCCTAGCCACTCGGCCAAGACACCTTTTATATTCGGATTGCAAATTTACGCAAATTTACAAGTATTGCAAGTATTTTTTTATGTTTTGATTTTCCAAGGTGGATTTATTCTATTTTCTCCACCATAAAACAATATAAGTTGATTCCCATCTAAATCTTTTAATCTTGCTTCTCTCCATAACCAATTTTTATCCTCTGGTTTTTTATCAAATTGAATTCCTTCTTCAATTAAACTATCTACTTTTTTGTCTAAATTTTCACATTCAAAATAGATATAAATTCCGTCTCCTTTAGGAAGTTCTTTAACTTTATGAATTGAAAAAGTAGAGCCTCCATTGGGACAAACAAATCTTGCATAATTTGGTAAAGCTTCAACAATTAACTCTAAACCTAACTTTTGATAAAAAAGAATCGATTTTTCTAAATCTAATGATGGAACCGTAATTTGATTTAAGTTCATCGTTTTTTGGTAAGAATTATTACCACTTCTTCTACATTCCCCCCAATTGGTGGGTTAATTTTAGAAACTGAAACTGTTGCTTTTTTTATCATTCTTATTTCTCTAAAAAAACGATCTAAAATTCGTTGTGCAACTTGCTCTAATAACTCCGAACGTATTGCCATTTCTTCTTTTACAATATAATTTAAATGAACATAATCTACAGTATCTGCTAAATCGTCTGTTTTTGCAGATTTTTTTAGATTGGCTTTTACTTCGACATCTACTCTATACTCACTTCCAATTTTTGCTTCTTCTTCTAAACAGCCGTGAAAAGCGTAGAGTTTTATATTATTTACTTTTATAATTCCCATTTATTCTTCTTGATTTGAAGTTGATTCTATTTTTTCCCACATTTTATCGGTATTTAGTCTGAATGATCCTAAATACTCAAAACTGCATTGTTCTGGTTCTATAATAGACAAAAATGGTTCGCCATTTTTGTTATTGTATAAATGATAATTTTCTCCAAAAATTGGCTCGAAACTAAATTTAGCATTGTAAATTAAATCGTTATACTGAAACTTTTCCATTAAAGATTCGTACTCTTTTTTAACCTCGTCGAACTTCGATTTTAGTTGTTTGTTTACTCGCTGAATTCCGTCATTTTTCCAACTTGCAGTATTTAATGGTTTAATTACTGGCGAACTTGAGGATGTTCCATAAGGTTTTATAGAAGCATCGTATTTTTGTGTTTCCTCATTAAAAACGACTAAATCTGGTTTTTTTTCCTCTTTTTTCATTGTTTGCAAATTTACTTTAAAAACAAGTTATTGTTTTTATTAAATAGCATTATTTACTTCAATCCAATAGCCATTTGGGTCTTGGAAATAAAATTGTTGAATTCCGTCTTTTCTTATATAATCTTTGTTTGCTGTATTTTTCCAATCGGAATATTCTATTTTTAATTCTTTTAAATGTTGAATGAATGTCTTTAGATCTGAAGTTGCTAAAGCGAAATGAACTGCTTTATTTGTCTTAACTTCTAAATTTGGACGAGGAATTAAATGCAATTGCTTTCCTTCACCTAAAGAGAGCCATCTTGTTTTAGAATTAGATGCTGTATTCTCAATTTCTTTAAGTTGGAAGACTTTTTGATAAAAAGCAACAGATTCATCGACATTTTTTACTGAAAGTGCTATGTGATCTAATAAAAAGGAAGGCATATGTATTTTTTAATAATGCAAAAATACAACAATAAATAAGTAGTAAAACTTCCTTTTAGAAAACTTTAACTGGTAAAAATGCCTGCGTTAGCGATTACTCATGCTTTAATATTTCTTTTGAAATCGTGAGTGCTTCGCAGTTGAAATGACATCCTTTTTTATTTCTTTTCTGAAATAAAAAGATACAATGGAAAGCGCGACCTGAAAGGGAACGCCCTAAAATTAATTGGTAAAAAAGTCGAATACGTTACTAATTGCGCTGGTTTTGGTTTTGTAAAATTCTGTGTAGGTACAAAGTTCGCATGTTACGCTGGTGTATTTCTGATTTTGAACATCGAAAATTTTTGATAACGTTCCGCCAGTTGCACGCATTTGTCCTAATTTATAGGTTTTGCAATTGCATTTCGGACACGTGTAATTTCTAATTTGATCGCTCATAATAATTGGTGTTTATTTATTAGTAGCATAAAATCTAATTTTGTTACAAAACTCTCAATAGCAATCAAGTATTTTGCGTAATTTTGTGTTCTAATTTTTTCAATTAAAACAATGTCTGAAGAGAAGAAATCGCTCAATTTTTTAGAGCAAATTATTGAAGAGGATTTGGCTAATGGAATGCCAAAAGAGAATTTACGGTTCCGTTTTCCACCAGAACCAAATGGATATTTACATATTGGTCATACAAAAGCAATCGGTATTAGTTTCGGTTTAGGGCAGAAATATAATGCGCCTGTAAACTTGCGTTTCGATGATACAAACCCTGCAAAAGAAGAGCAGGAATATGTAGATGCTATTAAGAATGACGTTTCTTGGTTGGGCTATAAATGGGCGGAAGAATGTTATTCTTCAGATTATTTTCAGCAATTATATGACTGGGCAGTTTTATTGATAAAAGATGGTAAAGCGTATGTAGATTCTCAAACATCTGAAGAAATGCGCTTACAAAAAGGAACGCCAACTCAAGTTGGTACAAACAGTCCTTTTCGCAATAGATCTGTGGAAGAAAACTTGGAATTGTTTCAAGGAATGAAAGATGGAAAATTTAAAGAAGGAGAACATACTTTACGTGCAAAAATAGACATGGCAAGCGATAACATGCTAATGCGAGATCCATTAATGTACAGAATTATGTTTAAAGATCATCACAGAACTGGTTCTGATTGGTGTATTTATCCAATGTACGATTGGACGCATGGAGAAAGTGATTATTTAGAGCAAATTTCGCATTCTTTGTGTTCTTTAGAGTTTAAACCTCACAGAGAATTATACAATTGGTTTAGAGATAATGTGTATGAATATAGTAAAGATTCGTACCCAAATCCGCCAAAACAACGTGAATTTTCTCGTTTGAATTTGAGTTACACAATTATGAGCAAACGTAAATTGTTGACTTTAGTTGAAAACGGAATCGTTTCTGGTTGGGACGACCCAAGAATGCCAACAATTTCTGGATTAAGAAGACGTGGTTACACACCTGCTTCTATTAGAAGTTTTGTAGAAACAGTTGGTGTTTCTAAACGTGAAAATATAATTGATGTCGCGCTTTTAGAGTTTAAAATCCGTGAAGATTTAAATAAAACTGCAAAAAGAGTAATGGCAGTTTTAGATCCTGTAAAGGTGGTAATCACAAATTATCCTGAAGGAAAAGAAGAAATGTTAGATGCCAATTATAACGATTATGAAGAAGGTTTTGGAAGCAGAGAAGTTCCATTTTCTAGAGAGATTTATATAGAAAGAGAAGATTTTAGAGAGGAAGCAAATAAGAAGTTTTTCCGTTTGAAATTAGGAAGTGAAGTGCGTTTAAAAAATGCGTATTATATTAAAGCTGAAAGTTGTACAAAAGATGCAGATGGAAATATTACTGAAATTCAGTGTACATATGATCCATTAACAAAATCTGGAATGGATACTGAAGAAAGTAAACGTAAAGTAAAAGGTACTTTGCATTGGGTTTCTGCTAAACACGCTATTAATGCAGAAGTGAGAGCGTATGACAGGTTGTTTTTAGATGAAGCACCAGATTCGCATAAAGACAAAGATTATATGGAATTTATTAACCCTGATTCTTTAGAGATTATTAATGCTTATTTAGAGCCAAGTTTACAAACTGCAGAAATTGGCGAGCGTTTTCAGTTTCAACGTTTGGGGTATTTTAATGTTGATGATGATTCTACTACCGATAAATTGGTTTTTAATAAAACTGTTGGATTACGTGATTCTTGGAGCTCTAAAAAGTAGAAAGTATTCAGTTGGAAGTTCGAAAATAATTTAAATATATAATTATGAAAAAATTACTTTTTTTATCCCTATTTATGATTGCTTTTTCTTGTGGAAATAAGAAAGAAGTAACACAAGTTGCAGAAGTTTCATGTGGACAATGTCAATTTGATTTAGATTCTGAAGATGGGTGCAGTTTAGCGGTTCGTTTAGACGATAAAGCTTATTTTGTTGATGGTTTTAATATCGACGATTTTGGAGATGCTCATGATGAGAAAATCGGTTTTTGTAACGTAGTTCGTAAAGGAGAAATTACTGGCGAAGTTGTTGATGGAAGATTTGTTGCAAGTTCTTTGAAGTTGGTGGATTCTGAAAAGAAACAAAAACATTAAAACAAGAATTATAAGAGGTTAAAAAAAAATTCTGTTTGTTCAGGAATGACAAAAAAGAAAATCCGATGAAAATTAAATTTTTATCGGATTTTTATTTGACTGACAACTGAATACTAAAAAACTGCTAACTAAATTAAGGCGCAGGATTAGGAATATCTTTATGAACTTCTTCAATTTCTTTTAAAGTTTCTTCTGATAAATCGATGTTAATGCTACCTATATTTTCTTTTAATTGACTAATTTTTGTAGCACCAATAATATTACTGGTTACAAATGGCAATTGATTTACAAACGCCAAAGACATTTCCGATAATGTAATTCCAGCTTTTTTTGCAATTGCTTCGTATCTTTTTACAGCTTCCAAAGAACCATCACCCATATAACGTGCAACAAAACGTGGAAATAAAGTTCCTCTTGCGCCTTCTGGTAAGTTTCCATCTAAATATTTTCCAGATAAAACACCTTGTGCTAAAGGAGAATAGGCTAACAAACCAATATCCTCTCTTAAAGAAACCTCACTCATTCCTGCTTCATAACCTCTATGAATCATAGAATATGAATTCTGAATTGTAATTGGTCTTGCCAATTTATTTAATTCAGCTGTTTGCATATATTTCATAGTTCCCCAAGGAGTTTCGTTCGACAAACCATATTGTCTAATTTTTCCCTCTTGTATTAAATCATTTAAAGTTTGAATGATTTCTAAATAGTTTTCAACTTCATCTTTTGCAGTATCTGTTGGAAAATCTCTTGTACCGAAAACATTTACACCTCTATTTGGCCAATGTAATTGATACAAATCGATATAATCTGTTTGCAAACGTTTTAAACTTCCTTCAATTGCTTCTTTAATGTTTTTCTTATTCAAACCACCTTCTCTAATGTGTTTTGTATAATCTCCACCACCAGCAATTTTACTTGCCAAAACTACTTTTTCTCTATTTCCAGTTTTAGCAAACCAATTTCCGATAATTTTTTCTGTTGCTCCATACGTTTCTGGAGTTGCAGGAACAGAATATAATTCTGCAGTATCAAAGAAATTAACACCTTGTTCTAAAGCAAAATCCATTTGTTCGAAACCTTCTTCTTGGGTATTTTGGTTTCCCCAAGTCATGGTTCCTAAACATATTTTGCTAACTTTTATATCGGTATTTGGGAGTTTTGTGTATTTCATTTTGTTGTGTAATCGTTTGTTTGTTTAATTGTGTAACTGTTTTTTAAACTAATTGCTAAATTAAAACTTATGTCTATTAAAAACAATAAGCGTATAATTTAAAAAATTATACGCTTATAAGAATAAATTATATTCAAGAAAAATATACTATTTCACTTGAGTGTTTCTTCCTTTTTGGAAGATTAAAATTTTTCTTTATTTTAAAATTGCCTCAATTCCAGGTAAACTTTTTCCTTCTAACATTTCTAACATAGCTCCTCCTCCAGTAGAAACGTAGCTTACTTTATCTGCAAAACCAAATTGTTTTACTGCTGCAACAGAATCTCCACCACCAACTAAAGAAAATGCACCATTTTTAGTTGCTTTGTCTATTGAATGTCCTAATGCAATTGTACCTGCTGCAAAAGATTCCATTTCAAAAACACCTAAAGGTCCATTCCATAAAATCGTTTTACACTTGTTTACAACATCATCAAAAATCTCTCTTGATTTTGGTCCAGCATCAACTCCTTCCCAACCATCAGGAATTTGATTAATGTCTAAAATCTGTGTATTTGCATCGTTAGAAAAATCGTCTGCAGCAACAACGTCTACAGGAATATGAACTTCTACTCCTTTTGCTTTTGCTTGCTTTAAAATATCTAAAGCCAACTCTTGTTTATCATCTTCACAAATAGAATTTCCTATTTTTCCACCTTGTGCTTTTATAAAAGTGAAACTCATTCCACCACCAATAATTAAATGGTCTACTTTATCTAAAATATTTTCGATAACTGTAATTTTAGACGATACTTTTGCACCTCCTAAAATTGCCAATACTGGTTTTTCTGAGTTGTTTAAAACCTTATCTATACTTTCTATTTCTCTTGCTAATAAGTTTCCGAAACATTTATTACCATCAAAAAATTGTGCAATAATTGTGGTTGATGCATGTGCTCTGTGAGCGGTTCCAAAAGCATCATTTACATAAATATCTCCGAATTTCGATAATTTCTCTGCAAACGCAACATCACCTTTTGTTTCTTCAGGATAATAACGTAAGTTTTCTAATAATAAAATCTCTCCAGCTTCTAAATTAGCAACTGCTTCTTCAACTTTATCTCCAACACAATCTTCCACAAATTTTACGTTGCAACCAATAATATCTACTACCGATTTTACAATGTGCTTCAGAGAAAATTCTTCTTGAAAACCTTTTGGACGACCTAAATGAGACATTAATACACAGCTTCCTCCTTGTTCTAAAATATCTATAATAGTAGATTTTGCAGCTTGAATTCTAGTAGTATCTGTTACTTCAAATTTATCATTTAAAGGCACGTTAAAATCTACACGAATAATCGCTTTTTTATTTTCGAAATTAAAATCTTTTAGTGTTTTCATTTTTAGTCTTTAGTATTTTCACAAAAATACCTTTTTCTTTAGTTTTTAGAAAGTTGAAATATAAAAAGTTAAGTTAACGTTTGCGTAGTATTGATTTATTTCTACCTTGAATTCATAATTTAAAAGATTGCTCTCTAAAATTGATGAAATTCTGCATAACAAATTTTATATTTGTAAATGCTTTTCAACCAAATTATAGGTCAAGAACATATTAAAAACCACTTGCAAGTTTCTGCAGAAAATGGCAGAATTCCACATGCGCAATTGTTTGTAGGAAAAGAAGGAAGTGGAACTTTGCCAATGGCAATTGCCTATGCACAATTTTTATTATGTAATTTTTCTGATGATGCTGAAGCTTGTAACATCAAGTGTAATAAATTGCAACATCCAGATTTGCATTTTGCGTTTCCTGTAACCACAAGCGATAGCGTAAAAAAACATCCTATAAGTAATTTGTATTTAGAAGAATGGCGAGATTTCTTAAGCGTACAACCTTATGCTAGTTTATTTAATTGGTTGCAACATATTGGCGTAGAAAATAAACAAGGAAATATTGGAGTTGATGAAGCTGAAGATGTTGTAAAAAAGCTAAAACTAAAATCTTACGAAGGTGGTTTTAAAGTGATGATTATTTGGATGGCAGAAAAAATGAACATTGCTGCTGCCAACAAATTATTAAAACTGATTGAAGAACCGCCAAACAAAACTGTTTTCATTTTAATAACAGAAAATGAAGAGCAGATTATAAATACCATAAAATCGCGTTGTCAAGCGTTGCATTTTCCTGTTTTAGCAGAACAAGATATTGCAAAAGCTTTGGTAGAAAGAGAAAATTGCTCAGAAAGTGAAGCTGCAACAATTGCGCACCAAGCTGAAGGAAATTACAACAAAGCCATTCATTTATTACACAACGATTCTTCTGATTTGGTTTTCGAAGAATGGTTTATTGCCTGGATAAGAACAGCTTTTAGAGCCAAAGGAAATGCTTCTGTGGTACAACAATTAATTTCTTGGTCGGACACGATTGCAAAAACCGGACGTGAAACTCAAAAACGTTTTTTAGAATATTGTTTGCAATTTTTTAGACAAGCTTTATTACTGAACTATAAGTCTGATCAGTTGGTTTTTATGGAAACAAAAACAGGTTTCGATTTGTCTAAATTTGCACCTTTTGTACATGCTGGAAATATTTTAGAGATAGAAAAAGAACTAAATGATGCCATGTATCACATTGAAAGAAATGGAAATGCAAAAATTATTTTGTTAGATTTATCTATGAAATTAACGAGGTTTCTGCATAAAAAAGAGGAGACTGTTTAGAAGATATTGAGTTAAGATTTCTCCACAAGGTCGAAATGACAGCAGAATGTCATTTTGAGCGAAACGCAGTGTAGTCGAAAAATCTATAGCTCATCATTTAAAAACTTTTATTAGGATTTTTAATAAAAAACTAAAAAAGTGTCCCCTTTTTAATTTTGACAAACGTCTTAATAGTATAAACTTAAAAACTTTAGATTATGAAACAATTTATGATGATTTTTATCGGCGAAGATTATGCTGATTTAGGGCTTTCTCCAGAAGAAATGCAAAACAGAATGGGAAAATGGTTTGCTTGGAGCCAGAAAATGGATGCTGCAGGAATTAAACATGAAGGTGAAGCCTTAACTTCCAAAATAAGACGTATTTCTGGTGTTGAAAAAACAGCTAAAGACATTGCATCTACAGAATTGAAAGAAATTGTTGGTGGTTATTATACAGTTTCTGCCAAAGATTTTGATGCAGTTGAAGAAATTGCAAAAGATTTTCCAGATTACGATTTAGGCTCTTATGTAGAAATTAGAGAAGTTATGGTATTTGATCATTAATGGAAACGAAACTCATAGACCATCTTTTTCGATATCATAGTGGAAAGATGGTTTCTGTTTTAACTCGAATTTTCGGACTCTCAAATCTGGAAATTATCGAAGATGCTGTGCAAGATACTTTTCTAAAAGCAAGTATTTCTTGGCGAAAAGAACAGCCAGAAAATCCTGAAGCTTGGCTAACAAAAGCTGCAAAAAATAGAGTTTTAGATATTTTTAGAAAACTAAAATCGGAACAAAAACTCATTCCAGAAATTAAAGCAGGTTTTGATTCTATTGCAACAGAGGAACTTTTTTTAGATGCAGAAATAGAAGACGCTCAACTTCGAATGATTTTTACTGCTTGTCACCCAAAATTAGACCCTAAAGACCAAATTGTATTTGCCCTAAAAACCATTGCTGGTTTTAGTACCAAAGAAATTGCATCGGCTTTATTAACTAAAGAGGAAACCATTAAAAAGCGGTTATTAAGAGCCAAAAAAACGATTAAAAAAACAAATTTAGCCTTCAAGATTCCACAAGGAAAACAACTTCCTGAAAGAATAGACAGCGTTTTAAATGTTATTTATCTTATTTTTAATGAAGGTTTTCATTCCAATAAAAAAGAGATTTTAGTACAAAAAGAATTGTGTGGAGAAGCCATTCGATTGTGTAAAATGTTGTTGAAAAATAAACACTCTCAAATTCCTGAAAGTTATGCTTTGTTTGCGCTCATGTGTTTTCATTCTGCAAGATTAGATGCAAAAATTAATACTGAAAATGAGTTGTTAGATTTAAAAAATCAAGATAGAAATAAATGGTCTTTTCCTATGATTCAATTAGGAAATATGATGATGAATAAAGCTGTTGAAACATCACAATTCTCAAGATACCATTATGAAGCTGCAATTGTTGCAGAACATATAAAAGCGCCTAATTTCGAACAAACAGATTGGAATAAAATTTTGAATTATTACAAATGTTTACACAAAATACAACCTTCCACTTCCTATTTATTAACTATGGCTGTTGTCTGTTTACAAAGTGAAAACTATATAAAAGCCAATTATTATTTCGAACAAATAAATCCTGATGATTTAGCACAACGTTCGTATTTATTTTATGGCGCAAAAGCAGATTATTTTGCTAAAACAAACAATAAAAAAGAAGCTTTAAAATTTATTGATACTGCTTTAGAAAAAGTGTCTAATAATTTGGAAAAGGATTTTTTGGAGAGGAAGAAAAAGAGTTTATTACTTTAGAAATATCTATTTGTCATTTCGAATGAAATGCAGTGAAATTGAGAAATCTTAAAATCTTAAAAATCAAGTTGGAATTCGAGATGTCTCCACAAGGTCGAAATGACAAACGAATGTCATTTTGAGCGAAACGCAGTGAAGTCGAAAAATCTTTATTGATAAATTAATATACAAAAATTAGAAAAAAATTATTTGTAATTTAAAATAAATAAAGTAAAAAGTTAAATTATTACGTGATGAAGATTTCTCCATAAGGTCGAAATGACATTCGAATGTCATTTTGAGCGAAACGCAGTGTAGTCGAAAAATCTTTTAACAGAAATTAGCTTAAAAAACAAGTAGTGTTGTCGAAAACCTATAACTCATCATTTAAAAAATTCCAATCAGGATTTTTTGTGGAAATTAAAAATTCTTTTTTCTTTCTATTCCATTTTTTTATTTGTTTTTCTCTATTAATTGCAATTTCAACATCTTGATAATGTTCGAAATAAATTAAATATTTACAATTATATTTATGAGAAAAATGTTTAGAATTAGCTTCAGGATGTGAGTGGTAGTAGAGTCTATCTTTTAAATTATTTGTAAAACCTAAATACAAAACTGTTTTATTCTTATTCGTTATTATGTAAACTTAATAATTATGTGTTCCTATTGTTTTTTTCATAAAGCATAAAGATAAAGATTTCTCCACAAGGTCGAAATGACATTTTTACTGTCATTTCGAATGAAACGCAGTGGAATTGAGAAATCTAAATTATTGCTGTGTTGAGATTTCTCCACAAGGTCGAAATGACAGACAAAACTACACTCCCTTTTCAGTTCGTTTAGCAACATACAAATCTGCAATTGTTGGATTTTCTGGACAACTTTTTATTTGGATGAATTCATCACCAGCTTTAACAAAACCAGTTTGTATCACTTTAAAATAAACGCCACACATTGTTGTATTCCAGAATTGTTTTACGATTTTCATGTCATTAAAACGAATTCCTAATTTATAACAAGGATTTCTTTGCACAGTTGCTTCTAAAATAGCTTCACCAACTTTAAAAGTATCACCTTGATGAATTTTGGTTTCCTCTAAATTGTCAATTGTTAAGTTTTCTCCAAACATTCCTAATTGCCAATCTAAATTTGGATGAAGTGGTTTAAAAAAATCGTAATGTTTTAGAGAATATCCATAAATAGCTTGCAGAATTCCTCCGTGATTTTCTCTATCGGAAATCTCATCACCCTTAACATCTTCAGTATCTAAAAAGATTGGTTTATCAACAGAAAATTTAAAAATTCCTGTGTCTATTTTTTTGTCTTTCCAATCTACCTCTCTTCGTTTTCCAATATTTGTTGAAACTATTTTCACAAGACTACTTTTTAAATTTTCCTAATGCTTTTTTAGTAAAATCAGACAATACCAATTCCCCAGAAACTGCAGCTCTTTCTGCTAATAAATTGTTCCAGTTTTCAGTACCTCTCCACAACGCTTTTTTCATTTCTGCTAAAGCTTTAGGATTGTAAGAAGCCAATTTTTCTGATAAAATTTCGACTTCTTCATCTAATTCTTTTATAGTTTCAAAAACTTTTGCGTACAAACCTTTTTCTTTTGCCCAATAGGCGTTTTTCCAATTACTTGCATCTAAAGTCAATTCTGCAGTTCCTGAAACCCCTATTTTTCTTGTAACTGCTGGTTCTATTACAAAAGGTCCAATTCCTATGGTGAATTCAGACAATTTTATTGATGCATTTTCTGTTACCAAAACATAATCGCAAGCAGAAGCCAAACCAACGCCACCACCAACAGTTTTACCTTGAATTCTTCCAATAATTAATTTCCCACAAGTTCTCATTGCGTTTATCACATTTGCAAAACCAGAGAAAAATTGTTTTCCTTCTTCTAAATTAGAAATTGCCACTAATTCATCAAAAGAAGCACCTGCACAAAAGGCTTTTTCTCCTTCAGATTTTAAAATAATTACAGAAACATCTCCATTATTTCCAACAGCAATTAACTCTTTGGTTAATCGATCTAACAATTCACTTGGAAAAGAATTGCTTGCAGGATGCCCAAATTCTATGGTTGCAATTTTGTTATTTATGTTGGTATATAAGCTTCCGTTTTTTCTATCTGTAGTCATATTGCTGAGTTTTTATCAAAAATAAGTTATTCATATTTAAAAAAGAAAAACTCTGAATTTTACTTCAGAGTTTTCAATATTAAATTTTCAGTTAACAATAGGTTATCTATTCATTGGTTTGTCTAAATTCATGAACATATTGTCCACTTCTGTGGCTTCCACACCTAATAAATATTTACTAAAATGATCTGCTCTTAACCAGAAAGAATATTCAGTCATGTTTCCAAAACCATGTCTTTGTCCTGGCATAATCATAAATTTAAAACGCTTGTGTGCTTTTATTAATTCGTTAGCCATTCTAATTGTTCCTGCAGGATTTACGTTGTTATCCATATCTCCATGGATTAACATTAAATGTCCTTTTAGGTTTTTTGCTAAAGATTGGTTGTCATCAATTTTATATTTATGAGAAATTTTTCCTTTCTCGTCAATCTCTTCTTTTACTCCATGATGCGTTTCACTCCACCAAGAATTATACACATTATTATCGTGATTTCCTGCAGAAGAAACTGCAGCTTTAAAGAAATCTGGATATACCAACATTGCAGCTGTAGACATAAAACCACCTCCTGAATGACCGTAAATTCCTACTTTTTCGATATCGATAAACTTGTGCTTATTTGCTAATTGTTGTGCTACATATTTCTTATCTGCCAAACCATAATCACGTAAGTTTCCATAACCGTAATTGTGGTACCATTTAGATCTGTCTGGATGACCTCCTCTATTTCCTAGGGTAATTACCACAAAACCAACTTGTGCCATTCTATCTAAACGATCCATTCTATAAGAAAAAGATTTGTTTACAGCTTCTGTTTGTGGACCTGGATATACATATTCTAATAACGGATATACTTTTGTGGAATCCATTTGAAAAGGTGTGTACATTACTCCGTAAATATCTGTAATTCCATCGTCTGCTTTTACTTTAAATGGAGTTGGAAATTTATAACCAGAAGCCATTAATTGAGATAAATCTGTAGTTTCTAAATCTAAAACTTTTCGCCCATTAGTATCTCTTAACTCAGATTTTGGAGCAGTATTTACACGCGAATAATTATTTACAAAATACTTATTTGAATCGGACATATTCGTATTTGTAGTAAAATCTCCAGGATTTAGAACTTTCATTCCACTTCCATTTAAATTGATTTTATAACTATGTGCATAGTAAGGATCTTGTTTTTTATTGACACCATTTGCTGTAAAATAAAGTGTTCTCGATTTTTCATCTAAACCTTCAAAACCATCCACATGATAATCGCCTTCTGTAACTTGGTTTTTTAAGTTTCCATTTGAATCATATAAATAAAAATGTGCCCAACCATCGCGTTCTGCCCAATGCAACATTTCTGTTTCGTTATTAAATAAAATTAACGGACGAGATTCTATATACGTATTAAAACGTTCTTCAATTAATGTTTTATATTCTCCAGTATTAATGTCTGCAACACAAACATCGTACTTTTTACGATCTCTAGAAATTACACTAAAATATACTTTCCCTTTTTTTGAAAGCAATAAAGATGGTCTAAAATCATCGTCGAAACTCGACTTTTTTCTTGGCGCTCTAAAAACAGAAATACTTTGTTGACGAACTGTGTCTAGTGCAACTTTTACATGAGATTTAGAAGGAATATCGAAAATTAATAATTCTGATTTATAATATTCCTGCTCTCCTGGCATATGATATTTATAAGTTTCTAAAGTTGGTCTTTTTTTACCTGTTGAGTTAATTACCCATAAATCTTTAATATGTCTAGAATCTGATTTTTGAAAAACAAACTTCTTAGAATCGTGAGACCAAGTTCCCCAAATTCCTTTTCTCTTGTCCTTATTTTTTTCTTTATCAACATTGTCTTCTCTAGAACCACCTCCATAACCAAAGTTTTCTTCACCATCTTTTGTCCATTGGTTTTCTACAACTGTTGTGTCTTTTTCGTCTTTAATAAACTTTTTAAAGTTCTTTTTATCCATCCAATAAAGGTTGAAATTTTTAGAGTATAAAACGATTGTACTATCTGGAGAAACATTTGCCCAACGTTCCCAAGGTTTCTTTTCTGGCTTTTTAGTATCGATAATTTTTAAACTATTTCCACCTAATCTATATTCTAAATGATAGACTTTCTTCTCCATTTTAGGCTTTTTCTTTTTTGCCTTTTTTACAGATGTAGAATCTTTTTTAGTCGAAAGAGAGTCTTTTTTAACTTCCTTTTTATCTTCTTCCACCTCAACTTCTTCAGTAGAAGTTACTCGAAAACGAATGGCATTTTCTGCTTCGTTAAATTTGAAATTAAAACGAGGTAAATGTTTCGCATCATATGGATCTTTTGTGATTTCCGTTAACCATTTTGCCATTTTTACATTATCAAAAAGCGTTTTTTTCGATTTTTTATCTGCATCCACTAAATAATAATTAGACCCTTCTGATGTTTTATATTGATACCAAAAACGGTTTCCCTTTTTTAGCCAATGAGGTCTAACGCTTGTAGAGTGTACCATTTTAGCCAAATTTTTTGGAGAGTATTTAGCGGCAGCTCTGTAATCTGGTTTAGGTGTTTCTTGTGCAGAATTTATAAATGTAGCAAACACAAGCACCATAGATAGTAATAAGTTTTTCATTTTAAGAAGTTTGATTGTTTTTTAGTATATAAAAAGCTAAAGTTCTCTAAAACAAACTACATATCAAATTTTGAAAGTAATAATTGTTAAAACATTAACAATTTTTAACACTAATTCAAATTTCGTTTTTCAATAAAAAAGCGTTTTAAAAGTTGGGAGCATTCGTTTTCTAAAATACCATTAACCACTTTTGTTTTTGGATGCAACTTTGTATTTAAATTTATAAAACCTCTTTCTGGTTCAGAAGCTCCATAAACAATTTTACCAATTTGAGCCCAATAGCTAGCCCCAGCACACATTTGACAAGGTTCTAAAGTAACATATAACACACAATCTTTTAAATATTTGCCACCTAAAAAATCTGCGGCAGATGTAAATGCTTGCATTTCTGCATGCGCAGTTACATCGTTTAAAGTTTCCGTTAAATTATGAGCTCTTGCAATAATTTGATCTTTTAAAACAATAATTGCACCTACTGGAATTTCACCTTTATCGAAAGCAGTTTCTGCTTCTTGTAAAGCTTTTTTCATAAAATAAATATCGTCAAAAGGCTGTATCATTTGTAATTTACATTTTTAGTAAAATTAAGTAATTTTTTTACGATAGATTTGTAATTCTTAACCGTCCTTTTTTATGGACACAAAATTTGTTGTTGTATTTTTGTAGCCAAATGAAAAATTTGTTAAACAATATATCAAACCCTGAAGATTTAAGAAAATTAAATTCAGAACAATTGCCACAATTAGCAAAAGAATTGCGCGCATTTATTATTGATATTGTTGCTACAAAAGAAGGACATTTAGGAGCAAGTTTAGGAGTGGTAGAATTAACAATTGCACTCCATTATTTATTTGATACACCAAACGATTTGTTAGTTTGGGATGTTGGACACCAAGCTTATGGACATAAAATTTTAACCGGAAGAAAAGAAATTTTTCATACCAATAGACAATTTGGTGGAATTGCTGGTTTTCCTACAAGAAAAGAAAGTGAGTTTGATGCTTTTGGAGTAGGCCATTCTTCTACTTCTATTTCTGCAACTTTAGGAATGGCAATTGCTTCCAATTTAAAAGGAGAAACAAAAAAACACCACATTGCTGTTATTGGAGATGCTTCTATTGCAAGTGGAATGGCATTTGAAGCCTTAAACCATGCAGGAGTTTCCAATGCAAATTTGTTAATTATTTTAAATGATAATGCAATTGGAATAGATCCTTCTGTTGGAGCTTTAAAAGAGTATCTAACGAAGGTAAAAACGGATCGGAAATTAGCAGCTCAAAACAATATTATAAAAGCGTTAAATTTTGATTATTCTGGCCCAATTGACGGACATAATTTACCGAAAATACTATTAGAATTAGAACGTTTAAAATCTGTAAAAGGCCCAAAATTTTTACATATTATTACTACAAAAGGAAAAGGTTTACAGCAAGCTGAAGAAGATCAAGTAACATATCATGCTCCAGGGAAATTCGATAAAATTTCTGGAGAACGTATAAAAAAAGATGTAAGTTTATATACAAAATACCAAGATGTTTTTGGAAAAACATTAGTTGAATTAGCAGAAAAAAACGATAAAATTGTCGGAATTACACCAGCTATGTTAACAGGAAGTTCTCTGAAGTTTATGATTGAAAAATTTCCTAATAGAACTTTTGATGTTGGTATTGCAGAACAACATGCAGTTACTTTGGCTGCAGGAATGGCAACCCAAGGTTTAATTCCTTTTTGTAATATTTATTCCACATTTTTACAACGTGCTTACGATCAAGTAATACACGATGTTGCTTTACAAAATCTACCTGTAATTTTCTGTTTAGATAGAGCAGGTTTGGTGGGTGAAGATGGGGCTACACATCATGGAGTTTTCGATTTGGCATATTTACGTTGTATTCCTAATTTAATTGTATTTGCACCAAGAAACGAAATTGAATTACGAAATATTTTATTTACAGCTCAAAAAGGATTAGAAAACCCGATTGCAATTCGCTATCCAAGAGGAACTGGTAAATTATTAAATTGGCAAAAATCTTTTGAAGATATTGAAATTGGAAAAGGAATTTGCTTACAAAAAGGTAACAAAATTGCTATTCTAACCATTGGAACGATTTCAGAAAATATTACAGAAGCTTTAGAGCTGGTTTCAGAAATTTCAATATTTTCTCATTACGATATGCGTTTTGTAAAACCTTTAGATAAAGATTTGTTGGAAGAAATTTTTGCAAACCATAGTTCTATAATTACTGTAGAAGATGGAACTATTAAAGGTGGTTTTGGCTCTTCGATTTTAGAATTTGCGTCAGAGAATAATTATCTACATAAAATAAAAATGTTAGGCATTCCAGATTATTTTATTGAGCATGGAACTGTTACCCAATTACAACATACTATTGGTATAGATCCTAAAAGCTTAACTAATTTACTAAATTCTTATTCATAAAAAAAGACGCTTTTAAGCGTCTTTTTTATGAGGTTTAAATAGTTTTTAAACTATTTTATAATAATTTTATTTGATGATTTCTTATTGTTTTCATCCACAACATTTACGATATAAATTCCCACATTTAAATTTACAGAAACTTCTTGTTTTTCTTTAGAAGTAAAATCGATACTAGATTTATAAACTTGCCTTCCAGAAATATCGAAAATATTTATTTTTGATTTTCCTAAGCTATTTTTAGCAAACACTGTAAAGTTTCCATTTGAAATAGTTGGATATATTGTAAATACTTTTTTATCAGTTAAAACATCGTCTATAGAAGCAGTTCCATCTGTAAAGTTTGTTGTAAACATTCCTCTTCCATGAGTAGCTGCAAGTACCAAATTGTCTGATGCTCTATATTGCAACATATCTACCCTTACATTTCCCATTCCTGTAGATGCTGGTTCCCAAACTACAGAACTTGCTGTAACATCTTCTGTTTTCCAAATTCCTACTTCTGTTGCTAAAATAACTTCTTTTCTATTTAAAGGGTTAAATAATGCCCATCTTACAGGAATGTCTGGTAAATTTCCTTCGACATTTTTCCAGTTTTGCCCACCATTAACAGTGTAATATACACTTCTTATACCATAATTAGAATAAGTAATTAAAATCTCATCTTCAGATGCACCAATTTCGATACAAGAAACTGTTCCAAAAACACCAATTGGAGGTTTTACTACAACAAAAGAATCGTCTGTTGTGTCCATTTTTAATATTCTACTTGTAACTGTTCCAAAAAACACTTTTCTATTGTTTTTATTATATGGAGAAACTCTAATATGTGAAACTTCTGCACCGAAAAATATATTATCTTTAATTGAATCTTTAACTCCTAAAAAGTTATTACCACTACCTTGATCTTGGTTGTCTGGTTTTAATTTTGCTCTTGTAATTATATTAGAACTATCATAAGAATAGAAAATATTATTTTCATCATCATAATCCGAAGAATTGATAAAACTTCCACTATTAGAATTATTTACTAAACTTACAAAGGAAGTTGGGTTTTTAGAAAAGTCATATAGATAAGTAACATTTCTTTGAGTTGATGCTAAATAGTAAATTCCATCTGTACCATCTGTAGCTGTTTGATCTATAAAAGAAAAACCACCATCTCCTCCTAATAATTCTGATGTTAAACTTATATTTGGTTCAGAGAAATAATTAGTTCCATTATCTTGAGCTCCTCCTAAAAAACCATCTTTATTAATTGGATCTATAGCACCAGAGTAAAATTGTGTTATATTAAAATTTAAATTCCTTGGTACAAAACCTGTTTTAGTTTGGTTATTAGAGTTATCTGGAGAATAAAATATTCCACCATCTGTTGCAACGATTAATTCATCATTATTTGGTCTAAATACTATATTATGTATGTCTGCATGAACATAGCTAACAGTATTATCATAAAAACTATCCCAGCTTGAGGTTTTTGTCCAAAGAATTCCTCCATTATCACTTTTGAAAGTATTTATACCTCCAACATAAATTTTATTTGCATCTGAAGGATCTACAGCAATTATAAGGTCATACCAAGCCTGACCTCTTGTAAAATCATCACCTGGTACTGTAGAGTCTCTAAAATCTGATGGTTCCGACTTTGTTACCCATGAAGTCCCAGAATTTCCTGTTCTTAAAACTTCTCCTAATTTATTTTCACTGCTAATTAATGCATAGACTATTCTTGAGTCTGATTGTGCTGTTGCTAATTCTACTCTACCTAAAGAAGGTAATGAAGAAGTGTATTTCGAATTCCAAGTGGTTCCATTTACGGAAGAATATATAGAACCATTATCATTTCCGGCCCAAATTGTTCCATCTGAAGCTAATTCTAAATCTCTTATTGCATCGTTTAATGCTAATGTCCAAGTAGTTCCACCATCTGTAGACCTCATTAAATCTGTACCTGATGAACTTATACCATCTAAATCTTGCATTGCAGCGTATATAACTCCTGTTCCACCTTCATTCCTAACAACGATGTCAAAAACATATTCGAAGTCTATTGTAGATGCTAAGTTATTCCATGTAACACCTCCATCAACACTTTTCCAAATTCCAGCTCCATTTACGGCATCCACGTTTCTCCACCCTTCGCCTGTTCCTACATAAAAAGTATTCGTTTGTACAGGATCGTAAGTCATAGCAGAAATAGCGAAATTTGTCATTTCTGGGTTTACTTGTATCCATGAAGAATTCTCATCTGTAATATCATCGTTTTTCCAAATTCCTCCACTAACTCCACCTGCAAAAACCCTTTTATTTGATGCATCATTTGGGTCGAACATTAGAGCACGAACTCTACCAGCCACAGTTTTTGGCCCTCTTGAATTCCAGGTTAAGTTTGTACCTGCACTTTTTTTTGATAAACCTTTTTTATTAAGATTTTTAGAATAGTTAATTGCGTTTACCAACCTATCTTGGTGCAGTTTTTTTGTTTTAGGATCCATTGTTCTAAGAAAATCTTGCTCAAATGCTAAATCTGGACGATCTTTTTTAGGCATTGCTTTTAGCTCTTCTTTGCTAATAGGTTTTCTTTTAGAATAAGGATGGTTGTTTATATACTCAGCATATTCTCTTTGTTGCTTCTCAATATCTGTTTCTTGATTTTGAAAAATAATAATTGTTACAATAGCTACAACAAATACTGAAGCTAATAAATATAGTTTTTTATTCATAATTTTTTGTTTTCGTAAAAAAGTAGTCAAATTTAGTAATAATTGACAATCTTATACAATATTTCCTGTTATTTTTTTGTGCATTCGTATTGCATAACTATCTGACATTCTTGAAACAAAACTACATATTTGCATAATTCTATTATATAAGCTATTTGTTTCTGTTTTATATTCATCTGGCAGTAAGTTTAGCACCAACATATCGAAGTTTGATGTATTACCATTAAATTTGTTATTTAATGCAGTTACAAATACATCTAATAAGTCTGCTATAATTCGATAACCAGCAACTTCCTTCTCTATAACTTCTGTGCTTTTGTAAATTTTGTCTACACTTATTTTTATTATGTCGTTAATTTGTGCTTCATACTTACATTTATCTAACAAAGATTTCTCGAAAGTTCCATTTAAAATAGCTTCCTCATTATTTAAAAATATATCTACAGCTTCGTTAATTAACACACCAATTGCCAAGGCACGTAAATAACTAATTCTGTCTGTTTTATGTTTTAATGAATGGTATTTTTTAATGTCTATAGTATCTTTTACTAACTTAATCATATATTCTAACGCGAATTCTTCTTCAATTAAACCGAGGTTTATTCCGTCTTCGAAATCTATAATTGTGTAGCAAATATCATCTGCTGCTTCTACTAAATAGGCTAATGGATGTCTGTAAAAAGAAATATCGTTTGTAGTCGATTTTTGTTTCATTCCTAAATCTTCCACAACTTCTAAAAAAGCTTCTTTTTCCGATTGAAAAAAGCCATACTTTTTATCTACAATATGGTTTGTTGGTTTCTTTGGAAGACTTTCTTTTGGGTATTTTAAAAATGCACCTAATGTTGCGTAGCTTAATCTTAATCCGCCAGAAATACCTTCTCTGCTTTCTGTAAGAATTTTGAATCCGTTTGCATTTCCTTCGAAGTCGATTAAATCTTGGTATTCTTTTTCTGTTAAATCTTCTTTATATTTTGCTCCATTTCCAGTTTTAAAATACTCGCCAATGGCTTTTTCTCCTGAATGTCCAAAAGGCGGGTTTCCAATATCGTGTGTTACTGAAGCTGCTGCTACAATTGCACCAAAATCGTTAAAAGTGTAGCCTAATTCTGCTAACTTTGGGTGACGCTCTAACAACACTTTCCCAACTCTTCTACCCAAAGTTCTACCAACTACAGAAACTTCTAAACTGTGTGTAAGTCTTGTGTGTACAAAATCGGTTTCCGATAAAGGAATTACCTGTGTTTTATCTTGCAAGCTTCTAAATGCTGATGAAAATATAATTCTATCGAAATCTACATCGAAACCCAAACGTGTTTCGTCTTGTGCAATTCTTGGGCGTTTTTGGGTGTCGCCAAAGCGTTTTAAAGAAAGGAGTTGTTCCCAGTTCATTATTTTATTTTTAAAATTGAGATTCCTTTTATGTAGGAATATCAAGTTGCACGAAAATACGAAAAAAGATGTTTAATTAAATTTCTAAAATTTTCAAGAACAACAAAAAGTAACTAAACAAGTTTAGCCCAGATTGAAACGACATCCTTTTTGCCTTTTTTGGCAAAAAGATATAGTGGAAAGCTGGAAATAGCTCCAAAAAAAAAGAGAAACATTGCTGCTTCTCTCTTTTACGAACTTTTTATTTAATTTTTGATTATCCTTCACAAGAAGCACATTCTTTCTTTTGTTTGAATTTCTGTGCAGCATTCATACTGTGTTGGTAATACATCGATTTTACACCTAATTTCCATGCATTAATATATACTGCATTTACGTCTTTAATTGGCATATCTGGGTGCACCATTATATTGATAGATTGCCCTTGATCGATATGGTTTTGTCTGTTTGCAGCTTGATAAACGATTACGTTTTGGTCGATTTCTGAATACGTTCTAAACACATCTTTTTCTGCTTCTGTTAAGAAATCTAAATGCAATACAGAACCATCATTATCTCTGATGCTCGTCCAAACTTCTTTGATATTTTTCCCTTTTTCTTCTAAAACTTTTTCTAAAATTGGGTTTTTAATCGTCGTTTTAATTTTTGCAATATCTTTTACATAAATGTTAGACCAAATTGGCTCAATTCCTTGAGAAACTTGTCCTAAAATAAATGCTGATGACGTTGTTGGTGCAATTGCGTTTAACGTTGTATTACGTCTTCCATATCCTTTTAAAACAGCTGGCTCTCCATATTCTTTTGCCATATCTTCTGAAGCTTTGTAAGATTTCTCTTTAATAACTTTAAAGATTTCGCTATTTAAAGCATAAGCTTCTGCACTATCAAACGCATGCATTTTAGATTGTAATAAAGAATGCCATCCTAAAGCTCCTAAACCTAATGCTCTGTTTTCTTTTGCAAAATTATAGGCTTTTTCCATAAAACGAAACGTAAACTGGTCGTCTCTATCTGCAGAATCTCTATAAACTTCTAATTTTGTAATGAATTCTTGCATTACTGCATCCAAGAAATAGGTTAGCGTTTCTACTGCATCTGTGTCTTTCCACTTATCGTAATGTAATAAGTTTACAGATGATAAACAGCAAACGAAAGACCAATCTTCATTTGATGGTAACATGATTTCTGTACACAAGTTACTTGCATAAATTTCGTGATTTTTGTCTTTGTAAACATCAACCGTTCCATTATTTGCGTTGTCTCTAAACAATATATATGGATATCCTATTTCTCCTCTTCTTTGTAAAATTTTTGCCCAAATGCTTCTTTTTTCTACATCTCCAGCAATCATTTCTTCCATCCATTGGTTACCAACAGTAACTCCATGGGTTAATTCTTGAATTGGATTACCTTCTGTTCCAATTTCTAAAAATTCTTTAATATCTGGATGATCTACTGGTAAATATGGAGAAAAACGACCTCTTCTTACTGAACCTTGACTAACAACATCAACCATTTTTTCGAACAACTGCATGATATGAACTGAACCAGATGATGAACCATTATTTTTTACATCTGCTCCTCTTTCACGCAACTTACCAAAGTAACCAGAAGTTCCTCCTCCTAGTTTAGACATCATACCAACTTCTGATTGTGAGAATAAAATATCTCCCATATCATCTGCAACATGACTTCCAAAACAGCTAATTGGTAAACCTCTTTTCTTACCAAAATTCGACCAAATTGGCGATGCTAAAGAATAAAACCCAGCAGCCATATATTTGTAAAACTTATCTGAAAAACCAGGTTTGTTTAAAATCTTTTCTGCATTATCCGCAATTTCGCGAATTCTTTGTTCTGGAGTTGTATCTCCTGTTAAATAACCAGATTCTAAAAATTTACGACTATTTTCTGTTAGCCATGTAATTTCAGGTTCTTTCATGTTATCAAGCATTTCTTTTCTTGATGCGTTTCTAGCCTGAATTAATATTTCGTGCTCTGTAAGTTCTGTAGTTTTTGTGTTTGTTTGGTTCATGGTTTAAAATAAGTCGTCGCTGGTTATACTTTTTGTTCTTTTACTATAGTTGATAGATCTCTTTACGAAGAAATCTCCATGTTTGGTTCCAATAATTTCATCATCAAACCAATCTGTTTCTGCCAATAATGCTTCATCTGTATCAAATACTTTTTCGATACCAATACTTTCTAAAGATTTATTGAATCTGTTTTTTATAAATTCTTTTATTACCGCTTTTGGTAAAAAGTCTAATTCTCCTTTTTCGAAAATCCAATCGATTATTTTACTTTCTGATAAAAATGCTTCTTTACAAGTTTCTTGTACTAGTAAACTATGGCTTTCATCAAACCATTCTGGATTTTCTTCTTTAATAATTTTAATTACATCAATACCAAAATCTCCATGAATTTGCTCTTCTTTAGAAGTTGCCTCTACCACATTAGAAATTCCTTTTAACACGTTTTTATGCTTATTAAAAGCCATAATAATTAAAAACTGTGAGAATAAAGAAACGTGTTCTATAAATAATGAAAACAAAATTATAGATTCAGAAAACTCTTTATTGTCTTCGCTATTCACGTTTTTTAATGCCAATTCTAAATAATTAACACGTCTCATAATTACAGGATTCTTTTTCAAGTTTTTAAACTCGTTGTTCAACCCTAAAACCTCTAATAAATGAGAATATGCATCATGATGTCTTACTTCACTTTCTGCAAACGTAGAACCTACAGAACCAATTTCTGGTTTTGGCATTCTCTTATAAATGTCTCCCCAAAAAGTTTTTACAGCAACCTCTATTTGAGAAATTGCCAACATCGTATTTTTTATCGCGTTTTTTTCTACTTCTGTAAGCGAAGTTTTAAAATCTTGAATATCGCTTGTGTAATTAAATTCTGTATGAATCCAATAAGAGTGTCTAATTGCATCTACATATTCGTTTAATTCAGGATAATCGTAAGGTTTTAAATTCAACCTTTTTTCGAAAATATTTCTTTTTCTGTTTCTTGTTTGCTCGTCTCTATATAAAATATAAGCTTTTGCAACATCGCGAAAACGACTGTCCATTAACTTATATTCTACAATATCTTGCACCTGTTCTACAGTTGGTGTATAGTTAGGTTCGTTTAATTTTCTTTCTAATAAAGTACCGTTAACAATATTAGTAATTGCCATTGCATCTTCTAAAGAACCATTATCTACAGAAATCATTGCTTTTTCTATGGCTCTTGTAATTTTGTCTAACTCGAAATTGCTAGTTCCAGAGTCTCTTTTAATAATTTGAGTAATTTTCACGGTAAAATGGTGTTATTTGAATGTTAATAAATCGTTAGGGACGACTCCTACAAAGATTGCGATTTTTGATCCAAAATGAAAGTCATACTTATTCACAAATCCCTTGAAGTTTTTAACAATTAACCTAGAATTATGAATATCGTAAAATTTTAGTGATTTTTCAATAATCTGAAAATCAGATAATTAAAAGAAAAAAAAGAGGTAACTTACTGCTATTGCTGACATTCCTAAAAAAAACTTTTTTAGATAAAAATATCATCAGAAATAAAAAATAAAATTTGTTGTAAAATAAAAATGCAATTCTTTCTCGATAAAAAAGCTTGTTTATTTAGAACTTTTATGCATAAGAGAAGCTTTCTCTAAATATTTTTGAACACTAATTTTTGAAGTATCTTTGCAAAAAGTTTTTTTGATGAAAAATAGGTTTCCAAAAGTTGTAAAAATCTCAATAATTTCTGTTTATTTAATCTTTTTAGCGGGTTCTGTAGTTAGAATGACAGGTTCTGGAATGGGTTGCCCAGATTGGCCAAAATGTTTTGGATATTATATTCCACCAACTTCCGAAGAACAAATTACATGGAAACCAAATGCAGAATTTAAAAAAGGGTTTATCATTATAAAAGACGAAGCTTTATTTGTTGCTGAACATGATTTAAGAACAGCTTCTGAATTCAATATAAAAAACTGGGCAAAATATACCAAACACGATTATAACAAGTTTAACAAGTTCCATACTTGGACGGAATATATAAATAGATTAGCTTCAGTTTTAGCCGGTTTTGTTTTTCTCTTTTTAATTTACGGTGCTTATAAAAACAGAAAGAAAAACAAACTAATTCCTATTCTTGCTTACACATCTTTCTTTTTAATGCTATTTGAAGCTTGGTTAGGAAAAACTGTGGTAGATTCTAATTTAACACCAACAATTATTACCATTCATATGGTGGTTGGTCTTGTAATTATTGCACTTTTATTATGGTTGCAATTTATAGTTTCTAATAAACAAAAAGTCTATAACTATAATGCTCTATTTAATAAACTAATTATTGTTTCTGTTATTTTCTCGTTGATACAAATTGCAATGGGAACACAAGTAAGACAGTTTATAGACGAGCAAGTAAAATTATACGGTTTCGAAAACAAGAATTATAGTTTAATGAATGCTAACTTTAAATTCTATTTTCACAGATCTTTTACCATTGCTATTGTTTTGGTAAACTTGGGACTGTTTTACATCAATCAAATAAAAAATCTTGGCTATAAATTGGTAAATTGGATTGTTTTCTTAATCTTTTTAGAAACCATGACTGGAATTTTAATGTATTATGCAGACATTCCTTTAGGAACACAAGCAATACATTTATTAGCTGGTGCAATTTTATTTGGGTTGCAGTTTTACTTGTGGCTTCAAAGTCGAAAGACTTTGAGTAGGCAGTCTTCATTGGGCAGTTAGCAGTTGTTGCTCTAAAAACTTCTCGATACAATTTCAATGAAAAATCGAAATCACTCGAAGTGACAGAATCCAACAATTTGAAACTTTCAAACTTATTTACGGATGCGCGTTCACCCAAACTTCTCCATCAGAAAAATATTCTTTTTTCCAAATAGGAACCGTTTCTTTTAAAGTATCTATTGCAAATTCACAAGCTTCGAAAGTTGCTTTTCTATGTTTTGAAGAAGCTGTAATAATTACAGGAATTTCGCCAATTTGCAACATTCCTTCTGCATGATGAATGGCTATTTTATGAATAGGAAATTTTTCTAAAGCCAAATCTGCAATTTTCTGCATTTCTTTAATAGCCATAGGTTTGTAGGTAGAAAAATCTAGTTGAGTAACCTCTTTTCCTTGAGTATCGTTTCTTACAGTTCCAATAAATGCAGAAATTCCACCACAAGAATCATCTTCTACAAAACTGTAGCATTCTTGTAAATCTAATTTTTCTGATGTTATTTTAATGGAAGTTCTCTTCATTATTCAACAAAAATAGCAATTCAAAATGTATCTTTGCAATCTAATTTTCAATACTTCATAAAAATGAAAAGTTTCTTTAGAATTGTAAGTTTATTAGAAGGAGTTTCTTACTTATTACTACTATTTATAGCAACACCAATTAAATATTTACAAGGCGATGCTTCTTATGTAAAAATGCTAGGAATGCCTCATGGAATTCTTTTTATGCTATATGTGGTTTTAGCAATTGTTATTAAAAAAGAAATGAATTGGGACAACAAAACATTAGGAATTGTTTTAGTTGCTTCTGTAATTCCTTTTGGTACTTTTTATATTGATAAGAAATATTTAAGGTAGTTTTAACCTCCACTTACTGGCGGAATTATAGCAACAACATCACTTTCTTTTAAAAGCAAATCATTTTCTGCATATTCTTCATTTACAGCAATTGCATAGGAATTTATGTTTTCTAATTGTGGATATTTTTCCTTCAGCAACATTTTAAAATCGTTTACAGAACTATTGTCTGAAATCGTAATTTCTAGATTATTTGTTGCTACTAAATCTGCAGTAATTCCGAAAAAAAGAGTTTCAATTTTCATCAATATATATTTTAAAACAAGCTTAATCTAAACAAGAAACCATCATTAGAAACACCCCCGTAATTAGAATGCACATAATCTACTCGTAAAAAGCGCCATTTGCCAAAACCAATATTATCTAACCCAACAGAAACTTCTGTATACGGTTTTTTATCTGCCATAAAAAGCCCTTTTACACCACCCACCAAATGTAAATTTAATTTATTTAATAATGGAACTTTTCCTAAAATTGCTCCTTTAAAATTGTGTTGTGCATGCATTTCTGCATACTTATCATTAGTGTAAAATTTGTAATATTCTAACAAACCAAAACTAGTTAATTGATTGTCTAATGGAAAAGTAAGCTGATTCCCATTGGCTTGTAACTTATCCATAAAAGCAATGTTTTTCTTCTTTAAAAAGATGCCTCCTCGAATGTTATATTCGAATTCTCCATAATTTCCAGCATTTAAATTTTGTCTAATATTTCCTGAGAATAAATCTGAATTTAATTCGGAATTAGAAGCTCCAAACCTTTTTGTATAGGCAACATTTATTCTTGGAAACTTAGAGCCACCAACATTGGTTTTACGATCTGGATAAGACAAATATTTCTGACCAATAACAAAAGTCGCGCCTACATTTAAAGTTGCAATATTGTGCGTTTCGAAAGCAGGATTTGTAAAATCTGTTGGATCTAAAGGATTGTTAGAAGTATAACCTCCATTTTTATCTTGTGGCGCAAACGAATAATTGGTGGTATTAAATAGTGGTTTTCTTTTCGCATATTCTAATGAGGAAGAAAAATAAACTCCATTTTTAATTTCTTCGGAATAACTAACTTTTGCAGATTGTTTCTCGTAAATTTTTAAATAATTTAATCGATCTAACAAAGAACTAAAAAGATTATTCAGTTTTGTAATTGGTTCTCTTCCGTTAAATTGAGGAGTTGTAACACCCGCAAAAATACTTAATCTTGGTCTGGAAAAATTGTTCCATTTTTTGGTGAAATAAAAAGTGGGTCTTACCCTTTCATCAGAAAAACCATAATTTACGTTGGCACCTGCAGTCCACCATTTTCCTTTTTTATTTAGCTGTTCAAAATAACTAAAACCAGCAGATGTGTTTAAGCCTTGCACTGTATTAAAACTTGTTCTTAACAATGGTCCATTATAAGAAAAAGACTTGTTTTCGTAAGAATTTCTAAATGAATACCCCATTAACGGATCTAACAAACCGAATTTATTCCCTTTTGCATCGATAGAGTCTAAATATTTCTTCGATTTTCGGACTACTTTTATACTATCTTTTATAGAATAATCCTTGGTTTCTTCTTTGGTTAAAGGAACTGGACGCAATTTATTCCAATACACAGAATCTTTTTCGGTAGCATTTTTCTCGAAGGTTAAAACTTCGTTGGTAAATGTTTTTTCGTTAAAATCTGGATTAAAATCATACTCAGAATATACATAAGAAAATTTTCCATTGGGCTTAAAACCAAAAAATTCAATATCAAAATCTATCGTTTGTGTTCTTAAAACCCAACCAGCTATTTCATTAGAATAATTATAACTCTGTTTTAGCGTTAAAGAATTTACAATGGGAATATTAACTTGAGCACCAGTTGTGGTTAAATCTGCTCCATATACAGCCCAATCGTCTTCTACAATATAAATAAAACCATCAAAAACACGGTCTCCCTTTCTTTTTGGAGTCAGCTTTATTTTATTGATGAGTTTTCCATTCGGATCATAAAAAGTACCTTCTAATTTATATTTGTAGTAACTAAAAGCATTGGTAGAAATTGGTGATATTAAATTGTTAAAAATTTCGATACTATTCTCGTACAAATCAATACTAGAATCTTCTGCTCTGTTAAAACTTACACCATTGTCTCGTCCAGAAACCTTGGAAGCCACAATGTTTTCTTTAAATTTTTTGGGTTTTTTCTGAAAAGAAATATTAGAAAATGTTTCCGATAAATAAATAATTCCACTTCTAGTAGAATCTAAACCTCCACCAAAATCGCCCAAACTTTCTCCTAAAAAACTTTCTGGAGCGTCGTCTATTTTAGTCAATCCACGAGAGTAAAATTTGGCAGTATATGTTCCTAATTTATCGGTTGTTTTCTCTTTATTTTTTATGGTATTTCTAATAATTGCATTTGCAGGGTTGTCTTTCGTAGAAATAGAAATCTCGTCTAAAACAACATTTTCTTCTTTCAGTTTTACGTTTAATTCAAAAGGAAAAGAGGTGATATTTATTTCTTTCTTTAACGTTTCAAATCCTAAGAATTGAAAAATAATGGTGTGTTTTCCTTTTTTGGAAAGCTCTAAAATATACTCTCCATTATCGTTAGAGGTGGTTCCTTTATTGGTTTTATCTACATAAATACTTACTGAAGAAAGTGGCTCGCCTTTAGTATCTGTAATGGTTCCTTTTACTTGCGCAAGACTTATATTAATAGTAAAAAGTAGAAAAAGAAAAGTAATTTTTTTCATGATTGGGTTTTGTTGATAGTCGCAAACATAGGTTTTATGTTACAAGCAAATCTTTAAAATTTGTTAAACAACACATAATAAACTCATAATTTTTAGACGCTTGAAATTGTAAAAGAGTTGCTTACCTATTAAAATTAATTTTAAATAAAATTAATTTTTAGTAGACTCTCTTATTACTAAATCTGTATCTAAAACAAGTTCTTTAAAACTAAAATCAGAATTTTTCTTTTTCTTCTTTATTTCTTTATAAAGTAATTTAAATGCATTTATTCCCATTTCTAAACCTGGTTGATTAATAGTTGTTAAAGAAGGTGAAATTACAGATGCCATAAACCAATTACTAAAACCAACAATACTTATGTCTTCTGGTATTTTTACGCCTTGTTTCATAAATTCTGTCATTGCTCCAATTGCAACTAGATCTGTATTTATAAAAATTCCATCTACATCTTTGTGTTCTTTTAAAAGTTTTTTAGCATTAAGTTTTCCTTCTTCAAAACTCATATCTCCACATTCACATATATATACTAAAGAAGAGTCGTATTCTAAACCATTATCCAATAATGCTTTTTTATACCCTAAAAATCTATCAATTGAATTTTGAGGCAATAAAGGGCCTCTAAAATGTGCAATTCTTTTACAACCAATATCTATTAAATGTTGTGTTGCCTTGTAAGATGCTTTTCTATCGTCTATAATAACTTTAGAACATTTTACCATTTTGGCAATTTTATCGAACATAACTAAAGGTGTTTCATTCTCAATAACATCATTTAAATGCTTAAAATCTGCTGTACCATTTGCTAAAGAAATTAAAATTCCATCTACTCTTTTACTTAATAATAAGTCTATTTGTTTTTTTTCTAACTCATAAGACTCATTAGATTGTAAAATAATTACCAAATACCCTTTCTTTTCTGCTTGCTCAATAATCCCTTTAATAACACTCGAAAAAAAGTGATGTACAATTACTGGAATAATTAATCCAATAGTTTTCGATTCTCTAGTTCTTAAATTTACGGCGAAAGAATTTGGTTTGTAATTTAGCATAGATGCTGTTTCTCTTACCAACTTCCTTGTTTTTTTACTAACATCTGGATATTCTTTTAACGCTTTTGAAACCGTAGTTATAGAAATACCTAATTCTTCTGCTATTTGCTTTAATGTTACCATGTTAAATTCATTATTTTGACAATAAATATGTGCTCAATTACCTCGTAAATATACTAAATTATCTTAATCGAAAACGTTTTCGGCAAATCGAAAACGTTTTCGATTTATTTTTTTAATAACTATTTTGCTTATAAAAATACATTTGACAAAAAAACAATTAACTTTTTATTAAATTCACATTTAAAATGAAAAAACAATTACACTTTAGAATTGCTGTTTTGATGGTATTTTTACTATCAACAACAGTATTTGTTGCGCAGTCAACAATTTCTGGTTCAGTAAAAGACCAGAATGGAGAATTAGTACCTGGAGTAAACATTCTCCTTAAAGGAACAACAACAGGATCTACTTCAGATTTTGATGGAAATTACGAAATTAAAAATGTAGAAAACGGAACATATACAATTGTTGCGTCTTACATTGGTTTCGATAATTTCACAAAAGAAATTACTGTTAATGGAAATTTAAAATTAGACATTACCATTAAAGAAAATGCACAATCTTTAGATGAAATAATAGTAACAGGTGTTGTAAATCCTAAATCTAAATTAGAGTCTAGTGTTTCTATTTCTACAGTAGGCGTTAAACAAATAGAGCAGGCTTCACCAAGATCTGCAGGTGAACTTTTTAGAAGCATACCAGGTATTCGTGCTGAATCTTCTGGTGGTGAAGGTAATGCAAATTTTAATGTTCGTGGTGTACCAGTTTCTTCAGGTGGTTCTCGATATTTACAATTGCAAGAAGATGGGCTTCCAATATTGTTATTTGGAGATACTTCTTTTGGTAATGCAGATAACTTTTTACGTATAGATTCTAATGTTGGAAGAGTTGAGGCAATTAGAGGTGGTTCTGCTTCTACACAAACATCTAATGGTCCAGCAGGTATCATAAACATGATTAGCAAAACAGGAAGAACAGAAGGTGGTACTGTAGGTGCAACTTATGGTTTAGATTATCAAACTAGTAGATTAGATTTTGAATATGGGACTCCAATTGGTGAAGGATTATATTATCACGTTGGTGGTTTTATGCGTGTGGGCGAAGGTCCAAGAAATATTGGTTATCAAGGTAATAAAGGAGGGCAATTAAAAGCAAACATTACTAAAGAATTTAAGAATGGTTACGTTCGTACTTATTTCAAGTATTTAAATGACAGGTCTGTAATGTATATGCCAATGCCAGTAAGTTTAACAGGTTCAAATTCTAACCCTACTTTTGGAAACCTTCCAGGTTTTGATATTACTTCAGATACACCACATTCTGTAAATATTCAAAATACATATAGTGTTTATGATGGGAATCCTACACAAAACGATATGAGAAATGGTAACAACCCAGTAAGTGCTTCAGTTGGTGCAGAATTTTCTTTTGACCTTGGAGACGACTGGAAAGTAAATGCTAAAGCAAGATACTCAAACAATTCTGGTCAATGGAATGCTCCATTTACCGCAAATGTAGGTACAGTAGCAGAAATAGAAACTTTGGTAAGAGGTGCTTCAGGAGCAACTGGTGCTTTAACTTTCCAAGATGGAACACCATTTAACCCTGCAAACGGATTGGCACAAGATATTAGATATTTTGATGTAACTATAGAAGATCTAAGTAACTTTTTTAGTGATGTAAAAGTTACTAAAGCAATTAATGATAACATCGGTGTAACTGTAGGTATGTTCTCTGCTACACAAAACACTAAAATAGGATGGCAATGGAGTTCTGCTATTTCTGAAGTAGCAGGAGATGGTAAAGCTAGATTAGGAGTTTTTGATGGATTTTCTCAAGGTGGGGCTTATTCTTTCGGTCAGCCAGTTTGGGGTAACTGTTGTCAAAGAAAATACAATACTGTACACAATGTAAATTCTCCTTATGTAGGAGTAGATGCAGAAATTAATGAAAAATTAAATTTTGATGGTAGTATTCGTTTTGAAAACGTAAATGTTAACGGAACTATAAACTCTGGACAATTAAGTAATTTAGATGCTAATGGAGATTTAATTGGTTTTGACTACAACAGTGATGGAGTAATTAATGATTTTGAATCTACGATACCAACTATAGCTGGTAATCCAGGACAAGCAATAAGTGATGACTATAATTTTATTTCTTTCTCTGCAGGTTTAAACTATAAAATTAACGACGGTTCTGCTGTTTTTGGAAGATACAGTAAAGGTGCATCTGGTAGAGCTGCAGATAGAAACACTTATGGGTCAGATGGTTTAGGAGATGTACAGTTTGACGAAATTTCTCAATTTGAAATTGGTTTAAAAAAGAGATTAAATAACGGTGTTTTAAATGTAACAGGTTTTGTAAGTAATACAGATGAAGGTATTAGTAACGAATTAAACAGAACTGTTGGAAATCCATTTAAGGCTTTAGGTTTAGAGGTAGAATCTGCATATAATTTTGGTGATTTTTCTATAAACGGTTCTGTTACTTATACTAAAGCAGAAATTGATGGTGGAGCAAATAAAGGGAATAAACCAAGAAGACAAGCAGATTTTGTTTACAATTTAGCACCAACATATTCATTTGGAGCAAACAAGCAACATCTTTTTGGAATCACAATATTAGGTACTTCTAAATCTTTTGCACAAGATGATAATGATCTTGTAATGCCTGGGTATGCTTACGTAAATGCAGTAGCAAAAGTTAGCTTAACAAAAGGCTTATCATTAAGCGTTAATGCAAACAATTTATTCGATACAATTGGTGTAACAGAAGTTGAAGGAAATGGAAACATCGCTGGTGGTTTAGCTGCAGCAAGAACAATTTCTGGTCGTTCTACAACTATGACATTGCAATATAGTTTTTAAAAAAAAAGTTTGTTATTTTTTATTGATTTGAATTAGAAATAGAGCCAATGAAAAGTTTATTGGCTCTATTTTATTAAAACTAAAAACTATTAATGAAGAAGTCTAATTTGCAAAATTTTTAATGGGATAAAATATTAATTATCTATCTAAAATAAATTTTAAAATGAAATATTTAATAATTGTTGTTCTATTTTTAACTTCGCTTCAAAACTATGCTCAAGAATCATTTCATCAAACCAAAGATTCAAAAAAAGAGAAAATGATTGTGTATGGAAGCGATAGCTGTCATACTTGTTTAGATACAAAAGCTTTTTTAAAAAATAAGAAGATTAAATTCATTTATTACGATATTGATATCAATAAAAAGAAAGAACAAGAAATGTTAGCAAAACTTCAAAAAGCAAATATTTCTATACACACTTTAAGTCTACCTGTTATAGACAATAAAGGAGATGTTTTTTTAAACAAAGGCAACTTTGAAGAATTTCTAAAAGTTCTAGACGAAAAAATCAAAAAAAATGAAAATTAAAAAACCTAAATTAAGCTTTTGGCAAATCTTAAATATGAATGTTGGGTTCTTCGGAATTCAATATAGTTTTGGATTGCAACAAAGTGCAGTTACACCAATTTACGATTTTTTAGGTGCAAGTCCAGATCAAATTCCATTATTACATCTTGCTGGTCCAGTAACAGGTTTGTTAGTACAACCAATTATTGGAGCATTAAGTGATAAAACTTGGAGTCCAAGATTTGGAAGACGTAAACCTTACTTTTTAATTGGAGCAATTTTATGTAGTTTAACTTTATTGGCATTTCCTTTTAGCAGTTCTTTATGGATGGCAGCAGGTTTATTATGGATTTTAGATGCAGGTAACAACACTGCAATGGAACCTTACAGAGCATTAATAGCAGACAAATTAGATGACGAGCAACAACCTTTAGGGTTTCAAATGCAAAGTTTCTTTACTGGTTTGGGGCAGGTTTTGGCAAATTTATCATTATTTATATTTCCATTAATTTTTATAGGAACCACAGGTGCTTTACCAACTTGGGTATATGCCTCTTTTTTCTTGGGAGCAGCTTGTTCTATAGGAACCATTTTATGGAGTATTCGTAAAACGAAAGAAATACCTCCAACAGCAGAAGAATTAGCAAAATTAAGAAGTGAAAAAAGAAGTGTTATTGGTCCTTTGGTTGAAATCTTTTCAGCAATAAAAGACATGCCAAAAGTAATGTGGCAATTGGCATTGGTTTATTTATTTCAATGGTATGCACTGTTTTGTTATTGGCAAAACTCATCTAAAAGTGTGGCATTGTCTGTATGGAATGCAACACCAGATAATACAGAATTATATAGCGAAGCTGTAAGTTGGACTGGTTTAGTAAACGGTTGGTATAATGTAGTTACTTTTTTAGTAGCTTTTGCACTGGTTGGTTTTGCAAAAAAATATAGTGCAAAAAGAGTACACGCATTTTGTTTAATAATTGCTGCAATAGGGTTTTTAGCTTTTCCACATATCGAAAATAAAAACTTATTATTCTTTGCAATTACTGGTTTTGGTATTGGTTGGGCAAGTATGATGGGAATTCCATATTTAATGGTGGTTGCAGACATTCCAAAAGAACGTTATGGTGTGTATATGGGAATTATTAATATGATGATTGTAATTCCAATGATTATTCAAACATTATCCTTTGGATACATTCTAAAAAACTTTTTAGATAACGACCCAAGAAACGCAATAACTTTTGCAGGTGTTTTACTGATTATAAGCGCCATTTTTACCCTATTTATTAAAAGTAAAAAACAAGTTCAGTAGTTTTTTTACTCAATTACAAATTAGATTATTTTGAAAAATTTTATAAGAAATATAGATATTTTATGTGTTGGTGAAGTCTTAATCGATTTTATCGGTCACCAAAACGATGTATTAATTAACGGAACCAGAGATTATCATAGATATTTAGGAGGTTCTCCAGCAAACGTTGCTATGAATTGCAAACGATTAGGGTTAAATTCAACAATGGTTTCTGCGGTTGGTAATGATGGTTTTGGAGAATACATTTTTAAAAGATTAGATGAAATTGGTATTGATACAAAACACATAAAAAAGCTTGATAATAAAGCTACAAGTGTCATTTTTGTTTCAAAATCAAACGGAACACCAGATTTTATACCATATAGAGATGCAGATTGTGCAATTTCTGAAGCGCAAATAACAGCAGAAATGTTAGCTGCTACAAAAATATACCACACAACTTGTTTTGCGTTGAGTAAAAAACCTGCACAAACTACCATTTTAAACAAAGCTACAGAAGCTTTTAAAAGCGGGTGCAAATTAAGTATCGATTTAAATTATGCCAAAGAATTATGGTCTAATAGAGAAGAAGCTTTAGAAGTTATAAAAACATATTGCAAATACAATCCATTAATAAAAATTAGTGATGATGATATGTTTCGATTCTTCGAAAAAAAATTATCACACGAAGAAATTTTTAATTTCTTTCATGATTTAGGAGTAGAAACTGTTTGTTTAACTTTAGGTAGTAAAGGTGTAAAACTTTCTCAAAAAGAAAAAGAAGTAATTCAATTACCAGCAATAAAAATAGAAAAAGTAATGGATACAACTGGCGCTGGAGATGCATTTTGGTCTGGTTTTTTATTCGCTTATATTAAAGAAAAACCAATAGAAGAATGTTTGCAAGTCGCTTTAAAATTAGCGGCTTTAAAACTTCAGAATGTAGGTAGGCTTCCAGATAATATTAATGTTTTATCCAAACTTCTATAAGTTTCTTTCAAAAAACAATACAATTTATACAATCAGAAAATATGAACATTATTTCTAACGGAGTTATGCTTAATGCATATCCAGACAGTATTGGAACCAATTTAAGTGACACTGTAAACTTGCTTCAAAAAGAAGAACTTAAAGATGTTTTTTCGTTGTTTTATGTGTTGCCAACTTTTTTTAATAGCGATTTAGACAGAGGTTTCTCTGTTATAGATTACAATTTAAATAAAGAATTAGTTTCTACAGATAATTTAAAAACGCTAGAAAGTTTAAATATTGAATTAAAATTCGATATTGTTTTGAATCACTTATCTGTAAATTCTCCACAGTTTAAAGATTTGTTAGCAAATGGTGAAGCTTCAAAATTCAAAGAATTTTTTATCGATTGGAATACTTTTTGGGAAAATAATGGAACAAAAAATAAAGACGGAATTGTAATTCCTAAAGAAGAATATCTTAATAAGTTATTCATGAGAAAATCTGGTCTTCCTATTTTAAAAGTCCCTTTTCCTGATGGAACAGAAAAACCGTATTGGAACACCTTTTATCAAGAAATAAACTATTCAAAAATTACTACTGAAGAAATTTTAACTATTGAGGGAGTTACTGAAGATCAAGCTAAAACTATTGCTAAAAAAGTAAACGTAGCCATTGAAAACAAACTTAAAATAGAAGATGTTGATTTTGAAAATTTCAATAATTTAAAAGGTAAAATTATTCCTATTGTAAATAAAAACAGGTCTTTTTTAGGCCAAATGGATGTAAATGCAAAGTCGGAATTAGTTTGGGATTTTTACGAAGAAACATTAGCAAAAGTAAAAAGTTTTGGTTGTAAAATTCTACGTTTAGATGCTTTCGCTTATTTGCACAAAGAAATAGGGCAAACAAATTTTTTCAACAAACCAGGCACTTGGAATTATCTAGATAGAATTAATGAAATTGCAAAGAAAAACGATTTAATTCTTTTACCAGAAATTCATGCAGAATATGGTGTAAATCTTCATGATGAAGTTGCCAAAGAAGGATACCAAATTTACGATTTTTTCTTACCAGGATTAATGATCCATACATTAGAAACTGCTTCGAACAAAGCAATTATAACTTGGGCAAATGAAATTATTGAAAAAGGGTACAAAACTGTAAATATGTTGGGTTGCCACGATGGAATTCCGGTTTTAGATTTAAAAGGAAAAGAAATCAATGGAACTTACAACAAAGGTTTATTAGAAGATTCAGAAATAGAATCTATTATGGAAACTGTTATAAATCGTGGTGGAAGAGTTAAAAACTTATACGATCCATCAGGAAAAAAAATATCTTATTACCAAGTAAATGCAACATTCTTTAGTGCATTAGGCGAAAGTGAAAAAAAGTTATTATTGGCAAGAACAATACAAATGTTTATGCCAGGAATACCACAGGTTTGGTATTTAGACCTTTTTGCAGGTAAAAATAATTATGAAGCCGCAGACAAAGGTGGTAGTGGTGGTCATAAAGAAATTAACAGAACAACACTTTCTAATGAAGATATTGAAGAGGGTTTAAAAACAGAAATTGTTAGAAACCAACTTAAAATAATGCGTTTAAGAAATACCTCTAAAGCATTTTTAGGAACAATGGAAATTAAAAAATCAAAGGAAAATGAACTTCATATTATTTGGAGAAATAACAATGAATTTGCAGAACTAAATGCAAATCTTACAACTCACTCGTTTAAAATTACTTTTTCAGAAAACAAAATCCTTAAAAACATGAATTTCTAAACCAAGTTTTCACCAATTATTCTTTCTAAATTTCATTTTCTCTTACTTTGAAAACCATATATTTGCAGGTTCAAACAAACTACAAATTTATGAGTGATTCTAGAAAAAGACACGAAGCTTTACTATACCACGCAAAACCAAAACCAGGAAAGATTGAAGTTGTACCAACTAAGAAGTATGCAACACAACACGATTTAGCATTAGCTTATTCTCCTGGAGTTGCAGAGCCTTGTTTGGAAATTGCAAAAGATAAAAATAACGCCTATAAATATACCTCTAAAGGAAATTTAGTGGCTGTAATTTCGAATGGTACTGCAGTTTTAGGTTTGGGAGATATTGGCCCTGAAGCCTCTAAACCAGTAATGGAAGGAAAAGGTTTGTTATTTAAAATATTTGCAGATATCGATGTTTTCGATATTGAAGTAGATGCAACAGATGTAGAGCATTTTATAGCCACTGTAAAAGCAATTGCACCTACTTTTGGCGGCATTAATTTAGAAGACATAAAAGCGCCAGAAGCGTTCGAAATAGAAACAAGGTTAAAAGCAGAATTAGACATTCCTGTAATGCATGACGACCAGCATGGAACTGCAATTATTTCTGCGGCTGCTTTAAAAAATGCGATTGATATTTCCGAAAAAGATATTACAAAAGTAAAAATAGTAGTAAATGGAGCTGGTGCAGCTGCAATTTCTTGTACTCGTTTGTATTTAAAATTGGGTGTAAAAAGAGAAAATGTAGTTATGTGCGATAGTAAAGGTGTTATCAGAAAAGATAGAGACAACTTAAGTTCGCAAAAAGCTGAGTTCGCAACAGACCAAGATATTACCACTCTAGAGGAAGCCATGCAAAATGCAGACGTATTTATTGGTCTTTCTATGGGAAATGTGGTAACACCAGAAATGTTATTAGGTATGGCCAAAAACCCAATTGTTTTTGCAATGGCTAACCCAGATCCAGAAATTGAATACGATGTCGCAGTTGCAACTAGAAAAGATATTATTATGGCAACTGGAAGATCGGACCATCCTAACCAAGTGAATAATGTATTAGGTTTTCCGTTTATTTTTAGAGGTGCTTTAGACGTTAGGGCTACAAAAATTAATGAGGAAATGAAAATGGCAGCTGTACATGCTTTAGCAGATTTGGCTAAAAAATCGGTTCCAGAACAAGTAAATATTGTGTATGATGAAGTAAGTTTAACTTACGGTAAAGAATACATTATTCCAAAACCATTTGATCCAAGATTAATTTATGAAATACCTCCAGCTATTGCAAAAGCTGCAATGGATTCTGGGGTTGCTTTAGAACCTATAACAGATTGGGACAAATATCGCGAAGAATTAATGGAACGTTCTGGTTCTGGATCTAAAGAAATTAGGCTTTTACACAACAGAGCAAAGAGCAATCCAAAACGTATCGTTTTTGCAGAAGCAGATCATTTAGATGTATTAAAAGCAGCTCAAAGAGTGCATGAAGAAAAACTAGGAAAACCAATTCTTTTAGGAAGAAAAGAAGTTATTTTAGAACTAAAAGCAGAAATAGGTTTTACAGGTAATGTACCAATTATAGACCCAAAAACAGATGAAGAAAACGAAAGAAGAAATCGTTTTGGAGAATCGTATTGGAAAACCCGCCAAAGAAAAGGAAGAACACTTTCTGAAGCAAAAAAATTAATGCGAGAACGTAATTATTTCGCTGCAATGATGGTAAATGAAGGCGAAGCAGACGCTTTAATTACTGGATATTCTAGGCCTTATCCTTCTGTAGTAAAACCAATGCTAGAGTTAATTGAAAGAGATAAAGATGTTTCTAGAATTGCAGCTTGTAATTTAATGTTAACGAAACAAGGTCCATTATTTTTAGCAGATACAACTATAAACGAGAATCCAAGTGCAAAAGAATTAGCAAAAATTGCACAAATGACTGGTAATTTTGCAAGTATGTTTGGTGTAAGTCCAAATATTGCAATGTTATCTTATTCTAATTTTGGATCATCAAACTCAGATACTTCTAAGAAAATTAGAGAAGCGGTTTCTTACATTCATCGTAATTTCCCTAAAGTGGTTATAGATGGAGAAATTCAAGCAGATTTTGCATTAAATCCAGAATTATTAGCAAAAGAATTTCCTTTTTCTAAACTGAATGGAAAAAAAGTAAATGTGCTGATTTTCCCAAATTTAGAATCTGCAAATATTACTTATAAATTAATGAAAGAAGTACAAGGTGCAGAATCTATTGGCCCAGTAATATTAGGATTCGATAAACCTGTACATATTTTACAATTAGGTGCAAGTGTAGACGAGATGGTAAATATGGCTGCTTTGGCGGTTGTAGATGCGCAACAAAAAGAGAAGAGGAGGAAGAAGTAGGGAGTTTGAAGTAAAAGTTGGAAGTTGGAAGTTGGAATGACAAAAAAATCGCTTTGTTAAAAGATGGTTTATGTAAGACTTTTTACGAACAAATTATAAGTTTGGTTTATTTTCTAGCTTCAATAATCTTTTCTTTTCCAATTTTAGCAATATTTTAAAAAATTAGGCAACAACAAATATAAAATAGTACTTTAGAAGCCTGAATACAAGTTATGATTACACAAGTTAGAGGAAAATTAGTAGAAAAAAGTCCGACAGAAGTTGTTGTCGATTGCAATGGTGTTGGGTATTTACTTCATATTTCTCTAAATACATTTTCTAGTTTACCAGAAGACGAAAACGTTGTTTTATTCACACACTTATCCATTAGAGAAGATGCACACACACTTTTTGGGTTTATTAGCAAAACAGAAAGAGAAGTATTTAAACTTTTAATTTCTGTTTCTGGGGTTGGGCCAAGTATTGCAAGAACTATGTGTTCTTCGATGACTTCAGAAGAAATACAAAATGCAATTGCATCCGAAAATGTGGCTTTAATTCAGTCTGTAAAAGGTATTGGAGCAAAAACTGCACAAAGAGTTATTGTAGATTTAAAAGATAAAATCTTAAAGACTTTTAATATGGATGAAGTTTCTCTTTCTGTAAGCAATACAAACAAAGATGAAGCGTTATCTGCTTTAGAAGTTTTAGGTTTCCAAAGAAAACAGTCAGACAAGCTAGTTTCTGCTATTTTGAAAGAAAATTCAGATGCTTCTGTAGAGCAAATCATAAAATTAGCCTTAAAAAGTTTATAATCAATTGAGTACGTTTATAAAAAATACTTTCTTATTTCTAACAGTAGCGTTTGCTGTAAGTTTAACTACATACGCACAAACCAAAGCAAAAAAAGACACTATTGTCGTTAAAAACGATTCTATAAAACTTCGCTACGATTTTAAGAGCGACCAAAAAGGAGGTTTGTTTTTAGATGATTTGGCAGAAAAAGTTATCATTTTCGATAAAACTTTAAACAGGTATGTTATTATTGAAAAAATAGGAAATTACTACACAAAAACACCTATTTATTTAACACCAAGAGAATACGAAAGATATCGCCTAAAACGAGATATGTCTCAGTATTTTAAAGACAAAGTAAGTGCTGCAAGTGGTAAGAAAAAAGGATCTAAAGATGGTCAAAAAGATTTACTACCAACTTATTATGTAAATTCTAAATTTTTCGAATCTATTTTTGGTGGAACCGCAGTTAAAGTAACACCAACAGGAAATTTAAACTTAAAACTTGGGTTTATTTATCAAAATACAGACAATCCACAAATTTCCGAAGAAAACAGAAGCAATTTTACGTTTGATTTCGACCAACAAATTAACGCAAGTATTCGTGCAAAAGTGGGTGAACGTTTAGAATTTACTGCAAATTACGATACACAGGCTTCTTTCGATTTTCAAAACTTAGTAAAAATAGGATTTACACCAACAGAAGACGATATTATTCAAGGAATTGAAGCTGGTAACGTTTCTATGCCTATAAAAAACTCGTTAATTAACGGAGCACAAAGTTTATTTGGGGTAAAAACAGATTTAAAATTTGGGAATACAAACATTACAGCCGTTTTTTCTCAGCAAAATTCCGAGAGTAAAACAGTGGTTTCAGAAGGTGGAGCGTCTATTCAACAATTCGAATTAAGAACGACAGATTACGATAATGATCGTCATTTTTTCTTATCTCAATATTTTATCGATAACTACGCAAATTCACTAAAAAATTATCCATTAATAAGCAGTCCAATAAACATTACAAGAATAGAAGTTTGGATTACCAATAGAAACGCAAGTACAGAAGATTTTAGAAGTATTGTTGCGATTGCAGATTTAGCAGAATCGGATCCAGGTGTATTCGTAGACGAAAATGGAAACATAGTTCCAAGTGCAAACCAAGCTGTAGTTTCTGGAAAAAATTTACCTTTTAACGGAGCTAACAACATTTACGAACCAAATGTTTTAAATGGAATTAGAGATATTTCTACAGTTGAAAGTACCCTAAGAAACGAACTTGGTATGGAACAAGGTACAGACTTTTCCATGTTAGAAAATGCAAGAAAATTAGAAATTAACGAGTTTAAACTAAATTCTCAATTAGGTTTTATTTCTTTAAATAGAAGATTAAACGATGGCGAAGTTTTGGCAGTTGCCTACGAATATACAGTGGCTGGAAATGTAAGTGGAAGTACAAAAAACTCTTTTAAAGTTGGAGAATTTTCTAATGATGGAATTCAAGCTCCAGATAATTTAGCCGTAAAATTATTACGTAGCGAAATATTACAAACAAAAAGACCAGATGGAAATGGTGGTGAAGAATCTTTCCCAACTTGGCGTTTAATGATGAAAAACGTGTATGCTTTAGGTGCTTTTCCATTAACACAAGATGGTTTCCGATTCGAAATTCAATATAGAGACGACCAAACAGGAATTCCTTCTAACGTTTTACAAAATGCACAAACAGCAGGTCTTGCAAACAAACCTTTACTACAAGTATTAAACTTAGACCAATTAGACCAAAGTCAATCTAGAAACCCAGATGGTTATTTCGACTACGTAGAAGGAATTACTGTAAACTCCGAAAACGGATTTATCTTTTTCCCAGAACCAGAACCTTTTGGTAACGATATTGTTCAAATGGGACCAAATGATAATGGTTTAGATCCAAATACATCAGATGTAGAAAAATACGCTTTTAGAGAATTGTATTTGAATACGAAAATCAACATCAAAAATAACTTTCAGAATAAAGACAAATACTTTTTAAAAGGATACTTTAAATCGGAAAATGCTGGTGGAATTCCAATTGGCGCTTTTAATGTTCCAAGAGGTTCTGTAAGAGTTTCTGCTGGAGGAAGACAGTTGGTAGAAGGTGTAGATTATGTAGTAGATTACAATTTAGGAAGAGTGCAAATTATAGATCCAGGTTTACAAGCATCAGGAACTCCAATTAGTGTTTCAACAGAAAATAATGCGGTTTTTAATCAGCAAAGAAAAACCTTTATGGGAATCGATGTTGAGCATAAATTTTCTGAAGATTTAGTAGTTGGTGCTACTTATTTAAATATTGAAGAAAGACCTTTAACACCAAAAGTTAATTTCGGTGCAGAACCTATTAACAATACTATGTTAGGTTTCAATTTTAATTATTCTACAGAAGTGCCTTATTTTACAAAACTAGCAAATAAATTGCCTTTTGTAGATACAGATGCACCATCTAACATTTCTGTAAGAGGAGATATGGCTTATTTAATTCCAGGAACACCAAGTGGAATTGACGTAACTGGTGCAGCTACTTCTTATATAGACGATTTTGAAGCTTCGCAAATTCCTATTAGTTTACTTTCTCCATTAGATTGGTATGAGGCAAGTACACCAAAATATTTCCCTAATTTTAATGGGGAAAGAGACGATTTATCTTACAATTACAAAAGGGCAAAATTGGCATGGTATAGTGTAGATCAAATTTTTTATGGAGCAGGAGAAACTCCAGCAAGTATAGATGCAGACGAACTTTCGAGAGCAGAAACAAGACAAATTAATTACCAGGAATTGTTTCCAAATGTGCAGTTAGATATTACACAAAATTCTTTAGTAAGAACATTAGATTTGGCTTATTTCCCAGAGGAAAGAGGTTCTTATAATTTCGACCCGAACGCAAGTATAGCAGAAGGAAAAGTAATTTTACCAAACCCAGAAACAAGATGGGGAGGAATTATGAGGCCGTTAACAACCAATAATTTCGACCAAGCAAATGTAGAATACATTCAGTTTTGGATTATGGATCCTTACGAAAATTACTCTATTACAAATAGAGAAGGTTTGCCACAAGGTGTAAATCCAAACAATCCTATAAATCAAGTTGGAGATTTGTATATTAACTTAGGAAATGTTTCTGAAGATGTTTTAAAAGATAACCGTAAAATGTACGAAAACGGTTTACCAGAAGACGGATTAAAAGTTGCTGGAAATAATGTAAATAGAACAACTTGGGGAGATGTTCCAAGAAATCCTTCAATAATTTATGCATTTAACGAACAAGATGGAGCAAGAACGAATCAAGATTTAGGTTTTGATGGTTTAAATGACGATGAAGAAAAGAATTTAACAGGAATTGGACAATTTTCAACACTTTCAGATCCTGCAGCAGACAACTTTCAGTTTTTTAGAGGAGGAAATTTAGATGCTATTGATGCATCTTTAATTACTAGATATAAAGACTTTAATAACACTCAAGGAAACTCGCCAACATTAAACCAGTCTCCAGAATCTTTTCCAACTTCATCTACCACATATCCAGATGTAGAGGATATTAACAGAGATCAAACCATGAATACTGTAGAGAGTTATTTTGAATATAAAATCTCTTTAAATAAAAATAATTTACGAAAAGGAGTTGGATATATTGTTGATGAAAAAGTTACGACAGTAACTTTAGAAAATGGAGCTACACAACAAACAAAATGGTATCAATTTAGAGTTCCAGTTAGAAGTGGAACTCCAATAAATAATATTTCGGACTTTAACAGCATTCGTTTTGTAAGAATGTTTTTAACCAATTTTAGAATTCCAGTTGTAATTCGTTTTGGGGAATTAGATTTAGTTCGTGGGGATTGGAGACGTTATGTAAGAACTTTAGATCCAACAATTAACAATCCAGTAGATTTAACCCAAGATGAATTAAATAATTTTGAGGTGGGTGTGGTTAGTATCGAACAAAACGAAGGTAGCTATATACAACCTCCAGGAATAGAGCGTGAACGTTTACAAGGAAGTACAACTGTTCAATTACAAAACGAACAATCTGTAACTTTAAAAGTAAACAGATTAGAACCAGAAAAAATAAGAGCAATTTATAAGAATATTAGTGTAGATTTAAGACGTTTTAAACGTTTAAAAATGTTTATGCATTTACAAGAAAACCAAGGAGAATCTTCTTTGGCTGATAATGATCTTTCTGCAATTATTCGATTAGGAACAGATTTAGACGAGAATTTTTATCAAGTTGAAATCCCTCTTAAAGTATCTAGAAATGGAACTTCGCAATTAGATATTTGGCCAGAAGGAAATAATTTAGATGCGTTTTTAGAAACGTTTGGAAAAATAAAATTAGAAAGAGATGCTGCAGGTTTTCCAATTGCAGATATTTTTACTTCTACACAACAAGATGCTGGCTTACCTTATAAAATTAGTGTAAAAGGAAACCCAACTTTGGCTCAATTAAGAACTATAATGTTAGGTATTAAAAATACTTCTCTAACTCAAAAAAGTGGAGAAGTTTGGTTTAACGAATTACGTTCTGCTGGTTTCGATAATAAAGGTGGTTGGGCTGCAGTAGTAAATGCAGATGCCAACTTTGCAGATGTTGCCAACGTTTCTTTAGCAGGAAGCATGTCTACCATTGGTTTTGGAAATGTAGAAGATCGTGTAAACCAACGTAGTTTAGATGAGACAAAACAATATGATGTTGCTACAACTATAAATTTAGGAAAGGTTTTAACGCCTAAAAATTGGGGAATTCAATTACCAATGAGTTATAGTATTGGAGAGAAATTTATAGATCCTAAATTCGACCCACAATACCAAGATGTTACTTTAAAAGATGCTTTGGGACAAAATCCAAATAGCGAATTTTCTAGAGATTATACAAAACGTACAAGCATTAGTTTTATAAACGTTAAAAAGAATAGAAACCCAAATTCAACAAAAAAACCGAAATTTTACGATGTTGAAAATGTATCTGTTTCTTATGCACACAACAAAGAATTTCATAGAGATTATAATATTCAAAAATACATCAACGAAAACGTAACTGCTGGTGCAAGCTATAATTACAATTTTGGAGCAAAATCAATAGAACCGTTTAAAAATGTAAAGTTTTTAGATAGCAAATATTTAAAATTGATTAAAGATTTTAACTTCAACCCTATTCCAAATACATTTGCTGTAAATTCTAGAATCAATAGAAATTATACAGAACAACAATCTCGTAATTTGGTGGCAGGCTTATCTCCACAACCAGAATTAAAACAACGTAGATTTTTATTCGATTGGGATTATACAGTTGGTTTCGATTTAACGAAATCTATAACCTTAAACTTTAATGCAACCAATAGTTACATTTACGATACATTTGATACGTCTGAAGACATTCAAGTTTTCGACGATTTCTTTAACACAGGAAGAGCGAATCATTATCATCAAAAATTAAATGGTACTTACCAATTACCAATCGATAAAATACCTTTTTTAAGCTGGATAAAAGCAGATTATGCATACACAGCAGATTTCGATTGGCAAGCTGCAGCACAAAGTTCTATAGATGTAAATGGAGTAGATGTTGCTTATGTAGATTTGGTTGGTAATGTTATTCAGAATGCAAATACACACAATTTAAACACTACTTTTAATTTCGATAAATTTTACAAAGGTCTTGGTTTCGAAAAACTATTACTTAGTAAGAATCAAAGACAAAGTTCAAAAGGATTAAAAGGAGCTGGCTTACCTCCTGCTCCTGGAAAAATAAATCAGAAAAAAAAGCTTTCTATAGGTAAAAAAATATTGAAAGGTGTTTACGATGTTGTAACTTCTGTAAAGCAAGGAAAAGTTAGTTACACAGAAAATAATGGGCAATTATTACCTGGTTACACAGAAGATGTTGGCTTCTTAGGTGGTGCACCCACTTCTTTTGCATTTGGTAGCCAAGTAGATATTAGAACAAAAGCTTTAGAAAATGGCTGGTTAGTTGGTCCAAGAGATCCAAACAATAGCGAATATTATAACAAAACATACAGTAGAACACACTATAACAAGTTAGACTATACATTTACTTTAAAACCTTTTACAGATTTAAATATCGATGTTAGAGGAAATAAAATTAAAACGAGAGATATCTCGCAACAAATAGATGTTGTAGAAAATGGAACTGAAACAGGAGCTTTAGATAATAGTGCTCCAGCTTTCGAAAACGGAAACTTTAGTACAAGTTATTCTATGATTTCTACCGTTTTTACAGATGCAAATGTACTTTTTCAAAACATGCGAGATTTCAGAAGTACAATTGCAAACAGGTTGGCTACAGAAACTGGAAATCCTGTTTCTGGTTATGGAGAAAGTAGTCAGCAAGTTTTATTACCTGCTTTTTTAGCTGCATATTCTGGAAAAAGTGCAGAGAATGTAAGTACTTCTATGTTTAGAAATATTCCAATACCAAATTGGACTTTACGTTACAATGGTTTAATGAAATTTAAATGGTTTAAAAATAATTTTAGCAATTTTGTGGTTTCACATGGTTATAATTCTTCTTACACAGTTTCTAGCTTTACAAATAATTTACAATTCGATGCTTCAAACCCAACAGCATCTAATACTGCTGGAAATTACGAACCAGAACTTTTAGTGTCTGCAGTAACTTTGGTAGACGAATTTTCTCCATTGATAAAAGTAGATATGAAAATGAGAAATTCATTTTCATTAAGAGGAGAAATAAAAAGTGATAGAACATTAACAATGAATTTTAATAACAGCACTTTAACTGATATTAAAGGAACAGAGTATATTTTTGGAATGGGCTATGTTTTTAAAGACGTAAAAGTAAACACTCGATTTACAGGTAAAAAACAAACTTTAAAAGGAGATATTAACTTAAGAGCAGATGTATCTTTAAGAGATAATTTAACACAAATTAGGTCTGTAGATGAAGATAATGATCAAATTAGTGGTGGACAGAAATTATTTTCTATTAAATTTACCGCGGATTATAGATTAAGTAGTAATTTAACAGCGTCGTTTTATTACAATCATCAAACGTCGAAATATGCGATTTCTACCACTTTTCCAAGACAGGCAATTAATGGTGGCTTTAATATCGTTTACAATTTAGGAGGAAATTAAAATTAACAACAATAAATAATTTAGAGAAATGAATATCCCATCAAACTTAAAATACACGAAAGATCACGAGTGGATTAAGATAGAAGGCAACATTGCAACTGTTGGTATTACAGATTTTGCACAAGGCGAATTAGGAGACATTGTATATGTAGATGTAGATACTTTAGACGATTCTGTAGAAGAAGGAGAAGTTTTTGGTTCTGTAGAAGCAGTAAAAACAGTTTCTGATTTATTTATGCCTTTAAGTGGAGAAGTAATTGAATTTAACGAAGCTTTAGAAGATGAACCTGAATTGGTAAATTCAGACCCATACGAAAAAGGTTGGATGATTAAAATTGATATTTCAGACAGCTCACAAATAGACGACTTATTAGATGCTGCAGCGTATAAAGGCCTTATTGAAGGGTAAAATAGTAATAATAGCAGTAGTAGTTACACTTAGTATTTTATATTTAAGTTTAATGAAAATGCCAAAATATGAAGTTCAAGTTAGTCATCTAGATAAATTGCAACATGGCTTTGCTTATTTTACATTATCTATTTGTTGGTTGCTTTCATTTTTTGATAAACCAAGTAAGAAATACTTAATCGTTTTTTTATGTATTCTTTTTGGCATAATTATTGAAGTTTTACAAAGTGAATTAACTTCGTATCGAACAGGAGATTACTTAGATGTTCTTGCAAATACGACTGGAGTTCTTATAGGATTAGTGGTTTTTAATCAGATTTATAAAAAAAATCGATATAATTAGCACTAATACTTGTATATGATACATTTTTTTAATTAAATTAGCGAACTATTAAAAACTCTCTACAATGGAAATAAAGAAAAATCCTAAATCGAATTTAGAAAATTATAGTAAAATATTTATGCAAATTGGGCTTGTTTTAGCGCTTTTTATAACATATGCTGCTATCGAGAAAAAAACTTACGACAAGACTATTGGAGACTTGGGAGTAGTTAACATGAATGCAGAGTTGGAAGAGGATATTCCAATTACTGAAAGAATTGAGCCAGTGAAGCCAAAAACTCCACCACCACCAACTCCAGAAAAAATAGAAATTGTAGAAGATGAGAAAGAAGTAGAAGAAACTGTAATTGAATCTACTGAGACAGATGAAACTGAGGCTGTAGAAGTAGAAGAAATTGTAGAAATTGCAGAGGTAGAAGAAGTAGTCGAAGACGTAAGTTTTATGATTATCGAAGATGTTCCTGTATTTCCTGGATGTAAAGGAAGTAAACAAGAATTAAAAGATTGCTTTAGTAAAATGGTACAAAAGCATTTCGTAAGAAAATTCGATGCAGAGTTACCAAACGAATTAGGTTTATCTTCTGGAAAAAAGAGAGTATCTATTATGTTTAAGATTGATAAATCTGGTAACGTTGTAAATGTACAAGCAAGAGCACCACACCCAAAAATTAAATCTGAAGTTTTAAAGGTGATGAAATTATTACCAAAAATGAAACCAGGTAAACAAAGAGGAAAACCAGTAGGTGTAAAATATAGTATTCCTTTTACTTTATTAGTAGAGTAATTAGAGAAAACAAATTATTAAAAAAGAGTTTAGAGTTAATCTAAGCTCTTTTTTTTATGGAATAAATACTGCGCGTTAAGTAAGATTTTCTTCTTTAAATTTATTGCATTACAACCTAAAATTTAACTATTTAAAAAAGAATTAAATGGTGTTTAAAAAATAGAACACAAAACTATAAATAGAGTTGTTAACAAGCCATTTCTTACCTACTTTAAACGCAAAATAAACATTTATATATACTTCTTAAGAATAAAGAACTAAGGCTTTAATTTGGAAAGAAAATGTACATGATATTACATACACTAATCAATTAAAATTATGAATTTAAAAACATCTTATAATACAAAAAACCCAAAGTGTTAAACACTTTGGGTTTTTTGTATTATTTTTTAAATAAAGCTATTATTTATTAGAAGCCAATTTAGATTCGGATTTCCATAAACTAACATCTACAATAGCATTATTGTTATAAGTAATTTCTTTTAAGTTTTCACCTGACCACATAAACCACTTTCCAACTTTCTTTCCTTCTTTGTAGAAAGCCAATTGTGTTTTATTTCCTTTCTTATCAAAACGAGTCCATTTTCCAGTTAACTTCTTATCTTTAAAATAACCTTCTGTACTTACAGAACCATCTTCGTGATAATAAGTTGCTTTTACTAAATCTCCTTCAGCCTTAAAAGTCGGTTTGTTTTCTTGAGCATATCCAATTGCAACTAAGCAAAACATACAAATTGTTATTAATTTTTTCATGACTTTAATTTTAAGGTTTAACATTATAATTACAAATATAACTATATTCTAACAATTTGCAAACAATTTGGTAACATTAAATTAACATTGGAGATTTTATTGATTTAAAAGGTTGATTTTATTATATTTACAGTATACAAATCATTAAAAACGAAGAAACATGGCAGTAATGAAAGTAATAGAAGTACTTGCAAACTCAGAAAAAAGTTGGGAAGATGCAACTAAAAAGGCTGTAAAACAAGCATCGAAATCCGTAAAAAATATTAAATCGGTATTTGTACAATCGCAAAGTGCTGTTGTAAATGGAGATGATGTTGCAGAATTTAGAGTAAATTTAAAAATTACTTTTGAAGTAAATTAAATTTAAAAAATACATACTACAACTTAAAGTGATTTAATTATATGTATTAAATCACTTTTTATTTATATACAAAATGGAAATAATACAAACAGTTTTTATAATTTTAGTTGCTTTAATCCATTTATATATTCTTTATTTAGAAATGGCTCTTTGGACTACTAAGAAAGGAATTAACACATTTGGTTTAAAAAGCAAAGAATTTGCTGAAGAAACAAAAATAATGGCTGCAAACCAAGGTCTTTACAATGGTTTCTTGGCCCTAGGTTTACTTTGGTTTTTAATTACTAATAATTTCGATGGAATACAATTTCTTTTAATTTGTGTATTTATTGCAGGTTTATATGGTGCATATTCTACAAAAATTATTAAAATATTTTATATCCAATCTATACCAGCAATTATCGCTTTATTATTAACTTTGCTCTTTTAATCTTTAAAATAGATAACACTAATAATGGAAGAATATTTAGAACAGTTTAAAAAAGTAATAGTAGAATACACACCAAAAGTATTAATGGCAGTTGCCATGCTAATTATTGGTTTAATAATTATTAAAATTATTGTAAATACAACTAAAAAAGTATTAAGAAAAAGAAATGTAGATATTTCGCTTCAACAATTTTTAGGAAACTTATTAGGTTGGGCTTTAAAAATAATATTATTTATTACAGTAATCGCAAAATTAGGAGTAGAGACTGCCTCTTTTGCTGCAATTTTAGCTGCTGCTGGTTTGGCTGTAGGTTTAGCTTTACAAGGTTCTTTGGCAAATTTTGCTGGAGGTGTTTTAATTATGATTTTTAAACCATTTAAAGTTGGAGATTTAATTCAAGCACAGGGTGAAACTGGAGTTGTTAAAGAAATAGAAATTTTTACTACAAAATTAACGGGTTTATCTAATAGAGAAATTATAATTCCAAATGGTTCTTTATCTAATGGAAATATTATTAATTTTACAACAGAAGGTACTAGACGTGTAGATTTAGTAATTGGTGTTTCTTATGATGCAGATATTAAAAAAACAAAAGAAGTTTTAACGAATGTATTAACATCTCATCCTAAAGTTTTAAAGGATCCAACACCTGGAGTTACCGTTTTAGAATTAGCAGATAGTTCTGTGAATTTTGCGGTTAGACCTTGGTGTAATACTGCAGATTATTGGGCAGTTTATTTCGATTGTATGGAAAACATTAAAGAAGCTTTAGATGCTGCAGGAATCGAAATCCCTTATCCACATAACGTACAAATTAACAAAAAAGAATAAGTTAAAACGTAGGTTTCTTTTTCTTTTCTGGAATAACAATAAAATCTTTTAAGTAAAAAGGTTCGAAATAAGCGACATCTTCGATGTCGTTTTTTTTGTACTTAAAATAAGATAATTCCGCCATTTCTTTAGAGGAGGGATATTTATCATCAACAAATACAGCATTTTCGTGCGTAATTATTTCTTTACATTTTGCAGCTCCATCTCCTAAAAAATATACTTTACCCATATTTAGAAAATCTGAGAAAGAGTTTTCATCAATAATTTCTGCTTTTATTTCCCTTTTTTGCTGGTAATTAGTATCATATACTGCTGCATAAACTTCCATTCTTCTAGCATCTAACATTGGAATAATTATACCCTTATCAAAAGAAATTGAATGTGCTAAGGAATTAAGTGTATCAATAGAAATTAATGGCTTGTTAAAAGCAAAACAAAGCCCTTTTGCAGCAGAAACTCCAATTCTTAATCCTGTGTAAGAACCAGGGCCTTTACTAACTGCTACAGCGTCTATTTCTGCTGTTTTTATATTTGCTTCCTTTAAAACTTCAACAATAAAAGGGTGTAATACTTCTGCATGAGAGTAATTACCATTATTCAATTCTTTAATTGCTAGAATTTCTCCATTTTTTGCAATACTTACAGAACAATTTTTAGTTGCAGTTTCTATGTTAAGAATGTTTGCCAATTTGTAATTTTTTACAAAGATAGTATTTCAAAAAAACAAAAACCTCACAAGTTGTAAAAACGAGTGAGGTTGTATCTATATATTTTGTGAATTTATTCTAAAACTAATTCTCCAGAATAGAATTGTAACACTTTAGTTTTAAAAACATAATCGTATTTAGAACGGATCATTAAACCTTCTGCATTAACCAAACGAGTTCTAACCAAATCAAAATCGAACAAAGTCATAGCTCCATAATTGTATCTTTCCTGGGCGTTTTTAAAAGCTTCCTTTTGTGCTTCTAAAGAAATTGTTGCGGCTTGGTAGGCTTTTAAAGAAGATTTTACATCTAAAAACGCTTGTTCTATAGTTTGTTTTAATTGTAGTTTCTCACTTTCTAGTCTAGTTTCTGAAATTTCTTTATTAATAATAGACTTTGTAACTCTATTTCTAGTTTGAAATCTATTAAAAATTGGGATACTCACGTTAAAACCTACTCCATATCCTAAATTATCGTCTAATTGTGTAAACAATGCTGTATTAGACGATCCTGGAGGTAATTTTAAATTGTAACCATAGTTTGTAGATAAACTTGCAGATGCTGTAATTGTTGGATAAAATGCACTTTTAGCAATGGCAATGTTAAAATCTGCATTATCAATATCTAGTTTTGCTCTTGCAATTTCTGGCATATAATCTAAAGATTTATTATACACTGTAGAAGAGTTTGTATATAAAAGATTTGTTGAAGGCGTACCAACTTCTATTGGAGCAACATCGAAATTTTCTGATGATACTTGAAGTAATTGAGCTAAAGTTAACAAAGCTAAATCTAAAGCATTTTCTTGGGTAACTACACTTTGTAAATCGTTTGCAGCTGTAGATTGAAAGTTTAACAACTCTCCTTTTGCAATCGCACCTGCTTGGAATCTTGCATCTGCAGCTTCAATTTGTTTTTTACTAATTTCTGCTTGAACTTTGGCAACTTCCAAATTTTCTTTTGCAAATAAAACGTTTAAATAAGAATTTACAACTCGTAAAGAAATATCGTTTTCTATCTTTTTTAAATCGTACAAACTTGTTTCTACACCTAACTGTGCTTGCTTAAAAGTATTTGTATTTCTATATCCATTAAAAATAGTATAACCAGAACTCAAACGAACAGAACCTCCAAAAATAGTGGTAGATATTCTATTCTGTGAAACAGGATCGAACCCTGAACCAAAGTTTAAATTTCCACCTGTGTTTCCATTTAAATCTGGTAAAAAGTTTCCTTTCGCAATATCTACATCTTTCTTTGCAAGCTCTAAACTTAATTTATTTTGTTGAATGGAAATATTTTTTTCTAAAGCTTGATCTACAGCTTCTTTTAATGTCCATTGTTTTTGTGAAAAAGTAGCAATTGAAGTTAATAATGCTACAAATAGAATAAAGTTGGTTTTCAAAATCTTAAATTTTATATTATGTTGATTGATTTTTCAATAGTTGTACCAAAAAAAGTAAAAAATGTAAAATATTGATAATCATTATGTTAAAGTTATCAAATTTATAAATTTGTTTCAAAATCGAACACTTTTTATTTAAAAATGAACATTTCAACTTTTGCTAGCTATTATAAGACGACTAAATGTAAAATTTGTTACAAAATTAGACTCTTATTGAAACGTTAAATTTTAGATTTCTTGTTATATCTGTAAATTGTAAAAAATAAAGCGCCAATTAAAAGGTAAGGAAATACCATTAAATAACTAATTCCGTTATTAACGCCTTCTGCCATTGAGACATCTCCAGTCTCTACAACTGCTTTACACATTGCACATTGTGCTGCTGTTGTTTCTATTGCCAAAGAAAATAAGCAAAATGCGAAAAAAAATTGTTTTTTATACATAATAAGGAGATATCATTAAATATACTATTACACCTGTAACAGCAACATATAACCATAATGGAAAAGTACGTTTTGCTATTTTTTTATGTGCTGGAAAATCACCCAATTTTGCTCTCATATACGTTGTTAACACAAAAGGAATTACAACAATAGATAAAATTATATGTGTTATTAAAATAAAATAATATACATATTTTATAACTCCTTCTCCACCAAATGAAGTAGAATCGGAGGTCATGTGATAACCAATGTACATTACTAAAAATAATAAAGAGCAAGCAATTGCAGTAGTGTTTAATTGTTCGTGTAATTTTCTATTTCCTTTTTTAATAGCAACAACTGCTGCAATTAAAAGTACAGCAGTTATACCATTTATAGTAGCATAAATTGGAGGTAAAAACGTTAATGGTTTTACATTAAACCCTAATTTTTTAAGATTGATTAAAAATAATCCTGCAACTGCAACAGGAACTATAATTGATAATGCTGTAATTATCTTCTTGTATTTTTTTTCTTGTACTAATTTACTCATCTAACAAAATTTTAATATCTTCTTTTAATTCTTTTATTTGATCTGGAAAACCTTGGTCCTCAATAGCTCTATAATACATAATTGGGTTGCCGAATTCGTCTTTTCTTGATCTTATATAACCGTCTTTATCAACCAAAGCAAATAAGCCTGAATGCTCAAAACCTCCATGATTTCCATCTCCTTTTCCTGCATATAATTTAAAACCTTTGTTGGAAAGTGCATATACAACTTCGTCGCTTTTTCCTGTTAATAAATGCCAGTTTTTTGACGTTATTCCCTTGTTTTTAGCATATGTTCTTAATGTTTCTGGTGTATCTATTTCTGGAGTGATTGAAATAGAAGCGATGCCAAAATTGGGATTTCCGAAAAACTTATCTTGTATGGTAACCATTTTACGATTCATAATCGGACAAATAGTTGGGCATGTACTAAAGAAAAACTCTACAACGTATACTTTATCATTATAAGTTTTGTTGGTAATTTTTTCTCCATTTTGATTGATAAATTCAAAATCTGGCACTTTATCAAACTTTACCAAATCCGATTTTTTAAAACGATCTACTACTTTTGGAACAGTATAAATTCCGAATAATAAAATAACAAAAGCAATACCTACGTATGAATATTTTTTTTTCATAATCCTACTTCTTTTCTATCGGCTTTATTCTCGTTTTTATGCTTAAATGCAGCATAATACTCGTAATAAAGTACTTTTATATCGTCTTTTAATTTGGCATTTAATTCCGCAACAGATTGCATATTATAACCAAATAATTTTCCATCAATGGTACTATCTTCATCATTTGTTCTTCCTCTTAAATTGCCATTTTTATCAATTAGAAATACTTTAGAGGTATATAAATTCGCCAAATTTTCATTGGTTTTAAAGCTTGAAAACAATATTTTAATTTCTTCTTGTTCAGCCGCTAAAAAATTCCAGTTTGCCATGTTTGTAAAAGCGCTAATTTCTTTTTTTAGTGTTGCAACCTCTACTTCTTTATCTTTGGGATAAATAGCTATAATTTGAAATTGTTTATAGTCTATAAAAATTTTATAAATCTTTTCATTCAAATTAAAGAAACCACCTTTGTTTAGTTCGATATTATCTCCTAAAAAACAAACTAAAGAAACATTATTTTTAAACGTTTTAGAAGCGTTTATTGCAGAAATATCTATAACATTCTCAGTTACAACAGGTAATTTGGTAAAGTTATTTTTTCCTGTAGAAAGAATTAAAAAACATATTAAAGGAAAAATAAAGAGTAGAAATAATACAACTCTTTTTTTTGTTATTTTCATGGTTTTTATTTTATAAGCAACCGTAAAGTAATATAAGTTCAAAAAAAAAGGTGGTTAAAAACCACCTTTAAATATTTTAAATTACCATTTTACAAGTGGTGCTAATGTTTCGTATAAATAGCCTCCTTCAATTAATAGTAAGGTTACTAAATAAATTATTAGGAAAACTGCTGTCCAAACTATAGAACGTCTAAACCATTTTTTTTCTCCTTCTAAATGCATAAATACCCATGCAATTCCATAAGCTTTCGCTAATGTTAAGATTATAAATATCCAGTTTAACCAACTTGTTCCAGGACCATGTAAGTGTAATGCTTCTGGTTTAATTATACCTAAGTAAACTTCTACTAAAGTAATAACAGAAAGAATACCAAAAACTATCCATATTCTTTTCGTATTTGATTCGTGTGCGTGTGCCATTTCTATCTATTATTTTAAATTATACTAAGTAGAAAAAGGTAAATACAAATACCCAAACTAAATCTACAAAGTGCCAATACAACCCTACTTTTTCTACCATTTCGTAATGTCCTCTTCTCTCATAAGTCCCAAGAATAACATTAAAGAAAATAATAATATTAATTATAATTCCAGAAAGTACGTGGAAACCGTGGAAACCAGTAATAAAGAAAAAGAAATCTGCGAAAATGGTATTACCATATTCGTTTACTTTTAAATTAGCACCTTCTACAACCATTTTTGTTTTGGCTAATTCTGCAATTCCATCTTCTCTAGAAAGAATTGTTTTCTTCTTGGTGTCTAAATTAATTAACTCCGTTCTTACTTGAATTGCTGGGTTTGCTTTGTAAGCATTAACCACTTGATCTACAGAATACGTTGAGATTGTTGCTTCTTTTTCAAACCACAATCCGTTTTTTCTGGTGTGTTGAACTCTTTCGTCTGTTCTTTCTCCTGTAACAAAATCTGCCAAAGCAATTTGTTTACCATCTTTTACAAATTGTAATACTTTGCCATCTGTAGTTTTAACAGCTCCATAAGAACCTTTTATAAAAGTACCCCATTCCCAAGCTTGTGAGCCAACGAAAATAATACCTCCAATAATTGTAGCAAACATATACCATGCTACTTTATTTTTTTTCATCTGATGACCTGCATCTACTGCCAACACCATTGTTACAGAAGAAAAGATTAGGATAAACGTCATAATTGCAACGTAAATCATTGGAAATTCTCCATGAACAAAAGGAACGTGAGTAAAAACCTCATCTGCAATTGGCCAAGAATCTATAAATTTAAAACGAGTTAAACCATAAGCCGCTAAAAAGCCAGAAAAGGTTAATGCATCTGAGACGATGAAAAACCACATCATCATTTTTCCATAAGACGCACCAAAAGGTTTTGCACTACCACCATTCCAGGTATCTTTACTATTAGAAGGTACAGCAATATTTGCTTCCATATAAATTTTTGTTAATTAATTCTTAATTAGTTTCGCAAAATTAATCATTTTTCATCACTTGATAAAATAGAAAAAGAAAAATAGATAAATCCACAATATATCCACGAAATGCCAGAAAATAGCACCAAGTTCAAACCCTAGCATATCATTCGGTTTGTATTTGTATTTAAAATGATTATAAATAACAACAAATAGCACAATTATACCTGCTAGCAAGTGCAAAACATGCATAAAAGTGATTCCAATTATAAAAGATGTTGAAACTGTACTATCTTTTCCAGTGAAATACAAACCGACACTTTTAAGTTGTTCAAAACCTACATATTGTTGCCAAATAAAACCAATTCCTAAAATTAGTGTAACAACAACCAAAATAAGCGATAATTGTCTTTTATCTTGTTTTAAAAAACGTTGTGATAAAAATAATGCAATACTACTTGCAACAATTAAAAAAGTACTAATATGAAATGCGTTTGGTAAATCGAAAGAAACCCAGTCGTCTCTTTTCATACTAATTACATAAGCACTTGTTAAACCTGCAAAAAACATAACCATACTAATCATAGAAACCCATAACATAGGTTTGGCTGATTTCTTTTTGGCTACAATTAATTCTTGTTCTAAAGTTTGTTCTTTTATCATTATTTTTAGTGTAAAAATTTATCTACTACATATATAATTTGAACTACTGTGATATACAATACGCTAGATAACATTAATTTTCTTGCATCAATATTTTGTTCGCTTTTGTACAATCTTATTCCATAATACAACATCATTACTCCAAACAAAGCAACAATTACTGCTGTTGCTGGATAAATGTAAAAATCGCCAGAAACTTTTAAAACTGGTGCGATTGAAACAAAAATCATTATTACTGTGTAAAAAAGAATTTGTTTAATAGCTCCTTTGTCTTTCGTGTTCATTGGTAACATGTGGAAACCTGCTTTTTTATATTCCTCATATTGTAACCAACCAATTGCCCAAAAATGAGGAAATTGCCAGAAAAACTGAATCATAAATAAGAAACCTGCTTCAATACCAAAATTATTGGTTGCTGCAACCCAACCTAACATAAAAGGAATGGCTCCTGGAATCGCTCCTACAAAAACCGCTAAAGGTGTTACTGATTTTAGAGGCGTGTAAACACTTGTGTATAAAAATATAGAAATAGCACCAAATAATGCCGATTTCGGGTTGATACTATATAATATTCCAATTCCTAATATGGTAAATGTAATTGCAATTGTAAGTGCTGTATTTACAGACATTCTTCCTGTTGGCAAAGGTCTGTTTTGGGTACGTTTCATTATTGCATCTGTATCTTTTTCGATAATTTGATTAAAAGCATTAGATGCACCAACCATAAAAAAACCTCCTAAAGCTAATAGAAACAACGTAAAAAAGTTTACAACTTCTGCCGCCAATAAGTAACCTGCAACAGAAGAAAATACAACACTTAAAGACAAACCAACTTTGGTTAGCTGTTTAAAGTCGGATAGAATCGTTTGCATAGCTGTTTTATTATCGGAAATAATTGTTGTATTCATAAAACCACAATTGGTTTGCAAAGATATTTGATAATTATGAATTTACCATAGTTTTTAACGAGGTTTTGACATCCAATAATTTATATCGTGAAAACTAATTTTTAAAATGATAAAATTTAAGTATGCAAAGTTGGTATATAAAAAAACCCACTCAATAAATTGAGTGGGAAAATTGCTATGAAAAAGAAAAAGTGTGATCCCCTTAGGAATCACACTCCAAATATAAGTAATATTTTAATTTAAAAAACAAATAATTAGTTAAAAATTACTAAAAATCTTTATACCAATTGAATAAATCTGCTTTTATTCCTGCAGAAAGCCATACTGTATTACCTTCTGGATAAGCTGTTGTAGCTACTTTCGGGTTAAATTTACGATACATAAAACTACCAAAAAGACTTAAATTATTAGAAGGGTTTAGTAAGTAACTTCCTTGAAAATCTGCAATGAAAATGTTTGCTGTATTTCCTTGCGCTAATTCATTTCCTGTATCTCCAAAACGATCTTCGTAAGATTGATATATATTTCCTCCATAACTTACGGATTCATCTTCAAAATCAAATCCTTTTTTACCCAATGTTAGTTTTCCATTAAAACTCCATCTATCTTTTGTATATCTCGCAATTGCAACTGCTTCATAGAAATTTGCACCCCATAAATGGCCCATTGGCTGACTGTAATTTCCGTAATTTAAAACAGGAGATTTATGTGCAAACGTATATGGTCTTGCATAATTATATTCTAATTGAAGGAAAAGATTATCTACATTAAAAGCATTAAAATATTTTGCTCCTATTTGATACGCAAATTTATTTCTCCAATCTCCTAAATCGTTTAAATTTCCTACTGAAAACTCATCTACCACTAGCTGAGAATACAAAGAAATATTATCGTTTAATTTATATTTTCCTGTTAAACCAATAATTGCATTTCCTGCATCTTCGCCTCTATTAAACTCCACAGATCTGTAAAAAATTACTGGGTTTAAAAAACCAGCATCGAAACCTTGTTCTCCAGATGAAATTGCAGTTTCGAAGAAACCAATGTTTAATTTTTTGGTAATATTTAAACTTAAATAATGCGCTGCAATGTATTTTCTTGCGTGTTCATTCGGGTTCGAGAGTGCAGAAATGGATGGTTCTGTATTCCACATCCAAACATTGGTATATTGTAATTTCCAAAAATCGACCTTCATTTTTAAATAAGTCGTTGGCGAAGAAACATCCGAAAGAATAAAAGATCTGTAACCATCTCCAATAAAATTTTTCCCATTTCCGAATTGAAACTGCATAAATTTATTTGGTTTAAAAGCTAAATAACCTTCTGCAACAGGATAATCGAAACTATCTTCTTTAAATCCTTTTGCTTTTCCTCTTCCAGGAACTAAACCTTCAGAATTTTTTGGTCTTGTTATTACAGAACGATTAGAAATATAACTATTCAAATAATCTGCAAATCTACCTTGGCTTTCGTAAACAGTTGCAGAATAAGAAATTTTATCGCCTAAACCTCCATTTACTGTTAAAATTCGAGAATTATTATAGGTGTAAGAAACATCTGAATTGTCTTTACCTAATTGAACATCAACCAAAAAATCTAATGTAAACCAAAAGTCTTTTTTTTTGACTTGCATTAAATGCTCGTTCCAAATTTTATTGCCAACCCACGTTCTTATTTCTGGTTTTAGAAATTTCTTTTTGTTTTCTGTTAGGTCGAAATACTTATTAACTTCACTATAAGTATAAGGTTTAGAAGCTGTGTGTGTTCCATCTGCTTTGTGCATCGCAAATTCGTAATCGATATATCTTTGGTGCGTAAATGGAATGTTTAACTGGCTATTGTGTTCTAAAAAAGTGGAATCTGCAATTCTACTTTTTTCTACAATTGCGAATAAATCTTCTTTTGGTTCTGCTGTTTCTGAAACTTTTTTAACTTCTATATTTCTTACAATTGGAAAGTTAATTGGAAGCTCGAATTTCATTTCTATATCGTGATTGTTATATCTCGCTGGAGAAATTTTTGGAAACACATTAAAAGCTCTTTCCACTTCTTTTTTAATCGCTTCGTAAGGTGTGTTTACATAGATTATTTTAAACTCTCCTTTATTTGTAACCATAAACAAAACAGTAGCTACTCCACTATAGTTTTCGTTTTCTACAATTGGCGGTGTTTTAAATTCTGCAAAAAAATGTTTTTTGGTTGTTGATAAGAAACAGTCTTCGATATTAGTAATATCTGCTCCTTTACAAACATCGAAAACAGGATATCTTTCTGTTTGTGCGTAAAATATTGTGGGAAATAATAAAACTAGAAATATGTATTTTTTTAACATCCTATAACTTTATAACTGTATTATTTTTTAATTGATATTCTTGTTTGCTCTCTTTACAAACCGCAAAACCTTTTTCGTCGAAATTTAATCTGTGGCCATATTCGCTAACCCAACCTATTTGTTTGGATGGATTTCCAACCACCAAAGCAAAAGGTAAAATTTCTTTTGTAACTACTGCTCCTGCTCCAACAAAAGCATATTCGCCAATATTGTTACCACAAACAATAGTTGCATTTGCACCAATGCTTGCGCCTTTTTTTACAACAGTTTCTAAATATTCGTTTTGTCTTTTTATAGCACTTCTTGGGTTTATTACGTTTGTAAAAACCATAGAAGGTCCTAAAAAAACGTCGTCTTCGCAAATTACGCCTGTATAAATAGATACATTATTTTGCACTTTTACGTTTTTACCCAAAATTACTTTTGGAGAAACCACAACATTCTGACCAATATTACAGCCTTCTCCAATTACACAATTGGACATAATATGACTAAAATGCCATATTTTGGTATCTTTTCCAATACTACAATCTGCATCTATTACTGCAGTTTCATGTGCGAAATAATCTCTCAAAACTAATATGCTGATTTTGTATTTATTCCTTTATTTACAATTGCTTTCGAAGAAGATGTACCAATTCTATCTACTCCTAAAGAAAGCATTTTTAAAGCTGTTTCGTAATCTCTTACACCACCAGCTGCTTTAATTTTTAATGGTTTTGCGTTTTCGGAAATTATTTTCATAATTTCTAAAGTTGCTCCATTTGGTAAATTATTTTCAGTTTTAAAAAACCCTGTGGAAGATTTTACAAATACATTTTTTGCATTTTCTTCTCCAAAATTTTCTAAAACGATTTTTTTAATCAATTGTGAAATTACAATTATTTCTTTATTTGTTAAAGCAGCAACTTCAATAATCCATTTTGCGACCTTATTGTTTTTAAGACATAGATTTGTGCCTTTGGTCACTTCTTGGGTTATTAAATTGATATTTCCTTTTTTAAAAGCTGTATAATTTATTACAAAATCTAGCTCATCTGCTCCTAAATCAATGGCTTTTTGTGCCTCTTGTAATTTTTCTTCAATTGTAGTTGTTCCTTCATGGAAACCAATTACAGTTCCAATTAAAATAGCAGATTTTGCATCTGCTAAGAATCTTTTTACAATGGAAATATATTTTGCACGAATCATAATTAACTTATAATCGTACAAAATTGCTTCTTCTACCAATGCAATTACATTTTGCAAATTTTCTTCTTCAGAAATTAGTGCTTGTGCTGCTGTTTTTAAATATGTAGCATCTAAAAATCGACTGATATCCATCTTACAAATGTACTAAAACCTTGTATTAAGAACGTTAAGAGATTTCATTTTTAAGTGGCATAAAAAAACCCAACTTTTCAGCTGGGTTAAAATCTTTTATTCTACACTAAAAGCGATGGGCAATGTGTATCGAACTCTTACAGGTCTGTTTCGTTGTTTTCCTGGCGTAAATTTTGGTAATTTTTTAATTAAATCGTTGGTTTCTTTTTCCAATTGTTTGTGAGGTGCTCTAATTTTAATATCGACAACGTTTCCTTTATCATCAATTAAAAACTGAGTCTGGATTTTATATTTTCCAGCTCTTAAGCCTAATTCGCTTGCCAAACCAGCATCGAAATTACGTTGCACAAATTGTTTCATTTTTTTATCGAAACAAAGTTTATTTTCTTCTTTTGATAAACCTTCACAACCTTTGAAAACTGGTGCGTCTTCAATATTAATAAATGGAACATCTTCTACAATAGGATCATCATCAGTAATTTTTGCCACAACAACATCATCAATATTCACCAGAACTGGATCTTCTGTAGTAAAATCTACTACTTTTTCAATAACATCATTATCTCCTTTTTCGATCTCATCTGGAATAAGTTTTTGTGGAGCCTGCTCTTGAGGTTTTTGTTTTACCTTTACCTCTTTTTGGAAGACGACGTTTTGATCGGGTTGAATATAAACGACTCGACTTTCGCTATTGGCTAAAATGGCGACTGTCTTTTCTTCGGTTTCGTGTTCTAATGTTATGTACACAACAAAGAGCACTAATACAAGTCCTAACTGAGTAAAAATGTTAGAGAACTTTTCTAATTGTTTGGTTGGTAGTTTTTTTAGGTTTTTCATAATTAGAAAGTTTTATATGTTAAGACTTTGTTAAATCAAAGTCCGTGCCATAAAAAAACAGCATCAAAAATTAATTTGATGCTGTTTACACAATAAATACAAACCCCTAAAATGTATTTATTGGTACTTATTCTTTTTTATTTAATTATTAATTTTTTTGAAATAATTTTATTTTCTGATTTTATTTTTATTAAATAAATTCCTTTTGAAAAATTGGATGTATTTATTTCTATTTTAGATTCATTTTTTACTTTTTCATGAAACACTTTTTTTCCTAAAAGATTATAAATTTCTATGTTTTCTAATTTTAAATTTTCTGAAGAAATCGTAAAATTTGAACTTGCTGGATTTGGATACACCAAAAACTGATTATTAAATTCCGCAAAATTATCGACAGATAAAACACTTGTGTCTTGGGCTGTTATTGTAAAAGTTCCATTTTCAGTATTTGTAGATTTATTACTTCCTGTTGTTTCCAACCAAACTTTTAAATACAATTTAGCTCCAGCTGTAAGGTTTGTTAAAGAAATATTTTCGCCACAAGCCAAAGTATTTGTTGCAGTACAATCGTCGTAAACCGCAAATTTAAGTTGGCCACCAAATGCAGAACCTTGAATGCTAAATTCTTTTGTTTGTGGAACAATTATAGAAAACCAAACATCTGCAATTACAGTTCCTGTTACACAAGTTGCATTATTAGCTGCATTTCCACTATTAATATCTCCTGGAGTTGGTTGCCCAAAAGTTAATGGAATTGCATTGGAACAATTATCATTCACTGGAGCACAATCTGTAGAAAATGTGGTTTGAGCATCTCTTTTTGGCCAGTTATTTGTACTGAAACTAACATTATCTACTTCTACACAAGTTAAATTAGCGTTGTTTTTTAAATCGATATTAAATAGAATATTGTTTTTGCCGCTTTTTAAATTCAAGCCAATTAATTCGTTAAAGGAAGCGTTTAATTCCACCAAATTAATGTTGTTTTGGAAGTCTAAATATTTCAATTTATTATAATCTACTTTAAGTCTTCCTAAAGCAATATTTCCATAAGTATCTAAATTTTCTAATTCGTTTCCACTTAAATCTGCGTAATACAATTTTTTGTTTTTAGAAATATCAATCGCTGGAAGTTCGCTACTAAAACAGTCTAATCTTTCTAAATTCACTAGCTTAGAAAGATCTAAACTGGTTAATTTATTAGAACCAATATTTAGTTCTGTTAGCTTTGTATTTTTACTTAAATCTACATTTGTAAGTTTATTTATTTTGGCATCTAAAACTGTTAATGCAGTGTTTTGGGTTAGATTTAAACTTGTAAGTTGGTTTCCAGAAACATTTAAGTTGGTTAGATTTGTGTTTTTACTTACATCTATTGCTGTTGTTGGGTTTTGTGCAATATTTAAACTCTCTAAATTTACATTCTTAGATACATCTATATTGGTTATTGAATTTGAACTCGCATTTAAAGTAGTAAGACTTACAAAAGCTTCTATTCCTGTTAAATCTGCAATGTTTTCATCACTAATATCTAAAATTGTTACGTCCTTAATATTATCAGTATCTACAGAATTGTCGTTATTTTCTCCATTTCCTAATCCTTTAAACTCTAAATAATTTTCGAAGTTAGAATCTGCAATATAGGTTTGTGGGTTACATTCTTCAGAAAATCTACTGGTTGCATCTTTTCCCCAATTAGAACTATTGTTACTAAATGTTTTATTATCTACTTTAATACATTTTAAATCAGGATTATTTATACTTCTAAAAACACTAATATTTGTGTTGTTTCCGTTTTTAATATTTACAAAAGTTAATTCGTTTTCTTGCAGTCTCACAAACCTTAAATTTGTGTTGGAAGTTAAGTCTATTGTGCTTAATTTATTATTTTGAACATCTAAATGCGTAAGTTTTGTATTATTAGAAAGGTCTAATTGAGTAAGATTATTATCGTAAATATATAACTCTTCTAAATCAGTTAATTTAGAAATATCTAAATTCGTTAGTTGGTTTTTCTGAACATCTAACTCAACTAACTTTGTGTTTTTTGAGACATCTAAAGTTGTTAGCTTGTTTCCATAAAAAAGTACTTCTATTAAATTAATATTTTTAGAAACATCAATGGTTGTTAATTTTGTATTAGAAACATTTACATGGGTTAAATTTACATTTTTTGTAAGGTTTAACGAAGTTAGTGACTCAAATTCATCATAAAATCTAAAGGTTTTCAATTTTAAATTTTGAGAAATATTTACAGTCGAAGTTTGTGTATTACTTATAGAAAGTACTTCTAAATTTGCATTATTACTTAGATCTACATTTGCTATGTAATTATATTGAAGGCTTAAAGTTTTTAATGAAGAAAAACCTCCTATTCCTGATAAATTAGTAATGCCTTCATGATTACTTAAATATAAAACTTCAATATTATTAATATCAGAATTTAAAACTTTACCATTAACCTCACCATCAGAATCTATATGAACTTGAATTAAATATTCTTCAAATTTTACATCTGGTATCGAAGTTGTGCTTTGTGCATTTATAATTTGTATGCTCACAAAAAATAGCGCAATTAGTAATTTTGTTTTCATAGTTTTAGTTTTTTATTATTCTTTTTGAATAGTTTGCTTTTTCTCCTTTAATTTTTAAAATATATACTCCTTTAGAAAGGTTATAAATATGGATGACATCCGTTTTATTATCAACTTTGCAATCCATTTTTTGACCTCTTATATTATAAATTTCGAGTGATTTTATAGTCTCGTTATTCTTAAATTGAATATTTATAATTGATGATGATGGATTTGGAAACACTGTTACATTTGCATTTGAAATCTCAAAATTATCGACATTTAAAACCGCGGAATTTTTAATAAAAAGCGCTGAATTCGCTTTAAAATTATGTGCAAGTGTAATTTTTTTGTTCGCCAAATCTACTGTGAAATCTCCTAAATCTACCCAATTTCCATTTTCGAAGGCTTGTAAAGAAACATCTGATTCTTTGGTAATTGGAGTTAAAAAATCTGCATTATTGTAAGAAATTGTTAAAGTACTTTCGTGTGCAGAATCGTTTAAAGATGTAATGTTGTAATATGTTTTTGCAAAACTATTGTCTGGAAGAGAATTAATTTCAGTTTTAAAATGGAAACTTGTACTGTCTAAGATTTGTAATTTCAACTTTTCGTTGGCAGGTAAATTAGACGAAGAAAAATCTATATTATAAGAAATTCCATTATATGTTAATTCTTCTGAATTTTTTTTAGCAATAGCATTTTTATTCCCATTCGGATTTGGTGTAATTACCTTTGTTCTAATTTCTACATTGTAACTATAAGCCTTATCTAAATCTGTAAAAACAAAACCATTGTTAAATCTTTTAAGGTTTTTTAATGAGTTTGAAACTTCGTTATTATCGAACGTTTTTTCTTCAGAAAATTGTGCTGTTGCAAAATCGAAAGAAATAATTGCTGGTGTTTGTTTGCTGAATTCTTCATAATAATTTCCTACTATAAAAACCTTGTTTTCTGCTTTGGAAACATCGAACATTATACCTAAACCTACTCTAAAAACATGACCTGTATAATTCGCTGGAATCATATATTTTTTAATATTGAATGGATTTCCATCAAATTCATACATATAATCTACCCTTTCTGTACCAATTTCGTAAGTGAAATAATAAAGCTTGTTATTGTAGAAGAAATATTCGTCTGAATCTCTGGTTAAGGAAACTAAATTATGTAAGATATTATCTGAAGCAATTAAATTTAAGGTTTTGTTGGTATTGTCTCTGTAAATTAAATTTCCTCCAACCAATTTAATGGGAGTAGAATCTGCATAACCTGTATTTGTGTCTTTTGCTCTATAACCTCTTGAGCCATCGTAAACTTGGGTTTCTGATGGTTTACTCGAAAAGAAAAGTGGGATTTCTGTTTGATTAGAACCAAAAGTAAAACTACCATCCGAATAACAAATTTCTCTTCCATGTTCTTCGTAATTTCCTTCTGTATCGTTCACTTTCCAAGTTCTATATAAACCTCTAAAATAAATGTAATCTTCTTCTAGAATTATAGAATCTGGGTTTACAGAAAAATTAGAATTTCCACTAACATAAAGTTTTGTTATTTTGTAAGAACGAAGATTATCGAAATAGTAAATATCTACTCTATTTTGGGTATTACTTCCAATAAAATAATACTTTCCTTTCCAAAAAAATATATCGTCTATTCTTGTTAAACTGTTGTTATCTTCTGTATTTTGGTAATATCCTGTATTTCCATCGAAAGTATAAGAGGTCTCTAAATTACCATCTGCATTAAAAATATCTATAAAAAAATTATAACCTGCAGGATAGGTTTTAAAATTTTCTGTGTAAGAAGCATAATAAACCTTACTATGTTTTACAATTTTGTTGTTAGACGTTCTAATTAGACCGCTTTTATTGTCTGCACTTGCAACAAGACTTGCTTGGGTTCTTTGGTTATTTATTCTGTAAATTTTGTTGTCATTGGAAGTATTATCATATAAAAAAACATCGTTATTTTTCGAATTCGGTTTTTTTGAAATATCTGTAAATCGATAAATTAAATTGTTTAAACCAGAAACCTTATAAGTAGTTTCACTTGAACCTCCACTTACAAAAACACTTTGTGAATAAGGCGAAAAATCTTCTGCCATAGATAATAAAATATCGTTATCTACTGTTTTTACACCATTAATTGTTGGGCTTTTAGAGCCATTATTTTGCGTTTGTTTTATCAACCGAAGTTGGGCATTTACACCAAAACCGATCAATAAAAAATAGAGTAGTAATTTTGTTTTCATAGTATTAGTTTTTTAAAATCCCATAGATTTATATGCTGATGTATTTATCGTAACATTTTTATTTTTGTTGAATTTTACAGCCCTCATATTTATCGTTTCATTTTTAGATTTCATATCTATTTCTAATACAAAACCTTCTATTGGACTACCTTCAAACATGCCTAACATATTTATATTTTTTGTCATTTTTGGGAAATCTTTGGTTGCCCAAACACTAACAAAACCGCCATCATTTTCATATTTATATTCGTAACAGGTATAACCTAAAATGTTTTTTGTAGCACCCGTTTTTTGAACATTCTGTGGATTTTCTGGCATTTTATCACCAAAATTTGCTTGAGAAAATTTCTCCTGAGCAACCGACTTTTTTATTTTCATACCTGAAACATCCATAAACATGGTAATGCTTTTTGGTGTTATTACATTATAAACAGCGCCATTTTCGCCCATTTCTTCAGAAGCAATAGACATGGCATAGATATCTTTATAATCTCCTAGCAAAAATTCCATTTTTACAGCATCACTCTCACTGGACGTCATTTCTATTTCTAAGCTTGAGGTAAAAGAAAACGTATCTGGAATTTCTATGGAAGAATTATCAGAACCTTTAAATAAGTTGTTAGAATTACTATTATTTTCAGATGAATTTTGCTGATTTCTATTCGTTTCTCTTTTAAAATCCGTTTTTCGAACATCATTAATTTTCGAAACATTTAAACTCACATAAGAGGCGTTAATTGGTTTTTTATCTTCTCCAAAACCCCAAGTTCCTTTTAATGAAAAAACAACTTTTGTACTATCTGCATGATGGATTATAATTTGCCCATTCTCCGGATTTAGAAATCCGTTTTTGTTGTAAGCCAACGCAAAACCTTCTGGATATGCATCTACAGGTTTTATAACTCTATCTTCGTTATACGTTTTTACAGAACTCGATAAATTGTCTTTTGTAAACTTCCCATAAACAGATATTATAATGTCTTCTGTTTGGAATTCGTAACCCTCATTCATTAACATTAAAACTGATGAACCTCCTTTAAATTTTGGCAATTCAGTAGATGGTTCTATTTGTTTTTTCTTTTTTCCATCAATCGTTTCATCTATTTTCTTGTCGGTTTTTTTATCTAAATTGTCTATTACCTTATCTTCAATATTCGATATTTTTTCTTCCGCTTTTTTCTTTAATTTTTTCCAAAATTGCGCTTGAACATTTCCAGATATTGAAAAGACAAAAATGAATACAAAAATGTTTTTAATGAGTTTCATAATAACTATTTTTTAATTTTTCCTTCCACAAATATTGCTGATAAATGCCTGAAAATGATAGCTAAATGTATAACTGGCTTAAAATTCTGTATAAATGGTTATTGATGAGAAGCATAGCAAAACATACCATTTACAAGCTATTAATACCTTTTTATAATCGATAAAGAACAATTTGTACATCTGTAAAGAAGGTTTGATAAATAAATTTTAACTTTGATAAAATTGACAACCATGATTAGAGCTGTAATTATAGACGACGAACCCAAAGCCATAAAAGGCCTTACTTGGGAATTGTCTAATTTTGAAGATGAACTGGAAGTTATTGCAACTTTTACGGAGCCAGAAAAGGCAATTCCTTATTTAAATTCTTCGGAAATAGATTGTCTTTTTTTAGACATAGAAATGCCAACTATGGATGGTTTTCAGTTTTTAGGAAAGCTCGATAAAAAAGATTTTGCAGTTGTAATTACTACTGCATACAGCGAATATGCCATTACTGCATTAAAGAAAGAAGCTATAGATTATTTGTTAAAACCTATAGACACAGACGATTTACAAGAAACCATTGCAAAAATTAAAAAACACAACGAAAAAGGGTTTACAGCAGATAAATTTGAAGATATTTTATTGAAATTCAACAAAAAACTGAATCATAAAAAAATAACCATTAATACCGATGGAAAATTGGTTTTCTTAGAACCGAAAGATATTTTTTATGTGGCTTCAGATGGAAATTATTCTACATTATTTTTAGCTGATAACAAGAAAATTGTAGTTACAAAGAAGTTGAAAGAAATTGACGAATTATTACCTACAGACCAATTTTTTAGGATTCATAACTCTTACATTATCAATCTTCATAAAATAAAAGAATTTTTAAAGACAGATGGTTATGTGGTTTTGGAAAACAATGCTAAAATTCCTGTTTCGCGACAAAAAAAATCTGCTTTTCTTAAAAAAATATAATTATTTATGATGCTAAAAAAGCAACTTCTTCTATTGATCCTATTTGGTTTTTCAATTTCTTTATTTTCACAAAATAATAAAAAGACTTTAGCCCAAAGTGTAGATAGTATTCTACAAACAAAGCCAAATACATACAAAGAAATAGATAAAATTTTGAAGCCTTTTCAGAGAGATTCTGTAAAGGTGAAAAGCATTATCGAAAATTTTATAGTTGCCAACTATAAAAATGGTTTGGCTTACGAATACATTAAATTGGGTAATATTTATAGAAAATATTCTAAATACGATAAAGCAGTAGAAACCCACGAAAAAGCTTTAGAAGTAGCAGATAATGAAGAGTTTAAAATTTTTAGTTTAAATATGTTGGGTGTAGATTATCGAAGAAAAAATATTTATACTTCTGCCATCGATTACAATAAAAAAGCTTTAGAAATTGCCGAGAAAATAGAGAAACCTAATTCTGGAGTGTTAAGAAGTATGGAAGTTTCTTACAACAGTATTGGAAACATTTACATTCTTTTAGAGCAATACAGTTTGGCTGAAAACAGTTTTAAAAAAGCGATAGAAATTGCTGAAAAATCTGGTAATAAATGGTCGCTTTCTATAAATAACGAAAATATTGCCAAAGTAAAAGAAGCGCAAGATAGTTTAGACTTGGCGATATTATATACCCAAAAAGCCTTAACCATAGACAAAAGTATTAATAACCATTATGGACGCATGATTTGCTATAATAGGCTGGGAAAATTGCATATTAAAAAAGGAGATTATTCGAAAGCTAAAGAATTTTTAGAGGAGGCAGTTCCTATTGCAAAAAGTGTAAAAAACCAATATTACATTGCTTTAATTAATAACAATTTGGGTTGGGTAGCCACAAAAACAAAAAATTATGCAAAAGCAAAAGAACATTTTAAAATTAGCTTAGAAATTGCTGAAAAAAGAAATTACAAAACTGCTTTAACTGAAATTTACACGAATTATTCTGAGTATAATCAGCTTACTGGAAATTACCAAGAAGCACTCAAATATTATAAAAAATACACGAGTATTTCTAATGAGTTGCTAAATGATAAAACGAGTAAGTATGTAAATGACATTATTATAAAATATGATAGTGAACGCAAAACCAATCAGCTTAAAAATTTAGCAAAACAAAATGAAATTGCACAGTTACAACTTGTTAAAAATAGAAATTTTTGGATTATTGCCTTTGTTACACTCCTGCTATTTTTAGCCATTCTGTACTTTTTGTACAGACAACGTTTGTTTGAAAATGAAAAGAAAATTTTAACCTTAGAACAAGACGTTTTACGCACACAAATGAATCCGCATTTTATTTTTAATGCGCTAAATTCTATCAAACATTATATTATAAATAACGAGCAGAAAAACGCGGTTCATTATTTGAATAAATTCTCGAAACTAATTCGTAAAATATTAGAATCTTCTGCGTTAAAAGAAGTTACTTTACAAGAAGAATTAGAAACGATGGATTTGTATATGAACATCGAAAACATCCGTTTTTCCAATGAAATCAGCTACAATATTCAAGTAGATGAAAGTTTAAATTTGTCTGAAATAAAAGTACCACCTTTGGTTTTACAACCTTTTTTAGAAAATGCACTTTGGCATGGTTTATCCTCTAAAAAAGGAGATAAAAAAATTAGTTTATCCGTTAAAAAACTCTCTAATAATTTTATTCAAATAGATATAGAAGACAATGGAATTGGTAGAAAAGCATCCGCAAAAATAAAATCAAATAAAGTAATTCAGCGAAAGTCTATTGGTATAGAATTAACTATTGAGCGTCTAAATAACTTTATAAAAGACTTTAAAAATCCATTTAGTATCAATTTTAACGATTTGTTAGATAGAGAAGAAAATTCTTTGGGAACAAAAGTGATTCTTAAAATTCCAACTCAATAATTATGGAGCTCTTTTTTAAAGTTTTTCCAACGTTTTTACAAGGCATATTATGCATCTTAATAATATACCATTGTAGCACGTATTTCTTTACAAAAGACAAGAGTTTTGCTATTTATGCAGGGTATTTATTTTTGGTTTTGGTTTATTTAATTCCAAAAACGCCTAACGATTTCTCAGATGCTATTGTTATAAAATTCAATGCTTTTTTTAAAATATCTAATTGGATTATTCAAGTTTTTTATTGGGTTTTGTATACTTGGTTTTCTATCTATTTTTTAAATATCGAACAGAAAGACAAAAAGCTTTCGAAAAACATTTACATCTATGTATTTGCTTCTTTTATTATAAGTTTAGTTGTTTTTTTAATAGACCTATTCTTATTTAAAGGAGTGTATTTTGTAAAGTATTTCCTCTTTGTATATATGCCCATTTCTTTATTTGTAGTTAGCTTTTTCTTAAAAGTAATGTATAATTTTAAAGATAGAATTAACAGTTTTTTTGTAATTGGGTTTTTATTTTTCTTAGGCTTTTCTTTGGTTTCACTTTATTTTAGTTTATCGAATATTTATGCTTTTGGCTATATAAGACCCATCGATTTTTTTATGATTGGTATTTGTTTAGAAGCTCTTGTTATTTCGGTTGGTTTGGGTTATAAATATCATATTTATCGCCAAGAAAGAGATGATTATAACACATTGTTAATTGAGGAACTTCAAAAAAACGAAAAATTAAAAGACCAGTTAAACGAAAAATTATCAGAAAAAGTAGAGCATTACAAACTATCGGAAATAGAAGCTTTATACGAAAAACAGATTAACGAGCTCAAATTAACAAGTTTGTTAAGTCAAATGAATCCGCATTTTATTTTTAATGCATTAAATTCTATCAAACTTTATATTATAAATAACGAATCTAAACTTGCAGCAAGATATTTAAACAAGTTTTCGAAATTAATTCGTAAAATTTTAGAGGCTTCTAATACTAAAGAAATTTCTTTACAAGAAGAATTAGAAACGATGGATTTGTATATGACGATTGAAAATATTCGTTTTTCGAATGAAATAGATTTTCAAATAAAAGTGGATGAAAAAGTAAGTTTAGAAACCATAAAAGTACCTCCATTATTATTACAGCCATTTTTAGAAAACGCTTTATGGCATGGATTATCTTCCAAAAAAAAGGATAAAAAAATAGTGCTTTCCATAGATAAAAAAGAGATGAATTTTATTCAATTTACCATAGAAGATAATGGAATTGGAAGAGAATCGTCTGCAAGAATAAAATCAGAAAAATCAATTAATAGAAAATCGATAGGAATCGCACTTACAAAAGATAGATTAACCAATTTCGTAAAAGGTTCTCAAAAAAATTATTCGATAAATTATACCGATTTAAAAGATGAAAACGAAAATCCTTTAGGCACTAAAGTAGTGGTAAAAATTCCTTTACTCTAAATGTTTAGCGGCCACTTTTTCTAATTCGTCATACCAATTTTGCCCAAATTTTCTTACCAAAGCTTGTTTTACAAATTTATAAACAGGTACTTGTAATTCTTTTCCTAAAGAACAAGCATCGTCACAAATTTCCCACTTGTGGTAATTTACTGCAGCAAACTCACTATAATCTTTTACTCTAATTGGGTATAAATGACAAGAAACTGGTTTTTTCCAATCTATTTCTCCAGAATTGTAAGCCTCTTCAATGCCACAAAGTGCCGTTTTTTTCTCATCAAAAATAACGTACGCGCAATCTTTTCCGTTAATTAATGGGGTTTCTAATTCACCCCATTCACTGGTTACCCAAGTTCCTTCTTTTTCGATAACTGCAATTCCTTCTTTCCTTAAAAAAGGTTTTACTTTCGGATATATTTCCTCTAAGATTTTGGTTTCCTCTTTATCTAATGGAGCACCAGCTTCGCCATCTACACAGCAAGCGCCTCCACATGCAGATAAATTGCACACAAAATCTTTTTCGATAATATCTTCTGATATAATTGTTTTTCCTAACTGAAACATTCCGCAAAAATAGGTGTTTTTTTTTCTATAAATTTACACTTTAGTAAAGTTAGTTAACTAATTTTGTAAAAAATCTAATAAAGAGATGAAATTTAATCCGAAAGAAATATTAACTGCATTTATGGTATTGTTTGCAGTTATAGATATTGTAGGAAACATACCTATTATTATAGATTTACGTAAAAAAGTAGGTCATATTCAGTCTGAAAAAGCTTCTTTAATTGCAGGTGTAATTATGGTTTTCTTTTTATTTTTAGGACAAAGTTTATTGAGTTTAATTGGTATTGACGTAAATTCTTTTGCAGTTGCAGGTTCTTTTATTTTGTTTTTTATTGCCTTAGAAATGATTTTAGGAATTACGCTTTATAAAGATGATGCAAGTTCTGGAACCATTACAGCTACTGTTTTTCCATTGGCTTTCCCTTTAATTGCAGGTCCAGGTAGTTTAACAACTTTACTTTCTTTAAGAGCAGAGTTTGCAATAGAAAATATAATTGTAGCAGTACTTTTAAATGTTATTGTTATTTATGCAGTTTTAAAAACATCTTCTAAAATAGAACGTTTAATTGGTCCAACAGGAATACAAATTATAAGAAAAGTTTTTGGTGTAATTTTATTAGCAATTTCAGTAAAATTATTTGCACAAAATATTAAAGCCCTATTTATTTAATATGAATTTTGATTCGTTAATTATTGGTGGTGGTGTTTCTGGAATGCAATGTGCGCTAGTTTTAGGTTCTGCAAAAAACAAAGCTTTTGCTACCGATAAAAACATTGGTATTATTATACACCAAAAAGCATCTCATTTGCAAAATGCGTTGTTTAATAATGTAATAGGCATACTTCCTAATAAATTAGGAAGTGATATTTTAATTGAAGGAAAAGCACAAATATCATCTTTATATCCTCATATTGCTCAAATAGAAAACGAGAAAGTAATTTCTATTAAAGAGTTTAATGATGGTTTTAAAATTACGACTAATAAAGACAATTATTTTTCTAAAATTGTTGTTGTTGCTTTAAATTACTCAAAACCATTTACCATAGAAGGTTTAGATTCTTTTGTAATGCCACATCAAAAATCGAATCCTGAGAAAGATAGAATTCAGCTTAGAAATAATAATCATCTAATTAAAGAAGGTTTGTACTGTTGTGGAACTATCGCTGGTTGGCGAAGTCAGTTTGCAATTGCAGCTGGAAGTGGTGCTTCTGTAGCTACAGATATTCTAACACTTTGGAATAATGGAAATCATACCAAAGTTCATGATAAAATCTCATAAAAAAATCCAGCTAAATTAGCTGGATTTTTAATTTATAACTCAAACAAAATAACTATTCTACAGTAACAGATTTTGCTAAATTTCTTGGTTGATCTACATTTTTACCTAACATTACTGCAATGTGGTAAGAAAGTAATTGTAAAGGAATCGTAGTTAAAAGAGGGGTTAAAGCTTCTTCTGTTTCTGGAATTTCAATTACATGATCTGCAATTTCTTTTACTTGTGTATCTCCTTCTGTAACGATTGCAATAATTTTTCCTGATCTCGATTTAATTTCTTGAATGTTACTTACTACTTTTTCGTAATGTCCTTTATTTGTTGCAATTACAACAATTGGCATATTCTCGTCAATTAAAGCAATAGGACCATGTTTCATTTCTGCTGCAGGGTATCCTTCTGCATGGATGTAAGAAATTTCTTTCAACTTTAAAGCACCTTCTAAAGCCACAGGAAAGTTAAAACCTCTACCTAAGTATAAACAATTTGGAGCATCTTTATAAACTGCTGCAATTTCTTTAACCTTATCGTCTATTTTTAAAAGTGCTTCTATTTTTCCAGGGATTAATTGCATCTTTTGTAAAAGAGACCTAAGTTCTGGCTTAGAAAGTTCTCCTTTTTTAGATGCCAATTTTAAGGCGATTAATGTTAAAACAGTAATTTGAGTTGTAAAAGCTTTTGTGGATGCAACACCTATTTCTGGTCCTGCATGTGTGTATGCACCTGCATGAGTTTCTCTTGCAATAGAAGAACCAACAACATTACAAATACCAAATACAAATGCTCCTTTAGACTTCGCTAACTTAATTGCCGCTAAAGTATCTGCAGTTTCACCAGATTGCGAAATAGCAATTACAATATCTTTAGAAGTTACAATTGGGTTTCTGTATCTAAATTCAGATGCATATTCTACCTCAACAGGAATCCTTGCAAATTCTTCAATTAAGTATTCTCCTACTAAACCTCCATGCCAAGATGTACCACAAGCAACTATGATTATTCTTTCTGCATTTAAGAATTTGTTCATGTTGTCATCTATACCAGCCATTCTAATAATGCCTTCGTCTGCCAACATTCTTCCACGATAGGTATCTAAAATAGCTTTTGGTTGCTCATATATTTCTTTTAACATAAAATGGTCGTAACCACCTTTTTCTATCTGCTCTAGGCTTAATTGTAATTCTTGGATATTTGCATCTACTAAAGAATCGTCATTTATCTTACGAACTTTAATTCCTTTGCCTAATTTAATAATTGCCATTTCTTCATCTTCCAGATAAATAGCATCTTTAGTATATTCTATGAATGGTGAAGCGTCTGAAGCAACAAAAAATTCTGAATTGTCTTTACCAACTCCAATAGCAATTGGACTTCCTAAACGTGCAACAATAATTTCGTTTGGTTTGGTTTTATCGAAAACTGCAATTGCATAAGCTCCAATTACATTTTTTAGAGCTAATTGAACTGCTTGCCCTAATTTACAGCCTTCTTGTTTTTTAACTTCTTCAATAAAATTTACAAGAACTTCTGTATCTGTATCACTTTTAAAAGTATATCCTCTAGTAATTAATTCTTTTCTTAAAGTATCGTAATTTTCAATAATTCCATTATGAACAATTACTAAATCTCCACTTTGAGAGTAATGAGGATGAGAATTTACATCATTTGGTACACCATGTGTCGCCCAACGTGTATGCCCCATTCCAATGTTTCCATTTTTTCTTTCTTGTTCTTTTTCGGTAATTAACTCTAAATCGGATACTTTTCCTTTTGTTTTTGACAGATGAATTTTATCTCCATCGTACATCATTATTCCAGCACTGTCATATCCTCTGTATTCTAACCTTTTTAAACCGTTAATAACGATTGGATAGGCATCTCTAAAGCCTATATAGCCTGTGATTCCACACATATATTTTTTTATTTAAGTAAGTTAGTAGGTTGGAAAGTTACTATTTTTTCTTGGTATATGAAATTTTTAGTTGTGCTCTTCTTACTCCATTTGCAGATATATCTCCATTAAAAAGAGTTACTGCTTTAGGATTCCAATTATATTGTTTAAAAATAGTATCGTTTAGAGAAATCTGGCTATCTTTTAAAGAAGTTGGTAAATCTGAAAGATTAAAAACTTTTAATCTTAAAGGAGGCGAATAACTAGTTTCTCCACTTAATAAGTCAGAAATATAATCTGTAATTCTAAAACGATAGCGATCTATTTTTTTATTTTCTCTTAAAACACTACCTCCAAAAGATATATTACCTTCAGAAAGAACATCTTTTATTTGACTTACAATTGGGTTTGAAGTAGCATCTTCTCCTCTTTTATATATATATAATCTACTTGGAGCTGCTGTTGTATCTACATTCTGATTAATGTAAAATGTTAAAGAAGCATCGTTAATTAGCCAGTTTTTAGCTTTTAAATCTGCCAATTGAGATCCTTGTAAAATTTCCACTTTAGCCTCTGAACCTGCAGCACCTTGTATTTTAACCTGATTATTTACTGGATAAACTCTATTAGACATATTATACTTACTATTAATAATACCTCCTAATTGAAAGGAATGATTTACTTTTATAACAGTATCTATTTCTGTACTATTCTTTTTAAAATAAGTATTTGTATAATAAACATCAATTGCAGATAATAAACTTGAATTTGATAAATTAAAGGAAATAAGGGAGCCACCATCATTTGCTTTTTCTTTAGCTTCGATTTTTATTCCTCTAAAGTAATTGTTAAATGCATTTTGAGAATCGAAATTAGAAGACCCATAATTATCTAAAAAAACTTCTTTTACAAAACTCTTTTTTAATGGAATAATTGCCATTGGTAAAGGAATGGTAGAGTTTGCACTACTTGTATATCGAATGGTATCTGTTTCAAAAAACTCGCCTTTACTATTACTTCTTTTTAGAATTAATAATGTGTCTTTAGTTGTTGGAACAAAATCCATGTTTTCAACTTCATTTAAAAGATCAGGTTTTAATTGATAACTTTCATCGGACAAAAAACTATTTCTTTTTGAAGGATCCGAAGGATTTAATGTATTTAAGTATGTGTCCAACTCATACACATTTAATGTAAAAGGAACAGATTTGTTCCCAATTATAGAATCTAAAGTATAATTTGGTAAACCTTCATTAGATACTAAAGTTGCTTGGTATGGCAATCTTAGAAAAGCTGTATCTACACTTGTTTCGAAATCTAGTTCATCTGGATTTGCATAAGAATTTAAATTTAATTCTGTATTAATGCTTATTTGAGAAATAATAGATGCTTCTATTTTTTCATATTCGCTACTAGAGTGTACTCCTAATAAATACTGTCCTTGTCGTCCAAAAAAGGTTTGACTACCTAAATCTAAACCATCTGCTCTAACATTTTCTATAGGAGCATTAGAGACTAAAACCTCTAAAATTGTATCGTGAGTTGTAAATTTGGTATTGCTTACAACACCTGTTCCTATATCTGTAAAATCTTTTTCACAAGATATTATTCCTGCAAATAATAAAAACAAAACACCTACTTGTGTTGTTTTTCTAATACTATTTTTAACCATATTACAATTTAGTTTGCTGTTATTAAATCAGCATAAAAATTCAAATAACTTTCTTTAAAATTCTCCGATTGAAATTCTAATACAGGAATATCTTTTCCTTCAATAAAAGAAGATAAATCTTCGGAAATCGTTTCGCTACCATGAATAATTGCGTCGGAATTTTCAATGGCACTTTTTAATATATTGGTATGGTTAGGTATTTTAATAGTTTCCGTTTTCGAAGCATCCCCTAAATCGAACTTTACTTTATCCGACAAACCTTCATTTAACGTATTCTCGAAAGTATCGTTATAAATAGATGTTACTATTTTACTTTCTGTAAATAATGGTTCTTCATTATAATATTCCCTTAAATACAAAGGTAACAAAGAGGCTAACCATCCATGAACATGAATAATATCTGGTGCCCAATTTAATTTTTTAACAGTTTCGATAACTCCTTTCGCGAAAAAGATTGCTCTTTCATCGTTGTCTGGAAAAAGTTGATCATCTTCATCTGTAAAAACGGCTTTTCTCTTGAAATATTCTTCGTTATCGATAAAATAAACCTGCATTCTTTCTTTTGGGATAGAAGCAACCTTAATAATTAATGGCATGTCCATATCGTTAACAACCAAATTCATTCCAGAAAGACGAATTACTTCGTGTAATTGGTGTCTACGTTCATTAATAACACCAAACCTTGGCATAAAAATTCTAGTTTGCACTCCTTTAGAATGTGCATTTTTCGCAGCATTAAAAGCAGTTGACGATAATTCTGTTTCTGGTAAGTAGGGTACTACTTCCGATGAAACAAATAATATTCTCTTGTCCTTCATTAAATCAAACTCTTTTTATAAGATTCGCAAAAGTACAAATTAATATGCAAATATCGTGTTAAAATGCTAAGTTTGCAGAGATTATCAAGATTTATTAAATGAAAAAATTCTATAACAAAAAAGACTTAAAAGGCTGTCTTTTAAAGTATAAAAGCAATAATAAAACCATTGGCTTTGTACCAACAATGGGCGCTTTACACGAAGGGCATTTGTCTTTAATTAAAAAAGCAAAAGAAAAAAACGATGTTGTTGTAGTAAGTATTTTTGTAAATCCTACACAATTTGACAATGAAGAAGACCTTAAAAAGTACCCGAAAACAATCGAAAATGACATAAAGTTATTAGAATCTGTTTCTTGCGACGTGTTATTTTCTCCTTCTGTTGAAGAAATTTATGCTAAAAACATTGTATCTAAAAAGTTCAATTTTGATGGTTTAGAACATCAAATGGAGGGAAAATTTAGAGATGGTCATTTCGATGGTGTTGGAACCATCGTAAAAGCATTATTCGAAATTGTTGAGCCTGACAAAGCTTATTTTGGGCAAAAAGATTTTCAACAATTGCAAATCATCAAAAAAATGGTGAAGAAAAACAATCTTCCTTTAAAAATTAAAGGTTGCCCAATTTTCAGAGAAAAAGATGGTTTAGCGATGAGTTCTAGAAACACTCGTTTAACAGAAGAACATAGAGAAATTGCACCTTTTATTTTTAAAACCTTAAAAAAAGTTAAAAAGAAATTTTATAAGAAAGAAATTTCTGAAATTAACGAATGGGTAGAAAATCAATTTAAAAAACAACCTTTATTAGAATTAGAATACTTTACAATTGCTGAAGAAAAAACATTAGAATCAGCAGAAACTAAAGAATCTAATAAAAAATACAGAGCTTTTATTGCAGTATTTGCAGGAAAAATAAGATTGATTGATAACATTCGTCTAAAAAATTAATAATTAAAAAATACCTATTTTTGCCAAATGTTAGTACAAGTTGTAAAATCGAAAATCCATCGTGTAAAAGTTACAGGTGCAGATTTAAATTATATAGGAAGCATAACCATAGATGAAGATTTAATGGATGCTGCAGGGATTATTGAAGGTGAACGCGTTCAAATTGTGAATAACAATAACGGAAATCGTTTAGAGACTTATGCAATTCCTGGCCCAAGAGGCAGTGGAGAAATCACTTTAAATGGTGCAGCTTCTCGTTTAGTTGCTGTTGGCGATGTTTTAATCTTAATCGTTTATGCTTTTATGGAATTAGAAGAAGCAAAAGTTTTTAAACCTCAATTGGTTTTTCCTAACGAAAAAGACAATACACTTACCTAATTTTGGACATTAAAAAAATCTTAAAAATTATATTACCTCTCGCTTTGGGAGGTTTTTTAGTTTGGTATTCTTTGTCAGCAATTTCTTTAGAAACTTTAGGGAAATATTTTAAAGAAGCCAACTATAGTTGGATTTTCCTTGGCTTATTTTTCGGAATTTTAAGTCATTTATCACGAGCATACAGATGGAAATTTATGTTAGAGCCTTTAGGTTTTAAACCAAGATTTACCAATAGTGTTTTAGCAGTTTTAGTCGGTTATTTAGTAAATTTAGCTTTGCCAAGAGCAGGAGAAATTTCTAGAGCAACTGTAATGGCAAACTACGAGAAAATACCGTTTGAAAAAGGTTTTGGAACCATTGTAGCAGAAAGAATAGCAGATTTAATAATGATGCTTTCCATAGTTGCAATTACACTTTTTGTACAATTCGATTTTATTTATGAGCTTTTAACAAAAAACTTCGATCCATCTAAAATAATTATTGGTTTAACAATTTTAGTAATCGGTTTTTTCATTTTTAGATTTTATGTAAAAAAAGCAACTTCAGGTTTTTTACTTAAAATTAAAACCTTTGTATATGGTTTAATTGAAGGCGTTACAAGCATCTTTAAAATGAAAAATAAATGGGCTTTTATTTTTCATACCGTTTTTATTTGGGCAATGTATGTTGCAATGTTTTGGGCAACTATTCCTGCAATTGAAGGTTTAGAAGTTCCAATTGGTGGCATTTTAATCGGTTTTATTGCTGGTGGCTTTTCTATTGCTGCAACAAATGGCGGAATTGGCTTATATCCTGTTGCTGTTGCTGGGGCTTTGGCTTTATTCGGAATCGCAACAGAACCTGCAACTGCATTTGGTTGGATTATGTGGACTGCCCAAACAGCCATGATTGTTATTTTTGGAGGTTTAGCGTTTTTAATTCTTCCTATTTATAACAAAGAAAAATAATTTTTGGGCGTTCCCTAAAGGTCGCGCTTTCATTACTCGCTTTTTTTGTAAAAACAAAAAAGAGCTCAAACATGCCATTCAATCGCTAACGCAACTATTTGCCAGCTTTTAGAAATCTTATTTTTTATCCATTTTTTAAAAGTTATAAGCTCAAAAAACTTTGTAACTTTGTTACTCTAAAACTTTGAAACTCTTTAACAATGGCCAAAACCAAAACAACTTTTTTCTGTCAAAATTGTGGAACGCAACATGCAAAATGGGTTGGACAATGTGGCGCTTGTAAAGAATGGAATACCATTGTTGAAGAAATTATTCAAAAAGAAGAAAAGCGTGTTTGGAAACAATCTACAACAGCAAAACAAACCGTAAATAAACCTTTAAAAATTGCTGATATTCAGCTAAACCCAGAAGAAAGAGTTGTTACCAACAACAACGAATTAGACACAGTTTTGGGAGGTGGTTTGGTGAAAGGTTCTGTAACACTTTTGGGTGGAGAACCAGGTATTGGAAAATCGACTTTATTATTGCAAGTTGCATTAAATATAAGTCAGAAAGTATTGTATGTTTCTGGAGAGGAAAGTCAATCTCAAATAAAAATGAGAGCCGAAAGATTAGATGCAAAAAATTCTAATTGTTTAATTCTTACAGAAACAAATACACAGCAAATCTTCAAAAATATTGAGGAAACAGAACCCGAAGTTTTAGTAATCGATTCTATACAAACTTTACACACCAATAATATTGAAGCTTCTCCAGGAAGTATTTCTCAAATAAGAGAAACTTCTGCAGAGTTGATAAAATTTGCCAAAGAAACTGCAACTCCAGTTTTATTAATTGGTCATATAAACAAAGAAGGGAACATTGCTGGACCTAAAATTTTAGAACACATGGTAGATGTTGTTTTACAATTTGAAGGCGATAGAAACCATACTTATAGAATTTTAAGAAGTCAAAAAAACAGATTTGGTTCCACATCCGAATTAGGAATTTACGAGATGCTTTCCACTGGTTTAAGAGAAATATCTAATCCGTCTGAAATTTTAATTTCTAAAAAAGACGCAGATTTAAGTGGAACTGCCATTGCAAGTACATTAGAAGGAATTAGACCTTTAATGATTGAGATTCAGGCATTGGTTTCTACTGCTGTTTATGGAACGCCACAACGTTCTACAACTGGTTACAATCTAAAACGTTTACATATGATTTTGGCTGTTTTAGAAAAGAGAGCTGGTTTTAAATTAGGCGCAAAAGATGTATTTTTAAATATTACAGGAGGTATAAATGTAGACGATCCTGCAATTGATTTGGCTGTTGTTGCTGCAATATTATCATCTAACCAAGATATTGCTATTAACCCAAATGTGTGTTTTGCAGCAGAAGTTGGTTTGGCTGGAGAAATTAGACCGGTTTCTAAAATAGACCAACGTATTTTAGAAGCAGAGAAATTGGGTTACAAAACCTTTGTTGCATCAAAATACAACAAGATATCTTCTAAAAACCATGGAATAAAGCTAATTTTAGTTGGTAAAATTGAGGAAGCTTTTGCGACTCTGTTTGCTTAATATTGTCGCGAATTCACAAATTAGTTATAGGTATTTATAATGTTTTAAATAAAATCTAAAAGTTTACAAAAAGTTTGCGTTAGCGATTGAAATGGCATCCTTTTTTGAGGTACGAAAAAAAGATACAATGGAAAGCGCGACCCTTGGGTAACGCCCCAAAAAAAACCAAGCATTGCTGCTCGGTTTTATATTTTTATCTACTTTAAAATAAGTTTTACTTCTTATTTACAGATTTTATATATTTATCTAAAGCCATTGTCATAGAAGGTGTTTCTGGAGATGGCGCTTCAATATCGCACTTCAAACCAGCTTCTGTAACTGCTTTTACAGTAGAATTACCAAAAGCGGCAATTCTAGTATTGTTTTGTTTAAAATTCGGGAAATTTTGAAATAAAGATTCAATTCCAGAGGGACTAAAAAATACTAAAATATCGTAAAAAACATCTTCTAAATCAGACAAATCGCTTATTACAGTTCTGTACAAATCTAAACGTGTCCATTTTACACCTAATTTATCTAATTCTTCTGGAACTAATGGTTTTAATTTATCTGAAGATGGTAACAAGAAACTTTCTGTTTTATGTTTTTTAATCAACTTCATTAAATCTGGAAATGTTCTATTACCTACATAAATTTTACGTTTTCTGTAAACAACATACTTTTGTAAATAATAGGCAACAGCTTCAGACTGACAGAAATATTTCATGTCATCTGGCACTTTAAAACGCATTTCTTCTGCAATCTTAAAAAAGTAATCTACAGCATTTCTACTTGTTAATATAATTGCAGTAAAATTTTTAAAATCTATTTTTTGAGTTCTTACTTCCTTTACAGGTATGCCTTCTACATGAATAAAAGATCTAAAATCTATCTTTACTTTCTGTTTATCGGACAAATCAAAATATGGAGAAGTTTCTGTCTTTGGCGCGGGTTGCGATACTAAAATCGTTTTCACTTTCATAGCTTTGGTTTTAATTTTAAAGCATCAATTTAAACAGTATAAATAGCGGTGCTATTTCGAAGGCGCAAATGTACAAAATAAAATAAAACAACTGACTAAAAATCAGGTTTTTGTTATTTGTTATATGAAAAATAAGTCTCATAAAAAATAAAACTGCAGAAGCATAAAATAAAAAAGAAGAATTTAGTGGGCTATAAGTTGTTATTACAAATAAAACAAATAGTAAAAAGCTAATGGAATAGAAGTAACTGAATTTGGAAACAAAATAAAATCGGACTGTGTTTTTTATTAAAAAAAGTCGAGAAAGTAGCATTTCTAATATCCATTTTACCAAAAAATAGCTAACAACAGTTACAAAAATGTATAAAAAGGAAGAAAAACTTGTTTCTAATAAAAGATTTTGGTCAATTAAAAAAGTATAAATAACTAAAGCCAAGGTAGTTGTAGAAAACAAAAATAGCGTGCTGTAAAAAGCATTAAAAAAAGAAGTGTCTTCTTCTACTTCAGATTCTATAAAACCCTTATTAAATAAAGCAAAAACATATGCTTTTAAACGTTCTGAATCTATTATTTTTAACACAACAATAAGCGCTATAAGCCCTACCAAAATTATGGTTATCCAAGAGGAATCGATTAAATTTTTTTCTAATGCTTGCACTTTTTGGCTTTGGTAAGATTAACACAAAATTAGTAATTAAAAAATGTATATTTGCTTTCTTACTACATGAAATTTAATTTATGTCAGACGCGCTAGTTATAATTCCCACTTACAACGAAAAAGAAAACATTGAAGCTATTATTAGAGCTGTTTTCAATCAAAAAAAAGCGTTTCATGTTTTAGTTGTCGACGATAATTCTCCTGATGGAACTGGAAATATTGTAGAAAGCTTAATGGCTGAATTTCCAAATGAACTTTTTATTGAAAAAAGAAAAGGAAAAAACGGTTTAGGAACTGCTTACATTCATGGTTTTAAATGGGCTTTACAACGAAATTACAACTATATTATAGAAATGGATGCAGATTTTTCTCACAATCCAAAAGACTTGGTTCGTTTATACAATGCTTGTCATAAAAATGGTGGAGATGTTTCTATAGGTTCTAGATATTCGCAAGGTGTAAACGTTGTAAATTGGCCAATGAAAAGAGTTTTGTTATCTTATTTTGCTTCTAAATATGTGCGTTTTATTACTAGAATTCCTGTTTTTGATACCACTGCAGGTTTTGTTTGCTGGAAACGTGAAGTTTTGGAAACCATTAATTTAGATAAGATTAAATTTATTGGATATGCTTTTCAAATAGAAATGAAATTTAAAGCCTGGAAACATGGTTTTAATATTAAAGAAGTTTCTGTTGTTTTTACGGATAGAACTTTAGGAAATTCTAAAATGAGTGGAAATATTGTTTCTGAGGCACTTTTTGGAGTGATAAAAATGAGAATAAACGGATTACCAAAAAAATAACCATGGATAATTCTATTTCAATTAGAACCGCAAATTTAAACGATTTAGAAACCTTATTAGAGTTCGAGCAAGGAGTTATTAAAGCCGAAAAACCATTAGATCCTTTTTTAGGAGAAGGTGATTTATATTATTACAATATTCCTGAACTGATTTCTGCAAAAAACATTCATTTAATTGTTGCTGTTTCTAATACAGAATTAGTTGCTTCTGGTTATGTAAGAATAGAGAGCTCTAAACATTATCACAAAAATCCAACACATGGTTATGTAGGTTTTATCTACGTAAAACCAGAGTTTAGAGGGAAAAGAATTAGCAGTTCTATTTTAGAATCTTTAAAAAGTTGGTCAAAAAATAAAGGTTTAAAAGAATTAAGATTAGACGTATATCACAACAATCCGTCCGCAATAAAACCTTACGAACGTTTTGGTTTTAATAAGAGTATGATTAATATGAGAATGGATATTTAATAAGAAAAATGGAAAAATCAATTTTAATAAAAAACGCAACAATTATTAATGAGAATAAAACTTTTACAGGTGATGTTCTCATAGAAAACGAAATAATAAAAGAAATTTCTTCAAAGATTTCTGTACCAGAAAATATAGAAATAATAAATGCTAAAGGAAGTTATTTAATTCCTGGTTTTATAGACGATCAAGTACATTTTAGGGAACCTGGTTTAACCCACAAAGCAAATATTGCAACAGAAAGTAGAGCTGCAGTTGCTGGTGGAATTACTACGTTTATAGAAATGCCAAACACTGTTCCTCAAGCAACTACTCAAGAATTATTAGAAGATAAATTTAAAATTGCTGCCAAAGACTCGTATGCTAATTACTCATTTATGTTTGGTGGAACAAATGATAATTTAGAAGAATTATTAAAAACAGATCCTAAAAAAGTAGCCGGAATTAAATTATTCTTAGGTTCTTCTACTGGAAATATGTTGGTTGATAATGAAGAGATTTTAGAAAAGATTTTTTCTTCTACAAAAATGATTATCTCTGTACATTGTGAAGATGAAGCAACTATCAGAAGAAATACAGCCGAATTTATTGAAAAATATGGAGAAGATATTCCAATAAAATACCATCCAATAATTAGAAGTGAAGAAGCGTGTTATTTGTCGTCTTCTAAAGCGATTGAATTGGCGAAAAAAACAGGTGCAAGATTGCATATTTTTCATTTATCAACAGCTAAAGAAACCGAGCTTTTTAGAAATGATATTCCTTTAGAAGAAAAGCAAATTACTGCAGAAGTTTGTATTCATCATTTATGGTTTAATGATAAAGATTATGACAAAAAAGGTACACATATAAAATGGAATCCTGCTGTAAAAACGGAAAAAGATAGATTGGGTTTATGGGAAGCTTTGTTAGATGACAGAATTGATGTTCTAGCAACAGACCATGCACCACATACTTTAGAAGAAAAGTCGAATATTTACACAAAAGCACCAAGTGGAGGTCCATTAGTACAACATGCAGTTATGGCGATTTTAGAAAAGGTTAAAGAAGGCGTAATTCCTATCGAAAAAGCGGTTGAAAAAATGAGCCATAATCCTGCTAAATTATTTCAAATTGAAAAAAGAGGGTTTATAAAAGAAGGTTTTTATGCAGATTTGGTTTTAATAAATCCAAACAAACCTCAAACAGTTTCTAAAGAAAATATTTTATACAAATGTGGTTGGTCTCCTTTTGAAGGAACTACTTTTTCATCTACAATAACACATACGTTTGTAAATGGAAATTTAATGTATAATAATGGTGTTTTTAATGACGAAATTAAAGGAAAACGAATTACTTTTAATAGATAAAATGAAAAAATTAACCGCACTTTTTATTTTAGCTTTCTTGGTTTCATGTACAAGTAATACCATCTTCGAAAAACCAAAAGACCTAATTCCACAAGATACCATGAGTCTTTTATTGCAAGATATGATGATTGCTGGTAGCGCAAAATTTATAACAAACACAAACAAAGAAAAAAACATTAATTACATGCCTTTCGTGTACGATAAATTTAAGATTGATAGTACACGTTTTATGTCTAGTAATTTCTATTACATGTCTAGAATAGATTTATATCAGAAAATGTTAGAAGAGGCAAAAGGTAATTTAGAAAAAAGAAGTGCTTTTTTTAAGAAACAGAAAACAGCTTTAGATTCTATCCGAAAAGACTCTATAGATACTGCATTAAAGTTACAAATAAAGTTAGATAGTCTAAAAATTATAAACGATTCTTTGGGTAAATTAAAGAAAGATATTTTTAAAGATTCTATTAAATAATAAGTAAAGTTATTCGAAATTATTACTCACTTTTTTCACAACGTTTTCTATTTTTTCGAATTGAAAATCAAACGTCTTTTTAAATTTTTCTGAAGAATATTTAGATATTGAATGCGCACTCCTTGCAGAATATTTACTCAATAAAGGTGTAACTCCTGTAATTTTAGAAACAAGTGCAGAAAATCGCCAAAAAATAGCAGTGTGCCAAGGTTTTATTTTTTTTGAAGGGCGCTTTTTACCTAAAGCATCTGCAATTAAAAAGAAGATTTCTTTAAAAGATTTATTTTCTGAAACTAAAATGAAACGTTCGTTTTTAACATCAGAATTCATTAATAGAATCATGGCTTTTACGACATCTTTTACGCCTACAAAACCAGTAATTCCTTCAGTATAATATTTAAAACCATTATAAACTTGGCTGAATAATTTTCCAGAACCAGCATTCCAAAATCCACTTCCTAAAATTACTCCAGGGTTTACAATTGCAACTTCTATTCCTTCTTGGCTTGCTCGCCAAACTTCCATTTCTGCACCAAATTTAGTAATTGAATAACCACTATTATCTGCTTCTTTATTCCATTCATTTTCTTCTGTAATTAAATTTCCGTTTAAAGAATCGCCAACAGAAGCAATTGAGCCTACAAAACAAAGTTTATCAATTTTTGCATCAATACAAAGATTTACAATAATTGCAGTTCCATGAATATTTACTTTTCGCATTTCTCTATAATCTTTCGGATTAAAAGAAATAAAAGCGGCACAATGATACACTTTTTTAATACCAACAAATGCAGGAATCATGGCAGGAACTTCAGTAATATCCGCTTTAAACCACTCAATTTTAGAAATTAGAGTTTCATCTTTAGAATAATAAGAAAACACTTTTTTTACGGCTTCTATTTTTTCTGCAGAACGATAAATAGCACGAATTTTTTCATCACTTTTTACCAAATGATACAATAAATGTGCGCCTACTAAACCTGTTCCTCCAGTTACTAAAATCATACTGCTAATTTATGGTTTTTTGATTGATAAGTTTATCTTTGCAACCATAAAAAGAGACGATTAAAATGACAAATTTTGTAGAAGAATTACGCTGGAGAGGATTATTGCACGATATAATGCCAGATACAGAAGAGTATTTATTAAAAAATAAAACTGCTGGTTATATTGGTTTCGATCCAACTGCAGACTCACTTCATATTGGTAGTTTGGTTCAAATTTTTATTTTGAAACATTTCCAAAATGCTGGGCACAACCCAATTGCTTTAATTGGTGGTGCAACTGGTATGGTTGGAGATCCTTCAGGGAAATCTGCTGAAAGAAATTTGTTAGATGAAGCAACATTGGCGAAAAATATTGCTGGTGTTCGTGAAAATTTAGAGCGCTTTTTAGATTTTGATGCTTCTGCTGATAACAAAGCTGAATTGGTAAACAATTACGATTGGATGAAAGATATTTCTTTAATCGATTTTGTAAGAGATACAGGAAAACACATCACTGTAAATTACATGATGGCAAAAGATTCTGTAAAAAAACGTTTAAGTTCGGAATCTTCTGTGGGAATGAGTTTTACAGAGTTTACATACCAATTATTTCAAGGATACGATTTCTACCATTTATACAAAGAGAAAAATTGCATGTTGCAAATGGGTGGTTCAGATCAATGGGGAAACATTACCACTGGAACTGAATTAATCCGTAGAAAAGCACAAGGAAAAGCATATGCAATTACAGTTCCTTTGGTTACAAAAGCAGATGGAACAAAATTCGGAAAAACCGAAGGTGGAAATGTTTGGTTGAATGCAGACAGAACTTCGCCTTACAAATTTTACCAATATTGGTTAAATTCTTCGGATGAAGATGCAGAAAACTTTATTAAGAAATTTACATTTTTAGACAAAGAGACGATTGAAAATTTAATTGCAGAGCATACAGAAAATCCACATTTACGTTCGCTTCAAAAGAAATTAGGAGAAGAAGTAACAACAATGACGCATGGAAAAGAAGCGTATGAAAATGCGTTAAAAGCATCTAGTATTTTATTTGGAAAATCTACAGCGTCCGATTTAAAATCTTTAGATGAACAAACGTTTTTAGATGTTTTTGATGGAGTTCCTCAAGCAACAGTTTCAACAACAGATATTGAAGAAGGTTTGGATATGATTGGTGCTTTGTCTGCCAAAACTAACTTTTTAGGTTCTAATGGGGAAGCAAGAAGAGCTTTAAAAGAAAACGCGATTTCTGTAAATAAAGAAAAAGTAAAAGAAGATTTTACAATTACAAAAGAAGATTTAATTGCGAATAAATATGTGCTTTTACAACGTGGTAAAAAGACCTATTATTTATTAGTTGTAGCATAATTATTAGTTTATGAATGATAAAATTACAGAAATCGATTTTAGTAATATTTTTGTAATTATACCTTTAATTTTAGTTTTTTCGGCAATTATATTCGTTAGATATTTAGCATTTTCTGGAGTTTATCATTGGGTATTCTTAAATAAATTTAGAGAAAAACTAAAACATAGAATTTTAAATAAAAAACCACTAAAAAAGAAACAGGTTCGTAAAGAAATCTACTGGTCTTTAGTTAGTGGTTTTATTTTTGGCGCAATTGCAGTTTTCATTTACTATTTGTGGTCCATTAATTACACTGCAATTTACTTGGATTTTGAAACCTATCCTTTGTGGTACATTCCTTTAAGTATTTTCGCTTTTTTGTTTATTCAGGATACATATTACTATTGGATTCATAGATGGATGCACCTTCCTAAAATCTATAAATTCTTTCATAAAATTCACCATAAAAGTGTGCATACGACTGTTTTTACGGCTTTTTCTTTTCATCCATATGAAACTATTTTGCAAGCGATTTTCTTGCCTGTAATTGTAATTTTCTTACCAATACATTTATACGCTTTGTTTACTGTTTTGTTAATTATGACGCTTTCTGCGACCATAAATCATGCAGGAATTGAAGTTTATCCTTCAGGAAAATTAGGAAATTGGTTTAGAAAATGGATTATTGGAGCTACACATCACGATTCTCATCACACAAAATTCAATTTTAATTATGGGTTGTATTTTACGTTTTGGGACCGATTAATGAAAACTGAATTAGACAAATAAAAGCCCTGAATAAATTCAAGGCTTTGTTATTTTTATTTATGAAATACTTTTAAAATAAAAGATTTACATCTCTTTTTTCATAATTTTTATCCAGTTAGTATCTGCTTGTTTTTGCAATTTTTCTGGGCCTTCTTCTTTCCAATCTTTTAAAGTATTATTAAAAATTGTTTTGTAGAAAAGGTATAATTTTCCATCTCTAATATCGTAATATTTAGGATTTATGCTTACTTTTTCTCCGTTTTTTCCGATTGCATATGCACAATATCCTCCATATTGAGGTACATATTTTTTTGGAGAATTTTTAAATTTCTCTAAATTTTCTTTAGACGCAAATTTAAATTTTACACCATCGTATTCTGTCATAAAATCTTTATTCCCTTCTTCTGGATTGTTATTAAAATAAGAAACAACATCATAACCTTCAGCAACATAACCTTTGTCTAAATTATATTCTTGTGCAAAAAAAGTAGTTGAAGTAATTAATAATAAAAGCGCAAATATATTTTTCATCTTTTTAGTTTTTAATTTGGTCGATAAAGACTTAAATTAATTACATATAAAAGTATTTAATTCATGTATTAAAGATTACTTTCTTTCAAAAAAGAAAATTATTTCGCTATAAAATCAAAAGAAATTTTAATTCCTTCTATTATCATACCTGTTCCAATTATTGCAATAATTAATCCCATTATTTTACCAATTACAGAAATTACATTATTTCCAACTAACTTAACAATAAGATCACTTAATCTAAATGTAAAATAGGTTAATAGACTCATAGACCCGAAAATAGCAATTACTAGAAATAGTTGTAAAGGCACTGCATTAGAAACAAAGTTCATTGCAGTAACAATAGTTCCAGGACCTGCTAAAATTGGAATTGCCAATGGAGAAACAGCAATGTTTTCATCTATATTAACATTTTTAAGACTTTTTACATTAGACTGTTTAGATTGTAGCATTTCGAAACCTATAAAAAATATTAAAATTCCACCTGTAATTTTAAAAGCAGGAATACTAATATTAAATAATTCGAAAATATATTTACCCAAAAGAATAAAAACAGTAACAATAACAAATGCTATTAAATTAGCTCTTTTATTAATGTCTTTTTTTGTTTTCTTATCTGCACCTTGTGTTAAAGATACAAAAACGGTCATGTTAGATATTGGGTTGGTTATTGCAAAAAAAGCAGTAAACACAGTTATTGAAAACGTTATTAAATTATCCATTTATTATTTAATTAATAATTCTTAAAATTGAACTTTTTTAGTTATTTTTTTCTCCTAAAACCTTCAACAAATATTCATTTTGTTTTTCTAAAAGTTCATTGGTTTTATTCATTAACTCGATATTTTTAGGCGTAACAACTTTTGTGTTTTTTGGGTCGTCTGCTTCTTTTTTCAAAGAATTCATCACTTTAACAACTATAAAAACGGTAAAAGCAATAACTAAAAAATCTACTCCTGCTTCCAATAATTTTCCGTAACCAATGGCAATTTCCTCTGGGTTTGCTTTTCCATCAACCATAATAGCTTCTCGCAAAACTATTTTTCTGTTTTCCCAATTTGCACCATCTGTCATAAAAGATAAAGGTGGCATTAAAACCTCTTTTACCAATACATTTACCACTTTATTAAATGCTGTACCAATGATAACACCAATTGCGATGTCTATCATATTTCCTTTTACTGCAAATTCTTTAAATTCTTTAAATAACTTAAATTTCATCATCTTTTTTCTTTATTCTGTTCTCTTAATTTTTTCTCTTTAATCTTTTTGCTCTTCTCTTTTCTGGTCTTTTCTGAAACTATAAAACCATTAAATTACAACCACGAATATCGGAATTATCGAAACGTCCAATAATTTCAAAAGTTCCATTTTCATGAACTTTTCCTAAATCTTGGGTAGCAATAAATGAGCATGAATTGTAATTGGCCAAATCTATTACGTTAATTCCACCATTTTTCCCAGCAGAATTTATTGTAAGTGCATCTTCTGTATCTCTTGTAAGAATTTTCATCCAAGGTGGCGTTTCAAAAACTCCATTTCCTTTAGAATAACCTTGACTTAATAATTCTGTCATTCCATATTCTGAATGAATTTCTTCAACTCCAAATCCGTTTTTTAAAATATTATGTAGTTCTTCTCTAATTAGTTCTTTTCTTCTGCCTTTCATTCCACCAGTTTCCATAATTATGGTGTTTTTTAGGTTAAATTGTTGTTTTTCTATTAAATCTAACAAAGCAAAAGAAACACCAATAAGTAACGTTTTTTGTCCTTTTTTATCTAATTCTGATAACTTTTCGGCTAATTCATCAATATTATCGAGATAAAAACCACTTTCTTCGTTTTTAGATTTTCTAATTAAATCATCTACCATAAAAACCAAAGAAGAACCTTTTCTTTCTAGATAATTTGGCAACAAAGCTAAAACTGCATAGTCTTCTATGTTTCCATAAAAATGAGCAAAACCTTTTAAATAACTTTCTTTATAAACTTTAATATCTGTTACAAAATGTTTACTTGTAATGCTTCCTGTTGTTCCAGAACTTGTAAAAATCTCTTCAACTTCCTCTAAAGAAGCGACTACTTTTCTGCTTTTAAAAAATTGTATTGGTAAAAACGGAATTTCTTCAATCTTAGAAATACTAGATGGATGCACATATAACAAATCACAAAAAGACCTGTACACTTTATTGTTCTTAAACTGATGTTTAAAAACGGCTAAAGTAACTTCTTTAAATTCTTTGGTGTTTTGTATGTTAAAAATATCTTTTTCCATAATTTTTTACAAAAATAAGATTATTACACGCAACCTTTTAGAGATTTTTGCATCTTGTAAGAAAGAACCCAAATTATGAAACTTAATTTTCGCTTTTTAACTGTTTTAGTTTTTGCAATTTTCACATTATTTTCATGTGAAAGCAATCAAGAAATAAAAATAGATTCCGATAATTTATTATTAGGAAGTTGGATTGAACCCGATTTTAGTGGAGAAACAACCACTTTTAAAAGAGGAAATGACTTGCCTAAGGAAGGTTATGGAGTTTCTTTTAAATTAGAAAACGAATTTACAGAACGTACTTCAGGATTTTGTGGAACTCCACCATTAACATTTTTTAATAATGAGGGAACTTGGAGATTAAATGAAAATCTTATCGAGGTAAATGTACAATCTTATCCATCTAATTTTGGCTGGAAAATTATTGAATTGACCGAAACAAAATTAGTTGTTAAACGAGAAATTACTGAGCAAGAGAAAGATCACCTACAATTAATGGAATTGTTTAGCGAGATACAAACACTTTCTAGAAATGAATCTTGTACAAATTCTAACGATTGGAACTATGTTGCTTACGGCTCTAAAGCATGTGGAGGTCCACAAGGTTTTATTATATATTCAACAAAAATAAATACAACAAATTTTCTACAAAAAGTAGCAAATTACTCCAAAGTAGAAAAAGAATATAACGTAAAATGGAGTGTCGTTTCTGATTGTTCTATACCAAATGAACCAAAATCTATTGAATGCAAAAACGGATATCCCGTTCTTAAATATTAATTATTAAACCCTTATTATGATGAAAAAAATAGCCTTATTATTAATTACAATTGTTGTATTTACATCTTGTTTAAAAGACGATACACCAAATTACACTTTTGAGTATGTTGCCATAGACGAAGCAATAACACCTGCTAGTTTTACATTTGGCGAAAAAGACACCATTTTTTTAAAATACACTTTTAAAAATGCTTGTTACAATTTCGATAACGTATATTACGAATATCAAGATACTGCAAGAGTTGTAGCAATAAAAGCTTTTGTAGATTTAGATGCAACTTGTACGGATGTTGCAATCGAGAAAGAACATAAATTTATTGTTACTGCAACACAAAGACAAGATTATCTTTTTAAGTTTTTTAAAGGAAAAGATAGCGATGGAGAAAATATTTTCGAAGAAATTGTAGTTCCCGTAAATTAGAGGTATTAAACTAAAAAAACTCATACAAGATTGCTGCCAACAAAAGTTGGCAGCACAATCTGAAGTTTATCAATTATATGCTGATAAGCTCTTTCCTGTGTGTTTAAAATATTCGAGAAATTACCAAGATGCAGAAGACACTTTACAAGACAGTTTTTTAACCATTTTTAGTAAAATTAAACAGTACAATGGAAATGGTTCTTTTGAAGGTTGGTTAAAGAGAATTACCATAAATACAGCACTTTTAAAGTATAGAGAAAAATCTCCACTACAAATTGTAAAAGAACTACCAGAAACAGAGGAAGAAACAGAAATTGACTTAGAAAGTAGTATTTTTAATGTAGATGTTTTATTAGATTTTATTCAGAAATTGCCTGACAGATATCGATTGGTTTTTAATTTATATGTGTTAGACAATTACTCTCACAAAGAAATTGCAACTCTCTTAAATATTTCTGAAGGCACCTCCAAATCGAATTTATCCAGAGCTCGAAAAATTTTAAAAGAACAGTTAGAAATTCATCAACAACAAGAACAAAAAGCATAACTGATGGAAAATAAAAATATAGATAGATTGTTCCAAGAACGACTAAAAAATTTGGAAGCAACTCCAAATAAAAGAGTCTGGAATACTATTGAATCTAAGCTCACCAAAAAGAAACGTAGAGTTTTGCCTTTTTGGTGGTTTTCTGGCGGAATTGCAGCGCTTTTTATACTTGGTTTGTTCCTATTTCCTTTTTCTGAAAATAATAATTCCTTGGACGATAAAAATGTAATTATTACAAATACTACAATCGATAAAGTCGAAGAAAACACAAAAAATATAGACTCTGTTATTTTAAATAAAAGAATAAAAAATGAAGTATTAATTGCAGATGAAAAACCATTTGAAAATAATACGATTCTTAAGAAAAAGAAAAAATCTAATTCAGAAAAAATTCTTATTTCTAATAATAGAGATGTAAAAAACGAAAAAAAGTTAGTTAGCCAAAAAAATGCTATGAAAAAGGTTTTTATTGCTAATAATACTTCTGAAGAAAATCTTGTAGAAAAATCATCGAAAGAAAAAATTTCAAATACTAAAGATTCAACTTTTGTTGATGAGACAAAATTAAATCAATTACAGCCTAAGAAAGATTTTTTAGCAACTATTAAAAAGGATGAAAAAGAAGAAACAAAATCGGCAAAAAAATGGAGTGTTTCTCCAACTTTTGCAGTTTTAAACTCCAATTCTTTTACGAATTCTTCTTCTTTAGATGCAAATTTAGCCTCTTCTACGAAAGGAGAAAACTCATATGCTTATGGTGTAAAAATAGCGTATGAAATAAATAGTAAGTGGACCATACAAACTGGAGTTCAGTTACAGGAAATGCAGTATTCTAACAACCAAATTGCAGTAATTTCTTCGAGAAGTAAAATGTCTAATATTTCATTCGATAATGGAAATTCTGTTTCTCTCCAAAACACTTCTAACGATCGTTTTGATGCAAGTATTACCACTTTTTCTAGTGTGGTTACTTTTAATGGAAATCTAACTCAGAATTTTGGTTATGTAGAAATTCCTATAGAAATTAAATACAATCTATTGGAAAGTAAAAAGTTCGAAACTCAAATTGTGGCAGGTTTTAGTTCTTTATTTTTAAGAAAAAACGAAATTATTTTAGAAAATAATAATTTTATAAATTCTGGAGAAGCAACCAATTTAAACAACCTTAATTTTAGTGGAAATCTTGGTTTCGATATTAACTACAATTTTAATAAAAACTGGTCGTTTTACGTAAACCCAATGTTTAAAGCACAATTAAACACATTTAGTGAGAACGCAAATGGGTTTTCGCCATTTAATATGGGAATTTACACAGGTTTAAATTACCAATTTTAGTTAAAGTTATTGTAAGATCTTTAGTTTGGTCTTATTTTTGTAGTGCTAATTGAAAAGAAAAATTAATTATATCCCCCTAAAAATATGAAATTAAAAGCAACAACATATCGTACACTTAGTGGTACCAAAGAAATTATAGAATTACCGAAAAAGCATAGTGCACAATGGGTTATTTATGAAGATAATAAACCTAAATACTTTGTAGATTGTTTTAAATTAGAGATAGAATCTAATGCAATAATGAACAATTTGGTCTTGTGTAATAAAGAACCTATTGAAGATGTTTTAGAAAAAATTAATAAAAGAAATAATATTAATTTATCGATTCCTAAAATTTCTAGAATTGGTTTTAAAAAGAAATTAAAATCTGTATTTACAAACTTAGATTTACAACCAATTCCAGAAAAATGGTTGGCTTATTCTTTGTAAATTTTTACAGTTAATTCGTCTTTATTGTTCATAGAAGCTCTGTACATTCCTGCAGTATTAAATTCGAAAGACATATTACCATTTTTATCTAAAGCAACAACACCACCTGTTCCACCAAGTTTGGTTAATTTATTTTGTATTACATCTTTTGTGGCTTCTTTTAATGTTTTTTGTTGATATTCCATCTTTGCAGAAATATCGTACGCAACTTGACTTCTTATAAAATATTCGCCCCAACCTGTTGATGAAACTCCACAGGTTTTATTATTTGCATACGTTCCAGAACCAATAATTGGTGCATCTCCAATTCTTCCCCAACGTTTATTTGTCATTCCTCCTGTAGATGTTCCTGCAGCAATATTTCCATCTTTATCTAAAGCCACACAACCAACAGTTCCAAACTTTGCATTTTTAATATCTGCATCGTAAAAAGCCGCTTTTTTATCATCATGATCTAATTCCGTTTTTGCTCTGTCTTTTATTCTTTGTAAAGATTTAAAACGGTTTTCTGTGTAAAAATAACTTGGGTCTACAATTTCCAACCCTTTTTCCTTTGCAAAAGTGGATGCTCCTTTGCCTGATAACATAACATGGTCGGAATCTGTCATAATTTTTATTGCCAATTCAATCGGACTTTTAACATTGGTAACACCTGCAACTGCTCCTGCATTTAATGTTTTCCCATCCATAAAAGATGCATCTAATTCGTTTGTTTCTTCATGTGTAAAAACGGCACCTTTTCCTGCATTAAACAAAGGAGATTCTTCCATAACTTGTATGGTTTTCATTACAGCTTCTTGGCTTGTTCCTCCATTTTTAAGAATTGTATGTCCAACTTTTATCGCTTCTTCTAATTTTGCTTTATATGCAGCTTCTCTTTCATCAGACATATTTTTCTTTAAAATAGTTCCAGCTCCACCATGAATTATAATGGCAAATTCGCTTTGTTTTTGTGAGGTCTTTTCTACTACTGAAGTGTTTTGAGTTTCATTTTTACATCCAAAAGAAAATAGTAAAAAAACGAATAAAAGGTTTAAAAAAGATTTCATAATTAAGTTTTTTAGCAGGAATTAAAATTACGAAAATTAAATTTCTTTAAAACCTTTAAGTTCTATTAGTTCAAAATCAATCAAAATAATAGCATTTTACGTCTTAATTTCTTTCTTAGTTTTAATTTCCAACTATTTTAATATAAATTGCTTACTCACAAATATTAGTTTACAAATGAAATTATTTAAAACCTTCTTATCAGTTAGCTTGTTTCTAGGTGCTTCCACTTCTTTTTCGCAAGCAACAACTACAAACGAGCCAAATATTGTGTTTTTTTTGGTAGACGATTTAGGATATTATGATTTAGCTGTTTACAATAACTTGTTAACCAATGGTTCTAAATTATACGAAACACCAAACATAGATGCTTTAGCTAATGAAGGAATTTTATTTACTCACGGCTATGAAGCTGCACCTAGATGTGCTGCGTCTAGAACATCTATAATGTCTGGTAAATTTGAATCTAGACCTTCAGTTTCTGGTGGTTTATATTTAAATTCGGATAATAATACCAATGGTTATGCAGAAACCACATTTGCACAAGCTTTAAAAGACAAAGGTTATAAAACTTTTTTTATTGGTAAATGGCATTTAGGACATGATGCACAACATTATCCAGATAGTTTTGGTTTCGATATTAATATTTCTGGATCAGATTTTGGAGCACCTCCAACTTATTGGTATCCTTACACAGCCAATGGAAAAACCTTACCAGATTTAAGTACTGGTGGTCAAACTGGTGAGTATTTAACAGATAGAATTACCAAAGAAACAAATTCGTTTATAGAGAATCAAGTAACAAACGCTCCAACTCAACCTTTTTTAGCAATGGTTTCTCATTATGGAGTACATACACCTTTAGAAGCTAAAAGTGCAGATGTAACTTATTTTCAAAATAAAGTAAATAACACAACATATACAGTTAATGAATTTGAAAATGATTTAACAGCAAAAACCAAATTAAGGCAAGACAATGCAACGTATGCAGCAATGATTCGAAGTATCGACCAGAGTTTAGGAGAAATTCGTGCTAAATTAACTGAAAAAGGAGTTGCAAATAATACTATAATTATAATAACATCAGACAATGGAGGTTTATCTACCACAGAAGTAGGTGGGAACCGAGAATTAGCAACATCTAACAAACCATTTCGTGGTGGAAAAACTTGGTTATTTGAAGGCGGAATTAGATTACCATTAATTGTTTATGGACCAAAATATAGAAGTGGTGTTATAGAAGACGAACCTGTTGTTGGTACAGATTTTTTCCCAACAATTTTAGAAATGGGAAATGCTCCTTTGTTACCTAATCAACATTTAGATGGAGAGAGCTTCCAGGACTTATTATTAACTTCTGCAAATGGTGGAGATGCTACTTACAGCAGAACAAACCCAATTATTTGGGATTTTAATTTTGCAAGTTCTGGTACAGCAAATGTTAGTATGGCTGCAGCAAGACAAGGAAATTATAAATTGTTAGAATACAAATACAATAATGTTTTTGAATTGTATGATGTTGTAAACGACCCAAGTGAATCTACAGATTTAAGTACTTCTAAACCAGAAATCGTAAAACAATTAAAGACTGCGTTATTTAATTATAGAAGTAAGGCTGGCATTAATCATAGAGTTGGAAATTCTAGTCATATAGCTGAAAACAAATATTTGTATGATAATATGAATGCCAAAACAGGCTCTAATATTCAGCCAGATTTAGGTTGCTCTAAACCAAGTACAGCAAATAGTATTATTTATAATGAAGGTTTTGAGTGTTGGTACGATTTAGATTGGCCAATAAATGTAAATTCAAAGTCAGTAGCTACTCTCGAACGCGCAAATGCTGCAGATGTTAGAACAGGAGATTTAGCACTAAAAATTAATGTGGTAAATGGTGGTGGTTATGGAAAAGTTAGGGTTACAAATACTGCTTATTTTGACGATTTATCTGGCAGAGACATTACTTTAAATGTCTTTGCAAAGTCGAATAATAGTAACAATATTCGTTTTCAATTAAAAGTAAGTTATACAGATGGTACAAATAATACGATTCTTGGAGACCCATTTACAACTAGTAGTTCTTATACAGAATATTCTCATACTTTTACTGCTGCACAAATTACAACCAAAACCACAGAATCTGTGGAAGTAAGATTACAATTAGGTAAAGATAATGGAGAAATATTTTTAGACGATTGGTCTAGCATTGTAACTGGTGCTGCATTAAGTGTAGAAATAAATGAGGAACTGGCTTCAATATCTATATATCCAAATCCTACTTCTAATTTTATAAAAATATCTGGTCCTTTGGTGGTTACAAAAGCCTATCTATTTGATATTAATGGTAAAATGGTTAAAAAAGAGATTGGAGATGTAGAACAAATTGACATCAAAAAAATACCAAAAGGAGTGTACCTATTAAAAGCATTTATTGAAGGAAATAAATATTTTACGAAGAAAATTATTAAAGAATAAGTCATTTGTCATATTAAGAAATGACATTCGGCTGTCATTTCGAATGAAACGCAGTGGAATCTTACCTTTCGAATTTACATCTGAGATTTCTCCACAAGATCGAAATGACAAAAGAATGTCATTTTGAGCGAAACGCAGTGTAGCCGAAAAATCTCTCTTTAATTATTCTAAAAATTTAATCTAATTTCTGAATAGTATCTAATTTAAGATTTCTCCACAAGGTCGAAATGACATGGATAATTTTGTTTAAAATTAAACAATTTATAATGTTTTTGTTTAATTTATCTATTTGTAAAATTATTCGTAAATTCGAACTTCTAAAATAAAGAATATTATTTAATAACTATTTTAAAGTTAAAAGTCTTTATTTTTAGATTCCCACTTTCGTGGGAAAGACATTTTCAAAGGTACTTTAAGGCTATTGCCTAAAAGACTTTATTTTTTTTAAGAAACAAAAACAAACTGTAAAATGACAGATTTCGGAATTAAAGAAGCCTTACAAGAATTAGGTGTAAAAGATATAAATAACGGAACTTCTACAGGTTCAAATAATTTTTCGAATGGAGAAATTATAGAATCTTATTCTCCTGTTGATGGAAAATTAATAGGAAAAGTAAAAACAACCACAAAAGAAGATTACGAAAAAGTGATGGAATCTGCAACCAAAGCTTTCAAATCTTTTAGAGATATTCCTGCGCCACAAAGAGGCGAAATTGTGCGTCAGTTTGGGAACAAATTAAGAGACAGAAAAGAAGCACTTGGTAAATTGGTTTCTTATGAAATGGGAAAATCTTACCAAGAAGGTTTAGGAGAAGTACAAGAAATGATTGATATCTGCGATTTTGCAGTTGGTTTATCGCGTCAATTAAATGGACAAACCATTCCGTCTGAAAGGCCAGGGCATGTTATGAGAGAACAATGGCATCCAATTGGTGTTGTTGGTATTATTTCTGCATTTAATTTTCCAGTGGCAGTTTGGGCTTGGAATACAGCTTTAGCGTGGATTTGTGGTGATGTTTGTGTGTGGAAAGGTTCCGAAAAAGCACCTTTATGTACGGTTGCTTGTCAGAATATAATTGCTGAAATTTTAAAAGATAATAATTTACCTGAAGGTATTTCTTGTATTATCAATGGAGATTACAAAGTTGGAGAAATGATGACGACAGATACAAGAATTCCGTTAGTTTCTGCAACAGGTTCTACAAGAATGGGAAGAATTGTGGGTGCAACTGTTGCCCAACGTTTTGGGAAAAGCTTATTAGAATTAGGAGGAAATAACGCAATTATAATTACACCAACTGCCGATTTAAAAGTAGTAGTTCCTGGTGCTGTTTTTGGCGCTGTTGGAACGTGTGGACAAAGATGTACATCTACCAGAAGATTAATTATTCACGAATCTGTTTATGATAAAGTAAGAGATGCTATAGTTGGTGCTTACAAACAAATTAAAATCGGAAATCCTCTAGATGAAAACAATCATGTTGGTCCATTAATTGATAAAAATGCAGTAAACACCTATTTATCTGCTATCGAAAAAGCAAAAGCTGAAGGAGGAAACGTATTGGTTGAAGGTGGAGTTTTAGAAGGAAAAGGATACGAATCTGGTTGCTATGTAAAACCAGCAATTATTGAAGCTGAAAATCATTATGAAATTGTGCAACACGAAACTTTTGCGCCAATTTTATATTTGATGAAATACAGTGGAGATGTAGAAAATGCCATTGAAAAACAAAATGGAGTTGCACAAGGTTTATCGTCTGCAATTATGACGAATGAAATGAAAGAAGCAGAGAAATTCTTGTCTTATGCAGGATCTGATTGTGGAATTGCAAACGTAAATATCGGAACTTCTGGTGCTGAAATTGGTGGCGCATTTGGTGGAGAAAAAGAAACTGGTGGAGGAAGAGAATCTGGTTCTGATGCTTGGAAAGTATATATGAGAAGACAAACAAACACCGTAAATTATTCTGATGAATTGCCTTTAGCACAAGGAATTAAGTTTGATCTTTAAAAATTTAAAGTATTATTTTATTTATAAAACCTAACTTGAAAGAGTTGGGTTTTTACTTTTTAACTCACTTTTAAATCTTAACTTTCTCAAAAAAAACAGCTAACTTCGTTTAACTTCTGATATAAAACATTAAAAAGTTCTATATCAATATAGTTAAACGAACACTCTAAAAATATTTTAAAAATGTACATCTTACACTTTTTAAACATAAGACCCAACTCTTACGAATTGGGTTTTTTGTTATTTTAAATTTAGAATCAAGTTGGTAAAATAAAATAATTTTTAATTCTAATTTCTATTACAAATCAAAACCTAAATTTTCTGAATACTTCTCTCTAAGTGTAGCTTTTTTAAGAATGCATCTTGCATCGCTTCTTTAGCTTCTTCGTCGTTTTTAAGGTATCTACAAGCAATAAAAAACATTGCTTCACAGAAGAGGTTATATATTTTCAATTGAGCTCTCTGATTGCCTTTTCTGCAATTTAGAATTAAAAGATTTTGTTCTTTAGACATTAACTGGGTTGGTTCTATTCTTAAAAACGAACAAAAAATAAAAGAGTTTCATTTTTTCTAAAATTAAGACAAAAAAAAAGAGACTGGAAAACCAGTCTCTTTTTGTAAAATATAATATTTGTTCTTTGCTTAGTTATTCAAAGCCTCAGCTCTTTTGAATATTTAACTTCGCTACGCTACGTTTAATTATTCAAAGCCTCAGCTCCACCAACAATTTCCAAAATTTCGTTTGTAATTGCTGCTTGACGTGCTTTGTTATACGTTAACAATAAATCGTCTCTTAAATCTTTTGCGTTGTCTGTTGCTTTGTGCATTGCAGTCATACGTGCACCATGTTCTGAAGCGAAACTATCTCTAATTGCTTTGTATAATTGAGTTTTTAAAGATTTAGGAATTAATGCTTCCACAATTTCTTCTTTAGAAGGCTCAAAAATATAATCAGAATTTACTGCATCTGCATCTCCACCTTCAATTGGTTTAATAGGTAAAAACTGCTCTACTTGTGGCAATTGTGTTGCTGCATTTTTAAACTGGTTGTACACCAATTCAATTTTATCATAGCTACCATCAGCATATAAATCCATTAAATTTTGTGCAATTGCTGCAACATTATCAAAAGTTAAATCGTCAAAAATCTCATTCTCAGACCTTACAATTTTACATTTTTTTGATAAAACGCTTCCTTTTTTACCAATTGTAAATAAATCTACAGTTGCGTTTGCGTATTTTGCGTCGATTGTTTTTACAACTTCTTTTGTAATTGAAGAGTTAAAACCACCACACAAACCTCTGTTAGATGTTACTACAACCATTAAAACTTTAGAAACTTCTCTTTGTGTAGAATATACTCCACCAGCATCGCTATCTAAAGTTGCACTTAAATTTTGCAACAATTCAGTTAGTTTAGATGAATAAGGTCTCATTGCAGTAATTGCATCTTGCGCCTTTTTCAACTTTGCAGCAGATACCATTTTCATGGCAGATGTAATCTGCATTGTTGAACCAATTGAGGTGATTCTATTACGTATTTCTTTTAAGTTTGCCATTCTTTAGTTGTTAGTTATTAGTCTTTAGTTTTTAGTGTTACTGTCTAAAAGCTATAAGCTAACGTCTATTATGCAAAATGCTTAGATATTTCTGCTGCTGCTGCTGTTAAAGTAGCAATAACTTCGTCTGTTAATTTACCAGACTTTAAAGTATCTAAAGTATCTCTATGCTTTGCGTTTAAATAATCGATATAATCTCTTTCGAATTTCTTCACTTGGTTTACAGGTACATCTTTTAACAAGTTTTTAGAACCTGCATAAATGATTGCAATCTGGTCTTCCACTGGATAAGGATCATTCTGAGCTTGTTTTAAAATTTCAACATTACGTTGTCCTTTAGAAATTACACTCATTGTAGCTGCATCTAAATCTGAACCAAACTTAGCAAAAGCTTCTAATTCACGATATGCTGCTTGATCTAATTTTAAAGTACCAGATACTTTTTTCATAGATTTAATCTGTGCATTACCTCCAACACGAGATACAGAAATACCTACGTTAATTGCTGGTCTTACACCTGAGTTAAATAAATCTCCATCTAAGAAAATTTGTCCATCTGTAATCGAAATTACGTTTGTTGGAATGTATGCAGATACATCTCCTGCTTGAGTTTCAATAATTGGTAATGCAGTTAAAGAACCTCCACCTTTTACGATTCCTTTCATAGAATCTGGTAAATCGTTCATTTCACTTGCAATTTTATCATCATTAATAACTTTTGCAGCTCTTTCTAATAATCTAGAGTGTAAGTAAAATACATCTCCTGGGTATGCCTCACGTCCTGGAGGTCTTCTTAATAATAAAGAAATTTCACGGTAAGCAACAGCTTGTTTTGATAAATCATCAAAAATAATTAAAGCTGGTCTTCCTGAATCTCTAAAATATTCTCCAATTGCAGCTCCAGCAAATGGTGCATATACTTGCATTGCTGCAGGATCTGATGCATTTGCTGCTACGATTGTAGTATAAGCTAACGCTCCTTTTTCTTCTAACATGTTTGCAATTGCTGCAACTGTAGAAGCTTTTTGACCAATAGCTACATATATACAATATACTGGCTCACCAGCATCGTAAAATTCTTTTTGATTTAAAATAGTATCTAAAGCAACTGTAGATTTACCTGTTTGTCTATCTCCAATAATCAACTCACGCTGACCTCTACCTACAGGAATCATTGCATCAATAGATTTAATACCAGTTTGTAATGGCTCAGTTACAGGCTCTCTATAAATAACTCCTGGTGCTCTACGCTCCAAAGGCATTTCGTAAGTAGTTCCTTCAATAGGACCTTTACCATCTATAGGACTTCCTAAAGTATCTACAACTCTTCCTACAATTCCTTCACCTGCTCTTAAAGAAGCAATACGTTCTGTACGTTTTACTGTAGAACCTTCTCTAATTGAAGTAGAAGCTCCTAATAATACAACACCTGCATTGTCTTCTTCTAAGTTTAATACGATACCTTCCAATCCGTTTTCGAATTCTACTAATTCACCATATTGAACATTAGAAAGACCATACACACGTGCAATACCATCTCCTACTTGTAAAACAGTTCCTACTTCGTTTAAAGTAGCTTTTGCTTCAAAATTTGTTAACTGTTGCTTTAAAATTGCTGATACTTCAGCTGGTTTAATACTTGCCATCTTTTATGATTTGATGTATAATTAAATTTTTGGAATATAGTGACTGTTGTCAAATTCCTTTTTCAATTCGTTTAAATAATTAGAGATACTAGCATCATACTGTACATCTCCAACACGTAATATAAATCCTCCTAAAATAGCTGGATTTATTACGTTTTCTAAATTTGCTTTTTCGCCTGTTAAAGCTACAATTTTATCTAAAACTTGCTTTTCTACTTCTTTCGTTAAAGCAACAGCTGTAGTAACTTTCGCCACTTGTGTGCTTTTTAAATGATCGAAAACAATTGCATATTTCTTAGCAATAGGCTCTAACATTCCAATTCTTTTGTTGTCTTGTAACAAATGGAATAAACCTAATGTAATGTTGTCTACCTTACCATCAAACAATGCTTTTAAAACATTCATTTTGTCTGTAGATTTTACGATAGGACTTCTTAACATTACCTCAAATTCTTTATTCTCGGCAATTGTTTTTGCAATAAAAGACATGTCGTCATTTACTGCAGACTCCGACTTAGAATCTGTAGCAAGATTTAAGATTGCTTTGGCGTAACGTAATGCTGCTCTTGCGTCTTTCATTTATGCTTAGTTTAAAGTAACGTCTTTTAAGATATCTTCAACTAATTTAAGTTGATCTTCTTTGTTAGATAATTCTTTCTTAATAACAGATTCTGCTATACCAATAGATAAATCTGCAACGTTCTTTTTAATTTCTGCTAAAGCCGCTTGCTTTTCTTGAATAATAGAAGCTTGTGCTTTTTCTATTAATGAAGCAGTAACTTCTTTTGCATCTTCTTTGGCTTCTGCAATCATATTATCTCTAATATCTCTTGCATCTTTCATCATTGCATCTCTTTCTGCTCTTGCTTCTTTTACCAATCTTTCGTTATCTGCTTGTAAATTTTGCATTTCTTTACGAGCATTTTCTGCTGCTTCCAATGCATTTTCAATTCCAGATTCTCTTTCTTCTAAAGATTTTAAAATTGGTTTCCAAGCAAATTTTACCATTAGTGCAATTAAAGCCAACAATAATATTGTTGACACTACAAATAACCCTGGTGAAAAATCGTTTAATAAAGTTTCCATTCTATAAACTAATTATATATTTTTTCTTTTTTGTTTAATTTTAAAAATAGGTTCTGTAACCAACCGTTACAGAACGCTATTTTTTGTTTTTGTTTGGATTATTTTCCTAAGAATAATGCTCCAAATGCTAAACCTTCTAATAATGCAGCGATAATAATCATTGCTGTTTGAATTTTTCCAGTTGCTTCTGGTTGTCTAGCAATACCTTCCATTGCTTTTCCACCAATTTGACCTAAACCAATTCCTGCTCCGATTACGATTAATCCTGCTCCAATTAAATTGTACATAATAAATGTATTTATATTAAATTAAACAAACTTTTATTAATGATGCTCAGGCTCTGCTACTGCCATACCAATAAATAATGCTGAAAGCATTGTAAAGATATACGCTTGTAAAAAAGCTACTAAAACCTCAATTAATGTTATAAAAAATGATAATACTAAAGACAATCCTGTTGCACCAACAACCCCTAAAGATTCTTTAAGTGTAAACATAATTGCAATTAGACTCATTACCACAATATGACCTGCTGAAATGTTTGCGAACAAACGTACTAATAATGAAAATGGCTTAATGATTAATGCTCCAGCCAATTCTATAATTGCCAAAACTGGACGAATTAAAACAGGAACTCCTGGCATCCACAACATGTGCATCCAATAATCTTTATTTCCACTTACTGTATAAATTACCAATGTAAAAATTGCCAAACAAGCTGTAACTGCTAATTGACCTGTAACATTAAAACCTAAAGGTGTTAAACCTACTAAGTTTAAAACCCATATAAAAAAGAATACAGTTAATAAATAACCAGTGAATCTTCTGTAATGTTTATCTCCAATATTTGGCTTAGCAATTTCGTCTCGAACGTATAAAACTAATGGCTCTAAAACTCTTGCAAAACCTGTAGGAACGTTTTTAGTTTTGTATTGTTTTGCCAATCTAGAAAACCAGAATAACAATAACAATCCAATTAATAAAATACCAAAAGCACTTTTTGTAATTGAAAAATCTAAAACTTTGTGTGCGTTTTCTGCATGATGGTCTTTGTCAAAAGCAACTGTAGAAGCACCTTTATCTAATTCGTAAATTTTTGAATGAATCTTCGCGAATTTTAATCCTTTCTTTTCTACGATTACATGTCCATCGTCATTATGATGAAATTCTGAAGACATAAATGTAACCAAACCTTCACTAGTCCATAAAATTACTGGTAAAGGAAAACCAACATGTTTTCTTTCTCCTGAATCGCTTGTGTAAGAAAATAAAGAAAAATCGTGAGAATCTTTAATGTGATGTAGAATATAAGCGTCTACTTCTGCTTTCGTATTTACACGACCACCATCAGTATCGTGATCTTGTTTTTTATCAGATTCTGAAGCAAAACTAACCGCTGTAAAAAGGATTATTGCTACTATTGTAAGAAACTTGATTGTTTTTTGTGCAACCTTCATTGTAAAAATACGCTTTCTAAATTCGGCGCAAAGGTATGCAATTATTCAAAAATACAAACTGTTTTTATTGAATTATTTTTTATTCTTTTTGGTTGAGTATTTTTAGTACAAAAATCGCTTCTGTTAACAAAAAAATAAAAAGTGGAATAAACAACGCAATTTTTTCAGAAAAGCTAAACGAATCTACTGTAAACAAAGGGTTATAGAAAAATATAGCGAAAAGAATTAACTTAACAACTAAGGTGCCTAAATAGATAAAACCCAACTGTGGGAAAAGTTTATCAACAGTAGAAACAAACCTTAAATTTATACATATTAAAGCAGAAAAAAAGGCATGAAACAGATATACTTTCTCCAAAGAAAACTGCAATTCTAAACCTTGGGATTCTATAATCTTTAGGTGTGTGTAATAGCCTATTAAGAAAAGAGCAACAAACACTAAAATATATCGAAAGATATCTTTATTCATTAATTTTATTGGCTTGTTTTATCAAAGCATACATCGCTAAAAAAATTGCTAGCAACGTAATTGTTTCTGTTAAGAAAGTTAGTTCGAATTGTTTATCTAACCATTTTCCTAGTAAAAAACCTAAATAAATGGTTAAACCCATTTGTAGACCTGCACCAGAAAGTGCAATGGCTTTGTTAAGCGGTTTTTTCTGAGGTTTTTTTGCTTTCATTACTAGGATTCATTTCTTTTAATGCGCCTTTCATTGCACAAGTTGCGTTGAAGGTTGCACCAGGTTCAATTGATAGTTTTCCAATAGTTACATCTCCAGAAATATTTGCAGTTCCTTTAATGGTTAAAGTTTTAGAAACTTGTAAGGTTCCAGAAAATTTTCCTTCGATATCTGCATTTGTAGCTTCTACATTTCCTTTTACAAAGCCATCTACACCAATAATAACGCGACCTTGAGTTTTTAAAGTTCCTTCTAATGTTCCATCGATTCTAAAATCGCCATCAGATTTAATATCTCCAACAATGGTTGTATTTTTTGCAACAACATTTCTTTCCATAGCTTTCGTTTTTACCGGTTTTTTTTCTTTACTGTTAAACATATTTATTTGTTTAATTGTTCTAAGATTTCTTTTGCTTTTTTGCCTTCCTCTGAATTTCCATAGTTAATTGCAACAAACTCTAATGCTTCTTTGTAAATTTCTTTCGGCAAATATTTACCAATAGCATAGGCTTTTAAAAGCTCGAATTTTGGTTTTAATTTTGAGCTTGCTATCGTTGGTAAAATATCGTTAATTGCAATTAATACATTTTTATATTCGCCTTTTTTATATAAATAATAGAGTTCTTTGTACGATTTTTCTACTTCATTAACTTTTACGTTTTCTTCAAACTTTTTCTCTGGGTTTTTTATCAACTGTGCAAAAACGGTATCTGGATAATCTGTAAGAATCGTGTTTTTGTATTTTAATGCTTTGTCTGTTTCGCCAGCATCTGTATAAGTTTGATATAAATGCCAATTTATTGGTAATAGTAAATCTTTTCTTGGTTGTAAAGTAGATACTCTTTCCAAACGCATTATCGCCAAATTTCTATTTTTAAACTGCTCTTTATAGATGATTCCTAATTCGTATAAAGCCTGATTTCTATCAACTTTTAAACTATCTATAACTTGTTGTTCTGTTGGAATTTTTTCTAAATAACTCGCCAAATCGTATCTTGTATCTTTGGTTACAGTCGCAACAGAATCTGTTTTAGAAATGGTATTGCTTGCTTTTTCTGAATAACGCCAATTGTCTTCCAACTTTCTATTTCCCCAAATTCTTTGGAATTCAGTTTTACCAAAAGCTAACGTTTGCTGATTGTAAAAATACCATTTTCCTTTTTTAGCAGATTGCAAAGAACCTCCTCCAAAAGAACCACCAAATGCTAATTGATTCAGTTTTAATTGTGCAGCTTCTTCGTCCTTTACTTTTAAATTATCAATATAATTTTGAAAATACGTTTCTTGCTCGATTTTAGAAAGTGATGCAATTCGCACAATACTATCGTGTCTTTCTACAATATCTTCGAACTTAATTAAGGAAGCTAAGTTTTTATATTTTCTTTTTACACGTCTAATTCGCAAGTCTAAACTATCTTGAGAAACATTTAAAACACTATCGTAATAAGAACTTGCTAGTTGATATTCTGAATTTTTAAAATACAAATTTCCTAAATTTTCGTAGGTAAATGTTTTCTGTTTGTCTCCACCATTTAAGGCTCTTAGCGATTTATTGTAATATTCTGTCGCTAATTTTAAACTGTCGTTATTTTCGTGTAAAGTCGCAACTTGATAATATAATTCGTCTAAATAAGGTCTGTTGTCTCTGTTTTTAATCAGTTTTTGCATTCTTGCCAACAAACTGTTAGATATAGAATCGTTATTGGCATTTCTTGCCAATTCTATATTTGCATGAATTTTATATTTATAAGGTGCTTTTTTGAATTCTGTTAATCGATTAAAAACCATTGTTGCAGAATCTTTTTTGTTTTCTTGAGCATAAATTTGCCCTAAAATAAATAGGTTTCTTGCAGCCTGATCTCTGTTTGCTTGTGTTCTTGTTGCTAATTGTAAATACCTTTTTACTTTTTGAATGCTGTCTGCTTTTACATACGCCATTGCCAAAGTTGTGTATGCCTGTTCTTTAATTTCGTCTGGAAAATCTGGTTCTAATGTATCTTTTACAACCATTAAAAGCTTCATAGATTCTATTGCAAATTCTTCGTTGTCTAAACGAATGTTCGATTTTGCTCTCCATATTTTTGTTTCAGCTATTAAATTTGCATCAGGATAGTTTGCAATAACATAATTAAAAGCTTCAATCGCAGGAATAAAACGTTGTGAATAATAGCGCGATTTTCCTAATAGTAAATATGCATCATCAATTTGACGGTTTCTCTCTAAACCATCGATATTCATTCCATGTTTTTGAATCGCTTTTACGGCTTTTTCTTCTGCTTTTTCGAATGGAGTTCCAGCGCTTTTGGTTTCTTCTTCTTTATTAGAATCTCCAAAACCTGCTCCCATTCCAGAACTTTTGAATGATGGAACTACAATTTTACGTTCATCAAACTCTATGGGTTCTATTGGTAATTGTTTAAACCAATCGTCTTTATAACCTTCGTTAATGCCTTTAATTCCTTGTTTGAACGCCTCTTCTCCATTAAAAAGAATGTTAAAATAGGCAGTCATAGCATGAAAATTCCTACTAATAACAGTATCTTTTTTTGTGCTACAAGAATATATAGCTCCAAAAGCAATGGCAATAAAAAGGATTTTTTTAATGTGTTTCATATATTGAAAAAACTCTTATCTAAAACTAAATTCTGTCGAAAATAGTATAAATAAGAGTGTAAAAATAGTAATAAATTAAGAATCGTCTTTCTTTTGTTGTGAAATAAAGACTTCAACAAGCTCAGTCTGACATTATCTTTTTCATTTATCCTTGAGAAAATTAGGATTAACCTCTTCTAAAATCGGTATGTTTCACTACGTAGGAAAATGGAAAACATAGCCAATCTTGGTGGAAAAACTTTGCGACTCTACAACTTTGCGTCTTTGCGTTTAATTTTACAAAAAACTACAAAGCAAAATAACTCTCCAACTCTTTTAAAGTTGCTTCAGAAGTTTCGATGTCTTTTACAACTGCTCCTTTGTCTAAAACCACAATTCTTTCGCAAACTTCTGTTACGTGGGTTAAATCGTGACTAGAAACCAAAACCGTAATTTCTCTGTTTTCGGTTAATTCTTTTATAATTTTTTTCAATCTAATTTGTGTGGTTGGATCTAAGTTTGCAAATGGTTCATCTAAAATTACTACTTGCGGATTTCCCATTAATGCAGCAACAATTCCTGCTTTTTTCTGGTTTCCTTTACTTAAATCTCTTAAATATTTCTTTTTTCCTACAATTTCTCCGTTGAAAAATTCATCAAATTTTGATAAGAATTTTGCAACATCAGCTTTGTTCATTCCTCTTAAATCGCCTATAAAATCGAAATATTCTTCTGGTGTTAAATAAGTGATTAGGAAAGATTCATCAATAAAAGAACCTGTAAAATTCTTCCATTCTTCACTTTCGTTTACAACAATATTATGATTGGAAATTTTTCCAGTTGTTGGTCTAATTAAATCTAATAATATATTGAACAATGTTGTTTTTCCTGCACCATTATTCCCCACCAAACCAAAACTTTGTCCTGTTGGAATGTCTATTTTTTCTACGTTTAAAACTTCTGCTTTTCCGTATTTTTTTGATATTGTATCTATTGTAATCATTGTGTTTTCTTTTAAGTTTGGTATTATGCTTCTTTTCCGAATGCGTTAATCATAACATATTTGTCTTTTATGTATTTTTTCTCAATAAAATTCATCGCGTAATTTTTACAAAGCAAACTTATAACACCTATTGATGCTACAACTATGTAACCAGAATTACCACCAACAAATTTGTTGAAAAGCCAAAATAACAACATCGGAATTCCCATAATTGGAATTATTATTATAAACTGAGTAGCGCTTGTTCCTTGCGTATTTCCAAAACCACTTTTGTTTAAATCGATTCTTTTTCTGTTGAATGAACCTGCATATAATAAAAACAGTGAGTTAAAACCAATGTTAAAAATGGCTCCAGCTGTTATCATTAAAAATGTGTCGACTCCAAAATATAAATAAGGGAAACTTAAAAAGTATAAAATGGTTGTCATAACCACCATTAAAATCCATTTAGATTCTAAGAATTTTCTGTATTTAAAACTCTGACTCATTAGCAATTTATAATGTGCACTGTCCCAAGCAGGAATAAACTGACCGTAATTTAATGCAAAACCTCCAGTTACAAATAACGATGCAAACATTAACATGGCTGGCATTTCTTGATAGGTTTTCTGTGTGAAGAAAATTAAACCATATAATAAGAATAGAAACGACATTAAAAACACCGTTTTTGTTCTTTTATTTCTCCAAATAAGACGCATATCGTTTTTTATAAATGGAGCAACATCTCCTAATTTATCTGCAAAAGATAAATCTACAGATTTCGCTTCTTCTACTTTCGTTTTTACAGCTTCATCTAAATACAACAAGTCAAATAATTGTTTGAAATTTAAATGATATAAAACTGCTAAAACAGCAACACCAATTAACGAATACACTGGGTTTGCATAAATAGCATCGAAAATTTTACCTCCAAAAGCAGTTACATTGTAAATATCGAACTTGTGTAAGCCAATTAAACCAACCAAAAGAGCAACTATAACCCCTAAAGCAATATTATTTTTATTGATTAAAAAGTTTAAGAAGTTTGCAGATTGGATGATTAATATCATCGTGAATAACCAACCTAAAACACCTAAAGTGTTATAACCTTCTATCATTAAAACAACTGCAAAAGGCACATAAAAAAACAAGCCTAAAAAGTTGAAAAAAGATACTGAAGATTTCCCTAATACATAATGCACCAATTTGCTTTTTTTTATCGGTAAAATTAGCATTGGTTTTATATTCATTACAGGTAATTTCTGCATTAAATACCTAAATATTAGGTCTCCTAAAATTGCATATAATAAATAGGAATTTACCAATTGTAAAGGGTCTTGTTCTGGAAACTCTTTTTTTAGAATGTAGTAACCACCAACACCAAGTCCTATAAAAGCAACGATAAAATAAAGCGCAAAAAACACCATTATTATTTTAATTGCGATTCCTTTTTGCCAATGTGCAGAACGAAAATATTGTTTCCATTCGAGATTTAAAAAGTGTGAAAGCATAAGTTTTAATTAGTTTGATTGATAATAAGTAGTTGTAAAATTAAAAATGTTACAAATTTTGTGATAATTTATATTCAGGATAGGTTTCTATAAGTAATTCTTCTGATTTCTGTGGCATTAAATAAGCAGTTACATAAAATAGAATAATTAATAAAGTTGCCGAAAAAGAAATTAGCAATAACCAATGGTTTTCCAAAGAACTAAAACTAACTCTTGTAAGATTTACAAAGTTGAAAATGTTTACAAAAGTAATTGCGGAAAAACCTTGTCTTGTTTCGCAAATCATAGATTCTAAAAGGAAAATCTTCTCTTTCTTCACTTCTTTTTTCTTTTGCTTTTTTCTTGCAATTGACTGTTTTATTAAATCGAAAACAACTAAAATAAAGAGTGCACCTAATAAAACATATTCAGAAAATGGTATTTTTAAAACGAAGAAAAGTGATAAAAAAACAGTTATTGTAGTTACAATTTTAGGCACTGTAAACCATTCTTTAAAAAAACGCCACATTATTTTTCTGTAACGTTTATTCATTTGTTTTTGTTTGGCTTCAATAACATCCATAAAACCAAAAATGCCGAATTTTTTGAATGATTTATCTCTTGCTTCTTCAAATGATAAATTCGGATTTTCTTTCCAGATGCTTTCTATATCATTGGCCAAATGATCTACCAATTCTGTTTGTACATCGTAAAAATAAACGTAGTGTTTTCTGGTGAATTTGTAAAGCTGGTCTATTTGAGTGTTTGTTAGTTTCATAAACTTTTCAACTTTAATTCGATGTTTTTAATTTTTTTACTGGTTTCTAAATGAACTAAAATACCTGCAAAAGATAATATGGCATTTAATGCAGAAACAGAAAACCAAACAAATAAATGAGCTTCTTTTGAAACAGGAATAATGCCCTCAGGTTTTACAAATTGAATAACCGCATTTAAAAATAAAAAAGAAAAGAAAATATAAAAAGTACTGTAAGTTAAATAGCCAGATTTCCCTGTTTTAGAAAATTCTGAAAGATGTAAAATAACTCCAAGAGTTATGGGTGCAAATAAAACGATTAAAGTAACTGTTTTAAAAACACTTAAACTTGCAAAGCTATAAACCATATAGTAAATAGAAACAAATAAAAATATCAACAACAAAGAGGTAGGTTTTATAAACAAATCTTTCACTTTTAAGAAGTACTGTTTTCTAACAATTTTATTAATTGAAAATAATCTTTGTTTTGTTAAACTGTCAAAACTACCATTCCATCCAGAAAAAATAAAAGAATTATTTACTGCATCTTTAAAACCTTCTCCTAACTCTATTCTTTTCTCAACATCTGTAACCACATGATCTAACATTTCTATGCGAATGTCCCAATATTTTACGCCTTCGTTTTCTAAACGATGGTCTATAAATTGTATTTGGTTTTTTGTTAATTCCATGGCGTTAGTTTAACAAGTGTTTGTATTTTTCTAAAATGTGCTTTTTATTTTTTCTGACTACTATAAAAGCAGCTAAACCAAAAATTATTACAAATGAAGCATAAACTGTAAAAAGCAAACTATATGACAGTATAAAATCTTTAATTTCTTCAACTGAAAGTATACTTACTAATAAAAAAGGCAACCAAATATCAGAACCTAAAAATTGTACTTCTTCTAATTTTCTGAATTGTTTTTTATTAATAGATCCAAAGAATACAGATATTGCAAAAACTAAAGTTTGTGAAATTAATAAAACAAGATATAGAGTTTTATTATTTACATTTTCTGATAAAAAATAAAACGCTATTATTATCAATAAAGAAAAAGGTAAAAGTTTTAAATCAGTAAAAAAATTAGAAAATTTTAACCAAGTTTCTTTGCTATAAGTAGACTTAAACTTTTTTCTATCTGTAAAAACAAACTTCCTAATAAATCCCAATTCATTGGATAAATATTGAGATAAATTTCCATTTTCTGTAGTTGCTTCAAAATCTGATATTAAATGATCTACCAACTCAATTCTGGTTTCATCAGAAATATCTGGGTATTTTTTAAGCAAATAACCGTTTAAAAAAGTCAGTTGCTTTTCTGTTATTTCGTAGTTCTTTTTCATCTTACTCCAAACTAAATTTAGGGTTTACCAAACGTTGCATCGTTTTTAAAAACTCTTGCATTTCTTCCAACTTATTGGCGGTTTCTTTGGTGCCACTTTCGGTTAATTTGTAATATTTACGAAGTCTGTTTCCTACTTTTGCAACCTCTACATCTAACAAACCATCTGCTTCTAATTTGTGCAAAGCTGGGTACAAAGCACCTTCTGTAATTTGCAATTCGCCTTTTGTAAGCTCCTTTACATGTTGCGTAATTTCGTAACCATACATTTTATCGTTACTTGCTAATAACTTTAAAATAATGGTTTGTAAAGAACCTTTGTATAATTTCTGATTTCCCATGTTGTAAATATATACATAATTTTTTGATGCATAGAATTCTTAGGTATAAAATATTTTCACAAAAAAATCCTAAGAAAATAAATTCTCAGGATTTTTAAATTATTTACTTCCGATTAAAAAGTAAGATTGTTTCGAATCTCGCAATGACAAAATAATTATTTAGTCACTTTCAAAACTTCAGCGATAATTCTTTCTAAATCTGCCTTTGGTAAAGCACCATTTGCCATTTGTGGTTCGCCTTCTGCAGGGCAAAATAACATAGAAGGAATGCTTCTAATTCCGAAAGCCGCAGATAATTCTTGTTCTGCTTCTGTATCGATTTTATAAATATCTATTTTGCCTTCATATTCGTCTGAAAGTTGCTCTAAAACTGGGGATAATGCTTTACATGGTCCACACCAATCTGCATAAAAATCGATTAATGCTGGTCTTTTTCCTTCAAATTTCCACTCTTTGTTTTCTTCAAAATTAAAAACCTTTTTTAAGAAGGTTTCTTTTGTTAAATTTTCTGTCATAATCATTTAATTTTTTCGACCTCGTCAAAATTCATTATCTCTTCAATAAATATTGAAGAATTCATTTCTATTATTCTGCAAAAGTAGTCGTTTTAAAGCTTTTTTCCTTACAACAAAGCTTTTCAGCAATTTTTAAAACAATTAAATATCTGTTAAATTATTATAAATAAGTTGTTTAACTAAAAAACTTTACTGTAATTTTGATTTCAAGATCAAATAATAATCAAAATGAAAAAAATACTAATTCCTATTCTTTTTGCAAGTGCAATTGTTGTTTCTTGCAAGACTGAAACTAAAACTACAGATATTAAATTGACGTATCCAAAAACAACAAAAAACCCAGTAATAGATACTATTTTCGGAACCGAAGTTGTAGATAATTACAGGTGGTTAGAAGATGATAGAAGTAAAGAAACCGAAGCTTGGGTAAAAGCAGAAAACGAAGTGACTTTCGATTATTTAAGTAAAATTCCATATCGTGAAGAATTAAAAGAAAGATTATCGGAATTATGGAACTACGAAAAAGTAGGTACACCCTTTATAGAAGGAGATTACACCTATTTTTATAAGAATGATGGGTTGCAGAACCAATATGTTGTGTATCGTAAAAAAGGAGATTCAGAACCCGAGGTTTTTTTAGATCCAAATACTTTTTCTGAAGACGCAACTACTTCTTTAGGTTCTTTAAGTTTTTCTAAAGATGGAAAAACTGCTGCATATGCAATTTCTGAAGGAGGTTCTGATTGGAGAAAAATTATCATTATGGATGCAGCATCCAAAGAAATTAAAGAAGATACCTTGGTAGATGTAAAATTCTCTGGAATTTCTTGGTTCAAAAATGAAGGTTTTTATTACTCTTCTTATGATAAACCAGAAGGAAGTGAATTGTCTGCGAAAACCGATCAGCATAAATTATATTATCACAAATTAGGGACTTCACAAAAAAATGATCCTGTTATTTTTGGAGAAATACCTTCAGAAAAACATAGATATGTGGGTGGTTATGTAACTGAGGATAATAATTATTTAGTGATTTCTGCATCAGTTTCAACTTCTGGAAATAAATTATTTTTGAAGGATTTAATGAAACCAAATAGCAAATTAATAACCATTATAGACAATGTTAAAAGTGATACCTATGTTGCAGAAAATAGCCACAGTAAATTGTATTTAGTTACCAATTTAGATGCTCCAAACAAAAGAGTGGTTACTGTAGATGCTAAAAACCCAACTCCAGAAAATTGGAAAGATTTTATTCCAGAAACAGAAAATGTATTGAGTTTAAGTTCTGGTGCTGGTTATTTCTTCGCAAATTATATGGTAGATGCAGTTTCTAAAATTTTACAATACGATTTCAACGGAAAATTAATAAGAGAAGTTAAATTACCAGGTGTTGGTTCTGCTGGTGGTCTTGGTGGAAAAACGGACGCTAAAGAATTATACTTTTCATTTACAAATTACAGCACTCCTGGTTCTTCTTACAAATTCAATCCAAAAAGCGGAACGTATAAATCTTATTGGAAACCATCGATTGCTTTTAATGCGGATAATTATACAAGTAAGCAAGTTTTTTACAAATCAAAAGATGGAACAAAAGTTCCAATGATTATTACTCATAAAAAAGGGGTAGAATTAAATGGAAAAAACCCAACGATTTTATATGGTTATGGAGGTTTCAACGTAAGTTTAACTCCAAGTTTTAGCATTGCAAACGCAGTTTGGATGGAACAAGGAGGCGTTTATGCAGTTCCTAATTTACGTGGAGGAGGAGAATATGGAAAAAAATGGCACGATGCAGGAACACAGCTAAAAAAACAAAACGTTTTTGACGATTTTATTGCAGCTGCAGAATATTTAATTTCAGAAAAATATACTTCTTCAGATTATTTAGCAATTAGAGGAGGTTCCAATGGAGGTTTACTAGTTGGAGCAACAATGACGCAAAGACCAGATTTAATGAAAGTTGCTTTGCCAGCAGTTGGTGTTTTAGACATGTTGCGTTATCACACATTTACAGCTGGCGCAGGTTGGGCTTACGATTATGGAACTGCAAACGACAGTAAAGAAATGTTCGATTATTTAAAAGCATACTCTCCAGTACACAATGTAAAAGAAGGTACAAAATACCCATCAACATTAGTAACAACTGGTGATCATGATGACAGAGTTGTACCAGCACACAGTTTTAAATTTGCAGCAGAATTACAAGAAAAACAAGCTGGTGAAAACCCTGTTTTAATTAGAATAGAAACAAATGCTGGTCATGGAGCAGGAACTCCTGTTGCAAAAACCATAGAACAATATGCAGATATTTTTGGTTTTACCTTATTTAATATGGGTTTCGAGCAATTGCCAAATCCACCAAAGAGTAAAATAAAATCTTAACACTAATTACTGTAACAAATTCTTACTTTTGTTACTAATATTCAAACAATCAAATACATATATATGAAAACAATTAAAAAAGTCCTTTTTACGACAGCAATTGCTTCTTTAGCTTTTGTGGCGTGTAAAGATGATAAAAAAGAAGAAAGATCTGCTGGAATCGTTTTAGAAAACATGGATACTTCTGTAAAACCAACAGACGATTTCTTTAGACACGTAAATGGAGCATGGCTGGATAAAACAGAAATTCCAGATGACCAAACTTCTTGGGGAGGTTTTAACCAACTTCGTAAAAAAACAGATGCAGACGTTTTAGAAATTTTAAATCAAGCAATTGAAGAAAAAGATTTCCCAAAAGTAAAAGATGCTCAGGGAAATGAAATTGATTCCGATCAAGAAAAAGCAGTAAATTATTACCAAACAATAATGGATACTGTTGCAAGAAATAAACAAGGTAAAGCACCAGTTATGCCTTTCTTAGCAAAAGTAGATGAAATTAAAACAAAGAAAGACGTAGAAAACTACATTACAAATATGGCTCCTTATGGTGGTGGAGGTTTTTATGGTTTTGGCGTTTTTAACGATTTAAAAAACAGTAGCGAATATGCTGGTTATTTAAGTGGTGGTGGTCTTGGTTTATCTAGAGATTATTATGTAGATGCAAAAGTGGCAGATAAATTGGCAAAATATCAGGAATTTGTAGCTAAAATGTTACAAGAATTTGGTGATGAGGTAGCAACAGCTAAAAAGAATGCTGCTACAATCGTTGCTTTTGAAAAAAGTTTGGCAGAACCAATGATGACCAAAGAAGAAAGTAGAGATACTCGTAGAATGTACAACCCAATGTCTGTTGAAGAATTACAAAAATTAGCTCCAGCAATCGATTGGAAAGCACATTTAACAGGAATTGGAGTAGCAGATTTAGACAGAGTAATTGTTACAGATCCAAAATATTTTAAAGCAATGAACGATATTTTTCAAAATCGTTCTGTCGAAGATATTAAATTATTATTACGTTGGAATACCATTAATAGTTCTTTAAGTTCTTTATCTACAGATTTAGAAACTGCAAATTGGGAATTTTATGCAAAAGAAATGCGTGGTGCTAAAAAACAACGTGCAAGAGACGAGCGTGCTTTAGGAAACTTAAATGGCGCAATTGGAGAAGCTTTAGGAAAGTTATATGTAGAAAAAATGTTTCCACCAGAAGCAAAAAAGAAAGCAGAAGAAATGATTGACAATGTAATGTTAGGTTTCGAAGCTAGAATTGCACAATTACCTTGGATGAGTGAAGTTACTAAAGAAAAAGCATTAGAAAAACTACACAAATTAACCGTTAAAATTGCCTATCCAGATGTTTGGAAAGATTATTCTAAATTGCAAGTGAAAGGATTAGATGAAGGTGGTTCTTATTTCGAAAATGCAATTAATGTTACCAAATGGAACTATAATAAAAATATGGCGAAATTAGGAAAAGAAGTAGACAGAACAGAATGGGGTATGTCTCCACAAACAGTAAATGCATACTTTAATCCTGTAAATAATGAAATTGTTTTTCCTGCAGCAATTTTACAACCTCCTTTTTACGATTATAAAGCAGATGAAGCTGTAAATTATGGTGGAATAGGAGCTGTTATTGGTCATGAAATTTCTCATAGTTTCGACGATTCTGGTGCTCGTTTCGATGGAGATGGAAATCTAAAAAACTGGTGGACAGATGAAGATTCAGAAAAATTTGGGGTAATAGGAAAGAAATTAGTAAAACAATATTCAGATATTATTGCAATCGATTCTATGCACTTAAATGGTGAATATACTTTGGGAGAAAATATTGGAGATTTAGGTGGAGTTCAAGCTGCTTACGAAGGTTTACAAATCTTTTTAAACAAGAATGGAAGACCAGGGAAAATAGATGGTTATACTCCAGAACAACGTTTCTTTATGTCTTGGGGAACTATTTGGAGAACCAAAATGCGTGATGAAGCTCTTAAAAACTTGATTATGACAAATACACATGCTCCAGGAATGTACAGAGCTTATATGCCTCTTAAAAACGTAGATGCTTTTTATGATGCTTTCGATGTAAAAGAAGGAGATAAAATGTACTTAAAACCAGAAGAAAGAGTAAGAATCTGGTAGCTACATAATTTCTTATGGTATAATTTTCTTTATGAGATTTGTACTAATAAATATTTAAAACCGATGCGAAAGTATCGGTTTTTTTTATTTGTAAAGTTTGGTTGTTCTAGAAAAATTGTAAGGCTTTAATAATTCTATTTTTGTATACAAACAAAAGAGAATTTAAATAAACCAAAAAAAGGTAGCGATATAAAATCACTACCTTTAAATTATTTATACTTTAACGCCATTACAAGACGTAACATTAATAGCATAATTTAGTCAATTTCAGAAACTCTTAATGTATTAACCATACCTTTTGCTTCTACTGGCATAGATGTAAGGTTAATCATTAAATCGCCTTCTTGAACATATCCTTTTTCTTTCGATATTTTATTAATATCTACAACAGTATCATCTGTGCTTAAATTTTTATCATAATAAAAAGCTTTTACTCCCCAAAGTAAATTTAGTTTTCCTAAAATTCTTCTCTCAGATGAAAATGCTAATATTTTAGATTGTGGTCTCCAAGCAGAAATTTGAAATGCTGTATAACCACTATTTGTTAATGTAGAAATTGCTGTAGCTTCAATATCATTTGCCATTAATGCTGCATGATGACAAACGGCTTTTGTAATAAATCTGTTCGTTCTAATATGTGGAGCTGCATGTGGAACTTTAATTAATTCCGAATTTTCTACACTTACTATAATTTCTCTCATTTTTTGGATCACTCGTAAAGGATGTTTCCCTACAGAAGTTTCTCCAGAAAGCATTACTGCATCTGCACCATCCATAATTGAGTTCGCAACATCGTTAACCTCTGCTCTTGTTGGCACAGAGTTATCGATCATTGTTTCCATCATTTGGGTTGCAATAATTACAGGAATTCTTGCTTTTTTAGCTCTTTCAACTAACATTTTCTGAATCAATGGAACTTCTTGCATTGGAATTTCTACTCCTAAATCTCCACGTGCAACCATTAATCCATCACAATAAGGTATTAAAGAATCTATATTTTCTACAGCTTCTGGCTTTTCGATTTTTGCAATTACAGGAACTCTATAATCGGAATGTTCGTCGATTAAATCACGCAACATTCTTAAATCTTCTGGTGTTCTTACGAAAGATAGCGCCATCCAATCTACATTTAAGCTCAATGCAAAAACGGCATCTTCCATATCTTTTTTAGTTAAAGCTGGTAAAGAAATGGCTGTATTAGGTAAGTTTACTCCTTTTTTAGATTTTAAAGCTCCCCCAACAATTGTTTTTACAACAACTTCTGTGTCTTTGTCTGTCGATACAACTTCAAATAATAATTTACCATCATCTACCAAAATTTGTTCTCCAACTTTTACGTCTTTTGGAAAACGTTGGTAAGTCATGTATGCTTTTTTATTAGTTCCAATGCATTTTTCTGTAGTAAACGTAAAAAGATCTCCGTCATTTAAAATAACATCTTCTTCCATTACTCCAACACGTAATTTAGGACCTTGTAAATCTGCTAAAATAGCAACGTTAAATCCGTTTTCTTCGTTAATTTCTCGAATTCTCTTTACGTTTTGCTTTACATTCTCGTAATCTGCATGTGAGAAATTAATTCTAAAGACATTTACACCTGCAACAGCTAAGTCTTTAAGCATTTCTTTTGTATCAGTAGCAGGGCCTAGGGTTGCTACTATTTTTGTTTTCTTGTATTGTTTCATTCTTAAAATATTAAAAAGTCTTTTGACTTTAGTGTGTTCTTATCTATTGAATAGGATGTTATTATCTGTTCAATACCTTTAATCTTATTTACAGTTTCTGAAACGTAATCATACCCAACTTCACCAGAAATTTTAATAAAAAAGTCGACCTTTTTCTTTTCTGGAATTAAATATGTTTTCGTTTCTGTAGTTAATAATAATTCGTTTGGTTCGGTTTGATTTTCTCTTTTAAAGCTATTTGCAATTAAAAACCACTCAAAGTCATATTTTTTGCTTGAGAAATTATAGATAGAAAACGATCCTTTTTTTTTATCGCTTTCGAATTCTAAATCTTTTGGCGATTTAGATAAACGCGTACTTAAATTTTTATTTAACAAATATGCCAGCTTGTAATCTTCTAATGCTGTATGAATACCAATTAAAGAATATTCTTCTTCACAGAAATCATCTAAACCTAAAGCATGAATTTGCATAAATTGTAAATTTACTTTGCGCTTAATATTGTGCTAAATTACTAATTGTTTATGAGTTTTCGGGCTTATTTTAACGAAAACGATATCGCTTTAGTCTAATGAAATTTGATCTTGAAAAGCAAAATACACCCTTTTGGAAGCTTGTTCTTCTGCTTTTTTCTTAGAAGTAGCTCTTCCTTTTGCAATCTGTTCTCCATCGATACTTATTTTTACACTAAAGTGTTTTACAAGCTCGTTTCCAGAATCTTCATACGTATCGAAAATATATTTTTTTTTCTGCTTTTGGCACCATTCTATAATTACACCTTTATAACTTGTAATTTTACCTTCTAGTTTTTCGATATCTACATAAGGTACTATTACATTTTCGTATATAAATTTTTGACAAAAGTTATAACCTTTATCTAAATAAATAGCTCCAATTAGCGCTTCAAAAATATTGCCATGAATATTGTCGCCAACATTTGCTTGATCGATATTACTATCTACAAATTTTATTAAGTTTAGGTCTTTTCCAAGTTCATTTAAATGTTCTCTACTAACTATTTTAGAACGCATTTGCGTTAAATAGCCTTCTGTACCTTCTGGAACTTTTTTGTATAAATAAGAAGCGATTACAGATCCTAAAATAGAATCTCCAAGAAATTCTAAACGTTCGTAATTAATAGGATTTCCATAACTATCTAATTTTTGTACGGACCTATGTGTGAAAGCTTTTTTATATCTTTCTATTTTCTTTGGAGAAAAATTTAGTAGTTTTTTTAGTTCGTGAAATAATTCTGAGTCTTCTTCTTTGTGAGATTGGACTATTTTACGAAATAAATTCATAGATTATTCATCTAATTTCTTGAAAGCAACACATGCATTATGACCTCCAAAACCAAAAGTGTTACTCATGGCCACTTTAATATCTCTCTTTTGAGCTTTATTAAGTGTTAAGTTTAACTCTGGATTAATGTTTTCGTCTACTGTTGTATGATTTATTGTTGGTGGCACAATACCATGTTTCATTGCTAATATTGCAGCAATTGATTCTACAGCTCCTGCAGCACCCAATAAATGACCTGTCATAGATTTTGTAGAATTAATATTGATATTCTTTGCATGATCTCCAAATACAGCCGAAATTGCTTTCAATTCTGCAACATCTCCAAGTGGAGTTGAAGTCCCATGAGTATTAATATGATCTACATCTTCTGGTTTTATACCAGAATTTTCTAAACAGTTTTTCATTACAGCTATTACCCCAATTCCTTCTGGATGTGGTGCAGTAATGTGGTAAGCATCAGAAGACATTCCTCCTCCAATTACTTCTGCATAAATTTTTGCGCCTCTTGCTTTGGCGTATTCGTATTCTTCTAATACAATTGCTCCTGCTCCTTCTCCTAAAACAAAGCCCTCTCTGTTTGCGTCAAATGGTCTTGATGCAGTTTCTGGACTATCGTTTCTTGTTGATAAAGCTTGCATAGAACTAAATCCACCAACTCCTGCAATAGCAACAGCCGCTTCAGAACCTCCAGTTACAATAACATCGCAATAACCTAATCTTATATAGTTTAAAGCATCTATCATCGCGTTTGCGGATGAAGCACATGCTGAAACTGTTGTATAATTAGGTCCCATAAAACCATGTTTAATGGAAATATGACCTGGTGCAATGTCTGCAATCATTTTTGGAATAAAGAAAGGATTAAATTTTGGAGTACCATCTCCAGCAGCATAGTCTAAAACTTCATTCTGTAAAGTTTCTAAACCACCTATTCCTGCTCCCCAAATTACACCAACTCGCAATTTATTAATGGTATCTAAATCTAAATTCGCATCTGCAATTGCTTCATCTGAAGCAACCATTGCATATTGCGTAAATTTATCCATTTTACGAGCATCCTTTCGATTGATGAAATCTGTAGCTTCAAAGTTTTTAACTTCACAAGCAAAACGAGTCTTGGACTTGGAAGCATCAAAATGCGTTATAGGCGCAGCTCCGCTAACTCCGTTAACTAAAGCGTTCCAATATTCTTCAATATTATTTCCTATGGGCGTTAATGCTCCAAGTCCAGTTACTACTACTCGTTTTAATTGCATATACTATAAAATATTACTTTTTTGCTTCTTCAATATAGCTTACTGCTTGACCTACTGTACCGATGTTTTCAGCTTGGTCGTCTGGAATTTGAATATCGAATTCCTTTTCGAATTCCATAATTAACTCAACAGTATCCAAAGAATCTGCTCCTAAATCGTTTGTGAAGCTAGCTTCTGTTGTTACTTCGTTATCGTCAACGCCTAATTTGTCTACGATAATCGCTTTTACTCTTGATGCAATGTCTGACATAATTTTTTAATTTTAAATTTTAAATCGGGGCAAAAATACAAATCTTATTAATTATATCTAATTTTTGTCCGAAAAATGATTACTAAATGTAAAGAAAATTTTTTAATCTTCACAAAAATAATCGGTTTGTTAATAATTATTCCTTTTTTTGTAGCTTAGAAATATAGTTATGAAGCGTATTGTTATTTTTGCATCTGGTTCTGGTTCGAACGCAGAAAACATTATCAGGTTTTTTAATCACACTAAAACCGCTAAGGTTACTAAAGTGTTGTGTAACAATGAACATGCCAAAGTTTTTGAGAGGTGTAAAAACCTAAATATTAGCTGTTTATATTTTAATAGAGAACAGTTTACTAAGTCGGATTTTGTATTAAATATCTTAAAAGAAGAGGCAGACTTGGTAATTCTTGCCGGTTTTTTATGGAAAATTCCAGCTACTATTATTGATGCTTTTCCTAAAAAAATTATTAACATTCATCCTGCGTTATTGCCAAAATATGGTGGAAAAGGAATGTATGGAATGCATGTTCATAAAGCTGTAAAAGAGAATAAAGAATGGGAAACTGGCATTACAATTCACTATGTAAATGCAAATTACGACGAAGGTGCCATTATTTTTCAAGCAAAAACGGCGTTAAATGATGCAGATACTCCTGAAACAATCGCAGGAAAAATTCATGTTTTGGAGCAAACCTATTTTCCAAAGGTAATTGAAGAGGTAATTTTAACTACAAATGAGTAAAAAAAAGTTTTATGTTGTTTGGAATGGACGTAAAAAAGGAATTTACACGTCTTGGAACGTATGCAAAAAACAAATTGACGGTTTTGAAGGTGCGCAATACAAATCTTTCGCCAGTTTAGATGAGGCTGAAATTGCTTTTTCTAAAAAATATGAAGATTATAAAGGTAAAAATACTACAAAATCAATTTTATCTACTTCCGAAAAAGCTAAATATGGCGCACCAAATTTAGAAAGTATCTCTGTGGACGCTGCTTGTTCTGGAAATCCTGGAAAGATGGAATATAGAGGTGTACTTACTCATAATAAACAAGAAATTTTTAGAAAAGGTCCTTATAAAAAAGGAACAAATAATATAGGAGAGTTTTTAGCTTTGGTACATGGAATTGCACTTTTAAAGAGTAAAAACAAAGAAGACTTGCCAATTTATTCCGATTCTAAAATTGCTATGAATTGGGTAAAACAGAAACGTTGTAAAACAAATATTACTTTCGATGCTTCTAATAAAGACTTATTAGAATTAATAAAAAGAGCAGAAAAATGGCTGAAAGAAAACACGGTTAAAAATCCAATTTTAAAATGGGAAACAAAAGCTTGGGGAGAAATTCCTGCGGATTTTGGGAGAAAGTAAGTAATAAAAAAAGCCTGATAAAATTATCAGGCTTTTCGAATATATTTTAATTTTTTTTCTTAAACTGAAGCTTTCATTAACTCTCTGTTCATTCTTGCGATGTTTTCTAAAGAAATTCCTTTTGGGCATTCTACTTCACATGCACCTGTATTTGTACAGTTTCCAAAACCTTCTAAATCCATCTGTGCAACCATGTTTCTAACTCTGTCTGCAGCTTCTACTTGTCCTTGTGGTAATAAAGCATATTGAGATACTTTTGCACCCACAAATAACATTGCAGAACTGTTTTTACACGTTGCAACACAAGCTCCACATCCAATACAAGTTGCAGCATCCATTGCTTCGTCTGCAGCATGTTTAGAAATAGGAATTGAATTTGCGTCTTGCGTGTTTCCAGAGGTATTTACAGAAATATAACCACCTGCATGTTGTATTCTATCAAAAGAACTTCTATCTACTACTAAATCTTTTAATACAGGAAAAGCAGCTGCTCTAAATGGTTCGATTGTAATTGTATCGCCATCTTTAAACATTCTCATGTGCAATTGACAAGTGGTCACACCTCTGTCTGGCCCATGTGCTTCTCCATTAATGTACATAGAACACATTCCGCAAATTCCTTCTCTACAATCGTGATCGAAGGCAACTGGCTCTTCACCAGAATTTACTAACTGTTCATTTAAAACATCCATCATTTCTAAAAAAGACATATGTTCTGAAATTTCAGTCACTTTATAATCAACCATCTGACCTTTTGAACTTGCGTCCTTTTGTCTCCAAATTTTTAAAGTTAAATTCATTTTGTCTTTTATTTATATGAACGTTGTTTTAATTCAATATCGTTAAACTCTAATTCTTCTTTATGTAAAACTGCATCTGCAGGTTCTCCTTTATATTCCCAAGCAGCAACAAATGCAAAATCTTCATCATTACGTTTTGCTTCTCCTTTTTGAGGACCATCTAATTCTGCAGATTCTTCTCTAAAGTGACCTCCACAAGATTCTTCTCTCATTAAAGCATCTTTTGCGAACAATTCTCCTAACTCCAAGAAATCTGCTACACGTCCTGCTTTTTCTAATTCAGGATTCATTTCATTAGCAGTTCCAGGAACAGAAACTTCTTTCCAAAACTCTTCACGAATTGCTTTAATTTCTGCCATTGCTTCTTTTAGACCAGTTGCATTTCGAGACATTCCTGCTTTATCCCACATTACTTTTCCTAATTTCTTGTGAAAATAATCTACTGATTTTGTTCCTTTATTATTCACGAAGAAATTAATTCTTTCTGAAACTTCTTTTTCAGCAGCTTCAAATTCTGGAGTATCTGTAGAAATTTTTCCAGTTCTAATATCTCCAGATAAATAATCTCCAATGGTATATGGCAACACAAAATAACCATCTGCTAAACCTTGCATTAATGCAGAGGCTCCTAATCTGTTTGCTCCATGATCAGAGAAATTTGCTTCTCCAATACAATAACATCCAGGAATAGTTGTCATTAAATTATAATCTACCCAAACACCACCCATTGTGTAGTGTACTGCAGGATAAATCATCATTGGTGTTTTATATGGATCTTGATCTACAATTTTCTCGTACATCTGGAATAAGTTTCCATATTTCGCTTCAACAATTGCTTGCCCTAATTCGTATATTTTTGCATCAGAAGGATTCTTAATATTATGAATCTTCGCTTGCTCAATTCCATATCTTGTAATTGCAGATTTAAAATCTAAATACACAGCTTCTCCTGTTGTATTTACTCCAAAACCAGCATCACAACGTTCTTTTGCTGCTCTAGATGCAACATCACGTGGAACTAAGTTACCAAATGCAGGATATCTTCTTTCTAAATAATAATCTCTTTCTTCTTCAGACAAATCAGTAGGTTTTTTACGACCTTCTCTAATTGCCATTACATCTTCCATTTTCTTTGGAACCCAAATTCGTCCGTCATTTCTTAAAGACTCAGACATTAACGTTAATTTAGATTGATAATCCCCAGAACGTGGAATACAAGTTGGGTGAATTTGCGTGTAACAAGGGTTTGCAAAATGCGCTCCTTTTTTGTGGATTTTCCATCCAGCAGTTACATTTGAACCCATTGCGTTTGTAGATAAGAAATATACATTTCCATAACCTCCAGAAGCGATTACAACTGCGTGTGCAGAATGTCTTTCGATTTCTCCTGTGATTAAGTTTCTTGCAATAATTCCTCTTGCTTTTCCATCTACAACTACAACATCTAACATTTCATGACGATTGAACATTTCAATCTTTCCACGAGCAATTTGTCTGTTCATTGCAGAATATGCACCTAATAATAGTTGCTGACCAGTTTGCCCTTTTGCATAAAAAGTTCTAGAAACTAAAACTCCACCAAAAGAACGGTTATCTAACAAGCCACCATAATCACGTGCGAAAGGAACTCCTTGCGCCACACATTGGTCGATAATATTTGCAGAAACCTCTGCCAAACGATAAACGTTTGCTTCACGAGAACGATAATCTCCACCTTTTACAGTGTCGTAAAACAGTCTGTATGTAGAATCTCCATCTCCTTGATAGTTTTTTGCTGCATTAATTCCTCCTTGTGCCGCAATAGAATGCGCTCTTCTTGGAGAATCTTGATAAGCAAATGCTTTTACATTGTAGCCTAATTCTGCTAAAGTTGCAGAAGCAGAACCACCTGCTAAACCTGTACCTACAACAATAACATCTATATGACGTTTGTTGGCAGGATTTACCAAATCTATATGATTTTTATAATCTGTCCATTTATCTTTAATTGGACCCTTTGGTACTTTTGAATCTAAAGCCATAATTATATAAGATTAATGGTTAAAGTGATGATATAAAGCAATAAAAATAAATCCTGCTGGAACTATAATTGCATATGCTTTACCTAAATTATCTAATTTTTTTCTTAATGAAGCTGCTCCTACAGATTGAAATGCCGAAGTAAAACCATGTGCTAAATGCATACCTAAAAAGACAAATGCAACAACATACGCTCCAACTCTAAGTGGGCTAACGAATTTATGAACCAATTCTTCATAATAACGAAAACCATCTACGCCAGCAATGGTTCCAGACCAATCGCCTTGTATAAATTTTGTGTTGATTTCTGGAAACCAAAAATCGATAAAATGTAAAATGATAAAAGCCAAAATTGTAATTCCGGTCCAAATCATGTTTCTGCTCATCCAAGATGAATTAGCAGCACCGTTATTTTTTGCATAAGAAACATTTCTTGCTCTAGAATTTTTCAATTCTAAAATGAAACCCATTATAAAGTGAAAAACGACCGCAAAAATTAAAACAGGTTGTAATGCAAATTGTACCAGAGGATTTGTTCCCATAAAATGCGAAACTTCATTAAAAGTATCTGGGCTAAAAACCGATAAAATATTAATTGCTAAATGCTGAAGTAAGAAGAACATCAGAAAGAACGCTGAAAGCGCCATTGCTACTTTTCTTCCAATTGAAGATTTGAAAAATCCGCTCATTGTGTAAGTTTAATTAAATTTTAACAACAAAAATACGGCGAAACAAATACCAAAGCAAAGAAATTACAACGTTTTCGTTTGTATTTAGAATTGTTTTAAATAAAGAAAACGTATTCTAATATTATTTTAAAAAATAAAGGAGTAATTCTATTTAATTAAAAATCAATTTAAAAAAGTAATATAATTTTGTAAACAATTTTGCTACAACAATTTTCTTAGGCAGATTGAATGTTACCAGCTTCTTCTACTGGAACACAACCATTATAAAATCCTGGTGTTGTATTGTAAGTTAAAATTTCTTTTCCCACTTCTTCTGATGTGTAATAACCAAAAAGCGTATACTGTCTAATAAACATTAAATAACTATACATAAAATAAGTATCTTTATTTTCTGTAGAAACTTGTTTGCTTTCTAGTAGTTTAAAAATTTGTGTTTGTTTTTCTGAAGGGATTTTAAAATATTTGTTTAACATTTTTAAAAAATCACTTTTTGTCCCTTCATAAATTTCTTTTGCAAAAGTTTCTTTAAACGATTTTTTAAAAAGAACAGCACCTTTATTAAATTTTTCTTGTTCTTCTTTGGTAGCAACCTTTTTTAAAACTAAATCTATAAATTGTGGCACTTTAACATCTAAAGCTCCAATGGTTTTAGATGCTGGTAAAATAAGGTCTGCTAAATTAGATACTACAAAAAAACCTTCTTCCGTTAAAAACGGATAGACCAATTTCGTGTCATTTTCTGTCTTACAAGAACTAAGTAATTGCATAAGCATAGGTGTAGCAATAATACTACCTAAACCAAATGTTAGTATTTTTAGTGATTCTCTTCTTTTCATACTTTAAAATTTCTTAGCTTTTAATTGCTCAACTGCATGATGAGCTGCTCTCGCAGTTAATGCCATATAAGTTAAAGAGGGGTTTTGATATGGAGAAGAACTCATACAAGCACCATCCGTTACATAAACATTAGGTACTGCATGTACTTGATTGTTTTTGTTAAGTACAGATGTTTTTGGATCATGCCCCATTCTTGCTGTTCCCATTTCATGGATTGCATTTCCTGGAAAACACGGATTGTCATAGCCTTTTACATTTTTAAAACCTGCAGCTTTCATCATATTTATAGCTTCTTGCTGAATGTCTTTTCGCATTTCTTTTTCATTCTCTTTAAATTCACAATCAAAAGTAACGGTTGGCAATCCCCATTCGTTTAATTTCTCGTAATTTAAAGTTATTTTGTTTTCATGATAGGGCAAGCACTCTCCAAAAGCAGTCATTCCTATTTTCCATGGCCCAGGTTTAAATAATTCTTCTTTTAAATCTTCACCAAAACTCATTTCTTTAATAGCTCTGCTCCATTTTGTTCTACTTGCACTTCCTTGAAATCCAAAACCACGTAAATATTTTTGTTTGGTTTTGGCATCTCCTAAATTTCTAAATCTAGGAATATGAAAACTCGCAGGTCTTTTACCTGTATAATATTTATCGTCAAAGCCTTCTACTAAAGCTGTTGCACCAACTTGAAAATGATGATCCATTAAATTATGCCCCAATTCTCCAGAATCATTTCCTAAACCGTTTGGAAATCTTTTTGAAGTTGAATTTAAAAGAATTGCAGCACTAGCTACTGTTGAAGCACAACAAAAAATAATTTTAGCAGAAAACTGCATTTTTTCATGGGTAATTGCATCAATCACTTCAACTCCGGTTGCTAATTTTTTAGTATCGTCATAAATAATTTTACTTACAATAGAATTGGCTCTTAAGGTCATGTTTCCACTTCTATTTGCAGCAGGTAAAGTAGTTGAATTACTACTAAAATACGCTCCATAAGGACAACCTCTCATACAACGATTTCTATGTAAACATTTACCTCTACCTTCATAAATTTTATCTCCAGTTATATTCGCAAACCTTCCAATAGTTAAATGTCTATTATTATAAGTTTCGTGAAGTTTATTTCTGAATTCAGTTTCCACACAGTTTAAATCCATTGGTGGTGTAAAAACACCATCTGGTAATTGTGGTAAATTTAATTTTTCTGCACTTACACCAATATAAGCTTCAACTTTATCGTACCAAGGTGCTATATCTTTGTATCTAATTGGCCAATCTACAGCAATACCTTCTTTTTTATTTGCTTCAAAATCTAAATCACTTAAACGTAAAACTTGTCTTCCCCACATTATAGACCTACCTCCAACATGGTAACCACGAAGCCAATCGAATCTTTTTTCTTCGTTGTAAGGATGTTTAATGTCGTTTACAAACCAATGTCTAGAAACTTCACTTGTGGTATAACCAGAACGTGCCTGTTTTTCTTGCGTTTTAGGTTGATCTGAGGCTGTTAATCCACGATTCTCAAAATCCCAGGTATCCATATCCATTGTAGGGTAATCTTCTACATGTTTAATCATTCTACCCCTTTCTAACACCAATACCTTTAAACCTTGTTCACTTAATTCCTTGGCAGCCCAACCACCAGAAACTCCAGTACCTATAACAATAGCATCGTACATTTCTTCATTACTTTTGTTGTTCATTCTAAACAATAAAATTAAGTATTATTTATTTTTAGACAAATCTTTAATTCTTATATTTCTAAACTCCAATTCAGATCCATGACCAAGAAAAGCAATATGCCCTTTATTTCTTTTTAATCCTGGATGATTTTTCTTATCTAATGTACCATTTTTAGAAGCTTCCTCCCAATTTCCATCAACAATAACAGTTCCGTTTAAAATAATTTTAATATGATTTCCTTTTACAATAACTTCTTCCGAATTCCATTCTCCAACAGGTTTTAGAAAACCTCTTTTTGCAGCGATTACTCCATAAACAGAACCATGATATTGGTAAGGTCTTAGATTTGCGTAAATAGATGCTGTATTATCTAAAATTTGCAATTCTTTACCTACATAAGCAGCATCGCCTTCTAAAGGAGTGTGTATTCCTAAACCATTATTTGCACCAGGTGTAAGCTTAAATTCGAATCTGAAATTAAAGTCAGAATATTCGTTAGCTGTATATAAATTACCATGACCTCCTTGTTCTGGACGTACAACCAAAATATTATTTTCAACTAAATAATCTTTCTTATTTCCTACCCAATGATCTAAATCTCTACCATTAAAAAGAGAAGAAAACCCCTCTTGTTTTTCCTCTGCCGATAATGAATCGTCTCCAGAAGAAATTTCTCTAACATACACATTTCTAAACCCTAAATCTTCTCCATGTGCTTGTAATTCTATGGCTTCTTTTGTAAAAATTGGTAATTTTCTATCCCAATAATTTTCAAGAACTACATTGTCTGTTACCAAAATACCATTCAAATGAACTGTTACACGCTCACCAACCATTTTAATACGGAATGTGTTCCAATCATTAATTGGATTATCTGCAACAACTAATGGAGTACTTTTATGCTTCTGATTGTTATACAAACCACCACTTCCTACTTCTGCACCAACATTAGTTCTTGCAATATCCCAAATTTGTACTTGAGGTGTTCCTCTTAAATAAATTCCACTATCTCCACCATTGGTAATTTTCCAGTCTACCAACATTTCAAAATCTCCATAATCTTTTATTGTACAAATATTATTGTAACCTTCCCCTTTAAAACCAATAATACCATCTTTTACAAACCAATCTCTAAGCATTTGTGCATTTGCTTTTTCTTGTGCATCTGCCAATTGCTTTTTAGTCATTTTTGCTCTTGCTATTGGGTTTTTAACCAATCCTTCCCAACCAGACAAATCATTTCCATTAAAAATAGATTCAAAACCTTTTACATTTGGCATTTTGTCTAAAAATTCTTTAACATCAATTTTTATATATTGACTATCAGGTCCTGTAATATTATTCATACTCTTAGAGACAATTTCTCTAACAATTTTCCCACTTAAAGCATCGTTTTTCCCTGGAGTTGGCAACGCAATTTTAATGACTGCATTAGAAGCTGTAGCTCTTAAATTTTGGTTATCTAAATATTTAGAAACGAATATTAAAGACAAAAAAGTTTTAATTGAGCGAGCGCTATTAATAACTCTCTTTTGTTCTTCAATATTTTTACTAAAAGACATTATTTTTTCAACTAATAATAACTTTTGATCGGCTGTATTATTAGAATTAATTACTTGTGAAAGATACATATTAAACGCTTGCGAATGTAATTCCGAATTATTACTTGCTGCTTCAAATAAATAAGGAATCGCATCTTTATTTCTCCATTTAGATAAAGCTTCTAACGCATTTTCTCTTTCCTTTAAATTGTTAGATTTTAAAGAAGAGGTTACCAAATCTAATGCTTCTTTATTGTTTAAAATTGGTAGAATTGGTAATAACTTTTCTTTTTTTGATACTTTTTTATAAGCTCCAAGAACAACTCCAGATAAATCTTCTTTAGATTCGTCTAATACAACTGTTATAGCTCTCTGTATGTTAGAAACATATTCTGGAACTTCTGTATTATTTAGTAAATTTATTAATTGTGATAAATTTGCTGGAGTAGCAATTTTTGGTAACGAATTATATACGGCTTTTTGAACAGGTTCATTAATATCATCTAACAAAGAAATAATTTGGTCGAATTTCGAGGTTGCATTTCTAGCAGCCAATATTTGTACAAGTGTAACTTTACCTTTCGTGTTTGTTTTTACTAAATTACTAGCAATATCATTAATTTCATTTTTTGATGTTAAACGAAGTAAACTACCTTTTATCGCCGAAACTTCTGAAGGTGTTTGAGATTTTGATAAAACATCAAATAAAATTGGATAAGCACTGTTTTTAGATTGAAAAGCCAAGGCTTTAATTCCAGCTATTTTAACAGTTTCATGTTTACTTTTTATTGCAGGAAGAATAAATGAAGAAATTATTTCTTTTTCCGTTCTTTTTTGAACCATTCCAACCAATTGCACTTTTCCTTCTGGTGAAGTCTTCTTAAATCTTTTTGCCCATTTTGAAAGATTTTTAGAGGTTAAATTATTCGATGCAATTGCAACAACAGCTCCTCTATAAGCATTATCTTTATTCTTAAATTCTTTTAATAATCTTTTTAATACAGAAGCTTCTTTTTGATTATTTAAAAGGTGTAAACCTGCTGTTCTAAAATATAATTGCTCGTTAGAAGTACATTTTTTTAAAATAACTTTACCTATTTTTTCTTTAACTTTAGGGTTGTTTTGTTGCATACCAAAATGGATAAAAGATAAAACAGCCTCAGTATTTTCTTCTTTAAAATCTGCTTTTTTAGCTGCATTGTATAATGTTTCATACGAATTTGGAGATGCAATATTTGCCAATGCTTTTAAAACATGTCTTTGTATTTCAATTGATTTTGAATTGCCTAAATTTTCGATTGTTGCAACAGCTGGAGAATACTTTAATACGCCCAAAGCATTGATAAAAGCAACTTGTTGTCGTTCTTTACTCTCTTTTAAAGCAGTTAAGATTGCTTGTGACGCTTCATTTGTTCCAATGTTTGTTAAAACAGCTAAGGCAGGTTTATAAAACTCATTCCCATATAAATATTCGTTTAAAGCTTTAATGCTATTATTGGTAGCACAATATTGTAAGCGTTCTATTAAAAATGTTTTTACTTCACTAGAATTTGTTTTATTAATTGCTGTAATTAATGCTTCTTCAACAATATTTTCATTTTTAATATTGTTTTTTCCAACATACATAACCAAACTATTTATGGTAAAGCGTGCATTGGTATCATCTCCTGTACCTAAAGGAACTAACATGTCGCAAAGTTTAAGAATACCTTCTTTCTGTAAACTTAAAACATCTTCCATTAATTTATTAATATGGTCGTTGTTTTTAGCTGGCATTTGTGCCAAGATATCTGCAACTTTAGTATCTAAAGTTCTGTTTATTTGAGAGTAACCAGCAGTTACAGAAAAGCAAATAAAAAGGACTGTTATAATTGTATTATATAAATATTTCATTTGTGTTTATATTAGTTTTCCCAAGAAGTTCTTTTTGGTTGGTTAATTAATCTATTTGCGGCTTCATCATTAATAAATTCTTGCTTTACTGGATCAAAATCTAAATTTCTACCCAATCTTAATGCAGCTAAGCCCATATTTACAATGGTTGCAGAACGATGTCCATTTTCTTCATTTAGAGCAAATTTTTGTCGAGTTTTTACTGAGTCTGAAAATAATCCAATTTGTTCTTCTGGATCGGGAAGGCTATTTACTAAACCTTCAATATTTGGTATGGTAGACTTAAATCCGTTAAAAATTTTTCCATTAGGCCCTTCTACATATGCAGCATTCTTATCTTTATTTTCGCCATCTAAAATAATCTGGCAACCATCTGCATACGTGAAAACAATTTTACGCCAAGTACCAATTGCATCGTAATGTTGTTGTGGTGCATCAATTTCTACTTTAATAGGGCTTGTATTGTCTTTTCCTAAAAAGTATTGAACAGGGTCTATATAATGTTGTCCCATATCTCCTAAACCACCTCCATCATAATCCCAATAACCTCTAAATGTAGAATGAGTTCTGTGTGCATTATATGGTTTTTCTGGTGCTGGACCCAACCACATATCATAATCGAAATGGGCAGGAACGTCTTGTGGCTTTAAATTTTCTTTACCAACCCAATAAAACTTCCAGTTAAAACCTGTTACACCACTTATGGTTACTTTTAAGGGCCAACCTAAAGCGCCACTATCAACTACTTTTTTTATTTTTTTTACGGGAGTTCCCATTCCGTAAAAATTACTCTTAAATCGAAACCATGTATTTAATCGGAACATTTTTCCATGAACTTTCATTGCTTCCACAACTCTTTTTCCTTCTCCAATTGTTCTTGTCATTGGTTTTTCGCACCAAACATCTTTACCTGCTTCTGCAGCCATTACCGACATAATTCCATGCCAATGAGGAGGTGTTGCAATATGTACAATATCTATATCTGGTCTTGCTAATACTTCTCTAAAATCTCGATATCCTTTTACATCTGACCCTACTTTTTTAAGAGTATTAGATAAGTGTTTTCCATCTACATCGCAAATAGCTAATAATTTTGTGCCTTCGTAAGTTAAATGACCTTGTCCCATACCTCCAACTCCAATTACTGCTTTGGTAAGTTGGTCACTTGGGGCTAAAAAATTTGTACCACCCATTACATGCCTTGGAATAATTGATATTCCAGCTGTTATTGCTAAAGACTTTTTAACAAAACTTCTTCTACTGTTTAATTCGTTGCTCATATAATACTATTTGGAATTCGATTAAGCATCAAAAATAAATGCATGTAGGTAAAAAGAAGGGTAATAAATGGGGTAATAAAAATTAAAAATTCTTTTTTTTTATAAATATCTAAAAAAGATTATTCCCTTTGTTTATTAGAAAAATACTACGATATACTCTTTTCGAATGTAATCGGGTAGTTTTCTTTGTAAATATTTTTATATAATTTAGAAAAATTATCATACAAAAGACGTGCTAAACTTAACTTACCCTGATGAATTAATATTTTAAGTTTTAACTGTAATGCTTTTTCATTTAAATCGTCATAAAAATGAATTATTTCTATTGCTTCTAAAAGCATATCTGCATGTTTTTCTATCGATAAAGAATCTATGTAATGGAAGCATTCTTTAGTTATTTTAAAACTAAATTTTTCGATATGTGGGTCTAGCCAAGTTGCGCTAGTGTTGGTAAACAACCTACCTCTTTTTAATAACGATAACAAAATTGGTAATTTTTCTTCTAAAAGTTTTACGTTGTATTGCTCGCTAGCAAATAATTCTATATAACTATTCGCTATATCATAATCACAAAAACAGTTATCACTAATATCTAAAAACCAATGTTTATTTATAAAAAGTAGTTTTATTTGAGAGCAAGTAGAAAGCAAGGATCTTAAGTTTTGAATATTTGTTCCTCTTGTGTTCTTTGCACTTTTAGGATCCATTCCAGGCCATAAAATTTCTGTTAGTTTTTTCGTAGAAATTCCAATACCATCTTTAACACTTTCTAAAAATATAATTAAGAAAAGTTGTTTTAATTTTGGTGATAATTTTTGTGCAATATCTATATTTTCTTCGTTTATTATTTGCAATGAACCAAAACAATAAAGCTTTACTATATAAGTATCTAAAAGTGTATTTAATGGTTTATTAGGTGTATTTAATGTAGAACTAAATTTTGATTTTCTATTAGCTCTCTTAAAAAGATATAGAATAATTAAACTTACCAAAACTAAAAACCCGATACCTAAATAAAGCTTTAAATTGATTTTACCTTTTCCTAAGTTTGGGTTATTATATTGCGAAAAAATTTCTGAACTATTTAACTCTCTTTCCCAAATATTAATAGCACCTAAATAGCCTATAAAAAATTCTTCCCATAAATTATTACCAATATATAAATTGTGGTCTGAGGTAATGTAATTTGAAATAAGGGAAACAGTATCCGTTTTTTTTCCATTAATATAAAAATACAACTCATTATGTACTTCTGAATACACAAGTGAAACATGTGTCCATTTATTAATTGGAATTGGTGATGAAAAAGAAAAATAATCTTTAATACCAGCCATTGTAAAGGTTAAATACCCACTATGTACTTTTAATACAAAATGCTTTCCTTTTCCCAAAATACTATTAGCATTACCAAGTTTTGTGGGTTTTATCCAAGCAGTAATTGTAAAACTAGATTTTAGGGAAGATCTACTTTCTATACCTGCATCTATGTAGGCTCTTTTATTAAAAAAACCAACTTTTCCATGCACAGAATCATTTACAATTTGTACTTGTTTAGAAATAATATCTTCGTTATTATTTCGAATACGATTTAAAACCTTTTTTTTAAACTCAAAAGAATCTGTTAACCCAAAATTAAGGTCTAAAGGAAAACCGATAAACTCTTTTTGATTTCCCCTGTTCTCTAAATTTGCATAAATAATATCTGGCGAAAAATAATACCCAGCTTTGTATGGAATTAAAATTGGACTTTTATTATCAAAGCGAAATGGAAAACTAAAATATCCGTTTGCTTTTCTATTTGGAAAATTTTTAAACGATACATTTTTAAGTAATTTTTCTTTTGTTTTTACAACACCAAATATTTTTTCTGTCGAATTTAAAAATGATACAAGTTTCGTAGTTTTTGCGATTGAATTTGAATCGGCATAAATAAAATTTGGAACTTTCCCAGACCTTTCCCAAATACGAAATACAATACTATCTGTAATTTTTTTATTATTGATAAAATTAATACTAGTTAGTTCTTTTAGCTCTTTAAAAAGTGTTTTAGTACTATCTACAACACTTAAATTTTGCAAATTGAGAGAATCTATTTCAGAGGAATTTATTTGAAGAACTGTAGGGAATTTATCTAAAAGATTCTTTGCGTTTTCACTTGTTACGACAGTTACTTTTTTTTTCTTTTTTAAGAAATACTCAATTAAATTTAAATCGCTCTTGGCAACATATTCAATAGCAAAATCTTGTTTCGACTCTAATAATGTATCAATAGAAGCTTTATTTAAAGCTGCAACTTTAAAAATTACTTGCGACTGCAATGCAAAATTTTGTTTTTCTTCTTTAGAAAGTACTTTATAAGATTGCGAATAACCACTTGAAAATGCAAGTAGAATGCAAAATATTAAGGTGCAGTAGTGGAAAACTATTTTTTTCAAAAAGAATACTATTAAGCTCGTTCAAACAAATGTACTGAAACTTTTTTAACGAATTTTTTGATTAGAAGAAATTAAACATTTACTATTTTTCCATTTCCTTTTTAAACTTTCTTTTGGAATTATTTTTCCATCGCAAGTTAAAAAATTACCATCTTTATCTTTTTTGATAATTTTCATTTTTCCATGATGAATGGCATTTACAATTCTAAAAATTAATCCGTTTTTTGAAACTTCACTATTTCTAGTGATAATTTTTAAACCTTCTTCATTATTATACAAATCCATTTCCGATGAAATCTCATCAGGCACAACTCCATCTTCTAATTTCATTTTTTTATAGGTAATGTAATTATCTCTTTCGTGTGCTTTTCCTAAAGATCTTGCAGAAGATTTTCCTAATTCTTGTCGCAAACGAGCCATCCAATAAGCATGTCTAAAAGCATCTACTTGGCCTCCAGCAGGATCTCCATCCAATAAATTCGTTTTTCTTATGGAATCTGCAACTCTGTTTGTTTCCATAGAAATTTCTAGAGACTTTTTAGCTTTAAAAGGATGAAACAAAACCCATGTTTTTATAGGTCCAGATAATTTTAGAAAACTTTTAAAATCGGATTGTGCATTTGTTGAAACTACAAACACAAAGAAGAGTATAGGAAGTAGTTTTTTCATTATTTATTCTCGTAATATTTTTTCCATTTTTCTACCTCTAGCTAATTCATCTATTAATTTATCTAAATAACGAGCCTTTTTGGTTAACGGATTGTCTATTTCTTCTATTCTATAACCACAAATTACTCCTTTTATTAAATGAGCATTTGGGTTTAAATTTGCTCTTTCAAAAAATGTTTGAAAAGTAATTTTTTCATCAATAAACTCTTTTATTTTTTTCTGATTAAAACCTGTTAACCATTCTATAACTTGGTATAATTCTTCTATTGTTCTACCTTTCTTCTCTACTTTTGTAACGTAATGTGGCCAAACAGAAAAAAACTTCATTTCTGCAACTCTTTTGTTGTGTTCTGGTGTTGTTTTCATGGTTATTATTTTATTTCAAACGCACTTTTTGCATCTCCAATTTTAACAGTATATTTTCCTTTTGGTAAATAGAAAACATCGTTTTGAGCTTTGGTTATTTTTACTTTTTTATTCTCTTTTTCAAAAGCTCTTTTTCCTTTTTTAGAAAAAGAAACATCAAATTTTGCTTCGTTATAACCTTTGTTTGCGTCTGTAGAGATCGAATTTACTTTTACATCACCAGCATACACATCAATTGTTACTTTTCTAGATGAATTTGCATAAAAAGGAATTGTAATTTCTGGTAAAAAAGCATTTCTCCATTGGCTCCAAGAACTTCCCCATCTATTACTTTTTCTAATACTGTTTATAGCAAAAACATTGCTCGATTTACCTAAAACATCGCCATCCATTAATTGCAAATTGGCAACATTTGCTTTGTATAAACTTCTTCCATGAGTTGCCACAATTAAATGTTTTGCTGTTGGTTGAATTACCAAATCGTGTACAGCTACATTTGGTAAATCTTTAGAAAACGCCTCCCAAGAATTTCCTTGATTAAGAGAAACATATAACCCATTATCAGTTCCTACATATAATAGGTTTTCATTCTCAGGATCTTCTTTTATTACATTTACTGGCGAAGTTGGTATGTTGTTACTAATGCTTTCCCAGGTTTGTCCATAATCGTTAGAAACATACACATAAGTCGCAAAATCATCAAATCTGTAACCATTTAAAGTGGCATATACACGTTCTTTTTTATGTGCTGAAGCAATTACTCTAGAAACCCATAAATTTTGTGGTAAATTGTTAGAAATTCTTGTCCAATTACCTCCTCCATTTTTAGTTATGTTAATGTATCCATCATCTGAACCAACATAAATTAATCCGAATTGAAACGGACTTTCAGAAATTGTAGTTAACGTTCCATAAGCAACATTTCCTTTTTTTCCTCCAGTAGTTAAATCGCCAGAAATGGTCTCCCAATTATCTCCTTTATTGAAAGATCTGTGTAATTTATTTCCTCCAAAATATAAAATATCTTGATTGTGTTTCGATAAAAGTATTGGAGTTTGCCAGTTGAATCGATAAGGAGTTTCGCCTAAAGTATGTTTTGGTTGAATGTATTTATTTCTTCCAGAAGATCTATCTAGTCTATAATAATTTCCAAATTGAGATCCTGTATACACAATATTTGCATCTCTATTATCTACCTGAACTTGCATTCCATCTCCACCCATAATAGATTCGTATGGATTTTGACCAGATTGATGCCATCTTTTATCGATTCTTGCATTATGTTCTGCTACCCAAACTCCATTATCTTGCAAACCTCCATACACTTTATAATTCTTCTGATTATCTGCAAAAACCGAATAAAATTGCCCAACTGCAGGATCGTTTAATTTAATCCAATTTTCTCCATCATCATAAGAAAGATTTAAACCACCATCATTCCCATTTAAAATATGTCCAGATTTTTTAGGATTTACCCACAATGCTTGATGATCTGAATGGACATTTTCTCTACTTATAGACGTAAATGTTTTTCCTCCATCTTTCGATTTTATAATAGGAACTCCTAAAACGTAAATTCCGTTTTCGTCTTGTAAATCGACTCTAATTTCTCCGAAATAATATCCATAAGAACTATAAACACCGTCTAAAAAATTATCATGCGTTTTTTTCCAAGATTTTCCGCCATTTGTAGTTTTAAAAACTTCTGCACCAATAACTTGAGTGTCGAACATTATAGAATTAGCATCCTCTAAATAACTTGCTAAATCTATAGGTTTAACAGTTCCAACACGCACCATTTGTTTTACGTTTTGTGCTTTGTATTTTTCTTGAAATCCGTTATTTTTTAAATAGGAATTTAGTTTTTTATCTGATAAGTTTAAAAACTCAGCAGAAGACATTGTTTTAAAATCTTCTTTTGTTAAGGCATCTGAAGGCTTTTTGGTTTTTCCTTTTGGTCTTCTAAATTGACTATCATGCAATGCATAAACCGTATTTTCATTAAAAACAGCTAAACCAATTCTACCCACTCCACTTCCTGTTGGGAAACCAGATTTGTCTGCAACCTTCGCCCAAGAAGTTCCTGCATCTGTACTTTTATAAATTGCAGAATTTTTTCCATCTCCATCGAAATTCCACGCTTTACGTTCTCTTTCCCAAGAAGCGGCATACATTATATTGAAGTTTTCTGGTGCAACTGCAACATCTATAATTCCTGTGTCTTGGTTTATAAAAAGTGATTTTGTCCACGTTTTTCCTCCATCTGTAGTTTTAAAAATTCCTCTTTCTGTATTTGAAGAATATAAATGACCAATTACCCCAACAATTACTTCATCTGCATTATTTGGATTGATAAGAATTCTACTTACATGATGCGAATCTGGCAAACCAACATTTGTCCACGTTTTTCCTTTGTCTGTAGACTTTAATATTCCAATTCCTGCATACGAAGAACGTGAAGAGTTTTTTTCTCCTGTTCCTACCCAAATGGTTCCAGAGTTCCAATCTACTGCAATATCTCCAATATTTTGAGTTGGAGAATTGTCTAAAACTGGCGTAAATGTGGTTCCATTATTGTTTGTATGCCACAAACCTCCTGATGCATAACCAACATAAAATTCTGTTGGGTTTTCTGGATTTACAGAAACATCTGAAACTCTTCCACTCATTACAGTTGGACCAATATTAGTAAATGCTACATTTTTGACTAATGAAGATTCAATCATTTTAGATTTTTGATCTAAAGATTGTTGAATTTCACTTGAATTTGTTGGTGTTTGTGCAAATAGTGTTGCCGAAAAACACACCAATAAGAATTGAAAAAGAGTTTTCATAGAAGTAAAGTTTGGTTTGAATTGATGAAATTACTACTTGTAAATTGAATATCAAAAAAATTAACATGTTTTAGGATTGTTTTGCCAAGAATTCACGAATTTAAAAGTAGTTCACAAGCTTTGCCAAACACTCCATAAGCGTTAAGGATAGAGCGACCTGTTTGAGCTCTTTTTTGTTTTTTCAACAAAAAAAGCGAGTAGCGAAAGCCTGTTAAAACGCCCAAAAAATAATTAAATGCCTTCAACTAAAAACAACGTATCTTTGCCCACAGAAACCGCTACGTAAAGCGTGTTTCGTAAATATTATTTATGACATTTAAAGATTTAGGTTTATCTGCAGCGTTGGTAAAAGCAGTTGAGGAAAAAGGATACACCAAACCATCACCAATACAAGAAAAAGCAATTCCGTATATTTTAGAAGGAAAAGATATTTTAGCTTCTGCCCAAACAGGAACTGGAAAAACAGCAGGTTTTACCTTGCCAGTTTTACAATATTTATCGGAAACGAAACACCCAAAATACAGACCTTTACGTGCCTTGGTTTTAACGCCAACAAGAGAATTAGCAGCACAAGTTTATGACAACGTAAGAGAATACAGCAAATATGTGAACATAAAATCTGCTGTTGTTTTTGGTGGAGTTAATGCAAAACCACAAATTGCAACATTAAAAAACGGAGTAGATATTTTAGTGGCAACTCCTGGTAGATTATTGGATTTACATGATAGAAAAGCGGTTTCTTTTAAACGAGTTGACGTTTTAATTTTGGATGAAGCAGACAGAATGTTAGACATGGGTTTTGTTAGAGATATTAACAAAATTATTAGTTTTATGCCGGAAAAGCGTCAGAATTTGATGTTTTCGGCCACTTTTTCGAACGATATTAAAAAATTGGCTGCTACTATTTTAAGAAACCCAGTTTCTGTGGAAACTGCTCCGCAAAATTCTACCGCTAAAAAAGTAACGCACAAGGTTTATAAAGTTGATAAAAAGCAAAAAACAGAGCTTGCTATAAAGTTAATAAAAGATAACAATTGGACACAAGTTTTGGTTTTTACAAGAACAAAACACGGTGCTAATAAATTGACAGAAAAATTGATTAAAGCTGGCATTTCTGCGGCTGCAATTCATGGAAATAAAAGTCAAGGTGCAAGAACAAAAGCGTTAAAGAATTTTAAAGATAATTCTATAAAAATATTGGTGGCAACAGATATTGCTGCTCGTGGTTTAGATATTCCTTTATTACCTCACGTAATTAATTTCGAATTGCCAAATGTACCAGAAGATTATGTGCATAGAATTGGTAGAACTGGTAGAGCTGGTGCAGCTGGAGAAGCAATTTCTTTTGTGTGTAGTGAGGAAGTAGAATACCAAAGTGAAATTGAAAAAATATTGAAAGAGAAGTTAAATTCTTCTGTTTTAGAAGGTTTTGAACCTACTGATACTGCCCCACCAAAAAGAGCTGCTACACAGAGTAAAGGTTCTTTTGGGAAAAAGAAAAAGCAAAGACCTTCTAATGGAAATCCTGGAAGTTCTTCTGATGATAAAAGACCAAAAAGAAAACCACACTTTAAAGGAAATAAACCTGCTGGTGCAACTTCTGGAAGAGGTAGAACTGGAGCTCCTAAAAAGAAGCGTTATTAAAAAGCCCTTTTTAATCCCCAAAGGGGGAAATTAGCCTGTTTGTGGAGTTTTACGACATAGGTACATAGAAAACATAGCCAATCTTTGTGGAAAAATCTTTGAGGGAAAATCTGTGCATTTTCTGCGAATTTGCCTGTTAATAATATTAAAATAGGGCGCAAAACTCTATGTTTTCTATGTTTCTATGTGGTAATATTTTAATCTATTTAATAAAGTTGATAAATTTGTAGTTATCTACTTCTCATTTCATGTTGGGGTTTAGATTTCTTACCTTTGAGTTTTAAATACAATTCAACATGAAATACAATCCTATAGACTCACAATTATTTATAAAAAACCGTAAAAACTTTGCTTCTCAAATGAAGCCAAAAAGTATTGCTGTTTTTAATTCTAACGATATTTATCCAATAAGTGCAGATAGTACAATGCCTTTTGAACAACACAGAGATATTTTCTATTTATCTGGTGTAGACCAAGAAGAAAGTATTTTAATGTTGTTTCCAGATTGCCCAAATGAAGATTTAAGAGAGGTTTTATTTGTTACAGAAACTAACGATCATATTGCTGTTTGGGAAGGAGAAAAACTAACCAAAGAAGCTGCTTTTAAAACAAGTGGCGTTAAAACTGTTTTTTGGCTTCAAGATTTACATAAAATCTTGTTTGAAATGTCTTCTTATGCAGATACTTTTTACATTAACACCAACGAACATTATAGAGCAAATGTAGAAACTCAAACTCGCGAAGATCGTTTTACAAAATGGTTATTGGCAAAATATCCTGCTCATTCTGTTGCGAAAAGCAATCCTATTTTACAGCGTTTACGTTCTGTAAAAGACCAAATTGAATTGGATTTAATGCAACATGCTTGTAATATTACTGAAAAAGGTTTCCGCAGAATTTTAAATTTTATAAAACCTGGTGTTTGGGAATATGAAATTGAAGCGGAATTATTACATGAATTTGTTAGAAATAGGTCTAAAGGATTTGCATATACACCAATTATTGCCTCAGGAAATAATGCCAATGTTTTGCATTATATCGAAAACAATCAAGAGTGTAGAGCTGGAGATTTAATTTTGTTTGATATTGCTGCAGAATATGCAAATTATAAAAGTGATTTAAGTAGAACTGTACCTGTTTCTGGTCGTTTTTCTGACAGACAAAAAGCAGTTTATAATGCTGTAAATCACGTGAAAAAAGAAGCAACAAAATTATTAGTTCCTGGAACTATTTGGAAAGAATATCATGTAGAAGTTGGTGATATTATGACTTCTGAACTATTAAAATTAGGTTTGTTAGATAAAGCTGATGTACAAAATGAAGATAAAAATTGGCCAGCTTATAAAAAGTACTTTATGCATGGAACGAGCCATCATATTGGTTTAGATACGCATGATTATGGACTTTTACATGAGCCAATGCAAGCAAACAATGTGTTTACTGTAGAACCTGGAATTTATATTCCTGAAGAAGGTTTTGGAATTCGTTTAGAAGACGATGTTGTAATTCAACAAAAAGGAGAACCTTTTAATTTAATGGGAAATATTCCTATTGAAGCAGATGAGATTGAAGATATTATGAACCAGTCTTAAACTGAATTAAATTTAAAAAAGCGAGTTTTTCAACTCGCTTTTTTTTGCTTATTATTTTAAATATTATCTATTTAATCTTCCTGTTGTATTTCCGTCTAAAATTGTCATTACATCTTTTTCGTTTGCGTAATTTACATCACCTAAATAGGTATGTTTTATAGCACAAGCTGCAGAAGCAAATTGCATCGCTTTAAAATCGTCGAAGTTTTGCAAACCATGAATTAAACCTGCTGCAAAAGCATCTCCAGTTCCTATCCTATCTACAATATGTGTAATATCTAAATCTTCGGTTTCTTTAAATTCTTTACCATTCCACATTCTTGCACGTATTTTGTGCCATGAAGAATTTATGGAAGTTCTAATTTTATCAAACACTTTTTCTATGGAAGGAAATTTCTCCATTAGTTGTTTGCTTGCTTCTTCAAAATCTTCGTTTGAATAAGAAAAATCAGTACCTAAAAGTTCGTTTATTTCGTTAATTCCGCCAATAAAAATGGTTGAATAATTAATTAATTCTGATAAGACTTCTTTTGCATCTTCGCCATATTTCCACAAACCACTTCTGTAAGTTGGGTCCGCAGAAATTTGCATTCCTTGTTTTCTAGCTAATTTTAAGCCTTCTAACAAAGTGTCTTTACTTCCTTTATTTAAAGCTGGTGTAATTCCTGTCCAATGGAACCATTTTCCGTTTTCTAAAGATTTCTCCCAATTTACCATGGAAGGCACAATTTCCGAAAATGAAGAATGAGAACGATTGTAAGAAATAGAACTTGCTCTCATTACTGCACCAACTTCTAAAAAATAAACACCTAAAGGTCTTCCAGAACGTACGATTGCAGAAGTATCTAAATCAAATTTATTTAGGTAAGAAATTGCTGTATCTCCAATAAAATCATTAGAAATGCAAGAAATATGTTTTACGTTTCCGCCAAAATTTGCGATAGAAATTCCTACGTTTACTTCTGTTCCTCCAAAATAGAATTCTACAGAATTAGATTGTACAAATTTTCTGTTTCCTAAAGGTGAAATTCGCATTAGAACTTCTCCGAATGTAATTATTTGATTCATAATACTAACTTTTAAAAAGTAAAGATACTTGATAAAATATTTTTATTACGTATTAATAATTCAAAAATGAAGTGCTTATTCTATTAAAAATGCAATTAGTAAGTGTTTTTAAAAACTTCTTCCTGGAAATTCAGCAAAAAAAGTTTCAAAACAACCTCTATCTGAAACTGTTACAAAACATTGTTTTTTGTCTTTTCCGCCAAATGCAATATTGGTTACATTTTTCCCTTTTAAAACAATTTCTCTCAATACATTTCCCTCTGGAGAAAGCATTACTACAGTTCCTTTTCCATATCTACAAACGTATAGATTTCCTTCGATATCACATCGCATTCCATCCATTCCAAAATCGGTAAATTTCTTGAATAGTTTCTTATTTGTAACTGTTCCATCTGAATTGATGTCATACACCCAAATATTTCGTTGTACAGATTCATTTACATACAGTTTTTGTCCATTTGGGCTTACCTCAACACCATTGGTAGTTCCCATATCTTTTTCCAATAAAATAATTTTTTCGTCTTTTACTAACCATAAATTACCAGTATCGTTAGACCAGTTTGGGTCACTTGCATATAAATTTCCATTTGGTGCAATTGCTAAATCGTTCGGTTGATTCATAGTGGAATCGGATGCATAAATTCTAACTTTATTTTCGCCTTTTTTTACTTGTAAAATATTATGATTCACATAATCTGCAATAAACATATTATCGTTTTTATCAAAACGAATTCCATTTCCAATACTGTTTTTTGGAAGTTTTATAAGTAGAGAGGCATTTCCATTTTTATCGACTTTACCAATAGTTCCTTCTTTTTGAAAGTTAACTGCATATAAATTTCCTTGGCTATCTACAGCTGGTCCTTCAATACCACTTGTAAAAAGAGATGCTTTTGTAAAATCGGTGCTTTTATTGCTTAATTGTTCTTCTTTACAAGAAGAAAAAATCCCTATAAGTAATAGTGGGAGTGCTTTTAGAAAGGTTTTCTTCAACATTTTTATTTTTTATAATTTACTAATAGTTTTTTTAATTTTGATGTAATTACCAATTCTGTATCTGCAATCGGTTTTTCTAATTTGTTTATCAATTTTAAAACTTTTTTGTAATTATTTGTTGATAATTTACCTGAAATTAATCCTGTTTTTAAGATTGAAGATAACAACGCTAAATTGCTCGAAAGTGGTTCTAAAACATCGGTTTTCGGGTTGTTATTTATTTTTTGAAACTTTGTATGATTATTAATCCACAGGTCAAAAAAGGCAATTAATTTTGTTTGATTTTCTTTCGATTTATTTGCTAAAAAACTCACCACAGCTTTATTAAAAGCTTTTGCATCTGTTGCATCTGGAGTGCAAGCATCTGCAAATAAAGTAAATGGAGAGAATGTTTTGTATTCTGTACCACCTTTGTTTCTCGAATAAATCTTTAATGGTTCACAGATATTCGTAAGTGTTTTTAGTGCATGAATATCTTGGGAATTACTTATATTTCTTAAAATAACATCTTTGTTTTTAAGATGTGTAATTCCTAATTCTTCTAATTGAAAAGTTACAACTTTCAATCTTTTTTGCATATTATTTACATCATTCACCTTTTTATTAGACCAAAAACGTTCTGCAATTGCAGCAGTTCTTGGCCAAATTCTAGAATCAATAGTTAGTGGTGTAACTAACTCGCTCCACATGGTTGCTTCTGCTCCTAAAATTCTTTTGCGCTCTTCTTTCGTTAAAACTGTATTTCCTATTGGATCTACATTATAATGTTTTTCCACAGACTGTACTCTATCTATATAATAACCATTGGAAAGTACAGTTTGATAGCCTTTTTTCGCAGCTTCGATTAACGTGCTTTGTTTTAATCCTTCTTGTTTTCCTCTCCAAGAATGAATAACTGCTGTTGTTGGTGTAGATGGAGTTAAAATCTCGTCCCAACCCATTAATTTTTTACCTAATTTCTTCAATATTTTTTCTAATTTAATGTTGAAAAAAGTCTGTAAATCGTGATTTGTATTTAGATTATGTTTCTTTTTAAATTCCTGAATTTCTATATTCTCGTCCCAATGTTTTCCTTCGTTTTCGTCTCCTCCAATATGAAAATATTCGTCTGGAAATAATGGTGCTATTTCTGTAAATAAGGTTTCTAAAAAAAGATAAGTTACTTCTTTAGCAGGATTTAAAGTTGGGTGAAATACACCTGAAAAACGTTCTACACTATACTCGTAACCTTCTTTGCTACCTAGCTCTGGATAGGCTGCTAAAATGGCAGATGCATGTCCTGGAACATCAAATTCTGGTACTACTCTAATCCCTAAATTAGAAGCATATTTTACTACATCTTTTATTTGTTCTTGTGTATAAAATAAACCATCTGTAGCAACTTCTTGCAACCTTGGAAACACTTTAGATTCTACTCTAAAACCCTGGTCGTCTGTTAAATGCCAATGAAAAACATTTAATTTTACTGAAGCCATGGCATCTAAATTTCTTTTGATAACTGCAACAGGTTGGAAATGACGTGCAACATCTATCATTAATCCTCGCCAAACAAATCTTGGAAAATCTGTTATAGAAACTCCTTCAAAATAATAACCCTTTTTATTAAAATTAACCAATTGTAAAAGTGTTTCTAAACCTCTTATTGCACCAACATCTGTTTTTGCATTAATTGTAATTTTATTATCATCTATGTTTAATGAATAAGATTCATCACTTTCTGTTGTTAAGTTAGAAACTGAATGAAAATTAATTTCTATAGATGCGTTTTTATTTTTTGTTGGAAAACCTTCGTCTATAAAAACGCCTGTTTTATTGGCAAGTCTTCTTAAAAATTGCACAGAAGACTTATTTACTCTTTCTGTTGCATCTTTTCCATTGATAAAAATTGTAAGTTTTTCATCAATTTTAAAAGTAGTATTACTTTTAGTAATTTCTTGTGGCCAAGGCATTAAATTAAAAGTATCTGATAATTTATTCTGTGAAAAAGAAACATAGCCAAATAGACCAAAAATTATAATTGAAATAATTTTTTTCATAAATTATTTTAGTTTAAGATATTTTATAACTTCAATTTTAAAAAAAAGCAAGAAGTTTGGTAAAAAAACAACCGGAAAATTGTATTTATTTTCCGGTTGAATTAATTCAAATCAAAATATATTTTGTAGAAAATGTTTAAATATATTTGCTAAAATTATTTAGCAAACCACAATTTAGTTCCTTGATTATCTGCCCCTTGTGTAGAAACAGCATTCGTGTAGTTAGGATTCGATTGAGCTCCACTTCCATAACGCAGACGCTGTGGATATTTACCATTTAAAGTTCCTAGTTCGAATATAGCAGTGTTTGAAACTCCATCTGCTAATTCTTTTGGATATCCATAATCTCTAACAACAGCCCAAGCTTCAAAACCATCTGTATAGCTAGCTAACCAACGCTGAGTTGCAATTTTTTCTAATTTTTCCTCTAAAGTTCCTGCAGAAATATTTGCTATAGCTTCATTCGTTACATAAGTGTCTACATCTCCACTTGGCACATTCCATAACTTCATTGCTTCTCTAATACCAGATTCAAATAAACTTTGCGCATTTCCACTACCAATACCTCTAACAGCTGCTTCTGCTTTTAAGAAATAAGCTTCTGCACTTGTCATAATTATTTCAGGATATACAGGAACTCCTTTTCCAGTTGCTTGTATAATAATACTGCTTGGCTTGCTAAACATATCAAATTTAACCATTGGTTTTATTAATCCATTTAATCTTGTTGGTTGTCCAATATATTGATTAGCATCAATTACCAATGTTGTTTTATCTCCAACAATAGTTTTTGTGTAAGTAGCATTCGCTTCGTCTAAATTACTAATCATAAAATCTAATTGTTCTTGATAGTTTGGATTTGAAGCTGATTTCTCGAAAACAAATTCTCCACCAGGAGCAGGAGCTGCATAAATAGATAATCTTGGGTCGTTATTCTTTTTTAATGAATTAATTAACGTTGCTCCCATTGTCCAATCTGAACCTCCACCAAAATTGGTCCAAACATCTCCATAAGCACCACTTCCAAATTGCCCAATTTTTACATCTTTCTCCATTGTAACACTTCCTGTAGTATCATCTAATAATGGATTATTTAAAGCTTCGTTTATTGTCGTGGTTGCAAAGTTTTCGCCAGTTGCACCAAGAGCACGCATACCAATTCTTAGTTTAAGTGTGTTTGCTAATTTTTTCCATTTCTGTAAATCACCACCACAATAAAGATCATTATTTCCTAAATCATCTACTAAAACTCCAGTACTTGTTTGCGAACCAATTATTGTCATTGCTTCATCTAAATCTGCAATAATTCCTGTATAAATTTCTTGCTGACTATCGTATTTTGGTGTTAAATTTCCTTCTACACCAGCTTCGCTATAAGGAATCATTCCAAAAGTATCTGTATACATTTGATAATATAAAGACTTAATAATAAGCCCTGTAGCATACATTCTATCATTCTCGAAATCTCCACCTGGTTTGGTTAACTCTAAGAAGTTTTTAACTTTTCCAAAATAATTAGAAAACCAACCCCAAGAAGCATCTGTATAACCTCCATTGTAAGTATAACTTAATCCATCACTCCACCATGAAACATCGTGTCCAAAAGTAAATTGCCCAGCAAAACGATCTGCATGAATTAAATGTGCTCTCCAATATTCGAATCTTCCTGGTGCGTATAATTGGTATTGAGTTTCTGTAATAAAAAACTTTGCACTTAATTCACTCGATTCAAAACCATTTTGTTTTGTGTTTATTTCGTCAAAGTCTCCTGTACAAGAAACCGTTACAAGAAATAAAGCACTATATAGAATTATTTTTATTGTTTTCATTTTATATGCTTTTAAAATTTAATATTTAAACTAAGCCCAACACTACTTGTTGTAGGTAGGTTATAATATAATACACCTTGTGCAAAGTTACTTGTAGAATAACTACTTTCTGGATCGAAGTTTTTACTATCTCTAAAGAAAAAGAATAAATTTCTTCCTGTTAAACTTACAGACGCAGCGTTTATAAATGTGTCTTGTAATGCTTTCGATGATAATCTGTAAGTAGCACTTACTTCTCTTAATCTAGCATTTGTTTGGTCGTAAACATATTCTGATGCAACACCAGATGCAGATCCCCAATATTCTTGAGCAGTGATATTTGTTGTGTTTTGTGTTAAAGTACCATTATTATCTATAACACCATCTAAAGTTACACCTCCATCTCTATATTTTAAAGATCTAATAGATGCACCACTATTGTCTAAAGCTGCATCTGTTGCAGAATAAATTTGACCACCAATTCTAAAATCTACTAAGAAATTTAAACTAAAGTTTTTGTAATTAAATGTATTTGTAATACCTCCAGTAAAATCTGGCTGATAATTTCCTAATTTAACTCTTTCTGAAGTTGCTTGTGGACGTCCAGCAGCAGTTAATAAAAGTTTACCATCATCTGTTCTTAACCAATCTGTACCATAAATATCTCCAAAACCTTCGCCAACTTGTGCTCTTACATCTACAACTCCATTATTACTTGTTGTAAATTGGAAAAAGTCTTGCCCGTCAATTAAACTTTCTAATTTATTTTTATTTCCTGCAATGTTTGCAGAAATACTCCAGTCGAAGTTTTCGTTTCTAATTGGAGTACCTCCAATCATAACCTCAAAACCTTTGTTTGTAATTTCTCCAACATTTTGTCTAAAAAACTGAAACCCTGTTGCAGGATCTACTGGAACATTAAAAATTAAATCTTTAGAATTTATAGAATAATATGCGAAATCTGCGAAAAGCCTGTTTTTAAAGGCTTTTATTTCGAAACCAATTTCTGTAGATGTTACGTCTTCTGGTTTTAAGCTTTTACTAAACTTTGTAGTAGGAGCTGCAACTGATATATTGCCTAAATAACCATTTGCTGCAACGTTAAATAAATTTACGATTTGATGTGCATCTGTATCATTACCAACTTTAGCATAACTTAAACGTAATTTTGTAAAGTTTATGTTTTCAGATTCGATATTAAACATCTTATTTAAAAGCAAACTTAAACTTGCAGAATTGTAAAAATATGATCTGTTTTCAGCAGCTAATGCAGAAGACCAATCGTTTCTTCCTGTAATGTCTAAATAAGCCATTCCTTTGTATGATAAAGAAGCAGAACCATATAAAGAGTGTACTTTTTTCTCTACCAGTTCCGATTGCGATACTCTTAACCTTTCTGGATTCGTATTTGTGATGTATTGTTTTCCAGGTATCTTAAACTCTTCTCCATAAATTGATGAAAATTTAGATGTTGCATGTAATGCATTTCCACCAAAATTAGCAGTTAAACTAAAATCGTCATTTATATCTTTATTGTACATCATTAAGAAATCGTAATTAGTTTCTGATGTATCGTAAGTATTATAACCTAAAGTTCCTAATGGTTTAAAATGATGCCCAGTTGCTTGGTATCTTTCTGTTTGTTGGTCTATTACATCTGTACCAACTCTTACAAATGCTTTAAAATTACTGTTAAATTCGTATTGTGCTTTTGCAAAACCAGTAAATCTTTTTCTTGTATCTTCATTATTATCTTCGTTTAAAATCCAATATGGGTTACCTCCACTATTTGTTGGAGCAATTACACCATATCCTTGAGATAAATCTTGATAATTTTTTAAATCATTAATGTCTATATTTCTTCTTAAACCATATAAATATGCCATAATACCTTCTGTACCTTGACTTGCACGATTTTTAGCATCTTGTAAAAAGTAAGTAACTTTAGCATCTATAGAAAACTTATCTGTAATTTTAGAGAATCCTCTTAAATTAAAATTATTTCTATCTACTGAAGAGTTTGGTAAAATTTCGTTTATTTTAGAATTGGAATAAGAAAAACGTAGAGAAGAGTTTTCTGTTGCTTTACTAATTGCTATTGTGTTTACAATATTAGAACCTGTTCTAAAAAAGTTTTTAACATTGTTTGGTTGCGCAGAGTAAGCTCTGTTTTCTCCTGTATAATATAATTGTTGAGAACCATCGAATTTTGGCCCCCAAGATCCAGCACCTTTCAACTGGTTTAAGTCTGCTGCAAAAGCGCCATTAACTCCTGCTCCATATTGATTTTGATATTCTGGCAATAATAAAGGATCTTGCATAGAAATGTTCGAAGTAAATGAAATACCTAAACCTTTTCCTGTACCACCTTTTTTTGTAGTAATAAGAATTACACCATTACTTGCTCTAGAACCATATAATGCAGCTGCATTTGGTCCTTTTAAAATAGACATAGATTCTATATCATCTGGATTAATATCAGAAATACCTGTACCTAAATCATTTCTAGAAAATTCTGATGTTCCATTTCCATTTGCAGAACCATTTCCAGAGTTATCTATTGGAACACCATCTACTACATATAATGGTTGGTTATTACCTGTTATAGAGTTATTTCCTCTAATAACAACTCTAGTACCTCCAGCAGAACCAGATGTAGACTGTGTAATTACAACTCCAGCTACTTTACCTGCTAAAGAATTAACAACATTGGCTTCTTTCGCTAAAGAAACTGATGCTCCTTTTAAATTGGAAACAGCATAACCTAAAGATTTTTTCTCTCTGCTAATACCTAATGCAGTTACTACAATTTCGTCTAATTGATTTTCTCCATCTTCTAGAGAGACATCAATTGTATTAGATCCTGTTACAGTTACTGTTTTCTCTTTCATACCTAAGTAAGAAAAGCTTAAAACATCGCCAACGTTTGCTTTAATGGTGTATTTCCCATCAAAGTCTGTTTCGGTTCCTTTTGTTGTACCTTGTACAATAACGCTTACTCCAGGTAAAAGTGCTCCATCTGTTTTTGATGTTACTTTACCTGAAATCGTTTTTTCTTGGGCAAATCCATTATTGGAAAAAGCCAAAGAAAAAATTACAATTAGTGTGTAAAATTTTTTCATGAATTGTTTGAATTAATTTAGTTTATCTTCAATAAATGTATGTTTAAAACATATTAATGCAAAAAAAAATATACAAACAACATTAAATTAACAACGAATAACATTTTTTTAGCTATAAACTAAATATTGATTTCTGTACAATTCTTTTTTGTTACTTTTACTCATAACTTTAAAATAAATACTGTTTTTTTTTGAAATTACCTTTAATAAATACCAGCTATAAAATCCCTGTTAAATATCATTTTATATTTTGGGGAGGCTATTTTATTTTAAATTTTATTAGATGGGGAAGCTATTTTAATGACTACTGGTATTCTATAAAATCGAACTTAGTAGAATTTCCATTACATATAATTATTGTCTATTTTAATATCTATTATTTATTTCCAAATTTTATTCTCAAAAAGAAATACTACACCTTTTTCTTATATTTTATTTTTTCGTTAATATTACTTTATTTCGTTAGAACTGGTTTTAACTATTTATTGGTATCAAAAAATATTTGGCCAGAGGCAGAAGGTATTCAAGAAGCATTTACTTTTAACCATGTTCTAGCAGTTGTTCTAGGTGAGATTTATGTAATTGCATTTGCTTCTACCATTAAATTGATGTTAGATTGGATGTACGAAAAAAATAGAGTAGATAATTTGCAGGCGATGCAACTAAAAACAGAACTACAGTTTTTAAAAGCACAAATACAACCGCATTTCTTTTTTAATACTTTAAATAATTTATATGCATTAACATTAACGGATAACAAACAGGCATCTGACGTTGTTTTAAAATTATCTGAAATAATGGAATATATTTTATACGATGCTAAAGAACCTAAAATTAGACTTTTAAAAGAGATAAAGCACATTCAAAATTATATAGATTTAGAAAAATTAAGGTATGATGATAAATTGATTGTAGAGTTTACAATGCAAGGAGCCATTAGTAATCAAAAAGTACCGCCTTTACTTTTTTTACCTTTTATTGAAAATTGTTTTAAACACGGTTCTAAAGAAAATGAGAATTTAGAAATACTAATTGAATTCGAATTAACACCCAACAATCTTCTAAGATTTTCTGTAGCAAATAATTACAACCCGACTGTAAAACAAACCAAGAAACATGGTATTGGAAACAAAAATATAGAAAGAAGATTAGAGCTTCTATTTAAAAATAAATATACTTTGTCTAAAGTGAAAAAAGACGATAAATATATAGTAGATTTAACCATACAACTATAACATCTGTTCAAATGAAAATAAACTGTATAATTATAGATGATGAACCACTTGCGATAAAAGTGGTGGAAAGCCATTTAAAAGAGTTTCAGAATTTTGAAATTTTAGCTACTTTTAATAATCCTGTTAAAGCTTTATCTACATTACAAAATAAAGCAGTTGACGTTTTGTTTTTAGATATTAATATGCCTAAGATGTCTGGTTTAGATTTCGCAAAAACATTAAATCCAGATATTCAAATTATTATTACAACAGCCTACAGAGAATATGCAGTAGATAGTTACGATTTAAATGTTTTAGACTATTTAGTAAAACCAATTCCATTTAGTCGGTTTTTAAAAACAATTAATAGAATTACAAAAAAAGTACAAATTAAAAGAGGAATAAAAACCAAGGAAGAAGACATAAATAACGATTCCTATATTTTTTTAAAGGTAGAAAAAAAGCTTGTAAAAATTAAATTTGATGATATCTTATACATTGAAAGCCTAAAAGACTACATAAAAGTATTTACAACTATCGATAACTATGTAGTTCATAAATCTTTAACTAGTATTATTGAAGAATTACCAGAAGATCGTTTTTTAAGAATTCATCGTTCATTTGCTATTGCTATAGATAAAGTTAAATCTGTCGAAGGAAATTTAGTAGAAATAAATACGAAACGAATTCCTATTGGAAGAAAATACGTAAACCACGCTAAAAAAATTATACTGAATACAGATTAACAAAAACCTCTCTTTATCTCATTTAAAAACTTGTTTAACATCTATTTGCTGTTATTGGCAGAATTAATTTAGCTTTTACATAGTTAAATGTTACATTTCGATTATCTAAATGTCTTTAACTATGATAAAAAAAAGAATTGAATCTGTAGATATTTTAAGAGGTATTACTATTTGTGCAATGATTCTAGTTAACACTCCAGGAACTTGGAGCGCAGTTTACCCTCCATTATTACATGCAGAATGGCATGGATTAACACCAACAGATTTAATATTTCCCTTCTTTTTATTTATTGTTGGAATCTCTATCTTCTTTGCTTACAAATACAAAAACCCATCAAAAAATATTTATAAGAAAATTGCCATAAGATCTCTAAAACTAATTGGTTTAGGGTTATTTTTAAACCTTTTTATTCCATATTTCCCTTTTTTAAAAGATTTTGAAACACTTCGTTTTTTAGGTGTATTGCAAAGAATTGGAATTGTCTTTTTTATCTCTGCAATTTTATATCTTCATTTTAATTGGAGAGTTTTAGCAGGAATTACAGTTTCTATTCTTATTATATATTGGGTTTTATTAGGTTTTATTTCAATGCCAAATGGAACTTTACCAACTTTTAACAGAGCACCAAATAATTGGGCAATGTACATAGATTCCAATATTTTAGGAAAACATATGTGGCAACCAGATTACGATCCAGAAGGTCTTTTAAGTACTATTCCATCAATTGCCTCTTGTCTTATAGGTGTTTTGATAGGAACACTTTTAGATCAACTAAAAAACGTAAAACCACTACTTCTTATTTCTCTCGTTTTTTTAGTTTTAGGCTATACTTTAAATGTATGGTTCCCTATAAATAAAGCAATTTGGAGCAGTTCTTTTGTTTTAGCAACAAGTGGTTGGGCAACTTTAATATTAGCAGGAATTTATTATTTAGTAGATATAAAAAACATAAAGTTTGGAGGTGTTTTTAAATATGTTGGTATGAATGCAATTACCATCTATTTTCTCTCTAGCTTTATCTCTAAAACTTTCTATTTAACCAAAGTAAGCGAAACAGAAAATATCCATTCTTTTTTGTTTAAGAATATGTATGCTCAATCGTTTTTTAGTACTGAGTTTTCGTCTTTATTATATGCAATTACAGTAGTCGTTTTTTATGTACTTTTAGGCTATATTCTCTTCAAAAAGAAAATTTTTATAAAAGTTTAAATCGATAAAGCATTTATAAAACCAATGGTTTGTTTGTTAAACGTTTCTGGTTGCTCTACGTTTACAACATGACCACAATTATCCACAACAAAAAGTGATGATGTTTTGTGTTTAGAAACAATATTTTTAATGGAAGGTAAAAACAAATGATCTTCTGCTCCCATTACATATAATGTAGGAATTTTAATATCTTTTGTTCTAAAAAAACGCAAAAGTGGATTTATTTCTGAAGTCAATTTAAACCAACGTAAAAATTCTTTTTGGTATAATTTTTTGGCTTCGTTTACAAACAATAATCTCGATTTCTTGTGATTTTTCTTCGGCATAATAATAAATGCGAAGAGTTTGTACAATAGCATATAAGGAACCACAGATTTAAAGATATTACCAACTTTCATTAGTACTTGAGATCGGAAATTCAATTTGATAATTGCACCACCCATAATCATACTTTGTACTAATTCTGGTCTTTTCTCAGCCAAATTTCTTATTAAAATTGTTCCCAAAGAAATTCCGATAAAATGCGATTTTTCAATCTTTAAATGCTCAATTACCTCAACAATATCATTGGTAATAGAATCGAAAGTATATTTAGACTTAAAAGTGTCTTTTAGTTTTGGTTTACTGTTTCCATGACCTCGTAAATCGAGAATTAAAACATTAAAATGTTTTTTAAAGTCACGTACTTGCTTAAACCAAATTGAACTACTTCCTCCTGCACCATGTACAAAAGTTACCCATTCTTTAGAAGTTGTATGAGGATATGAATAGTAGTTTAACAATAGAAATTTTAATTAAGTTAAGTGTAAAAATAATGTTTTTATCGTTTACAAATCTTAAATAGCAACTTATTAACGTTTTATCCTTAATTTCTTATTTTTTTATCTCTAATTTATAACCAACTCCATGCACATTTATCAACTTGATATTTTCGTCTTCTTTTAAGATTTTTCGGAGTTTAGAAATGTAGGTATCTAAACTTCTACCAACAAAAACGCCATTATCTTCCCACACTTTTTTTGTGAGTTCTTCTCTTTTGATAATTTTATTAGGATTCGCCACAAAGATTTCTAACAACTCACATTCTTTTTTAGATAAGTTGATTTCAATTGCTTTTTTAACCAATTTATTTTGCTCTGGAAAAAACTGAAAAATACCCAAATGTGTTCCATTTTCTGGTACTATTTCTTGTGTTTCTAAAGTTTTTTTATCCGAATAAAATTTTCTGTAAAGAATTCCTAAAATCAACGGAATAAAAATGTAAAACAACCACATATAATTAGAAGAAGTTTTTAAACCTAAAAATTTTACTTCAATTTGATACTTATTTTCTGGTAAAAATCTTCCTGCACAAGGAATAATTGTTTGCTCTTCTTCAACATTTATCTCGTAACTATAAGCCACTTCTTTTGAAGAAATCTCGATAACCTCAACTCTGTAATTTTTATGAAAATTTGTTTTATCGAAAACGGTTTTTATGATTTCAACTAACGTATTTGGCTCGAACGAAAGTGGTTTTTCAAAGGAAATTTGATATTTAAAATCGTCAATTTTTAAGATTGGTAAAATTAAAGAAACAGAATCTTTATTAGCCAACAATAACTGATTTCCAACTTCTCTTAATGCAATTTTTGCACGTTCAGAAAAATCAGTTTTGTCTTGTTTTGGTTTTACAAAACTCCAAAAACCAAAAACAACAATTGCCAAAATTAATATTGATAAAACCTTGTTTTGCTTCATAAGTGGTACAAATAACCTACATTTTTATCAATTTTTGCAACTGTTTGGACTTCTTTTACATTTTTTTGACACTTTTTTTCTGATGTAGAAATAGTTTTACAGAAAAATCAAGGAACACGTTTTGTGAAAATCTCAAAACACCTTTAAAATGTCTTTCCTGCGAAGGCAGGGACCTAAAATCTAAATCATTAATTATGAAAAAAAGTATTTTATTCATTGCAATCACAATTCTTTCTATTAACTTTTCTATTTCGCAAGAAAAACTTCCAATCGACATTCAAAAAAGCACGATAAAATGGATTGGAGAATACACTTTCTATTTTGGAGGACATGATGGATTTATAAATTTTAAAGAAGGTTATTTCATAAAAGAAAATGATGTAATTTCTGGTGGCGAATTTATTATTGATATGAATTCAATTATAAATACCGATATTGAAGAACAGAAAGGAAAAAACAGTTTAGTTGATCATTTAAAAGAGCCAGATTTTTTTGATGTGAAAAAATTTCCATTGGCAACTTTAAAAATAACAAAAGTTGAATATCATGATAAAATAAGTGCAAGATTAGAAGCCGATTTAACGATGAAAGGAATTACAGAATCAATTAATTTTCAAGCAAAATTCGACTATAAAGAAAAAGAAATGAAAACACGTTTTAAGATAGACAGAAAAAAATGGAAAGTAAACTATGAGAGTAAGTTTAAAGACGGTGCAATTTCTGATGCAATCGGTTTTGAAGTTTCAATAAAATTATAATTATGAAAATAGATACATTAACCCTAAAATTAATATGTTTTACTCTATTTATTGGTTTTTACACCTCTTGTAATTCACAAAAAAAGAATGCTAAAGTTGAGAAAATTATAGAAAACACAACCCAAATTGCAGACTATGTTGTAAGTATTTTCGAAGACTCGAAAAACAATCTTTGGTTTGGTACTTTAGAAAAAGGAATTGCAAAATACGATGGAAAAAAACTAACTTTTTTAACTACAAATAATGGTTTACCCAGCAATAGAGTAGTTTGTGTAGTTGAAGATAATAATGGCTTTTTATGGTTTGGAACAGGTGCAGGTTTGTCTAAATATAATGGAAAAACATTTACAAATTATAGCAAAAAAGATGGTCTTTGTAGTGATGCAATTAGTAATTTAATAATCGATAGCAAAGGTACTTTATGGGTAGGAACTTGGAATGGTGTTTGCACGTTTAATGGTGATACATTTACAAATTTTACATTGCCAAAACCTATCATTAAAACAACACCAAATAAGGATACTGAAAATTGGATTACCCAAATTATGGAAGATTCTAAAGGAAATATGTGGTTTGGAAAGGATGGATATGGAGCAAGTAAATTTAATGGGAAATCGTTTGCTCATTTTACAAAAAAAGATGGGCTTTTTTCTAACAATGTGCAAGAAATTACAGAAGACAAAAACGGAGATATTTGGTTTGGTACAAGAGTCGCAGAAAAAGACAATGCAGACCCAAATAAACGTTTTGGAAAAGGTGGAGTACAAAAATATGAAGATTCAAAATTTATAAATTTCCCTGAAATAAAAGGTTTTACAAAGAATGATGTGTATCAAATTTTTAAAGATCGCACAAACAACTTATGGATTAGTACTTTAAAAAATGGTCTTTATATGTTTGATGGAAAAACATTTAAAAATTATAAGATTCTAAAATCTACCATGAGTGTTTTAAAAGATAGAAATGGTACTATTTGGTTGGGTTGTGCAGGTGGTCTATATAGAATTAATGGAGAAGAAATTGTAAATGTTACCACAAATGGACCTTGGAAATAAAAATATAAAAATGAAAAAATCGATACTAATACTATTTACATTATTTATTTCTGTTTCAGCTTTTTCACAAGAAACTGAAACCGAAAATCTAATAAAATTAGACAGCACTTGGGGAAAAGAAATGTTTCCTTTTCCTATTCGTTTTGCAAAAAACATCAATTATACTGGAGTTGCAGAAGTTCGTTTTCCGCCAAAAGGTTGGCGAACTCCAGAACATACCCTTTTTTGGTCTTATACCTATGTTTGGTCTATTAATTTTGATGAAAAAATTACTGCAAAACAACTAAAACAAGATTTAGAAAAATATTTCGATGGTTTAAATGATGTTCGAGATAACCATAATATCGAGCAAAAAGCAACTGCAACTATACAAAGAATAAATAAGAAAAAATCAACCACATTTTTTGAAGGAAAAGTAGATACCTATGACCATTTTGCAACAAATAAAAGAATCGTTTTAAATGTAAAAATTGAAAGCAATTATTGTAAAAAGACTCAAAAGACGGTTATTTTATTTAAGTTTTCTCCGAAAGAATTTAAACATAAAGTTTGGGAAACTTTAAATGATATTGAATTGGTAAATAAATTCTGTAAAAAATAAGAGCATGAAAAAAATATTTTTAATTCTGTTTTGTTTTAGTGTGAACCTGCTATTATCTCAAGAAACAGAAGAGTTTTCAATTCTTAAAAATACCAAAAATTGGAAAAAAGAAATTATTAAATTTCCTATAGATTGGGCACCAGATTTAAAAGTCTCAGGTTTTGAAGAACTTCGCTTTTCGCCAAATTGGGCAGATGCTAAAAGTGATGAATTCTGGTCTTTGGTTATTGCTTGGAAAATAGATGCAACTGCTATAATAACTATTAAAGAAGCAGAACATAATCTTAAAAGTTATTTCGATGGTTTAATGAAACCAAATCATTGGGCGAAAGAATTTCCGAATCCAAAAGTAAAGTTTAAAAAGGATAAAAACTCACCAAATAATTTTACTGGAGAAATGACTTTTTTCGATGGTTTTCATACTGGAAAAGTAATTACTGTACATATAAAAGGAGAACAGTTCTTTTGTAAAAAACAGCAAAAAAACGTTACTGTTTTTCGATTATCTCCAAAAAACTCGAAACATAAAATTTGGAAAACCTTGCAAGAAATTGAGTTAAATAAAGTATTTTGTGAAAAATAAAAACATAAAAAAAGACGAGCACTTCTGCTCGTCTTTTCAACTAATTAAACTTAAAAACTACTCAACTATTAAAGTATATTGTGGTGTTTTATTAAAAGGACAAAAGTATTTATAAGTCCCTTTTTTAAGTGTTACTTTTTTAGAAGATTCTGTTTTACCATGCTTAACCATTTGGGAAACATAGGCGTTTTTTATATGGTTTTCTGGTTTTTTTCCATCTTTACCATCTTCAATTAAAACCAAACCTACTTCTGGAGAAGCGTTGTTATTGGTTACTTTAAAAACATACGTTCCTTCAGATAAAGTAATTTGCTTTTGTGTGAATTCTCCTTTTGTTTGTTCTAATGAAACTGTTTTAACTTCTTGTGCATTTCCATTGAATGCAAAACCTACTACGAATACTAAAATTGCGATTATTTTTTTCATGATTGTTACTTATTTATTATTAAATTGAAATTGATTATAGATTCCTGTTTTCACAGGAATGACAGTTTTAAAGGAACCTCGAAGAAAAACTTCGAGGAATTCTTTCCAATTAAACTGTTTCTAAAATATCTGATACTTCTACTGCTGGAAAATCTACAGCTACTTCTGTTGTTCTGTGTAAATAGTTTGTAATTGTAATTTCTCCTACTAAAATAACTGCATCTGCAACGTTTCCTTTTGTGTAACCTTGCTCGAATAAGTTTTCTAAAATTACTTGGTCTGTTGCTCCTCTATTTAAAGCGATGTTTCTTGCAAATTTTGCCAAAGCATCTAATTTTGTGTCAAAAGAAGCTGTTCCTGCTCTTAATTCTAAAATTTGGTCTTCTGTAAAACCGTTCATTTTACCAATTGCAGTGTGTGCAGATAAACAATACACACATTCGTTTACTTGACTTACAGCCAAATTAATTACTTCTTTTTCTTTTGCTGAAAAGCTTGTTTTTCCATTTCCTATTGCTAAAAAGTTTGCCAAAGCTGTTTCACTGTGTGCAAAAGTTGCATATAAATTTGGTACAAAACCTAATCCTTTTTCTAACTGATTAAAAATTGCTTGGTTGTTTTCTGATACTTCGTTTTTTGTTGGTACATTAAATGTGCTCATAATTTTTTGTGTGCTGAATTTAGTTCAGCATCTTTTTATTGGTGTTAAACTTTATTTATTTTATGCTGAACTTGTTTCAGCATCTTGTTACTATTATTTTCTTGTCATTTCGACCTTGTGGAGAAATCTTTTTATTAAATTATTAAAATCGAAATTTCTCAATTCCACTATTTGCTTCGCAAGGTACTTTCAATCAAAATATATTTTGATTTCAGCAATATTCGAAATGACAAATTGCTATTTGCAATCGCAAACTTGTTGTTCTGGATTTTGCTCATCATACGTTTGGTAACCCCAACAGTTTGGACATTGTGTTTGTTCTATTGTTTTCATAATTGTTATATTTTACTTGTTTGATTCCTGCCTACGCAGGAAAGACAATTTTAAAGGAGTTTTGAGATGCTCTCAAAAACACTTTTCGTTTTGATACTGCAAAGATGCAACCAACATGAAGGTTTAAAAATGGACAAAAGTTCCTTCTGTTTGGACAAGGAAATATCGTTGGCAAAAATGCACGCGTGAAGGATTGAACAAGTTGTTTGAGCTCTTTTTAAGTTTGATAAAACTTAAAAAAGCGAGTTGTGAAAGCCTGACTTTTTTCTTTTTTGAAAAAAGGCACGCCCTAATAAAAAGATGGATGCTAATGTTCCTTTTTAAATTGAAGTGGAGACTTGGAAATTGCCTTCGTAAAAAAGCGTGTAAAATAGGCAGGATCGTTAAAACCGAGCTCGAAAGCGATTTCTTTTACGGTATTATCTGTATAAATTAACTGACGTTTTGCTTCTAATAAAATGCGATTTTTAATAAATTCTGAAGGTGTTTTTGTACCCAATTTCTGAAAGTGTTTCGTGACAGATTTTGGCGAAATTCCTAATCTATTTGCATAATCTGTTACAGAATGTAGCTTTTTAAAATTCTGCTCTACCAACAAACTAAAATCTTTAAAAAGACGGGTTTCTGTGTCTTCTTTTATAACGTGATTTTCCTTTTTTACACGAACTGCGTGAATGATAAATTGTTTTAAATAGGCCTGCAACATGTCATATTGTGCAGTTTCGTTTTGCTGAAATTCCTCCACCAAACTCTCTAAAATAAAGTTGAGTTTTGCTGTATCTTTTTCGCAAGGTTTTACAAACGGAGTTTCATAAATATTGTTGAAGAGAATTCCGTTACAAGCTACTTCTTTATCATGTGTTTGTATGCAGTAAAAATCTCGCACAAAAGTAAGTTTATAGGCTGTTTTTATTTTTTCTGAATCGACTGAAAAAACTTGTCCTGGAGAAAGAAAAAACAACACATTATCGTCGAAAGAATATTCTTCAAAATCGATATTATAGGTTCCTTTTCCTTCTTGAATCCAATAAATAGCATACGCGTTTATTTGTTCGTTATGATTTATAGTACACGCTTTATCAAACTGAACTGTGCTTAATGAAAAAGTGTCTTTAAACGAATATTTTGTAATGTCTTGAACTGCCAAATTGTGGTTTGTTTTTTTGTTGGTCGTAAAATATTTAGAAAAATTAAAAAATTACTTTCTATTAATCAAATTCAACCCAAAAAACACCAAAATAGCAGGAATTACCCAACCTAAACTTGAGTTTGCCAATGGAATTATATTTTTAATGCCCACTAAATTTTCTCTTGGAATTACAAATCCTAAAAAATCTGGAATACTAAAAATAAACGTCACTAAAACTACACCTCTAAATACCAATTTAGATGCATATTTATCAGGAACAATATTCAATAAAATCAGTACAATAGTTATTGGATATAAGAACATTAATGCTGGCACTGCTAATGTAATAATGAAATCTACCTGATAACTTCCCACAATAATTCCGATTATGGAAGCAATCGCAGCAGTAATTATATACGCTTTTTTAGAATCGTTGGAAATTCCTTTGATGTAATCTGCAGTTCCTGTTACAATACCCACTGCTGTTGTAAAACACGCTAAAGCCACCAAAACACTTAAAAAAGTAGTTCCTAAATGTCCTAAAGTTTGTGTGCTTAAACTAGATAAAATTTCAGTTCTGGAGGCGCCTTCTGCAAATGTTGAACTAAATAAAGATCCACTTAAAATTAAACCTCCGTAAATTAATAACAATCCTGCTCCTGCAATAAAACCAGCTTTTCTAATGAGTCTTCTTTTGGCATCGAAAGTTGTATGCGAACTATAGTTTAAAGAGATAATAATTACAGCTCCAACAACAACACCCCCAATTGCATCAAAAGTTTGATAACCTTCTAAAATTCCGTCTACAAAAGGTGTTTTAAATGTGGATGGATTTACAGTTCCTGATGAAGTAAAAAATGCAATTCCGATTATTATTAGTAGAATCAGCACAATAATTGGCGTTAAAAACTTACCAATTAAACCAATTACTCTTGTCCTGTTTATGGCAAAAATAAAAACCAACACAAAATAAATTACACTTGTTAAAAGTGGTGTAGTTTCAAAAAATGGTTGCACAGTCATTTCATGGGTAACTGCTGCTGTTCTTGGTGATGGAATTGCAATGGCAATACTGTAAATTAATAAACAATAAACCGTACTAAAAAGAGGTGAAACTTTTTTACCAAAATCGTACAAAGTTCCTTGTAATTTTGCGTGTGCAAAAATTGCCAAAATAGGAATTGTTACTGCAGTTAGTACAAAACCCAACACAACAATCCACCAATCTGCACCAGAATTTGCGCCCAAAGATGGTGGTAAAATTAAATTTCCTGCGCCAAAAAAGAGCGAGAAAAGTGCAAAACCGGCAATCCAAATTTCTTTTTTTTTATTCAATTTAATTGACTTTTTTAAGGTTTAAATGTTCGAAATCGAAACTGAAATCGGTAATTGGTGCTACAAACTTCATAGTTGCACTTTCTGCGTTTCCTTTCTCATTAAAAGTAAAGTTTACAAAAACATCAGCATCGAAACTTCTGTTATTCCATTTTGCAACGTATGTTGTTTGGTTGTAAGGTAATAATTCGCCAGAAATATCAGTAGATCTTTTACTTTTTATGGTGTATTTATTGCCATCAAAAGAAATCACAACATCACCAAACCAAGCATCGTTATAAGTACCCAAAATCTGACTCGGTTTTGGTAAACTTTTATTGTTTTTAGCCAAAGAAACTTTTTTGTAAACGCTTGCTTTTATACTATCGTTATATTTTAGATAATTTGCATTTCTATCTCCATAGGTTTTTATCCAATTTCTGTCTTTATAGCCTAAATAACTGTCTTTTATCGTGTTTGTAATCGTGTTAAATGCGTTTCCATTCATTTGGTTTGTGAGTACAATAATTCCTAAATCTAAATCAGGAATCATAGTAAATTGTGTAACAGTACCTAACAAACCACCTGTGTGATATACTTGTTTGTGTCCGCCTTTTACATCCGTTAAAAACCAACCCAAACCATAACCTCTAAAATTGGAATTGTACCAATCGTTTTTACCTACTTTTAAAGGTGTTTGCAATTGCCAAAGTTCATGAAATTGATTTGAACTTAACAAGCGTTTTCCATCTGAAGTTACAGCATCATTCATTAAAAATTTTGCCCAAGTAAGCATGTCTTTTACGTTACTTACAATTCCTCCTGCAGCGTTTGCTGTTTCGCTCCAATCATGAGGAATTTGCACAACTTTTCCTTCAGTTCTTGTATGCGCATCAATAATATTTGTACGATTTGTAACTCTGTTATAAGACGCTTTACTGTTGTTCATTCCAACAGGTTTCATAATTTTTTGTTCGATAAATTCTTCCCAAGAAAGTCCACTTACACGTTTTAAAACTTCCCCAGCAATTATAAACATATTGTTGTTGTAAGCGAATTTACTTCGGAATGAACTTTCTGGTTTTAAGTGTTTTACGTTTTTGATAACATCTGTAACAGTAAAATCGTTTCCTTCAGGGAAAAACATTAAATCTCCTGCACCTAAAGCCATTCCACTTCTGTGTGTAACCAAATCTCTAACCGTAAATTCTTGTGTTACCCAAGCATCATATAATTGAAATTCTGGAATGTGTTTTCTTACTTTATCATCCCAATTTAATTTGCCTTCATCTACCATCATTGCCAACGCAAAACATGTAAAACCTTTACTGTTGGAAGCAACACCAACCAAGGTATTTTCGTTCATGTCTTTTTTTGTGGTTAAAGAACGAACTCCATAACCTTTTGCGTAGACAATTTCGCCGTCTTTTAAAATTCCGACAGAAATACCAGGAACATCGAAAGTTGTAAGCGTTTTTTGGATTAATTTGTCTAATTTTTTATCTTGAATTTGAGCAGAAATAACTGTTGATGATAACAGAAAAGCGAAAATGAATCCTTTTATAAATTTCATGATTGTAGAATTATTTTTAAACGTGAAATATACATATTTTTGATTGATGCAAAAATCAATCACTTTTAAAAACGCGAACATTTCTTTTTCTGATGAAGGAAAAGGAACTGCAGTTGTCTTAATTCACGGTTTTTTGGAGAATTCTACTATGTGGAAAGACATAATTCCTAAAATTTCTAAAAGAAATAGAGTAATTACCATTGATTTATTAGGTCATGGAAAAACAGAATGTATTGGGTATTCTCATTCTATGGAACTTTTTGCAGAAACAATTAAAGCTGTTTTACAACATCTAAAAATTAGAAAATATATTTTGGTTGGCCATTCTTTAGGAGGTTATGTTGCATTGGCTTTTGCAGAAAAAAACCCGCAGAAAGTAAAAGGTTTGTGTTTAATGAATTCCACTTCCAATGAAGATGATGTTGAACGTAAAAATTTACGTTTACGTGCCAACAAAATGATTCAGAATAACTTTACAAACATGGTTAGAATGTCTTTTTCGAATTTGTTTGGCGAAGAAAGTAGAACCAAATTTAAAAAGGAAATGAAATCGGCTTTACATGAAGCATTGCAAACTCCAATTCAAGGATATATTGCAGGACAAGAAGGCATGAGAATTCGCCCAAATAGAAATGATGTTTTAGCAGAAAATGACTTTAAAAAGCTGATAATTATTGGTAAAAAAGATCCTGTACTAAATTATAAAATATCTTTAGCAGAAGCTGAAAAAACAAATTCTGAAGTTGTTGTTTTTAATGATGGACACATGAGTCATATTGAAAATAAATTGGAATTAATTGAAGCTTTAAAGAGTTTTGTGAAAAGCTTTTGACCATTATTTTCTTTAAAAATTCTAATTAATGTAACTTGCAACTCCTACAAAGAAGATAAAAATTATGCGCAATAATAAATTACAGAATTACATAAAAAACGTGTTAGAAAATATGCCAAAAGATTGGTTAAATTTAACAACACACAGATTAGATATTTATAATGAAGAATTGGCAAAAACCGAATTTATAAATCAATTTGAAGCTTTATTCAACACTAATAATTTTGATAATTCTACGCTAAAAGAATTACCAACTGCGTACGATTATATTCGTTTAGGACATCCTTTATCTTGTGTTTTAGAATGGATTATTGGGAATTTACATGGATTAAATTCAGAAAACATTATTAGTTTTTCATCTGAAACAATGCCTGTTTTAGCAATTTTAAGAACCAATTTACTAGCCAATAAAAAAACTCGAATTTTATATTCTAATAAAATTCCTGAATCTTTTAATACTGAAATTTTAAAAAGTGTTTATGGTTATCAATTTGAACTGAAAAAAGTAGAAAATACTTCAGAAATTGCTGAATTTGATGGAAGTACCATTTTTATTGCATCACAAAGTGAAATTACTACGCAAAATCTACATTCAAACATCGATTTCTACATCAATATTTATAAAAATTTAGGTAGTATTTTATTGATAAATGGACAAGAAAATGAATCTTATATTTCCGACATTCAACACGTAAGAAGAAGAGAAACTATTGCAATGACACCTTCTAATTGTTTAATTGCGTTGGAATCTTTGGTTGAAAATACGCCTTTTATCAATAATAATGATGATTTTGAAACGAATAAAAAGAGTGTTTTAAATTCCATTAAAAAAGTTACAGAAACTACTTTAAAACCTTTGGTGGGTTCAAGTGGTTTGTCTGTTCAATATGCAATAATGATGGGATTAGTGCATCACGCACAGGAAAATCATCCTAAAAAAGCGATTAAATTTATTGTTCCGCCAAATTGTTATGGAGGCACAAACGACCAAGCAAGACGTGTTGCTTCTTGTGATGCAAATGTGGAAGTTGTGGATTTGCCTGTTGATGGCGATAATGATATGGTTCAGAGTATCAATACAGTTTTGGAGAAAATCGCCAACGAAGATGCAATTCCTTATATAATTGCAGAAATTCCTACAAATCCAAGAGTTGAAGTTCCAGATTTAATCAAATTAAAGGAAGCTTTAAGCAAAGAACGTACAAATGCAAATGGCGAAATTGCGATTGACCCTGTTTTTATTTTGGACCAAACTTTTTGCCCAAATGTTCATTTTTTAGGTGAAGGCGAAATTCTTTCTTCAGTTAGAACGATTTCTTATGCAAGTGGTTCTAAATTTCCAAGTGGTGGAAAATGTACAGCTGGCTATGTTGTTGGAAACAATAAAACAGTAAAATTGATGGAGAAAATAGAAATCCACCTGAATCTTTGTGATAATGAAGCCACAGATATTCAAATGGAAATCTTGGCAAAACAAATGCCTTCAATGAACCAAAGAATTAAAGATGCGTATAAAAATACACGTGAATTTGTAGATTTTATTCATGAAACTTTACCAGAAGCGAAAATAAATTTTGTTTCAGAGAAATTGGCAAAACAAGATTTTACGCCATCAGTTTTTTCTTTGGATTTACCAACAAAAGGAAATTCTGCCGAAGAAAAGGAAGAATATAAACGAGAACTGAATCATAAATTAATCCATTTAATGATTACTGAAATTCCTAATGAGAGTAAGTATTGTGTAAGTTATGGACAATTAAAAGGCTGTTATTGGACCATTCCTGCAACCTCAACTCAAGGAACTACAAAAGAAGGCGATAAAGATTATATTGCCAGAGTTTCGCTTTCTCCAGATTTAGATTTAGACCTTCATAAAAAAGTGTTTTTAGAATTTGTGGAAGGGATTTAATCTGTTTTAAGCTAATATTCATATCAAAAACTAAATAATTATGAAACGCATCTTAATTTTCTCCTTTATTGTTCTATTTGCTTCTTGTACATCTCAATCAAAAACAGAACAAACAGATTTTATAAAAGATTATTTGGAGCGATTAGAAAACTCAAGAAAATATTTAGTTTTAGTTGCTGAAGAAATGCCAGAAGACAAATATGGTTTTAAAGCAACACCAGAATCTATGAGTTTTGCAGAAAATTTAATGCACATTACTTGGGCAATGGATTGGCATTGTCAGTCTTTATTAGGAGAAAGAAAAGCAAGAGATTGGAACACAGACAACACTCTAAAAGTAGCTAATAAATCGAAAGCCGAAATGATTGCAACCATCAATAAAACTTTTGATGAAACCATAAAATTTATAAAAGAATTTGATACTTCTAAATTTAACGATCGTTTAGATTATTTAGGTTTAGATAGAAGTAAAAGACAAATTTTACTGCTACTTTCAGACCATGTTACGCATCACAGAGCTCAAATTTTGGTCTATTTAAGATTGAATGGAATAAAACCTCCAAGATATGTTTTGTATCAATAATTAGAAAAAAAATAAAAATCATTAAAATGTTTTTTTATTACTAAACGATTGTTTAGTTTTGTAGCATTATTAAAACAATGGCTAGAAAAAAACAATATATAGAAGAAGAAGTTATTGACAAAGCAATGCATTTGTTTTGGCGAAAAGGCTATGAAAATACATCTATGCAAATGCTTGAAAAAGAAATGGGCATAAATAAGTTTTCTATATATTCTAGTTTTGGTAATAAACATGGTTTGTTTTTAGAAAGTTTAAAAAGCTACAATTCTAAAAGAAAAGCAATGTTCGATAAATTTAAAAATGCTTCTAATGGCGTTGAAGATATTAAACAATTTTTTTATGATTCTGTAGCCGTTTGTAATGAGAATGGCAATGAAAAAGGTTGTTTAGTAACCAACACATATAATGAGTTTTCTACAAGTGAAGACGAACTAGTAAACAACCAAATTAACTCTTTTATGGATAATCTAAAAAGTTTATTTATAGAAAAATTAAAAATGGATTCTTCTAAAAATGAAGAAACAATTAAAAAAGAAGCAAACTTTTTAGTGTTAGCAAAACATGGTTTAGCAGCTGCAACAAGAGTAAATAACAAAGAAGAAATAAAGGATTATATTGAAATGACATTCAAAAATATCTAACCTTTTTTTTAACAAATAACTAAACGATTGTTTAGTTTAAATAAATATTATAAATTGATAAAAATTATGACAACATTAAAAATTCATAACATTGAAACTGCGCCAGAAGGTAGCAAAACATCATTAGAAAATTCTCAAAAAACATTCGGAATGATTCCTGGTTTACATGGGGTTTTAGCAGGAGCTCCTGGTATTTTAGAGGCCTATAAAACCATTCATCAACTTTTTGTAGATTCTTCATTTAATAATGACGAATTAACAGTCGTGTGGCAAACCATTAACGTAGAACATGAATGTCATTATTGTGTGCCTGCTCATACAGGTATTGCAAAAATGATGAAAGTAGATGATGCTATTTCAGAAGCTTTACGAAATGAAACACCACTTGAAAGTCCTAAATTAGAAGCGTTACGTACATTTACGTTAACAATTGTTCGTAATCGAGGGCATGTTACTCAAGAAGATTTGAATGCATTTTATGCAGTTGGTTATAACGAAACTCAAGTGTTAGAAATTATTTTAGGATTATCTCAAAAAACAATCAGTAATTATGTAAACCATATTGCTAATACTCCTGTAGATGCAGGATTTAAAAAGTTTGCTTGGACTAAAGAAAATACGAAAGCTTAACTACAAAAAAGATTATCAATTAAAACCTTCCATTAAATTGGGAGGTTAATTAAAAACATAATTCTTAATGGAATTTAAAATATAACCAATGAAAAAGTCAATAAAAATAGACATTGTTTCCGACGTTGTTTGTCCTTGGTGCACTATTGGATACAAACGTTTGGAAAAAGCAATCGCAGAATTGGGTATTCAAGATCAGGTAGAAATTGAATGGCAACCTTTTGAGCTAAACCCTAACATGCCAGCAGAAGGACAAAATGTACAAGAACATATTGCAGAAAAATATGGTGCTACTCTAGAACAACAAAAAGAATCGCAAAAGCAAATGGTAGTAGCTGGTGCTGAACTTGGTTTTACATTTGATTATTTTGACGACATGCGAATGGCAAATACTTTTAACGCCCATGTTTTATTAGAATATGCAAAAGAATTCGATAAACAAACCGATTTAAAAATGCAATTAACAAAAGCCTTTTTTAGCGAACGAAAAGATGTATCAAAAGAAGATGTTTTAAGAGAAGCTTTATTAGAGGTTGGGTTAAATGTTGAAGAAGCTTTAGCTAAATTATACAACGAAGAAGCACGCAAAGAAGTAAGAACTAAACAAGACTATTGGAAAAATCTAGGAGTTAATTCTGTACCTACAATTGTGCTTAATAATAAAAGTGCTATTACAGGTGCACAACCTGTAGATGTATTCAAGCAAATTCTTTCTGAAGCAATTAAAGAAAATAACTAAAATAAAAACATCAATAAAATTATTATCCTTTATTATTAAGAGGGAATTTCAAATTAAAGATACTATGAGTTATTCAAAATTAATGTCTGCAATTATCTTCAGCTTGTTTTTAACAGCCTGTGGAAAAAAAGAAACCAAAATAAAAGAAACAAATAAAACAATAGAAGTTCAAACACCAAAATTTCAAAATAAAGGACATGAGCTAGTTTATAAAATGACCCAAAAAACCGGGAGTTATCAAGATTTATTAAATCTTAAAGACATCATTTTCCATTACACATATAGAACTCCAGACCAAAAAGAAGATGTTTCTATTGAATCGTATATTTTTAATGGAGAATTGTCTCATGGTACATATTTAAAACACGAAAGAACCTTGCCAGAATTAAAAGGAAAAATGGAACAAGGCTATAATGGAAAAGACTTTTGGGTTAAAATAGATGGAAAAGAAGTTACAGATAAAAATGCAATTGAAAGCGTTACTTTTACTCGTAAAACCAATTTTTATTGGTTTGCAATGATGCAAAAATTATTAGACCCAAACATTAATTATGAATTTTTGAAGCAAGAAAATGTAGAGGGAAAATTATACGATATTGTTAAAGTTACTTTTACAACAACTGGAGATGAAGCTTCCGACATTTATCAACTTTATATTAATACAGAAACTAATTTAGTGGACCAATTTTTATTTACTGTAGTATCTAAAAATGTTACAGACCCAATTTTAATGCGAGTAAAATACGAGAATATAAATGGTGTTTTGTTAACTACATATCGTAAATACACAAAGTCGGACTGGGAAGCAAATGTTCTTAAAGATGTTTGGGTAGAAGAGATTACAAAAGACGTTAAGTTTAATCAGAATTTAGATAAATCCCTTTTTAGTAATTAGCAATATTACTAGAAAATTAAAAAGCGCAAATTATTAATTTGCGCTTTTTTTATATATTATTTTTATGCTATTTATTCATTTTTCATAGCATTCCAACCTTGTGCTTTTAGCTCAATTTCTTGATTGGCTCTTGTAACCAAATTTAAACCTTGGTTTTCTGCAGTAACATGTCCAATAATAGAAAAATTTGGGTTTCCTTTTATTTTTTCGAAATCGGCAATTGGTACTGTAAATAAAAGTTCGTAATCTTCCCCTCCACTTAAAGCAACCATTGTAGAATCTAACTCAAATTCTTCACAAGCAGAAATTACTTGTGGGTCTAAAGGCAATTTTTCTTCATACACTTTACAACCTACTTTACTTTGTGTACAAATATGAAAAAGTTCCGAGGAAAGTCCGTCAGAAATATCTATCATCGAAGTTGGCTTTACTTCTAATTCTTTTAAAATTCCAGCAACATCTTTTCGAGCTTCAGGTTTTAACTGTCTTTCAATTAAATAGGTATAATTGTCTAAATCTGGCTGATTATTTGGATCTACCTTAAAAACTTGTTTCTCTCTTTCTAAAACTTGTAACCCTAAATAAGCTGCACCTAAATCTCCAGAAACTACAATTAAATCTGTTTCTTTAGCTGTGTTTCTATAAACAACATCCTCTTTATCAACTTTACCAATTGCGGTTATAGAAATTAAAATTCCTTTGGTAGACGATGTTGTGTCTCCACCAACTAAATCAACATTATATGTATTACAAGCTAATTGAATTCCTGCATACAATTCTTCAATAGCTTCCAAAGTAAAACGATTAGAAACTGCAATTGAAACCGTAATTTGTTCTGCAAAACCATTCATTGCATATACATCAGATAAGTTAACCATTACAGCCTTATAACCCAAATGCTTTAATGGCATGTAACTTAAATCGAAATGCACACCTTCAATTAACAAATCTGTTGTAACCAAAGTTTGTTTTTTGGATGCGTCTAAAACTGCTGCATCATCTCCAATGCCTTTAACTGTTGATGAATTTTCAATTTTAAAATATTGAGTAATATGATTAATCAAACCAAACTCACCAAGTTCAGCCAATGAGGTCTTTTGTGTATTTTTATCTTCTAACATATTGCAAAGATAATTACAATAAAAAAGAATACAGAATTACTTTAACAGAGATGTATAAATAATTTGCCTTAATTATGTTTATTTTTGATTGTTATTAGGTTTCGAACCATAGTGAATCTTTTTTTTGTAATCATTTTGAAATACTAAAAAAAAGATAATTTCGTTACCTTGTATACAATTTACATATATTTTTAAAAATAAATTATAATGAAAAAAATGCTCCTTCTTTTAATTTTAGTTGCACTTAGTTGTTCTAAAAAAGATGTTTTTGAAGCAGATAGACAAATAATTATAAACCCTGTTGCCAAATGCGAAAATGGTTTTGCTGGGGAATATCCTTGTAACGATTACGATTTGTTAACACATATTTCCTTAGAAGAAATTGCAGGCGAAAATACAGTTGGTAACGATAGTTGGGGTTGGGTAGATCCTTCTACCAATAAAGAATATGCACTAATTGCTACAAACAAAGGAGTCTCTTTTATAGATATTACAGATCCTGCAAAAGCAATAATTTTAGGTTTTTTAAAAACAAGAACAGAAAACAGTTCTTGGAGAGATATAAAAGTATATAAAAACGTTGCATATATTGTAAGTGAAGCGAATGATCATGGAATGCAAATATTCAATTTAAGTAGATTGGAAGAAGTTACAAATCCACCAGTAGAATTTACAGCAGATAGAGAATATACTGGCTTTGGAAGCGCACATAACATCGTTATTAACGAAGAAAGTGGTTTTGCATATGCAGTTGGAACAAAAACCTTTGCTGGTGGGCCACATTTTATCGATTTAACCAATCCTTTTGAAGTTGTAGCGGCAGGAGGTTTCGAGCAAAGTGCGTATTCGCATGATGCACAAGTGGTAACATATAATGGACCTGATTTAGATTATACAGGAAAAGAAATTCTTATTGGAAGTAATGAAAACGAAGTGGTAATTGTAGATGTTACAGACAAGGAAAATCCTGTTAAAATCTCTGCTATAAGCTACTCAAATATAGGTTATACCCATCAAGGTTGGTTTACAGAAGATTCTAAATATTTTATTTTAGGAGATGAGTTAGATGAAAGAGATAAAGGAGTAAATACAAGAACAATTATTTTCGATTTTACAGATTTAGACAATCCTATTTTTCATTTCGATTATTTAGGGAAATCTGCAGCTATCGATCATAATGGATATGTAAAAGGAAATTTATTTTTTCAGGCAAATTATACTGCTGGAGTTCGAATTATAGATATTTCAGATATAGCAAATAAGAGCTTTACAGAAATTGGTTTTTTTGACACCTATCCAGATAACGACAACACTGCTTTTAATGGAGCATGGAATGTGTACCCATATTTACCAAGTGGAAATATTATTATTAGTGATATAAATCGCGGTTTATTCGTTATTCGAAAAAGCAAATCTTAATATATTTTGAAAAATATTTTACTGGTTTTTGTCTGTTTATTATTTTTTAATTGTTCTAATGATGATGGGATTGCATTTAAAAACAACGAAAATTTAGTTCAAGAAATTACTGTAAAAACATTAGGAGGTTCTAAAAACGATGTTGCAAATGCAATTGCAAAAACTACTGATGGTGGTTATATTATTGCAGGTTATACTCAAAGTAATAATAGCGATATTTCTACAAAAACAGACGAATCTTTTGATTTTTGGGTTCTTAAATTTTCGGCTGATAATTCTTTAGAATGGAAAAAAAACTTTGGTGGTTCAGAAGATGATAGAGCTGCAGATATTATTCAAACAAAAGATGGTAATTTTGCTATTTTAGGTTACACCAGAAGTTCAGATGGTAATGTAACTTCAAACGCAGGTTTTCAAGATTTTTGGTTATTGAAAATCACTTCAACAGGAAATTTACTTTGGCAAAAAACATACGGCTTTTCTGGAGCAGATTATGGAACTTCTTTATTAGAAACAAACGATAACGGTTTTTTAATCACTGGTGTTTTAGATGTTTCTGCTTCTGGAGGACAAGGAAACGCAAAATCGTCTGGATCAAAACACGCAGGTGGCGATTATTGGGTGATTAAAACAGATAATTCTGGAACTTTAGAATGGAGTAAATATTATGGTGGTTCTTTTACAGATGCACCTTTAGGAGTTGTAAAAACAGCTGATAATGGTTATATTTTAGCTGGTTCTTCCGATAGTAACGACTTCAACATAAAAAACAACAAAGGAACCTATGATTTCTGGGTAATTAAAATTTCTGAAACTGGAGATTTACTTTGGGAGAAAAGTTTTGGTGGTTCCGAAATTGACGAAGCAAGAGCAATAACTGCCACAAATGATGGTAATTTTATCGTTGTTGGCGACACCAGAAGTTCCGACAAAGATGTTGCAAAAAATAATGGTGCTGCAGATGTTTGGATCGTAAAAATAGCTCCAAATGGAGAAATTATTTGGGAAAAAACAATTGGTGGAACGAGTTTCGATGTTGCAAGGTCAGTTTCAAAAACACAAGATAATGGATTTATTGTTGCTGGAAGTTCCAGAAGTTTAGACAATGGTTTTTCCAACAATGGGCAAAATGATGCCCTCGTTTTAAAAGTTGATAAAAACGGAAAATTATTATGGCAAAAAACAATTGGTGGCTCAGAAATCGACTTTTTATACGATGTTGTAGAATTAGACAACAAGTCAATTATTGCAGTTGGCGAAAGTAGTAGCGCTGATTTTAATATTTCTGAAAATAAGGGTTTTACAGACGTATTAATTATTCAAATTAAATAGAAAAATGAAAAAATATAGTTTTTTATTAATCGTTATTTTATTAGCTTTTAATAGCTGTAAAGAAGAATTAGATTGTTGTGTAAATCCACCTTCTGTAAATTTAAAATTTACACATAATTGGGATGGAGTTCCAATAACGAATCAAGATTTTAATGAGCTAAAATTCACAAACGAAAATGGAGAAAAACTAAGTATCGAAAGATTGCGTTATTTAATTTCTAACATAAATTTAATTGGCTCTAAAAACAATCTTTTAGTAGATGTTGGCGAAAATTCTGGAACAGAAATTAGTATTTCAGATATAGAAAATGGCACTTACGATCTTTCTTTTCGTTTTGGTTTTTCTGATGAAGATAATAAAGATGGTACTTATCAATTTTTGAATTCTGTGAGTTTCGATGTTCCTGCAATGTTGGGTGGAGGTTATCATTTTATGCAGTTTGATGGAAAATATATAGACAATAACAACCAAGAAACTGGTTTTAATTACCACACAATTAGAGCAGTTGACAGAACAAATCCTGCAGATTTAAAATTCGAAGACACTTCTTTTGAAGTAAACCTTGGGAAAGTGGAAATTAAAAACAACACCGAAATTGAAATTAAAGTAAACATTGCAGAATGGTTTAAAAACCCAAATATTTGGAATTTAAATGAATTAAACACCAATTTAATGGGCAATTTCGAAGCTCAAAAAATGATGAGAGCAAATGGGAAATCGGTTTTTTCTTTGGGGAAGGTTCGTCAATAAATAAATTAAATGTCACCTTGAGCGCAGTCGAAAGGTCTCTAAAAAATGAAAACAAAATCTATTTTTCTTCTCTCTTTTTTATTTTTGATGAATTGCGCATCAAAAGAAGAAGAAATTTATACACCTGTTCCTTATAATTTAGAAATTCCTACATTATTTGCAGATAAATTAATTGCACCAATAATTCCTACAAACAACCCATTAACTGAAGAAGGTGTTGCATTAGGAAAGAAATTATTTTTCGATAAATCGCTTTCTGGCGACAATTCTCAATCTTGTGCAACTTGCCACAATCCTAAAAAAGCATTTACAGACGAAACACGTTTTAGTGATGGAATAGATGGAAATTTCGGCACCAGAAACTCCATGCCATTATTTAATTTAGCATGGAATTTCAATGAGAAATTTACTTGGGATGGAAAAGATTTCAGTTTAGAAAAACAAGCATTTGAACCTGTTTCAAACCCGATTGAAATGCATTCGAATTGGAAAAAAGTGGTAGAGAAATTGCAAGGAAATTCAACATATCCAGATTTGTTTTTGCGAGCATTTGGAACTTCAACAATCGATTCTGTTTTAGTAACAAAAGCAATCGCACAATTCGAAAGAACGCTAATTTCAGCAAACTCCAAATTCGATAAATTCCTTTTAGGAAAAGCAACTTTAACTGCAGAAGAACAAAACGGATTTAATGTTTTTATGGACGAAGCAAAAGGAGACTGTTTTCATTGTCATGGAAGTAACAACAATCCGCTTTGGACAGATAACCAATTTCATAACAATGGTTTAGATGCAACTTTTACAGATTTAGGTTTGGGAAAAGTTACTGGCGACCCAAATGATAATGGAAAATTTAAATCGCCATCCCTTAGAAATCTAAAATTTACTGCTCCCTTTATGCATGATGGACGGTTTGCAACTTTAGAAGAAGTTATCAATCATTATTCCGAAGGTTTACAAAGATCATCAACTATAGATCCTTTAATGAAAAAAATAAATGATGGTGGTGTAAATTTATCAACCAAAGAGAAAGCCGATTTAAAAGCCTTTCTACTATCACTTTCCGACGAAGAATTTGTTAACAATTCTTCATTCAACAAATAATCAATAAAACCAATTGCTACATTACGTTTCATAATGAAAGTTCTGTGGTTTTCTGCGACTTATATTGTATATTTGCACCCAATTTAGATTTAATCTATTTAAAATTATGATAAAAGTTTCAGATACAGCAAAAAAGAAAGTCATTGAACTTATGACGGACGATGGTTTTGACGCTACAACAGATTTTGTGAGAGTTGGTGTTAAAAGTGGTGGTTGTTCGGGCTTGTCTTACGATTTAACTTTCGATAACAAAAAAGCAGAAAACGATAAAGTTTTTGAAGAAAATGACGTAAAAATCATTGTCGACAAAAAAAGCTTTTTATATTTAGTTGGAACCACATTAGAATATTCTGGTGGTTTAAACGGAAAAGGATTTGTTTTTAACAACCCAAATGCCAACAGAACTTGTGGTTGTGGAGAGTCATTTTCACTTTAAAATTTAGAAAAAAAGATGTCAAAATATACAGAAGAGCAATTAGAAGAAGAATTAAAAACCCAAGAATATAAATACGGTTTTTATACAGATATAGAAAGTGATACTTTTCCTGTAGGGTTAAGTGAAGATGTTGTTCGCGCAATTTCTAAAAAGAAAAACGAGCCAGAATGGATGACTGAATGGCGTTTGGAAGCTTACAGAGTTTGGGAACAAATGGAAGAGCCAGATTGGGCAAATGTGAATTATGAGAAACCAAAATTTAATGACATTGCTTACTATTCTGCACCAAAAAAGAAGCCTAAATTAAATTCTTTAGACGAGGTTGATCCAGAATTATTGGACACTTTTAAGCGTTTAGGAATTTCTTTAGACGAACAAAAAAAATTAGCTAATGTTGCTGTAGATATTGTAATGGATTCTGTTTCTGTTGCAACAACTTTCAAGAAAACATTAGGTGAAAAAGGTATTATTTTTATGCCAATTTCAGAAGCAATTCAAGAACATCCAGAATTGGTTCGTAAATATTTAGGAACTGTTGTGCCAACTACAGATAACTTTTATGCAGCATTAAATTCGGCAGTTTTTTCTGATGGATCTTTCTGTTACATTCCAAAAGGCGTAAGATGTCCAATGGAATTATCTACATATTTTAGAATTAACGAAGGTGGAACTGGACAGTTTGAAAGAACTTTAGTAGTTGCAGATAAAGGTAGTTATGTTTCTTATTTAGAAGGTTGTACAGCACCAAGTAGAGACGAAAATCAATTACACGCAGCTGTTGTAGAATTAATTGCAATGGACGATGCAGAAATTAAATATTCTACTGTACAAAACTGGTATCCTGGAAATAAAGAAGGAAAAGGTGGCGTTTATAACTTCGTTACCAAAAGAGGTTTGTGCGAAAACAATGCAAAAATTTCTTGGACACAGGTTGAAACTGGTTCTGCAGTAACCTGGAAATATCCTTCTTGTATTTTAAAAGGGAACAATTCTGTGGGTGAATTTTATTCGATTGCAGTTACAAACAACTTTCAGCAAGCAGATACTGGAACCAAAATGATTCATTTAGGGAAAAACACAAGATCTACCATTATTTCTAAAGGTATTTCTGCAGGTAATTCTCAAAATTCATACAGAGGTTTAGTTCAGATTAATTCGAGAGCAGAAAATGCACGTAATTTCTCTCAATGTGATTCTCTTTTAATGGGAAATGCTTGTGGTGCACATACGTTTCCATATATTGAAGTAAAAAATAAGACAGCACAAATAGAACACGAAGCAACTACAAGTAAAATTGGTGAAGACCAACTTTTCTATTGTAACCAACGTGGAATTGATACTGAAAAAGCAATCGCTTTAATCGTAAACGGTTTTAGTAAAGAAGTATTAAATAAATTACCAATGGAATTTGCTGTGGAAGCTCAAAAATTATTGGAAATTTCTTTAGAAGGTTCTGTAGGATAAAATTCAATCAAAATGAAAAAAATACTTTTCTTATTCCTTGCAATTAGCGTTGTAAGCTGTAAAAAATCAGAAAAAAAGGTCGAAGAAGTTTCGAAACCAAAAGTAAAATTACATCAATTAGTTGGTGGTTCTATTTTTGTAAAAAAGTTAGAAGTTTTTTCTCAAGACACAACGTATACTGGACAAACAAAGCAGTTTACAGATGCATATTACGTAATTGAACATCCAAAAGGAAACTTAATGTGGGATGCAGGTTTGCCAGAACAATTAGTTATGCCAGAACCTTTTGATGAACCAAGTGGCGTTTTTAGAATTCAAAGACCAGATTCATTGGCGAATCAATTAAAAACGATTGGTTTTAAAATTGATGATTTTAAGTATTTTGCCATGTCTCATTCACATTTCGATCATACAGGTCATGCAAATTACATGAAAGATGCAACTTGGATTGTTCAAGAAAATGAATACAATTCAGTTTTAGGAGATACTTTAAAAACTAAAAATCCTGCAGTTGCTGAATTAAAGAATGTAAAAAAAATAAATGGAGATTATGATGTTTTCGGAGATGGAACTGTTGTTATAAAATACATGCCAGGACATACAGTTGGGCACCAAGTTTTATATGTTGATTTAGGTTTAGAAAAGCCTATTTTATTAACAGGAGATTTGTATCATTTCGAAGAAAACAGAATAAATAAAGGAGTTCCTTCATTTAATTATGATGCAAAACAAACTTTAGAAAGTATGGACAAGTTTGAAGATTTTGCAAAAGAAAAAAATGCAGAAGTAATTATTCAGCATTCTCCAGAAGATTTCAAAAAATTAGAAAAAATATTATCAAAAAAATAAACGCAAAAAGCGATGTTAAAAATAGAGAATTTACAAGCGAGTATAGACGATAAATCTATCTTAAAAGGATTAAATTTAGAAGTAAAAGCTGGAGAGGTTCATGCAATTATGGGACCAAATGGTGCTGGAAAAAGTACTTTGGCAAACATTATTGCTGGTAAAGAAGAGTACGAAGTTACTGCTGGTAGCATAGAGTTAAATGGTGAAGATATTAGCGAACTTGCTCCTGAAGAAAGAGCACACAATGGTGTTTTCTTATCTTTTCAATATCCTGTAGAAATTCCTGGAGTTTCTGTAACCAACTTTATAAAAACTGCCATTAACGAAACTCGTAAAGCAAAAGGTTTAGAAGACATGCCTGCAAAAGACATGTTAAAAATGATTCGTGAGAAATCTGAATTATTAGAAATAGACCGTAAATTCTTATCGAGATCTTTAAACGAAGGTTTTTCAGGAGGAGAAAAGAAACGTAACGAAATCTTTCAAATGGCTATGTTAGAGCCAAAATTAGCCATCTTAGATGAAACTGATTCAGGTTTAGATATAGATGCTTTAAGAATCGTTGCAAATGGAGTTAACAAATTAAAATCGAAAGATAATGCAGTAATTGTAATTACGCATTACCAACGTTTATTAGATTATATCGTTCCAGATTTTGTTCACGTTTTACATGATGGAAAAATTGTAAAAACAGGTGATGCTTCTTTAGCTTTAGAGTTAGAAGCAAAAGGATATGATTGGATTAAGAAAGAGTTAGTTTAAAAAATTGTTTCTATTGTTTAAAGTTTCAGGTTTTGGCTACTATTAGAAGATTCGAAGATTTAGAAATATGGCAACTCGCGAGAAAATTGTCTCAAGAAGTTATTTCTATCTCTAAAAACACAGAGTTAAAAAATGATTATCGCTTTAAAGATCAAATAAAAGCTTCATCAGGCTCTGTTATGGACAATATTGCTGAAGGTTTTGAAAGAGATGGAAATTTAGAGTTTAGACAATATTTATCAATAGCAAAAGGTTCTGCAGGAGAAACACGTTCTCAATCATACAGACTTTTTGATTCAGAATATATTTCTGAAGAACAATTAAAACAATTAATTACTGAGTGTGAAAGCTTGAGTAGAAAAATAGCAAATTTTATCGGCTATTTAAATAAAAAGGATTTTAAAGGAAATAAGTTTAAGTAAGCAACAACTTGAAACAAAAGAAACTTTAAACCTGAAACTTATAGAAAAATGGAATTAAAAGATAAATTAATATCATCATACGTAGCATTTGAAAATCGTGTAGACACCAATTCGGATATTCACGAGATTCGTTCAGAAGCGCTTCAAAATTTTGAAAATTTAGGTTTCCCAACAAGAAAATTGGAAGCTTGGAAATACACTTCTTTAAACTCAGTTTTAAAGCAAGATTATAGCTTATTTCCTCATAAAGAAAATGCAATTGAGTTAGCACACGTAAAAAAATACTTTATTCATGATATAGATTCGTATAAAATCGTTTTTATTGATGGAAAATACAGCTCATTTTTATCAGAAACTACTCACGATAAAATTGATGTTTGCTTAATGTCATCTGCATTAACAAAACCAAAATACAAAGCTGTTATTGATAATTATTTCAATAAAATTGCAAAACAAGACAATTTAACCTCTTTAAATACTGCATTTGCAAACGAAGGTGCTTACATAAATATTCCAAAAAATACAGAGGTTGAAAAGCCAATTCAAATTATAAACTTTACTACAGGTTCTGAAGCTGCAACCATGTTACAACCAAGAAACTTAATTGTTGTAGAACAGAATGCGCACGTTCAAATTATAGAACGTCACCAAAGTTTAACTTCTAACCCAGTTTTAACAAATGCTGTAACAGAAGTTTTTGCAGCAAAAGATGCAACTGTAGATATTTATAAGATTCAGAATGACGATTTAAAAGCATCTTTGGTAGACAATGCTTATATCGAACAAAAATCGAATAGTATCGTTTCTGTACATACTTTTTCTTTCGGAGGAAACATCACTAGAAATAATTTAAACTTTTATCAAAGAGGAGAACATATCGATTCTATCTTAAAAGGAATTACAATTATTGAAGGAAAACAACATGTAGATCATCATACTTTAGTACATCATATAGAGCCAAATTGTGAGTCTCACCAAGATTATAAAGGAATTTTTGATGAACGTTCTACAGGTGTTTTCAATGGTAAGGTAATTGTTGAAAAAGAAGCTCAGAAAACGAATGCATATCAGCAAAACAACAATGTTTTAATTAGCGATAGAGCAACTATAAACGCAAAACCTCAACTAGAAATTTTTGCAGATGATGTAAAATGTTCTCACGGTTGTACAATTGGTCAATTAGATGATGATGCTTTATTTTACATGCAACAACGTGGAATTCCAAAAAAAGAAGGAAAAGCATTATTAATGTATGCTTTTGCAAATACTGTGTTAGAAAGTGTTAAAATACCAGAAGTAAAACAACGAATTACTAAATTAATAGCCAAAAAATTAGGCGTTAATATGGGTTTTGATTTGTAAGTAATACAGTCCACATTTGTTCTAAACAAGTTAATGTCAGTTATATAGTTTTTTTAAGTTTGTAATAAATTAACTAACTTTATAAAAAATCAACATCATGAACAAAAGTATTAAAACAGTATTATTAGTAGCAGGGCTTATTTTATTAGGTTATGGAATTTACACTATGATTCAGCCAGAAGCACAAGTTTCAATTGGTGATTTAGACCTTGTAAAAGCACAAGATAATACCAACTCTTACATTACAATTGCCTTGGGAATTGTAACTGTAGCCATAGGTTTAATTGGCGGAAAGAAGTAAACAAACAATTAAATTATTATAAACCACTTAATCTTAACTATAAGATTGAGTGGTTTTTTTGTTTCAAAATTATTTGGGTATTCCCTTTTTGTATTTGCACAAATTATAAGTATCTTTTTATGAATTTACTAAAAGTAGGTTCAAAGTAAAAAGAGCTCCAACAATGCCTCGATTCTTAATGCGAAAGAAACTACTTTACGCTTTCAACAACACCTTTTAAAAACTCATTCTGATCCGCATTTTTTGTCAAACTCAAACGAACAATTACCAACTCTTCATCAGGTAAAATATATACGTTTTGGCCTTGATAACCACTTGCGAAAAACATTTTTTTAGAAACATCTGGATATCTTCCTGAAGAATTTAACCAAAATTGTGCTCCATACCAACCATCGGAAGTTGGTGTAGGTGCTACAACATAATCTGTCCAAAATTCATTAAAAAGTTGCGTTCCATTCCAATTTCCACGATGTAAATACAATAAACCAAATTTTGCCCAATCTCTTGCAGTTGCCCAAGCATAAGAAGAACCTACGTAATTTCCATCCAAATCGGCTTCAACAGTCATGGAGTTCATGCCAATTTTGTCTATTAAGTTTGTGTACCAAAAATCTAAATACTCTTGATGTGTTTTAAACTGACTTCTTAAAATTCCTGAAAGCAAATTAGTCGTTCCAGAGGAATAATTCCAACTTTCGTTAGGTTTTCCTTCTAATTGCTTTTTTTCTTGCTCTTTGGTCATGTTTCGCTCTAAAAAAAGCATTCTTGTCGCATCTGAAATCTCTTCGTAGTTTTCATCCCAAACCAAACCAGAATTCATTTGTAATAAATTATGGATGGTTATGTTTTTTCTATCATCATTTTGCCAACTTTTAATTGGAGCTTTGTCTTGCACGTTTAATTTTCCTTGAGATTGCAAAATTCCAAAAATGGTAGAAGTAATACTTTTCGTCATAGACCAACCTAATAATTTTGAGGTCTTATCAAATCCATCTGCATAACGTTCTGCAATAATCTGATTTTTATAAATTACAACTCCTGCTCTTGTTTGATTTTTTTCTTCAAACAAAAAATCAATTGCTTTTTCTAATTTTTGATAATCTACATTCGTAAAAACTGTGTCTTTTTGTGGAGCATTTCCATAAGGAAAAGGGGTTTTATTATCAGGTTTTAATCTTTTAGGAACTAAATATGGCGTTGTTTCATCACTTTCATCCAAGGTTAAAACTGCTCCTAAACCTTCTCTGTAAATCGCTTTTCTAGTTAATAAACCAAATGCAGAAGAAGTAGCTATTTTCTTTTCTGTATCAACTCTATCGGTTGCTAAATTTACGGGTGAAAAATTATTATCTGTTGAATCTGTCAATTGTAAAGTTCTTTTCCCAAGAAAAACAGAAGAAGCTGTGTTTTTTGCTGAATAACCAGATAACATATTCAATTTCGGATAGTTATAAATAACAGCAATTAGTATAAAAACAGCTAATAAAAGTAATATTCTCTTGAAAATTTTCATCAATACAAATTTTAGTAATGTAAAAATAAGAAAATCATATCGACTTTCTTACAACTTTAAAATTCCATCCTTTATCTTTGTACTTTAAAATGATTTGTATGATAAATGTTGATAAAATAAGAGCAGATTTCCCCATTCTTAAAAGAGAAATAAACGGAAAACCTTTGGTGTATTTCGATAATGCAGCGACTTCACAAACGCCACAAGTTGTTATTGATGCCATTGTAGATTATTATAGCAATTACAATGCAAATATTCACAGAGGCGTGCATACTTTAAGCCAGGAAGCAACTGATAAATATGAAGAAGCGCGTATTAAAATTCAGCATCATTTTAATGCAAAACATGCCTATGAAATTATTTTAACCTCTGGTACAACTGATTCTATAAACAGAGTTGCATCTGGTTTTGCATCACTTTTAAATAAAGGTGATGAAATTATCGTTTCTGCCTTAGAACATCATTCTAATATTGTTCCTTGGCAAATGTTATGTGAAAAAACTGGTGCTATTTTAAAGGTAATTCCAATGTTAGAAGATGGTTCTTTGGACATGAAAGCTTATCATAATTTAGTAAACGAAAAGACAAAATTAGTTTTTTGTAATCATGTTTCAAACGCTTTAGGAACTGTAAATCCTATTGAAGAAATTATAGAAACTGCACACAAATTTGGTGCTGCTGTTTTAATTGATGGAGCACAAGCAACTCCACACATAAAACCAGATGTACAAGCTTTAAATGTTGATTTCTATGTGGCTTCTGCACATAAATTGTGTGGCCCAACAGGCGTTGGAATGTTGTATGGAAAACAAGAGTGGTTAGAGAAATTACCTCCATATCAAGGTGGAGGAGAAATGATAGATACTGTTACTTTCGAAAAAACTACATATGCAGGTTTGCCTCATAAATTTGAAGCTGGAACTCCAAACATTTGTGGAGGAATCGCTTTTGGTACTGCAATAGATTATATGAATGCTGTTGGTTTTGATAACATTGCTTCTTACGAAGACGAATTATTAAAATACGGAACCAAAGAATTATTAAAAATCGAAGGTTTAAAAATTTACGGAACAACTTCAGAAAAAACGGCGGTTATTTCTTTTAACGTTGGCGAAATTCATCCATATGATATTGGTGTAATTTTAGATAAATTAGGTGTTGCTGTAAGAACAGGACACCATTGTGCACAACCAATTATGGATTTCTATAAAATTCCTGGAACAGTAAGAGCTTCTTTCTCTTTTTACAACACAAAAGAGGAAATAGACATCATGATTACTGCTTTAAAAAGAGCAGTTGCAATGCTTTCTTAAAATTAATTACTTATAATAAACAAAAAAGGTTGAGAATTAATTCTCAACCTTTTTCTATATATAATTATTTTTAGACTATCTCAATGCTGGAGAATAGTTTGTAGGATAATCGTCTGCTTTCGCTAAACCATCTGTTGCTAATGTAAAGTTAGAACCAAACTTAGCATCTATTGCAGCTAACATTTTATTAGCCATTAGTGCATAACCTCTTCCTGTTAAATGGATACCATCTAAACTAACTAAACCACCTGTAACCAAACCAGTTGTCATTATATAGCTATCGAACTTAATTCCGTTAGCAGCTTCTCTTAAAATAGCATTTAAATCTATTAATGCTATATTATTGTTAGAGTTTACAAGGTTTGTAATTGTTGTATTATAAGCTTCTGTAGCAGTTTTTATAGCTAGTTGCTCTTCTGGCGTTAAAACCCAATTGTCTGCCAAAGCAACACCAACTCCATTTACACTAGCTGGGTTTCCTGGATCTGCTAAAGTTCCTATAAAAGACGAGCTTGGCAATACTAACAAATCTTCTGGAGTTGTTTGTCTTAATTGTTTTAAAGCGGCAAAAGCAGGATTAATAGCTCCTAAATCTGTTAAGTCTTCATCTACAATTACAACTGCATTTTGACCTGCCGCAAAAGAAATTGTTCTTTTCGCTATTTCTGCATCTGCAGCTGCTTGGGTCATAGCTCCACCAGCTACTAATGCTCCAAAAGCTTGTTTAATTCCTCCATTATAAGCTGCATAAGCACCATTAACAGCAGTTGCTGTTGCTTCATTCATTGGTACTGGGTTGTAAGGAACAGTTGTAAAGAAAGGTAATAGACTAATATCTGGTACTGTAGCAATTACTCCTTTTGCGCCTCCAGCAGTTAAAGCAGAAACCATTCCATTAAAGACTTGGTTAAAAACTAATGGACTTGTTATGTCATTTGGTCCATAACTTGCAGCATCTGGATTGTTTTTCTGATCTACACCAGAACCACCAGAAGTAGCAAAACCTAAAACATCATTTCCACCAACTTCACTTAAAGTAAAAAATGTTGGTTGTTGTGCTAAAGCATCTCCCAAAACAGTTGCTCCAGCACTAGAAGCCATTCTTCCAAAATATGGGTTTAATGTTCCATATCCAGCAAAAGTTAAATGAAAACTTTTTGCTCCTGGAATTCCATAATTCTTAAAAGAAGAACCGTCTGCACGTGATGTTAAGCTGGTAGTTGGGATTGCATCTAATCTTACAGGTGTACTAGTAACAGGGTTAAATACCAACCTTGGTGGTTGTACAACAGTACTTCCCAAAACAAAACCTCCAGTATTATCGCCCATTAAAGGTTGATTAAAATCTCCTCCACCAGCTGCTTTAAATTTTGTTGCTAAAATATTTGGAAATGAATTTTCTTGCGCGTTTTTAAACAAAGCTCCGTCTGTAAAACCTGCTGTAAAAGAAGCTCCTACAGCTACGTATTTAGAAAAGTCTAAACCATTTGTACTTAAAGTTACTTCTGGTTTAACTTCTTCTAAAATTGGATCAAAATCTGTATTCTCTTCACAAGACATAACGCCTAAAGACAAAAGAAATAGTGCTATATATTTATAATTTTTCATAAAATATCTTATTTTTATTAGTTATTAATTGTCCAAGAAAGGTAGTATTGTGAACCTATTGCACCAACTCCTGGCGCACTTAAATACTCTTGTCCTGTTAAGTTTGCCCCACCTATTTTAAATATAGATTTTATAGATGGTAAAGCATAGTTAATTTGTGCATCTAATACTAATCTGTCTCCTATCATCGCGTCTACGAATGTAGATTCCCATAAAAATTCGTCTTGCCATCTTGCGTTAAAATTAAATCCAAAATTTTTAAATAAATTAGTATGACCAAATTGTAATTTTACTTTGTGTTCTGGTGTATTAAAGCCAGCTTCAAAACCAGGATCTGATGCTTGGTCAAAATCAAATTTTGCATAGGTATAATTTAAACCTAAGTCAAATCCATTTAAAATTTTAGTATTTAATCCTAAAGTTGCTCCGTAAGAATTAATATCTGCATTTGTGTTTGTATAAACTTGTGCTACTTTAAGTGTATTATCTGTTCCACGTACTAAAACATTCTTATTTGCAATAAAGTCTTCATATAGATTATAATATACACTTAAATCTACGGTAATTCTAGATTCTTCTCCTGTATTTACCAAGCCTCTATAACCTACTTCAAAAGCAGTAACCTTTTCTGGTTTTACTAAATCTACATCTGCTGCTACAGCACCACCACTTTCTATTGTAAAAGAGTTTTCATAAGCATCTCTAATACTTATAGATTGAGTGCCTCCATTACTATCTAAGTATTGAACACTTTTATCTAAATTATCTGGAGCAGAACCTACCAAAATAGCATTACCAACATCTAAACCAATGTATTGATCTTGTGTCGTTGGATTTCTAAAACCTGTTTGAAAAGAAGCTCTAAAATTTTGATTTTTATTTTCACCAGCAGCATAAGCTAAAGAAACTCTTGGAGAAAAATTACCATCAAAATTTTGTGCTTTGTCATAACGTAAAGATGTTGTAACTTTTAAACGATCTTCTTCTAAAAAGTTTTTTTGTACTTGCGTATATACACCATACTCATCATAATCAATAGGACCATCTGCATCTGTAAATATATTACCAAAAGAGTTTAAAGAATACCTTCTGTAAGACCCACCAACTTGCACTTCTGCAAAATCAATTATATCTTGAAAATTATAATTTATATCAGAATGATATAATTTGGTTTGATCTCTAAATTTTGCTCCAGTTAATAAGTCAGGATCTGATGTAACCTTATCTAAAGCCTGTTCAAAAGCAGGTGTACCGGGTATTAAACGATTTCTATCTGCAAAGGCTCTAGCGGCTATATGATTAGATGCCTGTACTCCTGGAACCGCACCAAGATAAGCTCCAGCGTATTCTGTAAACCAGTTTTGGTCTGAACTCCAAGCTCTATTTACATTTAAAGCCGCAAATAATGTATTGTAAGAATCTCCAGCATCTTCGCTAGTAACATATCCTCTAACAAAAAAGTTTTTAGCTTTTACCTCTAATTTGTGTTGTTGTAAGAAAAAGTTTTTAATACTATATTTTTGTCCACCCAAATATTGTGTAGTTCCTGTTCCTATTTTAGAGTTCCAGATTATTTCTAATCGATCATCTCCAAAGGGTCTATAGTTAAGAGATCCTCCAAACTTAACGCTTTCTACTCCATAATCCATTAAATCTCTTTCGTTATAACCTGTTCTACTTACCCTTCCAATTGCAGGACCTAAATTTGTTGCAGCAACATCTCCATAAACATTTACACCATTGTAATCGTTTACAGTATTTCTATCTCCAGCAGATAAAACAGCTCCCCTAACTCCTGCAGTTGTGTTTCTATAATCTGTTGCAAACCAATCTGTACCATTTAATACAGAAAGTGTTGCTTTTGCAGCAAACTTATTAGAAAAAGCATAAGCCATTCTAATGTTAAAATCAGTAAATTCATTGTTTCCCCCTGCATTTTGGCTTGTAATACCTCCTTTTAAAGAAACACTTATTCCTTGGTCATTAAAAGGACTTCTACTTGTCATAAACATAATTCCGTTAAATGCATTTGCACCATATAAGGCAGAAGATGCTCCAGGAAGTAATTCTACTGTATTTACGTCTAATTCCGACATTCCTAATAAGTTACCAATCGCAAAGTTAAGAGCAGGAGAAGAATTGTCCATACCATCCACTAACTGCATAAAACGTGTATTCGCGAATGTTGCAAAACCTCTAGTATTTACAGATTTAAAGGTTAAACTGTTTGTGTTAACATCTACACCTTTTAAATTTTCTAAACCATCATAAAAAGATGGAGCAGATGTGTTTTTAATTGCTCTAGCATCCATTCTTTCCACGGTTACTGGAGACTCCATAATACGTTCTGGAGTTCTTGATGCAGAAATAACAATTTCGTCTAAAGAGGTTTCGTTTTCTGTTAAAGTAACATCTACCTTTTGGTTGTTTTTAGTAATTTCAACTTCCTCCGTTTTAAAACCAATCATCGAAATTTCGATGGTAAAAGGTGGTTTGTCTGAAACTTTTAACACGAATTCTCCATCGAAATCTGTAGTTGTACCTACAGCTTTTCTAGAAATTTTAATGTTTGCTCCAGGAAGTAAGTCTCCTGTGAGTGCATCTTTAACTGTCCCTGTTACAGTGGTTTGAGCAACCATAACAGTACTGCTGAATGCAATACATACAAGTAGTAAAATCTTTTTTATCATAATTTGAATTAATTTGTTAACAGTTATGCAAAATACAATTTTTTTTGAATTATTAATTATTTGACCTATTATTTTATGTTTTTAATAAATAAAGCGACAAAATTTATCATAATCTCATTCGAATAATCTATTAAATTCAATAAAATTTAAACCTTTAGTGTTGTACATTTGCTCTTAGAAAAGCATATTTTTTGAAAACGATTATAGATATATCTAATTTTTCGACCGAAGAAAAAACATTTGTTACTATTGGAACCTTTGATGGTGTGCATTTTGGGCATCAAAAAATATTAGAAAAACTGGTTTCTGAAGCGAAAGAAGCTGGGAAAAAATCTGTATTACTTACTTTTTTTCCACATCCAAGAATGGTTTTGCAAAAAGATGCTTCCATCGAGTTGATTAATACGATTAACGAACGTGAAAAACTCCTTAAAAAAACCGGATTAGACTATTTAATTATACATCCTTTTAGTCGAGATTTTTCTAGAATGACAGCACTTGAATTTGTTCGAGATGTTTTGGTAAATCAATTTAATATTTCGAAATTAATTATTGGTTACGATCATCATTTTGGTAAAAACCGAGAAGGAAATATTCAGCAACTAACAGAATATAGCCATTTATACGATTTTAAGGTAGAAGAAATTCCAGCACAAGATATTGACGATGTTTCTGTAAGTTCTACAAAAATTAGACGTGCTTTAGCCAATGGAAATTTAAAAACTGCCAACAATTATTTAGGGTATAATTTTATGTTGAAAGGCAAAGTTGTTAACGGAAAAAAATTAGGTGGTAAAATAGGTTATCCTACAGCAAATATAGATATCGAAGAAGATTATAAACTAATTCCTAAAACTGGTGTCTACGTTATAAAATCTACCATAGAAAACAGTACTATTTTTGGGATGATGAATATCGGAAATAGACCAACCGTAAATGGAAATCATCAAACAATTGAAGTGCATTTTTTTGATTTCAATCAGGACTTATATGGAAAGATTTTAACGATAGATTTGATTTACTTTTTACGTGACGAAGAAAAATTCGATTCTTTGGATTCATTAATTCTTCAACTTAAAAAAGATGAAGAAACTGCAAGAAATTATATTAAGAAATAAAAGCCCCTTTAATATCCCAAAGGGGAAAACACTCTTGTGAAAATTTTTCCTGAAAAAATAACGTTTATTAAAATTTTTTAATTTTTGTAACATAATCTTTGAAGGTTTGCTTGCCTCTTCCCTTTGGAAAGATTAAGATGGAATTTTTGTATTGAAACTACTACACAAATTATATATTTGCATTCTTAAATTCTTACAAAATGTTACAAGTACAATTTATTAGAGAAAACAAAGAAGTAGTTTTAGCAGGATTGGCAAAACGTAATTTTGCGGATGCAGAAGCTATTATTGAGAAAGTTTTAAATGCAGATGAAAACAGAAGAGCTACACAAGTTGCTTTAGACGATGTTTTAGCGGAATCTAATACTTTATCCAAAGAAATTGGTGGACTTTTTAAATCTGGTGAGGTACAAAAAGCCAACATTTTAAAAGAAAAAACAAGTCAGTTAAAAGAGCAATCTAAAGAATTGTCTGAAACTTTAAATGGTTTTGCAGATGAGCTTCAGAATTTATTATATCAAATACCTAACATTCCTCATGCTTCTGTAAAAGCTGGAAATTCGGAAGAAGATAATGAAGAAATTTTTAAAGAAGGAATTATTCCTGATTTAGGAGAAAATGCACTTCCTCATTGGGAATTGGCAAAGAAATACGACATTATCGATTTTGAATTAGGTACAAAAATTACGGGTGCAGGTTTTCCTGTTTACAAAGGAAAAGGAGCAAGATTACAGCGTGCATTAATCAACTATTTTTTAGATAAAAATATTGAAGCTGGTTATAAAGAATACCAAGTGCCGCATTTGGTGAATGCTGCATCTGCTACTGCAACTGGGCAATTACCAGATAAAGACGGACAAATGTATCATTCTACTGTAGACGATTTGTATTTAATTCCGACTGCAGAAGTACCAATTACAAATATGTTTCGTGGAAATTTAATTCAGGAAAGCGATTTTCCAATAACTGCAACTGGCTACACACCTTGTTTTAGACGTGAAGCTGGAAGTTATGGAGCACATGTTCGTGGTTTAAATAGATTGCATCAATTCGATAAAGTAGAGATTGTAAGAGTGGAGCATCCAGATAAATCGTATCACGCTTTAAGTGATATGGTAGAGCACATTAAAGATATTTTAAGAGAATTAAAATTACCTTACAGAATTTTACGTTTGTGTGGTGGAGATACTGGTTTTACAGCTGCTTTAACATTCGATTTTGAATTATTTTCTACAGCACAAGACAGATGGTTAGAAATTAGTTCGGCTTCAAATTTTGAAACTTTTCAAGCAAATAGATTAAAGCTTCGTTTTAAAAACAAAGAAGGTAAAAGTGAGCTTGCACATACTTTAAATGGTAGTTCTTTAGCATTACCACGTGTTTTAGCAGGAATTTTAGAAAACTATCAAACCAAAGACGGAATTAAAATACCAGATGTATTGGTTCCTTATTGTGGGTTCGAAATGATTCAGTAAGCAGTTGGCAGTTACCAGTCGTCAGTCAGCTTGTTTGTGTTTTTAGTTTCCAGTCACAAAATGACTGCATACTGAAGACTGAAAAACTGTAGACTAATTTGAAACCACTGCTACCATTAATCTTTTGTATTTATTCATTTCTGAAAGAGCGTTTAAATACGCAGATATTTGTCCGTTTTTCATGAACTTTTTAGAGTTGCTTTTTGCTGTTTGGTATTGTTGAGTAAAAGTATTCATAATATTAAGATTTGATTGGTTATATACTTTAAAGACAAGTTTCGTGCCAAAATGTTACAAAGAGCCTTTAAAAAGAGATTGCTTTAATAAAAATTTAACATTTTTGTTGTTTATATTTGATGTCTATGAAAAACTTCTTTTTTCTTATTTTTTTTACTATCAGCAGTTTTATTGTTGCACAACAAACCCCACAACAAGCAACACAAAACGAATATTTGCTTGCGGAAAATTATTACAGAGAAGGAGAATATGAAAAAGCAACTCAGATTTTTAAAAAACTCTATAACAAAACACCTTTTAACACCACTTATTTAGGTCGTTTAATTGCTTGTTATCAAGAAACAGATAAATTTAAAGAAGCAGAAAACTTACTAAAAACAAGAATTAGATCCAATGCTTCTCAAATTTATTTATATGTTTATTTAGGTTATAATTACGAAAGACAGCAATTAAAAGAACAAGCAAAAATTAATTACGATTTAGCTTTAAATTCTTTGGATAAAACCCCTGCTTATGGTGGAATTATTGGACGTCTTTTTAAAGATTACAACTTATTAGACAATGCAATTTTGGCTTATGAGAAAGCAATGGAAAAGAATAAAAATGCAAATTATAGTTTCCAAATTGCACAAATTTATGGAGAAAAAGGAGACTTTAAACAAATGTTTGAATCTTATATAAATCTCGTTGATAAAAACGAGCAATATTTTAATTTAGTGCAAAGATATGCTAGTAAATATATTACTGACGATTCCGAAAATGAAGCGAATATCTTATTCAGAAAAACACTATTAAGAAAATCCATTAGCCAACCAAAAGATGTTTGGAACATGCTTTTAAGCTGGTTATTTGCACAACAAAAAGATTTCAGGAAAGCATTTATTCAAGAAAAAGCTTTATATCAAAGAAATTCTACTGATTTATCTTCCATTTTTACGATTGGAAAAATTGCTTTCGAGAACAATAATTTTGAAGCTTCAGCAGAATGCTTCAACTTTATTAAAGAAACTTCAAAAATAAAAGAGGAAAAAATTGATGCTAATTTATACCTCTCAAAAATAGCTGTAGCTACAAAAAACCCTGAAGCAGAAACATTGTTTCAATCACTTTTTAAAGAATATGGTAAAAATACTTCAACCATAAAAATACAAGTAGAATATGCCGATTTTCTAACATTTTCTGCCAACAAACCAGAAGAAGCAAAAGAAGTTTTACAGGAGGCAATTGGCTATTCTAGTTCTAAATTCGACAAAGCAAGAATCAAATTAAAACTGGGAGATGTTTTAGTATTTACTGGAAAATTCAACAAGGCATTAATTTATTTTTCACAAATTCAAACGCAATTAAAAAACCACGAATTGGCGCAAGAAGCTCGTTTTAAAGTTGCACAAACAAGTTATTTTAAAGGCGATTTTACGTGGGCAAAAGCACAATTAAAAGTTTTAAAAGGATCTACAACACAATTAATTGCGAATGATGCAGTCGATTTATTTTTAATAATATCCGATAACGAACCTTTAGATTCTATTCCATCAGGATTAAAAGAATATGCACAAGCAGAATTGTTGGCGTACCAAAATAAAGATGACGAAGCCATAAAAGTGCTAAATTCTGTCTTAGAAAACGAAACATTAAAAGAGTTGAATGGTGGTTTTGTTCCAATTACAAATAACGTGCATTTTAAGATTGCAAAATTGCATATAAAACAAAAGAAATACGAGGAAGCAATTTTAAATTTTGCCAAAATTGTGGCTACAGACAATCAAGGTTTTTTAACGGACGATGTCTATTATGAAATGGCAGAATTATATAATTTTTTAGGGAATACAGAGAAAGCACAAGAATATTATCAAAAAATAATTTTCGAGCATCCTTCTAGTATTTACTTAGTAGAAGCAAGGAAAAAATATAGAAAATTAAGAGGAGACGATTTATAGGAATTAGTAGATAGTTGTTAGGTTTTAATACTAACTATTATATACTAACCACTAAAACCTAAATATAATGTATATATACAACGTAACAATAAATATAGATGAAAGTGTACACGAAGAATGGCTAACTTGGATGGAAACACACATTTTAGATGTTTTAAATACTGGTAGATTCTTATCAGCAAAACTTACCCAAGTTTTGGTAGACGAAGAAATGGGTGGAAAAACCTATTCTGTACAATATACAGCAAATACAAGAGAAGATTTAGACGATTACTATCAATTTGATGCAGATAAATTGCAAAAAGATGGTTTAAAATTTGCAGATAAAATGGTCGCTTTTAGAACAGAGCTAAAAGTAATTAATGAGTTTTTTCCAACTGTTGCAAGTAATTAAAAAATTACTCTAAAACTCTTTCTGAGTAAAAAACTGGGTAAAAAAAATTAAAATATTCTATTTCTTACTTAAAAAAATCCACTTTATTATTCCTGTGAAAACAGAAATCCAGAATTAGCCTTTAAAATTATCTCTTGTTTAAATTACAGAGTTAGAGTTCATTTTTTTAAGTATTCTGTAAAACTAAAAACTTGCTCCAACACCAATCGATAAAGCTTTTATTTTAGAAACCCCAATCTTAAAATGTTCGTAACCAGAAGAAATATGGTAATTTTTAAGATGATATTTTAGGAGCACTTTTGTTTTATGAACCTCTTCTTGATTTATAACAGTCCATTTGTGCGAAAAATCGATACTTATTGGTTTTGTAATAAATAATTCTGCTCCAAAACCAAGTCCAAAACGTGTTTCTTTTACATTGCTTCCTGCGTGCAAAATTCCCAAACCGAACCAAGCATCAAAACGTTGCGTTCTAATTCTGTAATACTTTAATAAAGCCGAATATAAAGCAAATGAATCTTGTTTTCCATTCACGTTTTCAGAAAGATATAAATAATCTACATCCAAAGCAAAACGTTTTAGAAAACGAAAATTTACACCAAAATTATTTCCATATAAATTTTTGCTTTCTCGCACAAAATTGTTGGTAATATCGAAACGAGTGCTATTATAATTCGTAGAATCTGTATAAATGAAATTCCCATATCTTGCTTCTTTGTATGGATAATTAGAAATTTCTGCATCGTGCATTCTTCCATTCATTTCCCAAGGAGATTCAACTAAAACGCCATAAAAAGTATAGGCAGCAATTCCCCAAAGAATACTTGCAAACGGATTGTCATTAGAATTATTATTAATAGTACTTCTCCTTGAAGTAGATTTTTTTGAAGTAACAGTACCTGAGCTTCCAGAAGATTTAGACGTTTTAATACTTTCTTTCCCTTTTTCTAACTTTCCTTCTTGCGAAAAAGTGGTCATTTGAAAGCTAAAAAATAGTAAGATAATTAGTAGTAAATTTTTATTCATTTTGGTTGATTTTAATCCAAGTACGAACCAAAAATTATGCCGAATTTTAACTGTACATTTGTACTGGAAGTAAAAAACGAGTAAGATGTCTGTAAAAGCAAAAAAACATTTAGGTCAGCATTTCTTAACGGATGAAACAATTGCAAAAAATATTGCAGATGCGTTAACAGAAAATGGCTATGAAAATGTCTTAGAAATTGGACCTGGAATGGGAGTTTTAACGAAGTATTTACTTCAGAAAAAACCAAAAATTACGGTCATGGAATTAGACAGAGAATCTGTTGCTTATTTGCATGATGTTTTTCCGATAGAACACCTTAACTTAGATACTTCCAAAGAAAAATTCGAGATCATAGAAGGCGATTTCTTAAAAAAAGAAATACAAGAAATTTTCGAAAAAAAACAAGTCGCAATTATTGGTAATTTTCCATATAACATTTCTACACAAATTGTTTTTAAAGCGATAGAAAACAGAGATTTTGTGCCTGAATTTGCAGGCATGTTTCAAAAAGAAGTTGCTAAAAGAATTGCAGAAAAAGAAGGTTCTAAAGTATATGGAATTTTATCTGTTTTAACACAAGCTTTCTTTGATGTAGAATATCTTTTTACAGTTCCACCAACAGTTTTCGATCCTCCTCCAAAAGTAGATTCTGGTGTAATTCGTTTTATTAGAAAAAAGGATTATTCACTTCCTGTAGACGAAAAATTATTTTTTAGAGTTGTAAAAACGGCATTTAATCAACGTAGAAAAATGTTGCGTTCGAGTTTAAAATCTTTCAATCTTTCGGATTCTTTAAAAGAAGAGCCTATATTTGCGAAACGTCCAGAACAATTATCGGTTCAAGACTTTATTTTATTGACGCAAAAACTAGCAGAAAATGACCTTAGAAATTAATGACGAATTTCTAGACAACCTAACAGAACTTATCGCCATTAAAAGCGATAAGAAAATTACTGCCCTGTTTTCTGAGGTTCATTTTGCGGATATTGCAGAAGTTTTAGACGAGTTAGATTTCGACGAAGCTATCTACATTATTAAGCTTTTAGATAGCGAAAAAACATCCGAAATTCTTACAGAATTAGATGAAGACACACGTGAAAAAATTCTTGAAAACTTATCTGCACAAGAAATTGCAGACGAAGTTGGAGAGATGGACACAGATGATGCTGCAGATATTATTGGAGAACTTTCCGAAGAACGTCAAAGACGTGTAATAAACGCTCTTGAAGATGATGATTTAGCTGCAGATATTAAAGAATTATTGTCTTATGACGATAATACTGCAGGTGCTTTAATGGCAAAAGAGCTCGTAAAAGTTTATGAAACATGGACAGTTGCAGGTTGCATGAGAAGAATTCGGGGCCAAGCAAAAGAAGTAACCAGAGTACATTCAATTTACGTTGTAGATAAAGAAGAAAAATTGGTAGGTCGTTTATCTTTAAAAGACTTAATTACTTCTAAATCCGACCAAAAAATAGCCGATATTTTAAAACCAACAGTAGATGCAGTAAATGTACATGAAGATGATGAGGAAGTTGCAAAAATAATGGCAAAATACGATTTGGAAGCCATTCCTGTTGTAGACGATAATAACATTTTAGTGGGTAGAATTACCATTGATGATATTGTAGATGTTATTAGAGACGAAGCAGATAAAGATTACCAAATGGCCGCAGGTTTTTCGCAAGATGTAGAAGCAAATGATACAATTTGGGAACTCACAAAAGCACGTTTACCTTGGTTAATTTTGGCACTTTTTGGTGGTTTTATTTCGGTTTCTGTTCTTGGAAGTTTCGATGGTGCCATGGATAAGTATCCAGAATTGTTCTTTTTTACACCTTTAATTGCAGCAATGGCTGGTAATGTTGGTGTACAATCGTCTGCAATTATTGTGCAAGGTTTAGCTAACGATAGCTTAAAGGGTTCGCTTTTTAAACGACTTTTAAAAGAGATTTTACAAGGTTTATTAAACGGTTTTGTCTTAGCCGCTTTACTAATGTCTGCAGGAATGTTGTTTTTAGGTTTTCCTTTAGATTTAGGGATTACAGTCGCGGCTTCCTTAATTTCGGTAATTGTAATTGCTTCGATTATTGGAACATTTATTCCTATTATTTTGGCGAAAAGAGGCGTAGATCCAGCATTAGCAACTGGCCCTTTTATTACAACCAGTAACGATATTTTAGGAATTCTTATTTACTTTTCTATTGCGAAGTTAGTTTTAGGTTTTTAGGTTTTTTTTGGAGCTATTTCCAGCTTTCACTACTCGCTTTTTTTATTCAAAAAAGAATAAAAAAGAGCTCAAACAGGTCGTTCAATCTGGGCTAGACTTTTCTAAAAACGAATTGTTATTCTTTAAGTTTTTGGAGTATTTAAAAAATGTAGTTTGAATTCCTGCCTACACAGGAATGACAAATAAATTATTTCTTCATTTTACAAAACAAATCCCAAATTACAACCCCTGTAGTTACAGAAATATTCAAAGAATGTTTGGTACCTAATTGTGGAATTTCAATACAAAAATCAGAAGCATTAACCACTTCTTGTTGCACACCTTTTACTTCATTTCCCATTACAATGGCGTATTTTTCATTTTCTATTGGGAAAAAAGTATTCAGCTTTGTACTATTTTCTGCTTGTTCAATAGACAAAACTTTAATGTTTTCTGCTTTCAATTTTTTAACTAATTCCAAAGTATCTTCAGCATATTCCCAAGTCACAGATTCTGTTGCACCCAAAGCAGTTTTATGAATGTCTTTATTTGGTGGCGTTGCAGAAATGCCACATAAATAGATTTTTTCTACCAGAAAAGCATCCGAAGTTCTAAATACGGAACCAATATTATTTAAGCTTCTAATATTGTCTAAAACGACAATTAAAGGCGTTTTTTCAACAGATTTAAATTCATCAACCGTAATTCTACCTAACTCGTTATTTTTAAGTTTTCTCATATTTTGTGGATAAGTTCACTGCAAACCGCTACTGAAAACTGCTTACTATTTTTATCTTCGCAAAACTAACTGAAAATTTCCAAAACCTTGGCAAAATCCAAACCAAAAAAGGTAACGCCTTTAATGAAACAGTACAATGCTATCAAGAATAAATATCCTGATGCAATGTTGCTTTTTCGTGTGGGAGATTTTTACGAAACTTTTGGTGAAGATGCTAAAAAAGCCGCTGGTGTTTTAGGAATTACCTTAACAAAAAGAGGCGCAGGAAGTGAGACTGAAACTGCGTTGGCAGGTTTTCCTCATCATTCTTTAAATACGTATTTACCAAAGTTGGTAAAAGCTGGTATGCGTGTGGCAATTTGCGATCAGTTAGAAGACCCAAAAATGACCAAAACCATCGTAAAACGTGGTGTTACAGAATTGGTTACGCCTGGAGTTTCTTTAAATGACGAAGTTTTACAAACCAAAACAAACAACTTTCTTGCTGCTGTTCATTTTGATAAAAAACAACTAGGAATTTCATTTTTAGACGTTTCTACTGGCGAATATTTGGTTGCTCAAGGAAATGAAGAATACATAGATAAATTATTGCAAAACTTTTCGCCAAGTGAAGTTTTGGTTCAAAAACAGCACAAACAACAATTTTTAGAACTGTTTGAAAACAGATATTATACGTTTTATTTGGATGATTGGGTTTTTCAAGCAGAATATGCAAACGAAACTTTACAGAATCATTTTGAGGTAAAAACATTAAAAGGTTTTGGCGTTCAAGATTTAAAAAACGGAATTATTGCAGCTGGAGCAGTGTTGTATTATTTATCGGAAACACAACACAATCAGTTAAAACACATTCAACAAATTAGCAGAATTGCAGAAGATAATTATGTTTGGATGGATCGTTTTACGGTCAGAAATTTGGAGCTTTATAATCCGAATTCTATAAATGCAGTTACACTTTTAAACGTTATTGACAAAACCATTTCTCCAATGGGTGGACGATTGTTAAAACGTTGGTTGGCTTTGCCTTTGAAGAACATTGTTGAAATTAAAAATCGCCATGAATTGGTAAAGTTTTTTATAGATTCAGATGATTTTTCTAAAACAGTAACCTATCAACTAAAACAAATTTCCGATTTAGAAAGACTCATTTCTAAAGTGGCAACTGGTAAAGCTTCGCCAAGAGAAATTGTACTTTTAAAAGATTCTTTAAAAGCCATTTTACCTATAAAAACAACTTCAGAAAAAAGTAAAAATAAAGCGGTTAAAGAACTCGGAAATCAGTTGCATACTTGCGAAGTTTTAATTGAAAAAATTACGGAAACCCTGTTTGATGATGCTCCTGTAAACATCAATAAAGGAAATGCAATTGCTTCTGGTGTTCATCAAGAACTAGACGATTTACGTGCGATTTCCAATTCTGGGAAAGAGTATTTAGACAATATGTTAGCTCGTGAAACAGAACGCACAGGAATCAACAGTTTAAAGATTGCGTTTAACAATGTTTTTGGATATTATATTGAAGTTAGAAACACTCATAAAGACAAAGTACCTGAAGAATGGATTCGTAAGCAAACCTTGGTAAATGCAGAGCGTTATATTACTGAAGAATTAAAAGAATACGAAACAAAAATTTTAGGTGCTGAAGAAAAAATTGCCAAATTAGAACAAGAAATTTTTTCTAAATTATTGCAATATGTCATCGGTTTTGTACAAAAAGTACAAGAAAATGCACAAATTATTGCAAAAATTGACTGTTTACTCTCTTTTTCTGTTTTAGCGATTGATAACAATTATGTGCGCCCAATTATGGATGAAAGCACAGATTTAGAAATAAAAAATGGAAGACATCCTGTTATTGAAAAGCAGTTGCCAATCGACCAAACGTATATTGCTAACGATGTTGTTTTAAACAGAAACTTGCAACAAATAATTATGATTACTGGGCCAAATATGTCTGGTAAATCAGCCATTTTAAGACAAACTGCTTTGATTGTTTTATTAGCGCAAATGGGAAGTTATGTGCCTGCTCAAAACGCAAAAATTGGTATTGTAGACAAAATTTTTACCAGAGTTGGTGCGAGTGATAATATTTCTATGGGCGAATCTACTTTTATGGTAGAAATGAATGAAACTGCTTCCATTTTGAATAATGTTTCTAATAGAAGTTTAATTTTATTAGATGAAATCGGAAGAGGAACCTCAACCTATGATGGAATTTCGATTGCTTGGGCAATTTCTGAGTTTCTGCACGAACATCCATCCAAAGCAAAAACGTTATTTGCCACACATTATCACGAATTAAATGAAATGACTTCCACTTTTGAGCGCATTAAAAACTTTAATGTGTCAGTAAAAGAATTGGAAGACAATATTATTTTCCTTCGAAAGCTCGTTTCTGGAGGCTCTAATCATAGTTTTGGTATTCACGTAGCAAAACTTGCTGGAATGCCAAATATGGTGATTCATAGAGCGAATAAAATACTGGCTCAATTAGAGAAAAACAATAAAAACTCGGAAGTTAAAGACGTTTTAAAACAATCTCAACACGAAGAAATGCAGTTAAGTTTCTTTCAATTAGATGATCCATTGTTAGAAAATATTAGAGATGAGATTTTATCAACAAATATTGATACGTTAACACCAATTGAAGCGTTAATGAAATTGAACGAAATTAAGCGAATGTTGACAAAAAAGTAATGGTAAATAATTTAGAACAAGGTTTTTTCGGAATTGGAATTCAGAATGGAAAAACTCCTGAAAATTTAGGTGTTCTTTGGCGTTCTGCACAAAATTTAGGCGCAAGTTTTATATTTACCATTGGTAATAGGTATGCAAAACAAGCTTGCGATACTCATAAAGCTTTTGGTGCAATGCCTTATTTTCATTACGAAACTTTTGAAGATTTCTTTAACAATCTACCTAAAGGTGCCATGTTAGTTGGTGTAGAACTAGATGAAAAAGCGGTTCAATTAGAGACTTTTAAACACCCTAAACGTTGTGTGTATTTATTAGGTGCAGAAGATCATGGAATGTCTAAATTAGCTATTGAAAAATCACATCATTTAGTAAAATTTAAGTCAGAATTAAGTTTAAACGTTTCTGTAGCAGGAAGCATTATTATGTACGATCGACAAGCAAAGTTAAATTTTTAAAAAACTTATTTAAGTTGTTTTTACTTTCTTTTCGTTAGAATAATAAGAAATAATATATGCCAAAGCACCTAAAAATGGGACAAACAAAATAATAATTCCCCAAATAATAAACCGAATATTACTTTCTTTTTTGGAAGCTAAAACCATTGCTGTAACAACCATTATAATAATTATAGCAAAAATTATTATAATTTGATAAGGGTATAACATTAAGGGATTCATTGACTTTTATTTGTTTCGATAAAATTACAATAATTTAAAACAAAAGTTGTTTTCTATTTATTAAAATAACTCTGTATCTTTGTAATATGAATTCGATTGTACTTTTTATTAGCGGTCCAGAAATTATGGTTATTATGTTAATCGTAGTTATGGTTTTTGGTGCAGATAAAATTCCTGAAATTGCCAGAGGTTTAGGGAAAGGAATGCGTCAAATTAAAGACGCAACCAACGATATTAAGCAAGAAATAAAAGATAGTTCAGATAATATTGGTGCAGATACCAAGAATCTTACGAAAGACATTAATAAAGAAATTAACTCTGTAAAAGACGGGATTGACGATTTTACTGGACCTGTAAAGAGACAGTTTTAGATTTTTTTGCATCTGTAGAATTAAATTACTTTTTTAAAATTAAGCATCGATTTCTGCCTTCGAAGGAATTATTATTTTACTCTACTTATTGTTAAACCATCTCTAATTGGTAGCAAAACAGTTTCTATTCTAACATCTTCATTTAATAATTTATTATACTCTAAAAGTACTTTTGTATCTAGATCTTTTGGGTCTAGTTTTTCTACTACTTTTCCACTCCAAAGCACATTGTCAGACAAAATAATGCCGCCAGAATTCATTTTATCAATAATTAAATGGAAGTAATTAATATAGTTAGATTTATCTGCATCTATAAAAACCAAATCGAATTTTGCATTAATTTTTGGAATAATTTCTATGGCATTTCCAACTAACTGCGTAATTTGATTTCGATATTCTGATTTTTCGAAGTATTTATTTTGAAGTGTTTCTAATTCTTCATTTTTATCAATCGTAAAAATAGCACCATTTTTCGCCAAACCTTCTGCCAAACAAAGTGCAGAATAACCTGTGTAAGTTCCTATTTCAAGAATATTTTTGGGTGAAGTTAATTTAGAAATCATCGATAAAACTCTCCCTTGAAAAGCACCACTTAACATTCTTGGGTTTAGAACTTTTTGCCAAGTTTCTTTCGTTAATTCTTGTAATATTTTAGGCTCTTGTTGCGAATGTGCAACTACGTAATTGTCTATATTTTCGGGTAGAAAGTGCATTTATTTAAATATTTTTTGATGGTTAGGTTACTAGAATTCTGGGATTTTTTATCTAAATATCATAAAAACTATAAGTCTAATAATCTGGTTTTCAAAAGTACAAAAAAACGGAACTTATATTTTATAAGTTCCGTTTTTAATATTATTAGGAAGTGTTTTTAAATACTACTTTCTTCCATTGTTTTTTTTAAGTTTTCTTTGTCTTTCGAAGACATGCAATGTGTTATTTGTTTGCAACTCTTAGAATGGCCTTTGTAAATTTTTGTCATCCTTATATTTTGTTTAGTATATAAAGCGCATATTCTACATTTAATAAAGTGAATATTCAACTTTATAAGCTCTGAAATTGTTGCTTCTCCATATTGATTTTTATCGCAAATGGCAGTGGCTTCGTCGCAAGTTATTATTAGTTTTTTGAACATTTTCTAATTATTAAACCAGTTATCTTCCATACATTTTCTAAGCTGTGTTCTAGCTCTGTGAATGATAACCCATAAATTTGACGCAGTAATATCTAACTCCTTACAAATTTCTTCAGTTTCGAACTCTTGAATTGTCTTTAAACGAAAAACCAAAGCATACTTTTCGGGCAAATTATCGATACAAGCTTCTAATTGATTTTTAAGTTCTTCTGTTTCTATACTTTTTTCAGATTGATTTTCCCAATTTTGTGGAACTCTTTCTTCTAACCAATTTCCTTCATTTTCTCCATCATCATAAAAATTCATTCTAACTTCGGCTTTCCCTTTTTTAGAATTAATTTTACGATAATAATCTATAATTTTTCTTTTTAAAATGGAAACTAACCAAGTTCTTTCTGTAGATTTTCCTTGGAAATTTTTAGCAGATTTTAATCCAGCAAAGAAAGTATCTTGCACTAAATCTTTTGCTAAATCGCTATTATTAACACGAGAAATTGCATAATTAAACAGGTAATCTGCGTAATTATCAATCCATTTATTGGAATTTATCGTGTTTATATCTTCTGCCATTTTGTTATTAAAGCGACAAATATACTGCTATTTTTTTTCTTTTAAAGTTTCGCAATTTTCTCTTCTTCTCATATCTACCAAATAAATTATTTGCCAAATGCCATTGTTGTTAAAAAGCTGAAAAGAGTTCGCTCCACAATGACTAAACTTTCCATTGAAATAAAATTCGTAAGGTGTCCAAACTGAAGCTAAATTTCCATCAATTTTAATGTCTATTGAAGTCAGTTTTTCTAAATAAATGTGCGACGGTTTTTTATTGGCAACACCCGTAAGTAATTTTTCTAAACTATCTGTAATTAATATTTTATTGCCCTCTTTATTTGTTGATGTTGTTTGAATTTTCACTTCTCTATGTAAAGTAGATTTCATAAGTGTACTATCGCCTTTATGCAAGCCTTCAAAAAAAGTATCAATAACGCTTTTTATGGCAATTTCCTCTTTATTTTTTTGTCCAGAAATAGTGGTAGAAAAAGTAATAATAATTAAAAGTGTGACAATGCGAATCATAATTTATTGATTTTTAAAAAGCTAAAGCTACTAAATTAATATTACAGTTATTTAAACCTTTAGTTTTCAGAAAATTGAAAATATGCAGAACATCTATTGCTTTTTCTTACTTTTACCAAAAGTAAAAACTTAAAAATATGTCTACAGCTAAAAAGCAATATAAACGTGTAACTGTAAAATCTTTGGTTGATATGAAAGCCAATGGAGAAAAAATCTCTATGCTTACTGCCTATGATTATACCATGGCAAAAATTTTAGATAGTGCAGGAATCGATGTTTTATTAGTTGGCGATTCTGCTTCTAATGTTATGGCTGGGCATGAAACTACGTTGCCAATTACTTTAGATCAAATGATTTATCATGCAAGTTCTGTGGTTAGAGCTATTGAGCGTTGTTTGGTGGTGGTAGATTTACCTTTCGGAAGTTACCAATCGGACCCAAAAGAAGCCTTGCGTTCTGCGATTCGAATTATGAAAGAATCTGGAGGACATTCTATAAAATTAGAAGGTGGAAAAGAAGTAAAAGAATCTATAAAACGTATTTTAAATGCCGGAATTCCTGTAATGGGCCATTTGGGTTTAACGCCACAATCTATTTATAAATTCGGAACGTATACTGTTAGAGCTAAAGAGGAAGAAGAAGCAGAACAATTAATGGAAGATGCTTTAATGCTCGAAAGAATTGGTTGTTTTGCCATTGTTTTAGAGAAAGTTCCTGCAAAATTAGCAAAGCAAGTTGCAGATGCAATTTCTATTCCTGTAATTGGAATTGGCGCTGGAAATGGTGTTGATGGACAGGTTTTAGTTACCCATGATATGATTGGAATGACACACGAATTTCATCCTCGTTTTTTACGTAGATATTTAGATTTATATAAAGATATGACTGGCGCTTTTGAAAGCTATATTACCGATGTAAAAAGTGGCGATTTTCCAAGTGATAAGGAGCAGTATTAAAATAGATTATTAGGTGGGTGAAATTCTTAAAAAATTAAAGAAGGAGCTTATTTTTATTATATTACTTGAAAGCGCATTATTTCATTCATTAATGTTTTTGAGTTTATATAATTTAAAGCTTTTTGAGCTACAAAATGGTTTTTTTAGTTTTTTAATTTTATTAATAATTCCTGTAATTACTTTCTTTTTTTATAAAAAAAGGGGTTTAGTTTTCTCAATTAAATATTTTATTTTAATTGGTTTGTTAATTTCTTTTTTCTCAAGTTTTATCAGAGTGTTCTTACTTAATAAAGTATTTACAGAATTCTTATATAACAGTTCATTTTTTGATGTTGAAAAAAATATAATTGATACAATGAGTTTTATAGAGAGAGTTAAAGAATCTCTAAAATTTCTTTCTATTGGAACTTTATTTTTTATTACTGTTGGTTCAATCATCAAAATAATTAAAAAATATTAAAATGAAAATCCTACATTTAGATACAAACCATCCACTTCTACTGAAACAACTCTGTGAGTTGGGTTTCACTAATGATGAAGATTACACGTCTTCAAAAGAAGAAATTGAAGCAAAAATTCATAATTACGATGGTTTTATAATTAGAAGTAGGTTTTCTATTGATAAAAACTTCCTGGACAAAGCCACAAATTTAAAGTTTATTGGAAGAGTTGGTGCTGGTTTAGAAAATATCGATTGTGATTATGCAACATCTAAAAATATCGAATTAATTGCTGCACCAGAAGGAAACAGAAATGCAGTTGGCGAACATTCTTTAGGAATGTTATTATCGCTTTTTAATAAGTTGAATAAAGCCGATAAAGAAGTTAGAAACGGAAAATGGTTGCGTGAAGAAAATCGCGGAATAGAACTCGATGGAAAAACGGTTGGTTTAATTGGTTATGGAAACATGGGAAAATCTTTCGCAAAAAAATTGCGTGGTTTCGATGTAAATGTTCTTTGTTACGATTTAAAACCAAATGTTGGCGATGAAAATTGTATGCAAGTTTCATTGCAAGAATTACAAGAAAATGCTAATGTTTTAAGCTTACACACGCCACAAACTAACCTCACAAAAAACATGGTAAATGCGAATTTTATCAATAGTTTTAAAAAGAATTTCTGGTTGATAAATACTGCACGTGGAACATCTGTAGTTACAAAAGATTTGGTTTCAGCTTTAAAAACTGGTAAAATTTTAGGTGCAGGTTTAGATGTTTTAGAGTATGAAAAAACCTCTTTTGAAAATCTTTTTTCTGATGATAAAATGCCAGATGCTTTTAATTATTTAATCAAATCAGAAAACGTAATTCTCTCTCCACATGTTGCTGGTTGGACTGTTGAAAGCAAAGAAAAACTAGCGCAAACAATTGTCGATAAAATAAAAGTAAAATTTTGTTAACTGAATCTATTTGTCATTTCGACTTTATGGAGAAATCTCATTAAAAAAGTAGATTTTTCGACTTCGCTTTGCTTCGCTCAAAATGACATTCATTTGTCATTTCGACCTTGTGGAGAAATCTCACAGTAAATAGTTTAACAAATAAAATTTCTAAACTCCACTGCGTTTCATTCGAAATGACATACTCAAAAAAAAATTGCTAACTTGTAATCCTCAAAAATCTAATTATGCAATACAAAGCAAATTCTCCTGAAGATTACATTAGTCAAGTTCCTGAAGAAAGACAAGAAGCGCTTAAAAAGCTTCGAAAAATCATCAAAGAAAATCTCCCAAAAGACTTTGAGGAAGGCATGCAATATGGAATGATTGGGTATTATGTTCCACATAAAATTTATCCAAATGGTTATCATTGTAAACCAGAAGAACCTTTGCCTTTTATGAGTTTTGCTTCTCAGAAAAACTCCGTTAATCTATATCATAGTGGAATTTATGCAGTTCCAGAAATCCATGATTGGTTTGTAAATGAATATCCAAAACACAATTCTCGAAAATTAGATATGGGGAAAAGTTGTATCCGTTTTAAAAAAGTAGATGATATTCCTTATGATTTAATTGCAGAATTATGTAAAAAATTATCTGTAAAAGAATGGATTGAAATTTACGAAACAAACATCAAAAAGAAGTAAAAAATTGTCATTTTGAGCGAAATGCAGTGTAGTCGAAAAATCTTTAATTTGATGAGATTAAAATAAGAAATTTGTATAAATTAAATAACAAAGTAAGAATCAAAAGAAATTTCTCCACAAGGTCGAAATGACATTAGAAAATCAAATTTTATAGAAATTATGAAAAATAGAGTTACAGGAATTGGCGGATTATTTTTTAAAACTGAAGATCCAAAAGCATCTAAAGATTGGTATAAAAATCATTTAGGTTTTAACACAGATGAATGGGGCGCTACATTTTGGTGGAAAGATAAAGAAGGAAAAGACGCATCAACTCAATGGAGTCCTTTTTTTAAAGACACTAAACACTTCGAACCTTCAAAAAAGGACTTTATGTTTAATTATAGGGTTGAAAATTTAGTAGAATTGTTAGCAGAACTAAAGAAAGAAGGTGTTACTATTGTTGGAGAAATGGAAACCTACGATTATGGAAAATTCGGCTGGATTTTAGATAATGAAGGTAATAAAATAGAGCTTTGGGAACCAATAGATCAAGCTTTTAAATAATATAAACAACTAAATATCAATTAATTATGTCAAATAAAGAAGAAAAACTACAGCCAAAAGAAATTAAGAAAAAAATTACTGAAGAATCTAAAGAAACATTAGATAGCTTAAAGGACAAAGCAAACGAAATTAAAGATTCTACTACTGAAAAAGCAGTTGAATTTAAAGAAGATGCCACCAAAGCTTTTGATGCTGCAAAAGAGAAAATAAACGAAACTTTTTCTGATGAAAATATGGATAAAGTGAAAGAAAAATTAGTAGAATATTCTGATGAAGCTAAAGAAAAAGTAAACGAATTTGCAGAAGATGCTGAAGAAATGTTCGATGATGTTAAGGAAAAAGCATCTGAATTTGCAAGTGAAGCTGCAGAAAATTTAGCAGATTTAGCAGAAGATGCAAAGGAAGAAATCAAAGAAGCAACTACAAAAACAAAGAGTTTCTTTCAGCGTTTATTTGGAAAATAAAAAAAACAAATTATGAACTTTTTATCAAATTATCCTGCAGAAGTATTAATTCTGTTTTTCTTAATTGTTACTTTTATTCAATCTGGAATCGACAAACTTTTAGATTGGAAAGGGAACGTTTCTTTTATTACAGAACATTTTAAAAACTCTCCATTAAAAAATAGTGTTCCTTTTTTATTAGCTATTATTTTAATTATTGAAGTCGTTGCAGGAATTTTAATGATTATTGGAGTTTATCAATTATATACTTCAGAAGCAAAAGAAATTGCTTCTTTCGGTATTGAGCTCTCTGCAATCACTTTAATATTTTTATTAATAGGACAACGTTTGGCAAAAGATTATGCAGGAGCGATGTCTTTAGCTGTCTATTTTATTATATCAATTTTGGGTGTTTATTTATTAAATAGCTAAAAATTATTTATATTAGATATTCTATAAATATAATTTATTAAAAAAGCTCTTAAAACATGCGTTTTAAGAGCTTTTTAGATTTTAACCAGGTATTTGTGTGTTTTTTAATTACAAATATTTAAAAAACACTTTAAAATCATTTTTTAGTAGTTTTTAATCACATAAATAAACGAAGAATACTCAGAACTCTTCATTGCATTAAAGTTTGATAAAAATCCTCTGTAAAACGCTTTTAGTGGATTGGTTTTTCCTGCTTTATATTTTTCACTTAAAAGCGAAACATAATATGCATCGAATTTCATAGGCAAAGTTTCATCTACAATCATATCTACTTCAGAGAATAATTTGTGAATGGATTTTTGAGAGAAATGCCAAAGATGTCTTGGAACATCATAAGCTGCCCAATATTCTTTATAAGATTTTGCATCGCAACTTTTATAGTTTGGTACAGCAACAATAATTCTACCTTTGGGTTTTAATAAACTTTTTAGTGTTTTAATAGTTCTCTTTAAATCTGGTACGTGTTCTAAAACATGCCAAAGTGTAATTACATCGAATTGCTGTTTTGTAATTTCTGATAAATTTTCTGTTAATTCTATCCCTTTTTTAGATGCAATTTTTCTAGCATCTAAATTGGGTTCAACTCCTAAAACTTCCCAGTTGTCATTTTTACAAACTTTTAAAAAATCTCCTGTTCCTGCTCCAATATCTAAAACCAATTTAGATTCTGTTTCAAAAGAATTTAATAGCGAAAGCTTTTGTTTTAAAGTGTAATTTTTTACTAATTGGTAGATTTTATCAATTAAAGATTTTTTACTGTCTGTGTGAGAAATATAATCTTCACTTTTATAATAATCTTCTAAATTTTCTGGAACTGGGCATGTAACCAACATTTCATATTCCTCGTTTTTCATTACTTGAAAAGTTTCTTTCGAAACCGTAAAATCTTTACAATTTAAGTGGGGAATTAAATTTGTATAGAGTTCTTTTTCATTCTCCATATTCTTTAATTTTTAATATTGTTCCACGAGGAACAATTCGCAATTTTTGTTTTTTCTATCTTCCCATATAAACTAAAAGAACAGAAATATCACTTGGTGAAACTCCGCTAATTCTGCTTGCTTGTGAAATAGAAGTTGGTTGTATTTTATTTAGTTTTTCTCTTGCTTCATAAGAGAGAGATTTTACTTTGCTGTAATTAAAAGAAGATGGAATTACAACATTCTCTAACCTGTTTAATTTATCTGCATTGTTCTTTTCTTTTTCGATATAACCAGCATATTTTAAATGAATTTCTGCTTGTTCTATAATTTCTCTATCTATATTATTTTCTTCTAAAAATACTTTTACTTTTTCGATATTATTAAATTCAGAAAACTCTAATTGAGGTCTAGCTGCTATTTTATAGAGCTTCATAGATTGGTTAATTAAAGCTAAATTTTTTGCTTTTAAAATAGGATTTATTTCAGCTTCTTTAACACTTGTTTTTTGAAGAAAGTTAATTAATAAATCTGTTTTTCTTTGTTTTTCAATAACCCTATCTAACCTTTCTTTTGAAGCCAAACCAAGTTCAAATCCTAAAGGAGTTAATCTTAAATCTGCATTATCTTGTCTTAAAAGGGTTCTATATTCTGCTCTAGAAGTAAACATTCTATATGGTTCTTCTGTACCTTTTGTAATTAAATCGTCAATTAAAACTCCAATATAAGCTTCGTTTCTTTTTAATATAAAAGGTTCTTTTTCTTGTGTTTTTAAAGCAGCATTTACACCAGCCATTAAACCTTGTGCCGCTGCTTCTTCATATCCAGTTGTTCCATTTATTTGTCCTGCGAAAAATAAATTTTCAATCAGCTTTGTTTCTAAGGAATGTTTTAATTGTGTAGGTTGAAAAAAGTCATACTCAATTGCATAACCATATCTTAAAAATTTTACATTTTCGAAACCTTCTATAGAACGAATTGCTTTGTCTTGAATATCTTCTGGTAGCGAAGTTGAAAACCCATTTACATACATTTCACAAGTTGTCCAACCTTCTGGTTCTACAAATATCTGGTGTCTATCTTTCGTTGCAAATCGATCTATTTTATCTTCAATTGATGGGCAATATCTTGGTCCTGTAGATTGTATTCTACCATTAAACATTGGCGAACGATCAAACCCTTCTCGCAAAGAATCGTGTACATTTAAATTTGTATAAGTTAACCAACAAGAACGTTGTTCTGTTAATGCTTTTGAAGTTGGTAAATAAGAAAATTTCTCTGTGATTTCATCTCCAGGTTGTTCAATCATTTTAGAATAATCTAAAGATCGTCCATCTACTCTTGGAGGAGTTCCTGTCTTCATTCTTCCTGATTCGAAACCTTTTTTTACAAGGTCTTCTGTAATTCCTGTAGATGCTCCTTCACCTGCTCTACCTCCACCAAAACTTTTATCACCAATATGAATTAATCCATTTAAAAAAGTTCCTGCGGTTATAATTACAGTCTTTGCTTTTATCTCTAAACCTAAAGCTGTTTTTACACCGATAATTTTATTTTCATCAAATAACAATCCGTTTACAGAATCTTGATAAAAGTCTAAATTTTCAGTTTGCTCTAACATGGTTCTCCAACATTCTGCAAATTGCATCCTGTCTGATTGTGCTCTTGGACTCCACATTGCAGGCCCTTTAGATTTGTTTAACATCTTAAACTGAATCGCAGTTTTGTCTGTAACAATTCCACTATAACCACCTAAAGCATCTATCTCTCTAACGATTTGTCCTTTTGCAATTCCACCCATTGCTGGATTGCAACTCATTTGCGCAATGTTCTGCAAATTCATTGTAATTAATAAAGTATGTGCACCCATGTTTGCACTTGCTGCGGCTGCCTCGCTTCCTGCATGACCTCCACCAACTACTATAACATCATAAATTGTTGTAAATAAACTCATATATTACTGTTCCACGTGAAACTATAATTTTAAATAACTGATTATTAAATACTTAAAACATATAAAGCAATGTTTTCTTGATTTCTCATCTCTTTTTTCTCGGTTGTAGTTTTGTCTTTAAAACCGACATAATGTAAAATACCATGAATCATTACTCTGTGTAATTCTTCTTCAAAAGAAACGTTAAAATCGGTTGCATTATCTGCTACTCTTTCTACAGAAATATAAATATCTCCATTAATTAATTTCCCTAAAGAATTATCGAAACTTATGATATCCGTTAACGTATCGTGCTGTAAAAATTCGACATTTAATTTGTGTAAATAAGTGTCATCACAAAAAATATAATTGATTTCTCCAACTTCACAATTGTGTTTTTCAATCGTATTTTCTATCCAAATTTCTAATGACTTTTCGTTAACAATTTCGAAATCCGTTTCGTAATTAAAGGTTATCATTTTTCTTTTTTCTGAGGTTCAGAAAAATATTCTCGAACCTTTATTTTGTAATTTTCCTGCAAAGGTAAGGATTGTCTATTTAATATTTCTATTTGATTGTAAAACTGCTTTTTAAATTGAAGTGCTTTTGCATTATTTCTTTGTGTTTCTTTAAAATTAGTGGTAGATTTTCGTTTCTTATCTTCTCCTTGCTCTAAAACAGCTGAATCTAATTTTAATAATTCGTAATTTAAACGTTGCATCCTTTGAATGGTTCCAGCATTAAAACCTTTTTCCAGAATTTCATTTTCTAATTGTTCCATGGTTTTTAATGCTTTTTTTGCATTAGCATTTCCACCAGGTTTTCCGTTTTCACTTTCTTTTATCGCATTTTGAAGTTCTTGTCTTAGTTTAGATTGTTCTTTGTAAATCTCATACAATTCTCCATCTAAGTCGTCATTTTCTCCATCACCTTCTCCTTTACCTTTTCCATTTTCTCCAGGTCTTCCATCTTTTCCGCCTTTCCCTTTTCCGTTCTTTCCTGACTTTCCAGAATCACCAGATTTTCCATTTTCTCCTTCATTTCCTGGTTTCCCATTTGCTCCTGGTTTCTTGCCTTCTTTTCCACCTTTTTGTCCTTCACCAGGTTTCTCTCCAGATTTTTGACCAGGTTTTTTTCCACCTTTTTTCATTCCTTCTTTCATCTTCTCCGACAATTCGCCTTGTTTTTTTATGATGTCTGGCAAACTAAAACCTCCTTGCTTTCCTTTTTTTCCTTTGCCCATTTTCATAGACATCGAATTTTTCATACTATTTAAAATATTACTTAAATAGTCTGCAAGATTGTTTGTGGAAGTCATTACATAACGTTGATTAGAAATACCATTATTGAATCTATTTTCAGAAAAATTCTCTAAAGATTGCTCTAAATTGTAATGAGTCGTAGATAAATCGTCTTGTATTTTTGCTGATATTTTTGGTAAACGCATGGAGAGCACATACAAACTATCGTCTATATGTTCGAAATAAGTTCTAATGTCGTTTTGCTTTTTTAGGTCTTTTCCATAATCTGGATGGCCTGTAGAAGTTTCACTAAACTTGTTCATTAAATTTTCTTGTTGAAAAGAAAACGTAACCAAATTCTCTAAAATTTTTCGCAAATCTTCCATGTTTTCTTCGATGGATTCTCCTTCCAACGCCTCCATTGCTTTTTGCATTTTTGCACTCATTTCTTTCATCTTTTTAGATGATTCCTTTTGGCTTTTCTTTGCTTCGTTTTTATCTTGCTTTTTTAAACTTTCTTCCGACTTTTTTAATTCTTCGTCAATTGCTTCTTTTTCATCTTCTACATCTGGCAATTCCATTGGCTCTTTTAACTTTTCGTTGTCTTTTGCCAATTCTTCTAATTCCTTTTTTAATTCTTTAAATTCTTCGTTTATTTTTTCTTGCTCTGCTAAAGTTGCATTTTCTTTTTGCTCTAAAGCTTCTTGCTTTTTCGCCAATTCATCTAACTTGTTGGCAATTTGCATTGTTTTTTGTTCCACGTAAAAACGCTTCGTCAACTCTAACATGCGCTCTAAACTTCGTCTTTGTTGCTTGTTTTGTTGTGCTAATTCTTTGGCTTTTTTCACTAAATCTTCCTTGTTTAGTTTGTCTGCCATTTTTTGAATTTCATCTAACAACTTCTGTTGCTTGTCTAACTTTTTTAATTCGTCAATTCGTTTTTTTAACTCTTCTTTCTTTTCTTGAAGATTCTCATTCTCTTCTTTTTTCTCGTCTAAATTTTCTTGCAACTCATCCGTTTGACGTTGCATCATTTTTTTATAGTTTTCTTGACGCTTTATAAAGTTTTCAACTTTCTTCTTATCATTCCAACTTAACTTTTTCTTGTTTTGTAAATCTTCCTGAATTTTAGTCAACTCCTTCTCTTGCTTTTCTTGTTTCTGAATCGAATTTTCTAAACTATTAATTGTGTTGCGTTGTTCTTGTAGTAATTCTTGATCGATTTCTTGTGTCGATTTTTTACGATAATTAAAAACTTTACTTTTTGCTTTTTTATTTCCATTTACAGCATCATTATCAAAAACCTGAAAAAAGAGTTCGTAATTTATTCCTGATTTTAAATCTAATCCATCTGGAAATTGATAAAAGAAAGTTTGGATATTTTCCTTCGTGATTTGTAAATCGAAGGTTTGTTGATTCTGCGGATTATTATCATCATAATAAATAATCTGTAATTTGTTTAGACCATAATCGTCAGAAATCTGACCAGCAAATTGCGCTGTTCCACGTGAAATACTATCAATATTTGTTTGTACAGAAATCTCTGGAACTTCATCTTTAATAATTCCGACAGAAAATTGCAAATTCTCATAATCGCGAAGATTTTTGTTAGAAGATGTAATTTGATAATTTAGCGAATTTCTAATGTATTTAGAATATTCAAAATTAGAATTTGTAACATTATTGAATAAATTTCTATTTTCATTAATAATAAACGCCACAGAATCCGTTTGAGAGGCTTGCACTTTCCAAGTAATTCTTGTTCCTTCAGGAACAATTATATTTCCTGTATTTTGGATGGTTTCATTTCGCTTGCCAACATATCTTGGGTAGCTTAATTGTAAAGCAATATTGTTGATTGTTGGCGTATTTATAACTTCAATTTTATAATCTTGTGATTGAACTCCATTGGCTTCAACGAAAAAATTTAAAGGCTTTTGAACGTCAGAAAATGTGTAAGAAAAAGTTCCATTTCCATTATTTTGAAGAAAATATTGTTGATTATCATAAATAATTTTTGCTTCAGAAGGCAACACAGTTCCTGCTGTATTTACAATAATTGTAATCGGTTTTCCTTGAATAACTTGCAAGTTTTCGTTTTGTAAAGAAAAAGAAAATGGCGCTGGTGGATTGTAAGCAGTTCTGTGGTTTACTACACGATCTAAACTTTGTGTAAAAACCCCATTATTGCCTGATATTAATGTTATTAACCATATTAAAACTGGTACAATTGCATATTTTAAATACTTGGTATTCTTCTTAAAGTCGACAGCTTTTACAAACGGAATTGGTTGTAATTCTTCTGATTTCTGGTTGATACTCGCCAACAATAAATCCGACTGTTGTGCATCTTCTTTCAGCTGTAAAACATTTAATAATTTGTCTTTAACTTCTGGGAAATGTGCACCAATAATTTTTGATGATTCTTTTAAAGAAATCCCTTTTCGTAAACCCAATAATTTAAAAATAGGAATCGCAATAAATCTTACAAGTAAAAAAACTTCAACAATTATAAAAACCCAAAAAAGGAATGTTCTCGCATTTGGTTTCAACCATAAAAAATACTCTAAAAAAAGGGTAAAAATTAGGTATAAGAATCCTAAAGAAAGGAATAAAATAGTTCCTTTTATTAGTTCATTTACGTAGAATTTTCTCGTAAATTGATGTAGTTTTTTCTCAATTGTTTTAAATGCGCTCATAATCAACTAATAAAAATACTATTTTTACATGAAATTGAAACGAAATATTTGTTAAATGAATTTGTAAGCATTTTAAAATGATGCCTACTAATTATTAATAAACCTAAAATATGAAAAAAATAAACACAGTTTTACTACTAATTTTAACCACATCTCTTTTTGCTCAAAGTCCTTGGACAAAAGAAAAAGGAGATTTATTTATCAACTTTTCTTACACAACAATTTCTGATTATAACGAACTTTTTGGGGACTCAGATTATAATACCAGAGGAAATATTACGGACAGAACATATCAAATTTATGGAGAATATGGGTTGACTGATAAAACTTCGTTGGTTTTTAGTGTTCCTTTAAAATCTATAAAAAAATCAAGTTTTAGTAATCCAGCAATTGATTGTATTGGAGATTGTTCTAAACCTGCTAGTAGTAAAACCACTTTTGGAAACATTCAATTAGGGTTAAAACATCAATTTTATAACAATGGTTGGGTTTTATCTGGACAATTATTATCAGAAATAAATACAAGTTCTTACGATGAAAATACAGGAATAAGAACAGGTTACGATGCTTTTACTTTTACGCCTCAATTATTAGCTGGAAAAAGTTTCGGAAAAACATTTTTACAGACACATATTGGAGCAGATTTAAGAACAAACGATTACAGTTCTAACTTTAAAATTGGTGGAGAATTTGGAGGAAAAGTCACTCAGAATATATGGTTAATTGGATATATAGATGTTGTGAAATCTTTCGAAAATGGAGACGTAAATATCCCTACAAATAATTCATTTACAGGTTTATATGTAAACGACCAAGAATATGGCGCTTATGGTTTAAAAGGAATTTTACAATTATGTGATTTAGGAATTACTGCTGGTTTTGGTAACGCTTTCTTCGGAAATAATGTGGCGAAACAAACCGCTTTTACTATTGGTATTTTTAATACTTTTTAGAAAGATAATTTCTGAGGGAAATGCCACGAATTCACGAATGCATTTCAGACCTCACAGGTTTTAAAAACCTGTGAGGTCTTTAATCAATATATGTGGTCAGAATTTAATAAAAACACTTACAAAAAGTTTCTACTTTTTATAACTTCTCTCCATTTCTTATAAAAAAACTATCTTCTTCAGACCCTTCAGGTTTTAAAAACCTGAAGGGTCTTTTTCATATTATATATCTATGTTTTCTAAAAATCTACGTGCTTATTTTATTTTTAAAACTATTAATTCGTGAATTCGTGGCAAATTTTTTCATTAAAAACTATCTTTGTGCCATGAAAAAAAGCACCTTAAATTTTCTTTAAGGTTCATTAAAAATGTCTTTCCTGTGAAAACAGGAATCTAAAAAACAAAAAAAATGGAATCTAATGTTCGTGTTCGTTTTGCCCCAAGTCCAACAGGACCTTTACATATTGGTGGTGTAAGAACGGCTTTATACAATTATTTATTCGCAAAAAAACACAATGGAACATTTGTGTTAAGAATCGAAGATACAGACCAAACTCGTTATGTTGCAAATGCAGAACAATATATAATCGACTCTTTAAAATGGGCAAATATTCCTTTTGATGAAGGTCCACATTCGACTACGCTCAGTGCAAGCTCCAAAAACGAAAAATTTGGTCCATATAGACAGTCTGAACGTAAAGAAATTTACAAAAAATACGTAGCTGTTCTTATTGATAAAGGCTGGGCATATTATGCTTTTGATACTGCTGAAGCTTTAGATGCTGAAAGAAAAGCTCACGAATCTGAAGGAAAAACATTTATTTATAATTGGCATAATCGCGAAAAAGGTCGTTTGGTAAATTCTTTAGTTTTAACTGCTGAAGAAACGAAAAACCGAATTAATAATGGCGATAAATATGTAGTTCGTTTTAAATCTCCACAAGATGAAACGCTTGTATTGAATGACGAAATTCGTGGAGAAATTAAAATTGATACCAATGTTTTAGACGACAAAATTTTGTTTAAAAGTGATGGAATGCCAACTTATCATTTAGCAAATATTGTGGACGACCATTTAATGGAAATTAGCCACGTAATTCGTGGTGAAGAATGGTTACCATCCATGGCTTTGCACGTTTTATTATACAAAGCTTTTGGTTGGAACACTCCTAAATTTGCACATTTACCATTAATATTAAAACCAATTGGAAAAGGAAAACTGAGCAAAAGAGATGGCGATAAATTAGGTTTTCCTGTATTTCCATTAGCATACACAAACGAAGAAACTGGAGACGTTTCTCGTGGTTACAAAGAAGATGGTTATTTCGCAGACGCTTTTATAAATATGTTAGCGTTTTTAGGTTGGAATCCTGGAACTGAACAAGAATTATTTTCTTTGGAAGATTTAATACAAGAATTTGATTTAAAACGTGTTAGCAAATCTGGTGCAAAATTTAATCCGGATAAAACAAACTGGTTTCAACAACAATATATGCAGTCTAAATCAGATGAAGAATTGACTGATTTATACTTCTCTATTTTAGAAGAAAAGGGAATTAAAAGTGATAAAAATTATACTCAAAAAGTAGTCTCTTTAATCAAAGAAAGAGCTGTTTTTGTTGCTGATTTTTGGGATTTATCAAGTTTCTTTTTTGAAGCTCCAAAAGAGTATGACGAAAAAGCATCAAAAAAGAATTGGAAGCCAGAAACCGGCTCGTTAATGAAAGAGTTGATTGGAATTATCGAGAATATTCAAGATTTTTCATCAGAAAATGCAGAGAAAGAAATTAAAGAATGGATTACTGCTAAAGAAATTGGTTTTGGTAAAGTAATGCAACCCTTACGTTTGTCTTTAGTTGGTAAATTAGCTGGACCTCATTTATTTGATATTATGGAAATGATTGGCAAACAAGAAACTATTAAAAGAATAGAAAACGCTATCGAGAAATTGTAGTTTTTTAATTCTTAATTTTTTAAACCTCTTATTAATTTAAGAGGTTTTTTTGTTTAAAAATGTAACTTTCTAAAAAAATTGTGTCTTATAAACGAATTGATTTTTCAGTATATTTACAATTAACTGATTATTAATTCTTAAAACACAAAATTATGTTACCAGCACCATTTATTATCACCATTCTTATAATTGGCCTTATTATTTTTGCTTCCTTTTTTATGGTAAAGCAACAAACTGCTGCAATTATCGAACGCTTTGGAAAGTTTAATGCAATTAGACACTCTGGTCTTAAACTTAAAATACCTTTCGTAGATAGGGTTGCAGGAAGGTTGAGTTTAAAAATCCAACAATTAGATGTAATTGTTGAAACAAAAACATTAGACGATGTTTTTGTGAAATTAAAAGTTTCTGTACAATACAAAGTAATTACAGAAAAGGTGTATGATGCTTTTTATAAATTAGATTATCCTCATGAACAAATAACTTCTTATGTTTTTGATGTAGTTCGTGCAGAAGTTCCAAAAATGAAATTGGATGATGTTTTTGTAAAGAAAGATGATATTGCTATTGCTGTAAAAACAGAATTAAACGATGCCATGTTAGATTATGGTTTCGATATTATTAGAACTTTGGTTACAGATATCGACCCAGATCCTCAGGTAAAAATAGCTATGAACAGAATTAATGCTGCAGATAGAGAAAAAACTGCTGCTCAATACGAAGGTGATGCACAACGTATTTTAATTGTAGAAAAAGCAAAAGCAGAGGCAGAAAGCAAACGTTTACAAGGACAAGGTATTGCAGACCAAAGAAGAGAAATTGCACGTGGTTTAGAAGAATCTGTAGATGTTTTAAACAGAGTTGGTATTAATTCTCAAGAAGCATCTGCATTAATTGTTGTAACACAACATTATGATACTTTACAAGCAATTGGAAGCGAAACCAACAGTAATTTAATTCTTTTACCAAATTCACCACAAGCTGGTAGCCAAATGTTAAATGATATGGTTGCAAGTTTTACTGCAAGTAACCAAATTGGAGAAGCAATGAAAAACCAGAAAGAAAAAAAGAAAGATGCATAAGAAATCTTTAAATAAACATATTTTAAACAATTAATTGTATCGAAAATTGCTATGATTCAATCTATTTTAAAATGGTTTAAAACGCCTTACTTTTACAACCCTTCTGTGAAATTTAAATTGAAAATAAGTTTTTTTCATGGACTTTTTGTATTCCTTTTTTTATATATTTTTAGACCTTTTTATCTTTATAGTTTCCAAGAAATTATTTTACAATATACTTTAGGATTAGGCTTGGGTGCTTTTGTAGGTACTTTTATTGTGCTTTATATTCCACCATTAATATTTAAGAATTATTTTCATGAAGAAAATTGGACAATTGGTAGAAACCTACTCTTAATATTAACTGGAGTTACTTTTATAGCTATTTTATTATGGTATTTTGGCGAAATGTTTAAAGAACCATATAATTTAAAAAGTTTTAGTTTCTTAGAGTTTTTATTTTATACTTTTTTAATAAGTATTTTTCCACTTACCTTTTTTGTATTTTTAAATGAAAAAAATATTCGTAGAAAAAGAAGAAAAAGAGCGAGGTTAATTAACAAACATAATACAGAAAAGTTAAAAAAAGTAGAAGAAAAGATAAAGGTAATAAAAGAAGAAAATGGAGATTCTAAAGTAGAAATATTTTCAGAAAACCAAAAAGAAAGTATTAAATTTCGTCTAAAAGAATTGGTATATATTACTTCTCAAGGAAATTATGCAAGCTTTTTTATTAAGAAAAATAATATATTAAAAGAAAAGGTTTTAAGAATTACCCTTACAGAAATAAATAAAATACTTGCAGATAATAGTTCCATTCTTAGATGTCATAAAAGTTATATTGTTAATACAAAATTTATAAAAGATATTTCTGGAAATGCCAGAGGTTATTTATTAAAATCAGATATACTTCCTTTTGATATTCCTGTATCTAGAAAATTTTCTAAGCAATCTTTATTAAAATTGTTAAAATAAACCTTCCCATTAATCCCATTTAACAGAAAAACCTTCCTGTTTGTAACAAAGATATACATGCAAACGATTGTAATAATTATATTTGTGGTACTAAAAGTGAATTAGAAAAATTGGGGGATTCTTTTAATTCGTATTAAAAAAGCTCAATCTATTAATAGATTGAGCTTTTCTTATATTAGTATTATTTTAAAAGTAAATTCCTTACTTCTTCTCTTTTAATTGTTCTTCAGATTCGTCTTTAGATGCATTTTTAAACTCTTTAATTCCACTTCCTAATCCTTTCATTAATTCTGGTATTTTTCTTCCACCAAACAATAATAAAACAACTACAAGAATTATAATTACTTGAGGTCCGCCAATAAAGCCAAAAAATATAGATAAACTGTTCATTTTTTATGTAATTTAATAATACAAAGATACAAAAAAGGTTGTTATAGTACTATTTTGTTTTATTTCTATTAATTTCTTTTTTCAATAATACCACCAATTACTTTTTTATCTTTTACAACTTCTGGATTTCCTCTATAAAAAATGGTACCTCCAAAACTAACTTTAGCATTTAACGTTTTTTCAGAATTTACTTCTGCTTTTGCTCCAGTGCCTGCTTTTACATCTGTTTTTTCAGTAGATTTCATATTAAAACCATGGTAAATGCCATATAAATCTACATCTACTTCTTGGTTAGTTGTTGTTCCAGAAAGTTTTATAATTCCTCCAGAAGAGGATCTTACTTTAAGTTCTTTGGTTGTTATAGTTAAATTGATAAACGCTCTTTCTTGTGCATTTACTTCAATTTTATCTTGGTTAAAATCTTTACCAGTAATGGTTGCACCTTCATTACCATCGATAATATCGATGTTTTTATTGTAATAAATTTTAATTAATATCTTACCATCTGCAGAATTATCTTCTGGTTTTAAAGAAAAAGGTAACGATAATTTTAAAGTATTATCTACATTCTTAATTTTAACCATTTCCGACTTTTCGCCAGTGATTTCCAACTTTTGATTGGAAGACTTTATAAGAGTTACCTCTATTCCATTATATACTTTTAAGGTATTATAATCGCCCAAGTTTTTAGTAACAGTAGTTTGCGCATTTATTAAAAACGACACAAATAATAGGTTTAAAAAAGCTAAATTTTTCATTATTAAAGGTTTAGTTGATAATTTTAATTCAAAAAATATACCACTATAAAGGTTTTTACTAGTTTTTATTGTGTAAATATCGTTAAAATAATATTATTCAGCTTTTACAGCAGTTCCTGTAATTGAAACTAATAATGTAGATGAATTTGCCAAAGGCTCTACATCTAGTTGAATTCCTACAACTGCATTTGCACCTAATTTTAAAGCATTGTCTTTTAAATTCTGAAATGCTTTTTCTTTAATAGCCTCTAGACCTAAAGTATATTTTTCATAATATTTAGACATGCTAAACATATCTTTAAAAGACATTTTTGTTCCATTTGAAGAATAACTGGAATCGTAAGCAGTACCTGTTACAATTCCTAAATAATCTACTATTTTAAAACCTTCTATGTTATGTGTTGTTGTTAAAATCATTGTTTTATTTTTTATTCTTCAATCAAATTAAAATCTAAATGTTTACGTTCTAAATCGGTCTTTTTCACCTGAACTTTTACATCATCTCCTAATTGATACATGTTTTTAGTGGATTGCCCAATAATTGCATATTGTTTTTCATCAAAAATATAATAATCGCTTTTTATATCTCTAATTCTAACCATTCCTTCACATTTATTGGCTGTAATTTCAACATAAATTCCCCATTCTGTAACACCTGTAATTACACCATCAAATACTTCATCTTTATGATCTTGCATGTATTTAACCTGCATATATTTTATTGAAGAACGTTCTGCTTTCGAAGCCAATTCTTCTCTATGTGAAGAATGTTTACATTTTTCTTCATAAGGATCTGCTTTCGGCGTTTCTCCTCCATCTAAATAATGTTGTAGCAATCTATGTGTCATTACATCTGGATAACGTCTAATTGGTGACGTAAAATGACTGTAATAGTCAAATGCCAATCCATAATGTCCAATATTTTTAGTGGTATACACAGCTTTAGACATGGTTCTAATAGCAAGCGTTTCAATCATATTCGATTCTGCTTTTCCATTTACATCACTTAATAACTGATTTAAAGAATCTGAAGTTGATGCTTTTGTAGTTGTATCTATTTTATAACCGAATTTGCCAATAATATTTTCTAAAGAAGCCAATTTTTCTTCATTTGGCTCATCATGAACTCTATAAATAAACGTTTTTCCTGATGGTTTTCCTTTAGATCTTCCAATAAATTCTGCCACTTTTCTGTTCGCTAATAACATAAATTCTTCAATTAATTTATTAGCATCTTTAGACGTTTTAAAGAAAACACCAACTGGGTTTGCTTCTTCATCTAAATTAAACTTCACTTCTACTCTATCAAAAGAAATTGCACCTTGTTTCATTCTCTTTTTACGAAGAATTTTTGCCAATTTATCTAATTGTAAAGTTGCTTCTACTACTTCTGGAGTTACAGTATATTCCTCGTCAATAATAGAAATATCAACTGGCATTGTATAAGGTTGAACATCGTCTGACAACGTTACATTTTCTATAATATCTTGTGCTTCTTCATAAGCAAAACGTTGATCGGAATACGTTACTGTTCTACCAAACCATTCGTTTACAATTTGTGCTTTCTGGTTGATTTCAAAAACTGCCGAAAAAGTTAATTTTTCTTCATTTGGTCTTAAAGAACAAACACCATTACTCAACATTTCTGGTAACATTGGCACTACTCTATCCACTAAATAAACAGATGTTGCTCTTTCATAAGCTTCATCATCTAAAATAGTTTTTGGTTGTAAATAATGCGAAACATCTGCAATGTGAATTCCTACTTCGAAATTACCATTTTCTAATTTTGTAAATGATAATGCATCATCAAAATCTTTTGCGTCTTTTGGATCTATCGTAAAAGTTAAATCTTTACGCATATCTCTACGCTTACCAATTTCTTCTTTTGTAATTTCTATCGGTAAATTTTGTGCTTCTTTTTCTACTTCTGGCTCAAATTCATAAGGCAAATCGTATTCTAATAAAATAGAATGCATTTCTGTATTATGGTCTCCTGGTTTCCCTAAAACTGTCGTAATTTTTCCAAACGGATTTTTAGAGTTTTCTGGCCAATCTTGAATAGTAGCTTGCACTTTGTCTCCATGTTCTGCGCCATTCATCTTGTTTTCAGAAATAAAAATATCTGCGTACATTTTATGATTGTCGCAAATTACAAATCCGAAGTTTTTATTCTTCTGTAAAACACCTACAAACTCTGTTTTTGCACGTTCTATAATTTCTACAACATCGGCTTCTAACTTGTTACTTCGTTTACGTTTGTAAACATAAGCTCTTACAACATCGCCATGTAAACCCTTACCTAGGTTAATATTTGGAATAAAAACATCGTTTTCATAATCGTCTGTTATAAAATATCCATTTCCGTTTGAAGTAACATCTAATGTTCCAATAGAATACTTTCTATCTTCATTAATTTGAAACTTTCCTCTGTCTACTTCTTTAATTTTTTTGGTAGCAGTTAATTCTGCTAACTTTTTAATAACCTGATTTTTCCCATCAGTATCTTCAATTTTTAATTTTGAAGCTATTTGTTTATAATTGAAGAACTTACTACTGTCTTCATTTAAAATTCTGAATATATTTTTAGTTAAATCTTTTACAACTTTTCCTTTCTTTTTATATATTTTTTTCTTCTTTTTTGTCATTTATGTTTTTATTATTTCTTCTGCAAAATACAATTATTTAAAATGAAATTTTTGTGGATATTTCGCCACGAATTCACGAATTTAAAAATTTTTATCAATCTAACTTGAATCTTGAATTCGATGCTAAAATAACTATCATTATTTCTATAAAATCTAAATTTTTATTAATTAATTGTTACGATTCAATTTTGTACTTTGCTTGTTTATTAATTTATTATTTATGTCTCATATTGATAAAATCAATATTAATTCTTGGTTTATAATTGCAAACTCTACTTCTGGTAATGGCGATTTTTCTAAACAATGGAAGGAAATTCAACAAAACTTAAAACACAAGAATTTAGACTATTCTTTTGCTTTTACACAATTCTCTAAACACGAGGTTGATTTGGTACAAAACGCTATCAATAAAGGGTTTAGAAACATTATTTCCGTTGGTGGAGATGGAACACTACACAATGTAGTTAACGGAATAATGTTGCAAAGGTATGTAAAAACTTCCGAACTAACTATTGGTGTAATTCCTTTAGGAACTGGAAACGATTGGATAAAGACCTACAATATTCCTAATAATATTGAAAAATCAATAGAAATTATCTCTAAAAAGAAGACAATTCTACAAGATATTGGTGTTTTAAAAACTGAGGATAATCAACTTACCTATTTTAATAATGTGGCTGGTTTGGGGTATGATGGTTACATTGTTAACAAACTAAAATCTTTAAAAAAGTTTGGTGCTATTTCTTATTTATTGGCCGGAATTTATGGTTTGTTATTCTATAAAAAATCAATATTTAAAATTATTTTTAATGATAAAGTTATTGAAACCAACTGTTTAATGGCAATTTTTGGTATTTGTAAATTTTCTGGTGGTGGAATGCAATTCACAGAAAATGTGAACACTTCTGATGGTTTATTAGATATTACCATCGCTAAAAATCTCACTTTTTTAGATTTGGTGTTGAATCTTCCGAAGTTATATTCTGGGAAAATTGTGCATCATAAAAAAGTAGCAACTTATAAAACGAAGCAAATTACTGTTATTCCACAAACCACAAAACCATTTATTCAAGCAGATGGAGAATTGGTTGGAACTGGAGCAGTTTCTGTTGAAATTGTTGAAAAAGCGGTTAATTTTTGTGTAAAATAACTAAAACGTTAAAAAAATCTTAATTTTAGTGTAACGTTTCTTAATTTAAAACGTCTTTATAGAAAGAAGTTATTTATTAAGATGAAAAATCTACGTAAAATTATTGCTTTATTCGCCTTTATATTTCTTACAGGAATCTTTATTACTGTAATTACTATAAATACTTCTTTGAATAAAACTGAAAATACCAACCAAACTGTAGAAGTTCATAAAGACACTTTATATCTTTTAAAAGCGGAAAAAAAACGGTTTAACTTTTTCTTACACTTTCTTACTTTTTCTCTCTTAATTTATTTTTTGAAGCAAATCTTACTATTTTCTTAAATTCATTTCATTATTTTTTTTGAAGTTTTCACACTTATCAACATTCTATATTATAATATTTTTTTCTTTTAATAAATTTTAAAAAACAATGGTGTTTATAATAGTGTGTGAATAGCTACTATAAAAAAATCTCTTTTTGTTTTAATTAATGAGTTATTAAAAAGCATCTACATTTTATGAGGTATTTAAAAGGTTAGAAATCAATCTTAAAATACAGTTGTTAACAAAAGTTATAAACAGCTATTAACCTATTTTTATGAATAACTAACATTGTATTCTATGTAAACAAATTGTAAATTTTATGTTGATAAACTTTTATCAAAAATCAATAAAAAAAGTTGTGTATGTCATAAGACTCGCTGTATTGTAATAATAATTAGAATCACCAAATAAAGTTACGAGTTTCTCATTACAACTTCTTAACATTCTCTTTAAACGCTAAAAGTTTAAAGATTAAAGAGTTATTAAAAAAGCTAAATTTTAAGATGTTTATAACTGTTCATAACCATAAAATTCTATATTTTTGTGGCAGATAATTCAATTAAAATCAACTTATTATGACAATTGCCATTGGTAATGATCACGCAGGAACAGAATACAAGTTCGAAATTATAAAACATTTAGAAGAAAAAGGCTATAAAGTCTTAAATTTTGGAACTGATTCAAATGGTTCTATGGATTACCCAGATGCAATTCATCCAACAGCAGATGCTGTAGAATCTGGTAAAGCAGAATTAGGAATTATTTTATGTGGTTCTGGAAATGGCGCACAAATGACAGCTAATAAACACCAAGGAATTAGAGCTGCTTTGTGTTGGAATAAAGAATTAGTAGAATTAACAAGACAACATAATAATGCAAACGTTTTAACGATTCCTGCACGTTTTGTGTCTTTACAACAAGCTATTAGTTTTGTAGATGTTTTTCTTTCTACAGAGTTTGAAGGTGGAAGACACGCAACAAGAGTTGATAAGATTTCTTGTGCTGGGTAAATTTCTGCTATAAATTCACAAATAAATATAAAGAAGCAAGGGAGCATGCTCCCTTGTTAAAACTATGAACTTCACTACAAAACAATTTTCCGAATTAACAACGTATGAATTGTACGAAATTCTACAATTACGTGCAGCAGTTTTTGTGGTAGAACAAGATTGTGTGTACCAAGATGTAGATGGAAAAGATTTTAAGTCTTTACATGTTTTTGGACTTAAAAATGATAAAATAGTTGCGTATACAAGAATTTTTAAAGCTGGCGATTATTTCGATAATGCAAGTATTGGTAGAGTAGTAGTAGCTTCTGAAGAACGTAAATATGGTTTTGGACACGATTTAATGAAAGCTTCCATAAAAGCAGTAAAAACCTATTTTAAAGCTGATAAAATTACCATTTCTGCACAAGTGTATTTAAAAAAATTCTACGAATCTCATGGATTTGTAAAAATAGGAGAGGAGTATTTAGAAGATGGAATTCCTCATATTCAAATGGTTAGAGGTTAATTTTAAAAACGTACTCTAAAACTTAAATTCGGAGTAAAAGGCAAAGAATAATTATCTATTCTTCTTACATTATTTGTACTATTATTATCTACAATATAATAAGAGTTTATGGTGTTTTGTTTATTAGTTATGTTAGTAAAACCAACTCTTAAAACAGCTTTTACAGCTTCAGAAAAATTAAAATTATAACTTGCAGAAGCATCAATTCTAAAGAAATTTTCTAATCTTTCGGAATTAGGATTACTATAATTTACAATAGTTCTATTTCCATCTTGTATGGTTTCATTCCCTTCAACAGGTTTTGTAAATGGATTTCCAGATCTTAAAATTCCACCAACAGAAATTTTAAAATTATTATAAAAACTATAGTTAAAAGCAGTGCTTACAGAATGCGAAATATCTAAACTATTTGGAAATGTTTCTGGATTAAAAATATCGAAGGTGTAATTATTTATTGCGTACGAATAACTTAACCAAGTACTAATAGTTTTACTCTTTTTGTTTATTAAAAATTCAACTCCTTTAACTTCGTAATTTCCTACAGAATTAAATTGCTGAATGTTATTATAAAAACCCTGATTTGCAGCCGTAATTCCATCTACTTTTTTATAAAAACTAGTAATATCTACATATAAATTTTTTACAGTATATGCTGCACCAAAAGAAAGTTGTTTACTTTTTACAATAGGTATATTTTCGTTGTCAGATAAGATCCAACGTCTTTTTTCAATACCTAAAAAATTATCTTGAAAATCTACTTTTTGAGTGGTAGTTTGGTTTTTAAACTCAGCTTCTAATTTTAGAGAAACTTCGTTATTTAATTTTTGTCTTATATTTATACGAGGCTCCACAACAAATTCGTTAAACTTATCGAAGTAATTTACTCGTAAACCAAATCTTGCATAGGTATTGTTTTTCTTGTATTCAACTTCAGAGAAGAAAGCACTTTTTAGTAATACATTTTTCTCAGTTTTAGAAAAAGTTGGTGCATTAACTGTGGTTGTATTCCTAATTCCTATTTCATTAAAAACGATTCCGTTTAAGAAATGGAAAGTATCAGAAAATTCATATTTAGAAGAAACTTTAAATTCGGTTTCTAATACATTATTAAATTGTGTTTGAAATTGATCTGTATCTTTATTATAATCGGAAGCATCTATATTATAATCAGATAGAAATGCCGAAACATTGGTAGAAAATTTAGAATTCCAATCTGCTTTCCAACTTACAATTGCACCTAAATTTGCTTGTTTAAAAACACTATTTTCTTCTATAGTAGTATTGTTAGAAGTATATGCTTCTTTATAATCTAAATGGTTTGTAATACCAATAAAACTTGCTCTTATAGAATGATTATAGTTGATATCATACAATACTTTAAAAGAATAATCGTAAAAGTAAAAATCTGTTGATGAGTCATTTACAGTATTAGAAGAAACAGAATTGTCTTGAAAACTTCTAGTAAAATAATTTGTAAAAGTTGGTGTAATTAAAAAATCTGTAAAAGCTCTTCTTCCAGAAACATGAAACTCTAACTTATTTGAAATAGGAACGTTTACAAAAACATCTGCACTTAATAAATTAAAACCTCCACCACCAGAAAATTTGTTAGTAATTCTATTAGAAGTTTGCATATTTATGGTAGACGAAACTCCATCTGAAAACAAACTACTTGTTCCGTTTTTAGTAACTGTAACTTTATTTGTTAAATAAGGATTGTAAGCAGAAATTAAACCAAAAAAATGACCTGTATGATACATTTTAATTCCATCCCAAAGCATTAAATTTTGATCATTTGTACCACCTCTAACATTTATATTAGAAATACTTTCGCTTGCACTTTCTATACCAGGTAAAATCTTAATAGTTTTTAAAATATCTGGCTCTATTAAACCCGGTAAAATTCCAAATTTTTCTGTATTTAAAACGGTACTTCCATCTTCACTTTTTTGTAAACCACTTGTTAAGAATTTAGCAATACTTATTTCGGATAATTGTTCCGAACTTTCTAAAAGAAAAATTTCTTTACATTTTGGCTGTAAATACAAATCTTTCGCTTTTATTATTTGTGAAGAATACCCAATAAAAGAAACTAAAAGCGAAGCATCTAAAGAAACATTATTCAAATTAAATTCTCCATTAGAATTGGTAGTTGTTCCACTTTTAAAGTTTACTATTTTTATAGAACAAAGTGGTAAAACCGTTTTTGTTTTTGCATCTAAAATAACCCCACAAATATTAATTTTCTTATTTAAAAAGGAAATAGTTATATATCTATTATCTAAAGTTTTAAATTGTAAAAAAGTGTTTTCATTTAAAAATTGAAGCATTTTAGTAAGAGAAAAATCTAAATTTGGTTTTTCTAAAAAAACCTCTTTTACGTCTGTGTCTGAATAAGAAAACTTTATATTATACTGCTTTTCTAAATCTATTAATAACGTAGATAATGCTATTTTTTTTGTAGAATTTTGTGCAAACTGACTATTTACAAAAAGTAAAAAAACGCAGCAAAAAAGTAGAATTTTACTGTTCATAATTATAGACAGTAATTGTTTTTCCTTCGATTTTATAAGATAATTGTAAAGGAATAGTTACAGATTGCATAGCTACATTAACATCTGTATGAGAAAAACCACCTGTATATAATTTAGTTGCATTTACATTGTCTGTTTTAACAGTATAACCAAATTGGTTTTTAATTTCTTCTAAAACTATTTTTAGAGGTGTACTTTTAAAGTTAGATTCTTTTTGTAACCAAGAATTTTCGTTTACATTAAAAGTTGTATTGGTATCTACAACACCATTTACAACCTTAAAAATAGTTCCTTTAGGTAATTTTACAAGTGTGTCTTTATAAGCAACACTTACCAAACCTTCGTAGGTTTTTACTTCGAAATAATTGTCTCTTTCTTTTACGTTAAACTGCGTTCCAAGAACGGTTACTTCTCCTATTTCTGTATTTACAGTAAACTTTTTTCCTTTTTGAACCTTAAAGTAAGCTTCTCCATTAAGATCTAAATTTCTGCTATTTTCCCAATCTTTTTTAGAATACGTAATTTCTGAATTTGCGTTTAAAACAACTTCAGAATTGTCTGGTAAATTAAAGGTTTTAGTTTCTGCATATTGTGTATTAAAATTAGCATCATTATTAAAAAGAAAGAAATAAGAAGTTGTTAATAAAACAAGAACTGCTGCTGCATATTTATACAATTTCTTAAAGTTTAACTTTACAACTTTCCCTTTTTTAGAAGTACTTTTTGTTTTTAATTTTAATGATGCAAGACTTTTTTCTACATCTACTTTAGGTGTTTCTATTTGAGATGAATAATGTGCAATTTTTTCTAAAGTTGTAAAGTTTTCACTTTCTTTTAAATGCACCAATTCTTCATCAGAAACCTCTCTGTTTAACCATTTTAATATGTCGTTTTCGTGTTTCATCTTTTGTTCCTATATATATGTAACAACTAAAAAGTAATTTACCCTACCTTTATATTCCATCAATTTTATTTCTTAATTTTTTTAAGGCGGATGACATTCTTTTTTCGACTGCTTTTTGAGAAATTTCTAACATTTCTGCAATTTCTCTGTATTTTTTTCCATCAATTCTATTCATAAGAAAAACCTCACGTTCTCCTTCAGTTAAACCAGAAATAGCATTTTGTAGTTTTACTTTAAATTCTTCTTCTTCTAATAAATATTCTGGACTTTGGTTATTAACATCTAAATAAGGGCTACTTTTAGCGTATTCGAAAACTACTTTTTCGTGTTTTACTTTATTTAGAAATAAATTGTTAATTACTGTAAATAGGTAAGACTTTGCTTTTTCGAATTTAATTTTCCCACAATTTTCCCATATTTTTATAAAAGCTTCTTGTGCTAAATCTAAAGATGTATTTTTATCACCACTCTTATAGTATGCAAAATTACTGGCAGACTGAATGTGAGAAGTGTAAAACTCATTAAAATAAATTTCATTACAAAGAGATTTATTAGCCATATAAGGGTTTTAAAATATAAAAATAAAAATTTTTGATGACAAAGGTAGGGTAAATAAATGTTTAGTTGTTTTATTAATAGAAGGGCATAAAATTAGTCTTTCTTAAAATTAAAGTAGGGTAAAATAAAACAAAGTTGTTTTACTCATATAAACAAGAAACATTAATTATTAAAAATCAATTAAAATGAAAACATTAAAATTAATTACGGCAATTGCAATCACAGCAATTTTAGGATTTACTTCATGTCAATCAGAAGAAAGTATTCAAACTGGTACAAACCCAAATGCAAATTCATCTACATCGCCAACTGCATCTAATTTCGAAAGAGCTGCAATGAACGATGGTTCTGAAGACGATTTTTTAGACGGAAGCGCATGTACAGAACTATTATTTCCATTATCTGCAACAATAAATGGAAAAAACATAACTATTTTAAGTAAATTAGATTTTTCTGCAGCATTAAATATTTTAGGAGAATTTAATGATGATAATGATACAGTAGCATTTAATTTTCCAATAAATGTTAGGTTAAGTAACTATACAGAAGTAACTGTAAACTCACAATCGGAACTAGATGCTTTAAAAAGCGAATGTGAAAGTGCAGAAGCGCAAGGTAGAGATGCAATTTCTTGTATCGATTTTAAATTTCCAATTACTATGTTAACTTATAATGTTAGTTTAGAACAAACAGGAAGTGTTGTTATTCAATCGGAAAAACAATTATATACATTTATGTCTGGTTTAAATTCGGATGTATTATTTACTGCAAATTACCCAATTAGTGCAACTTTAAGTAATGGTACAGAAATACAAATTAATAGTGATGCAGAATTACAAGATTCAATTTCTGACTGTGTACAGTTTGAAGATGAAAAAGATGAAGCAGCTGATGCAGCTTTAGAAGTAGAAGCTATTTTAAGTGGAGCAAAATTTACTGTAGATAGTTATATTGTTGCAGGAGTAAACACTGCAAACGATTATGTAAACTATACAATAGAATTTACTAACGATTTAAAATTAATTGCAAAAGACATTGTAAATAGTACAACAGGAGAAATTGAAGGTACGTATACAGTAAGTTCGGAAACAGAAGTGTTTTTAAATACAACTTTTGCAAGTAATACAGCAGTTAGTGCTTTAGGTAATGATTGGGTAGTAAATACTTACAGCAGTACTTTGGTTTCCTTAAAAAGTAAAACAGATGCTTCTGTAACCTTAACATTTAAGAAGATCTAAAATAAAACTAACAAATTATCGGGGGAAAATTTAGTTAGTAGAATATCCTTTACAACTGTTACTTTAATTTGTAACAGTTGTAAAGTTTTAAAATAAAGTAGCATGAAAAATATTTTTTTAAAAGCAGTTTTAGTTTGTAGTATTCTTTTTTCTTGTACATCAGAAACAGAAGATTTAGGTGAAGAAAATAACGGAAATACAAATGTTCAATTAAACAGACAAGCAACAGGTACATCTGCAAATGATCTTTTATCGAACAGAGTTTTTAAAAAATTAATTGTAGAAGTTGCTTATATAGAAGGTTTTAAGCCTACAGAAAGTGCTTTAAATAATTTTAAAAACTTTATACAAAACAGAACAAACAAGTCTAGAGGAGTAGAGTTTATAACAAAAATAATTCCTACTACAGGAAAAACAGTATATACTTTAGATGAAGTTGTAGATATAGAAAAACAATACAGAACTAAATATAATTCTAACGAAACAATTGCTGTTTGGGTGTTGTTTATTAACGGAAAATCTTCTAGAGACAATAACCAAGGTTCTATTTTAGGTTCTGCTTATTGGAATACTTCTTTTGTTATTTATGAAGAAACGATACAAGGTTTAAGTAATAGTGCTTTTGAACCGGAAAGAAGTTTGTTAGAATCTTCTGTAATCAATCACGAATTTGGCCATATTTTAGGATTAACAAACTTAGGAAGCGCGTTACAAAGCGATCATGAAGATACAGATCATCCAAAACATTGTATTGAAGAAGACTGTTTAATGTATTGGGCAGCAGAAACCAGTCAAGGAATTGGTAGTATGGTTTCTGGCGGACAAATACCAACTTTAGATGCACAATGTTTGGCAGATTTAAAAGCAAATGGCGGAAAGTAATTTTAAAATAAAAAAAATGAAAACAATATATTTAACAATTGCGTTAATAATTGCAAGTATTGCAACATTAAATGCACAAGACAATAAAAATAAGGCAACAGCAGGAATAAAAGGAGGTTATAATTTATCTTCTGTAAGTTTCGATGGAAGCTCAGAAACCGCAAAATTACATGGATTTCATATTGGTGTTTATGGAGAATCTTATATTGGAAAAATATTTTCAATTCAACCAGAAATTATCTATTCTCAACAAGGTTATAAAATAGTTGATGATAGTGGCACATACACACAAAAGTTAGATTATATAAATATTCCATTAATGTTAAAGTTATATCCAATTAAAAGCTTTTTTTTGGAAGCTGGTCCACAAATAGGATTCTCTATTTCACATAAAGAAACTTTTGATTCTGGATTTGTTTTGTATGATACTTCCGAAGAATTCGAACCCAAAAATTTTGATTGGGGAGTAAATTTAGGAGCTGGTTTTAAAAGTGATGCTGGTGTTAGTTTAGGAGCAAGATACCACATAGGGCAAAATGATATTTACGATCAAGACAAACCTAAAAACAGGGTTTGGCAAATCTATTTAGGCTTTGAATTTTAGATACTTTAAGAGAGAGAAATATTTATTCCTCTCTCTTTTTAGTTATTTTGTATATTAAATACCCAAAACCAACTAAAAAGTGAAAAATAATCACGCCAGCTACTAAATATAAAGTTGTATTAGAATTGCCCATAAGACAAAATTAAAACTATCTTCATTAATAATTTATGATAAATGTTAGGTAAAACGATCCACCTCAATAACTCCACCAACTTCTAAATTCTTCAATTCAATTTCGCCAATTCTAACGCGAATTAAACGTAAAGTTGGCAAACCAACAGCAGCAGTCATTTTTCTTACTTGTCTAAATTTTCCTTCCCTAATAATTATAGAAATCCAACTTGTTGGACCATGTCTTTCGTCTCTAATTTTCTGACTTCTTAAAGGAAATTTAGGATCTTCAATTATGGATGCTTTACCAGGCTTTGTGGTGTACTTTTTACCGTTAAAACCAATTTCTACACCTGTTTTTAATTGTTCTATAGCTTCTTGGTTTATTTGTCCATCAACCTGAACGTAATATTCTTTTTCGTATTTATTAGATCTAATTTCTGCGGAAACTTTACCATCTGTTGTTAATAACAATAAACCTTCAGAAGGCACATCTAATCTACCAATTGCCATGGTTCCTTCAGGAAAATCGTGTAAATCTCCCAATAATTTTTTCTTCCTTTTTGCAGGATTTACAAATTGAGAAATCATTCCCCAAGGTTTGTGAATGATAAAATGACGGTGTTTTTTTATCAATTTATAATACTTTAATAGTTATAGAAAACTCCTCTTTTCCAGAAGAAATACGCATATTTTCTTCAGAAAATTTTTCGTCTGTATAAGAAGTATATTGCGATATTGGCTCAATACATAACATATTATCAACTTCTGTCCACAACATAAAATTATTAAAGTTTGTTGTTGAAATCTCTAAATGATTTCTATCTGAATTTTCTAAAATTATTTTATCAGTATTTAACACAGGAAAAGCATTGTGTCCAACTTCGTAAATTTCTTCTAAAGTTATTTTTTTATCATTTGCAAGTAAAGTATCCTTTCCAGAATTAGATAATAAAAAAGCAGGATGATAACCCAACATAAAAGGCATTCCAGCTTCAGCAGTAATTATAAAATCGATTTTTAACGTATTATTTTCTAAAGAAAAATGCTTTTCAAACGCAAAATCGAAAGGCCAAAATAATTTTTCTTCAGTAGATTTTTCAGGATATTTACTGTTGATTAGCTTCGTGTTTTTTACATACTTTTTACTGAATTTAGCAGTCTTTTCATCCGAAGAAATTAAAACATAATCCATTTCACGTAACAAACCATGTTGGTCTTGAATGGCATCTCCTTTTTTGGTATGCACTCTAAAATTATTTTTAGAAACAGGTCCAATTATAGGAAACATTTCGTCATCCGATTTTCGCCAACCTTTGCTTCCTTTTTGGTGAATATATTCAGAACCATCAACTTTAAAAGAGATTAATTCTCCTTTTTCAATGGTTGCAACACTATTTTTTTCTTTTAATTTAATAAAATCTTTCATCATTTATTTTTGATGAAACAATAGTACAAAAATCAATAGTAATTATTAGGAAATTGAAAGTTGTTTTTTGTAACTTGTGGCACTTATTCAAAAATAAAATTAGCAACATTTATGGCAGCAGATAAAGAAAAAGCAGCAAAACTTAAAGCACTTCAACTAACTCTAGATAAGTTAGATAAGACTTATGGAAAAGGTTCTGTAATGAAATTAGGAGATGTAGTTACAGAAGATATAGATGCAATTTCATCTGGTTCTTTAGGATTAGATTTAGCTTTAGGCGTAGGTGGTTATCCAAGAGGTAGAGTTATTGAAATTTACGGACCAGAATCTTCTGGTAAAACAACTTTAACGTTACATGCAATTGCAGAAGCACAAAAAGCGGGCGGAATTGCAGCGTTTATTGATGCAGAACATGCATTCGATAAATTTTACGCAGAAAATTTAGGAGTAGATATAGATAACTTAATTATTTCTCAACCAGATCATGGAGAGCAAGCATTAGAAATTGCCGAAAACTTAATTCGTTCTGGCGCAATTGATATTGTTGTTATTGATTCTGTTGCAGCATTAACGCCAAAAAGTGAAATTGAAGGTGAAATGGGAGATTCTAAAATGGGTCTTCATGCACGTTTAATGTCTCAAGCATTACGTAAATTAACAGGTACAATATCTAAAACAAAATGTACTGTTATTTTTATTAACCAATTACGTGAAAAAATTGGTGTAATGTTTGGAAACCCAGAAACAACAACTGGTGGAAACGCATTAAAATTTTATGCTTCAGTAAGATTAGATATTAGAAGAAGAACACAAATTAAAGACGGAGACAAAGTTATTGGAAACAGTACCAAAGTTAAAGTTGTTAAAAATAAAGTAGCACCACCTTTCCAAATTGCAGAATTCGATATTATGTATGGACAAGGAATTTCTAAAGTTGGAGAGATTTTAGATATTGGTGTAGAATTAGGTATTGTAAAGAAAAGTGGTTCTTGGTTTAGTTATGGTGAAACAAAACTTGGCCAGGGAAGAGATGCTGTTAAAGGGTTAATTAAAGACAACCCAGATTTAGCTGAAGAGTTAGAAGGAAAAATAAAATTAGCTATTGAAAATCAAGAATAAGTATTAAAAGTTCTAACTATTTTTTACAAACTGCTATAGAAGTAATCAATCTATAGCAGTTTTTTTATACCTTTATATTCAATAAACCTTAAAGAAAATGAGAAAAATGAAACTTTTAATTATTTTATTTAGTGTTGTTTTTGCTTCAAAATCTTGTTCTAAAGAAAACGGAATTAGTAAAACAGATACCATAGAAACAAGTACTCAAAAATTATATTTTAATGCTAAAATTTTTACTGTAGATGCTACAAATCCTTGGGCAGAAGCCATTTTAATTGATGAAAATGAAATCCTTTTTGTAGGTTCTAATGCTGAAGCTGAAAAAAATACGGATGAGAATGCAACTAGAATAGATTTAAAAGGAAAAGTTGTTTTACCAGGTTTTCATGATGTACACATGCATCCTATGGAAGTGGGTTCTACAACAACCGTTTTTACTTTAAATGAAGATGAAACTGATCCAGAAAATTATATTTCAGCAATTAAAAAAGCTGGAACAGACAACCCAAATGTAGAATGGATTATTGGTTTTGGTCATTCTATAAACACTCTTTTTAATGCAAACAGAAATCCTTTAGAAATTATTGATGAAGCAGTTTTAGACAGACCCGTAATTATTATGGAGCAAACATCTCATTCTATGTGGATAAACTCAAAAGGTTTAGAATTAGCAGGAATTACAGCTTCAACACCAAACCCACAAGGAGGAATTATTGTAAAAGAAAACGGAGTTTTACAAGGAATTTTGGTAGATAATGCTGGCGATGTTGTTTTTCAACAAGCAGTTTCTGCTTTGAATGATGCAGATGGAGAATACAAAGGAATGGTGGAATATGTCTTACCAGAATTAGCAAAATACGGAATTACTTCAGTTTCAGATGCAAGAACTTATTGGAAAAGAAACCAACACAAAACGTGGAAAAAATTGGCAGATGATGATGAGTTAACTGCAAGATTCAATTTAGGTTTGTGGGCTTATCCAACAGAAAATGATGATACACAAATTGCTACTTTAAAAAGTTTATTTTCTAATAATGAAAACAGTCTGCTAAAAATAAATCAGATAAAATTATATGCTGATGGAATTACACACAACACAACTGCAGCTTTACATACAGATTATAAGGAAGATTATTTTAATCAACCAACCAATAATGGATTGAACTATTTTACTGAAAGTAGAACTGCAAAATATATTCAAGAATTAGAAGCTGTTGGTTTCGATTTTCATATTCACGCAATAGGAAATCGTGGCGTAACAGAAGCTTTAAATGCAATTCAACAAAGTGGAACAACTAAAGGAAGACACAGATTAACACACGTAGAAATGGTTACTTCTGCAGATTTAAATCGTTTTAAAACCTTAAATGTAACTGCAGATGCACAAGTTGGTGGCGAGTTTACACAACCACAATATTGGCATGATAATGATCATTTATTAGGAAGCGATTTGGCCGACAATCAAGTGCCAATAAAATCTTTAAAAGATGCTGGCGCAAGAATTACATTAAGTAGCGATTGGAATGTGAGTTCTTTAAATCCGTTTGTCGGAATCCAAAATGCAGTAACAAGAGCACCACAAAATATTTCTTTGGAAGAAGCAATAAAAGCTTACACTTTAAATGGCGCTTATGTAATGAGACAAGAAGATAAAGTTGGTTCTTTAAAAGAAGGAAAATTGGCAGATTTTGTAGTTTTAGACAAAGATATTTTTACAATTTCAGCAAATCAAATTAACCAAACAAAAGTAGTTTTAACTGTTTTTGATGGTGAAGAAATTTATAAAAAATAAGATTGATTACAGTTTCAGAAAACATAAAATTAAGAGAGATTCATAATACAGATTGTGAATCTCTTTTTAAGCTGATGCAAGAAATTTATCCTCCAGCTTAACAACATTTTTGGACAGATAATGGCAATTGGTATATAAACTCTCAATATTCAAAAGAAAACATTTTAAAAGAACTTTCTGTGGATAATGCAGACTATTATTTTATCCTTTTTAAGGATGAAGTTGTAGGTAATTTTAGAATTGTTTGGGATGAAAAACTCGCTAATTTATCCGAAGAAAAACAAGTTAAATTACATCGTATTTATCTGCATCCAAAAACGCAAGGAAATGGAATTGGTAAAGAGTTACTTTCTTGGTTGGAAGAAAAAGCTAAAGAAAAAGGCTACAAAATTATTTGGTTAGATGCTATGAATGAGCAACCACAAGCTTTTCAATTTTACGAAAAACTTGGGTATCAATATCATTCTCACACTTTTCTACCTTTTGAATTATTACATGATAAGGTTCGAAAAATGAGTCAGGTTTATAAAAAAATCTAAATTTATTCTTTAGATAAAATTTTTACCAACCATAAAATTAAATAAGCCCCAAGACCCAAACCAGCAAAAAGTACCAGTAAAACGAAAACTATTCTAATATTTTTTGCTGAAAACTGTGTTTTCGTACTTAACCATTCACATACTCCTAAAATCATATTTTTTGTTTTTAACTTATTAATTTTTTCGAAATGTCAGTTTGAGTGATTTCGATTTTTCATCGAAATTGTATCGAGAACTAATTAAATATACCTAAACTCCTGTACTTCCAAAACCACCAGAACCACGTTCTGTTTCATTTAAAACTTCAACTTCTTTCCAATTTACACGTTCGTGTTTTGCAATAATTAATTGCGCAATTCTTTCGCCATCATTTATAACAAAATCTTCATTAGAAAGATTTACTAATATTACACCTATTTCTCCACGATAATCTGCATCTACAGTTCCAGGAGAATTTAAAACAGTAATTCCTTTTTTTGCAGCCAAACCACTTCTTGGTCTTACTTGTGCTTCGAAACCAACAGGTAAAGCTATAAATAACCCAGTTTTAACAATGGCTCTTTCTAAAGGCTTTAAGGTGATTGCTTCACTAATATTTGCTCTTAAATCCATTCCTGCAGCTCCTTCAGTTTCGTAATTTGGAGTTGCGTGTTTCGATTTGTTAATTATTTGTACGTTCATTTTATAAATTGAATAAAAAAGTGATTGTTTCTAAAAATTCTGCTTTCCAAAAAGACTCTGTATGTTTTCCTTCAGGAACTATTTTTGTTCGAATATTTTCTTTCGGAAATCCTAAACCTACTAATAAATTTGCCATATTTTTAGTATCAGGAACCATGTTATCGCCTTCTTTTCCACCAACTAAAAAGTATATTTTAGAGTTTTTCTGATTTCCATTTTCTTTTGCAAAATCATTTACTTTATTAGAAAACCAAAAAGAAGTAGAAAGTGCACCAATTTTACCAAAAACTTTTGGTTTTTTCAAGCCACCATAAAAGGAAATTAATCCTCCTAAAGAACTACCAACAATAGCAGTATTTTCTGGTGCAGATTTTGTTCTGTAATTAGTATCAATATATGGTTTTAAAGTATTTGCTAAAAAATCGACATAAATTGCACCTTTTCCTCCACCATATTTTTCGTTTTTCCAAGGCGTATATTCTTCAATTCTTTTCTCACCACCATTTTCTACACCAACAACTATAAAGCTTTTTCCTGTTTTTTTATAAAGATCATTCAACGTTTCATCAACTGCCCATTCTCCAACAAAAGAGGTTTTTTCATCAAACAAATTTTGTGCATCGTGCATGTAAATTACTTCATAATCTTCTGTACTTTCATTATAATTTGGAGGTAAATACAACCAAACTTTATGAGAAATATCATTTAAACCTTCAATAACAAACTCTTTTTTTAGAATGGAAACATTAGCAGCTTTTGTAGATTTTATTTCTTCAACTTTTGGTTGAGGTTCCTGCTTTTTATCAACTTTATTTTTACAAGAAATCGCAATAAAAAAAAGGCAAATAAGTATAAAAATGGTTGTTTTCATAGTAAGTTCTAATAGTTACAAATATAATAAAACAACAAAGGTTTCCTTATAAGTTAATAGTTTTCTTACTTTTGATTTTAAAATGAATTAATTATGAATGAACAACCAAAGATAGCAGTTTTAGGAGGAGGAAGTTGGGCAACAGCAATTGTAAAAATGCTGACAGAAAATTTAGACACAGTTGGTTGGTATATGAGAAGCGCACAAGCGATTGAGCACATTAAAAAGAACAATCACAATCCAAAATATTTACGTTCTGCAGAAATTGATGCTACTAAATTAGACCTTTCTAAAGACATCAATAGAACAGTTGCAAAATATGATATCTTAATTTTTGCAATTCCTTCTGCTTTTTTAACAAGTGAATTAGAGAAACTAAACAAATCTTTAAAAGACAAAATTATTTTTTCTGCTATCAAAGGAATTGTACCAGAAACCGGTTTAATTATTGGAGAACATTTTAACAAAGAATACAATATTCCATTTGAAAATATTGGTGTAATTACAGGGCCTTGTCATGCAGAAGAAGTTGCTATGGAACGACTTTCCTATTTAACAATTGCTTGTAAAGACGAACAAAAAGCAAAACAGATTGGAAAAGCACTAAAAAGTTGGTACATAAAAACCAAAATTTCTGATGATATTATTGGAACCGAATATGCAGCAATGTTAAAAAATATTTATGCTGTTGCTGCAGGAATTGCTCATGGTTTGGGTTATGGAGACAATTTTCAGTCTGTGTTAATGAGTAACGCAATTCGCGAAATGAAACGTTTTATTAAGAAAGTTCATAAAATGAAACGGAACATTAATAACTCTGCTTATTTAGGAGATTTATTAGTTACAGGATATTCAGTTTTTAGTAGAAACAGACAATTTGGGAATATGATTGGTAAAGGATATACTGTAAAATCTGCTCAAATGGAAATGAGCATGATTGCAGAAGGTTATTATGCAACCAAAAGCGCTTTTAAAATGAAGCAAGAAAATGGTGCAAAAACTCCAATTATAGATGCTGTTTACAATGTTTTATATGCAGATAAAGACGCGAAAAAAGAATTTAAAAAGTTGACTAATAAATTAGATTAATTGTTTAATTTTGAACATTATTATGTTTTATTAAACAATCATCATGAAAACAATACAAGAAGTTGTAGAAAGCACTATTAGAAAAACACCTTTTATTGAAGAAGCACTCAACGAAAAGTTGATTAATGTTTCTTCTTTAGCAAGAATTATTTTACCAGAAGTTTCTGCTTCATTAAAGAAAGATGTTAAGGTTGGTGCTGTAATGATGGCAATTAACAGACTTTCTCCTGCAAGTGAATTAAGAATTCGTAAAAACATAAAGAAGTTAGCTTTAGATTTAGGAGACGTAATTGTAAGATCGGATTTATGTGATTTTACTTTTAAAAATACTACTTCACTTTTAAAAGAAATCGCAAAAATTTTAATGAAATCTTCTGAAAGTTCAGATTACTTTCTAACTGTTTCACAAGGGATTTTTGAAACTAATATTGTTACCAGTAAAAATTTAGAACCTTTTGTAAATAGAATATTCGAAAAAGAATCGCTTATTTCGAATGTTCTGGATTTGGCTTCTATTACTATAAAACTTCCCAAAGAAAATCAAGAACAATCTGGTATTTATTACTTTATTTTAAAGCAATTGGCTTGGGCAGATATTCCTTTGCAAGAAATAATTTCTACCACAAACGAAATGACAATTGTTGTAAAAGAAGAAGATATTAACCAAACTTTTGCCATTTTAATGGATATGAAGTTGAGTTAAATATATAAAACATAAAAATCCGGTAAATACCGGATTTTTATGTTTTATAAAATGAAGTTACTACTTCAATTCATATTTAAAAATTCTTTTTACATTCATAGTTTCTCCAGTAGCTAAACCTGTTGCATTATCAAAAAGGTTAACATTTACCCATTTGTAATAAATAACAAATTTTTTACCAATTAAGCCTTCATCTACAAGTGTAAGCTTACTTTCAAAAGATTGATCTTCATCATGGAAAACTATTGGGTTTCCTTTACTGTCCTCAAATTTAAAATTGTCTGAAACAGTCATTCCTTTGTAAGTTGCAATAATTTTCTTTTCTACTGATTGTGCTTTTATGGATTGAGTACCAAAAGCAAATAGCGCAAATAATGTAATTAATGTAAATTTTTTCATCTTGTTTTAATTTTTATATATTCATTCATATATAAAACAACTAAGTATTAAATTACCCTACCTTTTATTTGTTAGAAGCAACTGCATTAAGATTTTTATCTGAATAATTTACATAATTAAAATTTGTAATTCTTTTTACTTTCATTGTTTTACCTGTAGTTAAACCAGTGTTTTTATCAAAAAGCATTACATCTACCCATTTATAGTGTACTACAAATCGTTTTCCAATTAATTCTTCATCAAATAAACTTAATTTACTTGGAGAATCTAAAGACTCGTCATGAAATACAATTTCTTGACCTTTATTATCTGTAAATCTAAAATTATCACTAACATTTAATCCTTTATAAGTAACATTAATCTTTTTCTCTTTTTGTTGATCGTTCAACATTTCAATTTTTTGTTCATCCATGTCTTGCTCTTGAGCATTAGAATTTTGAACATTTAATGATAATAGTGCTATAAATAACACGTAAACTGATTTAGTAATTATTTTTTTCATGATTTCTGTTTTTAATTTATAATTTTTTGTTTTTATAATTCTAATACAAATTACGTGCAGTATATTTTTAAAACTAAACTCAATTGAAAAAAAGGTGGACTCATTTGGTTTTTTTTAACTTATTATTTAAATGTATTAGAATAATTATTTATCATTTTTTTAAAATGATAAATAAAAAAATATAAAAGTTAGATGCATATCTTTTTATAATAATTTCTAAGTTGAAGTTTTGTAGATTTACCGAGAATTTAAATGAAATTAAATTGGCAAAACAAGATCCTTATGCAGCTTTAAGAATTAAAGAGTTTAATATTTTTTTATTCGTAAGATTTTTATTGGTTTTTGGTTGGTCTATGCAATTTATTGTAATCGAATGGCAAGTTTATTCAATTACAAAAGACCCACTTTCTTTAGGAATTATTGGTTTAATGGAAATAATTCCGGCTTTTTCAATGGCTTTATTTGCAGGACATATTGTAGATCAAAGAGAAAAAAGAAACTTGCTAGCAATTTGTACTGCCGCTTTTTCGTTAATTAGTTTAGGACTTTTTTTACTAACAACTAACAGTGTTTTAGAAAGTTGGTCTACAAATTCAATTTTATATTGTATTTATGGTTTGGTGTTTTTTGGCGGATTTTTACGCTCGTTTTTTGGACCCACTATTTTTTCTTTAGTGGCATTGTTGGTTCCTAAAAAAATATATCATAATGCTGCAACTTGGAGTACAAGTACTTGGAAAACAGCATCTGTTTCTGGAGCACTTTTTGGAGGAATTTTTATTGGAAAGATAGGTGTAGACAAAACTTTATGTTTGGTTTTTATCTTGGTAGTTTTAGCTTTTATATTCACTTTTTTAATTAAAAAGAAACCAATTTTAAACACAAAAATTGGCGAACCTATGAAAGAAAGCTTAAAAGCAGGGGTACAATTTGTTTTTAATAACAAAGCCATTTTAGGTGTTTTAACTTTAGATATGATTGCTGTTCTTTTTGGAGGAACAGTGGCAATATTATCTGTTTTTGCGCAAGATGTTTTAAAAGTTGGTCCAGAAGGTTTCGGAATTTTAAATGCATCTATTTCAATGGGAAGTATTGTAACCATGTTTTTAACAACCTACATTCCTATCAACAGAAATACAGGTAAAAAGATGTTGGTTTCTGTTTTTATTTTTGGGCTGAGTATTATTGCTTTTGGATTGTCATCCATCTTTTGGGTGAGTGTGTTGGCGTTGTTTATAAGTGGAGCTGCAGATGGAATTTCGATGGTAATTAGACAAACAATTTTACAATTAAAAACACCAGATGATATGAGAGGAAGAGTTTCCTCTGTAAACTCTATGTTTGTAGGATCTTCTAACGAATTAGGTGCTTTCGAAAGTGGTTTAGCAGCAAAATTAATTGGCCCAGTAGCAGCTGTAGTTTTTGGTGGAACAATGACCTTAATAACAGTTGTTACTATAGGAGCAGTAAATCCTACTTTAAGAGAATTGGATTTAAGAAAAGAAATTGACGAAAACGAAAAAGAACAATAAAATTATTTTACCTAAATATTAAGCATAAAAAAAAACGAATTCACAATAAAAAATTTCGTGAATTCGTGGCATTTTTATGTAAACTTTATTTCGGAATCTTCCTAAAATTTCCCAAACTTAAGGTCCAATCGTAATCTCCAAATTCTAATTTTTTTGGTTTTTCAGGAGTAATTTTATAATCTGCTAAAATTTGTCTTGCTCCACATAAACCTCCAAAATCTGCCCTAAACCAAGAAAATAATGATACTGATTTTGCAGTTTTGGTTTCCTTGTTGTAAGTTGTTTGTTCTTTTAAATATTCAGTGGTCATAAAATCGAATTCTTTATCTAAATCTTCTGGAGTAAATTTTGCCACTGGTGGACAACTTTTTGCACCACAGTTTAAGGCAAAATGTATTCTCCAATCGATATTTTTTACACGCAATTTACGTTCGTATTTTGGTCTAAAGTATTTTCTTAAATATCCCCAACTTATTTTTACTCTTGAACGTCTTAAAATATCATGTTCAATTTCATCAAAAGACAAGGTTTCACCAGCAATTTTTACTCTTGGTTTTTTAAAATAGGCACCTCTATCTTCATATTCTTTAGGGTTTTCCGTTAAAGAAATTTGAATAAAAGAGTTATATACATTCACCCAAAAAGCAATTTTTTGATTGTCGGTTTTTAATTCGCTTGTTAAATCTTCTAATGTGCTATTTGCAAGAATTTCTACTTGTTTATTATAAGATTTTTTATCCATAATATTTTGTAATAAATCTTGCGAAACCTGCGAATAATTTACAGTATCTTGTGCATTGAAATTAAAAGTAGTGGCCAAAAAAAGTATTAAAAAAAACTGTTTCATATAAATTTACGTAAGTTTAAGTATGTTATTAAGTATTATAATTCCTGTTTATAACGAACAAGAAAACCTTATAAAAAGGTTGTCGTTTCTGTGTGAACAAACTAACAAATTTTCTATAGAAATTATAGTTTCAAATTCTCCAGAGACTTCAGACAATAGTCCAGAAATTTGTAAGAACTTCGATAAAGTTACATATTTTACAAGCGATAAAAAAGGAAGAGCCGCACAAATGAATTTTGGAGCTAGCAAAGCAAGTGGAGATGTATTACTTTTTTTGCATGCAGATGTAGAGCTTCCAACGGATTTTTATCAACAAATAAAAAAAGCAATTGAAAATGGAAATAAAGCAGGTTTTTTTGCTTATAAATTTGATAAGGAAACTCCGTTTTTAAACTTCAACAGTAAATTTACAACCAAAGACGGTTTGTTTTCTGGAGGAGGAGACCAATGCCAGTTTTTTACAAAAGAGATTTTTAAAGACTTGAATGGTTTTAATGAAGACTTCTGTATTATGGAAGATTTCGAAATGATTGGTAGAGTTCGAAAGCAAAAAATTCCGTTTGCAATTATTCAATCGAAAGCCACTGTAAGTGCAAGAAAATACGAGAAAAATTCTTGGTTAAAAGTAAATTTAATTAACGGTTATGTTTTCTTAAAATACAAATTTGGTGCTTCACCAGAAAATTTACGAAAAACCTACAAAAGTTTGTTGCGTGAAAGTGTATAAAAAAAGCCGTTTTTTTGAACATAAAAAAACGGCTTTAAATTTTATTAAAAATTACTTAGCGTAAGAAAGTGCAGTAATAGAATTTACTTTTTTCTTTTCTCCTGTTTCTTCTCCATCTTCATCAAAAACTTCTATTTCTTTTTCAACATAAGTAATAGAGAATTTTTTTCCAATTAAATCATCATCATACAAGCTAATTTCTATTTCTTCGTTAACGTCATAGAATAAAATCACTTTTTTATCATCATCTTCAAATTTGAAATAATCGTCGTTATTAAGACCTTTAAAAGTTGCTGTTAATGTGTTTTCTTTTACAGTTGTTTTAGAAGTAAAAGAAAGAGATGCAGTTATAAATAGCACGAATGCTACAGTATATAATGTTTTCATAATATTAAAAATTAAGTTTATTGTTTTTTGATAAATATAGGTTTTGAAAGCTACTCTTTTTCCTAAAAGAATTGTGCTTTAATTTGAGGTAACTAAATCTATATTTTCATAAGCTTAATAATTAATAATATGATAGTATAAATATACAATTTTTTTGAATTGAAAATAAAAAATAAAAAAATTTATGAATAGTATTTAAAAAAAAAAGACCTTTCAGTTTTATAAAATATGAAAGGTCTAAAATATTGTTTTAAAGAAAATTAACTATTTAAAAGTAGTTGCAATTTTTAGCTTTTCTTCTAATTCTTGTTGATGAAATTCTGTTGTTTTTTTATCCCAAGAAAATGTGTTTTTAAATAATTGTAGAACATAATCTTTATGTAATTCTACACTTGGTTTGTCGAAAAATAAACGACCAGTTCTACGCATAAAAAAGTCAGTTGGAGTGCAAGTCATTTCGTTTTCTATACAGAACAAAACTTCTGCTTTTATCATTTTCTTTTTCTCACCTTCTTCAGACATTTCTAGAGATAAATCGTCGTATTTCTGTAAAATTGCGTCTGTTTGTTTTCCATAATTATAGACTAGATATTTTGCATCATTTTCATCGAAATCTACTTCAGCAATTCTGTTGTGTATAGCATCTATATAACTTTTAACTTCCTCGAAATTTTCGAAAGTTCCACCAGAAAGAACCAATTCTTTGGTTTTTATGTTTTCAAATTCTTTATCAAACCTGCGTTCGTATTTCTTGGCAACCAAATCTACAATACGTTCTGCCATTTTTCTGTAGCCAGTTAATTTCCCTCCAGCTATTGAAATTAGTTCTGTATCAGAAACAAATATTTCGTCTTTTCGAGATAATTCAGATGCCGATTTTCCTTCTTCATGAATCAAAGGACGCAAACCAGCCCAAGAAGATTGTATATCTTCTAAAGAAATATTAATTTCTGGAAACATATTATTAACAGCAGATATTAAATAAGTGGCATCTACCAAACTCGTTTCTACATTGTCTTTATCTTTTTGATAATTGGTGTCTGTGGTTCCAAAATAAGTAACTCTTCCTCTTGGAATTGCGAACATCATTCGTCCATCAGGAACATCGAAATAAACAGATTGTTTTACAGGTAATTTTTCATGAGCAACCACTAAATGGACTCCTTTTGTTAAATGCAAACGTTTTCCTGTTTTAGAATGATTTGTTTGTCGTAAAGTATCTACCCAAGGCCCAGTTGCGTTTACTACATATTTTGCTTTTATATTAAAATTAGCTTTAGAAAAAGTGTCTTTTACTTTTGCTCCTACAACTCTTTCATTTTCATAAATAAATTCTGTTGCTGTTGTGTAATTAATAATTTTAGCATCATAATTTAATGCCGTTTTTAAGACTTCTAACGTTAAACGAGCATCGTCTGTTCTATATTCTGCGTAATAACCTGCACCATTTAAAATCTTTTTGGCAACAATGGTTCTTTACTTAAAGCTTCCTTTTTATCTAACATTTTACGTCTATCTTCTCCTTCTACTGAAGCTAAAATATCGTATACTTTCAAACCAATTGAGGTTAGCCATTCGCCATAAGTTCCCCCATCAATTAAAGGTAAAATCATTTTTTCTGGAATGACTAAATGTGGTGCTAATTTATGTACAATTGCACGTTCTGTACCTACTTCTTTTACCAACCAAAAATCGAATTGTTTTAAATAACGTAAACCTCCATGAATTAGTTTTGTAGATTTACTTGATGTTCCTGAAGCAAAATCGTTTTTCTCGATTAAAGCTACTTTCATTCCACGAGATGCTGCGTCTAAAGCAATTCCTGCACCAGTAATTCCACCACCAATAATTAAAATATCAAATTCTGTAGTTTTTAAATCTTTTGTAATTTTTTCTCTGTTAAAGAAGGAAAATATATTCATAGTAAAAATTATATAATGAAAATACGAAAAATACTGTGATTATTTTTCTCTTTTTAATTATTATTGAGGAAATTATTTTTTTTAACTCTATTTGAATCTCCTTTTATTTACATTTATAAAAAAAAACAAATGTCAATATCAGATTTATACTTTAATAGTGAACATAGTAAAGAAATAGGTCATTTTGCAAACATTGTAAAAATTGCAAAATCCAATGGAAAAATTAGTGATGAAGAAAAAGCTTTTTTGATTAAAACAGGTAAGAGATTAAATATAAGTTTAGAAGAATTTACAGCTATTTTAAATAATCCTGAAAAGTTTCCGATAAATCCGCCAATTAGTTATGATGAAAGAATAGAGCGTTTGTTTCGCTTAACAAAAATGGTTTTAGCAGATGGGAAAACAGAATTAAAAGAAGTAAAATTGATGCGAAAAATTGCAGTTGGTTTACATTTTTCTCCAGATAATGCAGAAAAAGTTTGCGATGAAGCAATCCATTTAGTAATGAATGATAATGATTTAGAAGATTTTACAGCAGCAATTAAAAAAGTAGATAGTATTTAGAAACTAACCTAAAATATCAGTGGGTTTACCATCAATACTGGTTTGGTTTTTATCTTCCCAGTATTGTGCTATTTTTTCTTTTCCTTGGCTTTCTGCCCAATCATTTAATTGATTTCTTTCCCCTTTATATTCATAAAAAGGAATAGACATTCCACAAGAATCTTGTGCGCTTTCAACAGTAATATCAAAAATTTGTCTTGCACCTGGTATATTTGGAAATAACTTAATAGCATCTTCCCAGTCTTTATCTTTAGGATGAATCGCTTTTCCTTTTCCATAAATTCGAAGAATATTTGGGTTACCTTCAAAAGAACAAAACATCATGCTAATTTTATTATTTTCTAAAATATGAGCAGCAGTTTCGTTTCCACTTCCTGTTAAATTTAACCAAAGAATTCGGTTTTCATCTACAACTCGAATAGAATCCATTCCTTTTGGAGATAAATTTATTCTCCCTTCTTTTGGAGCAGTAGCAACAAAAAACATTTTTTGAGCTTCCATAAATTTTTGAACTCTGGAAGTAAGTTTTGTGTAAAATTTAGACATATAGTTTCTTATTAAATTGATTTTTTAAAGATACAAGTAACCACTTTAAATACAAAATCAATATAAAGGTTATACGTTTTAAAAAAATAATTTACATTTATGGTTTTTCACAAAGTTTAGAGTTCCTTCCCTTTGGGAAGGTTAGGATGGGCTTTTTAAAAACATCTTTCATGGAATATGGATTTCTTTCAGTAATACCACCAATTGTTGCCATTATTTTAGCACTAAAAACAAAGCAAGTATATATCGCTTTATTATTCGGAATTTGGTTTTCTTGGTTGATCATAGAAGGCTGGAATCCATTAAATGGAACTTTAGCCATGATTGAAGGAATGGTAGACGTTTTTCAAGACAAAGGAAGTACAAGAACAATTATGTTTAGTGCTTTGGTTGGAGCGTTGCTAATTTTTATTCAATTTTCGAGAGGAGTAGAGGGTTTTATCAATATTATCAATAAAAAATTGGTAAAATATGAAAACAAGAAATCAGGTTACAGTAAAGTAATGGTTCAAATTTTGGCAACATTTACAGGGCTTTTATTATTTGTAGAAACCAGTATTTCTTCTTTAACAGTTGGGACTTTATATCGTCCAATTTTCGATAAATTAGGAATTCCGCGTGAAAAACTCGCTTACATTGCAGACTCAAGTTCTGCACCATCTTCCATATTAATTCCTTTTAATGCTTGGGGCGCATTTATTATGGGATTATTGCTCACACAAGGAATTGACAAGCCTTTTGCAGTCATGATTTCCTCTATTAAATACAATTTTTATCCGCTTTTAGCTATCGGAATTTTGTTCTTTATCATTTTATCAAGAAAGGATTTTGGTCCCATGAAAAAAGCCGAAAAAAGAACAAAAGAAACCGGTTTATTAATGAACGAAGGTTCAAAACCAATGGTTTCAGACGAGGTAACTTCATTTCCACCAAAAGAAGGCATTCCTGCAAGAGCGTATAATATGGTTGTGCCTTTAGCAACCATGGTTTTTATGATGCCAATTAACCTAATTTATACAGGTTGGAATGAGGTTAAAGAATTCTCATCAACTTTCGATCACGTAAAACAAGCAATTGGTGCAGGATCAGGTTCATCATCTGTTTTATATGCTGTAATTACAGCACTTTTAGTGGCAATTATTATGTATATGATTCAAGGTTTTTTAAAGCCTAAAGAAGCTGTAAACTTAACCTTAAAAGGAATTAGTGAACTAATGCCATTAGCTTTATTAATGTTATTAGCATTCGCAATTGGAAACGCCTGTAAAGAATTAGAAACCGGAGTTTATGTTGCTAATGCAACCAAAGAATGGTTATCGCCAGAATTATTACCAGCAGTCGTTTTTATAATTAGTTCTTTTATTGCATTTTCTACTGGAACTTCTTGGGGAACTTTTGCAATTATGTTGGCAATTTCAATTCCTATGGCAAATATTCATGGCTCTGATGTAACGATTATTGTTGCAGCAACTTTAGGAGGAGGTATTTTTGGAGACCATTGTTCGCCAATTTCAGATACTTCTATAATTTCTTCTATGGCTTCTGCCAGCGATCATATAGATCATGTAAAAACACAACTGCCTTATGCTTTGGTTGGTGGTGTAATTACTGTTATTTTGTATTTGATTATTGGGTTTTTTGGCTAAAAATAAATTTCATGAAAGACAACAAAATATTAAAAAAAACAACGAAAACAATTAGTGATGGTGCTGACCAAATTCTAGATCAACTTAAAAATGGACTTTCTAAAATAGGAGATTTAGGAACAAATACAAAAAACAAGTTTATTGACTATGTTAAAGATGTTTTTAATGTTTTACCTTTATTAGAAAAAGCAGGTTTTAGAACAAATAGATTAATTGTTGGGGTTTCAATTCCGCCTTCTGTCGAAATTCATTTTAGTAGATTTAAAGAAATAGACAAAAAAGAAATTGATGAATTATATGAAGAGTATAAGGATAAGAAAATGTTTAAGTTGATTTTAAAATCATTGTTAATGTCTAATGACTTTCAATCCAAATTATCTTCAGAAAGTTTAGTTTTTGCTGAAACATGTATTGAGATTTCTATCCCACCAAAGGTGAGTATCAAATATTTAAATAAGGATATCTCAAACTTGGTTAAACTAGAAGCTGATTTTGATTAATTTACTTTGCTAAAACCCCACGTTTCTTTAATTCAGGAATTTCTCTTAAAGCACCTTCTTTAACGGTGTTTTCTTTGAATAAAAACGTTTTTTCAAACAAAGTATTTCCTTCAAAAAAAGTTACTTGAAAACGATTATTTAGTTTGAATAATTCTGGTTGCATAAATTCAATTTTTGCAAAAGAATTTGCGGGCAGTTTATCTACTTTTTTACGTAATAAAGAAGTCGTTTTTTTCTCTGAAAAACCTTGTGAAACAATCACTACCATTTCTAAATCAACATTTTTATTGTTGATTAAATACACATTCCAATCATTGGTATTGTAAATGTCGTTAAACTCATATACAACAGCCATTTCTACGTCTGTAACTTCTGGTATTTTGATGTCTTTTTTCATGTATGCTGAATTTATTTCAGAATAATTAAAAGGTTATTATTTTGTAAAAACGAGTATTTTATGTCCTTCAGAATTAAAGAAAGTCAACGTGTTTTTATCAACAGAATAGGTATCTATTTTAGATAATAGTGAACCAAAAGCATCAGAAATTTTCATTTCTGCACACATCATTTTTGTTTCACCAAACATAGAAAATTTGATTGTTTTTTCATCAATAGTATTTATAGATGAAAAGTAGTTATTACAACCATTATTACCACTAACTTTTTCTTCTTCAAATTTAATAAAAGGAGTTTTTTGAGTTTTGGTAAGTTCTTCTTTTGTAATATTATGTATTTCAGAAACAGTCCAAGTTCCTTCAACAGCATTTAAAAAGTCTGCTTTTGTTTTCTTCTTTTCTGAATTTGAACCACAAGAAACCATAAGAATTGTACAAAAAATTAAAAGTATATTTTTCATTGTATTTATTTTAGAAATAATATTTCAAAAAGTATACCAATTTATTGTTTAGAAACCCAAATTTCAAGGAAATCTTCTTTAGAAATTTGGGTACCATCACAATCTTCAATTGTTAAAGTATGCTCACCTAAATTTCCAAATTCATCTTTTGGGTTTTCTTCGCTATATTTTAAAACTTTTCCATTTTGATATACAGTAATTTGTTTCAAAATTTCGTCAGCATCATTGGTTTCAAAATACCAAGTAGAGTTTCCCCAATTAGAGTATTCGTCATCTCTTCCTTCGTCCCAAAATTGTGTGAAGTAATTCATTAAATTACAGACTTAAACTGTTCCAAGAAACGTTTGTCATTTTCGTAAAACATTCTAATATCTGGTATTTGATATAACAACATTGCTATACGTTCAATTCCCATTCCAAAGGCGTAACCAGAGTATTTTGTAGGATCTATATTTGCGTTTTTAAGCACATTAGGATCTACCATTCCACAACCCATAATTTCTAACCAACCAGTTCCTTTTGTAATTCTATAATCAGTTTCTGTTTCTAATCCCCAATAAATATCTACTTCTGCACTTGGTTCTGTAAATGGAAAATAAGAAGGACGTAAACGAATTTTAGATTTCCCAAACATCTCTTTTGTAAAGTATAAAAGTGTTTGTTTTAAATCGGCAAAAGAAACGTCAGTATCAATATACAAACCTTCCACTTGATGAAAAATACAATGTGCTCTTGCAGAAATATCTTCATTTCTAAAAACTCTTCCTGGTGAAATAGTTCTAATAGGAGGCTGATTTTCTTCCATGTAACGAACTTGTACAGAAGAAGTATGTGTTCTTAATAAAATATCTGGATCTTGTTCAATAAAAAACGTGTCTTGCATGTCTCTTGCAGGATGATATTCTGGCAAGTTTAACGCAGTAAAATTATGCCAATCGTCTTCTATTTCTGGTCCTTCAGAAACTGTAAAACCAATTCTATTGAAAACTTCAATAATTTGATTTTTTACCAAAGAAATTGGATGACGAGAACCTAATTCAATTGGTTCTGCAGGCCTTGTTAAATCTCCATAAAAAGATTTTTGACTCGAAGAATTGTCTAAAGCATCTGTTAATTCTGCAACTTTACCTTCAGCAGATTTTTTTAAATTGTTTAATGCTTGTCCAAAATCTTTACGCATGGAAGCATCTACATTTTTAAATTCAGAAAATAAATCTTTTAGCAAACCTTTGCTTCCTAAATATTTAATTCTAAATGTTTCAACTTCTTCTTTGGTAGTAGCTTTAAATGCTTTTACATCACCAATTAATTCTTTTACTTTATCTAACATTTTCGGGTAAAATTATGGGGCAAATTTAGTGTTTTTTGTAGAGTTTTATCACCCTAAAATTCAAAAAAGGTAATCAGCTTTCGAAATCGATTGAAATAAGGAGAACAAGATGTTAAATAAAATATAAATTTTATTTTGTCAATTCAGAAATTACTTATCTTTGTTGCTTTAAATTTTTATAAAATTCGTAAAAAATCACACCAAAAATTATGGAATTAAAAATCAAAGAGTTTATGGAAATGGTTAAAAGTAGAAATAACCATGAGCCAGAATTTTTACAAGCCGTTCAAGAAGTTGCAGAAACTGTAATTCCTTATATCGTAAATCATGATATTTATCACGGAAAAAATATTTTATTGAGAATGGTGGAGCCAGAAAGATTAATTTCTTTTCGTGTTTCTTGGGTAGATGATGATGGAGAAATTCAAGTAAATAGAGGTTATAGAATACAAATGAACTCGGCAATTGGCCCATATAAAGGTGGTTTGCGTTTTCACCCAACAGTAAATGCTAGTATTTTAAAGTTTTTAGCTTTTGAACAAGTTTTTAAAAACTCGCTAACAACATTGCCAATGGGTGGTGGAAAAGGTGGTTCTGACTTTGATCCTAAAGGAAAATCGGACAATGAAATTATGCGTTTTTGCCATGCTTTTATGAGCGAATTATTTAGACATATTGGCCCAAATACAGACGTTCCTGCAGGAGATATTGGAGTTGGAGGACGTGAAATTGGTTTTATGTTTGGAATGTACAAAAAACTAAACAACGAATTTACTGGAGTTTTAACTGGTAAAGGTGCATCTTGGGGTGGTTCTTTAATTAGACCAGAAGCAACAGGTTATGGAAACGTGTATTTTGCACAAAATATGTTGCAAAGAAAAGACGATTCTTTTGATGGTAAAAGAGTAGTTATTTCTGGTTCTGGAAATGTTGCACAATATGCCGCTGAAAAAGCGATTGAATTAGGTGCAACTGTTTTAACGTTATCGGATTCTGGAGGATATATTTTAGATGAAGAAGGAATAAACACAGAGAAGTTAAAACACGTTATGTACATTAAAAATGAAAAACGTGGAAGAATTAGCGAATACACAGAAAAATATCCGAACGCAAAATTTGTAAAAGGAGAAAGACCTTGGTCTGTTAAATGTGATGTTGCTTTACCATGTGCAACTCAAAATGAGTTGAATGGAGACGAAGCAAAACAACTAATTAAAAATGGTTGTATGTGTGTTTCTGAAGGTGCAAATATGCCTTCTACACCAGAAGCAATTCACGAATTTCAAAAAGGAAAAATCTTATTTGCTCCAGGAAAAGCATCTAATGCTGGTGGTGTAGCAACTTCTGGTTTAGAAATGAGCCAAAATTCTTTAAGAATTTCTTGGTCTAGAGAAGAAGTAGATTCAAGATTAAAAGATATTATGGAAGATATCCACGATTCTTGTGTAGAATATGGTAAAAACGAAGATGGTTCTATAGATTATATAAAAGGAGCAAATATTGCTGGTTTTGTAAAAGTGGCAGATGCTATGTTAGCACAAGGTGTTATTTAAAAAACCTTATACGTTATTAGAAATAGGAAACGCGTCAATTTATTGACGCGTTTTTTTGTTTATTTGCCTACATCAAATAAAAATATGAATTTTATAATCTGCGTAATTTTAGGTTTTGGTATTGCAATGGCTGGAAGTATTACGCCCAGTTTTCTAAATTTAACAGTTGTAAAATTTAGTTTAAGAAATGGAAAAAAAGCTGCTTTTTATTTAATTGGTGGTTATGCAACTGTTTTATTTTTTCAAGCGAATATTGGTGCGTATTTATCCAGTATTTTAATGGAAAATTCAGAGTATATAACCTTACTTCAGAAAATTGGGACAGGGCTTTTATTCTTGTTATCTATCAATTTTTTTAGATTGCATTTTTCATCAAAAGAAAAGAAAGTTAAAGAAGAAATACCAAAATCGAAAGCGTATTTGCATGGAATAATTATGTCTTCTTTAAACACAATTGCAATTCCTTTTTACTTTACTACAATTTCACTTTTAATAGGTTTAAGTTATTTTGAATATTCTTATTTAAACGGATTCTATTTTTCAGTTGGTTCTACAATTGGTTCTTTTACACTATATTCTTTATATGCAATTGTTGCTGAAAAAATTGAACATAAATTAACGTATATTGCTACAAAAATGGACTTTATTTTAGGTTGCTTAACTGGTTTTGTAGGTTTAGGAAACTTAATTTATTTACTATCGCAATAATTAATTTTTGGATTTATTCTTACTTTTTTTCTACGGATTTCTATTCTCTTTTGTGGGTTCTATAACACCTAGTATGTTAAATATGACTGCTCTTAAAGTCAGTTTAGAAAAAGGAACAGAAGCAGCAAACAAATACGCTTTAGGTGTTTCTTTGGTAATAATTCCGCAAATATATATAGCAGTTGTTTTAACTAAATATATTACAGAAAACCCTAAAATTTTAGAAACTTTAGACAAAATAGGAGTTGTAATTTTTATCTTTTTATCTTTCTATTTTTACAGAGAATCTAAAAAAAGTAAAATTAAGGTTGAAGGCTTACAGTCGAAGAAAGAAAATCCGTTTTTAGCAGGAATTACTTTATCGGTTTTAAACATGTTTGCCATTCCTTTTTTCTGCGGAACAGCAGTTTTATTAGACTCTTTTAATCTTTTTAGTTTTGATTTTATTTCCATATTATTTTTTACAATTGGCTCTCTAATTGGCACATTTTATATCTTATATTTATATGGAAAATTTGCAAAAACAATTCAGAAGAAAACAGGAAAACTAACGAAAGACATCAATATAATTTTAGCAATTTTAACAGCTTTGGTTGCTGTTTTTACATTGATAAAATTGATTTACACATCTTTAGCAACAAGTTAAAAAGTAATTATGAATACTATAGATTGGCTTGGTTTTATAGGGGTTTTTCAAATACTATTGGCTTACATACTTAATCTAATTGGAAAAATAAAAAATACTGATTTAACTTTTATTTTACTAAATCTTATTGGTGCAGCTATGGCTTGTCTTGCTTCAATATTTATGGAATACATTCCATTTATAATATTAGAAGGAGTTTGGACTTTTGCGTCATTAATTTCGCTTTTAAAGTATAAGAAAAAACAATAAAAACTTGTAAATTTCCATTTACAAAACTGTTATTATATGAAAATTTTAAAAAACTTTATAGTTGATGGAAAATATCAAAAACCAATTGTAACAGATGTTTTTTATAAAGAAACACAGCAACCAAAAAAAGTGGTTATTTTTTGTCATGGTTACAAAGGTTTTAAAGATTGGGGTGCTTGGAATTTAATGGCAGAAGCATTTGCTCAAGCAGGTTTTTTCTTCATAAAATTCAACTTTTCACACAATGGAGGAACTCCAGAACAACCGATAGATTTTCCAGATTTAGAAGCTTTTGGAAATAATAATTACATAAAAGAATTAGATGATTTAGAATCTGTTTTAGATTGGATTTCCACAAATATCGATTTTAAAAAAGAAGTAAATATTAATGATATTTCAATAATAGGACATAGTAGAGGTGGAGGAATTGTAACCATAAAAACTGCTGAAGATTCACGAGTAAAAAATGTAATTTCTTTAGCTGCAGTTTGTGATTTTGGTTCTAGATCATCAACAATTGGCGATTTAGAAAATTGGAAGAAAACAGGTGTAAAATATATCGAAAATGGAAGAACGAAGCAACAAATGCCTCATTTTTATCAATTTTACATCAATTTTAAAGAAAACGAAGAACGATTAAATATCGAAAAATCAGCCAAGAAAATTACAGTTCCACACTTAATAATTCATGGAGATAATGATACTTCAATTTCTGTAGAAGAAGGTGAAAAAATACATGCTTGGAACCCGAAAAGTAGATTAGAAATTATTAAAAATGCAGATCATGTTTTTAATGTTTCCCATCCTTGGAAAAAGGAGAAAATGTCTAAAGAACTAGACCAAGTTACTAAAATTTGTATAGAGTTTTTAAAGTAGTAAATAGTTTTCTTTTCCGTATTTTTGAGTAATTAGTAAACTGTAAAAATGAGTGGAGAAAAAGATTTACAAAAACTTATAAAAGAACTAAAACCTATTTTAAATTCGGGTGAATATGTATTCGCTACTGTTCCTAATTTCGATGGAATTTTAAGAACAGATACTTTATTCGAATTTAAAGAAGCAGAAGGAATTACCATTGTTTTAGAAAAGAATAAAGCAGACGCTTTAAAACTATCTTACCAATTTACAAGTTCCTGGATCACTTTAGAAATACATTCTTCACTAGAAGCTGTTGGTTTAACTGCCGCTTTTTCTACTGAACTAACCAAGTATAATATTAGTTGTAATGTGGTTGCTGGTTTTTACCATGATCATATTTTTATAGACACAAAAGATGCTAAAAAATCTATGGAAGTCTTAACCAATTTATCTAAAAATAAGTAGTGGAATTACAACCTCCTTTCAGAAAAATTATTCATGTAGATATGGATGCATTTTATGCGTCAGTAGCACAATTGGATAATCCTGAATTGCGAGGAAAAGCCATTGCTGTTGGTGGAAACGAAATAAGAGGAGTTGTTTCTGCTGCAAGTTACGAAGCCAGAAAATTCGGTGTAAAATCTGCGATGAGTGGTTTTATGGCGAAGAAAAAGTGTCCGCATTTAATTTTTGTAAAGTCAGATTTTGAACGCTATAAAGAGTTATCAGCAAAAATTAGAGAGATTTTCTATGAATACACAGATCTGGTTGAGCCACTTTCTTTAGACGAAGCCTATTTAGATGTTACCGAAAATAAGAAGGGAAATACATCCGCAAATGATATAGCAAGAGAAATTAGGGCGCGCATTTTCGAAGTTACAGGTTTACGAGCTTCTGCAGGAATTTCTATCAATAAATTTATTGCAAAAGTAGCTTCAGACATTAACAAACCAAATGGACAAAAAACGGTTCACCCAGAAGAGGTTATTAAATTTTTGGAAGAATTACCAGTAAACAAATTTTATGGAGTTGGTAAAGTTACAGCCGCAAAAATGTACAATCTGGGCATTTTTGTTGGAAACGATTTAAAGAAAAAATCGCTTGAAGAATTGGTAACTTTATTCGGAAAATCGGGTACACATTATTACAATATTGTTCGTGGAATTCATAATAGCGCTGTAAAACCAAATAGAATCCGAAAATCTTTAGCTGCAGAAAGAACGTTTAATGAAAACATTTCTTCAGAGATTTATATGATTGAAAAATTAGAAAAAATTGCAGATGAATTGGAAAGAAGAATGTTAAAAAATGATACCAAAGGAAAAACCATTACCTTAAAAATTAAATATTCCGATTTTACACAACAGACAAGAAGTAAAACAAAACCGCATTTTATGCAGACGAAAAAAGAATTTTTTCCTGTGGTAAAAGAATTGTTGTTTCAAGATAAATTGGTTAATTCTGTACGTTTATTGGGGCTTTCTTTCGGGAATTTAAACACCGAAATTAAAGAACCAGTTTGGGTTCAATTAAAGTTTGATTTCAACACACATCGTTTTTAAGAATTTTTTTTATTCTTTACTTTTTTGAAGTTAAAAACATATAATAAACATGAAAATTATTAGAACCAATTCCGAAAACAAAGATTTTATCAATTTGGTAAAAGAATTAGACGCCTATTTAAAAATTACAGATGGCGAAGAACACAGTTTTTACAATCAGTTTAATAATATAGATGTATTAAGAAATGTTGTTGTAATTTATGTTGATGAAATTGCAGTTGGTTGTGGAGCTATTAAAAAATTCGACTATTCTTCTATGGAAGTAAAAAGAATGTATGTTTCTCCAGAAAATAGAGGAAAAGGAATTGCGCAAAAAATACTTTCAGAATTAGAAATTTGGGCAAAAGAATTAGGAAACAAAAAATGTGTTTTAGAAACAGGAAAAAGACAAAAAGAAGCTGTAAGATTTTATAAAAAATGCAATTATAAAATCATTGAAAATTACGGACAATATATAGGAATGGAAAACAGTATTTGTTTTGAAAAACAACTATAAATGAACTTTAGTTACTGGGAATTAAAAGAATGGTTTACAAACATCGATTTTACGATTGTTGGTAGTGGAATTGTGGGTTTAAATTGCGCTTTAGAATTAAAGAAAAACCACCCAAAAGCCAATATTTTAATCCTTGAAAAAGGAATGTTACCACAAGGAGCAAGTACAAAAAACGCTGGTTTTGCTTGTTTTGGAAGCCTTTCTGAATTAATAGACGATTTACATTCTCACACAGAACAAGAGGTTTATAATTTGGTTGATAAACGTTGGAAAGGCTCACAATTATTAAGACAAAATTTAGGCGATAGAAACATCGATTTTCAGCAAAATAAGGGTTTTGAATTGTGTGATAATGAAGCTTTTTTTGAGGAATGTATTTCGAGAAAAGAAGAAATTAATCAGCTTTTAAAACCTATTTTTAATGCGGATGTTTTTTCGGAATCAGAAAACACTTTTGGATTTAAAAAAGTACATAATAGATACATTACAAATAATTTTGAAGGACAAATTGATACTGGAAAAATGGCTTTTCAGTTATTGCAAAAAGTGCTGAAATTAGGTGTTAAAATTCTCAATAATATTTCGGTAGAAAGTTTTGTTGAAAATCAGGATAAAATTAATATAAAAACCAACAGATTAGATTTTTACACTAAAAAATTATTCATTGCAACAAACGGATTTGCGAATCAGCTTTTAGACGAAAAAGTACAACCTGCAAGAGCACAAGTTCTCATTACAAAACCCATTAAAAATCTTCATATAAAAGGAACTTTTCATTTAGATAAAGGCTATTATTATTTCAGAAATATAAACGATAGAATTTTATTTGGTGGAGGAAGAAACCTAGATTTTAAAACCGAAGAAACTTCTGAATTTGGTCAGACAAAAATCATTCAAAATAAATTAGAGGAAATTCTAAAAACCACTATTTTACCAAATACAAGTTTTGAAATTGAACACAGATGGAGTGGAATTATGGGCGTTGGAAATCAGAAAAAAGCCATTGTAAAACAAATTTCAAATAACGTTTTTTGTGGAGTTCGTTTAGGAGGAATGGGAATTGCCATTGGAAGTTTGGTGGGAAAAGAATTAGCAGAATTGATAAATGAATAAAGACCTTTCGACTGCGCTCAAGGTGACAACAAAGAAATGAATATAGATAATTCAAAATACGAAATAGTAATAGTTGGCGGAGGTTTAGCAGGATTATGTAACGCAATTCATTTATCAAAATTTGGGAAGAAAGTTTTGCTGATAGAGAAAAACGAATACCCAAAACACAAGGTTTGTGGAGAATATATTTCGAATGAAGTATTGCCTTATTTGGCATTTTTAGAGATAAATCCGTTTGATTTTGGCGCCGTAAAAATTGAGAACTTTCAATTATCAACCACAAAAAATAAAGTGATTTCTGCAAAATTACCTTTGGGCGGATTTGGAATTTCTCGTTATCAATTAGATTTTATTTTATCAGAAAAAGCCAAAGAAAATGGCGTTATCATTTTACAAGATTCCGTTTTAAATGTTGATTTTAAAGACGATATTTTTATAGTGGAAACCAAAGAAAATAATTCTTTTACATCAGAGATTTGTATTGGTGCCTTTGGAAAACGTTCTTTATTAGATGTAAAAATGGAACGCGAATTTATTCAGATAAAATCGCCTTATTTAGGAGTTAAAATTCATGTAAAAGGAGATTTTCCAGAAGATTTAGTCGCGCTTCATAATTTTAAAGGTGGTTATTGTGGTGTTTCTAAAGTAGAAAATAATGCAATTAATTTGTGTTATATCACGAGTTTTTCAGCATTTAAAAAGTATAAAAATATTGATGATTTTCAAGAAAATGTGGTTTTTAAGAACAAGTTTTTAAAAGAGATGTTTCAAAACTCAAACCCAATTTGGGAACAACCACTTTCTATTAGTCAGATTTCTTTTGAAACGAAAAAACCAGTCGAAAATCATATTTTAATGTGTGGCGATTCTGCAGGAATGATTCATCCACTTTGTGGAAATGGAATGAGTATGGCAATTCAATCTGCGCAAATTGCATCTAAACTGATTCTAAATTACTCGAATGGTAAAATCGAATCAAGAAAGGAACTTGAAAAGCTATATATTACACAATGGAACAAACAATTTAAATGGCGTTTAAAAGCAGGACATTTTATTGCAATGTTGTTCAGAAAAGATAGAATTGCATCGTTTTTATTAGCAGTTTTAAAGAAACTACCATTTTTATTACCAATTATCATCAAACAAACGCATGGAAAATCAATCAAAATTTAAAAATAATTAATGGATTTTTTCATCAGCACAAAACAAAGAACAGACAAAGAAGAATTGATGGACGATTTTTCTATTGGAGGCGATTTGTTGCGCGATACTTTAGATAAATTAGAAAATATAAATAGATGGTTGGGTGGAAATAAAGTCACAGTAAATGGGTTAAAATCCATCTTAAAAAACCACTCAAAAGAGCAAGAAATAACTATTGTAGATATTGGTTGTGGTCATGGAGATATTTTGCGAGATGTTGCAAAATTTGGAAGAAAACACAATTACAAATTCAAATTAATTGGTGTCGATGCAAACCCAACAGCGATTGATTATGCAAATGAATTGTCTGTAGATTACCCAGAATTAAGTTTTGAAACACAAGACATTTTTTCTGATGAGTTTAAAAAAAGAAAGTTCGATGTAGTTTTAGCGACTTTATTCTTGCATCATTTTAAAGAACCAGAACTGGTTTCATTTTTAGGAAACACAATTAAACAAACCAAAATAGGAATTGTTGTAAACGATTTACACAGACATAAATTAGCTTATTATTTATTTATGTTGTTATCGATTTTTATCTCCAACAAAATGATTATTGAAGATGGTTTAACATCAGTTTTAAGAGGATTTAAACGTGAAGATTTAGAGAGAATATCAACAAAATTAAAAGTAAAACCAAGAATTCAATGGAAATGGGCTTTTCGTTTTCTCTGGATAATAAAAAAATAAATGGCAGTAAAAATAACATCAGTTGCAAAGCAACTTCCAAAATATTATAGAGAAACGAAAGATATTATTCCGTTTGTAAAATTATGGATGCAAGATCAAGATACTCGTTTTCAGAGAAAAGTAATCAAACTTTTTGAAGGAGCAGCAGTTGATAAAAGGTATTCCATTATGGATCCTGAAGAAGTTTTTACAGCAGCTTCTTTCGAAGAGAAAAATGATATTTATGCAAGAGAAGTTGTTCAATTAGCAGAAAAATCACTCAAAAAATCTTTAGAAAAAGCAAGCTTAAAACCTACAGATATCGATTATATAATTACTGTAAGTTGCACTGGAATTATGATTCCTTCTGTAGATGCGTATTTGATAAATTCACTCGGCATGAATCAAGATATCGTGCGTTTGCCAGTCACAGAAATGGGTTGTGCAGCAGGAGTTTCAGGGATAATTTATGCGAAGAATTTCTTAAAAGCGAATCCGAATAAAAGAGCAGCAGTTATTGCAGTAGAAGCACCAACAGCAACGTTTCAGTTAGACGATTTTTCCATGACAAATATTGTTTCTGCAGCCATTTTTGGAGATGGAGCATCTGCAGTAATTTTGTCTTCTTACGAAGAAGATAAAGGCCCAACAATTGTAGACGAAGCCATGTATCATTTTTACGATGCCACAAATATGATGGGTTTTAAATTGGTAAATTCTGGTTTACAAATGATCCTAGACAAGGAAGTTCCACAGAAAATTTCCGACCATTTTCCTGCAATAATTCATCCTTTTTTAGAAAAGAATAATTTAACTATAGATGATATAGACCATTTAATTTTTCATCCTGGAGGAAAGAAAATTGTACAAACTGTAGAAGCTTTATTTGGAGTTTTAGGAAAAAATATAGACGATACCAAAGAGGTTTTACGAGCGTATGGAAATATGTCTAGCGCAACAGTTTTATATGTTTTAGAACGTTTTATGGATAGAAATCCTGCAAAAGGCGAACGTGGAATAATGTTAAGTTTTGGACCAGGTTTTTCTGCGCAACGTATTTTGTTAGAGTGGTAAAATTGATTTAGATTTTTCGAAAAATAAAAATTTCGCAAAACTTAAATTTTACAATAATTGTCTAAATTTTATTTTTTTTCTAATTACTGTGTTATATTTACAAACCAAAATTGGTTAACCAATTTTAACAACACAGAATTATGAAGAATTTTTATTACTTAATTACCTTTCTTATAACCTTTTCATTGTCATTAAATAAAGGGTTTTCACAAACAACTGTTAATAACCAAACTGAATTAAATAACGCTATTTCATCAGCATCAGCTGGTACAACTATTATTTTAGCGAATGGTGTTTGGAATAACCTGCAAATAGATATCAATAAAACCGCAACTTCTACAAACCCAATTACTATAAAGGCTCAAAGTGCAGGTCAAGTTTTTATTGAAGGAAATTCTAACGTTCAATTAGGAGGTTCTTACATTTTTTTTGAAGGTTTTGTTTTTCAAAATCCGTCTAATTTAATCTCAATATCAAGTGGAAGTAAAACAATTATAAATGCTATTATAGAATTTAGATCTTCAAGCAACAATAATTGTAATAATTGTAGAGTAACTAATATTAAGATTGATAGTTATAATGGAACATCTGCACAAGAAACAGATACATTTAAATGGATTTTAGTACATGGGCAAAACAACGAAATTAGCCACAGTTCTTTTATTGGTAAAAACGGAGTTGGAAGTATTATAAATCATAATAGAAGTAATGATATTTTAGATAAAACTAAAATTCACCATAATTATTTTGCAGATAGAATTCCTGTAAACAATAATGTTACTGGGTTGAATGACCAAGATGCAATAAGACTTGGAACAAGTTCAACATCTTTATCAGATTCATTTTCTGAAGTTTATGACAACCTTTTTAATAATTGGGCAGGTGAAGTAGAAATTATATCTAACAAAAGTGGAAAAAATAAATATTACAACAACACTTTTAGAGATTACCAAGGAACGTTAACTTTAAGACATGGAAATGGTTGTGATGTTTTCAATAATTATTTCTTTGCAAATGAGAACTTATTTTCTGGAGGTGTAAGAGTTATTGGTGAAGATCATAAGGTGTATAACAATTATTTTGAAGGACTTAGGTATCGAAAACCAAGTGGTTCTGGCTCTAATACTACAGGAGCACTTAATATTACAAACGGAACACCAAGCTCTGCATTAAGTGGTTATTATCAGCCCAAAAACATTCAAATAGTTAATAATACTTTGGTGAATTGCGACTTAGGTATTAGAATAGGAACAGTTCAAAATAGTTCTACAACTTTAGCTCCAGAAAATATAACAGTAGCAAATAACATTATTTTAGATGCTGATATTTCAGCGTTTCAAGAAGTAAGTGAGCCAACAGGAAGCTCAGTTTACCAAGCAAATATCACACAAAATTCAACTTGGGATTTAACAAACGGAACAAACAATAATCAAACAGTTTCTTCAGGATTGTTAGAGGCTGGAACAGATTTTTATAGAATTGTTTCTGGAAGTCCAGCAATAAACGCAGCAATTGGTTCTTACGCGTATTTAACTAACGATATTTTAGGCGGAAATAGAACAACAAATTATGATGCAGGTGCAGAAGAATTTGGTGCAAATGGAAACAATTTACCTTATAAAGTAGCAGATGTTGGTGTAAAAGTTGGGTTTCTTTCTTCGGCTTCCAGATTATCGCTTTCTACAAATACCATCAACTTTAATATTGATACAGGAAGTGTAAATTTTGATATCAATTCGAACATAAATTGGACAATTTCAGATGATGCAACTTGGTTAACTTTAAATCCAACAAACGGAAATAATTCTGCAACAATTACAGCAACAGTTTTAGAAAATACTTCTGGAGTAGAGAGAACAGCAACAATTACAGTTTCAGAAACTGGTGGAAATTTATTGGAGACAATTATTGTAACCCAATCTATGGCTAATTTTAATCCTAATGATGCAGTTGCTATTTCAGGAATTACAGTAACTGGAGTTGGTACACAGGATCCAAACATTCCAGAAAACACTCTTGATAATGACACAGATACAAGATGGTCTGCGAATTCAACAAATGGTGCTGCTTATTTAACTTACAATTTAGGTTGTAAAAGAACAGTTACCAATGTAAAAATCTATTTTCATAAAGGTGATGTAAGAACATCTTCATTTAAAATTGCAATTTCAGATGATGGAACTAATTTTACTGAAGTTACCAATCTTTTAACAAGTTCTGGAAATACTGTTGGTTTCGAAAACTTCAATTTACCAAACAATACAGAAACCAAATTTGTAAGAATTTTAGGCTTTGGGAATTCAGAAGGAAGTGGTTGGAATAGTTATGAAGAGGTGCAAATTTTCGGAGAAGAAACGTGTCCTTCTTTAAGTATTTCAAACTCACTTTTTACAAAAGGAATTACCGTTTTTCCTATTCCTGCAAATAAAGGAATTATCAATATCAAATCAGAAAATGCAACCATTGGTTTGGTGGAAGTTTTTGATATGACAGGAAAACAATTATTGAAGCAGCATTTTAATTCACAAACAAGTCAACTAAATATAGATGCTTTATCGAAAGGAATTTATTTCATTAAAATTCAAGAATCTTTTGGACGATTTATCGTAAATTAGATGAATGAAATCATCAGAAATTATAAACCTTTTACCATATCAAAAACCTTTTTTGTTTGTTGATGAAATTACTGATATTTCAGAAAACGGAGTTACAGGAAGCTACAAATTTAACGAAAACGAATTCTTTTACGAAGGGCATTTTGAAGACAATCCAATAACGCCAGGTGTTATTTTAACAGAAACCATGGCGCAAATTGGCGTGGTTTGTTTGGGCATTTTTTTATTGAAAAATGAAATTTCTTCGGATAAAAAACCACAGATAGCATTAACTTCAAACAATATAGATTTCTTTTTACCAGTTTTTCCAAACGAAAAAATTACTGTAATTTCAACAAAAGAATATTTTCGCTTTCATAAATTAAAATGTTCTGTAAAAATGATGAATTCCAAAAACGAACTCGTTTGTAGAGGGACAATTTCTGGAATGATAATCGCTAAATAATATGAGTAAAAGAGTTGTAATTACTGGTTTAGGAGTTGTTGCGCCAAATGGTGTTGGGTTAACTGAATTCACAAAAGCCATAAAATCTGGAAAATCAGGAATTACCTTTCATCAGAATTTAAAAGACAAAGGTTTTTCTTGCTGTATTGGTGGAATTCCAGAAGTTTCTGAAGAAAAAATAAGCGAATATTTATCGCCTTTACAATTGCGTGGTTTCAATTCAACCTCTATTTTATATGGAGTTATGGCAGGAATTGACGCGTGGAAAGATGCTGGTTTTGCTGTGGACGAAAACTCGAAAATAGATTACGATTCAGGCATTATTTTTGGAACAGGAACTTCAGGAATCGAGAAATTTAGAGAAGCAATTTATAAAATTGACGACCAAAATGTAAGACGTTTAGGAAGTACGTCAGTTGTGCAAACCATGGCAAGTGGAATTTCGGCATATTTAGGTGGAATTCTTGGTTTTGGAAATCAAGTAACCACAAATTCATCAGCTTGTACAACAGGAACAGAAGCATTGTTAATGGGTTTTGAGCGCATTAAAAATGGCAAAGCAAAACGAATGTTGGTAGGAAGTTCAAGCGATAGCAGTTTGTACACTTGGGGAGGTTTCGATGCAATGAGAGTAATGACCTACAAACACAATGAAAGTCCAGAAAAAGGCTCCAGACCAATGAGTGAAACTGCTTCAGGATTTGTTCCAGGAAGTGGAGGAGGAGCTTTGGTTTTAGAATCTTTAGAAAGTGCTTTAGAAAGAAATGCAACCATTTATGCAGAGGTTTTAGGAGGAAATATAAATTCTGGCGGACAAAGAAATGGCGGAACTTTAACTGCGCCAAATGCAGAAGCTGTTCAGAAATGCATTACAGACGCAATTGCAGATGCAAATATTTCTGCGGATGAAATAGATGTAATAAATGGGCATTTAACAGCTACTTCTAAAGACGCTTTAGAAATAGAAAATTGGACAAAAGCTTTAAATAGAAAAGGAACTGATTTTCCATATATAAATTCATTAAAATCGATGGTTGGACATTGTTTGTCTGCTTCTGGCGCAATTGAATCTGTGGCTTCAGTTTTAGAAATAAAAGAGCAGTTTATTTTTCCGAATATTAACTGTGAAGATATTCATCCAGAGATTTTAAATTTGATTTCTGAAGCTAAAATCCCATCTAAAATTATTGAAAAAAACGTACATATTTTAGCAAAAGCAAGCTTTGGTTTTGGTGATGTAAATGCTTGTGTTATCTTTAAAAAATATTCAAAATAAAATGACTAAAGAAGAAATAATAAGTAAACTAACTACAATTGTAAAACCTTATGTTCAGAATGAAGAAGGTTTTAAAAACATGTCTGAAGAAACAGATTTCATCAAAGATTTAGAAATAAATTCTGCAAATTTGGTAGATATTATTTTAGATGTAGAAGACGAATTTAAGATAGAAATAGACAACGATTCTATGGAGAAAATGTTGTCTGTAAAAGCAACTGTAGCAATTATTCAAGAAAAAATGAATGCCTAATATTGGTAACGATATTGTGGATTTAAAATTCGCTAAAACCGAAAGTAATTGGCAACGAAAAGGGTTTTTAGAAAAGCAATTCACAAAAAAAGAACAAGAGATTATTTTAAATGCCAGTGATTCTTTTTTACAAGTTTGGCAATTTTGGTCCATGAAAGAATCTGCTTATAAATGCTTTACTCAACAAGTTGAAAAACGTTTTTTTGCGCCTAAAAAATTTGAATGTTCTATAACTTCCAAAAATGAAGGATTTGTAATTTTTGAAGATTTAAAATTTTATACAACAACAGTTATTAATACATCTTATATTCATACAATTGCAAAGAGTCATCAAGAAAAAATAGAAATATTTTCAAGTATTGGTTCATCAAAAAATGTTGATAATGACATTAAGCTAAAACTTGCTGAAAAAACCGGAATTCCATCAGAAGAAATAGAAAAAAGAAAAACTACAATTGGTGCTCCAATATATTATCATAAAGAACAAAAACTAACAAAATCATGCTCAATTTCTCATCATGGAAATTACGGAGCTTTTGCATTTACTTTATAGAATGAATTTAAAAGAAGAACTTTTTAAGCAATGTGAAGCGTTTGTGAACAAACGTTTACAGAATGTAGAAGAGGTAATTTCTTCTAACCAGAAAGCATTGCAATCGGAAACGAAAAGTTCTGCTGGCGACAAACACGAAACAGGTAGAGCAATGTTACAGTTAGAAATGGAAAAAGCGGGCCAGCAATTGGCAGGAATTTCTCAAATGAAAGAAATTTTAAATAGAATTGATGTTTCCAAACAATCTAAAAATGTACATTTAGGAAGTATTATTTTTACAGAAAAAGCCAATTATTTTCTATCAATTTCCACAGGCAAGCTAACAGCTTTCGATAAAGATTTTTTTGCGATTTCTGTTTCTTCTCCGATTGGAAAACTGTTGTTAGGAAAACAAGAAAATGAAAGTTTTAATTTTAATGGAAATTCAATAAAAATTCTTAAAATTCAGTAATTTTTTCATTTAGATTTTTTGCAAGCAAAACACCCATACTTGCACAAGCCTGCAATAAATAACCACCAGTTGGAGCATCCCAATCTAACATTTCTCCAATACAAAAGTGGTTTTGTAAATTTTTAAGCTCGAAATTATGATCAACTGCATTTAAAGAAATTCCACCAACTGTAGAAATTGCTTCATCTAAATTAGCGGTTTCTGTAATTTCTAAAGGAAAGTTTTTGATGTTTTTTATCAATAAATCTTCATTTAAAAAGGCCTCTTTTGTGAGATAATTTTTTAATAATCCAATTTGGACTTCACTTAGTTTTAGCTCCTTTTTTAGAACTTGAGTCGTGTTTTTATAAGTAGATTGTTTTACTTTTTGTGTAAGAATATCTAAAGTAAAAGTTGGTTTTAAATCGATATAAATTTGCGCTTTTTTATTGGATTCTAATGCCTCTCTAATTTGCGGACTTAATCCATAAATTGCGTTTCCTTCGAGTCCGAATTTTGTAATTACAGCTTCGCCTTTCTGTTTTTTATTATCACAAGTAATAGCAATATTTTTTAAAGGATTTCCTTCAAAATTTTTGATGAATTCCGAATTCCAATTAATACCAAAAGCACAATTAGAAACTTGAAAAGGTGTTGTTGAAACACCTTTATTTCTGAAAACATCTAACCAAGTTCCATCAGATCCTGTTACTTTCCAGCTTCCTCCACCCAAAGCAAAAATGGTATAATCTGAATTTACAATTTGATTTTTATTAAACAGCAATTCATTTTCAGCATTAAAACCCAACCAAGTGTGGTTGTATTTTATGGCAACATTTTTCTTTTCTAAAGTAGAAATAATCGCATTTAAAACTTCAATGGGTTTGATGCCTTTTTCTGGATAAATTCGTTTACTACTGCCTATATAAGTTTCAATTCCTATTTCTTCAAGCCAATCTTTAAAATGATTATTATCGAAATTTAATAAGGCTTTTTTTAGAAATTCAGAAGGTGTGTAACGTTCAATAAAATCAGTAATATTTTCTGAATGTGTTAAGTTAAATCCACCTTTTCCTGCTACTAAAAACTTTCTTCCTAAGGTTTTATTTTTCTCGTAAATAGTAACATCGAACTTTTTAGTGTCTAAAAAAGAAGCAACAAAAAGTGCTGAAGATCCACCTCCAATAATCGATACTTTTTTTTTCATACTTTAAAAATAAGCTTTCTTTTAGGAAGTTTTTTATTTTGATAAATTAACATCAAATAAAAGGTTTATTTGAGTGTTTCCTTCGAGATTGGTTTGATGATTAAAAAATACTTTCTGATTCTTAAATTCAGCTTCCAATAACCAAAAAGGACCTTTAAAATACGAGTTTTTTATAGTTGCTTTTTCATTAGAGTTTTCTACTATCTTTATTTGATGAGGATATAACAAAACAGTTTTTCCATCAATTAATATTTCATTTACATCGTCAAATAAAGATGCAACATATTTCTCTTTTGGGTAGTTGTAAATATCTTTTGGAGAATCGTTGGCAATTATTTTTTGATGCTGAATTACAATTAGTTTATCCGCAAATGAAAGTGCATCATTTTTATCGTGAGTTGCAACAATACAGGCAATATTATTCTCTTTTAAATAAGCGAATAAACGCCTCCTTAAAGAGTTTTTTTTGAAGTTATCTATTTGTCCAAAAGGTTCATCTAACAATAATAATTCAGGCTCTTTTGCGAGCGCTCTTGCAATTGCCACACGTTGTTTTTGTCCGCCACTTAAATTTTTGACTTTCGTGTTTTCAAAAGCTTTCATTTCTATGACTTCCAATAATTCTTGTGTTCGTTTTTCGCTTTCTTCAGGATAAAAACGAGACAGGTGTTTTTTAATGTTTTCAGATACAGAAATAAAAGGCATTAAATCGAAATCTTGCGCTACATACTTAAAGAAATCCATTCCTGGAACCAAATGTTCTTTTGGACCTAAAACCTGATTTTCTTTCCAAAAAATAGTCCCTTTTTGCACATCTAATAAACCATAAATTGCTTTTAAAAGTGTCGATTTTCCACAACCACTTTCGCCCATAATACATAAATGTTCTCCTTCATTTAAAGTGAAATTGAAGTCACTTAAAACAGGTTTTTTCTTGGAATAACTGAAAGAAATATTTTGGACTTTTAGCATATTGCAAAAATAGCTTTTAGAAAATCAATTTTAGAAATTGAGATACTTTTTTTAGGAAATGTTCAACCAAACATTTTACACAAAGAAACACTTACAGTTTCAATTTTTTGGTAATAATAATCGCATCATTGGTCACAAAAGGCATTGGCATCATTTCTTCTGTTCGTGGTTTTATATTGAAGTTTTCATTGCTGAGTAAATCGTTAGAAATCTCATTGATAACTAAATCTAATTTTTCAGTTGCTTTTATAGCAAAAGAAAGTACAACTTCTTCGTCTTCATTTCCTAAATGATAAATTAGAAAAGTACCGTTTTTAACTTCATAAGATTTCCCATTATTTACCAAAACATCATTCACTTTAAACTGCTGAATTTTAAGCGCATTTTTGGTAAGAAATTCTATTTTATTAATTTTTCTATTAGGAATAACTGCCAACTCTAAAAATCGTTTTGCGCCAATAATAGTGTCTATTTCTATACTTATTTCTGCACTTGAAATATTTTTAAAAGTTGTTTTTTTATGAAATTTAAAACGAGTGTTATATTTACTTTTGGTTTCTGCGTTTTCTATTCCGCCTTTAACGAAATCGTCTTTAAAAATTTGTTCAGTATAACTATCTAAAGTGTTGTTATAGGTTCCAAAATAAGCAGTTTTAGCATCTGAATTTTGGATGTAAACCAAACTATTAGGTTTCTTATTATCAATAGAAAAACCACTATTGTAAGTTGCAATTCCGAAAAATAAAATGGCTAAAATTCCAGACCATTTTTGTGTCCAAAACGATTTTTTTTGATGAAATGTAAGAACCATCAAACCAAAAACCAACACTATAAAAACAGCACTTACAAATAGTATTTTTAAACCCAAGCCAACAGGAAACATTTTTACTAAAGGCGCAAAAATATAAATGGTTGGTATGGATAAAATAGTAAATAAAATACGTTTCGATTTGTCTTCTAAATCTAAGAAAATGGAGATTGATAAAATTAACAATCCAGAAAAAACAGGAATTATAAAAAAACCAGCTCCTTTTAAATAACTATTGATTATAAAATTGATGATGAACCAAATAAAAATTGGTGCAATTAATAAGTTAGTTGTTTTTTCTTCTTTTGAAGTTTTTTTATAAATCGTGAAAAGCAACCATAAATTTAAGAATACAAAGGCAAGAATATATGTGTAACCATTATAAGTGAATCCGTGTAAAATATCAGCATAATGTGGATGAATTAACAATAATAATTTCCACAGCCCAAAAGAAATTCCACCACACAAAATTAATGAAACTAAAAAGGGAACAAAACCTTTAAGAACGCCTTTTACTGATATTTTATTCAACGAAAACCCGAAAAATAATAAGATTATAAATAACAGTAAAGCAATTATTAACATTGGAAAAACCCACGAAAAAGGATAGTTCAATAATTTTATAAACGGAAAATTTACGTAGACGAAATCTTCATCAGAATTTAAGTTTGTTAAATTAGAATTTGAAAAATAATTTAAAGTGGTTGTAAAATAATCTGCTTGGTGTAAGAGCGTTTCTCTGTCTAAACGTTCGTAAGAATCTTGTGCTGTATGATAATCGAAATGATCGCCAATAAACGCAAAATTGAATCCATTTATATTTGCTCCTTCTCTAAAAACAGTTAAATCTGTATCGTTTGGTAATTCTTTATAAATGGAATACATTAACGAATTGGTTGCAGGATAATTTGGTTTTGCAGATATGAATTCCGATAGTAATTTACTGTTTTTTCCATTCGTTTCCATTAACATATAAGAAGGACCTCCACTTCCTCTGGCTTCAAAATTTAAAACCAAACCAACATCTTTTGTCCATTGATGTTCGTCTACAAAAGCTTGTGCTCCTAATAAACCCAATTCTTCAGCATCCGAAATTAAAATAATAATATCGTTTTTTGGAGTTTGGTTTTTCGCTAAAAAAGCTCTTATTCCTTCTAAAATAGTTACCACTCCAGAACCTGCATCACTTGCACCCAAAGAAGAATGTGGGTTAGAATCGTAATGAGTTAAAAGCATTAACGCTTTTCCATTTCCAGAACCTTTAATACGTGCAATAATATTCTCGGTAGTTGTAGCCGCAAACCATTTTGTATTTATGGCAGTTTGTGTTTGAATTTCTGTTTCTAAACCTAATTTGGTAAGTTCATTTTTAATATAATTTTGAACTTCTTTATGTTCTTCAGTTCCAACAAAATGTGCTTTTTTACTAATATTTTTTAAATGTTGAAGGGCATTATCGATAGAAAAATCCGTTTCAACATTTGTTGTATGGCTTTCTAGAGAAGGTTTTGCATCAGAAAAACTCCAATAAATAACCCCCAAAATAATAAGAACAGAAACAATGGTAGAAAATCTTTTCATTAGGTAGTTTAGTTTCTATAAAAGTAAGAAATAAAAAAAACTTCAATAAAAAGTAAAATGAAACAGAAAATTTGCTAACTTTCGTTCAACCAAAAAACATACTATTATGGGAATTAAGAGTTTTCAAGGAAAAAGAGATACAAGCCAAGCAAAAGAGGCATCGCAAATTTTAGTCTCAGATTATATGACTACCAATTTAATAACTTTTAAAGCGGAAGATTCTTTGGATCATGTAATCGAACAATTAATTACCCATAAAATTTCTGGTGGACCTGTTGTAAACGATAAAAACGAATTAATTGGTATTATTTCTGAAACAGATTGTATTAAACATATTTCTGAAAGTAAGTATTATAATATGCCAACTGACATCAACAATACTGTTGGAAAATATATGGTTACAGACGTAGATACGATTGATAAAGATATGAATGTTTTTGATGCAGCATTTAAGTTTATTAGTTCTCACAGACGTAGATTTCCTGTTGTCGAAAACGGAAAATTAATTGGGCAATTAAGTCAGAAAGATGTTTTAAAAGCAGCGATTAAAGTAGATGGAAATACTTGGTTGTAGTTTAGTAAAGTTTCAAATTACTTTTTTTTAACTCTTCATTTAATTTATCAAGAGAGTTTTTATCGGCCAAATTGCCATTAATCGTAATTTTTTTATTGCGGGTTTCTATGATATAGTCTCCAGCAAAATATTTAATTTTTGTGATTTCAATAATTAAAATCTTTTTACCAAATGGCCAATTTTGTTTTAAAAAGCCATCTTTTAGAACTAAGTAACTATTTTTGGTATAATAAAAATACATTCCTAAATAAACTGCTCCAAATGCAAGCCAAGTATAGTTATGCCATTTCGGATTTTCATTTAAAAAGAAAACAGATACAAAAGCAAAGAGTGTCCAAAATAAACCAATAATTAGGTTTGTTCTCGTAAATTTTTTGTGATAATTTATTTTCATAGTTCTTAAGTTTAAGCATCTCTTTTAATCAACAAAAACATTTCGTTATCTAAAGCCAAATATCCTTCATCATAAATATAAAAATAGGTATTTCCTGTTTTGGTTTTATAGATAGAAGTAAAAAACTGAAAATCGAAACCTTTGTCATATAATTTAGTTCTGGTAACCTTTGTTTTTCCAGAAACGTTTAAATCGGATAAAATTTTATAATTTTTTCTTAGACGATTATTAATGTTTCTAATGAGGTTTTTACTGTCTTTATTTACACGATTATTATAGGCATTTCTACAATAATCGGAACAGAATTTCTTATCTACTCTACCTTTTACAGGTTCTTTACATTCTAAACATTCTTTGGTTTCCATTCGATAAATATACGATAAATTATCCGTTTACAAACGACTACAAATAATTACAACCGAAAGTAATTGTTTTGCAACCGAATAAAACTGTAATCGTGTCGCAACTTTGCAACGTCAAACAGATTGACAATTACAAAATATAAACAAGCACTTAAAAATAAAAAAAGTGCGTAAAACCTTATCTTATGAATACGTTAAGAAACAAAGTACAGTTAATTGGAAATTTAGGAAACACACCAGAAATTATCGCTTTAGAAAGTGGAAAGAAATTAGCAAAATTTTCTATCGCTACAAACGAGAGTTATAAAAATTCTCAAGGAGAGAAAATTACAGATACGCAATGGCACAATGTGGTTGCATGGAACAAAACCGCAGAAATTATCGAGAAATATTTAGACAAAGGAAGTGAAGTTGCAGTCGAAGGGAAATTAACCACAAGAAGTTACGACGATAAAGAAGGGAACAAACGTTATGTTACAGAAGTTGTTTGTAACGAAATTTTAATGTTGGGAAGTAAATAAATAAACTTAATTTTTAAAAAGAATAAGAACCCACCAGAAATGGAGGGTTTTTTAGCTTAAAGGCATAAAAATTAACTTAAAACTTCTAAGAGCTTCTCTTTTTTTAAAATAGATTTTATTGCTAACTTCTTTTCAATTAAACTATTTCTCAATAGAATTTCAAATAAATCAAAAGAAGTATTTTTTAATAAAAACAAATAAAAGTTTACCTTGGCATTACATTTGAACATATTAGAAAAAATACAGTAAAATGAAAATCATGAAAATAGTATCCATATTTGCAATTATACTAGGCTTCTCTCAATGTGGAAGCAGTAAATTTGTTAAAAATCCTTCTTTTAAAATAGAAAAAGCAGTTTATAATAACTGGAAAGGTGGGCAACCAGGAGTAAGTGGAACAAAATTAGAAATACATATTTCAAATGCATCAGAAATTGAGTTTGAATCACTATTTTTTCAGCAAAAAGAAACGAAAGTAGAAGTTTCTAAAGACGGAGATAAAACCATTTTAATTGGTCATTTTAGTACTTCAACAAAAGAAAAAAGAGATCTTATTTTAGATGCAGATCCTACAAAAGAATTAAAAAATACGCCTCCTAATATAGAAAATACGAAATTCGATTTAAAAGAAAACGAAGCTGTTTTAACTTATAAAAAAGGAGACAAAGTGCATTATTACATGATAAAAGACATCAAAAAAACACAACCTACCTTTTTTCCTTCAGCAAAACAACAATAGTTATATATCTGATAATCAATATATAAACCGCTAAATCTTTAGCGGTTTTATTTTTGGCACGTAATTTGAATATTCATAAGCATAACCATAAAACGAAAGCTTATGAAATCTTTAAAACTACTTTTTACAATTATAATCACAGGAGCATTATTAAGCTCATGTACCACAGTATTTGAAGACGACTTTAGAGACAACCAAATCTCTCTAGAAGAAGTCGTTTCTGGCTACGATTTATGGTACGTAGATTATCATAGAACAATTGGTAATGGAGACATTCCTTATGTATCTAAAGCATTTACCTTATCATTTTTAAATGGAACATTATATGCAAATAACAATATTGCAGATATTGGAATCACTGGAAATGGTTTAGGAATAGATGTTGGAACCTATAATGCTTTTTCGGGTTTGTTAGAAACGAACCACGATTTAGATGGAAGAAACGATTTCGAAGTTACAGTTACTTCAAACAACGAAATAAGATTGTATAATTTTAGACAAAACGTAACTTATTATTTAATAGGATATCAAACAAATACTTTTGATTATGATAAATTATTCTATGAGAATATCGAATATTTCTTACAAGAATATGAAGCTTGGGAAAAAGTAGCAACAAATGGTGGAGTTCCTAATGCTTTTGATGATGAAAATTTCTTACAATTCACACCAGAAAATAATACCACATTTTATAGCTCACAAGATAACTTTGGCACGCAAATTGCAAATATAAATTGGAGTTACGTTGGTGGGTATGAAGTGTTCGATGTAATAGGTTATGAAGACCTAAAGATTTTAACACTTAATTATGATGGTGGAGATATAGAAGAGTTCGAGTTAAGCGTTATAAATGATGGAAAAGTACGATTGTATAACGTAGATTCTGAAACGACTTACGACTTTTCTGGAAGAGGATTTGTACAATATTTAAAGAGTACAAAATCTGCTAAAAAAGCAAAACCTTCTGTAAGGAATAACAACAGAAAACGTACTAAAATAGAAAGAAAAACAAAGATTAAAAAGAATTAAAAATAAAGTTTGGTTAGTTGATTTTTGGTTGATTATCTCTCGATAATCAATCGAAAGGAAAACCGCTCTGAGGAGGGCGGTTTTTTCTTTGTTTATAATTTAACGAAAATTCTAAAGAGAAATATCCATTTCTATAGATTCATTTATTTACTTTTAAAGATAATTAATTTAGAAAGTAAAAATGAAATTAACAGCATTTATTACAGGCGCAACTTCTGGAATTGGAAAAGCAACCGCAGAAATTTTTGCGAAAAATAACATTCGTTTAATTCTTTGTGGAAGAAGAGCAGATCGTTTACAAGAACTTCAAATAGTATTAAGTAAACTTACCCAAGTAACAACTTTACAATTCGATGTTTCTAAAAGAAATGAAGTTGAAAAAGCTATAAAATCGCTTCCAAAAGATTTTCAACAAATAGATATTCTAATAAATAATGCTGGAAACGCACATGGTTTGTCCACCATACAAGATGGAAATATAGACGATTGGGATGCAATGATGGATATTAATGTAAAAGGATTATTATACGTTTCCAAGGCCATAATTCCACAAATGACAGAAAGAAATAGTGGTTTTATTGTAAATATTGGTTCTATTGCTGCAAAAGAAGTCTATCCTAATGGAAATGTATATTGTGCATCTAAACATGCAGTTGACGCTTTAAATAAAGGTATGAGAATCGATTTGAATAAACATAACATTCGTGTTTCTGCAATTCATCCTGGAGCTGTAGAAACAGAGTTTTCGGAAGTTCGTTTTAAGGGAGATACAGAGAAAGCAAAATCGGTTTATGCTGGCTATAAAGCCTTGCAGGCTGAAGACATTGCAGATATTATTCACTTTGTAGTTACAAGGCCATATCACGTAAATATCGAAGATTTGGTAGTGTACCCAACAGCACAAGCAAGTGCTACAATAATGAATAAAAATTCATAGAATGAATACCATAAACTTACATAAAAATTGGTTAGAATTAGGGCAAAAGTATTGTCAGGATTTTACTTTATTGAATGCAGTTGGTAGAAAAATAAAGAAACGTTATTCAGAAAGAAATAGACATTATCATAATTTGAATCATATCGAATTTATGCTAAATCTAGCCAAAGAAAACGAAGAGTTAATAAATGATTTTGATGAGTTACTTTTCGCTATTTGGTTTCATGATATTATTTATAAATCGAGATCTAAAAGAAACGAAAAAAGGAGCGCAAAATATGCTCTAAAAAAACTTAAAAATTTCAATCTTAAAGAATTGAAAAAAGACAAAATTTCTAAATTAATTCTATCCACAAAAAAACATAAAATACTTGTAAAAGGAGATTTAGATAACGCTTATTTGTTAGATTTCGATCTGGCGATTTTTGGCCAAGATTGGGAAGTTTACCAAACCTATACACAAAAGATAAGAAAGGAATATAAAATGTTTCCTAACTTTTTATACAGACCAGCAAGAAAGAAAGTTTTACAAGGATTCTTAGACAGAGAGAAGTTGTATTTTACGGAGAAATATAAAAATTTATTTGAAGAACAAGCAAGAGAAAATTTACAAAGAGAATTAAATCTTTACAATTAAAATGATAAATAAACGCTTGCTTATCAAAAACCTACTTTCTCATAATGATGAGAATAGTTTTTATGATAAAAAGCAACTCTTATCATTCGATTCTAAAATAGGAAAAGCCAAGTTTTTAAAACATGTGTGCGCGCTTTCTAATTCCAACCCAAATAACAATTCTTTTATTGTAATTGGTGTAGAAGACGAAGAAAATAAAATTCTGGGTGTCGATTTTTTCGATGATTCTAAAATTCAGAATTTGGTAAATGCCTATTTAAAAAACCCACCAAAAATTGAATATGAAAATGTGCCTTTTCCACGTTTGCCAAGACATAAAGTAGTTGGTTTGGTTACTATTTATCCGAATAATAAAATAACATCACTTTTAAAAAACGCTTGGAAATATAAGAAAAACACCATTTTTTACAGAAGAGGTAGTAATTCCATGCCATTTTTAGGAGATAATTTCGAGCTTAGAAATACCAACAAAGAAATTGTAGATGCCATTGAAAAAAATGCAAGTAATAATTTAGAACAGACGTTAAATGGCGTGTTCGATTTTATGAACAATCACAAGCCAGAATACAACCCACAATACAAAGTTTTTAACGAGCAATTTGTGTTGTGTTGGGCAGGGAAAAGTAAAATTATTAATAATGAAGAATTTTTCTCTAGAGTAGATATAGAGCTGATAAACGAGCAAGTAAAACTCTTTTTTTCTGCTTTAGATGATGTTCAAATTATTTATAATAACAATTCTTTTATTGTTACTGAATACATTTATTTAGGTTTAGAAAAACAGGAAAAATACTATCCTTTAGAAAAAACAATTATCAATTTTAAGAACAATGGCAAACACGATATTGTAAAAGAATTTTTATTTGAACCTCCAAAATTTGATGTAGAAATTATAAATCATATCTATAATAATTGCAATACTATTGTAAAAAAAATAGAAGAAAATAAACCACTTTCTAAAACTGAATATATAGATGTTTTACGATTGCCAACCAATTATTTAATTTGCTATTTACACGGTTTTTTAGATGTTGCAGAACATTTGAAAAAAGCAAAGAATTACATTCGAGATTTAGAAGATAAAACAACTTATATTAATTATAAAGAAGCGATGCGTATTATTCGAAAAGTGCAGTATAATTAGTGCTTTATAATTTGTTTTGCATATCTTTTTCCTAAAATTCTAATGCTTTTTGAATCAAAATGCAGTTTATCTCCTTTGTCAGTTAAATCAGATGTTTTAACTACTTTCACATTAGGGTCTGTTTTTACATAATTAATTATTTTTTCATTCAGTTTTCTCCAATTTTCTTTATTAGTAGAATAGCTTCCTAATTCTCCAACTATAATGGGTAGTTCTTCATTACCTGCAAATTGTCTAAATTTAGCGAATAGTGAATAAAGGTTTTTACCATAATTATCAATTAATATTTGATTATTTGTGTCACTTTCTCCTTGATGCCATAATACACCTTTAATTATGCCATAAGTTTTTGCGACTTCTACTTTATTTTTAAAATTATCAAGAAGTTTAATATTTCTATGCTTTTTATTTTCTATCCATTGCTCAATCGAGCTTCCACCAACAGCTGTCGGAATCATTAAAATTGAAATAGAATCTGGAATTCTTGTAATTATTTCTTTTGCGAAAGACATTCCTAAATCTAGTCCAGTTCCAGAAGGTTCATAAAAATGTAAAGGTTCTTTGGCGTAAATTATTTCATTTTTAGAATTTATCGTAAGAATTCTGGTATTACTTATAGTGTCTTTTGGTTCTACAAAACCTCGGCCAGCCATATTAGATTGTCCTGCCATAATATAAACCCAAATATTTTCTTTGTCTAAAGATTTTGAAACTTTAATCTCTTTTTTAGGGAAATTTATAGTTCTTAGATCTTTACTTGATTTTTCTACATTTCTCGTGATTTTACAAGAGGTAATTAGTAGAAATATTAATATAAAAAGTAGTTTTTTCATTTTGTGCAAGCTTATTATCTTCCTATTATCAAACCCAAATATCTAAAATAATTAGTAAATTTTATACTGATTTAAAGCTTCGAATTTACAGTTTTTTTATTGACCAAGCATATAAATAATCAGATTAGCATATATTTTATTTAACCATCAATTCATTAATTTTATCTTCAAGAGCCTTAAACATTTCTAAATGACCTTCTTTATTCGGATGCAGAAAATCTGGCATTAAATCTCTTCTAGCCATTCCTTTTTCGTTATAAAAAATAGGGCCAATATCTACATAATGGATCAGTGAATTCTTTTCTGGAAATTTCGAAATAATTTTATTTGTAGCCTTGTTTATATTATCTCTATGATTTGGTTTATAGCCATAAGGTAAAATTCCCATTAAAAGAATTTTTGTGTTTGGTAGTTTTTCATTTATGATAGTACATATTTTTTTTATGCCTTCAGCTAATTCTTCAGGCGTACTTATCGTAAGATAGTGGTTGCCATCTGTATTATTCGTACCAATTAATAGAACTGCTACTTTTGGGTTTATGTTTTCAAGAGAGCCGTTTTTAAGTCTCCAAATTACATTTTCTGTCCTGTCACCAGAAATTCCCATATTTATTGTTTTGTAGGAATCAAGGTATTTATCCCAAACTTCTTCTCGGTCTTTATTATCTAAAGAATGAAGAATTGAATTTCCAATAAGTATCAATTCGGAATCTGGATTTAATCTACTTAATATTGTTTGGTGTCTTTTTAGCCACCATTCTTCTTCTTTTTTAACTTCCAATGAAGCTAAGTTTTTTGAAACTTCAACAATATTTTTGGTGGTTATTTTAGTATCGTTTTCTTTATTTTTGCATCCAAAAAACATAAAGATTAGTAAAGTAGAAAGTAATAATTTATGCATAATCTTTTTGTGATTTAGATGGATTTTTAAGTACCTAATTTAGCAAATAAAAATCGAAAAGAAAGTCCGCGAGGATTTTTGTAAGTAGGCGAGAACCAGCCATTAATTATACACGCTGTTAGGGGCATTTTTTATTTTATCCAACCAACAGATTTTCTCCATTTGTAGGATTCTTTTTTTCTTTTTTCAAAATCCTTTGGCGGTATTTGATTTTCTTTTCTTACTCTTTCTTGCATAATCTCAATTTGCTCTTTAATTGAATTGAACCCAAGATTTTTTCTACGTTGATTTACTTTTTCTATATCATCAACTTGATTAGGATTCATTTCTCCATTAATGTCCCAATCAAATTGAGTTCCATAGAGTTGGGGTTTATCTTCAAACACAGATATTCGGTCAGCCAAATATGCAAGACTAATTGGGTCAGCTTTGTTTTCTTGAACAGCTTTTTTAAGCATTTCTGCCGATTTCTTCATAAATTTAGGTTGCCCGATAGAATGTTGAATAATCAACCAAGCCGCTTCATTTGCATCTTTGCCAACTTTGTCAAGCGTTGGATAACCTATTTTGTTTATTATTTCATTTAGAGTTTTGGCATTTTTGTTGTGAATTTTAGCCATTTCTTTATTGTAGCCTTCACCAAGTTTTCCACTTTCAATTAGCTTTTCACGAAATTCCAAATCAGCATTTTTCAGTTCGATTATTTTTTCTGCAATTTCGTTGTAATTCATTCTGCTAATTGTTGTGTTCAACTTACCCATAACAATAATGATATGGAAAGTTTCAATGTTTTATATCAGTAGTTAAACGAATTTAGCGATTTTTTTTAAGAAAGTCAAGTTTAGGAATTCTAATAAATCTCCACAGAAAAACCAGCACGAAACACCTCTTTAGGTTTCAAAATTTGGATTCCTTCTTTTTGTGTAAATTCTTTATTATGATGAATGTCGTCTGCAACTCCAAACCAAGGTTCAATCGCAATAAATGGTGTTTTTGGGTCTTTTTGAGACCAAATACCTACATATGGGAAATCTTTAAAATGAATCGTAAAAAATTCCTCTTTTGTAGGCTCGTGAACCAATGTTGCTTTCGAAAACGGATTCGGATTAAACACCAAAGCACCTTCAATAAAAGTGCTGTCTTTAATTTGTAAAACGCCACCTTTATCGAAAAACTGAGTATAAGTATCTACAAACAATCCACTTTCTTTATCTCTGGAAGTTGGCATTGCATTGGTATCAAAAATAAGCTGATATTCATCTCTTTGTTGTCCAGTTTTTATAGGAATATTAAAAGCTGGATGCCCACCAATTGAAAAATATAAATCTTTTTTTTCAGCAGGATTTTTTACATAATAATTTAAGTCTAAACTATTTCCATTAAGTACATATTCGATTTGTAGTTTGAATTCAAAAGGATATTGTTTTCTGGAATTTTCTGAAGGAAGCAATTCAAAAGTAAGGCTTGTTGCAGTTTTTTTAATCAAATTGAATTCACTTTTCCACGCAAAACCATGAAAATTCATTTTATACAAAGAATCTTTATGGGTGAATTCATGATCTACCAATCGACCAACAATAGGAAATAAAGTAGGCGATTGATGTTTCCAAAACTCAGGATTACCTTGCCAAAGATATTCCTTCGATGCTTTTTTAATACTTGTTAATTCAGCACCAAAAGACTTTACAGAAACCGTTAAAGAATCGTTAGAAATGGTGTACATTTCTTTCTTTTCAATTTTTGAAATGTCAGTTTTTTTTGTTTTTTCTGAATTTTTACAACTCGAAAAAGCAATAAAAAATAAAAGTATTAAGGGAATTTTTTTCATAAATAAATAATGATTGAATTGCTAAAGTAGTTAAAAATGAAATTCTAAATTGCTCTTAAAATTTAATATTTTATAAATAATTTATGCTTTGTCTATTTTCAAAAACACCTTATATTCAAGATAAATAAGGTAAGAAATAATAATAAATTCTAAAGTAAAGTAAATAATAGCCAAAGAAGTTATTGTTTTAAAGTAAGTAAAAAGCAATACTAAAGAAAGAAAAATATAAAAGGTATTTGCAATTATAATACCTCTTAAAAATGGTTTCCAATTCGTTTTTACAAAGAAAGAACAACTTATAGAATAGCAAAATAATAAGAATGCAATCGCTCCTAAAATGTATAAAATATCAGTTGGTGTTCCAAAATAAACATTTAATTCTACCAAAACAACAGACAAAAAAAATGCAGTAATAAGTGCACCAAAAGCATCAATTAAAAAAAGTAGTTTTGGTTTATTTATTATTTTATTTTGAAAGTTTAGCGTTTTATGATTCATAAAAAATTAAACAAAACTCAATTTAGAAAACGATTTATTCAAAATTGCTTTATCATCCACTTGCAACCACTTGTCTAAAATTGTAGCATAGATTTCTCTAAAATCTATTTCGTATTTTAAATTTCCATTTGCATCTAAATCACCTAAATTTGGCAAATTATTATACAAACCTTGTTTCTTTAAATTTTTACCAATTACAAAAACATTATTCGCAGTTCCATGGTCTGTTCCTTGAGATTCGTTTTGTTTTACACGCCTTCCAAATTCAGAAAAAGTAAGAATTAGAACATCTTCGAAATTGTTATTTTTTTGCAAATCTTCTACAAAAACCTCCATACTTTCTGCATAGGTTTGTAACAATCTTGCTTGCGTATTTGGCTGATTTGCATGCGTATCAAAACCAGTTAAACCTGCATAATAAACTTGAGTTTCTAAACCAGAATTTATAAACTGAGAAATGGTTTTTAACTGTTTTCCAAACAAGTTTTTAGGATAATTGTTAGAAGCAGATTTCGTTTTTGTCTTCTCGAAAATATACTTCGAAGACGATTTTGCATCAATTAAAGTATTGTACAAATACCCCAAATTATGTTCACTTAAATGCGCATCTGAATTATGATGAATTACATTTTTAAAAAACGGTTCACGAAGTGAATTGAACAACGTTTTAGAGTCTGTAACTGCCAAACCATTTTGCGTTTTTCCTTTTAGTAATAAAGACAAAGATTCGTCTACTTCAATTGCTTTTACAGAAGAAGATTTTGTAACATCTAAATAACGACCCACCCAACCATTTTGCAAATATTCATTACTATCGCTGGCTGTTTGCCAAATATCTGTAGACCTAAAATGCGATAAATTTGGGTTTGGATACCCAACATTATTTATAATACTTACAAACCCTTTATTGTATAAATTCTGCAAAGATTTTAGGCTTTTGTGCAAACCAACTTCATCAGAGATTTTTAAAACATCACTTTCTTTTAAAGCAATATTTTTTCTTTGTTGATGATACAAATCGTTCCCAAAAGGCACAACTGTATTTAAACCATCATTACCACCTTTTAACTGAATAATAACCACTTTTTTATGACTAAAAGTCTTTGGAAGTTGTTGTTCAAAAGCTTTTAAAAATTGCGGAACAAAAAACATTCCAGAGGCAAAAGAAGTCTGTTTTAAAAAATCTCTACGTTTCATATTCTTAGGTTTAACAAAGTTGATATTCTGGAATTGACATTAACTGAATACAAAAATCTTTTTTTGGAATGTTAGAATTTTCTAGTAATAATTCTCTTGTTCCTGGAAGTATTTTATTAGTTAGCAATAAAGAAATCAATTCTTTATTAGATGTTGTTTTATAATTTTTCTCAAACGAATTCCAGTCTACTTTCGTTTTTATAAACGCTTTTCTTTTGAGTTTTTTCGATTTTAAATCGCTAACCATTGTTTCTTCATCTCCAGTATCTGAATACGTGATTTCTGCACTATTCAATAAAATGGAAGGCAAACGCAAACGACGAACCATGGTATTAGAATCGATCCAATTTTTACCAATTTGCCAACCAGCCACATTTGGTGGTCGCATTAAAACTTGTCCTAAAAGTTTTTGAATTAATAGAATTTGCTTTGGTCTTTCGAAATTAAAAGGAACAATTGTATGGATTCCTGCTAAAAATTCTAAAGGCGATTTTATTTTTGTTCCAATATTTACATTCTCATAAAACCAATTAGAAAGGAGTATAAAACGCATTAATTTCTCGATATTATAATCTTTATAAAAAACCGAAACCATTTCCTCTATATGTTTTTTGTTAATGTTTTCATTAACAAAATAGGTATATATTTTTTCTGAAATAAATCGTGCACATTGTTTTTCTTCGAGAATGATATCAATAATATCGTCTCCAGAAAAATTGCCAGTTTTTCCAAAAAACGTTTTTTCATTTTCATCATGATGTTTATTTTTCATCACAAATTTCCCATAAAAATTATGGTTATAACCCGTAAAAGCTCTTGCAGATTCTTTAATATCGGTTTCAGTATAATTTCCTTGTCCTAATGTAAAAAGCTCCATTAATTCTCTGGCGAAATTCTCATTTGGGCTTTTCTTGCGATTTTGTTTGTTATTTAAATAACCTAACATAGCCGATTCTTTAGAAACTTTTTTTGTGAAATCGCCAAAATTTCCGAACGCATTTTCTCGTAAAACGTTGTTATAATTTTCAATGAAACGAATGTTATTTCTGCTCTCACATACAAAATGATTCGCCCAAAACAAGGTCATTTTTTCTCTAAAGATTTCTTTCGGATTTAGAATTCTTTCAAACCAAGCAACAGAAAAATCATTTACTTTTTTTCTATTTATTTTTTGAAGTTCTCGCTTTTTATCTCGGTCTTTTAAATCTTTCGGTTTAACATCTTCTAAAAAAGAAGTATCAATTTTTAAAGGAGTTATTTTTTCTGAAGTAGAAAAAATTTCATCAACAATATCTTGTTTATTTTTTTTTGATAAACGCGTAATTTCCTTTGGCGTGATTCCAAAACCAATTCTATTATATAAATGCTGTATGTGTGTTGATTTCATGATGTTTAGACTTCAAAAACTAAATATAGTTTAATTTATATTGGTTTTTTTGTTAAAATGATAAAAGGAATCCAAATCTTTTCAGCATTTAAATAATTGAAGTTTAAAATTTTGTAACTTCCCAAAGTAATTTTTAAAACACCTACTTATGCCTAACTACACATTAAATATTAACGGAAAAGACAGAGCTGTTTCTGTTGATGAAGACACACCTTTATTATGGGTTTTAAGAGATGAACTCGATTTAGTAGGTACAAAATTTGGTTGTGGAATTGCACAATGTGGCGCTTGTACAGTGCATATAGATGGTGTTGCCACCAGAAGTTGCCAAATGCAGGTTTCTATTTTAAATGATGTAAAAATTACAACGATAGAAGGTTTATCTAAAGATGGAAAACATCCAGTACAAGAAGCTTGGAAAGAACTAGATGTGCCACAATGTGGGTATTGCCAAGCAGGACAAATTATGACAGCTTCCGCATTTTTAGCGGAAAATAAGAGTCCTTCTGATGAAGAAATTAGAGAAGCAATGCATGGAAATATTTGCAGATGCGCTTCTTACAACAGAATTGAAAAAGCAGTAAAATTAGCATCTAAAAACCTATAAAATGAAACTACATAAAAAAGATAATTTTAGCAGAAGAGGTTTTTTAAAAACATCAGTTTTGGCAAGTGGTGGATTATTAATTGGTTTTAATCTATTAACAGCGTGTAAAAAAGAGGCAGAAATGCCTGTGGATATTGCCAGTTTAAACTTCAACGATTTTAATGCATTTATAAAAATTTCTGATGAAGGTTATGTGACTATTTTTTCTCCAAATCCAGAAATAGGGCAAGGAGTAAAAACGTCTATGCCCATGATTATTGCAGAAGAATTAGATGTAGAATGGAAAAATGTAACGGTTTCTCAAGGAATTTTAGACACGAATAATTATACAAGACAAGTTGCAGGAGGAAGCCAATCTTTACGTTTTAGTTGGGAACCTTTAAGACAAACTGGAGCAACTGCAAAACAAATGCTAGTAAATGCAGCAGCTGCAAAATGGAATGTAGATGCCTCTACCTTAAAAGCTTCAAAAGGAATAATTAACAATGAAAAAGGAGAGAAATTAGGTTATGGAGATGTTGTAAAAGAAGCTGCTTTATTAGAAGTTCCAGGAAAAGTAGAATTAAAAGAAGCGAAAGATTTTACAATTATCGGACAAGAAATTGTAAATGTAGATATTGATAAAATTATTACAGGAGAATCGCTTTTTGGCTTGGATTATAAAGCTGAAGGAATGGTATATGCATCTGTTTTAAGACCACCAGCTTTTGGACAAAAATTAGATGCTTTTGATGATGCAAAAGCAAAAGCCGTAAATGGAGTTTCGGATGTTATTAATTTCGGTGACAAAATTGCAGTTTTGGCAAATTCTACTTGGGCAGCATTGAAAGGAAAAAAAGCACTTTCTGCGACTTGGAAAACAGATTCGAAAGCAGAAAGTACAGAAAAACACGATAAAATTTTAAACAAAATTTTAAACGGAAAAGAATTTGAAGTTCGAAGAGAAGATGGAAATGTAAAAAAGGCATTTTCAACTGCAGATAAAGTAATTGAAAGAACCTATAATTCGCCATTTTTGCCACACAATTGTATGGAACCTATGAATTTTTATGCAGATGTAACTGCAGATAAAATTCATTTAGTGGGGCCAATTCAAACCCCACAATGGACTGCAAATAGAGTCGCAAAATTGTTGGAAAGAAAAGTGGACGAAATCCATTTAGAAATGACAAGAATGGGTGGTGGTTTTGGTAGAAGATTGTATGGAGATTTTGCTTTGGAAGCTGCAGAAATTTCTAATTTGGCAAAAAAACCAATAAAAGTAGTCTTTTCAAGAGAAGATGATATGACTGCAGGAACCTACAGACCTGCAATAAAGTACAGAATAAAAGCGGCTTTAAAAGACGGAAAAGTTACAGGATATCACTTAAAAGAAGCAGCTGTAAATGGCAATATGTATGGTTTAATTCCTAACTTTTTTCCTGCTGGTTGTATTCCAAATTATAAAGTGGAAACTGGCAATTATAAAAGTAACATTACCACTGGAGCTTGGAGAGCACCTTACACCAACTTTTTGGCATTTGCAGAACAAAGTTTCTTTGACGAATTAGCAACAGAATTAAATGTAGATGCGATTCAATTGCGTTTAGATTTGCTTCAAAATGTAAAAAATACGGACGATAAAAGAATCGAGTATTCTGGACAAAGAATGGAAGACACGATTAAATTGGTAAGAGAGAAATCGAATTGGGGTAAAAATTCCGAAGGAACATACCAAGGTTTTGCAGCTTATTACAGCCATAATACTCATGTTGCAGAAGTTGCAGAAATAGAATTAAAAGACGGAATTCCTGTAATTAAAAAAGTAACAGTTGCTGTAGATTGTGGTGTTGTTGTAAACCCAACAGGAGCAAGAAACCAAGTAGAAGGTGGTGTAATTGATGGCATTGGACATGCAATGTATTCCGATTTTTCTTTTAAAGACGGAAAACCAGAGTATAAAAACTTCGATACATATAGATTAATTAGAATGGGTGAAACTCCAAAAGTGGATGTACATTTTGTGGAAAATAATTTATCGCCAACAGGTTTAGGAGAACCAGGTTTACCACCTGCTGGAGGTGCAGTTGCAAATGCAATTAATGCAGCTTTAGGGAAGAGAATGTACAGTCAGCCTTTTGTAAATGAGTTGAAGAAAAGTAATATTTTGGGATAATTTTTATCTTTAAAAACGGTTATAAATAAAAAAATCTCAAGATATACATCTTGAGATTTTTGTTTTCATTTTTCTTTTTCAACTTTCTTTTTCAACGTCAACTTTTTTTTTCTTTTTCAAATTTTATTTGTGTCTTTACACGATAGTGGCTAATGAAAGATCATTAGATATATATTATGCTGATACAGCTAACCTATTTTTCTTTTTATAGTTACTTGGAGAACAGTTAAACATTTCTCTAAACTTTTTAGAAAAATAACTACGACTAGAAAAACCTAAACTATACACGATTTCAGAAATACTTAAATCTGTATTTACAATTAACTCTTCCGATCTTTTTAAACGTACAGTTCTTACATATTCACAAACTGTTAAGCCATGCATTAATTTAAAACCTTCCTGCACTTTTGCAGCAGTTAAACCGATTTTACGAGTTAAAACGTTTACTCTATGGTCCATATCTGGATAGTTGTTAACGTAATCCGTTAATTCTTTTATCAACTCCATTTCGCTTTTTGTTAACGAAGAAGATGTAATTTCTGGGTTTGTTAAATCTTTTTTATGTTGCTCAATTTCTAAAGCTAAAATTAAGTTTACAATTCCTTTTGTTAATAAAGCTTTTACGATACCTTCATTATCAATTGCTCTTAATTGTTTAATATTTTCTGCAATTTTTAAGTTGTAAGAACCTAAATAAATGTAATCTTCTGTTTTATTTGTAATAAAAGCGTCTTTTAAAGTCGCATTAATAGAAGAAACATTTCCTTTTTTTACTGCTGTATTTACAGAAATTATGGTTGTATTTGTTTCTACTCCTTCAAACAAATTAATAGTATTTTTTTGCGAAACTACGTTCGAAATAATACTTGTTTGAAAAGTTTCAATTGTATTTACACTTTCTTTTTTATCAAAAGAATGAGATACTTTTCCTTTAGAACAGTACACAAAATTAATGTGCGAACCAGCATTAGAGTCTATACTAATTTGTAAATCTTTTTTAGCATTTATATTAAACTCTAATAAACTAATACCATCTTCTAAACTAATAGAACGAATAGTACCATTACCTACTTTGTTATTTACAGTAAGTATGTTTTCTCCTGCAACAGTATTTAATGTGCCCCCAATTTCTTTTTGTAATTTATTAAAGAATAAATTTAAGCCGTTTAATTTAGAATTTACAGTAATCATAATTGGTTGGTTTTATAGGTTAATATAATTTTTGTTTTTATCAGATTAATTTTGTTTAACACTTGTTTAAAATGATACTACAAAGAAACAACCGTATTTGACTTTTTTTGTTACACAATTTTTTTTTTTTGTTACAAGATTTCATTTTTTATTATAAAACTAACGTTAATTTAGTTTTAATAGACTGTTTTACAGGTGTTTAATAATTATTTTTATTTAAAAACTATAATCTAATTAGAAATTATATAAGATTTTAAAGAAATTGTATAACATTTATTGTTTAATTTGATTTTAAATTTACATTAACAAAAAAATAATTATAAAATTTAATAGTTATGAAAAATTTGATTCCTATATATATGTTTCTTTCAGTTGTTTTTAATGCAGGTGTAAAAACAAATTCTTCTACATTAAGTAAAATTGATAGATTAAATATTGAAAAAGAAATTACTGCAACTTTCGATGGAGCAGAAGGGAACTATTATTTTTTTACAGACTCAGAAAGAAATGCACTTCAATTTGAAGATATGAATTTAGAAGTGAAGAAAAAATACGATTTGGTTGCTGGAGATTATGTTGGAAAAAAATTCAATATTAATTATAAAGACAAAAAAATAGTAAATTTAAAAAAAGTTGATAAATAAATTTAAAACATATTATTATGCAAAAAAAACCATCTTTTAAAGGTGGTTTTTTTTTGAGGTATATTTTTTATAAAGTTATAAAAAGCAAAAAGTAGCGTAGGTTTTTTAAAATCTACGCTACTTTTTATTCTATTTTTTTTGTCAGCACCAAGAAGTATTGGTTAATTAAAGTTTTAAGAATTTTTAATTTTATAACCTGCAATCGCAAGAACTACAGATAGTATTAATAATAAATGAATTAGTAAAGACCCAACTGCATATACAAAGAAGCCTAAGGCCCAAATTATTATTACAAGAATAGTAATTGTGTATAATAAAGTTTTCATAATTTATTTAACTTTTATCGATTATACTTTTTATATTTTTATTGTGCTCTATTAAGAAATCTTCTGCTTCACTAGCTAAAATACTAATGGAAATTTTCTTTGATTCTTCCGAAAGTGTATTCATTAAATTAATTTGGTTATTAACCATTTCATATAATTTTTCTAAATATATATTTTGATTTAATTCTTTTTCGTCTGGGTTTTTATGATCAAAAAAAGAAGTATTTGTACTGCTTGGTACTAGAACTAATTCATATTTAGAGAGTTCCTTTAAATTCGTTAAACGTTCTGTTGTATTTGCTTCAAAAGACTCTAAGAAAGCTTTTGTGTTTTCGCTTACGGAATCTTTATCTTTAACGTAATTGCTATAGTTAATTAAGTCTATATAATTTTCGGAAGCCATAACTAATAATTTTGCCTCTTTTTGGCTTTTATTAATTTTTGCTTCTTTATTAGCATTATTGTCCTCTTCAGTTTTACCATTATTGTTTGTATCGCAAGAAATTACTAAAAAAGAACTTGATGCAAGTATAAAAACACCAAGAAGAGAGCTAATTAGTATTTTTTTGTTGAAATTCATTTTATGCTTTGTTTTGTCGTACAAAGATGTAAAATAATAATGCTTTAGTGTTATATAATTAGTTATAGAACTTATAGAATTACCATTAATTTCTGCTTTAACTATAGAAATAGAGGAAAAATCGTGTTAAAAAATAAAAACTTATTTTAAAGGAAGAAAAACTTCGAAACTTGCACCCTTATCAAGCTCGCCTTTTGCGAAGATATAACCTTGGTGATTGTCTACAATTTTTTTACAAATAGAAAGTCCTATTCCTGTTCCAGAATATTGGTTTTTGTTGTGTAATCTGCTAAATAGCACAAAAATTTTCTCTGCATATTCTTGGTCGAAACCAATTCCATTATCTGTAAAAGTTAATTTATGATAATTGCTAAATTTTGGTTTTTTTAAATTTAAATTATCGTCTGCTTTTACAATAGAATGCGAAATAGAAATAATAGGGTTTATACCTTCTTTACTATATTTAAGAGAATTACCAATTAAGTTTATAAATAATTGCTGAATTTGAAAAGGAATAACTTCCATTACAGGAATTGCATCTGCTGTAAATTTTGCTTCTTTTTCTGAAATAGTTTCTGCCAATTCTTGCTTTGCATTTTCTAAAATAAGATTCATATTGGTAACCTCCAAAACTTCTTCCGATTTATTTGTTCTAGAAAATTGCAATAAATCGTCTATTAACAAACGCATTCTCGATGCTGCAGTTTTTATTCTGTTTAAGTATAAAATTCCTTTTTCAGATAAATTATCTACTTCTTTGTCTTCTAATCTAGAGATAAATGTTTGTATTTTTCGCAAAGGTTCTTGCAAATCGTGACTGGCTACATGGTTAAAAGAAGATAATTCTTTATTATTTTGCTCTAGCTCAAGATTTCTTTCTTCTAACAATTTGTAGCTTTCTACTTCATCTGTAATATCTGTGGTTGTTCCTAACAATCTTTTTTGATTATCGTTGTTTACAATTATTTTTCCATAAGCTTTAAAATGACGAATATTTCCGTTTTTTTGCACAACTCTGTAAAAGATAAAAGGAAGGTTTTCTTCTTTCATCATTTTATCTACGTCTTCTTGCAACTGATCTACATCTTCTGGATGTACAAATTCTAAAAAATTTTCTATTGTAGAAGGAAAAGATTGTGGTTGTTCTCCTAAAAGACGGTATAAATTGTCTGAATATTCGAATCTATTTTCATTGATAAAAAACGTCCAATTTCCATGCTTATTTACAATTTCCGATTGATTTGTAGATTCTTTAAAAATTTCTAATTGGATATTTTTCTTTTTAAGAACTTTTAAATCCTTATTAATTTTAGAATAAGTAAGTAATAGAAGCAATAACGTAATTATTAAAACAGAATAAATAACTAAAGGTGTATTTGTTAAACTTTGGTCACTTAGTTTTTTTCTAATTTCAAGAAGTTCGTTTTGATGGGTAATCATTTCATTAATTAATACTCGAATATTATCCATCGTTTCTTTACCTTCATTTAATAGAGCATAGAAACCTTTAGTATTTGTACCGTTTTTATTAGCATATTTTAAACTTTTATCGAAAATACTTAGATTATCACCAATTAAAATACTTAGATTTTTTAGATTACTTTGTTGTATTTCATCATTTATTGTTAGCTCTTTTAATCTGGCAAAACTATTATTAGAATTCTCTCTACTAGAATAATAAGGCTCTAAAAAAACAGTGTCTTTTGTAATAAGAAAGCCTCTTTGCCCTGTTTCTGCATCTTTTAAATAAGAAAGAATTTGTTCTAATTCTACATTAACTTCGTAAGTATGTTGTACCATCTCAAAAGACATTACTAGTTTTTGAGTGTGTTGGTAGGCAAAACCACCCATACAAAGTATTGCAAAAAGACTAAGACCAAAAATAGACTTTAGAAAACGTTCCGATTTTAAAATTGTTCTTTTCACTTTATAAACGTAATAAAAAGTTATCTTTATTTAATCCACTCGTATGATATTGCCAATTTATAGTAACAACATTCGACAATATTTTTTTCAATTTTTTAAAATCATCTGGCTTTTTAATGTAAATATTTGCACCCATTACAAAGGTGTTTTCTATATCTTCTTCGGATGCAGAAGTAGAATAAATAGCAATTGCAATGTCTTTAAAACGTTCGTTGTTTTTAATTTCCAGCAAACATTCTAGCCCAGATTTTTTTGGCATGTTTAAATCTAAAAAAAGAATATTTGGTAAAGAATCTGTTTCGCTACTTAAATAATTCATTAGTTCTACACCATCGTTATAAGTTGCAACCTTTGTGTTTATTTTTAGTTCTTCGAAAGCTTCTTCGAAAAACAATCTGTCATCCTCATCATCATCTGCCAAAACAATAAAAACGTGATCTTCTTGCATAAATTAGTTTTTTAATTTATTGGTTAATTCTCTTCTTTTGGTAATAATTCTCTGGAATGCAGAAGGTGTAATACCTGTTGTATTTTTAAATTGTGTGCTTAAATGAGCCACACTAGAATAGTTTAATTTGTAAGCGATATCAGTAAGTTTTAGTTCGTTTTTTGTTATTAATTGTTTGGTATATTCTATTTTTTGAAGAATAATAAAGTTTTCTATGGATGTAAAAGTAACCTCCGAAAATAGGTTAGATAAATACCCATAACTATGTTCTAATTTTTCGGATAAATAAACAGAACTTTTTACGTTTATATTACTATCTTCATTAAAAACCATATCTGTAATTGTGTCTTTAATTTTTTGAACTAAAATACTTTTTTGGTTCTCAACAATTTCGCTTCCATATTCTTCTAAAGAGGTATTTAGAGTATTTAATTGCTCTTTGGAAACTTTCTCTAAAAACTCGATTTCTCCAAAACTTAATGTTTTGTATTTGATATTTAGTTCTTGTAGTTTGTCGTTAAGAACTTTATTACAAATGGAGGTAAAATCGAATTTTATAAATACTTTCATATATGGGGAATTACTATGCTAAGATAATAGATTATTACATAATAAATAATACATACATTTACAAAAAGAAATAGTAGCGCTTTTTTCCAAAAAATTTATGTTAGATAATAAAGGTTTTTATAAGAATTTAAATCATCATCAAATTGCATTAAGAGAGCTATTAAAGAACGAAAATTTCTTTAATACTGTTCCAAGTAATTGGTTTGTAATTGTAACCGATATTTTAGACTCTACATCAGCAATTAATATGGGATTACATAACGATGTTAATTTAGTTGCGACAGGAAGTATTATTACTGTTTTAAATAAAATTAAAACTCTTAATAAAAACGTATCAATACCTTATTTTTTTGGTGGAGATGGTGCAACTTTTATTGTTCCTAGTGAGTTGTTTCAAGAAGTTTTTACTGCTTTAGAAAACTATAGTAAACACGTAAAAAAGAATTTCGATCTTATTTTGCGAGTTGGTAAAATGGAGGTGAGCGATGTTTATAAAAGCGGAGCTACACTTAGAATTGCGAAGTTAAAGCTTAATAATTTTTTAATTACACCAGTTGTAATTGGTAATGGATTAAAATTTGCAGAAAAATCTATAAAAGATAATTTTGTAGATACTTTAGATAGTAAAGAAACAGACATTTCTATAGACTTAGAAGGAATGGAATGTAGGTGGGATGAAATAGAACCAAAAGACGAAGAAAAAAAAGTAATTTGTTTGTTGGTAATGTGTAAAAATGAATCGAAACAAGCCGAAATATTTACACAAATAATGGACGAAGTAGATTACATTTTTGGAGAATTAAGCGAACGCACACCAATTACCACCATTAAATTAGAATTGAATACTTCTTATAGCAAAATAAAAAGAGAGATGTATGCTCGTTTGGGAAAATTCGATAGAAAATATTTAATTAAGAATTGGTTAATTACCAAACTAGGGAAATTTTATTTTAAGTTCTTCAAAGAAGGAAAGGAGTATTTATTTAAAGTTTCGCAATTATCGGACACAATTATGTTAGATGGTTCTATAAATACTGTTTTTTCTGGAACAGATAAACAAATTGGAAAGTTAAAATTATTGTTAGATTCTTTAGAGTCGGATAGGAAAATTATTTATGGAATGCATGCTACTTATGCCTCTATAATGTCTTGTTATATTGAAGATAGAGACGAAAAACACATTCATTTTGTAGATGGAACAGAAGGTGGTTATACAAGTGCAGCAGGAGAATTAAAAAGAAAACTAAATAACTATAAAGAGTATTTTTGGCAGTAAAATTTTAAATTATTAAGCATAAAAAAAGTCGCTGAAAAGCGACTTTTTTTATAGGAATATATCTAATTTCTAGTTTTCTCCGGTTTCTTTTTTAACGTCTTCAATCATTTTATCATTTGGTACAATTGCTACGTTAACTCTTCTGTTTTTTGCTCTTCCTTCTGCAGTTGTATTGTCGTATTTTGGTTGGTCTTCTCCATACCAAAGTGTATTAAAACGACTGTTAGCTAAACCTTTATTTACTAAAAAGTTTGTTACAGATTTTGCTCTTTTTTCGGACAAAGTCATATTATAAGCTGCTTTTCCACTACTATCTGTATGTCCAACAACTAAAATGTTTGTATCAGGAAATTCAGAAAATACATTCGCAAGTCTGTCTAATGTTGCCTGAGATTTTGTGTTTATGTTAGATTTGTTTGTATCGAAGTAAACTCCACTATTCTCATCAAAAGTAACAACAATACCATTATCTACTCTTTCTACTTTAGCTCCAGGAACTTCTGTTTCAATTCTTTTTGCTTGGTCGTCCATTTTCTTACCTATTAAAACTCCAGCTCCACCACCAATTACACCACCAATTACAGCTCCAAGTTTTCCGTTTTTTCCACTTCCAACATTGTTTCCAATAATAGCACCAATAATGGCTCCTGCTCCAGCACCAATTACACCACCTTTTTGTTTGTTATTTGCGTTTTTAGTAGCTTCACAACTAGAAAAACCTAGTGTTAGTGTAACTGCTAACGTAAAAACCGATATTTTTTTGATTAATTTTTTCATAATATTTATTGTTTAGTAAAGTTCATGTTAATAATAAAAGGAGTACCATTTATGGTTAAATTCTGTTGCCAAGTCATAAAATCTTCAGATAATTGAGCTAATTCTACTCTAAAACCAATATTGTTTTCGTTATCTTTTGGCTTTAATAAGAAATCGTAATAACCAGAAACTTCGTTAATTTCTTGAATTACAAAAGCGAATTCTCTTTCTCCAGATCTACAATCTTGGTTACTTACTGTGTAAACTCCAGAATTATTATTTGGCACAAATTTCCAAGTACTACCTTCTAAACATTCTTTAGAAGCGTCGTTAAATAAGGTTACATTATAGTCGCCTGTCTTACTGTAAGTAATTTTATTGAGAACCCAATTTCCTTTTATAGTTTTCTCTTTGGATCTTACAGTTTTAGATGCACCACAAGAAAAAAGTGTTAGTGCAAATATAAAAATCATTAATTTTTTCATCATTATTTTTTTTGGTTGCTACAAAGAAACGACGGAATTCCTTATAAATGTAACTCAAAAGCAAAAAAAGTGGATGCATTTAAAAATATATCTCTTGGGCTAATCTAAAGGTATTTGCGTGTGCATTTACAATAATGTTAATATCTTTAGAGTAGCCTCCACCCATAGAACACATCACAGGAATTGCATTGTTGAAGCAGGTTTCTAATACAAATCTGTCTCGTTCTTTGCAACCTTCAATAGTAAGTCCAAGTTTACCCAGTTTATCTGTTTTAAGAACATCTACACCACACAAATAGTAAATAAAATCGGGTTTTTCTATATTAATGAGTTTGGGAAGTGTGTTTTTTAAGATTGATAAATATTCGTAATCTTCAGTATCATTTTCTAAAGGAATGTCTAAATCGCTTTTTTCTTTAATAAAAGGATAATTGCTTTTTCCATGCATAGAAAATGTAAAGACAGATTTGTCATTCCGAAAGATTTCTGCAGTTCCATTTCCTTGATGCACATCTAAATCTACAATTAAAATCTTTTTAGCCAATCCTTTATTCTGAAGATATTTTGCTCCAATTGCTTGGTCATTTAACATACAAAAAGCTTCTCCACGATTCGAAAATGCATGATGCGTTCCCCCAGCAATATTCATTGCAATTCCATTTTTAATTGCAAATTCAGACGCTTTCATGGTTCCATCTGCAATAATCATTTCTCTTTCTATTAGTACTTCTGAAACAGGAAAACCTATTTTTCTTGCCACTTTTTGTGAAAGCTGCATATTTAATAAATCAAAGAAATATTCTGGGTCGTGAACTGAAAAAAAATGTTTGTTATTCGGAATTTCAGGTTCGAAGAAGTTTTCTTCTACACAAGTTCCTTCGTAAATTAATTGTTGTGGTAAAAGGTCATATTTTTCCATTGGAAAACGATGACCTTCTGGTAATTCGTGTTTGTATATTGGATGATATGCTATTTTTAGCATTAACTAACCTCTTGTCCGTTTTTAACTTGTTGTTCTGGTTCTACAAAAGCCAATTTTCCATCTGGAGTATCTGTCATTAAAATCATTCCTTGGCTTTCTACACCTTTAATTTTTCTTGGAGCCAAATTTACCAACACAGAAACCTGCTGACCAATGATATTTTCAGGTGAAAAACTCTCTGCAATACCTGAAACGATTGTTCTAGTATCAATACCAACATCAACCTTTAATTTTAAAAGTTTTTTTGTCTTTGGTACTTTTTCTGCTTCTAAAATGGTTCCTATTCTAATATCTAATTTTGTAAAATCTTCAAAATCAATCGTATCTTTTTGTGGAACAATCGTTTTTTTATCTTGTTCGTTTGCTTTTTTAGTTGCAATCAATTTTTGTAGCTGTTCTTCGATGGTTTTGTCTTCAATTTTAGAGAATAATAACTCTGCTTTGTTAATTTGATGACCATCAGAAATTAAAATATCTTTCTCTATTACATTTTCCCAAGAAAGGGTTTTATCAATATTTAAAATTGATTTTAATTTAGTTGAAGTAAAAGGCAAAAAAGGTTCAGATAAAACTGCTAAAGCTGCAGAAATTTGCAATGCAACATACATAATTGTTTTTACACGTTCTTCATCTAATTTTATTACTTTCCAAGGTTCTTCATCTGCTAAATACTTGTTACCAAGTCTTGCTAAACTCATTAATTCTTGAGAAGCTTCTCTAAAACGATATCTTTCTATAGATTTTCCTATTGAAATTGGAAACTCTTTAACAGCTGCTAAAACGTCTTCATCAATTTCAGAAAAATCGTTTGGAGCAGGAATAATTCCTTGGTAATATTTATTCGTTAAAACCACAACTCTATTGATAAAGTTACCAAAAATGGCCACCAATTCGTTATTATTTTTTGCTTGAAAATCTTTCCAAGTAAAATCGTTGTCTTTACTTTCGGGAGCATTTGCAGTTAACGTATAACGCAAAACATCTTGCTGATTTGGAAATTCCTCCAAATATTCGTGCAACCAAACTGCCCAATTTTTAGAAGTTGATAATTTATTTCCTTCTAAATTTAAAAATTCATTGGCAGGCACATTATCGGGTAAAATATAATCTCCATGTGCTTTTAACATACTTGGAAAAATAATACAGTGAAAAACAATATTGTCTTTCCCAATAAAATGAACCAATTTGGTATCGTCTTTTTTCCAATAATCTTCCCAGTTTTTCCCTTCTCTTGCAGCCCATTCTTTGGTGGATGAAATGTAGCCAATTGGTGCATCAAACCAAACATATAATACTTTTCCTTCGCCACCTTTTACAGGAACAGGAATTCCCCAATCTAAATCTCTGGTTACAGCTCTTGGTCTTAAACCATCTTCTACCCAAGATTTTACTTGTCCGTAAACATTTGGTTTCCAGTCTTTTTTATGCCCTTCTAAAACCCATTCACGTAAAAAATCTTCGTGCTTATCTAAAGGTAAAAACCAGTGTTTTGTTTCTTTTACTGTTGGTACATTTCCAGTAATTGCCGATTTTGGGTTGATTAAATCTGTTGCGTTATGCGAAGTTCCACAGTTTTCACATTGGTCTCCATAACTTTCTTCGAAACCACATTTTGGGCAAGTTCCAACAACAAATCTATCAGCTAAAAATTGGTTTGCTTTTGCATCATATAATTGTTCAGACACTTCTTCAATAAACTCACCATCATTATACATTTTGATGAAAAATTCTGAAGCAGTTTCATGATGAATTTTAGACGAAGTTCTTGAGTAATTATCGAAAGAAATTCCGAAATCTATGAAAGATTGCTTGATAATTCCATGATATTTATCGATAATAACTTGTGGAGAAACACCTTCTTTCTTTGCTCTCATTGGTATTGCAGCACCATGTTCATCTGAACCAGAAATATAGGCAACATCTTTACCTATTAAACGTAAATAACGCGCATAAATATCTGCAGGAACGTAAACACCTGCCAAATGCCCAATATGAATAGGACCATTTGTGTAAGGTAAAGCAGCTGTAATTGTATATCTTTTTGGAGCACTCATGTGTTCTGTATATTAATTTTGGACTAATTTTTGAAGTGCAAAAGTACAAAAAACCGAGTTTTAAAAGTCATTGAAAATAGATACATTTACATTAAGAAGATATTTTGATTTTTAGAACCAAGAAACAATACAAATTTTGAAGAAGTTTATAGTATTTACAGCATTTTTTATGATGATTTTTTCATCAATAAATGCACAAGAAAAATTAATAACTCCACCTTATTTAAAAGTGGGAGATACAATTGCAATTGTTGCACCTGCAGGAATTCTAAAAAACAGACAAGCAACCATTACAAAAGCCAAGAAATTAGCAGAAAGTTGGGGCTTAAAAGTGGTTTTAGGGAAGAATATGTTCAATCAGAATAATCATTTTGCTGGAACAGATAGCGAACGTTGTGAAGATTTTCAGCAAGCTTTAGACAACCCGAATATTAAAGCAATTTGGGCTGCAAGAGGTGGTTATGGTTCTGTTAGAATTTTAGATATGTTAGATTTTACGAAGTTTAAAAAACAGCCAAAATGGGTAATTGGATATTCGGATATTACTGCGTTTCACAATCACATAAATAATTTAGGCGTAGAAACAATTCATGGAATGATGGCAACAAGTTTAGAGCAAAAGCCAGTAGAAATTATGCAGACAATTGCAAGTTTTAAAAAAGTGCTTTTTGGAGAAGAAATTTCTTATAAAATTACATCATCAAAATACAATAGAACAAATTCATTAAAAATTATTGAAGGAGAACTTGTTGGAGGAAATATTGCCATTTTAACATCGATGTTAGGTTCTAAAAGCCAATTGAATACTGATAATAAAATTCTATTTATTGAAGAAATTGGCGAATACAAATATTCCATTGATAGAATGTTACAGAGTTTAAAAAGAGCTGGATATTTTACAAAAGTAAATGCTGTAATTGTTGGTAATATGTCTTTAATAAAAAAGAATTCCACAAAATGGGGAAGTTCTATTGAGCAATTAATTTTAGATGTTGTTCCAGAAGATATTCCTGTTTTATTCGATTTTCCTGCAGGACATGAAGCCGATAATAGAGCGTTGATTTTTGGAAGAAATGTACAGTTGGCAGTTGGCAGTGAACAGTATTCAGTAAAATTTACGGATTAGATTAGCGTTTTTATTTTGAAAAAAATTTCACGAATTAATCTGTAGAATTCGTGGCAAAATTAACTTGACTATGTTTTAATTCCTTCAAAATTAAATAATAATCTGTAAATTAACACTTTGGTAATTAAAAGCACAAATTTTAAATCTACAAAATTTTTGACTGCTCACTGCCAACTGAAGATTGACGACTAACAAAATGGCAGAACACAACGAACTTGGTAAAGAAGGAGAAAAATTAGCGGTAGAATTTCTATTAAAAAACGACTATAAAATTCTCGAAAAAAACTATCGTTATTTAAAAGCAGAAGTAGATATTATTGCTCGAAAAGGAGATTTTTTAGTTTGTGTTGAAGTAAAAGCCAGAAGTTCCGATTATTTTGGAGATCCGCAAGATTTTATTACACCCAAAAAAATAAAATTATTAGTATCTGCAATTGATTATTATGTGGTTGAGAAGGATTTAGATGTAGAAGTTCGGTTTGATATTATTGCAATTTTAATCAATAAAAAAGGAACTAAACTGGAGCATTTAGAAGATGCATTTCTTTATTTTTAGGAAACACTTTTTTTCTTTTAGAAACTAAAAACGTACTTTTAGAAAGTTGTAACAGCAAAATATGTCTGTTTTAATCATTTTTGCAATACTTATTTTATAATATGAAAAAGGTTGTTTTTGTTTTTCTCATCTCGGTTTTTTGTCAAAATTCTTTTGCACAGCAAAAAGAAATTGATAGTTTACAAAACGTATTATCTTCTATAAAAAGTGATAGCCTTATAATGGCTAAACTAACTGAAATGACTAAATATTATAGAAGAGGAAATCCAGTTGTTCATTTGCACTTTATAAAAAAAGCGTTAAAACATAGTGAGAAAATTAATGATAAAGAAAAAAATGCAGTTGCTATAAGGGAATTAGCGGTGTATTACACTAAAACGAATCAATTAGATTCTGCAATGCAGCAAAGTAAAAAAGCAATGCGTGCTTTTGAAGAAATAGACCATAAAATGGGAATATGTATTTCTAAAAGTTCTATGGCTGCAATTTATCAAATGAGAGGAGATTATGTAAACGCAATTAAATATTATAATGATGTTGCTTCATTTTTAGAAACACAAGGAGATCAGAAAAAGATGCAAGCACTTCAAATAAAATCTAACATTGCTGTTCTTTATAGTAAAATGGACAATAGTGAAAAAGCAGATTTTTATTGGGAATCTATCTATAATGACTCATTGGCAAAAAAGAACAAAACTTTATTGGGTGATATTAGTCTTAATTTATCTATATCTAAATGGAAACAAGGTGATTTTAATAAGTCAATTCTATATGGATTAGATGCAGAAAAATTAAATAAAAGGCCCAGAAGCTTGGCAAAGATTTATTTAAGTTTAGGTACTGCTTATTCTAAAAATAAGAATTATAAAGAATCTTTTAAGTATTTTAATAAATCATTAGAAATTAGAAAACAACTTAATGATAGTTTAGGAATACAAGAAACTTACCAAAATATTGCCTATTCTTTAAAAGATCAAGGAAGATTAAAAGATGCTGAAAAGTATTTTTTAAGCTCAAATAATTTTATCGAAAAATCAGGCGATATAGCTACACTTCAAAAAAGTTATCAAGGTTTATCTGAACTTTACCAAGAGAGTAATAACTTCAAGAAATCTTTAGAATATTACAAAAAAGAAATGGTTTTAAAAGATTCTTTAATTGGCATTGAAAAATTAAAAACTTTTTCTGATTTAGAAGTTAAATATGAAACTGAAAAAACAAAACGTGAAAAAGAAGTAGCAGAAAAACAAGTTGCAATAACCCAATTAGAAAGTCAAAAAAACAGAAACTTATTTTTAGGATCTCTTATTATTGGAGGACTAATTTTACTAGCTTCTTTGTTTTATTTTAGTCGATTAAAAGCAAAAAAACGAGCAGAATTAATTAGCATAGAATTAAAAGAAACACAAAAGAGATTGGCAATAGAAAAACAATATAAAGATTCTGAATTAAAAGCCTTAAAAGCACAAATGAATCCGCATTTTATTTTTAACGCTTTAAACTCTATTCAAGAATATATTGTGTTAAATCAGAAAAATTTAGCTAGTGATTATTTAGCAAAATTTGCAGATTTAATTCGTAATTACTTACATTTTAGCGACACAGGTTATATTACAATTCCAGAAGAAGTACACAACTTAAACTTATATTTAGAACTCGAAAAACTACGTTTCGAAGAACAGTTAACGTATACATTTCAGGTGGATGAAAAAGCAAATTCAGAAACCATTAAAATACCAACAATGTTAATTCAGCCCTATGTAGAAAACGCATTAAAACATGGTTTGCTACATAAAAAAGAGAACAGAGTTTTAACAATTTCAATTTCAAAATATTCTGATAAAATAATAGAATGTATCATAGAAGATAATGGAATTGGTAGAGAGAAATCTAAATCTATTAATCAGAAAAGAGAACAACAACACAAATCATTTGCCTTAAAAGCAACAACAGAACGTTTAGATTTATTAAACTATGGACGTGAGAAAAAGATAGGTGTAACTATTTTAGATTTAAAAGAAAACAATACAGCAACAGGAACTAAAGTAATTTTAAAAATACCGATTCTAACATAAAATGAAAGCATTAATTATTGATGATGAAAAAAAAGCAAGAAGAGTTTTAAATATTCTTATTGAAGAGAACTGCCCAAAAATTACCAAAATTTTTGAAGCAGAAGATTTACTTTCTGGTGTAGAGTTAATAAAAAAAGAGCAACCAGCTATTGTTTTTTTAGATATTGAAATGCCAGAACATTCTGGTTTAGAAATTTTAAATTTTATTGAAAAAGAGGTGCATAACTTCGAAATAATTTTTACTACAGCCTACAGTGAATATGCTATACAAGCTTTTCAATTATCTGCAATAGATTATTTATTAAAACCAGTAAGTCCTAATAAAATTAAAGAAGCTGTAGAAAAAGCAATTGGTTTTATAGGAAATTCTCAAATAAATAAAAGACTTACAGAATTAAAAAAGAGCTTACAAGAATCTAACTTTAAAAAGATAGGTTTGCCAAATGCAGATGGTATAAAATTTGTAAACTTCAACGAAATTATTATGTTAGAAGCAGATGGCATGTACACAAAAGTTGCAACTGTTAATAACGGAACTATTTTAGTAAGTAAACCTTTAAAGTTCTTTGTAGAGTCTCTTCAAAAAATAAAATATTTTTACAAACCTCACAGATCTCATCTTATAAATTTATCATTTATTAAAGACTATATTAAAAAAGATGGAGGTTATATTGTTATGGAAAATGATAAAACAGTTTCTATTTCTAATGATAAAAAAGAAGAATTTTTAACTATTGTGCAAAATATATAATCGGTTCAGAAGTTGAAACCTTGGTTTCAGAAATTTGTATTCAAATTAAAGTAGATAAGTAAGCATTTTTGTTTCATAAACAATAAATACAAAAATTATGAAAACAATTTTACTTAAACTACTACTTCTTGTTAGTTGTTTCTCATTTGCGCAATTACCAACAGATCATATTGCAGAATATCGATTTACAAATGGCGATTTAACAAACCTTGCAAACCCTGGAACAGGAGATTTAACTGGTGGTACAGTTGCATCAAATTTATTAAAAATCGATAGGTTTAATGTGGCTAATGCAGCTATTAGATCGAATGCAATTTCTAGAAACGGATATAAATTTACAGGTACAAATAATGAAATTAGTATTAGTTTTTGGGTACAAGGTTCTGCACCTACTTCTGGTAACCAACGTATTTTTGATATATTTGATTCTTCTGGAGATGGTTTTTCTATGAGAACTGGTCCTAGTAATACGTTAATTGCAAGATTTAAAAACAATGGAGATGATAACCAAAGTTCTCAATCTGGTTTAGCTATTTATAATGGAGATTGGCATCAAGTTGTATTTACAATTAAACATAGTCCTAGTGGTTATGATAATAGAGTTTATATTGATGGTGTTTTACACTCCAACTTATCTAATGGTGTAGATGCTAGTAATAGTAGTAATTTTTTAAGTTCTAATGCTACTTTTAGACTTTCTCCATTATCTGGTTCTCAAGGTTATTTTAGTAATATAGACGATATTGAGATTTTTAATAGGGAGTTAACACCTTTAGAAGTATATTCTATATTTTTAAATAGAAGTCCAGATGTTATTTATGTAAACCAAAATGCCACAGGAAATAACGATGGTAGTTCTTGGGCAGATGCTTTTACTAACCTACAAAGTGCTATAAACAGTGCTAGTAATAACGATCAATTATGGGTTGCTTCTGGTACTTATTTGCCAACAGCATTTGCAGTAACAAGCCAACAAACTACAAGAGATAAGACATTTTTATTAAAAAAACCATTGTTTATTTATGGTGGCTTTAACGGTTCAGAAACTTCGCTGTCGGAAAGAGATATAAATACAAATTCAACAATTTTATCTGGAGATTTAAATGCAGATGATAATACTACAATTACAACAGTAGAAACAACAAGACAAGACAATGCATATCATGTAGTAACTGTAAAAGGTAATTTTTCTAATGGAGGCGAATTAGATGGTTTTACAATTTCTGGAGGAAATTCAAATTCAACAGATAGAGATTTAGATTGTGCAACAGACCAAACACAGCAATACATTAAAGAAAGAGGAGCAGCAATTTATGCAAATCCAGATAGTGCAGGAAGAGCAATAATTATAAAAATTAAAAACTGTGTTATTGAAAATAATTCTGCAATTGGTATGGCAGCACTTTATTCTTCTAATCCTTGTGGCGCATCTAATACTTTAACAGATATAAATTTCGAAAACACCATAATTAGAAATAACTATTCAATAGATTTCTCAACAATTAGATATTCTGCTAGTGCCTTTGGAATAAAAAGTTATGGTAGTTTAGTAAACTGTTTAGTGTATGACAACACAACAATTAATGAAGCTTCAGCAATAACATTATCTGCGAATAGTTCTCATGTTAATAACTTAAATGTAAAAATTATAAATTCAACTTTTTCTAAAAACAATGGAAATACTACTGTTTTTAATTTAAACAATGCCCAAAAAGCTGTAATTGCAAACTCTGTTGTTTATGGTAATTCTGGTAGTAGTTTTGCTAATGTTGGTCAGAGTCCAACAGCTCAAAATAATATTATAGAAGGCGGATTTTTAGCAAGTATAAATCAAGATCCATTATTTACTGACGCTTCAAATAACGACTTTACACTACAAGCAAGTTCCCCAGCAATCGATTCTGGTGATAACTCTTTGGTACCAAATGCAATTACAACAGATTTGTTAGGAAATCAAAGAGTTTTTAATACAACTGTAGATATGGGCGCTTATGAATTTGGCTCTTCTTCTTTAAGTGTAGATAATTTTTTAAATGATGATAAAATCTCAATTTACCCAAATCCTGTTTCTTCAATATTAAATATTCGTATAACTTCTGAAGTTAAAAAAGTAATTATTTATAATTTACAGGGACAAAAAATCTTAGAAAGTATTTCTGATAAAATAGACGTCAGCAACTTTTCTAAAGGTATTTATATGTTGAAAGTGATTACTGAAAACAATAGAATCTCAACCAAAAAGTTTATAAAGAATTAGAAAAAAGGAAATTTACTAAAAAGGCTGTTCACATAAATTTATGTTGAACAGCCTTTTTTATTTGAGGATAAAACTACTCTAAAACTTCTAAAATAGCATTCCTTAAATCTTTAAATTCAGATTTTTTACTTCCACTATCAATATAAAAGAATTTTCCTTTCTTGTCGATTACAAAATAAGAAGGATATATTTGTTTTTTGTTGAATTTTCGACTCACATCCATTGCAGAATAGGCGATTTTAAAATTGAAAGGATGTACTTTCAAAAGTTTTTCAATTGTTGGTTTTCTATCTAAAGCTGGTGCTACAAATAAAATATCATCACGATTTTCGAACTCTTTATTTAGTTTATTTAACTTTGGAATATCAGTTAAACAAGGCAAACAAGAAGTAAACCAAAATTTAAAAACAACAACCATTCCTTTAGTATCTTCTTGGGTAATTTTGCGACCATCTAAAAGCCACAATTTAAAATCTGGAGCATTATCATTCACTTTAAAATTTTGTTGACTAACACCAGAAAGAGAAATGAAAAGAGTAAAAATTAAAATAAACTTTTTAAGCATTATTTTTTAGCAAAAAATTGAGTTACGTCTTTTAATTCTTCTGGTTTTGCGATAATTTTTTTGTCTTTATCTAAAATAAAATAAGTTGGTGTAGACATAATATTATACGTTCTCGCAATTTTGTTTTCCCATTTATTCAACCCTAAAACATGGTGCCAAGTTGGTAAAGTTGCTTTCATGTTTTTCCAACCAAAATCGTTTCTTTCTAAAGAAAAAGCAACCACTTTTACATCTGTTTTGTCTTGCATAAATTTATGCAATAATGGAATTTCTTTTAAACAATGAGAGCAATCTGTACTCCAAAAAACCAATACATACTTTTCAGCATCGTTTAAAGTAGAAAGTTTTAAGTTTATACCATTTTCTTTCCAAGAAAAATCGGGTGCAGTTCTACCAATTTCAGTAGCAAAAAGTGCTTTTTTCTCTTTTAAATACTCTTTATTTTGTAAACCTTCAGGAAGTTTTTCGTAGTAATTTTCAAAAAGGAAATCAATTAAATCTAAATTTCTAGTATTTTCGAACTGTGCCACTAAAAATTCTATAATATCTTTTTTAAATGGAGGGTTTTCTATTTTAGAAAGCACTGTTTTTATAGACTCTTTATATAGTTTTTGTTGCGCTTCTTTATTTTCGGAATAATTGATATAGAAAACGTAATCTGTAATTCTATCGACTAAAAACGAAGAGTTTATAAGTGTTTTATCTTTAAAATTCATATTGTCGAAAAAAGTAGTTGTCATATTAGACATATAGTCTTTCGCAGTTGTTTTTATTTCGGAAGGATTTGCTCTTAAAGTTGCCTTTATAAAAGGCTGTACATACATTCCGTTTGTGTTTTTTAGATACGTTTTCTGAATTGTATTTACGTTATTAAAAGCAGTTTTATAATCAGTTTTTAAATCTAAACTAGGCTTCTTAATCGCAGTAATTTGAAGTGAATCCAATTTCTGCTGTGCTTTAGAAATTTCGGTTAGATAATTTTTATAAATAATGTTTTCGTTAGACTTAGAAAATGTAACAGATTGCTCTGGATAATCTGGATGAAACGTAAAACTTACATCTTCTTTATTATAAATAAAATCAACAAAACTTGGGTTGGTTGTTCTATACGTAATTCTGTAAAAACCAGCTCTAGAAGTTTCTGGTAATTGAAACTGAAAAGTACCAATTGCTTGTTTATTCCCATCAATAACAATAGTATCTTTTTTAATGGTAGAGTTTTGTACAAATTGCTGTCTTGCTCCTTCAATTTTATATAAAATAACCCAATCTGTTTCCAAAGCATTCGTCATTGTTCCATTAACTGTATGCTGTGCTTGCGCTAAAGAGGAAATTAAAAATATAAATGCGAGTAATTTTTTCATTTTTTAATATTGATTTTTTTGTTCTTGTAAACCTATTTTCAAGAAGCATACCAAAAGTACTATTTCTCAATCAAAAAGGGTATATTGTGGCATAAAAATACGATAAATGAGTTTTTCTAACAAAGTAATTTGGATTACTGGAGCATCATCTGGAATTGGAAAAGCGTTGGCAATTGCATTTGCTGATAAAAATGCCAAATTAATTCTCTCTTCAAGAAAAAAAGAAGCCTTAGAATTGGTTAAAAACGAATGTAAAAACAACGAAAATGTAAAAATTATTACACTTGATTTAGAGGATTATAATAATTTACAAACCAAAGCAGTTGAAGCGATTGCTACATTTGGAAAAATAGATATTTTAATAAACAATGGAGGAATTAGCCAACGTTCGCTCGTAGAAAACACGCAAATTTCGGTGGATAAACGAATTATGGATATTAATTATTTGGGAACAGTAGCGCTTACAAAAGCACTTTTGCCACATTTTATAAAAAATAAAAGCGGACAGTTTGTAGTAACCACAAGTATTGTTGGTAAAATAGGAACTCCTTTACGATCTAGTTATGCAGCTAGCAAACATGCTCTACATGGTTTTTTCGATTGTTTACGAGCAGAAAATCACAAAAATAATATTGCTGTAACTTTGGTTTGTCCTGGCTTTATAAATACAAACGTTTCTAAAAATGCCTTAACTGGAGATGGAACTCCACAAGGTAAAATGGATGTTGCTACTGGAAATGGAATGTCTCCAGAACGTTTAGCAAAATTAATGATTAATGCAATAGAAAATAAAAAAGAGGAAGTTTATATAGCAGGAGCAAAAGAGAAATTAGGGGTATATACAAAAAGGTTTTTCCCAAAATTAATTTCTATTTTGGTTAGAAAAATGAGTGTTACATAAAAAAATATTATTCAAAATATTTTAAGGCATCAAAATAATTAATAATCGCTTCTTTCATTAAAACAGTTTGTTCTCCTGGTTTTAAATTTGGTAATTCTGTAAGAACTTTATAATGTGGCCAGCCCTCATCATCAAAAAAATCGAATTCATAATAACCATAAGGTTCTAGTAATTTACAAATAGCAATGTGCATTAAATTTACTTTTTCGTCTTTTTTAAAAGTTCTATGAGCTTGCCCAAGTTCTTGTACACCTATTAAATATATAATGCCATCCATATTTAACTCATCTCCATCTGCAAATTGATTGGTTAATTTCTCTGTTAAGAAATCCCATTTTTCTTTTAAGTTACTTATTTTTGGCATAGTAATTGAAATTTGCTGTAAAGATACAACCGCCATTTTTAAATTTTAAAAAAAAGATGTAGGTTTGAAGAAATTTTTTTGATGAATATTTTCGATATTATTATAGCTGCATTACTACTATTTGGCTTCGTTAGAGGTATAATGAAAGGGCTTTTTGTAGAGGTTGCTTCTTTAGTAGCTTTAATAGGTGGTGTTTATGGAGCGATACATTTCTCACATTTTATTGGAGATTTTTTAAAAGAATCCGTATCTTGGGAACAAGAATATATTTCTTTAGTTGCTTTTGCTGCAACCTTTGTTGTAATTATAATAATTATAGCTTTATTAGGTAAAATGCTTACAAAATTAGCAGATTTTGCTTCATTAGGTATTATTAATAAAGTTTTAGGTGGTGTTTTTGGAGCTCTAAAGATTGGTTTAATTTTAAGTGTAGTTTTTATTTTTTTTGGTAAAATGAACGATACAATTCCGTTTATTGAAAAAGAAACAATTAAAGAGTCTATCTTATTTGAACCTGTAAAAAAAATAGCCCCAACTATTTTCCCCTCAATTATTAAAGAAGAAAAAGAGGAAAAATCCTCTGAAGATATAGTTTAAACTATGTTGCATTTTGTTTAAATTGCGACATTAAAATAATAATAATGAAAAAATTTTACTTCCTTTTAGCTATTTTGTGCTCTTTTGCACTAATGTCTTCTAGTTCAAAAAAAGATTGTACAATCTTAAAAAACAATACATTTTCATATAAAAATGGAAGTAATAATGTGGTAGTTATTTTTAAAGAAAATAAACATGTAGAGTACCATAACAAAAGAAAACATTTTATAAAATCGGATATCGAATGGATTAACGATTGCGAATATTATTTAATCATCCAAGAAAGTACGTTGCCAAACTTTCCATTTAAAATGGGTACAAGAATGCATATAAAGGTAGATAAGGTAAGAGGGAAAAAAATCTACTATACTTCTACTTTAGGAGGTAGATCCTGGGAAGGAAGATTAACCAAAGCAAAACAAGCAAATTACGAATAATAAAAAACCCGAGATTTATCTCGGGTTTTTTTGTATTATAAAGATCATAAAACTTTTAAGCAGCTTTGTGTTTTCTTTTATTTGCAAAGAAACCTATAAAGCTTGCAGGATTTTTAAAAGCACCTTTTTCGGAAACCAATTCTATTTCTATATTTTTTTCTTTTGCTTTAAAGATAAAATCTTCTAAAATTTCTATAATATCATTATCTAAATACCTTGTTTTTAAAACATTTATTTCTAATTGAGAATTTTCTGGTAAACAATCTAGTTCTTTTAAAATCGCTCCTTTATTAAAAAATGTTACTTCTTCTGCCAAAGTAATTTTAATTTTATGAACTCCATTGCTTTTGTCTTCCATATGTAAAAAGTGAGAATTTTGATAACTTTTTAATAAAATAACAACAATTCCTACTACCAAACCTAAACTAATTCCGACTAATAAATTTGTAAACACAATACCAAGAACTGTTACCATAAATGGTACAAATTGTTTCCAACCCAATGTATACATTTGTTTAAATACAGTTGGCTTTGCTAATTTATAACCAACAATTAATAAAATAGCCGCTAATACAGAAAGTGGAATCTTATTTAATAGCTTAGGAATTAATATTACAGAAATTAATAATAAAACACCGTGTAAAATAACAGATAACTTTGTTTTACCACCCGACTGTATGTTCGCAGAACTTCTTACAATAACCTGTGTGATAGGCAAACCACCAATTAAACCAGAAACTACATTACCTGTTCCCTGTGCAATTAACTCTCTATTTGTTGGCGTTACATTTTTATCTGGATCTATTTTATCGGAAGCCTCCACAGATAAAAGTGTTTCTAAACTTGCAACTAATGCAATTGTAAATGCAGTTATCCAAACATCTATATTTGTAATAGCGGAAAAATTAGGAAAACTAAACTGACCTAAAAATGAGGCAATATCATTAGGAATTGGCACACTAACCAAGTGTGTTTCTGTAATACCAAATACGTCGTTAGATTTTGTGAATATAAAATATAGAATTCCTAAAACTACAGCAACTAATGGACCTTGTATTACAGTAAAAAATTTCGCCTTCTTGGCTAAAATATTATCCCAAAAAAGAATACATAAGAAACCAATAACACCAATTACTAAAGATCCTGTAGTTATATGTTCGAAAATATTAAATATTGCAGAGAAAGTATTTTCGCCAGAACTTTCTATAAAGCTATCTGCACCTTCAGGTTCTACATCATATCCAAAAAAGTGCGGAATTTGTTTTAAAATGATAATAATTCCAATTCCGGTTAACATTCCTTTAATTACTGAAGAAGGAAAATAATATCCAATAACTCCAGCTTTTAATAAACCGAATATTAATTGAATAATTCCTCCTAAAACAACAGCTACTAAAAAGTTTTCATAACCTCCTAATGTGCCTATTGCAGTTAAAACAATTGCAGCTAAACCAGCTGCTGGACCACTAACTCCTATTTTAGAACCACTTAAGGCTCCAACTACTATTCCTCCAATTACTCCTGAGATAATTCCAGAAAATAACGGGGCTCCACTTGCGAGAGCAATACCCAAACATAATGGTAATGCTACGAAAAATACTACTATACTTGCAGGTAAATCATTTTTTATGTGTTTAAACATGGGGACGTGTTTTTTGTTCCGAACATATATTGTTCAGAATTTGATTTTTAAAATAAATTGTGTGATTGAAGTCAAAATGACTTCATAATAAAATGGAAAAATTACGACAAAGTCTCTGGAGGTTGTGTTAAAATAATAGGATATTGAGAGATATAATTTGTAGTATTGTAGGCTAAGTTTTCTTCTTTTTGGATTATTTCTCGAAGAAATAAAGCCACATTAAAAGGTGCATACACTTTTAATCCTTCACTTATTGAGCTTCCAGTTGTATCTTCTTCTTCATTAAGCGCAAGAAAAACAGAAATATCCTGGTCTTTGTCCATGAAACTTATTAAAGTTGGAGCAGCGATTATTCCTAAGAATAAAAAAGTAAAAAAAAGTGCAATTCTAACTTTCAAAAAGGGTTATTTTAATTGAATGCAAAGATAACATTAGGCAAATTAAAATGTGTTAAAGCAAACATAAAGAAAAACTCATTTTTTTAAATTATAATAGAAAAAACCTTATAAAAATAAAAAACCCGAGATTTATCTCGGGTTTTTTGTTGAATATAAGTTTTGTTTTTTTCTAATAGAGCACTACAACATAGTTACTTCTCCAGTTTGTAAAGAATAAACACCACCAACTATTTTTATATCTCCATTGTCTTCCATTTCTTGAAGAATTGAACTTTTTTCTCTGATTCTATCAATAGTTAACAACACATTATTTTCAACAGTTTTAGCAACAAATTCTTTATTTGAAGAATTTGCTTCGCCATCTACTTCTTCCGAAGACTTTTTAACTGCAGGAATAATATTATCTAACATGGCAGTTATATTACCTAACTCAACACCATCGCAAGCCGCTTTTACAGCACCACAACTTTCGTGACCTAATACTAAAACTAGTTTGCTTCCAGCAACTGCACAAGAATATTCTAAACTTCCTAAAATATCTGTATTCTCGAAATTACCAGCAACTCTCGCTACAAAAATATCTCCAATAGTTTGGTCAAATACTTGCTCTACAGGTACTCTTGAGTCGATACAAGATAAAACAACTGCTTTTGGATATTGGCCACCAACAGTGTCTTTTACTAAAGCGTTATAATCTACATTTTCTAAAGTATTATTTATAAATCTTCTATTTCCGTCCAAAAGGTTTGTTAAAACATCATTTGGATTTAGGTTGTCTTGTGCGTTTTTGTTTAATGCTAATGTTCTCATAATTTTTAATTTTTAAATTCGTCTTTTACATTTTCTTTTACCCACTTCACACAAGTGTCAAAATTTTTAAATATGTGTTCTGTAGGTATAAAATCTGGAATGATATCTATTCGTTCCATCATATATCTTGGTTGTTTTAATAAATTAACAAACAAGACTTCAATATTCTTTTTCTTTAAATCTTGCAACATATCTTCCATGGCATACAACCCAGATTGATCCATATATTGCATTCTTCCTAATCTTAAAATAACTGTTTTCGCAGTTTCAGGAATTTGGAGTGACAGTGCTTGAAAATCACTAGTAGAACCAAAAAATAAAGGTCCTTTTATGTGCTTGATAAAAACTTCCTCTTTAAGATTTTCAGGGAAATCATACTCATCTGCCCAAGATTCTTCTTTTAAAGATTTTACGTCAGATCTTTCTGCTGTTAAATCCCCAATTTTCTTCATAAACATCAAAGAAGCAATTACCAACCCAATACCAACTGCATATACTAAGTTCCAAAAAGTAGATAGTAATAAAACAACCATCATAATTAAAACTTCCGAACTTAGTTTAATTGGACCAATTTTAATGTCTTTTGGCAAATATGGTATTGCTTTTAACCCTTTATAATCCATAACTCCAATACCAACTGTAATTAAAATTCCTGCTAAAACTGCAGCTGGAATCTTAGATGCTACAGGTCCTAAACCTAACATTATTATTAATAACATAATACCAGCGATCATTCCAGAAAGCTTGGTTTTTCCACCAGCATTAATATTTACAACTGTTCTAATAGTTGCACCAGCTCCAGGAATACCTCCAAATAACGCGGCTATACTATTTCCAATTCCTTGCCCTACCAATTCTTTATTTGGTTTGTGCTTTGTTTTAGTCATATTATCTGCAACAACACTTGTTAAAAGTGAATCTATGGCTCCCAAAAGAGCTAATGTTAAGGCTGTAAATATATATGGAGTTAGACTTCCTAAAGAAAAATTTGAGAAAATTTCCCATTTAATTTCTGGAATTCCACTAGGAATTTCTTGGATAGTCCTATAATCTAAACCAAAACCAACTGCAATTCCAGACATTACAATTAATGCAACTAATGTACTAGGAATTTTAGTAGTAACCCGTTTAAAGCCATAAATAATAAAAATGGTTCCTAAAGCTAATAATAATTCTAACCAACTAATATTCTGTATTGCCCTTGGAAAAGCTTTAATAGCACCTAATACACCAGATGTTTCTTTTGCGGCTAATGTTTCCGATTCTTTTAAAATATCTGCAGGTGTAATTTTGTTGGCTCTAGCTATGGTTTCTTTAAAATCTTCAAGTACTAAAATACCTTCTCCAGCTTCTTCTTTTAAAATATTTTCTAAAATTACTTCTTCGGCTTGTGGTTTAAATGTACTTACAAATTCGATATCTTCCTTCGGATAATATCCTACAGAAGGTAATATTTGCGTTAATAAAATAATAACACCAATCGCTGTCATAAAACCAGAAACTACTGGGTATGGAATATATCGAATGTATTTTCCTAAACCAATAACTCCTAAAATAATTTGAAACAGTCCTGCTAATAAGAAAACAGTTAAAATTGCTGGTAAAGCTTTGGTAACATCACCATCGTTTGCGGCAATAATACCTGCAATAACCACCATACTTACTGCTGTCATTGGTGCAGTTGGCCCAGAAATTTGAGTGTTTGTTCCTCCAAAAAGAGCAGCGAAAAAACTAATAAATATAGCTCCATATAAACCCGCACTTGGCCCCAATCCAGATGATACACCGAATGCTAAAGCTAATGGTAATGCTACAATTCCAGCAGTTATTCCACCGAAAGCATCTCCTTTAATATTTGAAAATAATTTTTTCATTACTTTTTTAAATTGATTAATTAGTAAACACCAAGTTAATCATTCTATTCTTAACACAAGCTTATTTTTAAAAAGCAATTTAATTTCTAATTACTTACCATTAAAGAACAATTTAAATTATTTAATATGCCTCCAATCTTAGATTTTGTTTCTTTCTCTCTATTTAGAAACAATAAGTCAATCTTATTTTTAGATAAATAGTTATTCACATTCTTAATTGTATTATCTCCACCCTCAAATACAAATTCTACAGTATTATTAGGATTAGATATTTTCTTTTCAACAGGATTTATTTGAAAAGATTTAAGAGGTTTGTTAGAATAAGAAGCTAAAGTTTCCATAAATCTATTTTCTGATAAATTTACGTTATTTAACAGCCCTAAAGAAATTTCTTCTTTTGCTTCTAATGGGTTTTCTTCGGAAACAATTAAAATAGTGCCATTAAATTCTTTTAAAATTAAATTGATAACATTATCTCCAAAAAAAGACAATATTTTAGACTTTCTTTTCCCTAAGAGAACAATATCTGGTTTTGTTTCTTTTATTTGATATCTAATTTCATCTTTTAAATTTCCAAATGAAATCTTATGATTTATAGGAATACTATTTACAGAAACATCATTAATCATTTTTTTAATTTGATTATCTGTTTCTATAAATGTTTTATTAATAGATCTCATTGCAGAAAGCTGACTCTCTTTTTCCACAACATCTGTAGGCTTTTTTACGCAGAAAAAATCAATTTCTCCTTGAACTACATTTGCTAAATCCACTCCTTTTTTAAGAATTTCAGATGTTGATTTATCAACATCTGCAAGCACTAAAATTTTACATTTATTATTCATAATTGTTTTTTTTATGCAGATTTTTTAGGTCTTAGGTTAAAAAATTCGATATAACTTGGAGGGTTTTCTACAATTCCTCTTTCCGAAATCAATTGAATATCTATATTTCTTTCTTTTACCTTGAATGCAAAATCTTCTAAAATTTCGATAATATCGTTATCTAAATATCTAGTTTTTCTAACATCTAATTCTAAGAAAGTATCCTTTGGTAAACTGTCTAATTCTTTTAAAATAGCACCTTTATTAAAGAAAGTAACTTCTTCTGCCAATGTCATTTTAATTCTGTGTTTTCCATTACTCTTATCTTCTATGTGTAAAAAGTGAGAATTCTGGAAACTCTTAATTAAAATTACAACAATACCAACTGCTAAACCTAAGGCAATACCTATTAATAAATCTGCGAAAACAATACCAATTACAGTCACAAAAAATGGTATCCATTGTTTCCAACCTAACTGAACCATTTCTTTAAATACAGTTGGTTTTGCTAACTTATAACCAACGACTAATAATATTGCTGCTAAAACAGATAAAGGTATTTTATTTAGTAAAGTAGGAATTAAAATCACAGAAATTAATAATAAAAAACCATGAATTATTGCAGATAACTTCGTTCTACCACCAGATTGAATATTTGCAGAACTTCTTACAATAACTTGTGTAATAGGCAAACCACCAATTAAACCAGAAATTACGTTTCCTGTTCCTTGTGCTAATAATTCTCTGTTTGTTGGAGTTACGTTTTTGTGCGGATCTAACTTATCTGTAGCTTCTACACATAATAAAGTTTCTAAACTTGCAACCAGAGCAATTGTAAATGCTGTTACCCAAACTTGTGGATTTGTAATTGCACCAAAATTCGGGAAGCTAAACTGCCCCAAGAAAGAATCGAAACTATCTGGTACAGGAACGCTTACTAAATGTTCTGAGTTAATACCATATTTAGAATTTTCGGTAGTAAAGAAATAATATACAATACCAGCAACCACTGCTACTAATGGCCCTTGAATTATCTGAAACACTTTTCCTTTTTTAGATAAAACATTACTCCAAAGTAATAAGATTCCCAATCCTATAAAACCAATAATTGTAGACCCTAAAGTAATATTGTCTGTAATATTTAAAATTGCAGAAAATGTATTTTCTCCTGAAGCTTCTATAAAACTATCTGCTCCTTCTGCTTCTGCATCATATCCAAAAAAGTGTGGAATTTGTTTTAAAATAATAATAATTCCAATACCTGTTAACATTCCTTTAATTACGGAAGATGGAAAATAATAACCAATAATTCCTGCTTTTAAAGCACCAAAAATTACTTGAATTATTCCTCCCAAAACTACAGCAACTAAAAAGTTTTCATAACCACCTAAAGTACCAATTGCTGTTAATACAATTGCTGCCAAACCAGCTGCTGGTCCACTTACTCCAATTTTAGAGCCACTTAAGCCTCCTACTACAATACCTCCAATAATTCCTGCAATTAACCCTGAAAAAAGAGGAGCTCCACTTGCTAATGCAATACCTAAACATAATGGTAATGCTACGAAAAATACCACTATACTTGCTGGCAAATCGTTTTTAATGTGTTTAAACATATATATATATATTTTCTCTCTGGGCATAGGTTGCCTAGAGTTTTGTTTTTAATAAATAAAATTGATCTTTTGTTATACTAATTCTAAATTATAGTACAAACTTGGGTGGTGGAGTGGTAACTTTAGAAAATTCAAAAATGTAGTTCTTAGAATAAAAACAAATGTTTTTGTTCGACTTAAATACGTTAGTCAAAACAACATTTATAAAGCTTGAAGAATGTATTTTTAGTTTTGTATCTTTATTAGATTCTCCTTTTCCTTTATTCTCTTCTTCTTCCTCACTAAAATTTAAAAAATAAGAAATATCTTGTGATGAATCCGTTAAACTAATAATAGTTGGAGTCACTATAAGACTAACGAATAAAACAGAAAAGAAAATTGCGATTCTTACTTTCAAAAGTTCATTATTTTTTAAAAACAAACAAACATAAGAAAGGTTTTTTATTTTTTTGTTAAAATAAAATTAAAAATTATTCAACAGTTTTATTTCACTTGAAATTATCCAACCAATCTTACCATCTATTAACTTAATCTTTTTCCAATTATCTATAGTGTCTAAAACAACAACTTTTGTACCCTCATGTAATGTAAAAACTTCTTCAGCATTTAAAGTTGGTGCATTTCTGACTTCTGTTTTTTCAGCAAAAACTATGGCTTCAATATTATTTTTTGTTTGATTATATTGGCTATATGTTATAAAAAGGGTAGCAATTAAAAGAATAAAACAGATGGCACTTATTGTAAAATAAGTTCTTTTTCTTCTTGGAGTATATGCAAAGTAAAATAGTAAAAATAATAGGGAAGCCACTAAAGAAAGCACCACCACAATTATTGCCCATTGATTGTAAGATAATTTCTGAAGGTAATTTGTGTTGAACCTTTGAAAAACGGTTTTTGGAACTTCTTCAATATTATCTAGAGCCAAACGTTTTGCAAAGATTAAATTATTTTTTACATCTTCGTTTAAAGGATCTATTTTTAATGCTTTTTCATAATAGAAAATAGTAGGCCCTACCTTATTTAATTTGTAATAAGCATTCCCTAAATTGTAATATAATTCTGATGAAATTACTTTCTCAGATTCAATCTTCTTATATTTTTCAATAGCTTCTTCGAATTGTCCGTTTTTGTACAATTCATTTGCGGAAACAAACAAACTATCTACATTCTGAGCATTTACAGAACTAGCGATTATCAAAAATAAAAACAGTATTTTTTTCATTTTTATAATTGTTTATCTAATTGAACAATAACTTCTTTTGCACGCTCAAATTCTTCTTTCATTTGAGTGGCTGTAAATGGTGTATATCTTGCAAAATCTGAGCTCTTTAAAACCTCAATAAATTGATGAATTGTGCTAGATTCCACTTTCTTACTTTCTAAAATTTCAGTAATTCTTTCTTTACTAATTTCAGAAGTTTCGATGCCTAACTTTGCTTTTAAGTAATTATGAAGTGCACGTTCTAAAGCCTCATAAAAAGCTTCTTTTTTACCTAATTGCTTTTGCGCTTCTGATAAATATTTTTTAGCTAATCTCTCAGCTTTTCTTGTTCTATTTCCAACAATATCGTTACTTCTTTCTTCATTTCTTTTGCCAATAAATATTCCGATTGGAATTGCAATTAATGGTAATAAAAGTAAAATATAAAACAAGTTCGATTTAAAGAAGTCTGACTTTTCAGCAGGTTCAAAAGTGGTTTTCGTAGCAATATATCTAAAATTTTCACCAGTTGAAATTACATCTCTTTTATTTACAGAAGTACTGTCAACAATTACCAGTTCTTTCCCTTCTTGTACATCTACAAATAAATCTTCAGTATCAATTGTTTTGTATTTTCCTTCTTTAGGGTTAAAGTAAGAAAAAGAAGTACTTGGAATTTTATATTTTCCTTTGTATTGTGGCACAACAGTATAAGAATCTGTTACAGAACCAGAGATTCCACTAGAATAAACATTTACTTTTTCTTTTCTTTCTGGTTGATAAATTTCTAACTCTACAGGAGTTTCTACACTTGGTAATTCGAATAATTTTAAATTTCCTTTTCCAGTAACTGCGACTTTAATTTCGGAAGTTTCATTCGCCTTCAAAATTTCTTTACTCAAAGAAACTTTAAAATCGAATTCTCCAACAGCGCCTGTAAAGTTTGCTGGTTTGCCTTCTAAAGGAAGACTTCTAGGACGAATTAATTTTTTTTCTGATGCAAATTCTTTACGAACATTACTGGTAATTGCATTTCCAAAGAAATCTGCTCTTCCTGTTGGAACACCAATAATTATGTCCATTTTCATGGGTTCGATTTCTAGTTTACCCGATTTTGTAGGAATTAATAAAGCTTTTTGTAAAACAATATACCTGTAATCCTCACCATTGTATTTTCCCATTTTAACGGGATAACCATTTATTTTAATATCCTGATTCCAAAATCCATTATATTTTGGTGCTTCTGTAACATTTGTATCGTAAACACTTACATTTTCACTAACATATAAACGATATTCAACATAAATTCCTTCGCCAACATAAGGTCTCGATTTAGAAATTTCTGCCACTAAATGAATATTTTGTTGTGCCACATAATTTGGGTCGTTTGGATCTTTAGGAATCTCTACAGCATCTAAAACGATAATTTTTATAGGATCTGTTTTTATTGTTTTTCCACCAATTTTAACACTTGCAGTACCAATAGAAAGTTCTCCTTTTCTAGTTGGTTGAATGATGTATGTGTAAGACTGAGAAAAAGTGGTTTTTCCATTTACCCAAGATTGGCTTACAGATTGGCTTGGGCCACCAACAACTCTAAAATTAGTAAAGTTTGGAGGTGTAAAATTTTCTCCACCTTGTTTGTTTATCGAAAACACAATTCGCAAACGTTGGTTTAAACCTAATTTATTTTTACTAACTTTTGCTTGAATTGTTGCTTCTTGCGCAACTAAGCTTGTCGTTAAAACAAAAAGCAATATCGATATGTAAAATTTCAACTTCATATTTGCCCCTCTTAATCTCCCCAAAGGGGAGAGACACTCTTATCTTAATTTTTCCGTTTTCTAACTTTCTTTAAATCTTTTTTATATAAAACTTAAAGTATGTGTTTTCTTCCCTTTGGGAAGAAGTAAAGATGGGCTTATTACCAATCTTTTTCTTGTTTTATTTTTTTACCCTTTGCCTTTTTAGCATTCATTTTCTTTTGGGTTTTTTTCTCCTCGTTATTTAAACTTTCCAATAACTGTTTTACTTGCTGAGGAGTCATTTGACCCTGTTTTGGTTTTGGCTTTTGTTGTTCTTTTTTATCGTCTTTTTTAGGATCTTTGTTTTTGTCCTTGTCTTTATCGCCTTTTCCGTCTTTATCTTTGTCCTCGTCCTTTTTATCCTTATCGTCTCCGTCTTTCTTGTCTTTATTTTTATCTTTATTCTTGTCGTCTTTGTCTTTGTTTTCCTTGTCTTTATCGTCCTTTTTATCTTTGTTTTTGTCGTCTTTATTTTGCTGATTTTCTTTATCTAACATTTTTTGAGCGACTGCCAAATTATAACGAGTTTCATCGTCATTAGGATTATTTCTCAAGGAACTTTTATAAGCATCTACAGCACCTTGATAGTTTTTTGCTTCCATTTGTGCATTTCCAATATTATGAAACGCTTCTGCCTTCGTAAACTTATCTGTTGCAGTTTTTGCTGTTAATTCGTATTGTGGAATTGCTTCTTTGAAGTTTTTATTTTGATAAAAAGCATTTCCTAAATTATAAGAAGCTTTATCGTAATTAGAATTGTTCCCCAACGCTTTTTGGTACGCCACAGAAGCATCTGTAAATTGCTGTTTTTGGTACAATTCATTTCCTTGACGTAACATTGTTCTTGCTTTTCTTTGCAATGCTATCGTATCTTTTTGTGCTACTATTTCTTTTGTTGAAAAGAGCAATAGAAAGATAATAAGTGTGTATTTTAATTTTTTCATCTTATTTTTTATTCTTTTCTTCATTAAATAAATCTGCTTTTCTTAGCCATTTTGTTTTCTTATCAAATAAGAAAATATCTAAAACTAAGAATAGCAATCCTAATGCCAAAAACCACTGAAATTGATCTTTATAATCTGAAAATTGTTTCGTTTCAAATTCATTTTTTTCTGCATTTGCAATAATATCTGCAATTGCACTTACAGGATTTTCGGTTACATTTCCATCCAAATATTTTCCGTTGGCAATATCTGCGATTTCTTCTAAAACCTCGGCGTTTCTTTTGGTGATAACAGTTTCACCTTTATTATCTTTTTTATAACCAACAACAGAATTATTTACACGAATAGGAATTGGACCTCCATTTTCCGTTCCAACACCAACAGCATAAATTTTTACACCTTCGTTTGCTAAATTTTGTGCAACTTGTTTTGTTTCTTCTTGATGATCTTCACCATCTGAAATAATAATTAGAAAACGATTTGTTTGTTCATCATTATTATAAAATGTTTTTGCCAGCTCTAAGGCTTCGCTAATTGCTGTTCCTTGGCTGGAAACCATATCTGGGTTTGCATTCTGCAAAAACATATTCGCAGCTCCATGATCTGTTGTAATTGGCAAAAGTGGGTACGAATTACCTGCATACACAATAATTCCGACTCTATCTGAACCTAATTTATCAATAATTTTAGAGATAATTTGTTTCGATTTTTCCAAACGATTTGGGGCAATATCTTCTGCCAACATACTTTTGGAAACATCTAAAGCAAAAACAATATCTACACCTTCTCTTTTTACCGTTTTTAGTTTAGTTCCCATTTTTGGGTTTACCAAAGAAATTACTAAAAAAGTAATTCCAATTGATAACATCACCAATTTTAAAACCGATTTGAATGTTGATGAGTTTGGCGCTAATTTCTGAAGTAAATCTGCATCAGAAAATTTACGCTGTGTTCTTTTTTTCCACCATAAAACCAATAGAAATAACACAACTATTGCTGGAATAATTGCGAGTAGATAAAAATAAATTGGTTCTTCTATTCTGTACATTTTTATATAAAACTCTTAAATATTGTGTTTCTCAACAAGAACTCTAATACCAATAAACCAAGAGCAAAAAAGACAAAAATTCTGAATTTTTCTTGATAATTATAGTATTTGAACTCCTCTATTTTTGTTTTTTCGAGTGTGTCAATTTCATCATAAATTTCTTTTAAAGATGAATTGTCTGTCGCTCTAAAATATTTCCCTTCAGTTTCTGTAGCAATATCTTTTAATAAAGCTTCATCTATCTCTACCTGTTGTTTTCTAAAATTTAATTTTCCTGTTCTTGGGTCTTTACTCCAAGGAAAATCTGCCATTCCATTGGTTCCAATTCCAATTGTGTAGACTTTAATTTTCAACTCTTTTGCCAATTCTGTTGCAGTTCTTGGGTCTATATTTCCAGAATTATTTACACCATCTGTTAACAAAATAATTACTTTACTTTTTGCTTTACTTTCCTTGAGTCTATTAACTCCAGAACCTAAACCCATTCCAATGGCAGTTCCGCCTTCTAATTGGCCCCATTTTAATTCGGAAATGGTTCTTTTTACAATGCTTTTATCGCTTGTAATTGGTGTTTGTGTAAAACTTTCACCTGCGTAAACTACGATTCCTATTCTGTCATTTGGTCTTCTGTCTACAAAATCTATCGCTACTTTTTTAAGTGCTTCTAATCTATTTGGCTTTAAATCTCTTGCTAACATACTTGCAGAAACATCAATTGCCATAACAATATCAATTCCTTTATTTGTTTTTGTTTTCTTGCTTACAGATACATTTCTTGGTCTTGCTAAAGCCACAATTATTGCCGCCAAAGCCAACAATCTTAACAAATATAAAAGAGGTTTTAATTTCGATAAAATAGAAGATTCTACTTTAAAACCTTTTACACTTGGCATGGTTAAAACTGCAGCGTCTTTTTTACGCATAAAGAAATACCAAACTGCCAAAAGTGGAATTAAAATTAACAGCCACAGAAATTCAGGATTATAAAACTCGAAATTATTCCAATTCATCATTTTCTTCAATAATTGGTTTAGGTTTTAAATTACTCACAATTTCTTGTGCATCTTTTCTATCTTCTTCAATCTCTAAAGCCAAAGGTTTCGATTTTGCAAACTTCACCAAATCTGCTTCTCTCAATAGACTTCTTAATTTATCTAAAGTGTCTTGCGAAGTTTGTATTGTATCTGACTTTTTGAAATCTCTAATCATTTCTAGAACTTCGTCTGTCGTGTTTTCTAAAGCAGGTACATTTAACTCACGTTCTATATAACCACGCACAATTTCCGTTAATTCACTATAATATTCTTTTACTTTATTGTTCTGCCACAATAATTTTTCGTCCAATTCACTCAACCTTAAAATAGCTTCTTCGTAAGGAGGCAATGTTCTATAAGTTGGTGCTTCAATTTCTTCTTTTCTTTTTCTGATAACAAACCAATAAATCCAGAAACCTATAATTGCCAAAGCAGCTAAAAGAATATAAAAATAGATTTTAAAATCGTCGAAAGTATAAGGTTCTTTTTTGATAGATTTAATCGGAAATTTTTTCACTTTAGTCGTATCTATAGCCACTGTAGCTACATTAACTAATAAAGAATCTGTAAAATATGCTCTATTTTTTACAAATATTTGTTGTTGAGGAATGTAAAATGCGCCACTATCGAAACCAGTTAAAATATACCTTCTGATGAGTGAGTTTTTAAGAGTATCAACTTTAGTAGAATCGATAACCTCCAAACCATTTAAACGTAATTTTGGAATAATTACATTCTGAGTTTCATCTACAGAAATTTTCAATTGAAATTGCTCACCAATTCTAATGTTAGTAGTATCAATTTCTGCTTTTACCATTCCTTCTTGTGCAAAACCAGAAAAAAAGAATAGAGAAAAAAGAAAAAAGAGAAAGCCTCTCACCTCAATCCTCTCTCCAAAAGAGAAAGGACGTTTAGCCTGTACTTTTTTATCACTTTTTTGAAAATTGATATTTATATTTCTTGTTTTCAACTTTTAATTTTTCTTTATTTTGATTCTTTTCAATTTTATTTCACACACTTTTCAATTGAGTGTTTCTTCCCTTTGGGAAGATTAAGAAGGGCTTCTTTACCTCCCTTTATGTTTAAAATAACCTAGTAATTTTTTTACATAACTCTCATCCACTCTTGTGCTAATTGTACCAGCACCACTTCTTTTAAAAGTATTTATATAGTAATCTTGCAAGCGTAAAGCATTTGCTTTGTAACTTGTTCTTGTTGATTTTGATGCTGTGTTTATCAACTGCACATTCCCAGTTTCTGCATCTAACATGGGTACCATTCCTAAATTCGGAATTTCTTCATCATGTTTATCAAAAACACGAATTCCTGTTAAATCGTGTTTTTTAGCGGCAATTTTTATAGTTTTTTCATAATCATCGTCCATAAAATCTGATAACATAAAAACAATCGCTCTCTTTTTCATTACACTTGATAAAAATTTCAAGGCAACAGAAATATTCGTTTTTTTACTTTTAGGTTTGAATTCAATTAATTCTCTAATAATTCTTAAAACGTGACTTTTCCCTTTTTTAGGAGGAATATAAAGTTCTATATCATCAGAAAATAGAATTAAACCCACTTTATCGTTATTTTGAGTAGCAGAAAAAGCCAATGTTGCAGCAATTTCTGTAATCGTATCTTTTTTAAACTGTGTTGATGTTCCAAAAGATTCCGAGCCAGAAATATCTACCATTAATAGCATGGTTAATTCGCGTTCTTCTTCGAAAACTTTAATATAAGGTTCGTTATAACGTGCAGTAACATTCCAATCGATGGCTCTAACATCGTCGCCAAATTGGTATTGTCTTACTTCAGAAAAAGTCATACCACGTCCTTTGAATGATGAATGATATTCACCTCCAAAAATATGATCAGACAAACGACGTGTCTTAATCTCTATTTTACGAACTTTTTTTAGTATTTCTTTAGTATCCATTTTTTTAAGTAGGCAGTCTTCAGTTTGCAGTCTTCAGTCAATAGTTTATAGTGAAAGGATTTAGTAAAATTAGAATTTAGTAAGCGACTGCCTACTGCCTACTAATTTTACTGCCAACTCTTCTTTATGGTACTTCAACTTCATTAATAATCGAGTTAATAATATCTACAGATGTTACATTTTCTGCTTCAGCTTCGTAGGTAATTCCTATTCTGTGACGTAAAACATCGCCAACAACAGCTCTAACATCTTCTGGAATTACATATCCTCTTCTTTTAATAAAGGCATAACATTTCGCCGCTTTTGCTAAGTTGATACTTCCACGAGGCGAAGCTCCAAAACTTATTAAATCTTTTAATTGTGGTAAGTTGTATTTTTCTGGATAACGAGTTGCAAAAATAATATCGAGAATATATTTTTCGATTTTCTCGTCCATATAAACTTCGTTTACAACTTCTCTTGCTTTTAAAATTTGCTCTGTAGAAATAACTGGGTTTACTGTTGAATAATCTCCAGTTAAATTCTGACGCATAATAATTTGCTCGTCTTGTAATTTAGGGTAATCAATTACTACCTTCAACATAAAACGATCGACTTGTGCTTCTGGTAAAGGATATGTACCTTCTTGTTCTACAGGGTTTTGAGTTGCCATTACTAAAAATGGTTCTTCTAATTTAAAAGTAGTATCTCCAATAGTAACTTGGCGTTCTTGCATCGCTTCTAATAAAGCAGATTGTACTTTTGCAGGCGCTCTGTTAATCTCATCTGCCAATACAAAATTTGCAAAAATAGGTCCTTTTTTAATTTCGAAACTATTCTGTTTCATGTTGTAAATCATGGTTCCAACAACATCTGCAGGTAATAAATCTGGTGTAAATTGTACTCTACTAAAACTTGCCTGAACTGCTTTAGATAATGTATTAATTGCTAAGGTTTTTGCCAAACCAGGAACCCCTTCTAAAAGAATATGTCCATTTCCAAGCAAACCAATTAACAAACTTTCTATCATTTGTTTTTGCCCAACAATTACTTTATTCATCTCTAAAGTAAGAATGTCTATAAAGGCACTTTCTCTTTCAATTTTCTCGTTAATAGCTCTTACATCTACATCCATTGTATTGTGTATTAGGTGTTAATTTTTTTAATGCAAACAAAGCTACAATTTTAACAAAATTATTTTGTTAAAACAAGGTTAAAGGTTTAAATGAAAATAGCGTATTTAACGTTGCATTTAGTTAAACTCTGTTAATTTGAAGTCAGTACCATTAAAAGTGCCAAAAGTGTAGTATTTAATCCAGTCTCCAAGATTAATATATTGGCTGTTTTCTTGCAATTTTATTTCTAAAGGAAGGTGTCTATGTCCGAAAATAAAATAATCGAAATGTTGTTCTGTCAGTTTTTTCTTGCAATATAAAACCAACCATTCGTTTTCTTCGCCTAAAAACTTAGCATCTTCATCACCAGAAATCATTTTGTTTTTTACGGACATATATTGCCCTAATTTAACTCCCAAATCTGGGTGCAACCATCTAAACATCCATTTGAATAACGGAAATGTAAAGACTTTTTTCATACGTTTATACCCTTTGTCTCCAGGGCCTAAACCATCTCCATGACCAATTAAAAACTTTTTATTATTGATGAGAAATTCTTGTGGAGAATGATACACAGGAATGTTTAGTTCTTTCTCGAAATAATCGTTCATCCATAAATCGTGATTTCCCACAAAAAAATAAATAGGAATTCCACTATCTTTTATTTCTGCTAATTTCCCTAAAACTCTAACAAATCCTTTTGGAATTACGGTTTTATATTCGAACCAAAAATCGAATAAATCGCCCAGTAAAAATATAGCTTCTGCATCTTTTTTAACTTCATCTAACCAAGCCACAAACTTTTTTTCTCTTGGAAAACTGGTTTCTTGAGTAGGCGCACCTAAATGTTGGTCGGAAGCAAAATAGACTTTTTTGTCTGTAGAAGTTGATATTTTAATCATTGGTACAAAGAAACGTTATTCCTCTTTACTTTCCAACTCCAACACTTTTTGAAGCATTTTATCTTCTTCGTGAATAATTCTGTAGAAACCAACATCGCCAAAAAGTACATTTGCAATCGATGCTTTTAAATATCTTTGAATGCTCTGTTTTGTTTTAAATGAAGGTGTAACCTTGTCTTTAATCGAACCTAAATAAGAATCGAAAACTGCATCATCTTTATCAAAATCGTCAACAAAAGAATCTACTTTCCATTTTTCTAACTTTTTACGATTATTATCTACATAATCGAAAGCAAAATCGTTAATCGTATTAAAATAAAAACTCGACATATAAGAAGTGGTATCTATTGCTACAAAAACATCTGGAATAATTCCTCCTCCACCATAAACAAGTTTTCCTTTTGGAGTGGTGTATTTTAAAGAATCTACTACTTTTATACTGTCTTTACTTAACAATTCTCCACTTGTAATTCTTTTTTGATAATCTTTATAATAGTTTTTATTGCCTTCGTGATCGTAAGGTTTTTGAATAGAACGACCTGTTGGAGTAAAATAACGAGCTGTTGTTAGACGAACTGCAGAACCATCGCCCAAATCCATTTCTATTTGTACCAAACCTTTTCCAAAAGATCTACGTCCAATAATGGTACCTTTATCATTATCTTGTAAAGCACCTGCTACAATTTCGGAAGCGGATGCTGTGTTTTCATTTATCAAAATATATAAACCACCTTTTTCGAAATCTCCTTTTGAAGTTGCAAAAGACTCGTCAATTTGACCTTTATTGTTTTTTGTAAAAACAATTAATTTATCATCTTCTAAAAATTCATCAATAATTTGATTGGCAATGTCTATAAAGCCACCACCATTATCACGAAGATCTAAAACCAAATCTGTCATTCCATCGTCCATTAAATTGTCTAAAGACGCTTTAAATTCGGAATAGGTATTTCTGGCAAAACGATCTAACTTTATATAACCGATAGAATCGTTAATCATGTAGGCTAAATCGACGCTTTTTATATTTACTTTTCCGCGAGTTACATCAACCGTAAAAAGAGAATCGTTGCTTTTTCTATAAATTTGAAGCGCTACTTTTGTATCTGGTTTTCCTTTTAGGTATCTTGGAATGGAACCACTTAAAATTGTTTTTCCATATAAAGTATCTTTGTTTGCCATTAAAATTCTGTCTCCAGCTTTAATACCCATTTTTATACTTGGTCCGCCTTTTATTGGTTGAATTACAGTAATTGTGTCGGCAATCATTCTAAATTGAACGCCAATTCCAACAAAATTACCTTGCATACTTTCTTTTACAGATTGCAAATTTTCTTTAGGAATATATACAGAATGCGGATCTAATTTACCTAACATTTGTGTAATTGCGCCATCTAAAAGACTTTCTGTATTAACAGTATCTACATAATCTCTTTCAATAAAATTGATAAGTTTTTTTATCTTTTTTTCGGATGCAGTATTTTTTCCAAAAGACAACATTTCTGGTGAATTTCCACCAAAAGACATTCCAATTAAAATACCGAAAACTACTGCAATTGCTAAATAAAGAGGAAGTTTATTCTTATTCATAAGGTAAATGCATTAGTTGAACGCCTGCTTTTTCTAAAAATTTTATACCAGAATCGTCTTTGTAAGAAGCTGCATATACAACGCGTTTTATTCCTGCTTGATGTATGAGTTTACTACATTGTGTGCAAGGTGATAATGTAATATATAATGTGGCATTTTTGGCAGATTGTGTAGAAGATGCAACTTTTAAAATGGCGTTTGCCTCTGCATGTAAAACTTCCCATTTTGTAACTCCGTTTTCGTCTTCGCAACAATTATCGAAACCAGTTGGAGTTCCGTTAAAACCATCGGAAATTATCATTCTATCTTTTACAATTAAAGCACCTACTTGTTTGCGTTCGCAATGAGAAAGTTTGCCCCATTCAAATGCCATTTTTAAATAGGCTTTATCGTATTTTAATTGTTTTTTCTCTGTCATAATCTACGAATGTAAAAAGATTAATAGAATTGAAACGTTAATAATTAGACAATTTTTCTACCAAAATACACGATCTAACATCATTTGTATTGCAAAACCAATTACGATGGAGGAGCAAACCAAAATCCAATCTCTTCTGGTTACTCTAAAAAAGTTTTGAAGAATGGTACCAACAATTAAAATTCCTAACACAATAATTATCTGTGCCGCTTCAATTCCTAAAGCAAATTCTACTAATGGAAATAGTTTATCTTCTTCTTTACCAACCATCATTTTAAAATAATTAGAAAAACCTAAACCATGGATTAATCCAAATAATAAGGCAAAAACTAAGTTTGTATTTTCTTTTCCTAAAGAAGATTTTTTGGCTGTCATTACATTAATAACACCCGTAATAAAAATGGTTAATGGAATTAAAAATTCAATTAAAGCCATTTTTATATTTACAATTCCGTAAGCAGATAAAGCCAAAGTTATTGAATGTCCAAGAGTAAAAAGGGTAACCAACCACAACACTTTTTTAAATTGATTAAAGCTGAAAACAACTGCTAACACAACCAAAAATAAAATATGATCGTAAGCACTAAAGTCTAATACGTGGTAAAGACCCATTTTGAAGTAGAGAATAAAATCTTCCATTTTTTCTTATAAATTTTAGAGGATTCCAAATATATAAAAAGAAAAAATGCTGACAATATTTGTTTTATTGAATTTAGTGTTTTTATTTTTATTTGTTCTAAATAAGAATTATATTTGCACTTTAATTAATAAGAATGATTGTTTTTTATACTTCAGAAAAACCGACAATAACGTTATCGAACACAAGTGTTTGTGATAGTATTTGTTCTTCTAATTGCTTAACTCCAAAAAGTAAGTGCTGTAATAAGTACAAGAAAAAAGGCATCAATTGTAAAAGATGCCCTAATATATTGTTGCAAGTGGCTTCGTAAATTTATTTTATGTTTTTTAAAGTTTTAAATAGAAGGTTTTATTTAAAACTTTTATTAATTTAGATGCTTAAATTTTTAAGGTATGAATACTAAGTTAATACCAAACTTTGGTTATCTATTTGAAGAAAAACTTATAGAAGAAGTTCAAAATGTAGGTATCTCAAAATCTTTTAAGGAACATACTATAATTATTGAAATTGGCGATTATATAAAATCGATGCCTTTACTTTTATCAGGAGCAATTAAAATTCTTCGAGAAGATGAAAATGGTGAAGAATTGGTACTTTATTATTTAGAGAAAGGAGATACTTGTGCCATGACTTTATCTTGTTGTATGGGGCAAACTAAAAGTAAAATTAGAGCGGTTGCAGAAACAGATGTAGAATTAATAATGTTACCTAAAGAGAAGATGACAGCTTGGTTAAGCAAATACACTTCTTGGCAATCTTTTATTCTACAAAGCTACCATAATAGAGTAGAAGAGCTTTTAACTGCTGTAGACACAATTGCTTTCCTTAAAATGGACGAACGTATTTTTAAATACCTTAAAGATAAAGCAATGGTTAACCAAAATGACCATCTTACTGTAACACACAAAGAAATTTCTGAAGATTTACATACCTCAAGAGTAGTTGTTTCTAGATTACTTAAAAAGTTAGAAAACGAGCGTAAAATAAAATTGTTTAGAAACAGTATACATGTTTTAGAACTGTAACTTAAGTTACCAAAATCACAAATCACAGAAAATACGTTTTCTAAAATTAAAGAACTATATCCAAATGATAAAGCTTTTGGATATGATAATAACGAAATAAGAGGAATCTGGAACGTTTCCTTTAGTAAATAATTTTTTCAGGCATGAGTAAATTTTCAGAAATAATTAATCAAGAAAAACCAGTTTTAGTAGATTTTTTTGCTGAATGGTGTGGACCTTGTCAAACAATGAGCCCTATTTTAAAACAAGTTAAAGATGAATTAGGCGAAAAAGTTTTTATAATTAAGATAGATGTAGATAAAAACAAACTTTTAGCATCAAAATTTAAAGTACAAGGAGTACCAACATTAATTCTGTATAAAGCAGGTAAACAAGTTTGGCGACAATCTGGCTTGGTACAAAAAAGAGATTTGATACAAACAATTAATAATATTAGTTAGTTATATAGCTTCTGAATTAAATTTCAGGTGCTTTTTTATTTTATAAAAGTAAGTTAGTGAAATGAATTTATCAGAAGATTTTTGGAGTAATAAATATAAAACAGATAAAATTGGTTGGGATTTAGGTGAAGTTTCTCCACCGTTAAAAACATATTTCGATCAATTAGAAAACAAAGAAATTAAAATCTTAATTCCTGGTGGAGGTAATTCTTACGAAGCAGAATATTTATTCAATAAAGGGTTTAAAAATGTTTATGTGGTAGATATAGCAAAATCACCACTTGACAATATTAAAAAAAGAATACCTAATTTTCCAGAAGCTCAATTAATACATGCTAATTTTTTCGAAATTGAAGAAACGTTCGATTTAGTAATTGAACAAACTTTTTTCTGTGCTATTAACCCAGATTTAAGACAAAAATACGCTGCTAAAATGGCATCTGTTTTAAAAGAAAAAGGTAAATTAGTTGGGCTAATGTTCGACGCTGTTTTAAATGAAGATCATCCACCTTTTGGAGGAAATAAAGTAGAATATTTAACTTATTTCGAGCCTTATTTTAATTCGATTTCTATGGAACCTTGTTACAATTCTTATCCTAATAGACAAGGAATGGAAATGTTTGTGAAAATGGAGAAATCTTAAAAAGTTTAATTTTTTAAATTCTATTTATATCTTAATTTTTCACGTAATTATTGCAGTTATTTTGTAATAAATGTTACACGCTATTTCTTATACATTCCTTATTTTTATAGTCTAAAAAGAACTTATGGAAGACATGATCTTTTACGATAGATTGCAATTCGCATTTACTATCACTTTTCATTATATATTCCCGCAATTAACAATGGGTTTATCTTTAATAATTGTTTTTTTAAAGTGGAAATATTTAAGAAGCAATGTTGAAAAATATAATAATGCTGCAAAATTTTTAATGAAAATTTTTGCAATCAATTTTACAATGGGTGTTGTTACAGGTATTCCAATGGAATTTCAGTTTGGTACCAATTGGGCAAAGTTTTCGGAATTAACAGGAGGTATTATTGGGCAAACTTTAGCCATGGAGGGTATGTTTTCTTTCTTTTTAGAATCGTCTTTTTTAGCACTCTTTATTTTTGGTGAAAAATTAATGGGTCAAAAATTACACTTCATAACTGGGTTTTTAGTGTTTTTAGGTTCTTGGGCAAGTGGTTGGTTTATTTTAGCTACCAATGCTTGGATGCAACATCCTGTTGGTTATGAAATTTTAGAAAACGGAAAATTTGTGCTTAATAATTTTGGAGCATTATTTTCTAATCCTTGGTTATTGCCTGCTTTTTTACACAATCAAATGGCATCTGTTGTAACATCTTCTTTTGTTGTAGCAGCAATTGGTGCTTTTTATGTTTTAAGAAATAAACAAGTAGAATATGGAAAACTATTTTTAAAAATAGGAGTAATTTTTGGATTAGTTTCCAGTCTTTTAGTAGCTTTTCCAACAGGAGATTGGAATGCTAAAAATGTGGCAAAATATCAACCAGCTGCTTTTGCTGCTATGGAAGGAATTTTTGAAACAGAACATGCTGGCGCAGAAATAGTATTAATTGGACAGCCAAATATGGTCGAAAAAAAATTAGACAATAAAATTGCTGTTCCTAATATTTTAAGTTTTTTAACCTACCAAGAATGGGATAAGCAAATTATTGGTATGGATAAATTTAAAGAAGAAGAGTTGCCAGATAATGTACCAGCATTGTATTATTCTTATCATATAATGGTTGGATTAGGAACTATTTTTATAGGGGTAATGTTATTAGCATTTTTCTTTTTATGGCGAAGAAAATTATACAATTTAAAACCATTATTATGGACAATTATGTTCCTTGTTCCTTTTCCATATATAGCCAATATTACTGGTTGGTATACAGTAGAATTGGGTAGACAGCCATATTTAGTTTATGGTTTATTAAAAACAAGCGATGGTATTTCGCCAACAGTTTCCTCTGGTAATACCTTATTTACCTTACTTGGTTTTGTTGCTTTATATATGTTATTAGGCTTGTTGTTTTTAGTATTAGTAGGCAAAACAATTAATGAAGGTCCAAATTCTAAAACACATTAAATTATGGAAATATTTTGGTTTATAGCAATCGCAATTGTTTTAGTAATGTTTTTTATTTTGGATGGTTATGATTTTGGTGCAGGAATCATCCATTTATTTTTTGCGAAGAAAGAAAAAGACAAAGAAGTAATTACAAAATCGGCAGGTTTATTTTGGGATTCTAATGAAGTTTGGTTAGTTGCTGCAGGAGGAATGCTTTTTATGGCCTTTCCTACATTTTATGCTTCCGTATTTAGTGGTTTTTACTTGCCTTTAATAATCGTTTTGTGGTTAATTATTTTTAGAGCTATTGGTTTAGAATTTAGAGGACAATTTAAATACCGAATGTGGAAAGATATTTGGGATAAATCTTTTGGAGTTTCTAGTTTATTATTAGCCTTGTTTTTTGGTATTGCTTTGGGTAATATTGTTAGAGGTGTAAATTTAGGTATTGTAAAAACGGGAGTTTCTGCGCACGAACCACATTATTTTTTCTTACCATTATGGGATAGCAGTTTTAGCCCCTTGAGCCAAAACCCAGGAATAATAGATTGGTTTACCATTATTATAGGCTTAATTTCTGTAGTTACTTTAGCAATTCACGGAGCCAATTGGATCATTTTAAAAACAAATGCATCCATAAATAATAAACTTAAAAGTGTCATTTTTAAGCTGAATATTTTATTGACTTTACTTACTATATTTTCTATAGTTGTATGGCAAATTGTAAATCCAAATTCATTAGATAATTTTATTAATAAACCTTATTTATTAGTGTTTCCTCTAATTTATTTTACAGGTTTATTAGGTACATTTTTTATTAGAAGAATACAAAAAGATAGTCATGCTTTTTTGTTATCATCTTTATTAATTTTAGGAGGAATCACTTCATCTTTGGCATCGTTATTTCCAGTGTTATTGCCATCAATCAACAATGTAAATCCTTCTTTAACAATTTACAATACCACAACATCAGAGTATGGTTTATCTGTTGCTTTGGTTTGGGGAATTATTGGTTTTATTTTACTTTTTGGGTACATGATTATCCAAAAAAGGTTATTGAAAGGTAAAATTGATAAAATGGATTATGGACATTAATGATAAGATATTATTATGACACAAACTCTCATTTCTTTAATTAGTATTTTATTAGGAATAATAGGCGCAAATTTAATAGGCTTTATAGTTAAAAAATATTCATTTGGTCTAGTTGGTAACACAATTTCGGGAGTTTTTGGAAGTATTTTTGTTATTAAATCTTTTGGGCGATTTGGTTTTAGTCCTGCATATATAATAGAAAACGGAATATTTGATGTTGGTTTATTGATTATAAATTGTGTTCTTTCATTTTTAGGAGGAATTTTAGGACTACTTCTCATTAAAATAATAGATTTAAAAATGAATAAAAAAGCAGCTAATTAGCTGCTTTTTTATGGTCTTATTTTACACATACTTTCTACTTTTCATGTAACATAGGTTACACTTAACTATTTATTCTACGCTTACTTTTGTGGTAGATAACAGAATAAATATATGAGAAACACAATAACTATACTTTTTTTCTTTTTTGGAATAATGTATTTACAATCTCAAGAGGTAAAATCAATTTCAAAATCAGAAGTTCTAATTAGAGTTTCTGAAAAAAATATGACAATAAAGATTTCTGAAGAAGAATTTAATGCCGCTAAAGGAGATTTTAAACAGACAAAAGCCATCTTTTTACCAAACATTACAGCAAGTCACACAGGTATTTCAACAACAAATCCGTTAATGGCTTTTGGTGCTAAACTGAATCAAGGCATCTTAACGCAAGCCGATTTTAATCCTGCTTTGTTAAACAATCCTGCACAAACTCAAAATTTTGCAACCAAGATAGAAATACAACAACCGCTTATAAATTTAGATGGTTTTTATCAACGTAAAGCAGCAAAATCTAAAATGAATGCGATGTCTTTACAATCAGAAAGAACCCAAGATTATCTGACTTTTGAAGCCGAAAAATCTTTTATGCAATTGCAATTAGCGTATAAAGGAGTTGCAGTTTTAGAGAAGGTTTTGGCTACTGCAAATGAGAATAAGAAAATGGCAGACAATAGTTTTAAACAAGGTTTATTGCAACGAGCAGATGTTTTAAATGTTGAAGTAAGAGTTACCGAAGTTAAAAATCAATTGCAAACCGCTAAAAGTAACGTGCAAAACGCGTCCAATTACCTGTCTTTTTTAATGAATGATAAAAGTTATGTGATATACAAACCAACAGATAGTTTGTCTGTTATTCCTATGAATATTGATGATAAAATAATTTCTGAAAACAGAGCAGATATTAAGGCAATGCAATTGGCAACAAATGCCTATGAAGCAATGAATAAAGCAGATAAAATGGCTTTTTTACCAACATTAAATGCCTTTGGAAGTTACGAAATGTACGACAACAAAGTTTTTCAAGGAAATGCAAATGGGTATTTGATTGGAGCTCAATTAAGTTGGGATATTTTTAAAGGTTCTAAACGTTTTGGTAAAACTCAAAAAAGTAAGGCAGAATTAGAAAAATCGAAGTTGGAGTATAACCAATATGTGTCTAAAAGTAATTTAGAATTAAATAAAGTAAAGCGTCAGTTAGTAGATGCAAAAAACAGGTTAGTACTTACAACTTTAGCTTTAGAACAATCTGAAGAATCTTTAAGAATAATTAAAAATAGGTTTAAAGAAGGTTTAGAAAAAACAAGCGATTTATTATTAGCAGAAACTAAATACGCCCAAAAGCAATTAGAATATTATCAAACCATTTTCGAATATAATTACACACAAAAGTATTTAGAATTCTTAACAAAAAAATAAATAGAAATGAAAAAAATATATACAGCATTAACACTTTCTTTCACCATTTTATTGGCAAGTTGTGGTAGAGAAGAAAAGAAAGTAATCGCAGATAATTCTCCAGCAATTAATGTAAAAGTTCAAAAAGTTGAAGCGAATACGAACAGTCCTTTTTTGTCTGTAAGTGGAAAAATTCAAGCTGAAAATAGTGCAGATTTAAGTACAAGAATGATGGGTTATGTTAACAAAGTTCACGTAAATGTTGGCGATAAAGTTAAAAAAGGACAATTGTTAGTTTCTATAAATAATACAGATTTACAAGCAAAAAAAGGACAAGTAAATGCAGGAATTACAGAAGCTAAAACCGCTTTTAATAATGCAAGTAAAAATTACAATCGTTTTAAAAATTTGTTTAAAAGTAAAAGCATTTCTCAAAAAGAAATGGACGATATGACTGCAAATTACGAAATGGCAAAAGCGCGTTTGGAATCTGCAAATCAAATGAAAAACGAAATTAATGCACAGTTTGCTTACAGTAATATTACTGCACCTTTTAGCGGAACAGTAACTAGTAAAAATGTAGAAGCTGGTAATATGGCAAATCCTGGAACCCCTTTAATTAGTATAGAAACTCCAGGAAATTTTGAAGTAATGACTATGGTTCCAGAAACTGAAATTTCTCAAATTAAAAATGGAACTACAGTTGATGTTTTGGTAAAATCTATCAACAAAAATATCAAAGGAAAAGTAGTTGAAGTAAGCAGTTCTGCAAAAAATACTGGCGGACAATATTTAGTAAAAATTAATTTAGATAAAACTGATGCGAATATTTTATCAGGAATGTTTACAACAGTTCAGTTTCCTGTGGAAAGGAAAACAATATCAGAAATGGTTTTAATTCCTATAGAAGCTCTTGTAAAAAACGGACAATTATCTGGTGTTTATACAGTAAGTGAAAGTAATAAAGCTTTATTACATTGGTTGCGTTTAGGTAGAACTTATGGAAATGAAGTTGAGGTTTTATCTGGCTTATCGTCAAACGAAACATATATAATTTCTGCTGATAGGAAATTATTTAATGGAGCTAAAATAAGTATTCAGTAAGCAGTAGCAGTTTTCAGTCACAGTAAACAGAAAAAAAACAGTTTCCTCTTTAGAGAACTAAAGTAGCTAATAATATTAATTAAAAAATCACCCATAAAAGTTTTTCCCCTTTGGGGAAATTAAAAGGGGCTTATTATGAAAGAAGGTATCGCAGGAAAAATTGCCAAAGTCTTTATGCAATCGAAATTAACAGTGTTGTTAATGATTGTATTTATGGTTGTTGGTGTGTATAGTTCATATTTAATTCCACGTGAAGAAGAGCCACAAATAGATGTGCCAATGGCAGATATTTTTGTGGGTTATCCAGGTGCAAGTCCTACAGAAGTAGAATCGCGCGTTATAAAACCTTTAGAACAATTAATTTCGAACATTAAAGGTGTAGAATATGTGTATTCTACTGCTATGAATGAGAAAGCAATGGTAATTGTTCAGTTTTATGTGGGCGAAGATATAGAGCGTTCGTTTGTAAAATTGTACAACGAAATTAACAAACATATGGACCAAATGCCAAAAGGAGTTACGTTTCCTTTGGTAAAAACGCGTGCTATTGACGATGTGCCAATGTTGGGTTTAACGTTATGGAGTGAAAACTATAACGATTACCAATTAAGCCAAATGGCGCAAGAATTAGAAACAGAAATTAAGAAAGTAAATGATGTTTCTATTACACATAAAATTGGTGGAAGAAACAGACAATTACGTGTTGTTTTAGATAAAGACAAATTAGCTGCAAGTGGTTTAGATTTCTTGTCGGTTTCTGAAATGATAAAAGCCAATAACACTCAATTAAGCTCAGGAAGTTTCGATAAAAATGACACTGAATTTTTAGTGAAAACAGGTAAGTTTTTAGCTTCTGCAATAGATGTGGAGAATTTGGTGGTTGGTGTACAACAAAATCAGCCAATATATTTAAAGCAAATTGCAACGATTATTGATGGGCCAGAAGTGCCACAAAATTATGTGTCTTTAGGTTTTGGAAAGGCAAGTGATAAATCTTCAACATATAAATCTGAATATCCTGCAGTTACCATTTCTGTGGCCAAAAGAAAAGGAGCAGATGCAATGAAAATTGCCGAAGTTGTAATTGATAAAGTTCATCATTTAAGAACCACTTTAATTCCTGATGATGTACATGTAGAAATTACCAGAAATTATGGAGAAACAGCTTCTCATAAAGTATCTGAATTGTTGTTACACCTTATGGGTTCTATAGTTGCTGTAACTTTAGTAGTTATGTTGGCAATGGGTTGGCGAGGTGGATTAGTGGTGTTCTTATCTGTCCCAATTACGTTCGCATTAACGTTGTTAAGTTACTATTTAATGGATTATACTTTGAATAGAATTACACTTTTTGCATTGGTTTTTGTAACAGGAATTGTGGTGGATGATTCCATAATTATTGCAGAAAATATGCACCGACATTTTAAAATGAAACGACTGCCTTTTAAACAAGCGGCTTTGTATGCTATAAATGAAGTTGGAAACCCAACCATTTTAGCAACATTTACAGTAATTGCTTCTGTTTTACCAATGGCTTTTGTATCTGGTTTAATGGGGCCTTATATGGCGCCAATGCCAATTGGAGCTTCAATTGCAATGATTTTATCATTATTTGTAGCCTTAACAATTACACCTTATTTAGGGTTGATTTTCTTAAGAGAAAAAGACAAAAAAGGACAACCAGAAAAAGTTGAAAAGCCTTTAGAAGAAACATTTATTTATAGAGTTTACAATAAGTTTGAAAGACCTTTATTAGAAAGTAAAGCAAAACGTTGGTTGTTTTTAGGAGGAACATTTTTAGTACTAATGGGAACAATGGTGTTGTTTTTTACCAATTCTGTTGCTGTAAAAATGTTGCCTTTTGATAATAAAAATGAGTTTCAGGTGGTAATTGATATGCCAGAAGGAACCACGTTAGAAAGAACAGCAGTGGTTACGCAAGAAATTGCGCAATATTTGGCTACTAGACCAGAAGTGGTGAATTATCAAAATTATGTAGGAACTTCTGCACCGATTACTTTTAATGGATTGGTGCGTCATTACGATTTACGTGGAGGATCTAATATGGCAGATATTCAAGTGAATTTGGTTGATAAAGGCGAAAGAAGTATTCAAAGTCACGGAATTGCAAAATTAATGCGTTCAGATATTCAGAAAATAGCCAAAAAATATAATGCAAATGTAAAGCTGGTGGAAGTTCCCCCAGGACCACCAGTTTTATCTACCATTGTTGCAGAAGTTTATGGACCAGATTATAAAACTCAAATTGATATTGCAAATCAAATTCAAAATATTCTTATAGATACTGATGATGTTGTAGATGTAGATTGGATGGTTGAAAACGACCAAACTGAATATCAATTCGAAATAAATAAAGAAAAAGCAATGTTGTATGGAGTTGCACCACAGCAAATTGCCTACACCATGAATATGGCTTTGTCTAACAATGCAATTACCACATTATATGATGAAGATGCAGTAAACCAAGTTGGATTAGTGTTAAGTTTAGACGAAAAGGAAAAATCTACCATTTCTGATATTTCTCAATTAAAAGTAAAATCGAAGCAAGGAAATATGGTGCCTATTGCAGATTTGGTTACTATTAATGAAATAATTTCAGCAAAAAGTATTTACAGAAAAAACCAGAAAAGAGTGGTGTATGTTATGGCAGATATGGCTGGGGAATTGGAAAGTCCTGCATATGCAATTTTAGGAATGGACAAAAAGTTAAATGAAATAAAACTTCCAGAAGGTTATAAATTGGATGAAATGTATTTAGGTCAGCCAGATTTTGAAGACAATTATACTGTAAAATGGGATGGAGAATGGCAAATTACGTTGGAAGTTTTTAGAGATTTAGGAATTGCCTTTTTAGGAGCATTAATTTTAATTTATATTTTAATTGTTGGTTGGTTTCAAAATTTTAAAGCACCAATAGTAATGATGGTTGCAGTGCCTTTATCATTAATAGGAATTATTTTAGGACATTGGATTATGGGTGCGTTTTTTACAGCAACTTCATTTATTGGAATGATTGCCTTGGCAGGAATTATGGTAAGAAACTCGGTATTATTAATTGACTTTATCAACTTAAGATTAGAAGAAGGAGTTCCTTTAAAACAAGCAGCAATAGAAGCAGGAGCAGTAAGAACAACGCCAATTTTATTAACTGCAGGAACTGTAGTTATTGGAGCTTTTGTAATTCTATTTGATCCTATTTTTCAAGGATTGGCAATCTCATTAATGGGAGGAACAATTGTATCAACTGTATTAACATTGTTGGTGGTCCCGCTTGTTTATTATATGATTGAAAAGAAGAATTATAAATAGTTCTCGACTGCGTTCGAACGGACATTAAAATAAAAGATATGAAATTAGTAATTGTAACATCTGTAGAAGCGTTTCAAAAAGATGTTTTAAAAATATTTAAGAAAGCAAATATTGAAAACTTAAGTGCTACCGAAATAAAGGGATTTAAAAATATTCCTTCAGAAATTTCCTCTAACTGGTTTTCGGCTGGAAAAAGTGCTAATGAATCAACGATGTTTTTTTCTTTTACAGATGATAAACATATTGATGATTTATTTAATTTAATGCAAGAATTTAATAATAATTTAGAAACAAACAATCCATTAAAAACTGTTGTTGTTCCTATAGAAAAATCTTTATAAATTTAAAAAATAATAGAAAATGTTAAATAAATATTTTAGAGTAATCGTTGGTGTAATGGTTTTGTTAAGCGTTGTTTTAACATATTATGTAAGTCAAAATTGGATGTGGTTTACCGTATTTATTGGTGTAAATTTAATTCAGTCTGCATTTACAAAATGGTGTTTGTTAGAAACTATTTTGATAAAATTGGGTGTAGAAAAGTAAATATTTAAATAAGTAAAAAGAAGGCATCAATTGTAAAAGATGCCCAAATATATTGTTGCAAGTGGCTTCGTAATTAATCTAATCTTAATTTTTTGATTGCGAAAGGAGTAATTTTCTCTACAAATTTAGTGTAAGCAAGTTCGGAAGGATGCAAATTATCTTTAGCAACTAAGGCAGTATTTATTAACCCTTGCCTAGTAATATCTGTAATATTTACAAAGGTAATTCCATTGGTAACACAGTATGCTTTTGCAAAAGCATTATATTTATCAATTGCATTGGAAATAGTTTTATCTCCTCTTCCAAAAGGTGTATAGGCATAATCTGGTATGGAAATAACAACTAGTTTAATTGTATTATTATCTACAGCTTTTAGTGCTGTATTTACCAGTTCTGGAAACTCTTTTTCGTAAAGTGAGAAAGGTTTGTTTTGATATTGATTATTTACACCAATTAATAAAGTTACCAAATCGTAATTGTTTGCTATGTATTCCGATTTTATAGCATTTTTTAAATCTGAGGTGGTCCAACCCGTTTTTGCAATAATTTTTAGAGAAAAAGTACTTTTTACTTTAGCAGATATTATAAGTGTATCTACTAATTGTACTGGAAACCTGCATGTTTCACAAACACTTTGTCCAATTGTATAACTGTCTCCTAAAGAAAGTATTTTATAACTGTTAGTTGTGTTTGGTATAACATTATCATCATTTATAATTATTTCTTTATCAACTTCATCTTCGATTTCTAAAACTTGTTCGTTTATACTTCCACAAGAAATAATTGTTAAAAAAAAACTGCAAAAAATAATATAAAATTCTCTTTTCATATAGATTATAGTCTAACATCGAGTAATTTACTTACAAAATATCATCATAATTATTTAAAAGCGCTCAAGCCAGTAACATCTAAGCCAGTAATTAATAAATGAATATCGTGTGTTCCTTCGTAAGTTATAACACTTTCTAAATTCATCATATGACGCATTATGGAATATTCTCCAGTAATTCCCATTCCACCCAACATTTGTCTTGCTTCTCTAGCAATGTGTATTGCCATGTCTACATTGTTTCTTTTTGCCATTGAAATTTGAGCGGAAGTTGCTTTCCCTTCATTTTTTAAATTTCCTAATCGCCAAGCCAATAATTGCGCTTTGGTAATTTCGGTAATCATTTCTGCTAATTTTTTCTGTTGTAATTGAAATTGTCCAATTGGTTTTCCAAACTGTTCACGTTCTTTACAGTAGCGCAAAGCAGTATCGTAACAATCCATTGCAGCACCAATTGCGCCCCAAGCAATTCCATATCTGGCTGAATCTAAACAGCCTAAAGGAGCTCCAAGTCCAGATTTGTTAGGTAACAAATTCTCTTTTGGTACTTTTACATTATCGAAAATTAATTCTCCAGTTGCAGAAGCACGCAAAGACCATTTATTATGTGTTTCTGGAGTAGAGAAACCTTCCATACTACGTTCTACTATTAAACCGTGAATTCTACCTTCTTCATTCTTTGCCCAAACAACTGCAACTTGTGCGAAAGGAGCGTTCGAAATCCACATTTTTGCACCATTTAGTAAATAATGGTCGCCCATATCTTTAAACTTGGTTTCCATTCCAGAAGGATTCGATCCATGGTTTGGTTCTGTTAATCCGAAACAACCCATCCATTCTCCAGAAGCTAATTTTGGTAAGTATTTTTTACGTTGCGCTTCATTTCCATACGTGTAAATAGGATACATTACCAAGGAAGATTGTACAGAAGCAGTAGAACGAACACCAGAATCTCCACGTTCTATTTCTTGCATAATTAAACCGTAAGAAATTTGATCTAAACCAGCACCACCATATTCTTCTGGAATATAAGGTCCAAAAGCACCAATTTCTGCCAAACCACCAATAATTTGAGTTGGGAATTCAGCTTTTTGAGCATATTCTTCAATAATTGGAGAAACATCGCGTTTTACCCAATCACGAGCGGCTTCACGAATTAGTAAATGTTCTTCCGTTAATAAATCATCAATATTGTAATAATCTGGAGCTTGAAATAAATCTGGTTTCATAAAAATGGGTTCTGTAAAATAATAAATTTAAACAAATCTATCAAATATTGTTTAATATTCAACAACTAATAACTAAAATTTATTGACGAATATCATATAAAAATACGCATCTTTTTTAAAGATAGCCTTTAGAAATTGTTAAAAAGTGTTCCTTTTCTATTAAGTTTGTAATAATGAAGTACACTTTAGGAAAAAATGAACGTTTAAAGAGTAGAAAGCTAATAGAAAAACTCTACGAACAAGGTAATTCTGTAAAAGCATTTCCTTTAAGAATGATGTATGTTCAAACAGAACATACTTCCGATTTTCCAGTACAAATGGGTGTTTCTGTAGCAAAAAGAAACTTTAAAAGAGCTGTTGATAGAAATAGAATAAAACGTTTAATGCGTGAAAGCTATAGACTTCAAAAGGAAATCGTGTATGATAATGTAGATAAACCCTATGTTTTTATGATTTCGTATCTTGGGAGAGAAGAATGGAAGTATGAAGATTTATTTCCTAAAATGGAAAAATTACTGCATCTTTTTGTGGAACAAACTAAAAGTAAAGACTTAAAAGAATAAAGATGAAAAAATTCAATTTTAAAAAAAGAACCATTATTATTTTATTGGTTGGAGTCTTGTTTACAACGTACTCTTTCAAATCTAAATTTTTTGAAGTAGCCAAACAAATAGAAATTTATAATACTTTATTTAAGGAGTTGAATATGTATTATGTAGATGAAATAAATCCTGCAGAATTTACGGATAAAGCCATAAAAAACACGTTAAAAGAATTAGATCCTTACACGAATTTTTACAACGAGCAAGATGTAGAAACTGCAAGAATTCGAAGAGCAGGAGAATATGGAGGTATTGGAGTTGCTGTGTATTACACAAAAAAAGGAATTGAAATAAGTGAGATTTATAAAGGATTTTCTGCAGATAAAGCAGATTTAAAAGCGGGAGATGTTATAACTTCTGTAGATGGACAATCTTTAAAAAATATGGATCGTGAACAACTTTCCACTTTCTTAAAAGGAGTTCCAAACAGTAAATTTAAAGTGGAGGTTGAAAGACAAGGACAAATTCTTCAGAAAGAAATCACGAGAGATAAAGTGGTTGTAAATCCAGTTCCGTTTGCAGAAATGATTAACGAAGATACTGGGTATATTACGCTAACTCGTTTTAATGAAAAAGCATCTTCCGAAGTTAAAAAAGCATTCAGAAAATTAGAAAAACAAGGAATGAAAAAACTGGTGTTCGATCTTCGTTCCAACCCTGGAGGTTCTTTACTAGAATCGATTAATATCTGTAATTTCTTTTTACCAAAAGGAAAAACAATTGTAACCACGAAAGCGAAAATCAAAAAGTGGAGTAACACCTATAAAACCACCAACGAACCTTTAGATTTAGAGATTCCTGTAGTGGTTTTAGTCAATGAAAGATCTGCATCTGCATCCGAAATTGTAAGTGGTGCTTTGCAAGATTATGATAGAGCTGTAATTATGGGAAAACGCTCATTTGGTAAAGGGTTGGTGCAACGTTACAGACCTTTAACTTACGGAACACAATTAAAAGTTACCATTTCTAAATATTATACACCAAGTGGAAGATGTATTCAAGAATTGGATTATGCAAATAGAGATAAAAATGGAAAAGTTCCAAAATTTTCCGATCGTGGAGTAAATAAATTCACAACTGAAAACGGAAGAACAGTTTACGATGGAGGTGGAGTTTTACCAGATATTGTTATAAAAACTTCCGATAGAAATGAAGCGACTGACGAGTTATTAAAATCGAAAGCGATTTTCAATTTTGCAACAAAATATTTTTACGAGAATCCAACAATTGGAAATGTAACGGATTTCGATTTTAAAAATAGTGATTTTAATAAGTTTGAAAACTTTTTAAAAGTTGATACTACCTTTCTAACCAAGCAAGAAAGATTATTTAAAAAAGCATATTTGGCTTCAGATAAAAACAGTATTTCTAAAGAATATGAGGATATAAAAGAAAAACTTTTCGATATAAAAGTTAAAGAAATTTCTAAAAATGAAGACATTCTTACAGACATGATAAAAGAAGAAATTTTACAACGTTATTTTTATCGTGAAGGAGTTTACGAACACAAACTAAAAAAAGACGAAACAATTTCTGAAGCTGTAGATTTGTTGAATAATCAAACGAAGTATTCAAAAATATTATCGAGTAATTAATTTTATATTTGCGCTTTAAAATAACGAATGTCAGAATTTAAAAAAATAGATAGAACAAGAGCCCAAGAATCTACAAATGCCATAGAAAAATTATACATTTCTATGCGTCATTTATTTGGTAGAGGTTTTTACAAACCTATGGGAATTTCTGGAGAAACTTTACGAAAATCATTATTACTATTAAGACCAGAAATTTATGGTTCTATTGCAGAAGAAAGAATCGAATTAAATGGTTTAACTTATGTAATTGAAAGACTTCCAGAAGGAATTGAAGAGTGCCAATACATAAATTTAACTGCAGACGAAGGCTATAAAAATTCTCATTTTAAACCAATTGTTCCTCCAAAAAGAAGAAGAAATTGTTATAGAATAGACAAAGATCAAATGAATATCGAGATTACCAGAGGAAGATCGGAAATCTATGATATTCTAACCCATTTAACCTTTTTGTTTATAGAATCTCATAAAATTCAAGTAAGAGTTACCTTAAATGATGGTGAAGATTTTACCAGAGAATGGAAACATTTAGAGGATATTGTGCTTCATCAAAAAGAAATATCTGAAGAAGAAAGAGAAGTAACTATTGTTCATTTAGCAAATATTTTAGGAAGAACTTTCGATGAAGTTTTAAGTATTTATAAAACTTTTTCTACGAAGGAAAATCCAGATCGTTTCTTTCAATTAATATATTGGTTAGGCAAATTAGCTATTAACGAAGTTTTCGAAAATAACAAAAGAACAGTTACTTTTAGTTCTGTTTTAGTGGAAGAAATAGGGCATCATATTTATGGAGAAATTTGGGCAAATAATATTAAAAAGGTTTTAAAATTGAACAATTTGTTAGAAAGACCAATACATATTATTAGTGCAAATATGCACAGTGTTTTAAATTCTTTATATGCTAAAAATGCACTTCCAAAAGAAGGCAAAGAGTTAAAGGGTTTTGAGCTGTATCAACTTTTAAGTAATTCGAACAGTAAACCTTTGCAGAAGAAAGTAAAAGAATTTGCCTCTTTAAATGGGTTAGTTTATATAAAAGATACATCAGGAACAAACATAGATGTACAAATAATAGATACTGCTAAAATAAATTTTGATGTTTTAGCGTTCTCTAAAAAAGAAAAATTAGAAGATAATGCAGTAATTATTGTAATGGACTATGCTTTTGGAGAACAAGCCTACGAAACTATGGACGAGTTACTGAAGCCTTACACTTGTGAGAAAAATACAAAAACGCATTTAGATGTAAAGTCGGTTTCAATAATGGGAAAAGCGGGTATTTTAGAAGGTGGAAAAGGAGATATTATGATTCCTTCTGCACATATTTTTGAAGGAACAGCAGATAATTATCCTTTTAAAAATGAACTTACTAAAGAAGATTTAGAAGGTTTTGGAGTAAAATCTTTTGATGGTTCTATGATTTCGGTTCTTGGGACATCTTTACAAAATAAAGATTTATTGAAGTTTTTCCACGACTCTACATGGAATGTAATTGGATTAGAAATGGAGGGAGCACATTACCAAAAAGCAATACAATCTGCTTCGAGAATTAGAGGAAATGTTTCGGAAGATATAAAAGTAAGATATGCATATTATGCATCTGACAATCCTTTAGAAACAGGAGCTACATTGGCTTCTGGTGGTTTGGGAATGACTGGAGTTACCCCAACTTATGCTATAACACAAAGAATATTAGAACAAATTTTTAGTAGTTAAATACAACATTATAAATATTAAATATGTCAACCAACCAACCAAAAAATAACGAAGAAGAAGTAGATTTAGGTTCGTTATTTGTAATTATAGGAAAAGGTTTCAAGAACTTTTTCAACTTTATAGGCAATATTTTTAAGGGAATTTTTCATGCAATTATTTCTGTTTTAATTTTTATAAAAGATAATATTATAAAAATAGGAATTGGAGCAGTTATTGGCTTTGCAATTGGTCTTTTTTTACAAGTAAGAACAACAGACAGGTTCGAGTCTGATATGTTAGTGCAACCAAATTTTAAAAGTTCTCGACAATTGTATAATAATGTAAATTATTATAACGATTTGGTAAAACAGAAAGATACACTTGGATTACAAACCACCTTTAACCTAAATGAAGTAGAAGCAGTTTCTTTAAGAAAATTTATTATAGAACCTATCGTAAATCAAAACGATGTTATAGACTCTTACAACGATTTTATTCAATCAGTGGATACAACTACAGTTAAAAGCTACACATTCGAAGATTTTAAAGCTTCTTTTACAGATTTAGATTATAAAGTCCATAAAATAAATGTCATTTCAGAAAAAAATAACATATTTAATAAGTTGGATGATGTAATAATTTCTTCTGTGGTTAAAAATAAATATTTTAATCGTTTAAAGGAATTAACCAACGAAAATTTAAATAGAACAGATTCTATTTTAAGAGAAAATTTAACACAAATAGACACTTTACGAAAAGTTTATATGCAAGTGATGGTGGAGGAAGCTAAAAAGCAAACTACTGGAACGAGCATAGATTTAGGTGGCGAAAAAAGACCTACTAAAGAGTTGGAACTATTTGAAACCAACAATAAAATTAATAGCAATCTAAAAAACATTGCTATTGATAAATCTGAAAAATATGAAGTAATTAATGTTATTTCTAACTTTCAGCCAATAGGAACAAAAATTTCTGGAATTACTAAAAATAAGGCAGTGCAATTAGCAATTTTAGGCGCTTTATTAATGGTTTTTATTTTATTACTACTTAAATTAAATGCTTTTTTAAATACGTATAAAAAATAAGGATGCAAACAATTTTAATTACTGGTGGTGCAGGTTTTATTGGTGCTAATTTTATTCCTTATTTTCTTGAAAATAATAAAGAAATAAAAGTTGTAAACTTAGATTTGCTAACCTATGCAGGAGATTTAAGTAATTTAAAAGAAGTTGAAAACCATCCTAAATATAATTTTGTTGAAGGTGATATTTGCGACAGAAATTTGGTTGAAAAATTATTTAATACTTACAATTTTTCTGGAGTTATTCATTTTGCAGCAGAATCGCATGTAGATAATTCTATTAAAAACCCAGATGCATTTGTAAGAACCAATGTATTTGGAACATTTAATTTGTTAGATGTTGCTAAAAATTATTGGATGTATGCACCTAATAATTTCAAAAAGGGATTTGAGAAAGCAAGATTTCATCATATTTCTACAGACGAAGTTTATGGAACTTTAGGAGAAACAGGTTTATTTACGGAAAACACTCCTTATGCTCCAAATAGTCCATATAGCGCATCAAAAGCATCTTCCGATTTTATGGTTAGAAGTTATTTTCATACCTATGGAATGAATGTAGTTACTACCAACTGTTCCAATAATTACGGACCAAAACAACATAACGAAAAATTAATTCCTACTATTATTCTAAAAGCCATTTCTGGAGAACAAATTCCCATTTATGGAGATGGAAAAAATATTAGAGATTGGCTATATGTTTTAGATCATTGTACAGGAATAGAAATTGTTTATAAAGAAGGTAAATTAGGAGAAACCTATAATATTGGTGGAAAAAACGAACGAAACAATTTATATATAGCAAATAAAATTTGCGAAATTTTAGATGAAATTCAACCTAAAGAAAATTCTTATAAAAAACAAATAACTTTTGTAAAAGATAGACCTGGTCACGATTTAAGATACGCAATAGATGCTTCTAAAATAGAACATGAGTTGGGTTGGAATGCAAATGAAAATTTTGAATCTGGCATTAAAAAAACAATTGAATGGTATTTAAAAAAGTATCAATAATATGAAAGGAATAGTTTTAGCAGGAGGTTCTGGTACAAGGTTACATCCATTAACATTAGCAGTTAGTAAACAGTTAATGCCAGTGTACGATAAACCGATGATTTACTATCCAATTTCCACATTAATTTCTGCAGGTATAAGAGAAATACTTATTATTTCTACACCTCAAGATTTACCACTTTTTAAAAAACTATTAAAAGACGGAACGCAAATTGGTTGTAATTTTCAATATGAAGTTCAAGAAAACCCTAATGGATTAGCAGAAGCATTTATTATTGGTGAAAAATTTATAGGTAAAGACAAAGTAGCATTAATTTTAGGAGATAATATTTTTTATGGTTCTGGTTTGTCTAATTTACTAAAAGCAAATAATAATCCAGATGGAGGTATCGTTTATGCATATCATGTAAACGACCCAGAAAGATATGGAGTTGTAGAATTTGATGATGATAATAACGTACTTTCAATAGAAGAAAAACCAGACGAACCAAAATCTAATTTTGCAGTACCTGGAATTTATTTTTATGATAATGAAGTTGTAAATATTGCAAAAAATATAAAACCAAGTAAAAGAGGCGAGTTAGAAATTACGGAAATTAATAATATCTATCTAAAAAAAGGAAAACTATCTGTCCAAATTTTAGACAGAGGAACTGCTTGGCTAGATACTGGTACTTTCGATTCTTTAATGCAAGCAGGGCAATTTGTACAAGTAATAGAAGAAAGGCAAGGTTTAAAAGTTGGGTCTATAGAAGAAGCCGCGTTTAGGGCAGGATTTATTTCTAAAAAACAAATGATATCGTTAAGTAAGCCTTTATTAAAAAGTGGTTACTCAAATAACTTATTAAAAATATAATGAAAGTTACAGAGACGTTTTTAAAAGGTTGTTTTGTAATAGAACCTAAAGTTTTTGGAGATAAAAGAGGTAATTTTTTTGAAGTTTTTAGTCAGAAAATTTTTGAAGAGAAAACAGGTTTAAAAATAGAGTTTGTACAAGATAACCAATCTATTTCGCAAAGAGGAGTTTTAAGAGGTTTGCATTTACAAAAAGGAAAATTCGCACAAGCTAAACTCGTAAGAGTTATAAAAGGTAGTGTTTTAGATGTTGCTGTAGATGTTAGAAAAAATTCACCAACGTATGGTAAACATTTTTCAATAGAATTATCCGAAGAAAATAACAAACAATTATTTGTGCCAAGAGGCTTTTTACATGGTTTCTCTACTCTAGAAGATAATACCATTTTTTCTTATAAATGCGATAATTATTATCACAAAGAAGCAGAAGATGGTGTTATCTTTAATGATAAAGATTTAAATATAAATTGGAAGTTAGAAAAAGATGATATTTTACTATCAGAAAAAGATAAAATTCTTCCTACTTTTTTAGAGTTTAAAAAATTGAAATAACATTAAAAATAAGTTAGAAACACACATACTAATATGGGAACAGGAAACGATATTACTATTAAAGATTTAGCGAATCTTATAAAAGAAGTTGTTGGTTTTAAGGGTGAGTTTGTTTTTAATTTAGACAAGCCAGATGGTACAATGCGTAAAGTTACAAATGTTTCTAAATTAGAGAAATTAGGTTGGCAACATTCTATAAAATTAGAAAAAGGAGTACAAATGATGTACGATTGGTATTTGAAATAATTTTAATACATTATTTTTTATTAAAAAAGAGTTTTATCTATGAAAAATAAAATTTTAATTGTTTTTGGAACGAGACCTGAGGCTATAAAAATGGCTCCCTTAGTTAAAGAATTTAATAATAATTCAGATAAGTTTGAAACAAGAGTTTGTATAACAGCACAACATAGAGAAATGTTAGATCAGGTATTGCAATTTTTTGAGATAACTCCTTATTATGATTTAGATTTAATGAAGCCGAATCAAAATTTGTATTCTTTAACTGCAGAAATTATTAATAATTTAAAACCTGTTTTAGAAGACTTTTTGCCAGATTTTGTATTTGTACATGGAGATACTACAACAGCGATGGCTACAAGTATATCTGGCTTTTATTCTGGCGCAAAAATCTGTCATGTCGAAGCTGGTTTAAGAACATTTAATTTAAAATCGCCTTTTCCAGAAGAAATGAATAGATCTGTAATAAGTGTAATGGCTAACCTACATTTTGCACCCACAACTATTTCAGTTCAAAATTTACTTAGAGAAAATAAGAAAAAAGAAGATATTATTTTAACTGGAAATACGGTTATAGACGCCTTATTATATAGTGTAAAAAAAGTGAATTCTAATTTTAAAGATTCCGAAATAGAATCTTTAAAAGAATATGTAAATCCAGATAAAAGAATAATTTTAGTTACTGGGCATCGTAGAGAAAATCATGGAAGTGGCTTTATAAATATATGCAAGGCCTTAAAGAAAATTGCAAAAGAAAACAGCGATTGTAATATTTTATATCCAGTACATTTGAATCCTAATGTTCAAAAACCAGTTTTCGATTTATTAAAAGACATTAAAAATATTAAATTACTCAACCCATTATCTTACCCAGCTTTTGTATGGTTAATGGAAAAATCTTTTTTAATTATAACAGATAGTGGAGGTATACAAGAAGAGGCTCCAAGTTTAGGGAAACCGGTTTTAGTAATGAGAGATACAACAGAAAGGCCAGAAGCTGTAAATTCTGGAACAGTAATTTTAGTGGGGGCAAATACAACTAAGATAGTGGAACAGACGAATAGATTATTAAAAAACTCAGAAGCATACAAATCTATGAGTGCTTTACACAATCCTTATGGAGATGGTAGCGCCTCAAAAAAAATTGTAAATCATATTATAAACATTTGCAAGTAGGTATTTTATTTTCTTTAATGGAAAAATTTTTATAAAAAATAAATTTGATTAAAAAAAAACTTAATAACTTATTAAAATCAGACTTACAAGCAAAAATTGCGAAAGGAGTATTTTGGTCTTTTTTAGGAACATTTATTTCTAGAGGTTTCACTTTTATTGCCTATATCTTAATAGCAAACTCTATCGATATTAAAGCGTATGGAGAGATTGGAATTTTAAAATCTATTATTATAACATTTAGCCTTTTTAGTTTAGCTAGTTTTGGTATTACTGCTACAAGATATATTTCTATATATAAAGAGACAGATCTCTCTAAAGTAAAAAGAATTTTATCTTTAACGTATTATTTAACAATTGGCATTAGTTTACTAATGTTGCTCGGAATTATTTTCTTTTCAAAATCTTTTTCTACAGAATTATTAGGGAGCGAAAATTTTAAAACAGAAACAATTATTATTTCTTTTGCAATTTTTTTCTCTGCGTTAAATGGTTTTCAAAATGGTGCTTTAGGAGGTTTCGAGAAGTTTAAAAATATTTCAACAGTAAATATTGCTAGTGGAATTTTAGCAATACCTCTACTTTTTGTTTTAACCAAGTTTTATGGGGTAGTTGGATTTTGTATAGGTATTTCCATTCAATATTTTTTTCTATTCCTTTACTCGTCTTTCTTTTTGAATAAGGCAATGAAAGAAAATAAAATTAGTTTTATAACAAAGAATATTTTTGATGAAATAAAAATTATAAAAAAGTTTAGTATTCCTTCTTTTTTAGGTGGATTTATTATTAGTCCAACCATATTAATTTGTAATACAATATTAGTAAAATCTAAAGGAGGGTTTGTTTCTATGGGTATATACGAAGCTGCTTTTAATTTTTCTATTGTAGCAATGACATTTAACTCGATGATTGGGCAGGTACTATATCCATATGCAGTTAAAATGTTTGATAAAAAAAATCAAAAATTCGATTTTTTAAATTTAAATATGCCTTGGATTATAGGAATTTTTTTAGGTTTATTTTTAATTTACCTTCCAGACGTTTTTTCACTTATTTTTGATGAACAATATCACAATGAAAGTATGTATCGAACAGTTTCATGTATTGCTGTTTTTATAATTTTTATTAGTCATAGACAAGGAATTTCGAGAAATTTAGCAGCAATAAATAAAATGTGGTATGGATTGTTAGATAATTTAATCTGGGCATTTTTAGCAGTTGGCTTTACGTTTCTTTTAGTTGATAAAGGCGCATCAGGAAGAGCATTTGCTTTTGTTTTGGCGTATTTAATAAACTCAATAATTGTACTTCCACTTTATATAAATAAAAAAGTATTTCATAAAGATTTTATACTTTCAAAAGAAAGTGTAGGATTGTGGTTACTTATTTGTGTAAGTTTCTGCACAGTTTTAGTAGATTTAAATATTTTAATAAGATTATTATTATTAATTAGTTCCTTATTTTTACTTGTTTTAATATCTTACAAATGGTATTTAAGGTTTCTTAAAACAAAGTAAGAAAACCTATTATAATTTACAACTTACAGAAACTGTCTGTACAGAAGAAGTTTTAATTATTATATTTGTTTATTCACAGTTTTTTTTAATTAACTGTATAATTATAACAACTGCTAAGAAGAATAATTAATGATTAAAAATCCAAAACCAACAATTTACATTATTTACGGTCTTGTCTTAGACCTCGAAGGAGAAGAAATTGTTATTGGTGGAATACAAAAATATATTTTGGGTTTGGTAGAGGTTTTTCACCAAAAATATAACATTATAATTATACAAAGTGCCAAAAAAGATTTTGTAAAAGAGTTTAAAACCTACAAAGTATTTGGCTTTAATACCAATACTAAAGGTAACATAGGAAAGGAACTTTTCTCTAAAATAAAAGCTAAAATTCAAGTTTCAGATTATATTATTTGGGGAACAGATAGAATTTCAACCAAAATAAAACATAAAAATGTTATAGCAATTCAACATGGTATTACGTTTGATTTTATTGATTATGGAAGTATTAAAATTGGAAGCTTATTAAAAAAGAGCTTGTTTTTATCTATAATTTATAGAATGTTTCAGCAATTAAGTGCTGTAAAATATTTCTTAAGAACAGATAAAGTTATTTGTGTCGATTATAATTTTTTGAATTGGGTAAGAACAGTTTTACCAAGAAACCTTACAAAAAGAGCAGTAGTTATTCCTAATTACTCTGAAATACCGGAATTAAAACCTAAATCGAAAAAAAACAAACCTATAAAAGTACTTTTTGCTAGACGTTTTGTGGAGTATAGAGGTGTTTACATATTATCTGAAATTATAGAAAACTATGTAAAACAAGAAAATGAGATAGAGTTTGGTGTTTATGGAGAAGGTCCTTTGGAAGATTTTCTAAAAAATAAATTTCAAAAATTTAAAAATGTAAAAATATCTAGCTACAACCCAAATAATGCTTTAGAAACTTTATTAAAATATGATATTTCAATAATTCCCACGATTGGTAGTGAAGGTACCTCGTTAAGCTTGCTAGAATCTATGGCTTGTGGTTGTGTGCCAATTGCAACCAATGTTGGTGGTATGACTAATGTTGTAATTGATGGTTATAATGGTTTTTTAGTAAATCCAATTGCTAAAGAGTTTTGCGAAAAGATAGATTATTTGATTAAGAATAAATCTGAAATGGAAGAATTAAGTAACAACGCTAGACTTTCTGTTGAAAAAGGATTTTCTTTCCAAATTTGGAAAAAGAAATGGGAACAAGTATTAAAGATTAGAAACTAAATATGGAAACTATTCTAATTTATTTCGTTTTTCTATCCATATTAGTTATTACATTAAAAAAAACGGCAATTTCGTTAGCAATTTTACTGAATATTAATCTTTTTAGAGCAATCCCGTATGTAAATTATAAACATCCTTTTTATGGATATTATAACGAAAACGATATTTTATTAGGCGCAATTTTACCCATTTTGTGTTTTATAATTATTATTCTTAAAATTTTTTGGAAAAAGAAAAAAATTAAATATCATTTAGATGTGTTCGATGTTTTTATGGTTTTGTTAGGAGCAATAATGGTCGTTTCAATTCTAGTATCTCCAAATAAATCTACTTCTATTTTATACACAGGAATATTTTTAATTTTAGGATGCCCTTTTTACTTTGTAACAAAGCTCTTTTTTTTTAATTCTAAAAATCAAAAGAAAGATTTTTTGCTGTTTCTTGGTTCCCTTGTTTTCTTCGGCATTATTTTTTCAATAATAAGTTTATATCTACATAGTATTGCGAAATATCCATACGAAAGAATGACGTTTCCTGGAGTGTACCCAATTCCATTCTGCTTGTTTCTATGCATGTCTTTAATTATTTTAATTCTATATCAAATAAAACCAAACTTTAAAACAGCTCTTTCAAAAAGGAAAAAGATTTTATTTTCTTTACCTATTTTGTGTGTTATTGCATTTTCAATTATAAAAACTAATACACGAGGCCCTGTATTTGCAACGATATTATCTTTTGTATTTTTACTATTAATGTTTTTTAGAATAAAACTAAATACAAAAATAATTATGGGTTTTATATTTAGTTTTTTTATGGGACTAGTCGTTTTTGTTACTGCATTCGATTTTAATAAAATTGCAGTTAGATTTATAAACTTAGTACCAAAAGATGCAGATTCTCTTAGCCCAAGAATTCTTGCGTATTTAGATTCTATACATTTATTATTTGTTAGACCTTGGGGTATAAGTGTTGGAACTTTTGGCGAATTTTACTATGCGAATTCTAATAATGAATCTGGAACCTATGCTCACAACGTATTTATGGAACTAATATCTAGTTTTGGGGTTATTGGTTTATTATTATCATTTTTAATTATTTATGTTTGCTTACATGAGTATAATTTTATAATTAAAAATCAGAAAAAAATATTTTCGGATAACTTTTTGTTTATTACAATTTGTCTTTTTTTATTCTTCTTTTTCGAAGCCCAATTTAGCTTTACACTAAATACCCATAAAGGTTGGTATTTAACAATGGCTTTATATTCTGTTTTTAAGTTTAAATTATTAAAAAATAAATATAATGAAGGGTAATATTTTATGTTTAAAAAAAGATTTTTTACTAATAGTGGCTTTTATTTTATTTGGATTAATACCACTAACTTCGTTTAGATTAGAATCTATTTTTACGTTTATATTTTTTCTAATATTAATGTTTCATGCAATTATAAATCGAAAGAAAAAGGGACTAAAAAATAAGTGGCTGTTTGTTTTAAATGCCTCTTTGTTTTTTGTTTTACTAATCTCTTTAATTGATGGAGTTAATGTTTTAACGTATAAGAAATTAGAGCAAATGGCTTCCCTATTAATATTTCCTATTTTTTTTTATTTTCTTAGTAAAGAAGGAAGTGATAAAAATAAAGAATTGTTTAAACTCTGGAAATCTGTATTTGTTATTTCTACATTTATATTAACATTAATTTGTTTTTATTTGATAAGTCAATATTCGAACCCAAGATATCCCAATTTAGATTCAAATTTCTTTAAAAATGCAATAATACATTCACAATATTTTTCTAGACATCCAGCATATATTTCTATTTATCTTAACATCTCTATTTTAATAAGTTTAGATCGTATTATTAGAACAGAAAACAAAATTATTTCTAGTTTAATGTTAGCTACATTTTTATTGTTATTGTTTTTATTCTCTGTAAAAATGGCAATTATTGCTTTGTTTTTATCAATAATTATTTTTCTATTTTTTACACTAAACCTTAAATTATTTTTTAAAAGAGCCTCTTTTTTATTAATTCCTATTATACTTTTTATTGCTTTTGCACCACCTAAATTTAATAGATTTTCTAACTTATTTAAAACAGAGGTATTTAATCAGAATACTCAGTATAACTCCATATTTATTCATAAACAAACAATTATTAGTGCAATAAAAATTTTTAAGGATAACTTATTATTTGGAGTAGGCATAGAAAAGTCAAACATGTTAGTAAACAACTCTGTAAGAGAAGTTTTTAAACACAACCCAAATGTTGTTTATAATTCCCATAATCAATATTTAAGTTATGGATTACATGCAGGGTTGTTAGGTTTAATTGTATTATGTTTAGTAATTTATTTTGCGTTACGAAATAGTTTTTCGAGTGATCGTGTAATGTTTGCGATACTTTTGTATTTTAGTATTATATTCTTAACAGAAAATGTATTAGAGAGACAATCTGGTTTAATTCTTTTTGCTTTTTTAATTAACATTGTACCAAATCTTAGAACAGAAAAAACCTATATTAGAAATTAAATGAATTTAATTATACAGACTTGTGTTCCTTCATATAGGTTAAATGTTTATAAATATATTATTGATAAAAATAAAGATGTAGAAATTATTTCAGGTGAAGAGTTTTATTCTAGTACCATAAAATCGGATAAAAGAACTCCAAATGTCTTATGGGTTAAAAACCTTTTTTTTCTTAAACGAAAATTTCTATTTCAACAATTACCTTGGAAAAAAATTTATAATGCCAAATCAATAATTATTGAATTTAACTTAAGAAATGTTTCTTTTATTTTAGTTTTTCTTATACGTTTATTTAGCAATAGAGAAATTTTTCTTTGGGGTCATGCATGGTCTAGAAGTGGAGAAAATAGTAAATCGGAATATTTTAGATCTTTCTTCAAAAAACACAGTTCAGGCTTTATTGCTTATACAGAAAAACAAAAATTAGAATTAGAAAAACAGTTTCCCGAAAAAGTTATTTATGCAGCCAACAATTCTATTTATTATAAGCATGAAATGTGCCCAATAATAGAAGAAAAAAATAATGTTACAAACTTTATTTATGTTGGAAGATTGGTAAAGGATAAAAAGATTATGTTTTTAATTGAAGCATTTAAAAAAGCAATTAAATTTTTACCTTTAGAAACAAAACTAATTATAGTGGGTTCTGGAGATGAATTAGAAAACATTAAAAATTTCATAAACAAAAATCAACTTAAAGAAAGCGTGTATTTATTAGGGCATATTTCTGATAAAAACCAACTTAAAGAACTTTATTCTAAATCAATAGCTAGTGTTTCACCAGGTTATGTAGGTTTATCTTTAACACAAAGTTTGGGTTTTGGAGTTCCAATGATTATTTCTAAAGACGAACCCCATTCTCCAGAATTAGAGGCCGCAGAGTTAGAAATTAATTCGCAGTATTTTAAAACAGATAATTTAAATTCTTTAAAAGATACATTAATTCAATTTTCTAAAGAAAAAGAAAAGTGGTTAGTTAAAAGAAACCAAATATCCTTAGATTGTAAATCTAAATACTCAATAGAGAAAATGGCAGATCCCTTCTTGACTATTTTTAATAAATATGAATAAAATTTTAATTATTGGACCTTTCCCAGACCCTATATCTGGAGTTTCTTTGGCAAATAAAGTTGTTAAAGAAGAGTTAGATAAATCTTCTAATTTTAAAACAGATATAATCAATACATCTTATCCGATTTTTCAAGAAAACATTGGAACTTTTACATTTCACAAATTATTTTTCTATCTAAAACTTAACGTCAAAGCATTAAAAGTTTTTAGAAACGATACTATATATATTACACCAGGGCAAACTTTTTTTGGCATCTTAAAATACACAGTTTTTATCTTTTTGGCATCTTTATTAAATAAAGAATTAATTATTCATGTACATGGAAATTATTTAGGAAACCAATATCAAAAATTAAAAGGTATAAAAAAGAAAATATTTTATTTTTTAATATCAAAATTCACAAAAGGCATTGTACTTTCTTCTTCATTAAGAGATAATTTATTACCTTTTTTAGACGAATCTAAGATATTTGTAGTGTATAATTTTGCTGAAGATTACTTATATAATAACTCATTACCAAGTACATATGATAAATTAAAAATTATTTATTTAAGTAATTTAATGGAAGAAAAGGGAATACTTTTTCTATTAGATACCTTAAAAGAATTAGAAAAACAAGAAATTAATTACGAGGCGAAAATTGCTGGAAATATAGACGAAAGTTTAAAAGATTTAATTTTAGAAAAAATAAATAATTTACAAAATACTTCTTATGAAGGAGTAGTATATAGGGAGGAAAAAAAGAAATTACTAGAATGGAGTAATATTTTTGCGCTACCAACGTTCTACAGAATGGAAGGCCAACCTATTTCTATTTTAGAAGCATTAGCTACTCAAAATGTTATTATTGCAACTAACCATGCAGGGATTCCAGATATTATAAAAACAGAAATTAACGGATATATTGTAGAGCCTAAAAGTTCTAACAGTATTTTAGAACCACTTTTATTTCTAAACGAAAATAAGTTTAAAATAAAAGAGATTGCAGATGCCAATAAAAAATATTTTATTGATAATTTTACGGTGAAAAATTTCACAGAAAAAATTACTGAAACTTTAAATGCAGATACAAGAGTTAAATAAATTTGAATTACCGAATAATTTTCGAGGTAAAAACGCATTTATCGTTCAACTTTGGTGGTTAGTACAAGCAATTTTTTTTAGAACTTCTCCCCAATTTCTATATGGGTATAGGCGTTTTTTATTAAGATTGTTTGGAGCAAAAATCGGAAAAAAAGTAATTATAAGACCATCAGTAAAAATAACGTATCCTTGGAAAGTAAGTATTGGAGATTATTCTTGGATTGGAGATGATGTAGTTTTATATTCTTTAGGAGAAATAGAAATTGGTAAAAATGTTGTGGTTTCTCAGAAATCCTATTTATGTACTGGGTCTCATGATTATTTATCATCTAATTTTCCAATTTATGCAAAAAAAATAATATTAGAAGAACAAGTTTGGCTTGCTACAGATGTATATATTGCACCAGGAGTTTCAATAGGAAAAGGTAGTGTTATAGGTGCAAGAAGTAGTGTTTATAAAAACATACCTAAAGGATGGATTTGTTATGGAAATCCTGCAAAACCAATAAAAAAAAGAATTGAAAAAGAGCATAACAATAATAGGAGTTAACTATTTCCCTGAGGATACTGCTATAGGTTTATACACCTCTCAACTTGCCAATTACTTCAATAGTAAAAATATTGAGGTAAATATAATTACGGGTTTTCCTTACTACCCAGCTTGGAAAATAAGTTCAAATTATAAATCAAAAAAAACATTTTATAAAGAAAATATAAACGGAATAAATATATTTAGGTACAAACAATACGTGCCCAAAAATCCAACTTTTTTTAAAAGAGTATTACATTTATTAGACTTTACATTAGGTTCTTTTTTTAATCTTTTTAAGATAAAAAAAACAGATATAGTTTTATGTATAGTCCCATTTACATCCGTTATTTTTTTAGGTAAAATACTTTCAAAATTAAGAAAAGCTAAGCTTTGGGTTCATATACAAGATTTTGAGTTTGATGCAGTTACAGATTCGAATATTATTAATAGTAAAGAAAATAAATCCATTTCCTTTAAATTATTATTTTGGATTGAAAAAAAATTATTAAACTCTGTAGATTTAGTTAGTACAATAAGTAACCTAATGGTCTTAAAATTATCAAAAAAGATAAAAAAAGATAAAAAAAGAATTTTATTACCAAACTGGGTAGATTTAGATTTTGTAAACCCTAAAACATCAAAAAAACATCCATATTTAGAGTCTAAGAAATTCAAAATTTTATATTCGGGTAATATCGGAGAAAAGCAAGATTGGGAATTCTTTATAGAATTTGCAAATATGCTAAAAAGCAACTTAGATATAGAAATAATTGTAGTTGGTAATGGTAGTAAAAGAGAATGGTTATTAGATAAAGTAGCAAGCTTAAACAATGTTTCCATGTATTTACCTGTTGCATATAATAAGCTTTCCGATTTATTATGTAGCGCAGATTTACATATACTTTTTCAAAAAAATAACGTTATAGATACAGTTATGCCATCCAAGATATTGGCAATGATGGCAAGTCAAAAACCATCTATAATTACAGGAAATCTTAAGTCAGAAGTTTATTCTATTATTAATGAATCTAGCGCTGGTGAGTATTTTTGTAATACAGAGTTAGAGGAAGTTATAAAAGTAGTCTTACAATTAAAAATAAATAAAAAATTAAGAAATAAATACGGAGAAAATGCTAGGAAATATGTTTCTACAAATTTTTCAAAAGATATAATTCTAAAAAAATTTGAAAATACATTCTTAGAACTATAATGGAAAATAAAATTAGAAAATATTCATATTTAATAAGACCACTATTAATGATAGTAGACCTTTTGGCGCTGTTTTTTGTAGTGTATTATTATTCTAATAAAGATTATTTAAGTCCACAGTTTATTTTTTACACAGTCTTTTTCTGGATTTTAATAGCATACTATACAAAGTTTTATAATGTTTATAGATATACACATATATCTAGATTATTAGCACTAACTACATCACATTTTTTTATTTTCTCATTAGCTTTTTTCTCTTATTTTAGTTTTTTTAGAGAAGGAGAAATTATAAGAGAGCAATTTAAAACGGTGTTAACATTTATTTTAATTATTACCTTTTTAAAGTTTCTATTCTTTTTTATTTTGAAGAAATATCGTTTATCTGGAGGTAACTATAGATCTGTTATTGTTTTTGGAAGCAGTAAATCTGCTCAAAACGTAGTAGATTTGTTTAGTGAAAGACAAGATTTAGGGTATCGTTTTAAAGGTTTTTTTTCAGATAAATTAAGTAGTTCAAATAAATATTTAGGTTCTATTAAAGCAGGGTTAAATTATACAATTACCAATACAATAGATGAAATTTATTGTGAAGTTAACTCGATATCACCACTGCAACTAAAGGAAATAAGAAGTTTTTCAAATGAAAATAATATTGAAGTACGATTAATTCCAGAAAATAAAGCAATTTATAGTAAAGATTTTACTTTAGAATATTTTGGAACAATACCAATATTAAAACCAAAGAAATTACCTTTCGAAAAAACAGAAACCCATATTGTAAAAAGAATTTTTGATGTTATTTTTTCAATTCTTGTAATTATTCTTTTATTATCTTGGATGCTTCCAATTTTATGGATTTTAGTAAAACTAGATTCAAAAGGGAGTTTCTTTTTTAAGCAAGTTAGAGATGGAGCAGATGGGAAACAGTTTTATTGTTATAAAGTTAGGTCTATGAAGATTAATGGTAATTCCGATTTAATTCACGCAACAAAAAACGATCATCGAATTACTAAAATTGGCGCTTTTCTAAGAAAATCTAGTTTAGATGAATTGCCTCAATTTTTTAATGTTTTAAAAGGAGATATGAGTGTAGTTGGACCTAGACCTCATATGAATATTCAAACAAAAAAATACTTAAAAGAAATAGATAATTACATTGTAAGAAACTCCGTAAAACCAGGAATAACAGGCTTAGCACAAGTCTCTGGATTTAGAGGAGAAATAGAAAAAAAATCGGATATAGAAAATAGAGTACGTTTAGATATATTTTATATAGAAAATTGGTCTTTTATTTTAGACATAAAAATAATTTTTCAAACGTTTTTTAACATATTTAAAGGCCAAGAGAAAGCGTATTAATTAAATGAAAGGAAAACTAGACATAACAGTATCTATCGTTCTTTATAACGAAAATATTGAGGAGTTAACAAAAACCGTTAATTGCTTTCTAAATATTTCTTTAAATAAAAAACTTTACTTGATAGATAATACACCTAAGAAGAAATTTCAAAACGTTTTTAAGAACGAAGAAATCTCTTATATAGCTACTGGTAAAAATATTGGTTTTGGTGCTGGGCATAATGTTGTAATAAATAAGATAAAAGAAGTTTCTAATTATCACCTTATTTTAAATCCCGATGTTTTTTTTAAGCCAGATGTAATACCCAGCTTAATTAAAGAATTAGAGAGCAAAAAAGAATTGGCAATGATTGCTCCAAAAGTATTATTTCCAGATGGCAAACATCAATATTCTTGTAGAAGATATCCATTAATTTCGGAACTTTTGGCAAGAAGATTTATTTTCTTAAAACCTCTTTTTAAAGAAGCAATTTTCAAAGGAACTTATAGAGATAAAGATTTAAATAAACCTTTTTTTGCAGAATATATAACAGGATGTTTTCATTTATATAAAACTAGAGATTTTATAAAATTAAATGGTTTCGACGAACGTTATTTCTTGTATATGGAAGATGTAGATATTTGTAAAAAAATAGATGTTTTAGGAAAGAAAAAAATGTATTTTCCAAGTATAGAAATAACACATGTTCTTAAACAAGGCTCTTCAAAAAATATTAGTCTGTTTTTAAGACACACTTCCTCTGCAATAAAATACTTTTCCAAATGGGGAATTTAGCCTTAAAAACTATTTTCTATATTTAATAACTCTACAAAATGTCTTTCTTGCAAAAGCGGAAATAACAATTATTTCAAATATATTTGCACTCCAAACAACACAACAAAAAAATGAACATTCTTATTTTAGGCTCAGGAGGAAGAGAACATGCATTTGCATTAAAATTATCGGAAAGTAATAAAGTAGATCAGCTTTTTGTAGCACCAGGAAATGCAGGTACAGACAAAGTTGCAACAAACCTAGCAATTAGTCCTACAGATTTCCCAGCAATAAAACAAACAGTTTTACAGAACGATATAAAAATGGTAGTTGTTGGGCCAGAAGCACCTTTGGTAAATGGGGTTCACGATTTTTTTCTTGCTGATAATGAGTTGAAAAACATTCCAGTAATTGGTCCTAAAAAAGATGGAGCATTGTTAGAAGGAAGTAAAGATTTTTCGAAGCAGTTCATGGAAAAACATGGCATTCCTACAGCAAAATATAAATCGTTCACAAAAGATAATTTAGAAGAAGGCTATACTTTTTTAGAAACTTTAGAAGCACCATATGTTTTAAAAGCAGATGGATTGGCAGCTGGTAAAGGAGTTTTAATTCTGTTTTCTTTAGATGAAGCAAAAACGGAATTAAAAGAAATGGTTACCAATCAGAAATTCGGAGAAGCATCATCTACAGTTGTTATCGAAGAATTTTTAAAAGGAATAGAATTGTCGGTTTTCGTTTTAACAGACGGAAAAAACTATAAAATTTTACCTTCAGCAAAAGATTACAAAAGAATTGGAGAAGGAGATACAGGTTTAAATACGGGTGGAATGGGTGCCATTTCTCCAGTACCATTTGCAGACGATGCATTCTTAGATAAAGTAGAAGAATTGGTCGTAAAACCAACAATAAATGGCTTGCAAAAAGACGGAATAGATTACAGAGGTTTTATCTTTATTGGTTTAATGAACGATAATGGAAACCCATCTGTAGTAGAATATAATGTTAGAATGGGAGATCCAGAAACAGAAGTTGTTTTGCCAAGAATAGAATCCGATTTATTTGATTTATTTGATGGTGTTGCTAAACAAAATTTAGAAGAGAAACTGTTTCATGTAACTTCAAAAACAGCGACTACTGTAATGTTGGTTTCTGGTGGATATCCAGAAAGTTATGAAAAAAATAAAGAAATTACTGGTTTAGAAAACGTAAAAGAATCTACCGTTTTTCATGCTGGAACCACTTTAAAAGATAATAAAGTAGTTACAAGTGGAGGTAGAGTTATGGCAATTACCTCTTTTGGAGATACTATTGAAGAAGCTTTAGCAAAATCTTATAGAAGTATCGAAGAAATTAGTTTCGATAAAATGAATTTTAGAAAAGATATTGGTTTCGACTTAATATAAAAAGTCCTTGCGAGTTACGAAGCAATCTATTTATCGAATTTATCTAAAATTATTGATAAAAATCTTGCTGAAAAGAAATCCCAAAAAATTAAAGATTTCTATTTTCTAAGAATGACAAATAAAAAAAAAATAATTGTTGCGCCATTAAATTGGGGTCTAGGACATGCTTCGCGATGTGTGCCAATTATTAATGCATTATTAGAAAATAATTTTACACCAATAATCGCATCAGATGGAAAAGCTTTAGGGTTTTTACAACAAGAATTCCCTTCTTTAGAAACTTTAAAATTATCTTCCTATAAAATTAAATACGGAAAAAATTTAAAGAAGAATTTATTTCTTCAACTTCCAAGAATTTTTAGAGCAATCCAGTTAGAGAAAAAAATAATTCAACTTTATATTGATAAAAATACTGATGTTGTTGGCATTATTTCCGATAATCGTTTTGGAGTAAGAAGCAAAAAAGTAACTTCTATTTACATTACGCACCAGATTAATATTCTATCGAATGTTACCACTTTTTTTACCAGTAAAATTCATCAAAAAATAATAAAAAGGTTTGATGAATGCTGGGTTCCTGACAATCTAAATTCAGAATTTTCAGGAAAATTATCAACTTCCAAAAGAAATGTGAATCAAAAATTTATTGGTGTTTTAAGCCGATTCAAAAAACTAGAAACATCTAAAAATATAGATGTTTTAGTCTTGCTTTCTGGCCCAGAACCCAACAGAACATATTTGGAAGAAAGATTAATTTCAGCATTTAATAACGATAAAAGAAAAATAGTTTTTGTCTTAGGGAAAGTAGAGAAAATTCAAAAAAAATGGACGAATAATAATTGTACTTTTTATAATTATGCACTATCAGAAGAACTAAATAAATTATTAAATTCAAGTAGAGTTGTTGTTTGTAGATCTGGTTATTCTTCGGTAATAGATTTAGCAGTTTTAAATAAAAAGGCTTTTTTAATTCCGACTAAAAACCAGCCAGAGCAGGAATATTTAGCGAGATATTTAAAATCTAAAAAGCTAGCTCCTTTTTGTGAGGAACATTTATTTACTTCAGAAAGATTGGTTGAAACAGAAAATTATAGTGGCTTAAAATCAGAAGAAACTAAAATAAACCAGGATTTATATCGCCTTTTCCATCGTAAAAGAAAACTCTGAGCCTTCACCATAAGTACTCTTTAAAAAAATGGTTTGGTCATGTGCTTCCACAATATGTTTTACGATAGATAAACCCAATCCAGAACCTCCTTGTTCACGAGATCTACTTTGGTCTACTCTGTAAAAGCGTTCGAATAAACGAGGTAAATGTTGTTGTTTAATTCCTTCACCATTATCTGCAACTCGAACTACATATTTACTTTTATTATAGCTATCTATTGCTATAACTGTAGTTCCATTTGGTTTTCCGTATTTTATAGAATTTACTACCAAATTAATTAATACTTGCTCAATTTTTTCGACATCACCTTTTACAAAAACAGGAAACTCGTAAACACGATCGAATTTTAGAGTAATATTTCTCTTTTTGGCTTTCATTTCGAATAAATCGAATACATTTTGTATCAATTCTAAGATATTTAAAACCTCAATATTTATTTTTAAACCATCTGTTTCTAACTTGGCAATCATATCCAAATCTTTGGTTACTGCAACCAATCTTTCTACACCTTTGTTGGCTCTTTCTAAGTATTTTTTTCTTATTTCTTTGTCATTTCCTGCACCTTCTAAAAGTGTTAGAATATAACCTTGTACCGTAAAAAGTGGTGTTTTTAATTCGTGAGCAACGTTTCCTAAAAAATCTCTTCTAAAAGAATCTCTTTCTGTTAAGTTTTTTATTTCCATACGTTTACCTTCCACAAATTTTTGCATCCTTTTGGAAAGTTTATCAATATCTGTGGTTACAGAATCTCTTCGTAAATCTTTTACATCTAAAATAGAAACGTCTTCGTAAATCTTTTTTAAACGTCTATAAATAAAATGTTCTGCTCTATATTGTATAATAAAAAAAGAGATGATAAAAAGCACAATAATAGAAATTATTACAGCTCCTATTCCTAAATGCTTAACTATAACGAAATAAGAAATTGTTGCAACAATAACCGAAAGCAATGTTAAATATACTGCAGACCAAAGTGCATATGAGTAAGTTCTTTTAAATTTCATTCAAAGAAGTTTATTTATCAGCTCCTTCTAAAACAAATTTATAACCAACGCCTTTAACCGTTTTAAAATGATCATCACCAATTTTTTCTCGAAGTTTTCTAATATGAACATCAATAGTTCTTCCACCAACAACAACTTCATTTCCCCAAACTGTATCTAAAATTACTTCACGTTTAAAAACTTTTCCAGGTTTAGATGTTAGTAAAGAAAAAAGTTCAAATTCTTTTCTTGGTAAAGAAATTCTTGTTCCGGCTTTGTAAACTACGTATTCGTCTCTATCGATTACAATATCGCCGATAGTAAAAGTTTCATCACTTTCGCTTTCATTTTTAAGTCTTCTAAGTAAAGACTTTACTTTACTTACTAAGACTTTTGGTTTAATTGGCTTGGTAATATAGTCGTCTGCACCAGCTTCAAAACCAGCAACCTGAGAATAATCTTCGCCTCTTGCAGTTAAAAAAGAAATAATTACATTTTCTAAAGAACTAATTTTTCTAATTTTTTCACAAGCCTCAATACCATCCATTTCTGGCATCATTATATCTAACAAAATCAAATGAGGATTGTTTTTTTTGGCAGATTTTATGGCTTCTTGTCCATTACTTGCTGTAAAAACTTGATAGCCTTCGTTTCTAAGGTTATAACCAACTATTTCTATAATATCTGGTTCGTCGTCTACCAATAAAATTTTTATATCGCTACTGTTCATACCTTAAATTGAAATCAATTAGTCTCAAAAATAGCTATAATTATTAAACTATAAACATTCTTAACATACATTTAATCTAAAAAGACTTATATATAACATTGCCTTAACTAATAAAATACTAAAAAACTCGTAAAACAGTTATTAACTGATAATTAGATTGTTAATAATTTAGTAACAAAATAATTCACATAAAATTGTATATTTACGCATCAAATTATTTAAACCTTTACTTATGAAAAAAAATTACTTATTTACTTTTATTTTAACGCTTTGCTTTAGTCTTTTATCTTTAGGGCAGGGTGCAGAACCATTTACAAATTCAAATGCAACAACTTCGTATGCTGATAATAGCTTTGTTGGAGAAGGTGGAATAACTTGGTCTTATGTTGCTTCAAGAGACGATGCTGGGACTGCAGGGGTTACTGCACCTGCATTAATGTTAAGAAGAAGTTCTGACGATAGTAAGATTACTTCTAGTGCTATCTCTGGTGGAATTGGAGATTTTTCAGTTAAACTTTATAAAGGATTTACTGGTGGTGGAAACAGGCAAGTAGAACTGTTTATTAATGGAGTTTCTAAAGGAACATCTATAGCTTTTGATGATACAGATGAACATATTTTTACTGTCCCTGGAATAAATGTAACTGGAAACGTTGTTATTGAAATAAAGAATATAACGTCAAAACAAGTTATTTTAGACGATATTACTTGGACTGCTCCAAGTTCTGATCCAACAATAGCAATAACTAATCCATCTGAAAATCAGGTTTTTTCTGGATCTACTACAGAAGTTCCAATAACTTTGTCTATTTCAAACTTTAACCTTTCAGGAGATAATGGTTCAGAAATGAGCGATAATACTGGAGATGGTTATATTAAAGGAACACTTCAGGCTTCAGGCGAGGCTCCTGGTACTAAGAATATATTTACTACTACTCCAGAATCTGCAACAGTAGAGGCTGGTAAATCTTACACTATTACTGCTGAATTGGTTGATAATAGTGGAGCTTCTTTATCTCCTAAAGTAGAGGCTATAGTTTCTTTTTCTGTGGACTTTCCTTGTGATATTATGTTAGATAATTATACAAGTACGTGCGTTGCAGAAACAGCAGGTGTTGATACTTATGATGTTTCAATTCCATTTACTGGAGGTAATACATCAACCTATACTTTAACAGCAGATTCTGGAACCATTGGTGGAGATAATCCATCTACTAGTGCTTCTGGTACTATAACTATTTCTGGTATTGCAGAAGGTACAGATGTTGCTTTCACACTTAAAGGAGACGTTGCTAATAGTAACTGTGATTTAACAAGAAATATTTCTAGCCCAACTTGTATCGCTTTTCCGGTAATTGAAGATTTTGATTACGCTGATGGAGCAATTTTAGGAGACGAATCAGCTTGGACAAAGTTAAATTCTGGTGATGATATGTTAGTTGCAACTGGGAATTTAGATTACACAGGTTTAAAAGCTTCAACAGGTAATTTACTTAAGTTTGATGAATCTGGCTCAGAAACTTACACATCATTTAAAGATATAAATTCAGGTACAGTTTATGCGTCTTTTTTATTAAAAGTTACAGCATTTCAAACGAATACTGCTCCAGATTTAACTGATGGAGGTTATATAGCAGCCTTAGCAGGTAGTACAAGTGGTTATGATGCAAGATTCTGGGTAAGACCAAATCCAGGAACAGGAACTGGTGAAACAACTTTTGATATTGGATATGGTACAGAAAGCTCTAACCCAACATTTACTTCTGGTACTTATGAGTTAAATGAGGTTATTTTTGTTGTAATGGCTTATGACATGGATAATGCAATGGTTAGTACATGGATTAACCCAGCTGCTTCTTCTTTTGAAGGTACAACTCCAGCAGCTACACTTTCATCAACAGATTCTAACCCACCAGCTTCAATTAATCTTTTTGTATTAAGACAAGATTCAAATAGTGAAACACCATTTATTGAAATAGATGCTTTAAGAATTTCTAACTCTTGGGCAGAAGTTACACCAAAAGAAGGTACAGCATCTGTAAGTAGAAATGAGATAGAAGGTTTTACAACTTACCCAAATCCAATTACTAATAACGAGTTTACAATTACTTCTAGTAATTCAAGTAAGAAGCAAGTCGCTATTTTTAATGTTTTAGGTAAAAATGTATTATCATCTAGTTTTACAGGAACAAAATCTACTTTAGATGTTTCTACAATTAGCTCAGGAATTTATATTTTAAAAGTTACTGAAGAAGGAAAAACAGCAACTAAAAAATTGGTAATTAGATAATTTTCTAATTGTTTTTTTAATAAAAAAGCTCCGAATTTTCGGAGCTTTTTTATTTTCAGTATCTTTAGAGTAGAAAAAAGAGAAAGATGAATTTAAAAGTAAAATTGAATAATATCTTATTTTTAGATATTGAAACTGTTCCACAAGAAGAACATTGGAGCTCTGTATCTAAAGAAATGCAAACACTTTTCGAGAAGAAAACACAATACCAAAGAAAAGAAGAATTTACTGCCGAAGAATTTTATGAAAGAGCAGGTATTTGGGCAGAATTCGGAAAAATAATATGTATTTCTGCTGGTTATTTTGTAGAGGTTGAAGGAAGGAATCAATTGAGAATTACCTCTTTTTTTGGTGATGATGAGCATAAAATTCTTGTAGATTTTAAAAATCTTTTAAACAAACATTTTTCGAAAGCTTCTAACGTTTTGTGTGCACACAATGGAAAAGAATTCGATTTTCCTTTTATCGCCAGAAGAATGATTGTCCACCAAATAGAACTCCCCAAAAAGCTAAATTTATTTGGTAAAAAACCATGGGAAGTACCTCATTTAGATACCTTAGAATTGTGGAAATTTGGCGATTATAAACATTATACTTCTTTAAAATTACTAACTTCCATTTTAGGAATTCCTTCACCAAAAGACGATATTGATGGTAGTGAAGTTGCAGGCGTTTATTACAAAGAAAAAAACATCGAACGAATTGTTACCTATTGCGAAAAAGATACCATTGCTGTAGCACAAGTTTTACTGCGTTTTAATAACGAAAACTTATTAGAAGCAAAAGATATTATAAGTGTAAATTAATGATTCCTTTAATTTCTTAAAGGAGAAAATACTCTGCTGTAAAAACTCAGTTCTAGAAAACTCTGAGAAACTTCGTGAAATACTTCCTTGAATTTCTGTGTAACTATTCATAAAAACCTTTGAAATCCGTCCATACCAGAAAAATTCTTTGTGAATCTCTGTGAAATAAAAACCTAATCTTCCAATAACATAGAAAGCTCTAACCAACGCTCTTCTTTCTGTTCTAGAGCATTAATAATTTCTTGTAATTCTTCAGATTTCTTTGCGATATCATCTGGCTCTATTTCTACATTCAAAAACTGATTTTCAATCGTTGCTTTTCTTTTTTGAAGTCTTTCTATTTCTACTTCTAAACCACCAAACTCTCTTTTTTCATTAAAACTTAAGCCTGATTTCGTTGCTTTTTTTTCTACCTTTTTCTCAACAGGTTTTTCAGCAATTACTTTTACACTTTCATTATTACTAGAACTATCATACGCTCTAAAATCGGAATAATTTCCAGGGAAATTTTCGACAACACCTTCGCCTCTAAAAACGAAAAGTGCGTCTACAATTTTATCCATAAAATAACGGTCGTGAGAAACCACCAATAAGTTTCCTGGAAAATCTAATAAGAAATTTTCTAAAACATTTAACGTAACAACATCCAAATCGTTTGTGGGCTCATCTAAAATTAAAAAATTTGGATTCTGAATTAAAACAGCACACAAATACAAACGCTTTTGTTCTCCTCCAGAAAGTTTTTCAACAAAATCGTATTGTTTCTTTTTATCAAACAGAAAACGTTCTAATAATTGTGATGCAGAAATTTTTCTTCCTTTAGAAAGTGGAATAAATTCTCCAAATTCTTTTACAACCTCAATTACTTTTTGTCCTTCTTTAATTTCGATACCAGCTTGTGTGTAATAACCGAATTTTACAGTTTCACCCAAAACAACTTTTCCACCATCTAATGGTGCTTTTTCTGTAATAATATTTAAAAAGGACGATTTTCCTGTTCCGTTTTTACCAATAATTCCAACACGTTCTCCACGTTTAAAAACATAATCGAAACCATCTAAAATTTTCTTGTTTCCAAAAGATTTGTACACTTTATGAAGCTCTAAAATTTTGCTTCCCAAACGTTCCATATTTATTTCTAACTGAACTTGATGGTCTTTTCTGCGTTGGTGTGCTTTTTCTTTAATTTGATAAAAATCGTCTGTTCTCGATTTCGACTTTGTGGTTCTTGCTTTTGGTTGCTTTCGCATCCAATCTAATTCTTTTTTAAACAAGCTTTTCGCTTTGCTTAAATTGGTAGCTTCTAAAGCCAAACGCTCTTCTTTATTTTGAAGGTAATAAGAGTAATTTCCTTTGTATTTATAGATTTTACCTTCATCTAGTTCTAAAATTTCGTTACAAACACGTTCTAAAAAATAACGGTCGTGAGTAACCATAAATAAGGTAATTTTCTCTTTGGCGAAAAAAGCTTCCAACCATTCTATCATCTCTAAATCTAAATGATTGGTTGGTTCATCTAAAATTAATAAATCTGGTTTGTTAATTAGAACAATTGCCAAGCTAAGTCTTTTTCTTTGTCCACCAGAAAGTTTACCTACTTTTAACGATAAATCTTCTAATTTTAATTTCGATAAAATTTGACGGTATTGTGTCTCAAAATCCCAAGCATTAAATTGCTCCATTTGCTCAAATGCAGTTTGGTATGCATCTGTATCATCCAAGTTTTTTAAAGCTTTTTCATATTGATTTACAATAGAAAGAATCTTGTTATCTGTCGCGAAAATGGTTTCTTCGATGGTTAGGTTTTTATCCAACTCATCATTTTGAGCTAAATAAGCAATAGAAATATCTTTACGGGTTACTATTTGTCCAGTATCTGGTACATCTAAACCAGCAATAATATTTAATATAGAGGTTTTACCACTTCCATTTTTTGCAACAAAAGCAACTTTTTGATCTTTATTAATTCCAAAAGAAATGTCTTCAAACAAAACACGCTCTCCATAGGATTTAGAGATATTTTCTACTGATAAATAGTTCATTAATCTTCTTTTTTGCAAAGAAACGAAAAAACGATGGCGTTCAGTTGGGTTTATCTATCAATTATTTTTTAAGAAACATATTTATCAATAAAAAGTTCTATAAACGAGAAAACCCAAGATAAATCTTGGGTTTTTTTCTGTTCATTTAACATTTAGGGGTCTGCTTGTAGGGGATGCAAAATTAAATGACACTATGATGTTGTAAATATATATCTTATAGAAGTACTTGTCAATCCCTGAATACCGTATATTTTTCGCATCCCTGAGCTCAGGGATACGCATCCCTGAGCTCAGGGATAGTCGAAAAATCTATATAGCAAAAAAACCAGTCTGAGATTGGTTTTTTTAAACTTAAAATAAAATTCAAAAAGATTATTATATTATTTATTTATCGTCGAAACTTTTTGTTTCAATTGAGAATTCATTCGAATAAACGCTTTTTTGTAATAAAATGAATTGTTCTTTTGAGCAATTTAATGGTTAAATTATTTTTTACAACTTAGAACTTTAAGAAGTTTATTTTTCTCTAAATCATCTCTAATAATGAAGTTTTATACTTTCAGTATCTCTATAGAAATAGTATATTGCAAACCTATTAATAGTAAAAAAAGGAAATGAAAATAATTGTTCCAATGGCAGGCATTGGTTCTCGTTTGAGACCACATACACTAACAGTACCAAAACCTTTAACAGTAATTGCAGGGAAACCAATTGTGCAACGTTTGGTGGAAGATATTTCTTCTGTAATAGATGAAAAAATAGATGAAATTGCATTTATAATTGGCCCAGCTAAAAAAGGATTTCCAGCAGAAACGGAACAAAATTTATTAAAAATAGCAAAAGAACTAGGAGCAAAAGGTTCTGTTTATGTGCAAGAGGAAGCTTTAGGAACTGCACACGCTTTGTATTGTGCAAAAGATTCTTTATCTGGGCCTTGTGTTGTGGCTTATGCAGATACTTTATTTAAAGCAAACTTTACTTTAGATGCAAATGCAGATGGAGCAATTTGGGTAAAACAAGTGGAAGATCCAAGTGCTTTTGGTGTTGTAAAGTTAGAAGATGGTTTTATTGCAGATTTTATAGAAAAACCAAAGGAATTTGTTTCAGACTTAGCCATTATTGGTATTTATTACTTTAAAGATGGAGATAGAGTAAGAGAAGAAATTCAATATTTAATAGACAATGATTTAAGAGAAAATAACGAATATCAATTAACCAATGTTTTAGAAACATTAAAACAAGATGGTGCAAAGTTTATTCCTGGAACTGTAGATGCTTGGATGGATTGTGGTAAAAAAGACCCAACAGTAGATACAAACAAGCAAGTTTTAGATTTCGAGCAAGAAGCAGGTAATAATTTGGTTTCCGAAGACGTTATATTAGAGAATTCCGAAATTATACAACCTTGTTATATTGGCAAAAATGTGGTTTTAAAAGATAGTAAAATTGGACCTCATGTTTCTATTGGCGATAATGGAATTGTATTAAATTCTATCATTTCAAACTCATTAATACAATCTAATGTAGCAATTTCTAATGCAAATTTAAACAAAGCTATGATTGGAAATCATGCAAAATATAATGGTAGATATACTTCAGTAAGTATTGGAGACTATACAGAATTAACTTAATGAAAATAAGAAGTAAAATTATAGAAAAGAAAGAAAAGAGAGCCACTTGTTTAAAGTTTGTGCTCTTTTCTTTGTTATTTATTCTTTTCTCTACTAAAACCTATTCTCAAGACAGTATTCCTGCAGCAAAAGATTTAACAGAAGAAAAAGAGTTACTTTTTCAACAATCTTTTTTTATAGCACTTTCTCAAAAATCTATTGGAAATTACCAAAAAGCAATAGAAAATCTAGAGAACTGTAATCAAATTTTGCCTAATAATTTAACGGTTTTTTTTGAGTTTTCTAAAAATTATTTACGCCTAAACAATATTCTTTTGGCTAAAGAATATATTAATAGAGCATTAGATCAAGAACCAGATAATATTTGGATGCTAAAACAATTGGTAAAAATACAAGTTCGAGAAAGAAATTTTCCAGAAGCTATAAAAACGCAACAAAAAATAATCGCTAAATATCCTAGAGAAAGGGAATATTTAGTTCGTTTGTATCTTCAAAATAGAGATAGTAAAAGTGCTGTTTCTTTATTAAATATTTTAGAAAAAGAAGAGGTTCTTTCTGCAAATTTAAAAAGATTAAAAGCAAGCTTAAACAAGAGGAAAGAAGAGCCAAAAGCTCAAAAATTAAATACAAATATCCAAGATTTAGTTTCGAGTTTTAAAACAGATAAATCTTATAAAATTTTAGAAGAAATTTTAAATAAATCGAAAGATAACCCAGAGCGTCTTTTAAAATTTAGCGAAGAAGGTATTGCTCTTTTTCCTGCACAACCTTTTGTGTATTTGGTTAATGGAAAAGCATTAAATATTAAAAAAGAGTATAAAAAAGCTGTTGAAACTTTACAAAATGGTATCGATTTTGTTATTGAAGATGATATGGAAGCAGATTTCTACAAAGAATTATCTACTTCTTATAAAGGATTAGGAAATAAAAAAGACGAGCGAAAGTTTTTAGAAAAATATAAAAAGCTGAAAGGAATATGAGATTTTTAAAATATATATTAATTTGTGTACTTGTTTTCGCTTCGTGTAAAACAAAAAAATATACAATGGGAACTGCAGTTGTAGCCAAAGAAATGTCTGTTAAAAAAGTAGTAAAAAAGCACATTTCTAATAATTTTGATAAAAAAACTATAGACGCAAAATTTAAAGCCAATTTTAATAATGGTAAAATAAACCAGAGTATTTCTGTGTATATGAAGATGGAGAAAGACAAGGTAATTTGGTTGAAAGGAACCAAGTTTATCTCTGTTTTTAAAGCCAAAATTACACCAACCTCTGTTCAGTTTTATTCTCCCTTAGAAAAAAAATATTTCGATGGCGATTTTACAATGTTAGAAGAATTATTAGGAACAGAAATCAATTTTAACCAGCTTCAAAACTTATTTTTAGGTCAGGCTATTTTAGATTTAAAAGAAGAAAAACAAGCAATTGAAATTGTAAATAATTCTTATGTTTTAAATCCGGATGTGCAATCTATTTTATTCGATGCTTTTTTTGATATTCATCCAGGACATTTTAAACTCAATAGCCAATCTATTGTAAATTCTGCAAAAGAACAACGATTAGATATTTTATATCCTTCATACACAGTTGTAGACGAGGTTGTTTTTCCACAAGAAATTAAAATTAAAGCGAAAGATAAAAAGAAGTTTACACAAATAGATTTCGATTTAAAATCTGTGGAATTTAATACAGAAATAAATACTTCTTTTTCAATACCAAATGGGTATAAACGCATAGAGTTATAGTGATAAAAGGAAAACTTCATATCGCATTTTTCGTATTCTTTTTAAGTTGTCTTTCAGTTTTCGGGCAAACTAGAAAAGAGTTAGAACAACAACGTAAAAAACTGAAAAAAGAAATCCAGCAAGTAAATAGTTTGTTGTTTACAGAGCAGAAAAAAGAAAAAAATGCTTTAGAGAACCTAAAAGATATCAACCAGAAAATACAAGTTCGATTAAAATTAATAAACACGATTAATTTAGAATCGAAATTATTGTCTAACGAGATTAAAAAAAATCAAAAAGAATTAGTCAAGTTAGAAAAACAACTTTCCGACCTTAAAAAAGATTATGGAGACATGATTTTTAAATCTTACAAAAGCAAATCGCAGCAAAGTAGAGCGATGTTTTTGTTGTCTTCACAAAATTTTTATCAAGCATACAAACGTTTGGAATACATGAAACAATATGTCTCTTTCAGAAAAAAGCAGGGAGAAGCAATTGAAGATCAAACAAACGTTGTAAAAAAAATGAACGATTCTTTACTGCAACAAAAGCTAGTAAAAGATACCTTAATATTAGCAGAAAAAGAGCAAAAGAATATTATCGAATTAGATAAAAAGAGTCAAGAAAAACTAATTTCTACCATTAAAAAGAAAGAAAATAAATACAAAAGAGATCTAAGAGCTAAAATTCAGGAAGATAAAAAAGTGGCTGCAAAAATCGATAAAATTATTAGAGATGAAATTGCAAAAGCAAATAAAACAGTAAAAAATAAACCAAAATCTTCTAAGAAAAACGAGTTTATATTAAGTCCGGAAGCGAAAGCATTAGCCGCAAAATTCGAGCTAAACAAAGGAAAATTACCTTGGCCAGTAAAAGAGGGTTTAATTACAAGAAAATTCGGACGACAAAAACACCCAACTTTTCCAGGAATTACAATTAATGGAACAGGTTTACATATTGCAACAAAAAACGGAAATAATGCAGAAGCAATATTCAGTGGATTAGTAATGAATATTTTAGTTTCTTCAGAAGGAAGAAAAAACGTTTTAATTAGGCATGGAAACTATATATCTTCATATAATAATTTAAGTAAATTATACGTAAAAAAAGGAGATGCCATTGTTGTTGGGCAAAATATAGGTAAAATCTTTACAGATAAAGTTTCAGGAAAAACAAATCTTATTTTTGCAATTTATAAAAATACAATTCCTTTAAATCCTGCTTCTTGGATTTTAAAAAGATAGGTTTTAGAATAAAAAACTTTTTGTAACTTCACTTTTAGTACCTAAAAATCAATAAAATAAATTTTTTGAAATTATTTATTTTTATTAGATATCTTTGGTATATCAACTATCGTCAATGGAAGAAATTATTTTACAAGAAAAAAACACAATAGCAACTTTATTTAATGATAAGCTACTGTCTGCTTTTTTAGGAAAAATTACTGAGCATCATAAAACGATGCAAAAAATAGAGAGTCTTCAAAAAAACCTCGTTGGTAAAACCTATGCAAAAGAAGATAAAACTGCAACAATTGAAGCTTTAGATGTTTATAAGTATGAATTAGAGAATATAATTTCTAATTATTTTTCTTCTTTAAATGTTGATGAAGAGGTTTCATTTAACGATTATTATTCGTCTTTAGATGCACATTTAGAGACTTTAGATACTTCAATAAAAAGAATACAAGACAGAGAACGTTTTTTTGGTTTAGAGACAGATTCTAAAACCCTAAAATTTAGAAAAGGAGTTAAACGTACCTTATTTAATGTTTCGAAACTTCCTTTAAAAACGGCCAATGTTTTTAGAAAAACGAAAAAAGATGTAATTTTTTGGCAACAAGAAGTTCCTTTAAAAAATGCTACAGCCTATTATTTTAAAAGTGAACTCACTAAAAAATTATCTACAGCTGTAGATGCTGTAAATAAAGAGATCTCAGAAATTACCAATACTTATTGGAATGTAGATAATAAAATTGACGAATCTATAGAACTTCTTTTATCAGATAATAAAGAAATGTCTTTTTCTGATGATTTATTAGTTGCTTTAGATAATTTGCCTTCTTTAGAAACTAGAATTGAACATCATAAATTAGCATTCACAGAAATTTTTGAGGCAAATGCTTTAAATTATTCAAATGCATTGTACAAAGCAGATACTTTTGAGCTTTCTGCCAATTTTTTCAACACAAATAAAATTGAAAATTACCAAAAAGAGGTTTTAGAGAAAAGCCAAAAAGATGCTAAACTTTGGCTAAATACCTTTAGTGTTTTAGAAAGTGATTGGGAATTAGATATTGAAATATTTAAAATTTTATTTAGTGTAATTTTTAAATATGATTTTTTAGAAAGGTCTATAAACAAGCGCTCAGAAGTCATTCAAAATGAATTAGAAAATATTAAGACATATTTATCTGAAGTAAAAAGTACCATCTCAAAAGCGAAGACAAAAGCAGACATTAAGAGTACGTTTGTTAGTGAGTTGAAAAATGTAAATAAAAGCTTTAAAAAAATTATTGAAGAAACTTCAATAAGAGTTACAAATTTAGAATTACCATTACAAATTAATCAATTTGAAGAAAATATTTTACAAGTTTTAAAGACACTTTCTACAAAAAGAGCGATTAGTTCAGATATAGATTATAGCACAAAAACAGCTACATCTTCTATCAATTATATATCTCCTTACGAATTGGTAACTTACCAAAGTTGGCCAAGTTTACTCACTACAATTAAACAAGCAAAGGTAGATTTAAATGTAAAAGTTACTTCTTTTATAGACGATATAAATGCGTTGGCTCAAGTAAGTGAATTTAATCTAGAATCTGCATTATCTCTTTTCGAAAATGATACTGATGATAGTATTTCCACAGAAAATTCACCTAAAAAAGTAGCTTTAGAAGGTTTAGAAAGAAGTGAAGACAAAATCGAAGAATTAAAAAATACGTTAGCAGATTTAAATGTTTCCAATGGCGAATTGCTATTGCCAAGCATCCATAAATTTAACAAAAGCATATTAGAATTAACAGATACAGAAAATATTTTAGAAATTAGATTGTCTATTGCAAAAGCAAAATCTATAGAAAAAAGTAAATTACTTAAAGAAAAAGTAATAAATAACGTTAAGAATTTTGTGCCTATTGCTGTAAATTATTCAAAAGATAAGTACACAAAAACAGCAGGTCGTGTTAAAAATCTTTTGATTAGAACAGGTTTATACAAAGAAATCGCAGATGTAAATAGCGATTTATCTGAATTTTTAAAACAAGCAGAAGAAGCTTTAAACGAGTTACCATATGTATATCAACGTTTGTTTCGTTCGGAAACTTTACAAAACGAAGCGTTATTTATTGGAAGAACAGAAGCTTTACAAAATTTAGACAAAGCTTATACCGAATTTGATAAAAACCATTATGCAGCCACAGTAATTGTTGGGGAAAGAGGTTCTGGAAAAACATCTTTAATTCATCATTTTTTGAGTCAACATAAAAAAATGCCAAAAACCATTTTTTTATCATCAAAACAAAATATTAGCGAACCAATTGAGCTTATTGCATTTCTAAAAACCTCTTTTAAAAAAGATTTTGAAACCATAGAAGAGTGGATTGAGTTTTTCAACACAGGAAAAAAGAGAATTATTATTTTAGAAGATCTTCAATATTTATACTTTAGAAAAGTTGGAGGTTTTAATGTGCTTCATTTGTTATCTAATTTAATTGCTTCTACTAAGAAAAATATATTTTGGATTGTTACTTCGTCTAAGTATGCATTTCAATATTTAGATAAATCGATTCAAATATCGGAGCTTTTTGCGTTTCAAATAGAAATGAATGAAATTGATAAACAAACCATAAAAGAAGCCTTAATAAAAAGACATAAAATTAGTGGTTACAATTTATATTTCGAGCAACCACCAGCAGCCTATTTAACCAAAAAGTTTTTAAAATCTCCTGTGGAAATACAGCAAGAAATTTTAAAAGAAGAATTTTTTAGCGACATTAATAAAATTGCACAAAGTAATTTTAGAATTGCTTTTATGTATTGGATTCGTTCCACAGTAAAAGTTTCTGGAAGTACCATTTATATGCGTTCTTTAAAAAGTATAAATACATCGTTTTTAAACAAATTAGCGCCTGTAAAATTGTTATTGCTAAATAGCATTTTATTGCAAGAAAGATTAACCATAGATGATATTGTAACCCTCTCTAGCTTAAATGAGCAACACACTAAAAATATTGTGCACGCATTATATGAAAAAGGTTTGTTAACCATGGAAAATGAAGAGTTTTACACCATAAACATATTTTTATATCGTCAAATTACCTCTTTATTAAAAAGTAAAAATGTGATTCATTAAATAAATACAATGAAAAAAATAATTATCATATTCCTCTTTATTTCTGCCAATTTAATGGCAATAAATAAAAATATAACTGCGTTTTTACCAATTCAATCTTCAACTGTTCAACAAGTAGATACTGTAAAAGTTGATTCTCTGAAAATAAATAGTATTGTAAAAGCTGAAGCAAAGAAGGAGGTTAAAAAAGAAGTAAAAAACACCAAAGATAAAATAGTAGAGAATTTAACGCCACCACCAATTTGGGAATTCTTTTCTGCAGGAAAAATTTTCTGGGCAATTATATTTATTATTATTGGCTATTTATTTATAAAATTTACTGTTAAGTTATTAGAACGATATGCAGAAAAATTTACAAACCAACGTATTGCAATAAAAGGAATTATTCCTGTAGTTAAGATTTTTGGTTGGATTTTTATCATCGTTTTAATTATTGTTGCAATTTTTCAACCTCCTGCAGCCACACTAATTGCAGTTTCTGCTTCATTAGGTATTGCAGTTGGTTTTGCATCACAAGATATTATTAAGAATATTTTTGGTGGAATTATAATTCTTTTAGATAGACCTTTTACAGTTGGCGATAAAATTGAAGTTGGTAGTCATTATGGAGAAGTTGTAGAAATTGGTTTGCGTTCGATACGAATTGTAACTGCAGACGATTCTTTGGTAAGTATTCCTAATGGAGAATTAATGAACCAATCTGTGTCGAATTCTAATACAGGTGAAGCCAATTGCCAAGTTGTTGCAGAAATTTATTTACCAATTACAGTGGATACTAAACGCGTTCGTCAATTAGCGAATGAATCCGCTCAAATCTCTAAATACATCTATTTAAACAAACCTATTTACGTGTTATTTTTTAACGAGGTAAAAGAAGGTCGTTCGTATTTAAAAATGCGTTTAAAAGCTTATGTTGTAGATATTCGATACGAATTTGCCTTTAAAAGCGACATGACAGAAATTGTAATAAAACAGCTTTTAGAACAGAATATAATTGATCCTAAAGATTTGAGATAGGTTGTTTTTTACACTAAACATACGCTTAAAATCCTCTTAAATAGTATTTGTGTCAATTTTGTTTTCGATACCGTTAATCGAAGTTTCTTATACTTTGTAATTTAGTATTGAATTTAGATTTTACATCTACTTTCAATATATATTAACTTTAAAAAATACAAAATGGAAAACTTAAACAGAAAGACAGTTGCAATTTTAGCAACAAATGGATTTGAAGAAAGTGAATTAAGCGAACCAAAACAAGCCTTAGAAAATGCAGGTGCAGATGTGCATATTGTTTCTCTAAAATCTGGAAATATTAAAGCTTGGAAAAATGGAAATTGGAGTAATTCTTATCAAGTAGATAAAACTTTAGACGAAGTTTCGCAAGCAAATTATAATGGATTGGTGTTACCTGGAGGAGTTATAAACCCAGATACTTTAAGAAATGATAAAAATGCAGTAGATTTTGTAAAATCGTTTTTCGAAAACCATAAACCAGTAGCAGCAATTTGTCACGCACCTTGGTTGTTGGCAGAAGCAGGTGTTTTAGAAGGCAGAAATGTAACTTCTTACTGTTCTATTAAAACAGATATTATTAATGCAGGCGCAAATTGGACAGACGAAGAAGTTGTTGTAGATGCAGGATTGGTAACTAGTAGAAATCCTGAAGATTTACCAGCATTTAATGCAAAATTGGTAGAAGAAATTTACGAAGGAAAACACGAAGAACAAACTGCATAATATTTCTTTAACAAGAATTAAAGTAGTTATATAAAAACGATAAATAGCAAAAAGCCAGTGAAATTTTCACTGGCTTTTTTTATATATTTTATATCAAGCAAAAGATTAATTAATCTGGTTGTGGAAAATATTTTATACTTTTTTGAAGAATAATAGAATTTGGTAATGTAATTAATTCTTTTTCTGGGGTTCTTAAAGTGATAAAAAAAGCACCAATATCTCTAATTTCTCCAGTAATATTATTGTCTTTTTCTAAAACAGTAATTGTATCTCCAATTTTTACGGGATAATTTACAAATAGAATAATACCAGCAGTAATGTTAGAAAGTATAGACCATTGTGCAAAAAATGCAATTCCTAAAATGGTTAAAAAAGAGGAAACATAAATTAGTAATTGTTTCTCGTCAACACCCCAAATAAAGGCAACTACAATTATAACAGTTACATAAATTAGAATTGTAATAATTTTATTTGTTACTAATATTCTCGCTTTTTGAAAACCGAATTTCAATTGAATTTTTCGTAAAGATTTTGTAATTGCCCATCTTGTAAAAATAGCAACAACAAAAACAAGAATAGTTCCAATAAATTTATAGTGGTTAAAAAATTCCATAATAATATTAATTAAATAATGCTTTTAATTCTGTGGCTTCATTAGGATTTAATTTACCAGCCAAAACCAAACTTAATTGTTTACGCCTTAGAGCACCTTCATAACGTTCTTTTTCTAAATCTGTTTCTGCAATAATTTGCGGAATTTGAACAGGTTTCCCTGTTTCATCGACAGCAACAAAAGTATAAATACCTTCATTTACTTTTGTTTTCTGTCCAGATTGTCTGTCTTCAATCCAAACATCAACATAAATTTCCATTGAAGATTTAAATGCCCTAGAAACTTTAGCTTCTACTGTAACTACACTTCCAACTGGCACAGATTTGTTAAATGCAACATGGTTTACAGATGCTGTTACTACAATTCTTCTAGAGTGTCTTCTTGCTGCAATGCTACAAGCTCTATCCATTCTAGCCAATAACTCTCCACCAAAAAGATTGTCTAAATAATTAGTATCTCCAGGTAAAACTAAATCTGTTAAAATGGTTAAAGAATCTTTAGGTGTTTTTGTTTCCATCAAAAAATAAATTTTTCGCAAAGATAGTAATCACTTAGTTAAAAGTGAAGGCAAAAAGTATAAAGAAAAGGTAAATTATTTTGGAGTATTTATAAGCAACCAAGCATCTTTAGAAACAGTTCTCTTAATTTTATTTAAACTGTTAATCGCCTTATTTTTATCAGCATAACTATTGTAAGTTACCTGAGTTAAACCCCATTTATTAACTCCAATAATCTTAGCATCAAATCCTTTCGCTTTTAACTGTTTTACCTTTTTAGCAGCGTTTTCAGGAAACTGAAATGCACCAGCAACAACATGATAAGGTTTTACAATTTCTTTAGCAACATTCAACTCAATTGTAGGTAATGGGTTAGAAATTACAAAAGTTGCAGATTGTATTTTTTTATCCAACGCTTCTTGCTGGGTTGCCAAAACTTCTTTTTGCTTGTTTTGTTGATAACCATTGTAACCTGCAAAACCTAATGTTAATAAAATTGCAGCAGTTGCAGCATATTTTATAAATGCAGGAACGCCTTTTTTGTCATCAGTTTTAGTAACAGGAACTAAAGGTTTTACTTGTTCTTTATATCTTTTAATTGCGGAAGATTCTAAAGTAGATAATCCAAAAGATTCTGTTAAGAAATTAACTTCTTTAGTTGGTTCAAAAACAATTTGTTGCGTTTCATTTAGGGAAATAGTTCCTAAATTTTTAAGACTTACAGTTTTAGTCTGAATTTCGTTTTGCCACTTAATTACAGACAAAGAAATAGCAGTAGAAGCCTTTTCGAAAGAAATGTTTTCGGTAGAAGCAATGTAATTTGCCAATAAACCATCATTATGTTGTAGATGACTATTAAACGTTATTTGTTTCGTTGGCGGATAAAAAGTATGAGTATTCTCATTTAATTTTGCACCAATTCTATTGGTTACAAATCCTCCAAAATCTGGAACAATTACGCAATCGTATCTGTATAATAAATCGTTTATGTAGTTGGCTAAATTCATTGTAACAAATATATAAGTTTTGGGGTTTCACAAAAGAAAGTTCTCTAAAAATTATCAACAATTTTTTTATATCTTGGTTGTCAAATTGTTATGTGTTGGAAGAAGAAAAATTACTCGCTATTTTACGATTGCAGAAAAGTAAAGCTGTTGGCGATATTTTGGCAAAGAAACTCATTGTAAATGTGGGAGATGTCTCTGAAATTTTCAATGAAAAAGCGACAACTTTATCAAAAATAAACGGAATTGGAAATCACGTTTTAAAACATCTTTTTGATGCTAAAAACGTCAAATCTGCAGAACAAGAGCTAAAATATATTCTAGATAATAATATTAATTATTCCTATTTTCTGGATAACGATTATCCAAGCAATTTACAACATTGTATAGACAGCCCAATTTTGTTATTTAAAGATGGAAATATCGATTTTTCGAATGATAAAATTATTTCAATCGTTGGTACAAGAAACATGAGTTCTTATGGACGAGATTTTTGTAACAAACTTGTAGACGATTTAGCAGAACACAATCCAATAATTGTAAGTGGTTTTGCTTACGGAGTAGATATTTGTGCGCACAAAGCAGCCGTTAAAAATAAGCTACAAACAATTGCAGTTTTAGCACATGGTTTAGAAGAAATTTATCCTAAAGTTCATAAAAAATACATCAATCAAGTAAATGAAAATGGTGGATTTCTAACCGAATTTTGGCACCAAGAAACACCTTTAAGAGAAAATTTTTTAAAACGAAACAGAATTGTTGCAGGAATTTCTAAAGCAACTATAATTATAGAATCTGCAGAAAAAGGAGGTTCTTTAGTAACTGCAGATATTGCCAATTCTTACGATAGAGACGTTTTTGCAGTTCCTGGAAGAACCACAGATATTTATAGCAAAGGTTGTAATAACCTTATCAAAAATAACAGAGCGCAATTATTAACTTCAGCAGAAGATATTGTAAAAATGCTAAATTGGGACATTCAAGAAAAACCCAAACCCATTCAAAAACAATTATTTGTGGAGTTGAATGAAAACGAGCAAAAAATTTACGATTTGTTACACCAAAAAGGGCAACAATTATTAGATGTAATTTCTTTGGAATGTAATATTCCTATTTATCAATTATCATCTATTTTATTACAGATGGAAATGAAAGGAGTTTTAAAACCTTTACCTGGAAAATTATTTGAACTGATTTAAATAATTCGTTTTAAAATAATCCTTTAATTATTCTTATTTTTGAGAAAAATCAATAGAAAAGAGAGATGGCAGTAGAAAAAAAATTGATGTCCAAGAAAAAGCCTTCATTTCCCATAAATGAAATGTTGCATGCATATCTAAAAAACTACAATAGAAACATGAAAAATTCTATTTGTTATGACGATTTATTGCGTTTTCAAGGCTCAGTAACTGTCTATGATAAAAATGATGAAGACACACTTTGGATTCGTACCTATTACTCAGATTCCGATAGAAACGAGATTGATAAAAGCCTTAAGAAAGTCTATACAATGTTGCATTCAGATGGAAATGACGATGCAATACCCTTTTTAAATGTAGATGCTATTGATTACTGTACGTTTGGTAATTCGAAACCATTCAGAATAAAAATTAGAAATATTTTAAATGATAATTTCACCTATTTTTATGTAAAAAAGGCGGATGCTTCTAGAGTTTATGGTTTGGAATTAGAACATATACTTTCTCCTCATAACATGAACTTTCTGGTTTACAAAGACACTTTAATAGAAGAACATATTGCAGGAATTCCTGGAGACGACTTTATGCGAGATTTCTTGCCACATTGTACAGAATTAGAAAAATCTCAAATCGCCAAAGAATTTGTAAAATTTAAAGAACGTTGTTTGGTGCGCTTGTTGGGTGATATGCGTTCTTACAACTATGTAATTACACCAACGCACGATTTCGACCATATTATTTATAAGATTAGAGCCATAGATTTCGATCAACAATCTTTCGAAGGAAACCTAAAAGTTTACAACTTACAGTTCATGAAAGAGAACTTTAAGATGATAGAAATGGTTGGTAAAAAACTAAAAAACAATTCCATAAGACAATATAAAATAGAAGAACGTTCTTTCATGGCAAAAAGGATGATTACTGCACCAAGAAGAACTGCACGTTTAATTAAATGCATGAAAGCAGACACGATTTCTTTCCCAGAAAACGTAGAACTTTTAAAATCTCATTTAATAAAATATGTGGGAGATGTAAAGTTTAAAGATTGCGAAAATATGGGCGAAATTCTCGAAACAATTCTCGCATTTGTAAAGCGTAACTATTTAGATATTAGTAATAAAGAGTTGTTTTAATACCAAGTGTTTTTTTATCTCTCACTCAAATTTTAAACTCACAATGTCATTCCTGCGAAGGCAGGAATCCATACTTCATTTTTAAAAAGATGTCTTTTTTTTAGGAGCTATTTCCAGCTTTCACTACTCGCTTTTTTTATTCAAAAAAGAATAAAAAAGAGCTCAAACATGTCGTTCAATCTGGGCTAAACTTGTTTGCAAACTTCTTTACAGGAATAACAAGGAGTTAATTATATAAATTCTAAAGAACACAAAATCAAATAATAAACCTCTTTTTTAAAAAAAATAAAATTTTCTTGCGCCCATTATAACTCCCATAATTGCATAAATTTTCGCCCCTTTAAAAGCTATTTATTTAAGAAATTTGAAAAAACAAAAACATAATTTAATAGCATCAATCACTTTACAAAAAGACGTATGACATTCACAAAAAAAATAGTCGCTATTTTAGGAATTGCCTTATCAGTTTCTACAGTAGTATCCGCACAAAATCAAATAACACCTTCTAGAACCGAAGTAATTACTCCAATTCATAAAAATGAATTTAGAAATGATGACTGTAAACAACGTGTACAAGGTGGAAATCCTAAAACAGTAAATGGTTACATGCAGTTTAATGGAAGTATGGATGGAAACAGACAAGTAGATCCGCAAATTGCAATTGGTGGAGGCTATATTTTACATGGTTCTAATTCTGGTTTGGTTATTTACGACAAAAAAGGAAATTTTATTGATGGTGCATCTCAAAGATGTTTCAACAACGGAATTGACCCAAAAATGTATTACGATGCACACAACAAAATGTTTGTTTTCGACTTATGGAATCCTTGGGATAAAGCAAAAAAGAAGCCAGTAAATGTCGCTGTTTCAGAAACGGATAATCCAAACAAAGCTTGGAATGTTTATCCTGTTCCAGCACCAAAAGGTGTAGATGGAGGAGGTATTGGTTATAGTAAAAAATGGATTGCTTATTCTTTTCCTGGTGGAGACGAAAGAACGTTTGTTTTAAATGCGAAAGAAGTGAAATCTGGGAAACCAGCAACAGTCTATCACTTTAAAGGAAGTTTAGGACATCCTATTTTTACACAAGACGATACAGAAGATTTACACTTTTTTACAATTAAAAAAGATCGATTTATTATTAATAAAGTAACTTCTGCAAAAGATGGTTCTCCAGTTTATGAAGAAGTTGGAAACAAACTTCATAATTTAAAATATACAAATTATCCTCCACAATCTCCACAAAAAGGAACAGATCAAAAAACATCTTCTGGAGATAGAAATCCAAAAAACTTGGTAATGCAAGGTGGTTATATTTGGTTCTCTCAAGCTGTAAATGTGGAAGGAAATTCTGCTGTTCAATGGCATCAAGTAAAAACAGATGGTACAATTGTACAAACAGGTTTAGTTTATAGAAAAGGTACAAATTACATACAAACAACTATTGGTGTAAATTCTAATAACGATGTTTTAGTTGGTTTTCAAGAAACGAATGAAAATATGTTTATAAGTCCAAGAATGGCATTTAGATATGCAAATGATCCAAAAGGAACCTTAAAAACTATTGTAAATTTAGGTGAAGGGAGAGGAGCAACAAACGGAGTTTCTTGGGGAGACTATAGTGGAACAATGGTAGATGGAGATAATTTTAAAGATTTATGGACCATACAAAGTATCGCTAACGAAAAAGGTAGAGGAGAAACTGTAATCGTAAAAGTGCCTATGAAATAGGTTGTATTATATATAGTAAATTATTTAAAATGAAATCGTAGTGAGAATTGCGATTTCATTTTTTTTTAAATGATAATTTATAAAGTGTTTCTTATAAAAAATAAATTTATTTTTTACTTCGAAAACTTTCTATAATAACAGTAGCTAAGATTAACGAACCTCCAATATATGTTGCCTTACTTGGAATTTCTGTTAACACAAAATACGCAATTATTATTCCAGAAATTGGCTGGATACTACTAATTATACTTGCAGTAGAAGCCGAAAAATGTTTTAGAGAATGCACTAACATTGTGTGCCCAATTGCAGTAGTTATTAAAGCCAATAAAATTAAATATGGTAATTGACTTTGAAAATTAGAGAAATTTCCAAAAAACAATAAAGGAAGCAACATAATACTTATAATTAAAGTCTGATAAAACATTAACATACTTCCATTGTAATTACCAACATGTTGTTTTAGAATTAAGATTCTAATCGCATAACAAAAAGCGGAAAAAACGCCCAAAAGAATTCCTTTTAAATCGGAATTTTCTAAACTTAATTCTGGTGTTAAAATGTACAATCCAGTTAAAACTAATAGCCCTAAAAAAATATGAATTGGATTGAATTTCGTTTTAATAAATAGCGGTTCTAAAAAAGCAATAATTACTGGAAAAGTATATATAGAAAGCATTCCAATAGCAACATTAGATAGCTTTAATGCATAAAAATAAGTAATCCAATGTATTGCCATTAAAAATGCACTAATTACAAATGGCGTTAAATCTTTTCGCTGTTTTATTTTTAAGTCTACTTTTTTAAATTTACAATAGATAAACAAAAAAACACCTGCAAAAATAGAGCGAAACCAGATAATTATTTCTGGAGCCATGTTTATATATTTACCTAAAACTCCAGAAGTACTTATAAAAGTGGTCGCTAAAAGTAATAGGAGTATATTTTTTAAATGGGAGTTTTGCATTATCTATTTTTTCTTTTTATAAAATATGTTATTAGCATATAAACCATACTTGGAATTCCAATCCAAATGAGTTCGCTATATATAACTTTTAAACCTCGTTCACTAAAAAAACGCATAATTCCAATTGGCGAAACTTTAATTGGTCTCCAAGGAAAAAAATAGCGAGTATTATTAAATGGAGAAAAAAAGGCAACTCCTTTTCCTCCAGTTGTCATTGCATCTAAAATTGAATGTGATGCAGTACATAGAAAGAAAAAAAACATTAAAATAATTCCTTTTTTGGTAAAAAAATGTTTTTTGAAGAAAAAAAATGTTACTAGAACTCCAAAAATTAATGCAAAAAGAAATGAGTGAGAAAAACCTCTATGTCCCCAAAAACTTCCATAAGAAATGTTAAACTGAAATCCAATAACATCTGCATCAGGAATAATTGCACATATAATCGCAAGGGTAAATAATTTCCAAGTCTGGTTTTTTTTGAAAAACTTTTTCCTAAAGCAAATGAAATGAAAGCATGACCAAATATCGACGCCATTTTATATTTTCTGTAAAATACTCAACCCTGTTTTTACAGAATCTATTCTTATAAATGTAATTAGTAATCGCAAACCGTTTTTAGTTTCTTTCTCTTTCATCACACAACTTTTTGGGTTTTGTTGCACGTATTTTAACATGCGAGAAAAAGCTTCAGTTTGGTAAAAATCACTTTGTTGATTCGAAACAAAATAGCCAAGCATTCTTTTTTGTTTCAGAATAATTTTCTCTAACCCCAATTCTTTGGCAAGCCATTTTATTCTTACAGAATCCAACAAATCTTCAACTTGGGTTGGAAATTCGCCAAATCTATCTATAATTTCTTTTTCAAAAGTTTGTAATTCCTCTTCTTTTTCTAACGTTCCTAATTTGTTGTATAAAGCCAATCTTTCTGTAATTGAATTCACATAATCATCAGGAAAAAGTATTTCGAAATCGGTATCTATTTGTACTTCTTTTACATATTCTTTTGGCTTGGAATTATCTGTTGGATACAAATCTGCAAACTCATTTTCTTTCAATTCTTCAATGGCTTCTTGTAATATTTTTTGATACGTATCAAAACCAATATCATTAATAAATCCACTTTGTTCACCACCTAATAAATCTCCAGCACCACGAATTTCTAAATCTTTCATGGCAATGTTAATTCCACTTCCTAAATCAGAAAATAAAACCAAGGCTTCAATTCTTTTTCTGGCATCATCTGTCATCATATGATAAGGAGGAGTTATAAAATAACAAAAGGCTTTTTTGTTAGAACGACCAACTCTACCACGCATTTGGTGTAAATCAGACAAACCAAAATTATTCGCATTATTAATGAAAATGGTGTTTGCATTTGGCACATCTAATCCACTTTCAATAATTGTTGTAGAAACCAAAACATCAAATTCATTGTCCATAAAACCAAGCATTAAACCTTCCAGTTTCTTGCCTTCCATTTGTCCATGACCAATTCCTATTTTCGCAGAAGGAACCAATCTTTGCAACAAACCTGCGACTTCTTTTATGTTTTCTATTCTATTATGAATAAAGAAAACTTGGCCTCCTCTTGAGATTTCATACGAAATTGCATCACGAATTACTTCTTCCGAAAAACGAATTACATTACTCTCAATTGGATGTCTATTTGGTGGTGGCGTTTTTATTACAGATAAATCTCTTGCAGCCATTAAACTAAATTGCAAAGTTCTTGGAATTGGAGTAGCAGTAAGGGTTAACGTATCTACATTTTCTTTTAAAGTTTTCAGCTTATCTTTTACAGCAACACCAAATTTTTGCTCTTCATCTATAATTAAAAGTCCTAGATCTTTAAACTTTATTCGTTGATTTGTTAGTTGATGCGTACCAATAATAATATCTACAGAACCATCATTTACACCATCTATGGCTGCAGTTTTTTGTTTTGCAGTTCTAAAGCGATTTAAATAATCTATTCTAATTGGAAAATCTTTTAATCTTTCAGAAAAAGTCTTAAAATGTTGAAATGCCAAAATAGTAGTTGGCACTAAAATTGCGACCTGTTTTCCATTATCAACAGCTTTAAAGGCAGCTCTTACAGCAACTTCTGTTTTTCCAAAACCTACATCACCACAAACCAATCTGTCCATTGGTTGCTCTTTTTCCATATCATTTTTTACATCTTGTGTTGCTGTAAATTGGTCTGGAGTATCTTCATACATAAAACTACCTTCTAATTCATGCTGAATATGTGTATCTGGTCCAAAAGAAAACCCTTTTTGTAATTTTCTTTTTGCATATAATTGAATTAGATTAAACGCAATATGCTTAACTCTGGCTTTTGTTTTCTGTTTTATTTTTTTCCAAGCTCCAGAACCTAATTTGTAAATTTTAGGTGCTTTCCCATCTTTTCCATTGAATTTAGAAATCTTATGAAGCGAGTGAATGCTCACGTATAAAATATCACGTTCGCCATAAACCAATTTAATGGCTTCTTGCTTTTTACCTTGAACATCAATTTTTTGTAAACCACCAAATTTTCCAATTCCATGATCCATGTGTGTTACATAATCGCCAATTTCTAGTTTATTTAATTCTTGAAGAGTAATGGCCTGTTTTTTTGCATAACCATTTTTTAATCTGAATTTATGATAACGTTCAAAAATTTGATGATCTGTATAACAAACTAATTTATTGTCTACATCTACAAAACCTTGGTATAATGGAAAAACAACAGTTTCGTAATGGACATCTTCATCTGCATCATCAAAAATATCATGAAAACGTTTTGCTTGTTGGTCGTTTGCGCAAAAAATATAATTGGTAAAACCAGCTTTATGATATTCTTCTAAATTTGCAATTAATAAATTAAACTGTTTGTTAAATGAAGGTTGAGAAATTGTGTTAAAACTAATTTCGGCATTTTCTTTATTTTGATTTCCAAAATTCACCAAAGAAAATTCTTCAATTTGGTTTTTTATATAGGTTCCATCACAAAATAATTCAGCAGGTTTTGCATGTTTTATTTCTTTAGATAAATCGTTAAAAGCTTCTTCTGCTTTTTGATAGAATTTATCTAAATTTCCTGCCAATAAATCAAGGTTTTTTGTAAAAATAACCGTTTTATCAGCAATATATTTTAAGAAACTTTCTCTACTTTCTTGTAAAGTTTTATTTTCTACATTTGGCATTATAGAAACCTTCTTCATCTTTTCTTTAGAAAGTTGCGTTTCTACATCAAAAGAACGAATACTATCAATTTCATCTCCAAAAAATTCAATTCTGTATGGCTCGTCATTAGAAAACGAAAAAACATCTATAATTCCTCCACGAACAGAGAAATCTCCTGGTTCTGTTACAAAATCTACTCGTTTAAACTTGTACTCAAATAAAATTTCGTTTACAAAATCTAAAGACAAATTTTCGCCAACAGTAACTTTTAAAGTATTTTTTTCTAACTCTTTTTTGGTAACTACTTTTTCGAAAAGGGCAGTTGGATATGTTACTATTATTACTGGTTTTTTTCTAGAGTTTATTCTATTTAAAACCTCTGAACGTAATAATATATTGGCATTATCTATTTCTTCAATTTGATAAGGTCTTCTGTATGATCCTGGATAAAAAAGCACATTTTTATCTCCTAAAAGTTGCTCTAAATCATTTAAATAATAAGCAGCTTCTTCTTTATCATTAAATATTAAAAGATATGGTTTGTCTGCTTTTTTAAAAGTTTCGGAAATAACAAAAGACAACGAAGAACCAACCAAGTTCGATATTTGAAAATGGTTTTTTTCTTGTTGAAGGGCTGTAACAATCTGCGAAACATTCGCAGTTTTTTGATATTGATTTACAATGTGCTGCTTGCTCAACGTGCTAATTTTTGTGCAAATGTAAGGAGTTCATTAATAAAAAACCATTTACTATTTTGATTTCTTGAAGATTACAATATATTTGTGGCCAATCTGTTTATATAAAACGAACTAATCCTCCAATTATGAGAATCAATTTTAACTTTGTGTTGTTATTCTTTTTAACTTTTTCAATTGGAACTATTGCCCAAAATAAACAGAATAAATGGACTGCAGGAGTAAGTATTGCTGGGGCAAAATATTCTTTAGATGCAGGAAGAGTCGTTGGTGGTCAATTGGCAAATCAATCTCCTAGACTAAACATTTCTAGATATATTTTTAAAGGATTAGTTTTAGATGCTGGTTTTGCAACTGCTGTTGGAGATAAACAAAAATACACCACTTTCGATGGAACTTTACGTTACGATTTTGGTACTTCTATAGACAATGTTGTGCCCTATGTTTTGTTGGGAGGAAGTTTTATTAGCGCAACAAAACTTACACCAACTTTAAATTTTGGTGGAGGTGCTACTTTCTGGTTTACGCAACAATATGGAATGAATTTACAAGTTATGTATAAGTTTTCTGAATCTAAATTCGAGAGCCAAAAATCTCATGTATATCCTTCTATTGGGTTTGTGTATAGTTTTGGATTTAGGTCTTTGAATCCTAGACTTTGGGAGTTGTAAAAACTAAATTTTTTCTTCGGAATACTTTTCGATAATTTTTAAAAACATAGTGCTATCTAGATAATTAGGAATTTGTACATCAATCGTAAATTCTGTGTTTAAAATAACAGTTGTTGGGTAACTTATTTTAGAGTTAACTAAAGCCAGTTCATTTGCTAATTCATGCACACCAGTATTTGTTCCAGTAGGTTTGTAAACAAATGTTTTTCCTAAAAAAGTGATGTCTTTTTTTTCTTCGCCATTTAATTTTATGAAATAGAATTGTTCATTTAAAAGCTGAATAATTTCATCGTTTTTAAAAGTAGTTTTTTGCATTCCAAAACAAATTTTACACCAATCTGTAGAAACAAAAACAATAATAGGTTTTGGTTTTTGCTGATGTAATTTCTCTGCTTCAGAAAATGTATAGACATTTAATTTGTCTTCCTTTTTTTGTGAAAAAGTAGCCAAACTTCCGAAGAAAATAAGAAGAAGAAATATTTGTTTCATCATTTAAAATATGGTGTAACGAAATCCTAAAAACAGTCTAATTCCTTGGTTGGAAGCATAAACATAACTTGGATCAAAAGTCAATGCGTTTGGATTGTTTGGTGTTGCAGTTGCTTGTCCATTTGCATCAAAAACAACGTCTTTGTCAAAAGGATCAAAAGAACGAGCAATACTATTTGAAGCTGGTGTAAAATTCAATAGATTTTTTACGCCTCCATACAACTCCCAACTGTTCGTGAATTTTTTTGTCAATTGAATATTCTGAATACTAAACCAAGGCGAATTTGCATCTCTTGGATCTGTTTTGCTTATTAAAGGAAGTCTCATTGGACCATAAACATTTCCAGTATAATCAATAGAAAAATTATAATTAAATTTATAGGAAATAGACCAAACTCCACTAAAACTTTCTGTTAATAATTGTCTTGTTTTTATACCATTTTCTGTTATGGAAACGTCCATTAAAGTGGCGCCTGCATTTAGTGATAAACCGTTTGTAAATGTAATATCTGTGTTTAAAGAAATACCTTTAGAAACAGAAAATCCCTCTAAATTTGCATATATAATTTTGTTAGGATCTGTTTCGTAATCAGGTAAAATACGATTGTTGAAATAGGTATAAAAAGCACTTCCATCTAAAGTAATAAAAGCGTTTTCTGTGTTTATTTTTTTTACATAATTTATGTTTGCGTTCCAAGAAGTTTCTGGGTCTAATTCACCATCAAATTCCACTTCTCTTGCACCAGTTAAAGCTGCATGATCTTCCGTAAAAACATTAGCAACTCTAAAACCATTACCAACACTTGCTCTAAAAATATCTGACTTGTCTTTTGAGTTCCATTTGTAATTTATTCTTGGCGAAAAAATACTTCCATGCAAACTATTATAATCCCATCTTGCGCCTAATAATAATTTATTTTGAGTATTCAGAGCAATTTCATCTTGTATAAAAACGCCTGGTAAATGTGTTATAGAAGGCTTGTTTGTAATTCCATCATTTTCGAAAGTGGCAAAAGTGTTATCATCATAAAAAGTATATCTGTAAGCCAAACCTAACAATAAATCATGTTTTTCTGCAATTTGTTTGTTGTACACAAATTGTCCGAAACCAATAACTTGTTCAGCATCGTAAGCATCTGTTCCATAAAAAGAATTTTGATAATGCCCATTTGCACTAAATTGAAAATTAATATTTTCTGAAGTTGGTAATTCGTAAGTTCCAAAAGTTTCCCATCTATTTGTGTAAATACTTTCGCCATATTTTATATCAGTTCCTCTAAATTTACGTTCCCAATCCATTTCTCCTCCCCATCTGTCTTCATAAACAAAACGTCCAGCAATAGTGAAAATTTTGTTGCTTTTTCTTTCAATATTTACTTTGTTAAAAATTGAAATTCTATTTTGAAGCGTTAAATCTGTAAATCCGTCTTTATTATTATCAATTCTATTCTGATAATTAAAATAATTAATTCCTAAAAGACCTTGTGTTTTTTCTGAGATTTTATATCGTAAACCAATATCAGTATTCACTTCTCCCCAAGAACTCGTTAAAATATCCGTTGATAAAATTGGCGCGTTTGAAGGTTTTTTTGTGATGATATTTATAATCCCTCCAACAGCTTCAGAACCATATAAAGTAGATGCTGGCCCTTTTACAACTTCCACTCTTTCTATTAATGCTTGTGGAATTCCTGTTAAACCATAAACTGTGGAAAGCCCACTTACAATTGGCATTCCATCAATTAAAACAAACGTATATGGGCCTTCTAAACCATTAATATGAATATCGCCAGTGTTACAAACATTGCAATTTAATTGTGGTCGAACTCCGTTTACATTTTGCATCGATTCAAAAATGGAAGTTGTAGGATTTTTCTTGAAAAATGTTTTGCTGTAAACTTCAACAGGAACAGGACTGTTCGATTTTGTAACAGGTTTTAAAGTTCCGGAAATTACAATTTCTTCCAAAGAACTATTTTCGTTTAAGTTGAAGTTTTTGGTGATTTTTTCATTTCCAGAAAGTATAATTCTTGCTGATTTCGATTTAAAACCAACAGAACTTGCCACAATTGTATAGGTTCCATTGGGAATTTTTTTCAACTCAAAATAACCTTTTTCGTTAGTTGCAGTTCCTAATTTTGTATTCTTTAAATAGATGTTTACAAAAGGTAAAACTTCTTCGTTTGAAATTACTTTACCAGAAACACTATTGTTTTGAGCGTAAGTAGAGATAATTCCGAAGAAAAAAAGATAACTAATTTTAATGAATATTTTTATCACTTTAAATAAATATTTCGACAAATATAATATTATTTTTAGACAAGACTAAAAATATATTTTTATAATAATAAAAAGTTTATATTTGCAAGACTAAATAAGTACAAATGTTTACGCTTTCGGAAGAAAATTATTTAAAAGCAATTTATCATTTACAGTTAGAGACTGATAAAGGAATTAGTACAAATGCAATTGCAGAAAAATTACAAACAAAAGCTTCTTCTGTAACAGATATGATTAAAAAATTATCTGACAAAAAAGTAGTGGTTTATAAGAAATATAAAGGAGTAACTTTAACCAAATTAGGAAAGAAAACTGGCGCTAATGTTGTTAGAAAGCATAGATTGTGGGAGGTTTTTTTGGTGGAAAAATTAAATTTTTCTTGGGACGAAGTGCATGAAGTTGCAGAACAATTAGAGCACATAAAATCATCGAAATTAATAAATCAATTAGATTCTTTTTTGGGTTTTCCAACACACGATCCTCATGGAGATCCAATTCCAGATGAAGAAGGGAATTTAAAAACAATAGAGAAGAGTTTATTATCAACTTTATCTAAAAACGAAAGTGGAGTTTGTGTGGGTGTAGATGATTCTTCATCAGAATTTTTACAGTTTTTAGATAAAAAAGGCATCACTTTAGGAAAACAAATAACCATTTTAGAAAAAGAAGAGTTTGATAATTCTTTATCCATTTTAGTTGAAGGGAAAAAATTATCAATATCAAACAAAATAGCAAACAATTTATATATCAAAAAATCATGAGTACATTCGATCAATTAGTTGAATTTGGTAAAGAACATCCGATTTTAGCAGCATTATACGCCTCGCTTTTTACTTGGGGTTTAACAGCTGCAGGAGCTGCTTTGGTTTTCTTTTTTAAAAAATTAAATAGAGCAGTTTTAGATGGAATGCTTGGTTTTACTGGAGGTGTAATGGTTGCAGCAAGTTTTTGGAGTTTGTTAGCACCAGCAATAGAAAATTCTCCAGGAGAAGGTTTTGTAAAAGTTTTACCAGCTGCAATTGGTTTTGGTTTAGGAGCATTATCATTGTTTGGAATGGATAAAATTTTGCCACATTTACATATCAACTTTAAGGAAAGTGAAGCTGAAGGTGTAAAAACCGAATTACATAGATCTACATTATTAGTTTTGGCAATTACGCTACATAATATCCCAGAAGGTTTAGCAGTTGGAGTTTTGTTTGGAGCAGCATCCACTTTGGTTGGAGTAGAACAGACAGAGATGATTATTGCTGCAATTTCGTTAGCAATTGGAATCGGAATTCAGAATTTTCCAGAAGGTTTTGCAGTGGCAATGCCATTAAGAAGGCAAGGAGTTAGCAGATTAAAAAGTTTTTGGTATGGACAATTATCTGCAGTTGTGGAACCAGTTGCTGCTGTTTTAGGAGCATTAGCAGTTTCGTTTTTTACTCCGATTTTACCTTACGCTTTGGCATTTGCAGCAGGTGCAATGATTTTTGTAGTTGTAGAAGAAGTAATTCCAGAAACCCAGAGAGATAAATACACAGATATTGCCACACTTGGTTTTATTGGAGGTTTTATTGTAATGATGAGTTTGGATGTTGGTTTAGGATAGAACACAATGTGTTCACATAAATATTAAAAAGCAGGATTTCTTTAATGAAATCCTGCTTTTCTTTTCTCTTGATTCTTGTCTCTTGCATCTAAAAACATTATTTTGCAATAAAAATAAGCTGTGCATCAACCATCAACTTTTCAAGTTTACAACGCTTCAGCAGGAAGTGGAAAAACCTTTACACTCGTAAAAGAATACTTAAAAATCTTACTAAATTCTGAAGATATTTTTCGTTTTCAGAAAATATTAGCAATCACATTTACCAACAAAGCAGCTGGTGAAATGAAGGAAAGAGTTTTAGAGAATTTAGAAGAATTTTCTGAAGGAAAAGAGAACGATTTATTCAAAATAATTATTGAAGAAATTTCGGTCGATAAAGAAACGATTCAAGAACGAAGTAAGAAAATTTTAGATGCAATTCTGCAAAATTATTCGGCTTTTTCAATAACTACGATTGATAGTTTTACGCATAAAATAATTAAGAATTTTGCGTATGATTTAGGTTTACCACTTAATTTTGAAGTAGAAATGGATGCTGTTTCTTTATTAAATGAAGCTGTAGATTTATTAATTTCAAAAATTGGAACAGACGAAAAACTCACAAAATTACTCATAGATTATTCACTCGATAAGACAGATGATGATAAATCTTGGGATATTTCTAGAGACCTAAACGATTTTGCGAGAATTCTTTTAAATGAAGATGATAACAAACACTTTAGAAAGTTAGCCAATAAAAAATTAGATGATTTCACGAATTTAAAATCGAAGCTTTTTACACATCAAAAAGAATTAAAAGAATCTTTAAAAGAAGTAGGACAAAACTGTATGAACTTAATTAATTCTGCAGGTTTAGAAACTAAAGATTTTATGCGAGGAACTTTACCTAAATTTTTTATAGATTTAAGTGAAAAATCAGTAAATATTGATTATATAAAAAGAAGTGAAACCATTGAAAAAGCGATTGGAAATAATCAATATTACACAAAAACTGCAAAACCAGAAATTTCTAATTCTATAGATGCAATTGTACCACAAATTATAGGTTTCTTTCGTGAATCTCAAGAAATTTACCAGCAATTTTTAATGAATAAATTGGCGTTAAAAAGTATTATTCCGTTAGCTGTTTTAAATAATATAAATGCAGAATTAGATTCCATAAAAGAAGAAAATAATATTCGTTTAAATGCAGAATTTAATCAATTAATTTCCGACAATATAAAAGACCAACCTGCACCATTTATTTACGAGCGAATTGGGCAACGTTTTATGCATTATTTTATTGATGAAATGCAAGATACGTCTGTTTTGCAATGGCAGAATTTAATTCCGTTAATAGACAATGCTTTGGCGCAAGAAAACAGCAATTTAATGTTGGTTGGCGATGGAAAACAAGCCATTTATAGATGGCGTGGAGGAAAAGCGGAGCAGTTTATCAACTTGGGCTCAGAAACTGAAAATGGAATAAATCCGTTTCAAATTAAAAAAGAGATAAAAGAATTAGAAACCAATTTTAGGAGTTTTTCTGAAGTTATCGATTTTAATAATTCGTTTTTTCAACATTCGTCAAAATTTCTTCAAAATGAAGCTTATGAAAAGTTGTTTTTTGAAGGAAATCAACAAAAAGAAAATCCTAAAAAAGGCGGATTTGTATCACTCTCATTTTTAGAAAAAGAAGAAGACAAGGAAGATGACAAATTAAAATATCCGAAGAAAGTTTTTGATAAAATAAAAGAGCTCGAAAATGATTTTTCTTTAGATGAAATCTGCATTTTAACACGAACAAAAAAAGACGGAGTTGCAGTTGCGAATTACTTATCAGAAAAAGGAATAAACATTATTTCTTCAGAAACATTATTACTTCAAAATGATGTAAAAGTCAATTTTATTGTAAATGTTTTGCAGGTTTTACAACACCCAAATGATGAGGAATCACGTTTCGAAATGTTGTATTTTTTATACGAACATTTACAATTAGATGAACCAAAACATCAATTCTTAAAAACGTTTGCGAAATCTGCAAATGCAACCATTTTTCAAACTTTAAAAAAATATGGAGTTTCGTTTGAGATTTCAACCTTTCATCAGCTTCCTTTTTACGAAAAAATTGAAGAAATTGTAAGAGGATTTCGTTTGGTAAAGTCATCTGATGCATATGTGCAATTTTTCTTGGATGTTGGTTTAGAACAGCAAAGAAAAGGTACAAATGTGCAAGATTTCTTAGATTTTTGGGAACTAAAAAAAGATAAATTAAGTATTGTTGCTCCAGAAAGTGCAAATGCTGTTCAGGTAATGACGATTCATAAATCGAAAGGTTTGGAATTTCCAGTCGTTATTTTTCCTTGTAATGTAGATATTTATCATCAAATAAACCCGAAAGTTTGGTTAGACGAACTGCCAGAAAGTTATACGAATTTTCAAGAATTATTGGTGCCTTATAACCGAGATTTAAGTTATGTAAATGCAAAAGGATTAGAGATTTTTAATTCACAAAGAGAAGCGTTAGAGTTAGATAATTTCAACTTATTATATGTTGCGTTAACAAGAGCTGTAGAGCAATTGCATATAATTACGGATAAAAAATTGGTGGGTAAAAATAAAGAAGAGGATTTAAAATTTTATTCAGGATTCTTCATTAATTATTTAAAAGAGAAATCACTCTGGAATGATGAGTTGTTAGAATATTCATTTGGAGATAAAAATAGAGTTAGTAAGAAGAAAGAAAATAGTTCAGTTGCAGAAATTCATCAAAAATTTACAGCAACACCTTGGAAAGAACATAATATTGTTTTGTTGGCGAGTGCATCAAAATTATGGGGCACTCTTCAAGGAGAAGCCATCGATTATGGAAATTTATTGCACGAAATATTTTCGAAAATAAAAACAAATCATCAAATTGAAGAAGTTGTTTCTTCATATGAACAACATGGAGTTTTAGATGAAAATGAAACAAAACTTATAAAGGAAAAAGTTGTGAATGTTATAAATCATCCAAAATTAAGTTTTTATTATTCAGATGAAGTTACTGTTTTCAATGAGCGAGAGATTGTAACTGCGGATAATCAAATTATAATTCCAGATCGTTTGGTTTTCAATTCGAATAATGAAGTGACAATTATAGATTATAAAACAGGTGTTTCATCAGAAAAATACCATCAACAATTAAAAAACTACGAAAGTGTTTTAAAATCGATGTATTTTAAAGTAGATAAAAAACTACTCATATATATTAACGACGAAATTGACGTTGTTGAAGTATAAGCAAAGAAAATAAACTTTGTAACTTTGTATTTCTTAAATTAATAAAAAATGTACGGAAAAATTAAGAATACTTTAAATAGAGAACTTCAAGAAATAAAAGATGCGGGTTTATACAAATCTGAAAGGATTATAACATCATCTCAAGATGCAGTTATAAAAATATCCACTGGAGAAGAAGTTATAAACTTTTGTGCGAATAATTATTTGGGCTTGTCTAACAATCCAGAAGTAATTCAAGCTGCAAAAGACACTTTAGATTCTCACGGATTTGGAATGTCTTCTGTTCGTTTTATTTGTGGTACACAAGATATCCATAAAAAGTTAGAACAAAAAATTGCAGATTTCTACACCACAGAAGATACTATTTTATACGCAGCAGCATTCGATGCAAATGGAGGCGTTTTTGAGCCTTTATTAACAAAAGAAGATGCAATTATTTCCGATAGTTTAAATCATGCTTCCATTATAGATGGAGTTCGTTTGTGTAAATCTGCCAGATATCGTTACAATAATAACGACATGCATTCTTTAGAAGAGCAGTTAATTGAAGCAAATAAACAAAATCACCGTTTTAAAATTATTGTTACAGATGGTGTTTTCTCCATGGATGGCATTGTTGCTAAATTAGATGAGATTTGCGATTTAGCAGATAAATACGATGCTTTAGTAATGGTTGATGAATGCCATGCAACAGGTTTTATCGGAAAAACAGGAAGAGGAACTGTGGAGCTTAAAAACGTAATGGATAGAGTAGACATCGTTACAGGAACTTTAGGAAAAGCGCTTGGAGGAGCAATGGGTGGTTACACCACAGGGAAAAAAGAGATTATTGAGATTTTACGACAACGTTCTCGACCATATTTATTTTCAAATTCATTAGCGCCAGCAATTGTTGGAGCTTCTTTAAAAGTTTTCGATTTAATTTCTAATGATACCACTTTAAGAGATAAGCTAGAATGGAACACGAATTACTTTAGAACAGAAATGGAAAAAGCAGGTTTCGATTTGGTTGGAGCAGATGCAGCAATTGTACCAGTAATGTTGTATGATGCACAATTATCTCAAACAATGGCAAATAAGTTATTAGAAGAAGGTATTTATGTAATTGGATTTTTCTTTCCAGTAGTTCCAAAAGAAAAAGCAAGAATACGAGTACAGTTATCTGCAGCACATACACAAGAACATTTAGATAAAGCGATTTCGGCTTTTAAAAAAGTTGGTAAAGAGCTTAGTGTTATTTAGAATAATAAAAAAAACTTGCAATTTTAGTAATATTTTGTAGATTTGTCTTTGTAGATAAGTTTTAAGAACTTACTTTTGCAATTAAAATAACGAACTTTTAATTTAAAAATTTGATAATGAAACGATTAAAATTGGCTGTGATAGCTCTATTTGCGTTGGTAACAGTTAGCAACGTAAATGCACAAGATGAAAACAATCCTTGGGTTGTAGGTTTTGGATTAAACAATGTAGATTTTTATAATGGGGATGATTTTTCAGACCAGATTAAAGATTTATTAGGAAACAAAGATTGGAATGTATTACCTTCTATTTCTAGAATTTCTGTAGATAAGTATTTAGAGAAAGGTTTTTCTTTACAATTAGCTGGTTCTTTAAATAAAATTGAAACAGTAGTGACAGAAAACGATTCAGATTTCCTTTATTGGGGATTAGATGCAATTGTTAAGTACGATGTTAACAATTTAGTTGGAGATACTGGTTGGTTCGATCCTTATGTATATTTAGGAGGAGGTTATACTTCTGTAGATTCAAGTGGAGAAGGTATGTTAAATGCTGGTTTAGGTTTTAATACTTGGTTTAGTGATAACTTAGGCTTAAACTTCCAAACTGGTACAAAGAAAGGTTTTGCTGATAAAGTAAGAGCTCACTATCAAACGACTTTAGGTCTAGTGATTAAATTTGGAGGGAAAGATACAGATGGAGATGGAGTATATGACAAAGACGATGCTTGTCCAGAAGTTGCAGGTTTAAAAGAATTTAACGGTTGTCCTGATGCTGATGGCGATGGAATCAAAGATTCTGATGATGCTTGTCCTAACGTTGCTGGTTTAGCTGCAATGAACGGTTGTCCTGATTCTGACGGAGATGGAGTTGCTGATAAAGATGATATGTGTCCTAATGATAAAGGAACTAAAGCAAATAAAGGTTGTCCAGATTCTGACGGAGATGGAGTAATCAACAAAAACGATAAATGTCCTAACGTAGCAGGTCCTATGTCTAATGGAGGTTGTCCTTGGCCAGATACTGATGGTGATGGTGTTTTAGATAAAGATGATAAATGTCCTTCTGTTGCAGGTCCAGCATCTAACAATGGATGTCCTAAGCCTGTAATTACTGCTGAAGATGAAACTCTTATGGGAGAAGTTGCAAAAGCGATTTTCTTTAATGTAGGAAAATCTTCTTTCAAACCAGGAGTTACATCTAAGTTAAATGAAGCTGTAAAAGTTATGAACAACAATCCTCAAGCTACTTTCGTAATTGAAGGTCATACAGATAGTTCAGGTTCTGCTCCATTAAACTTAAGATTATCAGAAAAAAGAGCAATAGCTGTAAGAGACTACTTAGTAAAACAAGGAGTTAAAACAACTAGATTAGAAGCTATTGGTTATGGAGAAGGTGATCCAGTTGCAACAAACAAAACAAGAGCTGGTAGAGCTCAAAACAGAAGAGTTGTTATCAAAGTAACAAACAAGAAATAATTCTTCAAATAATTTATTTAGAAAAGCCTCACCATTTGGTGAGGCTTTTTTTATTTTATATTACAATCGTTTTTTAATTTAAAAACTTTTTTAATTACACACAAAAGAATTACCTTTGCATCCTGAAAATGAGATGCTAAATCTCGAAATATAAATAATAATTATAATTAGATACAGAATGTCTACAACAACAGGAAAAGTTTCTCAAATTATTGGGCCAGTAATTGATGTTGAATTCAATACAGAAAATGCAGAGCTTCCTAAAATTTACGATTCGTTGGAAATTAAAAGAGCTGATGGTTCAATTTTAGTATTAGAAGTACAACAACATATTGGAGAAGATACAGTTAGAACCATTGCAATGGATGCAACTGATGGATTGAGTAGAGGAGTTGAAGTTCTTGCTACAGGAAATCCTATTCAAATGCCAATTGGAAACGATATATATGGTCGTTTGTTTAATGTAACTGGACATGCAATTGATGGTTTAGGAAATTTGAAGAAAGAAGGCAAAGATGGTTTGCCAATTCATAGATCTGCACCTAAGTTTGAAGATTTATCTGTTTCTACAGAAGTTTTATTTACAGGTATTAAAGTAATTGATTTAATTGAACCGTATGCAAAAGGAGGTAAAATTGGATTATTTGGTGGTGCAGGAGTAGGTAAAACAGTACTAATTCAAGAATTAATTAACAACATCGCCAAAGGTCATGGTGGTTTATCTGTTTTCGCAGGAGTTGGTGAAAGAACTCGTGAAGGAAACGATTTACTTCGTGAAATGTTAGAATCAGGAATTATAAAATATGGAGACGATTTTATGCATTCTATGGAAGAAGGCGGATGGGACTTATCTAAAGTAGATAAACCTGGAATGAAAGATTCTAAGGCAACATTCGTATTCGGACAAATGAACGAACCACCTGGAGCACGTGCACGAGTTGCATTGTCTGGTTTAACAATTGCAGAATACTTTAGAGATGGAGCAGGAGATGGTCAAGGAAAAGATGTACTTTTCTTCGTAGATAATATTTTCCGTTTTACACAAGCAGGTTCAGAGGTTTCTGCACTTTTAGGGCGTATGCCTTCAGCAGTAGGTTACCAACCAACATTAGCAACAGAAATGGGTGCAATGCAAGAACGTATTACATCAACTAAAAAAGGTTCTATTACATCTGTACAAGCGGTTTACGTACCTGCAGATGATTTAACAGATCCAGCACCAGCAACAACATTTGCGCATTTAGATGCAACAACAGTATTGTCTCGTAAGATTGCAGAATTAGGTATTTATCCTGCAGTAGATCCTTTAGATTCTACTTCAAGAATTTTATCTGCTGAAATTTTAGGTGATGAGCACTACAACACAGCAACAGCTGTAAAAGAAATTTTACAAAGATATAAGGAACTACAAGATATTATCGCAATTTTAGGTATGGAAGAATTATCTGAAGAAGATAAATTAGTAGTTCACAGAGCAAGACGTGTACAACGTTTCTTATCTCAACCCTTCCACGTAGCTGAACAATTTACTGGTATACCTGGAGTTTTAGTTGATATTAAAGACACAATTAAAGGCTTTAATATGATTATGGATGGAGAATTAGATAAATATCCTGAAGCAGCATTTAATTTAAGAGGATCTATCCAAGATGCAATTGATGCAGGTGAAAAAATGTTAGCTGAAGCTTAAAAATAGTTGGTAGTATTCAGTAAACAGTAATCAATGACTGCGAACTGCGAACTACGAACTGCAAACTAAATAAATATGTTTTTAGAAATTGTAACGCCAGAGGCGATTTTGTTTTCATCTGAAGTTGATGCAGTATCAGTTCCTGGAGTAAATGGAGAATTTCAAATGTTAGATAATCACGCACCAATTGTTTCAGTTTTGAAAGAAGGTGTTATTAAAATTCATGTACATTCTCAAGATCACTTAGTTTTAGACGATTTGCATGGCAAGTTAGAACAACAAAATGATGATGATAAAATAATTACCTTAGCCATAAACTCTGGTACATTAGAATTGAATGATAATAAAGCGATTATTTTAGCAGACTAAGAATACAAATAATTAACTTTAAAAATCTCAAAGTATCTAATACTTTGAGATTTTTGTTTTTATAACAAAGAGCGAAACTCTTTAAAAAATTGTAAATTTGTACTATGGAAGAAACAAACAGACAGCGAAAAATTGCTGGAGTCTTGCAAAAAGACTTGGTAGATGTGTTACAAAAAGCAGCACAAGATGGAATGAAAGGAGTAATTATTTCCGTTTCTAAAGTTCATGTAACTTCAGATTTGGGAGTTGCAAAAGTGTATTTAAGTATTTTTCCTTCAATAAAAAGAGATGAAATTGTAAAAGGAATTCAATCTAATACACCATTAATACGTCATGAAATGGCGAAAAGAACGAGAAACCAATTAAGAAGAATGCCAGAATTATTATTTTTTGGTGACGATACTTTAGATTATATAGAAGATATTGATAAATCATTAAAAGGCGAAGACGAAAATCCTATTAAAAACCCTGATGTTTTACCAAAACGTAAAAAAATCTAAATTCTTAAAATGTCAGATAGAGCGCAAGCAAAATCTTTGAGCTTTCCTTTATTTATAGCTAAAAGATATTTATTTACAAAAACTGGTAATAATGCAATTAACATTATTACCATAATTGCCTCTTTTGGAGTTATTGTAGGTTCGTTTGCACTTTTTATTATCCTTTCTGGCTTTTCCGGATTAAAAACATTTAACTATAGTTTTTTAGATTTTTCTGATCCAGATATTAAAATATCGACAACGAAAGGAAAATCTTTTTTATTTGATGATAAAACAAAACAGATTTTAGATGATAATTCTTCTATAGAAATTATATCAAAAGTAATAGAAGAACGTGTCTTTTTAGAATATAATGATAAAAATGAAATCGCCTATATAAAAGGTGTTGACGAAAATTATTCACAAATCACACAAATAGACTCTTCTTTAACTCAAGGAACTTGGCTTGAGAGCGACTTTAAAAATACTGCTGTAATAGGCAGAGGAATATCTAACAAACTCTCTTTAGGTGTTTTAAATTATGGAGAACCACTAACGATTAATGTTCCTAAGCCAGGAACAGGTTTTATAAATCCAAGAAACCCTTTCTACAAATTAGAAACTCAAATTGTGGGTATTTATATGGGAACAGAAGAATTTGAAGGAAAGTTTGTTTTTGTAGATTTTAAGGATGCATCTGAACTTTTAAGATTTCAAGAAAACGAAATTACTGGTTTAGAATTAAAATTAAAAAACCCAGATGAAGCAAATTTAATTGCAGAGAATTTGCAAGAAAAATTAGGGTCAGATTTTAAAATACAAACGAAAGAGCAGTTAAATGAAGTGCTTTATAAAGTGATTAATACAGAGAATTTTGTTTCCTATTTAATATTCACATTAATAGTAATTATTGCTTTATTTAATGTAATTGGAGCGATTATTATGATGATTATCGATAAAAAACAAAATCTAAAAACATTACTCAGCTTGGGAGCTTCTATAAAAGAAATTAAAAAAATATTCGTTTTACAAGGCTTTTTGCTAACGCTTTTTGGAATGTGTATTGGACTTATATTGGCTATAATTTTAGTATTTATTCAAAAGGAATTTGAACTTTTTATGATTGTTCCAGATTTGGCTTATCCAGTAGAATTTCGTTTTTCGAATTTATTTATTGTAATTCTAACAATTACAATTTTAGGATATATAGCCGCGAGAATTGCAAGTAGTAGAATTTCTGAAGAGTTTATTGAGAAATAAATTTATTCGAATTCAGGAATAATCGCATTTCCAAATTTAGCTTCCACTTCATCAAAAGCAGCAAAAACATCTTTTGCATCGTCGGAAGTTACCATTTTCATTCTATATTCTTTAAAATGCGGAATTCCTTTAAAGTAATTGGTATAATGTCTTCTTGTTTCAAAAACACCTAAAACTGGGCCTTTCCAGTCAATTGCCATCTGCAAATGTCTTCTTGCCATTTCCACACGTTGTGCAATTGTTGGTTTCGCTAAATATTCGCCAGTTTTAAAATAATGTTTCACTTCATTAAAAAACCAAGGATACCCAATAGAAGCTCTACCAATCATAGCACCATCTAAACCATAAGAATCTCGCATTTCCATTGCTTTTTCTGGTGAAGTAATATCTCCATTTCCAAAAACAGGAATGTGCATTCTTTGGTTATTTTTTACGTCAGCAATTGGTTTCCAATCTGCATCTCCTTTATACATTTGTGCACGCGTTCTGCCATGAATAGAAATTGCTTTACAACCAACATCTTGCAAACGCTCTGCAACTTCAACAATTCTTATAGAATCATGATCCCAACCCAATCGTGTTTTAACTGTAATAGGTAAACTAGTGTGTTTTACCATGGCTTCAGTTAATGAAACCATTAAATCTATATCTTTTAAAATTCCTGCGCCAGCACCTTTAGAAACCACTTTTTTTACAGGACAACCAAAATTGATATCAATAATATCTGGATTTGATTTTTCAACAATTTCTACAGTTTTTAACATCGAATCTAAATTGGCACCAAAAATTTGAATTCCAACAGGACGTTCTTTTTCATAAATGTCTAATTTCATAACGCTTTTTGCGGCGTCTCTAATTAAACCTTCCGAAGAAATAAATTCTGTATACACAACATCTGCTCCATTTTCTTTGCACAAAGCTCTAAATGGAGGATCTGAAACATCTTCCATTGGTGCTAATAAAAGTGGGAAATCGGGTAATTCTATGTTGCCTATTTTTACCAAAACTAATTATTTTTTTGCAAAATTAGTGTTTTTATTTGTCAGAACCCAAATTCCGTAGAAACCTAAAAAGAGTTCTGCAAAAGTTCCGAATATATAACCGTAAGTTGGAGTTCCATCTAAAACAATACTTAAGATTCTACCAGAACCAAGACCAATCATAAAAATGATGTTTGTAAGAATGGAAATTTTTAAATAATTATTTTTAAAAATACCTAAAAGCCAAAGTGTAGAAAAACCAAGATATAAACCCATAATTGCTTTAAAGAAATTATGTTCGTCTATGGTTTGTAGCTGAATATCAAATTTTAAAGAAGGATTAAATCCGTAGATAAAAGAAACAGGAATTACAATACAAACAGAAATAATTAAATGTATTTTATTGATGAAATCTTGTTTCGTTTTGAACATTAATTCTAAAAATTAATTTCTTTTTCAACTTCAGTATTACCTCTTTTTACAATAACTTTCGTTGTATTTCCTTTTTCAAAAACAGATAAAGCACGCATATAACTCATCATATTTGTAACTGCACTATCGCCAAGTTTTATAACTATATCTCCTTTTTGTAAACCTGCTTTTTGTGCGGGTTTGTCTTCGGAAATTCCATCAATTCGCATTCCTTTTCCATCGAACATATAATCTGGAATTACACCCAAACCAACTTTAAAACGAGGAGAATCTTCACTTTCATTTTTAGTTTTTCTGAAAGCCAGTTTTCCATTATCATCTAAATCTGTAATTAAATTTAAAATATAATCAGAGATTAAATACATGCCATCGTAATTCAGTTTTTCTGAATCGTCTCCAGGTTTGTGATAATCTTCATGCTGTCCCGTAAAAAAATGCAACACAGGTATATCTGCCAAATAAAAACTTGTATGGTCACTTGGTCCAACACCAGATTCTTGCTGAATTAATTTAAAATTATCGTTATGAGATTTTAAAACCTGCTTAAAAATTGGCGAAGTTCCTGTTCCATAAACAGCCAAAGCAGAGTCTTTTTTCAAACGACCAACCATATCCATATTAATCATATAGGATACTTTTTTAGTATCCAAAGTTGGGTTTTTCACAAAATAATTAGAACCTAAAAGTCCCATTTCTTCACCAGAAAAAGCCATAAACAAATAATTATTATTGGTATTTTTCTTTTTTAGTTTCGATGCTAAATTCAGCATAATTGCAACTCCAGAAGCATTATCATCTGCACCATTATGAATTGCTTTTATAGAATCTCTATACAAAGAACCTTCTCCACCAAAGCCTAAATGATCGTAATGAGCGCCAATAATTATGGTATTTTCTGCTTTATTATCAATAAAACCTAAAATGTTATTTCCAGTAATTGTTCCATCTCCATTTACATCGAACTTCACTTCGTCATGAGGATTCGTTTTTGGTTTAAATGTAAAAGCTTGTAAATATTCTTGTGTTCCTTTAGCTTGTAAACCCAGCTCTTTAAAACGTTCAGCAATATAATTTGCGGCTTTTTTTTCGCCTTCAGTTCCTGTTTGTCTTCCTTCTAAATCATCCGAAGCTAAAAAAGTTACATCTTCTTTAATTCGGTTTTCTTGGTTGATTTCTGGTTTACAAGAAATTAAAAACGACAAAAAGATTAGAAATAGAATGTTTCTCATGATGATAAATATTATTTTTGCAAAGTTAATTAATAAAACAGAAAATGAGAATTGTTTACCTAATTGTATTTGCATTGTTAATGGTTTCATGTAAAAATGATAAAAAACCAACAGAAACAAAATCAGTAGAAAGAATTGTTACGAAAGACTCTTTAATATACCCAGAAGAAGTACATTTTAAAAGTATCAAACAAATTACGTTTGGTGGCGATAATGCAGAAGCATATTGGAGTTTCGATGACAAACAATTGGTTTTTCAATCTAATTATAAAGAATGGGGCGTAAACTGCGATCAGATGTTTTTAATGAATGCAGATGAGACATTCAATGGTACAAAACCACCTATGATTTCTACAGGAAAAGGGCGTACAACTTGTTCTTACTTCTTACCAGATAATAAACATATTATTTATGCATCTACACATTTGGTTGATGAAAATTGCCCAGAAGTACCTTTGCGTAAAAACGGAAAATACATTTGGCCAGTGTACGATAGTTTCGACATATTTGTGGCAGATTTAGAAGGAAACATCGTAAAACAATTAACCAACGAAAAGGGTTATGATGCAGAGCCAACAGTTTCTCCAAAAGGAGATAAAATTGTATTTACATCAACCAGAAGTGGAGATTTAGAATTATACACTATGAATATTGATGGCTCTGATGTAAAACAAATTACAGACGAATTAGGTTACGATGGAGGTGCATTTTTCTCTCCAGATGGAACAAAAATTATCTTCCGTTCTTCAAGACCAAAAACACCAGAAGCAATAAAAGCCTACAAAGATTTATTGGCAGAAGGTTTGGTAGAACCAACAGAAATGGAACTTTATATTTGTAATGCAGATGGATCTGAATTACGTCAATTAACAGATTTAGGAAATGCGAATTGGAGTCCGTTTTTTCATCCTTCAGGAAAAAAGATATTATTCTCATCCAATTTTGAAGCAGAAAGAGGATTCCCTTTCAATTTATATATGATAGATATAGATGGGAAAAATTTGGAAAGAGTAACACATGGAGAAACTTTTGATGCATTTCCAGTATTTTCTAACGATGGTAAAAAACTAATTTTTTCTTCTAATAGAAATAATGGAGGTGGTAGAGATACCAACTTATTTATTGCAGAATGGCAAGACTAAAAGGATTGCAATTCTGAAATTCACAAAAAGAGATACCAACTTGTTTATTGCAGAATGGCAAGATTAATTTAAATTTTTAAAATGGGAGCAAAAGAAAAAATATTACAAGACATTCATACTTTAATGACAGAAAAATTTACAAATGCTGAAGAAGCTTTTACTTTTTTTGATAAAGACCAAGATGGGAATTTAAATAGAGACGAAGTAAAAGCGTTATTAAAAGAAGCAGGTGTTGGAGGGTTAATTAGAGGTTTGGTTGCTGGAGAAATGATTAAAGGTTATGATAAATCTGGAGACGATTCTATTAGTAGAGAAGAATTTAAAGTAGCAATTGCAGAGTTAGAAAGAGATTTGTAATTTTATATAAAATAGTAAAAAAGTACAATGAATTTCATTGTACTTTTTTTATTTGAGAAGGGTTGTAAATAGCATATCTTTGTCAATTGAAAGCAGTTAGAAAACGAAGTATGAAGAACATTAGAAACTTTTGCATAATCGCACATATCGATCATGGAAAAAGTACATTGGCAGATAGATTATTAGATTTTACAGGTTCTGTAACCTCTCGTGAAAAAAAGGAGCAGTTATTAGATTCTATGGATTTGGAGCGCGAACGTGGAATTACCATTAAATCGCATGCAATTCAAATGGATTATGTTCATAATGGAGAGCCATATATTTTAAATTTAATTGATACTCCAGGTCACGTAGATTTTTCTTACGAAGTTTCAAGATCTATTGCAGCTTGTGAAGGCGCCTTGTTAATTGTAGATGCTGCACAAAGTATACAAGCACAAACAATTTCTAACTTATACTTGGCTTTAGAGAACGATTTAGAAATTATCCCAATTTTAAATAAAGTAGATTTACCTTCTGCAAACCCAGAAGAAGTAACAGACGATATTGTAGATTTATTAGGTTGTGACGCAGAAGAAGTTATTCATGCAAGTGGAAAAACAGGTTTTGGAGTCGATAATATTTTAGAAGCAATTATAAGTAGAATTCCTGCTCCAAAAGGAGATCCAGATGCACCTTTACAAGCACTAATTTTCGATTCTGTATATAATTCTTACAGAGGAATTGAAACCTATTTTAGAGTTTTTAATGGTGAAATAAAAAAAGGACAAGAAATTAAATTCGTTGCAACAGGTAAAAATTATTTTGCAGATGAAGTTGGTACTTTAAAACTAAATCAGGTTGTAAAAAAATCTGTAAAAACAGGTGATGTTGGGTATTTAATTACTGGAATTAAAACCGCTAAAGAAGTAAAAGTAGGAGATACCATAACAGATTTCGCAAAACCAACCCAAGAAATTATTGAAGGTTTCGAAGATGTAAAACCAATGGTTTTCGCAGGAATTTATCCTGTAGATACAGAAGATTATGAAGAATTGCGTAGTTCTATGGAAAAACTGCAATTAAACGATGCTTCTTTGGTATTTCAACCAGAAAGTTCTGCAGCTTTAGGTTTTGGATTCAGGTGTGGTTTCTTAGGAATGTTACACATGGAAATTATACAAGAACGTTTAGAGCGTGAGTTTAACATGACTGTTATTACAACAGTTCCCAACGTTTCTTACCACGCTTACACAAAGAAAAATCCAGATGAAATTATTATCTTAAATAATCCAACAGATTTACCAGATCCGTCAAGATTAGATAGAGTAGAAGAGCCATTTATTAAAGCAAGTATTATTACAAAGTCCGATTTTGTTGGGCAAGTAATGAGCTTATGTATCGAAAAACGTGGACAAATTATTAACCAAACGTATTTAACAACACAAAGAGTAGAGTTAATTTTCGAAATGCCTTTGGCAGAAATTGTATTCGATTTTTACGATCGCTTAAAAACTGTTTCTAAAGGGTATGCTTCTTTCGATTATCATCCAATTGGTATGAAAGAATCGAAATTGGTAAGAGTAGATATTTTGTTAAACGCACAACCAGTAGATGCACTTTCGGCACTTTTACATGCAGATAATGCCTACACAATTGGTAAGAAAATTGTTGAGAAATTAAAGCAATTAATTCCAAGACAACAGTTCGATATTCCTATTCAGGCAGCAATTGGTGCAAAAATTATTGCGCGTGAAACTACAAAAGCCTTACGAAAAGATGTTACTGCAAAATGTTATGGAGGAGATATTTCTAGGAAACGTAAACTTTTAGAAAAGCAGAAAAAAGGAAAGAAAAGAATGCGTCAGGTTGGTAATGTAGAAATTCCACAAGAAGCATTTATGGCGGTTTTAAAGTTGAACGATTAATTTTTAATTTATAAAAGTAAGTTTTGGATAAGTATATATACGTTATTCTATTAGCAGTCCTTTTTTTAATTTGGATTTTACTTTACTCGTCAAAAAAAATAATCCGAAGAAGAATGATGATTTTTGGATTGATAATGGCTCCTTTTGGAACTTTTATGGAAGAAGTCTGGCATTTAAAAGATTATTGGGATCCACCATATTTAATTCATTTTCCATACTTTATTTTAGAAGACACTATTTTTTCATTTCTAATTACCGGAATTTCTGTGGGTATTTATGATTTTTTCTTTGTAAAAGGATATGAAGTTTTAAATAACAAAAAAAAGATACATACTTATGCAGGGGTAATTTTATTAATTGCGGAGATATTAATATTATTATTATTTACAAATTATTTAGGATATAACTCAATAATTGTCTGCTCTTTTAGTTTTATGCTTTTTGCATTTTTAATGATATTATTAAGGAGAGATTTATTATTGCCATCTCTTTTATCTGGTATATTTATTCTAATTATTATAATTCCTACCTACTCTGTACTCGTAAATTACTTATCGCCAAACTACGTAGATAATTATTTTTTCTTGACTGAAACAAATTTAGGAAAAACGGTTTTAGGGAATATTCCTTTAACAGAGATTTTTTGGTATTTTAGTTGGGGTTGTTGTGGAAGTATTCTATATGACTTTCAAAGAAATTATAAAAAGATTGGTAAAAAATAATATTTTTTCAACTCTCCAACCACTTCCTAAAATCAGACGTTGTAGAAGAGCTCGTCATTACTTTTTCTTTGTGGTTTTTTATAGAAATTAGCAATCTATTCTTAAAATGACTTTCGATATTTTCTATAAAATCGATGTTTACAATTTCACTTCTATTAATTTTAAAAAACTTTTTAGGATTTAATTGCTGATATATACTTCCCAAATTTTGAGAAATTGTAAGTCGTTTTCCAAGATTTTCAATTACCAAACAAAAATCTCCTGAAGCAGTAATTAAGGCAATATCTGTGGCATTTAATAATTGAATTCCAGATGCTTTTTTAATAACAAATCGTTTTTTATAAGTGGTGTTTTCTTGTTGCAAAGCAGATTTTAAAGCATCAATTGTATTTGAGTCTAAAGAGTTATAATTTCCCTTTTTAAATAAAGATTCATATTTATTGATTGCTTTATTAAAATCATCTTGAGAATATGGTTTTAAAATATAAGCAATTCCGTTTGTGTTAAAAGCTTGGAACAAATATTCATCATGTGCAGAACAGAAAATAATGGGAGCTTCAATTTTTATTTTATCAAACAAATCAAAAGAAAGTCCATCTAAAAGCTGAATATCAGATAAAATAAAATCGTAGGTATTTTCTTTTAGGAATTTTTCTCCATCAACAATTGTTCTTGCCCAATCGTGTGTAATTTTAATATCAAAAAAACTGTCTAAACATTTTGTTAGTTTTTGATATGCAGGAATTTCGTCTTCTAAAATTAAAATATTCATTTTTTACTTTTTATTCATATTTCTTGTCATTTCGACCTTGTGGAGAAATCTCAAAGGTTAAAGATTCCTCGGTTTCGCTATCGCTTCACTCGGAATGACAAATAATTTTTCAACAAGAGAGAATGCCCCATTGTTACGCCGTTAATTCTATCACAGGAATAAAAACTTCAAACTTTTTATCCATATCATGTATTTGAATTTGCTCATCTGAAAGCAATCTGTAACGTGCTTTTAAATTTTCTAAACCTGTGCCAAAAGATGCTGGTTTGGAAACAACATCAGATTTAGAATTTGTAATTATTAGCCAGCCATCATTAATTAAAATGGTTGTTTTTATAGGAGTTTTTCCATCAGATTTATTGTGTTTTACCACGTTTTCTAACAAAGCTTGTATTGCACCAGTTGGAATAAATTTATCTTTAATAGACGTGTTTTCTTCAATTTTAAATTCGTAATCGTTACCAAATCTAGTTTTTATCAAAAAAATATAATTTTCAGCAAAACTAATTTCTTTGGAAAGTTCCATAACTTCAGCATCTTTCGTCTGAATTAAATATCTGTAAATTAAAGAAAGTCTATTAATATATTCTTTTGCTTTTGTAGGATTACTATCAATTAAAGCATCTAAAGTATTTAAATTATTAAACAAAAAATGAGGATCTATTTGAGATCGCAACAATTTTAATTCGTTCTCTTTTTGTTCTTTTTGAATAGTTACTAATTCTTGTTGACCTTCATAAAACTTTTTGATTAACAAGATACCTAAAGGTAAGCCTACCATGTCAGTTGAGTTGTACAAGCCACCTATTAGAAAAGACAGTCTTTCTGTAATTGTGCTTAAAGATTTCCCTGCGCTTAATCTTCCAATGGCATTATCTAGAGAACCAACAATAATTAATAGTAACAAGCTGGAAATTAAAAAAAGCACATAGTTTTTGCGTTTTACTAAAAACTCTGGAACAATTTTTCGAATAAAAACTAAAATTATAAATATTGATAAAATTGTGGAGGTTGGAAAATCAATTAAATATTCAATTAATTGATTTCCTTCTCTGTAATAATCATAGGAGTTTAGTAAAATATTAGTTCCAAAAATAATGGCCAATATTATCCAATCAGATTTATTTAACTTGGTATTCATTTACTTGTTTTGTTTTATAAAAAATATATGAGAACCCAATTACTGTAATTAAATATCCATAAATTAATCTATTTGGAATAAATCTGGCAAAAAGTATCAATAGAGTTGCTAAAATAATAATTGTAACACCAATTTTATTTTCTTTAAAATAGTTAAAAGCTAAAAATAGTAAGCCTATATTAAAAATATATGAACTTGGTCCTATTTTTAGAAAGACATCCCAAATTGAGGGGAATTGAGAAATATGTTTCGCAAATTCATTTCGTAATTCTTGTGTGGGATAACTCCACCAAATAAAGTCTAAAATACACATTCCAATAATACACACAATGCCAATTATTGTTAGCGGTTTACCAATAAAACTATATATTTTCTTTGGAAAAGAAATTACTTGTGGAATCATAAAAACGACTCCTAAAAGCAAAAACCAATGTGCAAAATCTATAGGTTTTTGCGCGTACACAAACTCATTACCTTGTGCTAATAAAACTTGTGCAACAACTTCGAATAGTAAACCAATAACAAATAATATTTTATAATACATAAATTTTATTTCTTTTAATTACCGGCATTAATTCTGTTTTCTTCATCGTTATTAGAATTTCTCTTCGATTTTTTCTTTCCAAATTGAGAACCAAAACTGTAAACCAATCTCAATTGAATATTTTGTCTGGAACCATTACTTTCTACTTGTGCAGTTCCATTTCCGTAATCTATGTTACCAACAAAACCTCTATTCAACATTTTATTGAAGCCTAAATTTACTTTTAATTTATCATCTAAAAACTTCTTTCCGAAAGAAAAATCTAATTCTGCCAACCAATCTACTTCAATTTGACCTTCTAAAGCGCCTGTTCCGTAATTTCCACTCAACTCAAAATTAACATCCCAAGGTAACTGATAACTTGCTTGTATGAACCAAATTAAGTTCCATTTGTTTAAATCTACACCATAAGTAGAAGATTGATAATCTGTATTTGTAACAATAATTCCTGTGTAACCTTCCAAACCTTTTGCAAAATTTACGGGCGCAAACAAACGAAAGTTCCAATTTGCATTATTTTCTACATTTACATCTTTTTGTCTAATTTGTGCAGTTGTATTGTCTTGTTTTATCAATTGAAATAGTACATCATCTGTCTTACTATAACCAACTGTAAAAAATGGCTGACCTTCATATGTTAAATTAAATTGATAATTATTTGTGTAAGCAGGAGTTAAATTTGGGTTTCCTTCGCCAGCAGAAAACGGATCTAAAAACTGTTGAAAAGAATTTAAACTACTGTAAGATGGCCTTTGAATTCTGTAACTATAAGAAACACTTGCTCCTAAAACATCAGTAATTTTTCTACTTATTGATGCACTTGGAAAGATTTTTTTAATAGGTCTTTTTTGTACTTCAGTTGTTAGAGTTCCATTTTTTAAAAATGTGGATGTACCATCTGTATTACTGTTTTCATAACGCAATCCACCAGAAAAAGACCATTTCCCATAGTTTGCATTCACTTTAGAATACAAGGCGAAAATGGTTTCATCAATTACAAAACGACTACTAGCTTCATTATCTTTATCAAATCCATTATTCGTATTTTCTTCAAAAGTTTGCAAATCGTTGTCTGTTTTTACGTCTGCAAAACGAGTTCCTGCACTTACTTTAAAATTGTCGGAAAACGTTTTTGTATAATCTGCTCTGTATGTTTTTATAGAATACGTTCCATCTTGTATGTATCTTCTATCCGTAAATGCAACTGTACTTCCAGCAACATCGTACAATGTATTTGTGCTATTATTCGTAAAATCTACATAATTAAAATCGATAACCAATTTATCTGTATCCGTTTTATATTCGTAATAAGGGTTTATGTTGAAGTTTGCTCGATCTCTATCAAAATAATTTTCAGAAAATAAAGTATTTCTGTTATTTGCATCAGAAATAATAGTTTCACTAAGAACAGTTCTTGTCGATTTTCTTGTGTTAAAACGACCACCAACTCCAACTGAATGATTTTCACTTAAATAGTAATCTAAACTTCCTCTAATCGTAAAATTATCTGGATCATAAGGTTCTCTTGTAACTTGGTCGTAAGTTTCAGAACCAACAGTTCTCACTAAAAATAAATCTTCTCTATAAGTTGGTTGCGAGTAATTTACACCTGCCTGCCAATTTAATTTGTTCTTATAACTCGCAATAGAAACACCTGAACCCCACTCGAAACCTTCATCTTCTCCAACCCAAGTATTTACACTTCCATGAGTTCCTAATTTTACATTTTTCTTTAAAATAATGTTTATAATCGCTCCAGAACCAGAAGCTTGGTATTCTGCTCCAGGTTGTTCTACAAGCTCAATTTTTGAAATATTATCCGCAGGAAAATCTCTTAATAAGGTATCAACATCCATATATTCTGTTGTTTTTCCGTTAATAAGAATGGTAATTCCGCCTTTTCCAGCAATTGAAATTCCGTTATTAGTAACCAAAACACCAGGAATTTTACGCATAACATCTTGCAAGTTAGAATTAATCATTTCCGATTTTTCTAAATCTACAATCAGTTTTTCTGCATTTTGTCTTATTACAGGACGTTTACTTTTTATAACAACTTCATTTAAAGTTTGCGATTCTTCTTTTAAAGTTACGTTGAAGGTCTTGTTAGAATTCAATTCAAATACAGTAATTTTTTGAGTTTCGAAACCCAACATAGAAATTTCAATTTTATACTTTCCTGAAGCTATTTTTTCAAAATTATAAGTTCCATTATCAGCTGAAACAGTTCCTTTCGGATTTGCTTCTTCGCCAATTTTATACAAAACAATATTAGCAAAAGGTAAAGGTAGATTCTGTTCGTCTACAATTTTACCTGAAATAGAATGTTGAGCATTAGTTGCTAAAATTCCGAAAAATAAAATAAAAAGGGTGTTTGTTAAAGTTTTCATTTGGCTGATTCGTTTTTTATTACACTGTAAAAGTGCCTATTTTGTTACAAGAAATAAATAGAAATCTGACGAATTGGGTGAATTTTCGGCTGAACTGTAATTCTATTTCTATAAAACAAAGACGCATAAAATCAGAAAAAGGTTTCCTACAACAAAAAAATGCTTCGAAAAAATCGAAGCATTTTAAATAAATTTATTTTTTAATTGTTTAGAAAATCCACCCAATTCTTAAGAGGATGAGTGAGATACAAAAAATGCCTGTGGCATTAGTCTCTGTTTCCTAGCACTTGTAATCCCCAATATAGAAGCATTGCTAAAGAACCCAAAGCCGCAACTAAATAAGTTCTTGCAGCCCATTTAAGCGCATCTTTAGAACCAGCAAACTCTTCTCTTGTAACCATATTTTTATCTTTTAACCAAGCCAAAGCTCTGTTACTTGCATCATATTCTACAGGTAAAGTTACAAAGCTAAAAAGAGTTGCAAGCGCCATAAAAACCAAACCAGCAATAGCAATATAAAAACCAACTCCAGTTCCACCTGAAGCAGCACCTAAAATTAAACCACCAATTACCAACCATTGAGAAAATTTAGAAGTAATACTAACAATTGGTACTAATTGAGAACGCATTGTTAAATAACTATATGCTTTTGCATGTTGTACTGCATGCCCAACTTCGTGCGCAGCAACAGCTGCAGCAGCAGCATTTCTTTGATTGTAAACAGCTTCACTTAAATTTACAGTTTTATCTTTTGGATTGTAATGATCTGTTAATCTACCAGGAGTAGAAATAACTTTTACATCGAAAATTCCATTATCGGATAACATTTTAGTAGCGATTTCTGCGCCACTCATGCCATTTCTTAACTGAATTTGAGAATATTTTTTGAATTTACTCTTCAATTGATTACTAACTAACCAGCTCACCAAAGAGATTGCACCAATTAAAATATAAAATCCCATCATAATTTATAAAGTTTTAAATTGTATATCATTTTTGTTTGATAAATTTACAACATAAAGTATTCCATTTTATTTTTTGAAGTAAGAAAGTTACGTTTTTTGCCTTTAAAAGTCAAAATTTAATAGAATATTTAGAATTCAATGACAAAATGACAAACAAACCCAACATCCTTATTATTTATACTGGAGGAACAATTGGTATGATTAAAGACTATAAAACGAATGCATTAAAAGCTTTTGATTTTAGTCAGATTGTAGATAAAATTCCAGAGTTACAGCAATTAGATTGTAATATTGAAAGTATTTCTTTTGAAGAAGTAATCGATTCTTCTAACATGAACACACAATATTATATAGATATTGTAGAAATTATTGAAGAAAACTATACAAAATTCGATGGTTTTGTAATTCTTACAGGATCAGATACCATGTCTTATATATCTTCTGCAGTCAGTTTTATGTTAGAAAATTTACAAAAACCTATCATTTTTACAGGATCTCAATTGCCAATTGGCGATTTAAGAACAGATGCAAAAGAAAACTTAATTACTTCCATAGAAATTGCATCTTCAAGAAAAGAGAACAAACCTGTAATTTCTGAAGTTTGTTTGTATTTTGAATACAAACTATACAGAGCCAATAGAACTACAAAAATTAGTGCAGAACAATTCGAGGCATTTACTTCGATGAATTATCCGCCTCTGGCAGAAAGTGGTGTTCATTTAAACTTTAACGAGCATTTAATTCAGAAACCAATAAAGAAGGTCGAAAAATTAATTGTCAGAAAAAAATTAGTAACTGATGTTGTTATTTTGAAGTTGTTTCCAGGAATAACAAAAGCAGTTGTAGAAAGTATTTTGAATATCAAAAACTTAAAAGGAGTAGTTATAGAAACCTATGGTTCTGGAAACGCACCGAATGAAAATTGGTTTTTAGATTTACTAAAGGAAGCAACTTTAAAAGGAATTAAAATAGTAAATGTTACACAATGTGCAGGAGGAAGTGTAATTTTAGGTCATTATGATACCAGTGTTTCTTTAAAAGAAATAGGTGTAATTAGTGGTGGAGATATGACTACAGAATCTGCAATTGCAAAATTAATGTATTTGTTAAATGAAGAACTCTCACAAGAAGAATTTAAACATTATTTCGAGAAATCTTTACGAGGAGAAATAACAAACAAGTAGTTTTTTTTTCAAAAAAATAATTTTGAATATAAAAAAACAGTATTTTTACAATAAATAGATTAGATTTTTTTAGAAACTGACATTTTTTTTGTTACTTGGCAGTCTCAAAAATAGATAATTAGAAATTGTTGTTTAAAAAAAGAAGTTAAAGTAGCAACTATATTTGTTTATTTGAATTGAAAATTTATATCTTTAACCCGTTAACTATTAAAAATTAATTATAACAGAGATGAAAAAAGTAGTAAATGTTCTATCCGTAACAGGATTCATGTTTTTTGGAGCTATTCAATCAACTTTCGCGCAAGAAGCAGCAGCAGAATCAAAAACTTTTCACCAAGAATTAAAACAACGTTTTATTGAAGGTGGCCCAGAATTTATGGGAATTGTATTGGTAGCCTTAATATTAGGTTTAGCAATTGCAATTGAAAGAATTATTTATTTAAACATGGCAACTACAAATACTAAGAAATTAGTAGCGAATGTAGATGAAGCTTTAAGTTCTGGTGGTGTAGAAGCTGCAAAAGAAGTTTGTAGAAACTCAAAAGGACCAGTTGCATCTATCTTTTACCAAGGTTTAGATAGAGTAGACGAAGGTGTGGAAGCAGCTGAAAAAGCAGTAGTTTCTTATGGAGGAGTTCAAATGGGACTTTTAGAGAAAAATATTTCTTGGTTGTCTTTATTTATTGCTTTAGCACCAATGCTTGGGTTCATGGGAACTGTAATTGGTATGATTCAAGCCTTTGATATGATTGCTGTAGCAAATGATATCTCTCCAGGAGTAGTAGCTGTAGGTATTAAAGTAGCCTTATTAACAACAGTATTTGGTCTTATTGTAGCAATTATTTTACAGATTTTTTATAATTATATCGTTTCTAAAATCGATAGTATTGTAAATAATATGGAAGATGCTTCTATCCAATTAATTGATTTGTTAGTAAAGTATAAAAAATAAAAAAACAGATGAAAAGCAATAAAATTTTAAGTATTTTAATTGCTGCCATCGCTTTAATTGGTGCATTTCTTTTCATAAGAATTTTTATGGAAGATGCAGAAATGATTAAAACAGATGCAGCACTTCAAAATAAAGTAATAAGTCCAATGATATATTACTCTACATTTTTGTTATACGCAGCAGTTATTATTGCTGTAGTATTATCTCTGTGGAGTTTAATTAGAAATCCTCAAAATCTTAAAAAGACTTTATTAGGTCTTGGTGTATTAGGTGTGTTTTTAATCGTAGCATATTTTATGTCAGATTCTAACGCAGTTTTAGATACTCAAGGTGTAGTTTTAGAAGGTGGAGAAGCTGGTACAACATCAAATAAATGGGTTGGAACAGGTATTTGGTATAGTATTATTTTAGGAGGAATAGCTTCGCTATTTTTTGTGTACGACTTATTAAAAGGACTAATTAAATCATAAAACTATGGCAAGAAGAGAGAATCCAGAAATTAATGCAGGTTCTATGGCAGATATTGCTTTCTTGCTACTAATTTTCTTTTTAGTAACAACTACCATGAATGTAGATTCTGGTATTTCTAAAAAGTTATCAGAAAAACCACCAGCAGATTACGTTCCACCTATTATTAAGGAAAAGAATATTTTTGAAGTTAATTTAAACTTTAGAAATGAGCTTCAAGTAGAAGGTGAAAGAATGGAAATTAAAGATCTAAAAGATGCTGCAATAGCATTTATAGATAATGGTGGAGGTGAAGGTAAAATAGAAGAAGGTGTTAAAACAGGACCTTGTACGTATTGTAAAGGAGAGAAAAGCGAATCGTCTTCAGATCATCCAAATAAAGCAATTATTTCTGTACTAAGTGATAGAGGTACAGAATATGGAGTTTATTTAAAAGTTCAAAATGAATTATTACGAGCTTATACAGAGTTACGTAATAGATTATCTAAAGAACGTTATGGGATTTCTTTTGACGAATTAGAAGAATCTTATAAAGATGATAGAAATAACGTTGCTTTACAGAAAAAAGTAGATGATATCAAAAATTCATATCCTCAAATTATTTCTGACGCGGAACCAACATCTTCAGGAAACTAATTTTTAAAAATAACAAGTATGTCTAAGTTTAGAAAAAAGAAAAAAGGAATGCCAGCAGTTAATACTGCAGCTTTACCAGACATTGTATTTATGTTGTTATTTTTCTTTATGGTTACAACAACTATGAGAGAAACTGAATTGCAGGTAGAAAATCCTAGATTGCCTTCTGCAACTGAGGTTAAAAAATTAGAACACAAAAGTTTAGTAAGTACAATCTATGTTGGTAAAGCAAAAGATGCTAAATATGGTACAAGTTATAACAAAATTCAATTAAATGATAAAATAGCTTCTGCAGATGATGTACCAGCTTTTATTATTAATGAAAGGTCTAAGGTTCCAGAAAACCAACAACCATTTATGACAACTTCTATTAAAGCAGATAAAGAATCTAATGTAGGTACAATTACAGATATTAGATTAAAATTAAGAGACGTAAATGCTCTTAAAATTAGTTACTCTGCTTCAAAAGGAGATAATTAATTTTTATATAGAATACCAAAAAGGATAATTCATTACGAATTATCCTTTTTTTTTGCTTCATTTTATCATAAAAAAATGAAATAATGTATCTTTATATTTCGTTAAATACATTATGAAACATATCTTATTTGTTGTTTTTTTACTTTTTTATACATCCAATTTTCTCGCGCAGAAAGATTCTTTACAATTAGGAGATAGATATGCAGAGGATCAAATTTATGTTTCTATTTCCTTTAGCCAGCTAAACGACCAACCTAGTTTAATTTCTAAGAGTAGTTTTTCCTATTCTTTATCTACTGGTTTCATTAAAGATTTTATTTTAAATAAAAGTGGGAATATTTCATTTGCAGCAGGTTTAGGCTATGGATATGATTTTTTTAATCACAAATTAAAAGTTGAAGAAATTAATGGGAAAACATCATTTTCTAGTGATAATACCATCAACTCTAATTTTTATAAATCCCATAATATTGAGTTTCCTTTAGAACTAAGATGGCGAACTTCTACAGCTAATAAATATAGTTTTTGGAGAGTATACACTGGAATTAAATTTCTATATAATGTTTCTAATAGTTTCCAGTTTGAAGATGCAAACAACAATCAATTTAATTATAATAACGTTACTGCTTACAATAAACTACAATATGGTTTAACCATTTCTGCTGGTTACGATGAGTTTAATATGAATGTTTTTTACGGTTTGTCTCCAATTTTTAAAGACGCTGTAATAAATTCTGAAGCTGTAAATACTAAAATATTAAAGTTCGGATTGATTTTCTACTTCTTATAATAAATAATAAGTAACAAAAGGAGATAAGAAGCCTATAAAATACCCTAAATAAACTTCTAAAGGTGTGTGTGCTTTTAAATACAACCTAGCATTCGCAACAATACCAGCAAGAATTATTATTGTAATTATTATAATAGGAAAAGGTTGACCATATTTTGCACCTAAAACCATAAAAAAGCCAGTTGTTATTCCCATAGAAATTAAATGAAGACTTGTTTTAAGTTGGAAAACAAATAAGAAGTAAACTAATACTAAGGCTCCACAAGTTGCATAAAATAATAATCCTAAATCATCTAAATTAGAGGTTCTAAAAAGTGTGTTTCCTAATAAATAGAAAAGCACAATCATCATTGCAACAGGAATTTTTCGTTCTTTAATGCTATGTACATTAAACGTTTTTATCAATTTAATTTTTTTAAACAAAATTAAAATCAATAGTGGAATTAAATAGGTGGTTACAAAAATTAAACTTAATAAAACTAGTTTTTGATTGCTATTTAAATAACTATGAATCAATAAAAAATAGAGAATAACACCAATTGTAGGAACCACAATAGGATGTAAAATTACAGATATGGTTTTATAAAATTTCACTAAATTTCTTTACGCAAACGAGCAACTGGTAAATCTAATTGTTCTCTATATTTTGCAACAGTTCTTCTTGCAATTGGGTAACCTTTTTCTTTTAAAATAGCCGCTAATTTCTCGTCTGTAAGTGGTTTTTTCTTGTTTTCTTCTGTTATAACTGTTTCTAAAATTTTCTTAATTTGTCTTGTAGAAACATCTTCACCTTGATCGTTTTTCATAGATTCAGAGAAGAAAACCTTAATTAACTTTGTTCCATAAGGTGTAGAAACATATTTGCTATTTGCAACTCTAGAAACCGTAGAAACATCCATATTAATTTTATCTGCAATATCTTTTAAAATCATTGGCTTTAGCTTTCGCTCATCACCTGTTAAAAAATAATCGTATTGATAATGCATAATAGTATTCATGGTTATCAAAAGTGTTTGCTGACGCTGTTTTATGGCATCTATAAACCACTTTGCAGCATCTAACTTCTGTTTAATAAAGAAAACTGCATCTTTCTGTGATTTCGTTTTTATATTCGATTCTTGATACCCTTTTAACATGTTATTATATTCTCTTGAAACATGTAATTCTGGAGCATTTCTAGAATTTAAAACTAAATCTAATTCTCCATCAATAATTTTAATAGAAAAATCCGGTACAATTTGCTCTGCAATTTTATTATTCCCAGCATAAGAACTACCAGGTTTTGGATTTAGTTTTGAAATTTCTGTATTTATTTCTTTGAGTTCTTCTTCGGAAATATTGAACTTCTCTTGTAATTTTTTATAGTGTTTCTTTACAAAATGATCGAAAGCAGTATCTAAAATTTCAATCGCTAAACTTCTATTTTTATTAGGCTCTTTTGCTTTTAACTGAATGATTAAACATTCTTTTAAATCGCGAGCACCAACCCCAATTGGATCTAAAGTATGTACAGCTTTTTTAAGAACGGAAATAACTTTTTCTTCTGTTGTAAAAATGTTTGCTGTAAATGCTAAATCGTCTACAAGATCTATAATTTCTCTTCGAATGTAACCACTATCGTCTATACTACCTACTAAAAATTCGGCAATTGCTTTTTCTTCTTCGTCTAAACGAAATGTATTTAATTGGTTTTTTAAAGATTGATGAAAACTAGTGCCTGCAGCATAAGGGACGTTTTTTTCTTCATCATCTGCAGAATAATTATTTGCTTGAGTTTTGTAATTTGGAATTTCGTCATCACTTAAATACTCATCAATATTTATATCTTCTGCTTCAATTTTTTCGTTTCCAGAGTCATCATCAAACTCATTAGATAAATCGTCGTCTATAGAATCTGATTCGTCTTTTCCTGTATCTAAAGCAGGATTTTCTTCAATCTCTTGTTTTAAACGTTCCTCAAATGCTTGTGTAGGTAGTTGAATTAGCTTCATCAACTGAATTTGTTGAGGAGATAATTTCTGTAAGAGTTTATAATTTAAACTTTGTTTTAACATAGATTTAAAGATAGAGAATTCTTTTTAAAATTCAGCATTTTGTGGTGTTCTTGGAAAAGGAATTACGTCTCTAATATTTCCCATTCCTGTTGTAAACTGAACCAATCTTTCGAAACCTAAACCAAAACCAGAATGTACTGCTGTACCAAATTTACGTAAGTCTAAATACCACCAAAGTTCTTTCTCGTCGATATTCATGGCTTTCATTTTTTCAACTAAAACGTCATAACGTTCTTCACGTTGAGCACCACCAACCATTTCTCCAATACCAGGAAATAACACATCCATGGCTCTTACCGTTTTTCCATCTTCGTTTAAACGCATGTAAAATGCTTTAATATCTGCAGGATAATCAAATAAAATAACTGGACATTTAAAATGTTTTTCAACTAAAAAACGTTCGTGTTCAGATTGTAAATCAGCACCCCATTTGTCAATAGGATATTGGAATTTCTTCTTTTTATTTGGTTTTGAATTTCTTAAAATATCGATTGCTTCTGTGTAAGAAACTCTTTTAAAATTATTATCTGCGACAAATTTAAGTTTTTCTAACAAACTCATTTCACCTCTTTGTGCTTGTGGTAATTTACTTTCTTCTTGTGTTAAACGTTGGTCTAAAAAGGCCAAATCATCCTTACAGTTTTCTAAAACATAGCCTAAAACCGATTTTATAAAATCTTCTGCCAAATCCATATTGCCATCTAAATCCATAAACGCAACCTCAGGTTCAATCATCCAAAATTCTGCTAAATGACGTGTTGTATTTGAGTTTTCTGCTCTAAAAGTTGGACCAAAGGTATATACTTTTCCCAATGCCATTGCATAGGTTTCTGCTTCTAATTGACCAGAAACCGTTAAATTGGTTTCTTTTCCGAAGAAATCTTTAGAATAATCTATTTTTCCATCTTCTGTAACTGGTGCTTTATTGTCTTCGAAGGAAGTTACACGAAACATTTCTCCTGCACCTTCAGCATCTGAACCTGTAACAATTGGTGTGTTTACATAGTTAAATCCATTATCCTGAAAGTATTTATGCACAGCAAAAGAAAGTTTAGAACGCACTCTCATTACTGCACTAAATGTATTTGTTCGAACACGTAAATGTGCGTTTTCTCTTAAAAACTCGAAGCTATGTTTTTTAGGTTGAATTGGATATTCATCTGGATTAGAATCTCCCAAAATTTCAATTTCTGAAACCTGAACTTCTACAGATTGTCCTTTTCCTTGACTTTCTGCCAAAGTTCCTTTTATTGAAATTGCTGCTCCAGTTGTAATTCTTTTTAGTGTTTCTTCAGAAGTGTTTTCAAAATCGATAACACATTGAATATTGTTTATTGTAGAACCGTCATTTAAAGCAATAAAACGATTACTTCTAAAAGTTCTTACCCAACCTTTTAAGGCTATTTCTTGTAATACTGTACCTGATTTTAAAATTTCTGCTACGTTGCTTTTCATCATCATTTATTAAATATATTGTATTCGGAAAAAGTCTATTAAAAGAGTAAAGATACTTTTTTTTGCAGTAAAATATTAGTTAAAAAATGAAAGATATTTCAATTTTTTAAGAGTGCAAATTTACCTATAAGTAGGTATTTATTCATGTTAGTTTGTAATCTATATTTGAAGATTACTTAAAAACTATTCTCATGAAAACAAAACTACTATTATTATTTACGTTTTTTTCTTTTGCAATAACCGCACAAATTTCTCAATCAGAAAGGCAAGCTTTAATAGATTTTTACAATGCTACAGATGGCGACAATTGGACAAATAATACCAATTGGGATACAGATATAAACTCAACTTCTGATGTTTCTACTTGGTTTGGAGTAACTGTACAAAATAATACTATAATAGAGATTAGATTATTTGAGAATAATCTGTCTGGAAACATAAGCAATTTATATAATTTAACAAATTTAAGAAGGTTAGAATTATCAAACAATTCTATAAGTGATGAAATAGCAGTCAGTAATTTTCCTGATAATATTAATTATATAGGTTTAAGAGAAAACAACCTTTTTGGTAATTTTCCAGATTTATCGCAATTAAGTAGTCTCAGAATTATAAATTTAATTGATAATAAGTTAACTGGAGAAATAAGTCAAGATCTTTTTCCTAGCAATATTAATTCTGTTTGGATTGCAAAGAACCCATTTTCTGGTAGTTTAGATTTTAGTCAGTTTAATGCTATCACTACTGTTCAAATTTATGATACCAATATTAGTTTTTTAAAATTATCTTCTAATACTGTTTCAGGTCAAAATATTACCCAAAATGGAAGATTACGAGTTCAAAATACGCCAAATCTAGCATTTATAGAAATACCAAATGTGGCAAGTTTTACAAATTTAGGTTCAGATTATTTCGATTTAGGTTTAAAAATAGTTGCTTATGACCAAGCAGACAAAACAGCAACTCCAAACACTTTAGAAAGAGAAGCGTTAAAAAAACTATATGAAAATAAAACATACACGTACGCAAACACAATAAAATCTGGAGTAAATGATACAGAATGGTTAAATGTTGAAGTCCTTAATGGAGAAACCAGAATTACTGAAATTCATACTACAGGTTCAGGAATTAATGGACCAATGCCAGTAGAAATTGGTGTTTTTACAGAGTTAAAACATTTACACATACCAAATTCTGGAATTAATACCATTGCAACAGAATTAAAAAACGCGAGCAAATTAGAAGATTTGTATTTGAATAATAACTCAATTACTGCAATTCCAGCTAATTTTTACGATTTAGTAAATTTAAAGATTCTAAATATTAGTAATAATCAAATTCCTTCAATAGCATCTGGTTTAGGTAGTTTTACAGATTTAGAACAATTGTATTTTAGCAATACACAAATAGATTTAATACCAACAACAATTGGAAATTTAAAAAAGTTAGAAATTTTAGAATTTGCCAACACAAAAATATCTTTATTACCACCGCAAATTGGTGGTTTAGTGGAGTTGAGAAGATTAGTAGCAGCACCAAATAATATTGCAAGTATTCCTTCAGAATTTGGGCAACTAACCAAACTACAATTTTTAGATTTTGCAAATTGTGAATTATCAAATACACCTGCCGCTTTTGCAAATCTTACCCAATTAGAAACGTTATTTTTAAATGATAATGAATTACAAGTAGTTTCTGGTTTAGGTGGTTTTACAAAGTTGAAATTCTTACGATTACATAACAATAGATTAGGAGAAGAGAATGCTAATTTTAATACAGATTTACCAGAGGATATGTCTGATTTGGTTTTGTTGGAGGAGTTGACTTTACAAAATAATAAATTGACGAAGTTGCCTGCTAATATTGGGAATATTAATAAGTTAACATCATTAAATTTAAATAGTAATAGATTAACGAGTTTACCAACCACGATTGGTAGTTTATCAAATTTAGAAGAGTTAAGTATTACGAGTAATTTATTAACTGGTTTACCAAGTACTATTGGTAATTTATTAAAATTAAAAATAGCAAGCTTAAGTTCTAATAAATTAGAGAGTTTACCAGAAGAGATTGGTAATTTAAGTTCATTAGAAGATTTAGATATACAATCTCAATATACGTCAGGTTCACCTTATGTTTATCATTTAACGAGTCTACCAAGTGCGCTTAATAATCTTACTACTTTAAAAACTTTAAATGCTTCCAATAATAAAATTGAAGGTGATTTAGATTTTAGTAATTTAACTTCATTAACTTCCTTATCATTAGGTACAAATTTAATTACAGGAATAAAGTTAGGAGGAAGCCCATTTTATGCATACATAACTAGTAATCCAAATTTAACTTGTGTAGAAGTACCAACAGCTGAATTAAGTTCTTGGAAAAGTTCTAATCAATTATCAGTAGACAATGGAGTTGCTATTAGTGATAATTGTACAGGCTACAGAGTTCCACAAAAAGAAAGAGAAGCTTTAATTGCTTTTTATAAATCTACAGGAGGAGGAGCAAATACGAGTGATGAAGGTACGACTTGGGTTGGTACGAATTGGGATATTAATCCTTCAGGATTAAGTAATGTTGGTTCTTGGCAAGGAATTACTACAGGTTTAGTAAATGGTCAGAAGCATATTACTTCCATTCATTTAGAAGTTTATGGAGTAGAAGGAGCAATACCGTCAGAAATAAAAGATTTAACAGAACTAGTTGTTTTAAATTTAGGTGATGCTAATTATCCAACTAGAAGTTGTAGCATAACAAGCTTGCCAAAAGAGATTGGTTTGTTAGGTAAGCTGGAAAGTCTGCACTTATACAATAATAAATTAACAGAATTACCAGATGAAATAGGAGATTTACCAAATTTAACTTATCTAAATTTATCGTCTAACGAATTAACAAGTTTACCTGCTGGGATTGGTAATTTCGAAAAATTAGAAAGATTGATAATAGATAGTCAATGTACAGGTAATTGTTATGAAGGAGACCAAACATTAATGGTTTTACCAAATGAGATAGGAAATATTACAAATTTAAAGTTACTAAATTTAGATAGTAATGGTTTAACAAGTTTACCAAGCACTATTGGTAGTTTAACAAATTTAGAAGAGTTAAGTATTACGAGTAATTCATTAAAGGGTTTACCAAGTACTATTGGTAATTTATCAAAATTAAAAATAGCAAGCTTAAGTTCTAATAAATTAGAGAGTTTACCAGAAGAGATTGGTAATTTAAGTTCATTAGAAGATTTAGATATACAATCTCAATATACGTCAGGTTCACCTTATGTTTATCATTTAACGAGTCTACCAAGTGCGCTTAATAATCTTACTACTTTAAAAACTTTAAATGCTTCCAATAATAAAATTGAAGGTGATTTAGATTTTAGTAATTTAACTTCATTAACTTCCTTATCATTAGGTACAAATTTAATTACAGGAATAAAGTTAGGAGGAAGCCCATTTTATGCATACATAACTAGTAATCCAAATTTAACTTGTGTAGAAGTACCAACAGCTGAATTAAGTTCTTGGAAAAGTTCTAATCAATTATCAGTAGACAATGGAGTTGCTATCAGTGATAATTGTACAGGCTACAGAGTTCCACAAAAAGAAAGAGAAGCTTTAATTGCTTTTTATAAATCTACAGGAGGAGGAGCAAATACTAGTGATGAAGGTACGACTTGGGTTGGTACGAATTGGGATATTAATCCTTCAGGATTAAGTAATGTTGGTTCTTGGCAAGGAATTACTACAGGTTTAGTAAATGGTCAGAAGCATATTACTTCCATTCATTTAGAAGTTTATGGAGTAGAAGGAGCAATACCGTCAGAAATAAAAGATTTAACAGAATTGGTTTCACTAAATTTAGGTGATGGTCGTTATCCGAATGGAAGTTGTAATATTACAAGTTTACCAAAAGAAATAGGTATGTTGGTTAAGCTGGAAACTCTATATCTAATTAATAATAAATTAACAGAATTACCAGATGAAATAGGAGATTTACCCAATTTAACTTACTTGAATTTATCTTCAAACGAATTAACAAGTTTACCTGCTGGGATTGGTAATTTTGCAAAATTAGAAAGATTGATAATAGATAGTCAATGTACAGGTAATTGTTATGAAGGAGACCAAACATTAATGGTTTTACCAAATGAGATAGGAAATATTACAAATTTAAAGTTACTAAATTTAGATAGTAATGGTTTAACAAGTTTACCAAGCACTATTGGTAGTTTATCAAATTTAGAAGAGTTAAGTATTACGAGTAATTTATTAACTGGTTTACCAAGTACTATTGGTAATTTATCAAAATTAAAAATAGCAAGCTTAAGTTCTAATAAATTAGAGAGTTTACCAGAAGAGATTGGTAATTTAAGTTCATTAGAAGATTTAGATATACAATCTCAATATACGTCAGGTTCACCTTATGTTTATCATTTAACGAGTCTACCAAGTGCGCTTAATAATCTTACTACTTTAAAAACTTTAAATGCTTCCAATAATAAAATTGAAGGTGATTTAGATTTTAGTAATTTAACTTCATTAACTTCCTTATCATTAGGTACAAATTTAATTACAGGAATAAAGTTAGGAGGAAGCCCATTTTATGCATACATAACTAGTAATCCAAATTTAACTTGTGTAGAAGTACCAACAGCTGAATTAAGTTCTTGGAAAAGTTCTAATCAATTATCAGTAGACAATGGAGTTGCTATCAGTGATAATTGTACAGGCTACAGAGTTCCACAAAAAGAAAGAGAAGCTTTAATTGCTTTTTATAAATCTACAGGAGGAGGAGCAAATACTAGTGATGAAGGTACGACTTGGGTTGGTACGAATTGGGATATTAATCCTTCAGGATTAAGTAATGTTGGTTCTTGGCAAGGAATTACTACAGGTTTAGTAAATGGTCAGAAGCATATTACTTCCATTCATTTAGAAGTTTATGGAGTAGAAGGAGCAATACCGTCAGAAATAAAAGATTTAACAGAACTAGTTGTTTTAAATTTAGGTGATGCTAATTATCCAACTAGAAGTTGTAGCATAACAAGCTTGCCAAAAGAGATTGGTTTGTTAGGTAAGCTGGAAAGTCTGCACTTATACAATAATAAATTAACAGAATTACCAGATGAAATAGGAGATTTACCAAATTTAACTTATCTAAATTTATCGTCTAACGAATTGACGAGTTTACCTGTTGGTATTGGTAATTTTGCAAAATTAGAAAGATTGATAATAGATAGTCAATGTACAGGTAATTGTTATGAAGGAGACCAAACATTAATGGTTTTACCAAATGAGATAGGAAATATTACAAATTTAAAGTTACTAAATTTAGATAGTAATGGTTTAACAAGTTTACCAAGCACTATTGGTAGTTTAACAAATTTAGAAGAGTTAAGTGTTACGAGTAATTCATTAAAGGGTTTACCAAGTACTATTGGTAATTTATTAAATCTAAAAGAATTAAGACTTAATAATAACCTAATAAAAGGTGATTTAAATTTAGAAAATTTAAAAATTTTAACATCATTATATTTAAATTACAATGGTATTAAAAAATTAAAATTAGGTGTTTCACCTACAATTTTTGGGGGTAATTCTGTTTCAAATTTTTCAGCAAAAAGAAACGCATTAGGCTGTATAGAAGTGCCAACAGATGAATTAGTTGCTTGGCAATTATCAGAAGCAAATGAAAAAAATAACAAAATAGACAATGGCGTAGTTTATTCAAATAATTGTAGTGCAGTAACTAACAATTCTATTCCAGATTTAGAAAGAGATGCTTTAATTGCAATTTACAACAATACAAAAGGTATGGATTGGAGAAACGATTTATCTGCATCATATAATGGTGTTACTTGGTTAAATGATACAACCCAAAAAAGAAATGTAGGTGCTTGGTATGGAGTTACAACAGCTATAATAAACGGACAGAAACATGTTACTAAAGTTGAGTTAAATTCTAATCAATTAGATGGTACTATACCATCTGTCATTAAAAATTTAACTCAATTAAAAGAATTAGAAATAAATAGTAATGCTATTTCAGAAATTCCTGCAGAAATTGGAGAGTTAGGTAATTTGGAACAGTTAACTTTTACGAGTCAACTAAAAGATTCTGAATATATATTAAAAACAATTCCTACGGAAATTAATAATCTTACCTCTTTAAAAAGATTAGAACTAGGTTCTAATCAATTAGAAGGTAATTTAGATTTTAGTAACCTTGTAAATCTAACTTCATTAATCGTTTCAAGTAACCAAATTACTGGACTAAAGATAGGTGTTTTACCAAATGTTTTTGATAGAAGTTATGATTCAGAAAACCAATTTAGGAACGATTTTAGTTTTTACAATCAATACTTAAACTGTATTGCAGTTCCACAAAATACAATTTCAGATTGGGAAGCTACTACTCATGCAACAAATTACCCAAGCATAGTTTGGGGGCAAGATTGTAGTGCTTACAATAATATACCAGAAAACGAAATGCAAGCTTTGGTAGATATGTATAATAATTTGGATGGAGCAAATTGGAGAAATAACACCAATTGGAATGGTAATTTAGCTAAAGCTTTAATTAATAATCCATACAATGCTACAAAATGGCAAGGTGTAACTACTAAAATTGTAGATGGTGGTAAACACATTACCAATATTTCTTTGAGTAGTAATCAATTGAAGGGTGAATTACCAACCAGTATTGGGAATTTAACCAAGTTGACGAATTTACAAATAAGTTCTAATGAAATTTCAGGAGCTTTACCAGCAACTTTTGGAAACTTAACCTCACTGGAAACTTTGTATTTAAATAGTAACAAGATTACAAGTTTACCAAGAGAAATGAGTAATATGTTAGCCTTAAAAACAGTCTATCTACAAAATAACGAAATTGAAGGTAACTTACCAGATTTTACAAATGCTACAAATTTAACAAGTTTATATGTTAATAGTAACAAGTTTCAGTTTGGAGATTTTGAAGATGAGTTTACAAATTATCAAAATTTACAAACATTTAGTTACTCAACTCAAGCAAAAGTAGGAGTAGAAGAAGCAATTGATTTTGGCGATGGTTTTGATAAAACACTAGAAGCTGTTGTGAGTGGAACCAATAATACTTATCAATGGTATAAAAATTGGAGTCCAATTACTGATGCAACCAATAGTACTTATGAAATTAAAGATGCTACAAGTTCAGATGCCGCCTTTTATTATTGCGTAGTATCTAACACAGTAATTACTGGTTTAACAATAGAAACAGAAAGAATTACTTTAAATTATGACGCTACCTTAAATACAGAAGATGTGTCATTTTCTGACAAAATAAAACTCTATCCAAACCCTGTAAACGACTTATTACAAATTAAAAATTCAGATAATTTAAAAATCAGTACTATTATGATATTTAATGTGTTAGGCAAAAAAGTAAAGGTGATACGAAATCCAGAAAATGCAATAGATGTTTCTGATTTATCAAAAGGAATTTATTTTTTAAATATTAATAGCGAAAACGGGAAAATTGTAAAAAGAATCGTTAAAAAGTAGTAATAGTTTTTTTGATTTTTAAAGCCAGTATTTATTAAGATACTGGCTTTTTATGTTGTAATATTCTTATTGATAAAAAAAAGGTGGGTATTAAATTACTTATTTGTAGGTATTGATAACTTCTTGAACTAATCATAGTTTTATAAAATTATTTTAACATAAAATTAATTAAAACCAAAAGCAATGAAAAGAAAATTACTATTACCAATACTTTTTTTGACAATAAATATTTATTGTCAAGAATTAACAATTATAGATAAAAACTTAGAGAAAGAACTAATAGAAAAAGGGTTTGACAATAATGGATTTGATGGAACTATAACTTACAAAGATGCTATAAAATATAGAGAGATAAATAAGCAACAAAATAAAAAAACAATAAGTAACCTAACTTACAAAAAATCTACGTCTCTTAGTTCTGAAATTGTAAAAATACCAGATATTCTTTTAAAAAATGCGCTTTTAGCAGAACCAGCAATAAATACAAATAATGATGATGAAATACAAATTACTGAAGCTGAAGCTGTAAATTTTGCTTTAGATGGCAGTAACAAAGGTATTACTAACCTTACAGGTATTGAAGCTTTTATAAACCTACCTTCTGTAAACTTAGCTAACAATTCTTTAACCTCTATAGATATTTCTAAGAATACAAAACTAAAATCATTATTTATACAAAATAATAATTTAGGCACAATTATTTTTGGTGAAAATTCCAATTTAGAAGATTTATACGCACCAAATAATAAGTTTGCTTCGTTAGATTTAAGTAAAGCAACTAAGCTAAAACAACTACGTCTTTTTAACAATCAAAATTTAATGCAACTAGATCTAAAAAATGGAAATAATACAAATTTAACTGTTGTAGATTTAACCAATAACTCTAATTTAGGCTGCATTCAAGTTGATGACCCAGTGTATTCTCAAATAAATTGGAGCAACATAGATAGCAAAGCCAATTTTAACAGCAACTGTAATTATATAGAAGTAATAAATATACCAAATCAAGATTTTGAATTCGCTTTAATAGATATGGGTTTTGATGATATTATTGATGGCTACATACTAAAAACTAACGCTAATAAGATAGAATCCCTAAATGTAAGAAATTATATTACAGCTAATTATGAAGGAGTTAAATACTTTAATAATTTAACAAGATTCCTCTTTAGTAATAGTCAAGTGAAAATAATAGACTTCACTGGCCTACAAAAATTAGAATATATTGGTGCAAATAATACAACTACACAAGCAGTATTATTAAAAGATAATCCAGAATTAAAGTCGTTAAACTTAAACTTTAATAATGCTCTTGTTTATACAAATTTATCTGGATGCATAAATTTAGATAACTTTCAAATTGGTTTAACAAGTGTTAAAGATATAGATTTATCTAAAAATATAAATTTAACCAGTTGTTTTTTAGCTTTAAATAAAATAGAAAAAATAGATGTTTCTAAAAATGTAGTTTTAGAGAGTTTTTTTATATACAGTAACAATTTACAGCAGTTAGATTTAAGTAAAAATATAAAATTAAAATCTTTAGGTGCTTATAGTAACAATATAAATACAATTACAATACCAAGTAGTATAGAATCTATAAATTTATCTCAAAATAATTTTTCGTCTTTTGATGCAACTGCTTTAACTAATTTAGAAACTATAAATGTAAATAATCAAAAGGTAGATTTTACAGTACTTAATATAAACGGATTAACAAAACTTAAGGGTTTAGACATAGCAGGTAGTAAAATAGGCAATACAATAAATACAAATGCTTTTTTAGATTTAGAAAGATTAAATATAGAAAATTGTGATTTTTCTAGATTAGATGTTACTAACAATCTGAAATTGATATATTTATATGCAAATAATAACTCAATAGATGCTTTAGATATAACAAAAAATACTTTATTGGAAGAAGTATACGTAAATTCAAATAAATTAGAAAATATAGATGTTAGTAAAAATGAAAAATTAGGCACTTTTAGTATAAATGATAATATTTTTATAAAAGAATTAGATTTTGGTAATTGTCCAATTACTATTTTATATGCTAAAAATATTACTAATTTAGAAAAAGTTAACTTAAATAATGGTTTTAATAAAGTGGCCTCTACTATAGAGCTATTAAATGCACCAAATCTGACTTGTGTACAAGTAGACGATGTAGCTTATGCAGTTGCTAATTTTACAGATGTGGATGCTAATTCAGTATTTAATAGTAATTGTGGCTTTCAAACTTCAAATAATTTAGGAACACCAATAAAAATAGAAGATCAAAATTTTGAATATGCATTAGTTAATCTCGGTTTTGATGATGTTTACAATGGCTACATCTTAAAATCTGAAGCATTAAAAATTGAAGAGTTAAACTTAAATAATAGAGGCATTGTTAGTTTAAAAGGAATAACAGAATTTGATAATTTAAAAGATTTACAAGTTCATTTTAACCCAGTAATTAGTGTTGATTTATCTGGTTTGCAAAAACTAGAAAGTTACCAATCTAATACTTTCGATAATACTTTATTAGAAATAAAATTACAAAATAATAGTGCACTTAAAACTTTGGCATTAAATGGTCATGTAAATTTAGAAAGTTTAAATCTTAGTGAAGCTTCAAATTTAGAAAATTTAGAAATTAGTAACTCAGCTAAACTTACTGTTGATGTAAAAACTTCTCCAAATTTAAAATTATTACGTTTAGATAGAATGGGATTATCTTCTATAGATTTATTAACAAATACAGCTTTAGTTAGTCTTACGGTTACTAACAATTCAATTACGAGTATAGATATACCTAACAAGCAAATTTTAAAAATTTTAAACCTTAATACCAATAATTTATCAAGTTTTAATGGTGCTTTGTATCCTAATTTAGAGTACTTAAATTTAAGGGGCAATAAAATAACACCAATAAATATTAATACTTTAACCAATTTAATTAATCTAAATTTAGCTACAACAGATTTAGCTACTTTAGATATTGGCAATCTTTTAAATTTAGAAATTTTAAATGTTACCACTTCTGGTCTTAAAGTATTAGACGTAACCAAAAATTTAAAACTTACTCAATTATATGCAGGCGAATTAGAGTTACAAAATATAGATTTAACAAAAAACACATTATTAACCCATATTAATTTTTTTGATGTATATCTTGAGAATTTAGATTTATCAAATAACTTAGAATTAAGAGATATATTTTTAACAAATAATAATTTACAAAAATTAGATTTAAGCAAGCATACCAAATTAGAATTTGTGACTTTAGAGTCTAATAAATTAACCGATTTAAATTTAAGAAATGGAAATAATGAAGCAATTATTGTAGTAAATACAAAATTTAATAATGCTTTAAGTTGTATTAAAGTTGATGATGTAGCTAAAGCTGAAGCAAAACTTGATTGGCAAAAAGATACTACAACATCATACAATACAAATTGTGGTGCTTTAAATGCTGATAATGTGATTGTACAAAAAATATCATTTTATCCAAACCCTGTAAACGATATATTACAAATTAAAAATTCAGATAATTTAAAAATCAGTACTATTATGATATTTAATGTTTTAGGCAAAAAAGTAAAGGTGATAAGAAATCCTGAAAATGCAATAGATGTTTCTGATTTATCAAAAGGAATTTATTTTTTAAATATTAATAGCGAAAATGGGAAAATTGTAAAAAGAATAATAAAAAAGTAAAAAGACAAAGTAACAATTTAAACCCTTTAAGTATTACTTAAAGGGTTTTATGTATATTCTTTAAAAAAATAATTAGAAGACTCTAGAAACAAATTATTTCTTCGATTCCTCCTCTTCATTCTGCGGAAAAATCTTCATTGCAGGTTCCTTAAACACCTTCTTATTTGCTATTTTCTTTTCAAAAGTTAACAATAATGAAGGTAATAGTAACAAGTTAGAAACCATAGCTAATAAAAGCGTTACAGAAACCAAACCACCCAAAGCAATTGTTCCTCCAAAACTTGATAAAGTAAATACCAAGAAACCGAAAAATAATACAATGGAAGTATAAAACATACTTACTCCAGTTTCACGTAAAGCAGCATAGACAGAAGGTTTTATTTTCCATTTATTGGCAATTAATTCCTGCCTGTATTTTGCCAAAAAGTGAATGGTGTCATCCACAGAAATACCAAAAGCAATACTAAAAACTAAAATTGTAGATGGTTTTATAGGAATATTCAAAAACCCCATTAATCCTGCAGTAATTAGGAGTGGAAGCATATTTGGAATTAAGGAAATTAAAATCATTTGTGGCGATCGAAACATCCAAGCCATAAAAATGGCAATTAATAAAATAGCTAAGGATAAAGAAATTACTAAATTTTTAATCAAATAATTGGTTCCTTTTATAAAAACCAATGCTTTTCCAGTTAACGAAACCGAATATTTATCTGAAGGAAATTCTTTGGCAATTACAGCTTTTAAACGTTCCTGAATAACGTCCATTTTGTCTGTACCAATATCTTTCATAAAAGTAGTAATTCTAGCATAACGTCCAGTAGAATCTACAAATGTTTTAAGCATGCCAGCATCGTTATTAGAATTTTTGGTATACGAAAATATATAACTTTGTTCTTGTGATGTTGGTAGTTGATAATATTTTGGATTCCCTTTATAGTATGCTTGTTTAGAATATTTAACTAAGTTTACAACAGAAATTGGTTTCGATAATTCAGGAAAAGTCTCAATGGCTTCATTTAGTTTTTCCATCTTTTTTAAAGTGGAAAGTTTCATAACACCTTTATCCTTTTTTGTGTCGATTAAGATTTCTAATGGCATAATTCCACCAAACTCTTTTTCGAAGAATTTAATATCTTTATAGAAATCCATTTTCTTAGGCATGTCTTCAATCAAACTACCAGAAACACGAATCATATACACACCAATAATTCCCAAAACAATTACAACAACTGTGGTAAAGTATATCGTAATTCTTTGGTTTCTAACCATTTTCTCCATCCAATCTACTACATTCTCTATCCATCTTTTTTCAAGATGATTCAAATGTTTTTTCTTTGGAAGTGGCATAAAACTGTAAATAATCGGAATGATTAACAATGCCAAAATGAAAATGCTAATAATATTTACGGAAGCTAAAATTCCGAATTCACGCAGTAAGTTACTTTTTACAAAAACAAAGGTTGCAAAACCAGACGCAGTTGTAATATTTGTCATTAAAGTAGCATTACCAATTTTAGCAATTACACGTTGTAATGCTTTTGCTTGCTGACCGTGTTTTTTTATTTCTTGCTGATATTTATTAATAAGAAAAACAGCATTGGGAACTCCAATTACAATAATTAAAGGTGGAATTAAAGCTGATAAAACAGTTATTTCATATCGAAATAAACCAATAAAGCCAAATGCCCAAATAACTCCAATTAAAACGACTAAAAGTGTAATAAAAGTTGCTCTAAAAGAACGAAAGAAAAAGAAGAAAATAAGTGCGGTAATTCCCAAAGCTCCAACAACAAAAAGAATTATTTCATCTTGAATGTTTTGTGCATTTAGCGTTCTTATATAAGGCATTCCAGAAACACGAACATCTAAGTTGTTTTCTTTTTCGAATTTTTTGATTGCAGGAATTAAAACATCAAAAATAAAATCTCTACGTTTTGGCGTATTTATAATTTCTTTTTTAATGTAAATAGCAGTTTGTAAAGTTCCTGTTTCTTTGTTATAAAGAAGATTATCATAAAATGGAAGCTTCTCGAAAAGCTGTTTTTTTATCGCATTTACTTCTTCTGTAGTAGTTGGATTTTTTTCGTATAAAGGTTCTAAAACAAATTTTCGTTTTTTTCTATCTGCTTTCAATTTTTGAACGTCAGCAATAGAAATGGTAAAATCAATTTCGTCTCTTTCGTCGAATTGTTCGACTAATTTATTCCAAGCATTAAATTTTTCAGGTGTAAAAACGGTTGAATCCTTCACTCCTAGAATTACTAAATTCCCTTCTTCACCGAAAATTTCAAGAAATTTATTGTATTCTACGTTTGCAATATGATCTTCTGGTAACAAGTTTGCTTCTGTATATGAAAATTTCATATACTTCATTTGGGATGCTAATAAACCAGTTATTATAGCTATTATTAATAAAACTAAATAGCGGTTTCGTAGAATTAGACCCGCTGCTTTTGTCCAGAAATTCATTAAAAAGTATTTATAGCAAAGGTAACTAAATTAGAAAGGTAGGAGCAAAAAAAAAGAGTGTTTTAGAAAACACTCTTTTTTATTTTTTAGAAAACATTAAATTTTCATTATTTCTTCTTCTTTAACAGAAAGTATTTCTTCTGTTTTCTTTACGAATGCGTCTGTTAATTTCTGAACATCATCTTCTACGATTTTCTTTAAATCGTCTGAAATGTCTAATTTTTTAGTATCATTATTTGCATCTTTACGTGCATTTCTAATTCCAACTTTCGCATCTTCAGCTTCTGCTTTCGCTTGTTTTGCTAAATTTATTCTACGTTCTTCTGTTAATGGTGGTACATTTATCATAATAATATCACCATTATTCATTGGGTTTAAACCTAGGTTCGCAATTTGAATTGCTTTCTCAATAGGTTGTAACATATTCTTTTCCCAAGGCTGCACACTTAATGTTCTTGGATCTGGTGTATTTACGTTCGCAACTTGGCTTAATGGAGTCTGTGAACCATAATAATCTACCATAACAGTTCCTAACATAGATGGTGTTGCTTTACCAGCTCTAATTGTACGTAATTCTTTTTCTAAGTGCGCCATTGCTTTTTCCATAGCTTCTTTGGCAGTGTCTAATATAAACTCAATTTCTTCGTTCATCTTCAGTATTTTTTAAAGATTTTTATTATTTAGAATCAACAATAGTACCAATTTTTTCTCCAGAAACTAATTTCAGTAAATTTCCATTGGTATTCATATCAAAAACAATAATTGGCAAATTGTTTTCTTCACTTAAAGTAAATGCTGTCATATCCATTACTTTTAAGCCTTTTTCTATAACTTCTTTGAAAGTAATAGTTTCAAATTTTACAGCATTTTTATCTTTCTCAGGATCTGCATTGTAAATTCCATTTACACGAGTTCCTTTTAAAATGGCATCTGCATCAATTTCAATTGCTCTTAAAACTGCAGCTGTATCAGTTGTAAAATATGGATTTCCTGTTCCTGCTCCAAAAATAACAACGCGTCCTTTTTCTAAATGACGAATTGCTTTTCTTTTAATATAAGGTTCTGCAACTTCTTTAATTTCTAAAGCAGTTTGTAACCTTGTTTTTACATCTGCATCTTCTAAAGCACTTTGCAATGCCAAACCATTTATACAAGTTGCTAACATTCCCATATGATCTCCTTGAACTCGATCCATACCATTTGCAGCGCCAGCAACGCCTCTAAAGATATTTCCACCACCAATTACAATGGCAACTTCAATTCCTTTTTCGACTACTTCTTTAATTTCTTTAGCATATTCCGCAAGACGTTTAGGATCTATTCCATATTGTCTATCGCCCATTAAAGCTTCTCCACTTAATTTTAAAAGAATTCTCTTGTATTGCATAGTTTGTTTTGATAGTTGTGCAAAACTACGTTTTTTTTTTAATTTTTTAATAACTAAAAAACCTCGCTTTCAAATATTTTGAAAACGAGGTTTTATTTATTTATGGTATTCTTTTTACTTGCAAGAATAACAATACTGGATTTACCCTAAAGTAACTCTTTTGAAAGTTGAAACTTCAACATCGCCATAAGTAGCAACATATTGTGCAACATTTTTCTTTTCATCTTTAATAAAAGACTGGTCTAAAAGACACTGCTCCATATCTAAAGTTGTGTTATCTGCAATAAATCTTTCCATTTTTCCTGGTAAGATTCTATCCCAAATTTGTTCTGGTTTACCTTCAGCTTTTAATTCTGCTTTTGCAGCTTCTTCAGCTTTTGCTAGAACTTCATCAGATAATTGAGACATAGAAATAAATTGAGGTACGTTCTTTAACGTTTTCCCTAATCTACCTAACTCAATATTATCTTTTTCAATTACAGCAATTCTAGCTTCAGTTTCTGCTGCAACAAATGCAGGATCGAAATCTTTGTAAGATAAAGTTGTAGCTCCCATAGAAGCTACTTGCATTGCTACATCTTTTGCTAACGTTTCAGCATTGTCTACAACAGCAGATAAACCTACTAAAGCAGCAATTTTACCAATGTGAGTGTAAGCACCAACATAAGCAGCCTCTACTTTTTCAAAAGCTGTAATTTCTAACTTTTCACCAATAACACCAGTTTGTTCAACTAATTTATCAGCAACTGTCATACCACCAAAATCTGCAGCTAAGAAATCTTCTTTGTTATCGAAATTTAAAGCGATATCTGCGAATTGACCACCTAAAGCTACGAAAGATTCGTTTTTACCTACGAAATCTGTCTCACAAGCTAATACTATTGCAACACCTGCAGTTTTATCGTCATTAATTCTTGTTACTGCAACACCTTCTGTAGATTCTCTATCAGCTCTTTTTGCAGCAATTTTTTGACCTTTTTTACGTAAAACATCAATTGCTTGTTCGAAGTTACCTTCTGCTTCTACTAATGCCTTTTTACAGTCCATCATACCAGCTCCAGTTGCTTCTCTTAATTTTTTAACATCAGCAGCACTTACTTTTACCATGTCACTTATTTTTTTATAGAAATATAAAATTTCTAAATTGTTATTAAATTATTTTTTTTCTTCAGCAGGAGTTTCAGTTACTTCAGGAGCAACCTCAGCTTTAGCTTCTTCCTTTTTAGGAGCTTCTGCTTTAGCTTCTTTTTTAACTTCCTTTGCTTTTTCCTTATCAGCTTTGTCTGCTTTTCTTTCAGATAAACCTTCAGCAATTGCATCCGTTACAAAAGATAATACTTTGTCGATAGACTTAGAAGCATCGTCGTTTGCTGGAATTACGTAGTCTACTTGTCTTGGATCAGAGTTCGTATCTACCATTGCAAAAATAGGAATGTTTAATTTTTGAGCTTCTGCTACAGCAATGTGCTCTTTTTTGATGTCTACTATAAATAAAGCACCAGGTAAACGAGTCATATCAGATATAGAACCTAAATTCTTTTCTAATTTTTCTCTCTGTCTGTTTATTTGTAATTTCTCTCTTTTAGACAATGCATCAAAAGAACCGTCAGTTTTCATTCTATCGATTTGAGCCATTTTTTTAACAGCTTTTCTAATAGTAACAAAGTTTGTTAACATTCCCCCAGGCCATCTTTCTGTGATGTAAGGCATGTTTACTGCTTTTGCTTTTTCAGCAACGATATCTTTTGCTTGCTTTTTTGTAGCTACGAATAAAATTTTACGACCAGAGTTAGCGATTTTGTTCAAAGCTTCTGAAGTCTCTTCTATTTTAGCTGCAGTTTTATACAAATCGATGATGTGTACACCATTACGTTCTGTATAAATATATGGTGCCATGTTTGGGTTCCACTTTCTTGTTAAGTGACCAAAATGTACTCCATTGTCTAATAATTCTTGAATATTTATGTTTGCCATTTTATAAATGTGTTTACTTTCTGTTTGTGAAATCAATAATTAAGTAGTCTTTCGAGTCTTAACTATTTAGATGCTAAACTGTTTAATATTAATTTTTTGTAATAATAACAGTTCTCGATATAATAAATTACAGAATAAATTCTGTAAAATATTAACGTTTCGAGAATTGGAATTTTTTACGTGCTTTTTTCTGACCGAATTTCTTACGTTCTACCATTCTTGGATCACGTGTTAAAAGACCTTCTGGTTTTAATACAGCTCTATGATCTGCATCAATAGAAACTAAAGCTCTTGTAATTGCCAAACGAATTGCTTCTGCTTGTCCAGTTACACCACCACCATAAACATTTACTTTTATGTCGTAAGACTCTAAGTTTTCTGTTAACATTAATGGTTGTTGTACTTTATACTGTAAAGTTCCAGTTGAAAAGTAATCTTTATAGTCTTTTTTGTTAACTGTAATGTTACCTTTTCCTTCAGAAAGATAAATACGAGCAACAGCAGTTTTTCTTCTACCTATTTTGTGAACTGTATCCATTATTTTAAATCGTTAAGGTTAATAGCTTTAGGTTTTTGCCCATCATGTTTGTGCTCTGTTCCTGCATAAACATACAAGTTTCTAAATAAAGCACTTCCTAAAGTATTTTTAGGTAACATTCCTTTTACTGCTTTCTCGATTAATCTTGTAGGATCTTTCTCGAACATTTCTGTTGCAGTTAACGATCTTTGTCCTCCTGGATATCCTGTGTGACGAATGTAAGATTTGTCTCTCCATTTGTTTCCAGTTAAAACAATTTTTTCTGCGTTGATAATAACCACGTTATCTCCACAATCTACGTGAGGAGTAAAATTTGGTTTGTATTTACCTCTAATTAGCTTTGCTATTTTAGAAGATAGACGACCCAACGTTTGCCCGTCCGCATCAACTAAAACCCACTCCTTGTTTACGGTAGCGCTGTTTGCTGATACTGTTTTGTAACTTAATGTGTTCATAATTACACTATTAGTTTTTGTGTGTTAATAAATTAATTTTTCCTTAAAAAAGGAGTGCAAATGTACTACTATTTATTTGATTGACAAATAGTGGTTTAGAATTATTTTTATGAATTTAATTTTCAAAAATCATCTAACAATAATTAACATATCGTTAAGAAAATAGAAGGTTACTTTTGTAAGATGATAAAATCCTGCTTTTTTTAGCATATTTATCTTCGTCAAATAACAACCCAAACAAATGAAATTACAATATATATCACTTTTTATAAGTGTTTTCTTTGCATTGAATTTCTCTGCGCAAGAGGTTAAAAATACATCGCTTCCGAAAAGAATTTACACTACTAAAAAATTGAATGCAGTTCCTGTAATTGATGGTTTTATAAATGAAGAAGCTTGGAATGCTGTAGAATGGTCCTCAGATTTTACAGAAAATAATCCAGATGAAGGAACACCACCAACATATCAAACTAAGTTTAAAGTAATGTACGATGCGAAATACTTGTATATCGCTTTAAGAGCTTTGGATGATAATCCAGAATTAATTCAACAAAGATTAACAAGAAGAGATGGTTTTGCTGGCGACAGAATAAATGTAATTATAGATAGTTATCACGATAAAAGAACGGCTTTTGTTTTTACAACAACTGCTGCTGGTGTTAAAGGAGAAGAAATTGTTACCCAAAATGGAAATAATTGGGACGATAGTTGGAACCCTATTTGGTACACAAACGCAAAAGTAGATAATAAAGGATGGACTGCAGAAATGAAAATTCCATTTAGTCAATTACGTTTTGGAGACGATAAAGAGCAAATTTGGGGTTTTAATGTAAACAGAACTATTTTTAGATTGCAAGAGCGTTCTCTTTGGCAACGAATTCCAAACGACCAAGCAGGTTATATAAGTGAAGCAGGAGAATTACATGGATTGGTGAATTTAAAATCTCAAAAACAATTAGAAATTCAACCTTTTACGGTTTTACAATACGATAATTATCCTGCAGAACCAGGAAACCCATATAGGGATGGAAGCGATTTTAAAATCAATGGTGGTTTAGATGCAAAAATTGGAATTACGAACGATTTGACTCTAGATTTAACCATAAATCCAGATTTTGGTCAAGTAGAAGCAGATCCTGGAGCGATTGCTTTGGATGGGTTTCAGATTTTCTTTAAGGAACAAAGACCGTTTTTTGTAGAAAATAAAAATATTTTCGATTTTGAATTTGCAAATGGAAGAGACAATCTTTTTTATAGTAGAAGAATTGGTAGGAATCCACATAGAAATGCAAATTTAAAAATTGGAGAATTTGCAAATGTTCCACAAAATTCAACAATTTTAGGAGCTGCAAAATTTTCTGGAAAAACCAAAGATGGTTGGTTTATTGGTGTTTTAGAAAGTGTTACTGCAAACGAATATGCAGAAATAAAACAAACAGATGGTAAAACAAGAGAAGAAATTGTAGAGCCGTTAACTAATTATTTTGTTGCAAGAGCCCAAAAAGATTTTAATGAAAGAAATTCTTATTTAGGAGGAATCTTTACAGCTACAAACAGAAATTTAGACGGTAATTTTACTGAATTACACAAAGCTGCTTATACAGGTGGAATTGATTTTAGGCATACTTGGCGAAAAAGAGACTTTTATTTGGAAGGAAATGCAATAATGAGTCATGTTACAGGAAGTAAGGAAGCTATTGAAAACACACAACTTTCTATTGCAAGATTATTCCAAAGACCAGATGCAACTTATGTGAATTTAGACCCAACAAGAACTTCGTTAACAGGAACTGGAGGAAGAATTGAAGCAGGAAAACAAGGTGGAGGAAATTGGAGATACAATGGAGGTTTTATTTGGCGTTCGCCAGAATTAGAATTAAATGATGTTGGTTTTTTAAGAAATACAGATGAAATGATTCAGTTTGTTGAAGGAAAATATTTGTGGCAAGTTCCAAAAGGAATCTATAGAGAAATGAGTCTGCAAGTAGAGCAATCATCAACTTACGATTTTGGTGGGAATTTAAACAGAATAAGATTCGAGTTAGAAGGAAACATAAATTGGAAAAACAATTGGTTTACAGAAATAGGAATGGGTTCTAGCAGCCAAATTCATAGAAATGCTTTTTTAAGAGGTGGCCCACGTTGGCGAGTTGCAGATGATAAATTTATTTACGCGTTTGTTGGTACAGATAGGAGTAGAAAGTTTAGTGCTACTTTAGGGCATGTTATTGTTAGAAGTAACGAAGATGTGTTTAGTAGAAATAGATATGTTTTTCGGATGAATTACCAGCCTTTCGATTCTTTTAGCATGTCTTTAGAAAATGAGTTTGAACAAACCCAAGACAAATCGCAATATGTAACCACCAGAGATTTTGGAAATATAAAAAGATACATTTTAGGAAACATAGAAAACGATTCTTGGACAACCACCTTAAGATTGAATTACAGTTTAAATCCTAATTTTTCGGTTCAGTTTTATGGACAACCATTTATTTCTAGAGGAAGATATTCCGATTTTAATTTTGTAAATAATTCAGTTGCGAGTTCATTTAGCGATCGAGTAAATATGTTTGATGAAAATCAAATTTCTACAGATGCGAATAATAATTTTTTAATTGATGAAAATAAAGATAATGTAACAGATTATTCTTTCGGAAAACCAGATTTCTCTTTTGTGCAATTGCAAACAAATTTAGTAGTAAGATGGGAATATATTCCAGGGTCCGAACTCTTTTTTGTTTGGGCAAGAGGTTCTTCTGGAAGTCAAGATTTCGAAGATTCTTTAAGCAAGAGTGTAAGAACACAAGTTTTTGATGTTCCTGCCAATGATACTTTTCTAATTAAAGCGACTTATAGATTTGTAAGATAAGTTTATTGAATAGTTAAAGTTGTCTGCTTGAGCGCAGTCGAAACCTAAATTAATTTCTAGAAAAAAAATAATTTGAGCAAATTGTGAAATTCGTGTCTTAATACTAAATCCTAAAAATCAGGCGCAATTCTAAAATTCATTTTTTCGTTTGTTGTAGGATGCAAAAACTCAATAAATTCGGCATGCAAATGCAATCTATTTTCTTTTTTTCCATATAAATCGTCACCAATTATGGGTGAATTTAATCCGTTTTTATGAGCAGCATGTACTCTAAGTTGATGCGTTCTACCAGTTATTGGATAAAAATAAACACGCGTTTTATTGTTTTTTCTTTCAATAACTTCCCAAATGGTTTCTGCATTTTTTCCATGTTCGTAACAAACCAATTGTTTTGGTCTGTCGTCTAAATCTACACGTAAAGGCAATTTTATTTTTCCTTTATTTTCGGGTAAATTTCCATCTAACAAAGCAACATAGCGTTTTTTAATACTTCTGTTTATAAACTGACTCTGTAAAACCTTATTAGCTTCTTTGGTTTTCGTTAATAATAAAATCCCTGAAGTAGACATGTCTAATCTATGCACAATTAAAGGACCAGTAGCATTTGGATATTTATCCTTAATTCGAGTATAAACAGAATCGCTAATTTCTTTTCCAGGAACCGATAAAAATTCTGCGGGTTTATTTACGGCAATTAAAACATCATCTTCATAAATAATCTCTAAATCTTTGTCTTTTGAAATTTCTTTGATTAATAGATTCTCATCCATTTTAATGCCAGATAACATGTGTTCTAAAATAGGTTTGCATCGACTTTGGCAAGCAGGATAAAAGTTTTTGTGTTTTCTAATTGCTGAATTTGGCGAAATTCCCCACCAAAATTCTGCCATACAAATTGGCGTTAAATCGTTTTTAAATGCAAACTGTAATAATTTCGGAGCAGCACATTCTCCAGAACCAGCAGGAGGTTTTATTTCGGGATTGTTAAAAATGTCAATCAGTGCTTTTGATTCTTTTTGCTGATTCAAAAATTGAAATTTCTCGAACAACGTTTGTTGTAAAAAAGCAGAAGTCGTTTTCCTTAATTTTTTTAATGTTGAAATATTTGCTTCAATATTAATAAGGTTTGTTCTTTTCTTATCAATTTTAGCATTGTAATATTCCACCAATTCTTTGTAGAAAAACTGGTCGTTATAACTTTCTTGCGTTAATTTTTTTTCAAGGTTTTTAAAATCATCAGCATTTATATTTTCTTTTTTTAGGGCTTTTCTTTTACTTTTATTTAGTTTCAATTTTTTACGTTGCAGAGCTAAATCATCTTCAATTTCTTTGGATAATTTTTTTACTTCTTTTTTTAATCGAAGATAGTTTCTATCGCTTTTTAAAGCTTCTAATTGAATGCTAATCTGTTCAATCTCTAACTCGCCTTTTCTGTAAAAACTATTTTTAGTTCTTAAATCGAAAACTGGTGGCACAAATGTTTCAGGGCAACTTTCGTCTTCTAATTTTCCTGAAAAAGCCGCTAAATATCCTAATTCGTTTTGTTTATTTTTCACTACTAAAACTCCAAACATTTTTCCGATTGCAGTTTCTTTATCATCAGCATTAAAACCGAAATTATGTATAAAATCGTTTTGATTTTCTAAATAATCTTGCAATTCTTTTGCAGCTATTTTAGCCAACGGATGTGGTTGGTAATAAAAAGGAAACGTAAATTTTTCTGGAAGAGAAATTCCAGAAGTAGCTGTTTTAAAATGTTGAATATGTTTCAATTTCATAAGAATAATTGCCAAAGATAGTTAGTTTATCTGTTATAAAATATAGAAGTAGTGTTTTCTAAAGAGTTCATATTAAATCTATTTGTGTTAATGTAAACTGTCAATTTGCTATAGTTTTGTATCAAATTAGTAAAAACAATCAAAAAATAATAAATATGAAAACAATTAAAAAATTAACAGCAGTATTAGCGATAACAGGTTTACTATTTGTTTCTTGTGATAAAACAAAGAAAGAAAAAGTAGAAGATAAGGTAGATGAAAAGATGGAGCAAGTAGAAAATACGATGGAAGAAATTGGCGATGATATTTCTGAAGGTTTCCAAGAAATGAAAATGAAATTAGAAGACGGAACAGAAGTAAATTACAAAATGGATTCTGATGGTTCTTTAGCTTTTGACAATTGGGATGGATTTACCATTGCAAATAAAGAATTAAGTGATATAGAGAACTTAGATACAGATGAAGTAAACACTAGAATTGAAAATTTAAAAGGTACAATTGCTAGTTTAGGAAATAATATTCCTGCTTGGTTAAAAACGGATGAGGTTATGGACGATATTAAAAATATTCAAAAAGAGTATAAAAATGTAGTTGATAATAAAAACGACGAAGCAGATAAAGTAAAGCAAAACATCGAAGATTTAAACGAGAAATTTGATGATTTACGTGAAGAGTTGAATGAAGTTATTGCAAAATATAAAAAATCATAATCAAAACATTATTTTGATTTTATAAAAGGGTAGCTGAAAAGCTATCCTTTTTTTATGCGCTAAAAGTTGCACGTTGTAAACGATCGTTAATCGACTTTCCTAAACCATTATCAGGAAAACGTTCTGCAATAATAACATCTAACTTTAAACTATCTAATTCGTGTAAAGAATTATACAATTTAGAGGCTGCTTCATGCATTAATCCGTTTTCAGATAGAATAATTTCTGTGAGATTTTTATCTTTTAAAGAGTCTTTAAAAACTAAAATTCCTATTTTTTTATTCGGATGATTTTTAATTTCATGAGCAACATTATCTACCAAAAAAGTTTTCGTAGAAGGTGCATAATGTCTTGCCAACATTCCTGGAGCATCTGGGCTTTGTTCTTTCTTGTTTTTAATTGTAATTTTACCAACAACAGCTTCAATATCTTCCAAAGCCAAGGCACCTAATCTGTAAATAATTGGCTCTTCGTTTTCGAAACCAATAATGGTAGATTCGATTCCGTTTTCGCAAGAACCACCATCTAAAACTTGCTGAATATCATTTTTAAAATAACGTTCTACATGTGCTGGTTTTGTAGGACTAATACTTCCAAAAGGATTTGCACTTGGAGCTGCCAAAGGAAAAGGCAATTGTCTTAACAATTCTAAAGTTACTGGATGATTTGGAATACGAACTGCAACTGTATCTTTTCCAGCAGTAATTAAATCAGGAATTTTTTCGCTCTTTTTTAAAACCAATGTCATAGAACCTGGCCAAAAAGCGTCTGCTAATAACTTTGCTTTTTCAGGAATATGAGTTACTATGTTTTCTAATTTTTCTACCCCAGAAATATGTACAATTAACGGATTAAAAAACGGACGTTTCTTTGTCGAAAAAATGCTTTTTATTGCTTTTTCGCTAAAAATATTTCCAGCCAAGCCATAAACTGTTTCAGTTGGTATTGCTACCAATTGCTCGTTAGTTAATAGTTTTACTGCCTTTTGTATGTCTTTAGAAATTATGCTCATAATTCGGTTGCGAAATTACACATAAAAATGATTTCAACATAAAATAGAAAAGAACTTTTAAAAGAAACGTTTTTTAAAATTATTTTTTCATTTCTTTTACACGTAGTTCAGTAACTGCAGACCATTCGTTTGCTGTATTGCCAGAGAATATAATACGAATATCACTAGATGTACATTGTTTTAATTTAAAAGCTTCTAATTTTTTTGTTTTTCCAGAACTCTCCCCTTTAAATGCAGTAATAAATTGGCCACCACCACATGAAAGTTGAACTTCAAATTTATATTTTCGCTCGTCTCCTTTGTAAAATGCAATTTCAATTTCTTGCGGACTAGAATTATCTTCTAATTCTATATCTATAGAAGGGCTTTTTTTATCTGTGCTCCAATAAGTATTGGTATTATTATCAAATAAGTTTTTTATGTTATCTCTTGAACTAGAGGTGTGTACATAGTTTTCTAATCGATTTTCTGACTTAAGTTTTTTTCTAACTTCATCAAAATTTCCCTTATCTGCAATTGCAAAAGTTCCTGTTAAACGAATGTCTTCAGACGAAGAACCAATTTCAATTTTAAACTCACCTGGTTCCACAACCCATTTCATTTTAGCATCTAAAAACTCTAAATCTTCTGGTTTAATTGTGTAGCTTACATTTTTTGTTTCTCCTGGTTTTAAGTGTACACGATCAAAACCTCTTAAATTTTGGACATAAGTTGTTACAGAGCTTACTTTGTCTTGTGTATAAAGTTGTACAACTTCGTCTCCAGCGACTTTACCAGTATTGGTTACATTAAAAGAAACTGTAATGTTTTCTCCTGGTTTTTGCACCAATGGAAAAATCTTTAAACCAGAATATTTAAAAGTAGTATAACTTAAACCATAACCAAAAGAATACAAAGGATTGTTTACTCCAGCAGAACCAGCAGGAATTTGAGAAGCTGGTTTGTAAGGGAAATTCATAGGAATTTGACCTACTGTTTTTGGAACAGTTACTGTTAATTTTCCACCAGGATTGTAATCTCCAAAAAGTACATCTGCAACTGCAGTACCACCTTCTGAACCTGGATACCAAGCCGCTAAGATAGCTGGCACATTTTTATTCGTCCAATTTATACTTAAAGGACGCCCACTAATTTGAACAATAACAGTAGGAGTTCCTGTTGCATAAACTGCTTTAATTAATTTTAATTGATGTCCTGGTAAATTTAAACTTGTACGAGATTTATTTTCTCCACAAGTTTTACCATTTCCACCAACAACAACCACTGCTATATCTGCTTGTTTTGCTTGTTCTACAGCTTTGTTTATTTCTTCTTGCTCTTGTTTTGTTAAATCGAAATCAATAATTTCTGATTCAGGCCAATTTTTATCTATAATGTCACAACCTTTTGTGTAAAGAACTTCTGCTTCAGAACCTACTTTATTTTTAATTCCCTGTAAAACTGTGGTAACGTCTACTGCAACTGGTCCATAATGTGTTAAGGCGTAAGAAGCATCATTTGCATTTGGGCCAGAAACTGCTATTTTTTTTATAGATCCTTTTTTAAGAGGAAGAAGATTGTTTTCATTCTTTAAAAGAACAATAGATTCTCTGGATGCTTGTAATGCTATTTTTCGATGTTCTTTACTGTAAACAAGTTCATCCGCTTTTTTCATATCCTTAACGTAAGGAGCATCAAAAAGACCCGTTAAAAACTTTACTCTTAGAATATCTTTAACTAATTTATTAATAGTTTCTATTGTTACTTCACCTTCACTTATCAATTCACGAAGAGGTAACACAAAACTATCTGGCGATCGGAAGGTACAACGCATATTTAACCCTGCATTTACAGCCATTTTAATAGCATCTTTATAAGTTTTAGCAGTTTTATGTTTGTTATACATGTAAATTACAGCATCGCTATCTGAAACAATATATCCTTTAAAACCAAGCTCTCCTCGTAATTTATCTGTTAACCAATATTTAGAACCTTGAATAGGAACCCCATCATAATCGTTATAAGAACTCATAATACCCATTAAGTTCGCTTCTTTTATAACACGTTTCCAAGGATAAATGTGGATTCTTTCCACTTCACGTGGCGACATTTGAGGATCTGTTCTAGAAAATCCTTCACGAGCACCTTTATTATTACTGTATGCTGCAAAATGTTTACCAGTTGCTGCTACTTGCATATCTGTTTGTAAACCTTTACACATTTCTATACCCAATTCTGCTACTAAAAAAGGAGACTCTCCATAAATTTCTTCATAACGTCCCCATCTTTGATCTCTACCCACATCTAAAATTGGAGCATATACGTTTGTATAGCCTAAAATACGCGCTTCTTTTCCTGTAATATTTCCAATTTCACGTACTAAATTTTTGTTCCAAGTATGTCCAATACCTAATTGTGTAGGGAAATTTGTGGCTTTAAAAGCTTCTACACCACGAATACCTTCATTTGTAAAATCTACAGGAATACCCATTCTTGTTTCCTCAATAAACCAACGTTGTACTTCGTTTAATGCCCAAGCATGTTTAGAAGCTGGCCAAACATTTTCGTTGTCTTGTGGTGCTCTTCCCCAGCCACGAAAACCATTCAAATGCTCGTCAATAGAACCCATTCCATCTTTCCAAATTTGAGTTTTCCAATCTTCGGTTGGTAAGGCGTCTTTTAGAACTCTTTGATAACCATAAAGCGTAACCATTTGATTCGTTTTCTCGTTGATGTTCATTTGAGAAAGTAAATCATCTACACGTTTTTCGATATCTTGTGTGGTATCTTCAAAAATGTCTTTTTTTCCGTTTTTGTTGAAATCGATATAATCTTTTTTATAAATATTCGATTTAGGAGCATACAATTCTTGAGCATTAAAATTGCCCAATAAAAGCAGACTAAAAATAAGTGTTAAGGAAGTTTTTATCATGATTTTTTTTTTGTCGTAAAATTATGTTGAGACTAATAAGGTATATTAACTTTTCTTTTTTTAAGTTCAGAGATAAATTTCATCAATTCGCATTCGGCGCAAACAACAAATCTGTGGGCGTATCTACATCATATAAATATTGATATCCTTTTGATTCTTTCTTGCAAAAAGGCTCTAAAAGACGAAGCATTTCCATATAACTTTCCATTGTTAAAATGCAGAAATACGTTTCGTTGTCTTTGGTTAGAATTCCTTCATCCGATTTGAATAAACCAAAAATTAAATTACAATCTTCTGTGTCGATAAAATCAATTTGAGATAAATCTAACCGTTGTTTTTGGTCGATAACCGTATCTTTCAATAAATCTCTGAATTGAATTGCTTCAGCTTTATCAAAATCAAATAAGCGAACAATATTTTCTTGAAGACCATTGTAATTGTCTATATAATCTAATTTCATATTTAATGCGCTTCTAACCAGTTTAAACCAATATCCATCTCTACATCTAAAGGAACTTCCATTTTAAAAGCATTTTCCATTTCGTGTTTTATAATTGGTTTTATTATTTCTAACTCGTCTTTATGAGCATCAAAAACCAATTCATCATGTACTTGCAATAGCATCTTCGATTTAAAGTTTTCTTCTTCAAAACGTTTGTGAATATTTATCATTGCTAATTTAATAATATCTGCTGCAGAACCTTGTATGGGCGCATTTACAGCATTTCTTTCTGCGCCACTTCTTACCATTGCATTTTGCGAATTAATATCTTTTAAATATCTACGTCTGTTTAAAACCGTTTCTACAAAGCCATGTTCTCTTGCAAAATCTACTTGTGCAGACATGTATGCTTTTAATTTTGGGTAGGTTTCGTAATACGTATCAATTAATTCTTTTGCTTCTCCTCTCGATAAATCTGTTTGATTACTTAAACCAAAAGCAGAAACTCCATAAATAATTCCAAAATTTACTGTTTTTGCGTTGCTTCTTTGCTCACGAGTAACTTCATCAATAGGAACATTAAATACTTTTGCAGCGGTTGAAGCATGAATATCTTCGCCATTTTTAAACGCATTTATCATGGTTTCTTCTTGACTTAAAGCTGCAATAATTCGCAATTCAATTTGAGAATAATCGGCTGCCAATAATACATAATTCTCATCTCTTGGAATAAATGCTTTACGAACTTCTCTTCCTCTTTCTGTACGAATTGGAATATTCTGTAAATTCGGGTTGTTAGAACTCAACCTTCCAGTTGCAGCTACAGCTTGCATATATTGTGTATGAATTCTTCCGGTTTTTGGGTTAATTTCATTAGGCAAAGCATCTACATACGTGCTTTGTAATTTTTTATATTGGCGATATTCTTGAATATCTCTAATAATTTTATGGTCTTTTGCCAAGTAAGATAAAATGTCTTCACCCGTTTTATATTGTCCTGTTTTTGTCTTTTTTGGTTTGTCTACCAACTTCATGTTTTCGAACAACACAATTCCTAATTGTTTTGGAGAAGCAATATTAAATTCTTCTCCAGCTTGTTCGTAAATATTTTTTTCAAGTCTGTTGATATCATCCGTTAACGCAACTGATAATTCCTTTAAGAAATCTACATTTACGTTAATTCCTTCAATTTCCATGGCTGTTAAAACGGAAACCAAAGGCAATTCAATATCATTAAATAATTTGGTTACGTTTCCACTTTCCAATTCACCAGTAAACAATTGTTTTAGTTGAAAAGTTATGTCTGCATCTTCCACAGCATATTCTGTTTGGTCTGCAATTGGTACAACTCTCATAGAAAGCTGATTTTTTCCTTTTTTACCAATCAATTCTGTAATAGAAACTGGTTGATAATTCAAATACGTTTCTGCCAAAACATCCATATTATGTCGCATATCTGGATTGATTAAATAATGCGCAATCATTGTGTCGAATAATTTCCCTTTTACAGGCATTTTATAATTCGATAATACTTTAATATCATATTTTAAATTGTGCCCAATTTTCTCGATTTCACTTTCGAAAAATGGTCTAAATTCTTCTAAAATTGCCTTTGTTTCTTCTTGGTCTTCAGGGAATGAAACATAGTATCCTTTTCCGATTTCATAAGAAAATGCAATTCCGATTAATTCCACTTCTAAGGCTTTTAAACCAGTAGTTTCAGTGTCAAAACAAACCGAAGTTTGTTGCATTAATTTTTGAAGTAATAATTTTCTTGAGAAAGGAGAATCTATATGTTGATAAAAATGATTTGTGTTTTCAATCGTTTTAAATCCAGATGCAACTTCAGCTTCAGAAACACTTCCAGTTCCAGGAGCAGCAAATAAATCAAACTGACCTTCAGTATTTGAAGCTGTTTTTTTAGCAACCGCTTTTGGTTTTTCTTCAGTTTTATTATCAGAAGTATTTGTGGTTGTTTCAGTCGAAAAAGTTCGTAAGAAATTCGTTAATAAATTTCTAAATTCTAATTCGTTAAAAATTTCAGTTACTTTTTCTACATCTGGTTGGTCTAACTCAAAATCTTCTGCATTAAAAGTTACAGGAACATCTAACATAATAGTTGCCAATTTCTTGGAAAGTAAACCTAACTCGCCATTAGCTTCTATTTTCTCTTTCATTTTTCCCTTTAGCTCATGTGTGTTTGCCAATAAGTTTTCCATAGAACCATAAGCAGCCAAAAACTTCTTTGCAGTTTTTTCTCCAACTCCTGGCAAACCAGGAATATTATCGGAAGAATCTCCCATCATTCCTAAAAAATCGATGACTTGTAAAGGATCTGTAATTTCGAATTTTGCCAATACTTCAGGAACTCCCCAAATATCATAACCACCACCAAAACGTGGTTTGTACATAAAAATATTTTCGGAAACTAATTGTGCAAAATCTTTATCTGGAGTTACCATAAAAGTTTTGTAACCCTCTTTTTCTGCTTGTTTAGAAAGTGTTCCAATAACATCATCTGCCTCAAAACCTTCTTTTACCATAATAGGAATGTGCATCGCTTTTAGAATTTCCATAATATATGGAACCGCCAATTTTATGGCTTCTGGAGTTGCATCTCTATTGGCTTTATAAGCTTCGAACATTTCTACTCTGTCTGCACTGCCACCTTTATCGAAACAAACGGCTAATTTATCTGGTCTTTCTCTTTTAATTACATCTAAAAGTGAATTCATAAAACCCATAATTGCAGAGGTGTCTAAACCTTTAGAATTAATTCTTGGGTTTTTTATAAAGGCATAATATCCTCGGAAAATTAATGCGTACGCATCAACTAAAAAGACTCTTTTTTGATCTTGCATAGAGTTGTTTTTGCTATTAAAAATAAAATATAAGATAGAAATGAGTGATTTAATAATTGTCACTACAGACTCTGCAGTAAAGCTACGAAACTTTAACATCCTATTAAAATTCAATCGGTGTTTTAAGCAGTATCTTTGATAAATTTTTTAAATTTATTTTATGCCACGTTGGTTAATTCCTCTTATCATTTTATTAGTTTTAATTATTGTTGTAGAAGTTTATACTTTTCAAGCATTTAAAACCATATCTAAAAGTAAATTAGTTCGTTTTTCTTTTTTAGCAATAAGTGTAGCAACTTATGTCTATTTCTTCTTAACCGTTTTAACTTACGATAGAAGCAAAGGACAAACACCCGAGTTTCAAATGGCAATGGGAATTTTACTAACAGTATCAATTCCTAAACTAGTTATTATTTTTATGCTTTTTGGCGAAGATATTTATAGGTGGATTGTAAAAGCGATTTCAGCAATTTCCAATGGAGAAACGCAACCTTTACCAACTAGAAGAAAATTCATTTCTCAAATTGCATTAGGTTTGGCTGCAATACCTTTTGCTGGTTTTATTTACGGAATTATTCAAGGAAAATACAATTACAAAGTTTTAAAATATAGCTTAACTTTTAAAGATTTACCAGAAGCGTTTGACGGTTTTACCATCACTCAAATTTCAGATATTCATTCAGGAAGTTTTACCAATAAGGAAAAAATAAAATACGGAGTCGATTTAATTAATGAGCAAAATTCTGATATTATGTTATTTACAGGAGATATAGTAAATAATAAAGCAGATGAAATGGACAATTGGATCGATGTTTTCGATAAATTAGAAGCAAAAGGAGGAAAGTTTTCTATTCTTGGAAACCATGATTATGGCGATTATATGGATTGGAAAAATCCGCAAGATAAAGTAGACAATTTTCAGCAAGTAAAAGATATTCATAAAAAAATTGGTTTCGATTTATTGTTGGACGAACATAGATATTTAGAAAAAGACGGACAAAAAATCGCTCTTCTTGGCGTAGAAAATTGGGGAAAAGGATTCAACCAAGCAGGAGATTTGCAGCGAGCATCAACAAACGTAAAGCAAGAAGATTTTAAAATTTTAATGTCTCACGACCCAAGTCATTGGGAATACAAAGTTAAACAAGACCCTTTTAATTACCAATTAACTTTAAGCGGCCATACACATGGTTTGCAAATGGGAATCGAAATTCCTGGTTGGTTAAAATGGAGTCCATCTAAATATGTCTATAAACAATGGGCAGGTTTGTACAATGAAGCAGGCAGATATATTAATGTAAACAGAGGTTTTGGTTACCATGCATTTCCAGGACGTGTTGGAATTTGGCCAGAAATTACAGTTATCGAGCTTAAAAAAGGTTGATAATCAGCTAATTCAATAAGAATTCTTATATTTGTTACAGAACGATTGAGTAATTTATACGTTTTTCCCCCTTAAAAACTTTATGTTATGACAAAATTTGGCGAATTAATTAGTGTAGATAAACCAGTTCTAATCGATTTTTACACAGATTGGGACGAGGTAGAAAACAACGTACATACTTTAAGAGATGTTGCTGCAGCTTTAGGCGATAAAGCCAAAGTAATTAAGATCGATATTAAAAAGAACGAAACTTTAGCAGACGCTTTGCGTGTAAAAGGAAACCCAACTTTTATGATTTACAAAAATGGCCAAATGAAATGGCGCCAAACAGGTTTCCAAGACGCAAAAACCTTAATAGGTTTGGTTAAAGAATATTTTTAATTTTTTTTCTGAAGCTATTTCCTGCTTTCCACTATATCTTTTTATTTGTCATTATGAATAAAATTTTTTGCTTTATGTGGCAATCTCATAATTTATAAACAAATTGCTTTTATTTAAGTAATAAAAAGGATGTCGTTTCAATCAGGGCTAAACTTGTTTGCTAGTTTATTTTATTGCCTTAAACTCGAATCCTTTTTTAGAAAATTCTTCTAAAACTTTGGGCAATACAAAACGCAATTTCTCAGAAGCTTTTACACTATCGTGAAAAACAATAATACTTCCGTTTTTAGTATTTCTTAAAACATTTTGTAAACATTTTTCTTCAGAAATAGAAGTATCAAAATCTGCAGATAAAACGTCCCACATTATAATTTTATAGCCTTTTTTTAGGATTTCTTTAGCTTGACTTTTTTTTATTTTCCCATAAGGAGGTCTAAAAAGTGGTTGTTTAATTGTTGAATTGTTGAAATGTGTAATTGTTTTTTCACACTTCAAAAAATTATCTATATAAATGTTGGTTTTAGTTTTCCAACCATTCAAATGATTTTGCGTATGATTTCCAACAGTATGTTTATCAGTAATAATTTTGTTAAAAATTTCTGGATGATTTTCTATGTTTTTTCCAATGCAAAAAAAGGTTGCTTTTGCATTATATTTCTTTAATTCTGCTAAAACAAATTCGGTAATTTCTGGAGTTGGTCCATCATCAAAAGTGAGATATATTTCCTTTTTGTTTAAAGAAAAACGCCAGATATATTTAGAGAAAATTCTCGCAATAAAATCTGGCGTTCGGGGGAAATATACTTTCATAAAAACTTATTGTTCATCTGGCAATAAATGACTAAAAAGCTTAAATACGTCATCTACAGATTGTTTTTGTTTTGTAACATATTCTGCATCTTTATCGTAATTTTTTAAATCATTTAAAAGAGTGTCTAAAATGTAAAAAGTTCTTTGGAATTCCTCTTCAATGGCATTCAAATCATCTATCTTAAAGGTGCTAAACCAAATTGCTTTTTCTTTGTAAAGAGTTAATAAAATTTCCGCAGTTTCTCTTGCCTTCTCTTGCTTTCCTAACAAGTAATACATTTCTGGATATCCTAAAGATAAACTATAATGGTCGAATTTTTCGATTGGTAATTTGTCTATAGATAAGTCTAAAACCTCTAAAGCTTTAATTGTATCGCCTTCTTTTGCAAATGCTTCAGACAAACGCATTAAACTATTTCTTAGAGAAATTGCATTCCTTTTGGTTTGTTCGTCTAAATAAATTTCTCCGTTATTAATGTTTCTCCATTCTAATTTCTTGATGTTATTGTACATTTTTTCTGTATCTATTCTTCCAATATCAAACAAGCTTAATTCTCTTTGTCTTCCACTTTCGTCTTCGAATTTAATTGGTGTTTTAATAGGAACTAATTTAAAAGCCAAACCATCTAATTGTAAGTAATCTTTTAGCCAGATATATTCTTCATCTGCATTTGCACCACCTGTAAAGTAAATAGGGCGTTTCCAATCGTTATTTGCTAAAATATCTAACATTAAAATACGATTCTTAGCAATTGCTCTTCCTATTGTAATGTCTATATAATCAACAATTTTGTCTGCATCTTTTTGTGCAACAATGCCGCTTTTAAGAACATTTTCCTTATTTACTGGAATTCTAATTTTAGTGGTTGGCATCATTTTTTCAGGAATGCCATTTTCATCTAAATCGTAAAAAGTACGTTTATCATCACTTTCCATCCAACGCATAAAATCTTTAATCGCTATTGCAGAATCTTTAGGAATTGCTCTTAATTCTTCAAAGAAATAAGCCACATCTAAACTACCATATTTGTATTGGTCGTGTGTTAATTGAGACGGAATTGGAGGTGCATCGTAAGTTGCACGTTTCATTTGATCTATATACCAATCTGTTGCAAATAAACTTGTGTTTACCAACTTTAAATCGGTTCTAATTCCTTCTACCTCTTGCATGTACCAAAGTGGAAATGTATCATTATCTCCAATCGTAAACATAATCGCATTTTGGTCTGCACTTTCTAAATAAGCTTGTGCATTTAAACGAGTAGTGTATCTGTTTGAACGATCGTGGTCGTCCCAATTTTCGGAAGCCATTAATGTAGGTACTGCTAATAAAGAAACAACCGAAACTACAATTGCAACCGTTTTTTTATTAGCGATGTTTTTTAAATATTCATACAATGCTAAAACACCAAAACCAATCCAAATGGCAAAAATGTAAAAACTTCCTACCACTGCATAATCTCTTTCTCTTGGTTCAAAAGGTTTTGGATTTGTATAAAAAATAATAGCAAAACCAGTAAAAGCAAAGAATAAAAAGAGTGTAAAGAAATTTTCTTTATCCCATTTAATATGAAATAATAAACCAATAATACCTAGAATTAAGGGTAAAAAGTAATATTTATTTCTTCCTTTATTTTCTAAAACTTGAGTTGGTAATTTCTTTTGAGAACCCAATCTAGCTTCATCAATTAAATCGATTCCACTAATCCAATTTCCGTTAAAAATGTCTAATCTTCCTTGAATATCGTTTTGTCTTCCTGTAAAATTCCACATAAAATAACGTCCATACATATATCCAAATTGATAGCTAAACATAAACTTCATGTTTTCGCCAAAAGTAGGTCTGCGTTTGCTGTTTTTTGGAATTCCAGCAACTGCTTTGTACATTTCTTCTGCAGCAGGATCTACCATTCTTGGAATAAAACCTTTATGTTTATCTGACCAATTTCTGTTGGCGTTTTTATATTTATTTACAATAACGTATTTGCCATCTTTTTTCTCATACTTTGGCTTATCGTCTTTAAAAGGTTGCGCCCCATCTTGATCGTTATTATATGTATTTGAATAATAGGTGTCGTAGAAAACATTGGCATCTCCATATTGTTCACGTTCGTAATAAGCTAATAATTCACGTGCACTTGAAGGATTGTTTTCGTTAATGGTTGTATTTGCGTTTGCTCTAATTGGTAACATCATCCAAGAAGAAAAACCAATCATAATAAATAAAACCGAAAGAATTAAAGTATTTGTATGTATTTTGTTTTGTTTACGTGTATATTTTAATCCGAAGAAAAACAAAGCAACTAAAATAATTGCTGCGATAATACTTCCTGAATTGTAAGGCAAGCCAACTGTATTTATAAAAAATAGTTCGGATGCACTGAAGAATTTTAATGTAAAAGGAAATAAAAATTTAAAGACAAAAGCCAAAACAATAACAGATAATACTGTTGCAACTGCAGTGGTTTTTAAGTTGATATTTTTATATGTTTTAAAGAAATATAGCATTACAATTGCAGGAATTACCAACAAAGAAAGTATGTGAACACCAAAAGATAATCCTACCACAAAACTGATTAGAATAAGCCATTTATTTCCTCTTGGAGTTGCAAGTTCTTTTTCCCATTTTAAGCCTAACCAAAATAAAAGTGCCATTAAAAAAGAAGACATTGCATACACTTCACCTTCTACAGCACTAAACCAAAAACTATCTGAAAATGTGTAAGCCAAAGAACCAACAATACTACTTCCTAAAATTGCGATGTAACTTCCGTCAGTAAATTTACCAGACTTTAGCGCTAGTTTTTTTCCTAAATTTGTAATGGTCCAAAACATAAACAAAATTGTAAATGCACTAGCAAGAGCAGACATAAAGTTTACCATTTTTGCAATTTCAGCATTATCTGAAGTAAACATTGCAAAAAATGCCCCTAACATTTGAAATAATGGAGCTCCAGGTGGATGCCCAACCTCTAATTTTACTGCAGTAGAAATATATTCTCCTACATCCCATGCACTAACAGTAGGCTCTAATGTTAAGGTGTAGGTAATTAATGCAATAGCAAATGTAACCCATCCTAAAATGATGTTCCATTTCTTAAAATTTTCTGATGTCATAATGAACAAATAATATGTGGCGAATTTAATAATAATTATTATTAAATGGCGATTTAAGTGTTTTATTGCAAGAGTTAAAGCTCTTAAAACTTTGTTAAAGTCAAAATTTGTAAAAAAATGTTTGTGAATTTAAAAGAATAGATTAAATTTGCACCCGCATAAAAGCATTGGCCTATGGTGTAATTGGTAACACACCGGTTTTTGGTACCGACATTCAAGGTTCGAGTCCTTGTAGGCCAACAAAAAACTCCTAACAAATTTAATTTGTTAGGAGTTTTTACTTTTTTTAGAGTTTTTGAAAACGAAATTTTACACTTTCAGAATTCCATCCATCATTTTTCTTTATTTTAAAAAAATTTTTCTAGAATTGATAAAGTCACGAAAAATTGTAAATAAGCAAACAAAAAATTTATGCTTATACTATTTTTCGGACAATTAAAACTGTAATTTATAACAAATACTATGAAAAAATGGATCTTCACCAATTTAGAAACCCTTCAATTTATATTCATCTCTACAATCGGGGTTTATATTGCCATAATAATTCTCACTAAGATTTTTGGAAAACGAAGTTTTTCTAAAATGTCGAGTTTCGATTTCGCTTGTACAATTGCTATTGGTTCTGTAATTGCGTCGACTTTAATATCGAAATCGGTTTCTTTATTAGAAGGTGTTTTTGGCTTGTTGGTCATTTACAGTTTACAAAATGGAACAGCCTATTTAAGAAGATATAAACATTTTAGAAGTGTGGTAGATAACAAACCTTTGTTTTTAATGATAAGAGAAGAAATTCTTTGGGATAATTTGAAAAAAGCAAGAGTAACTGAAGGAGATTTAAGAGCAAAATTAAGAGAAGCAAACGTAATTGAATTATCTGAAGTAAAAGCAGTTATTTTCGAAACTACAGGAGATATTTCTGTATTACATTCTTCAGAAGATAAAAATATTGACGATTGGATTGTAGAAGATGTTGCTAATAAGTAGTTAAAATCGATCATTTTATGATTAGAGTTACTAAAACTATCAAATAAGCCAAAGAAACCTTTTTATCTAATCTATTTTTGTTTCGAACAGAATATGAACCTAAAAATTTAGAAAAATGAAAGTACAAGCTTATTTAGCATTTAACGGAAATTGTCAAGAAGCATTAAATTTCTATGGAGAATTATTTAATGCAGATGTAAAAAATAAAGAAACTTATGAGGACAAGAAAATCGATGTTCCAAGTTCATACAGAAGCAAATTACAACACGCAGAATTAAAAGGAAAAGGAGTTCATTTTATGGCATATGATGCTGCTCCAGATACACCAATAAATAACGGAAATCAAATTCATATGAGTGTAGATTTGAATGATAAAGATGAAGCCGAAGACGTGTTTAATAATTTAGCTGAAAGCGGAATAACGCATCACACATTTAGAGAAAGAGAATGGGGTTATTTTGGAAGATGTACAGATAAATATGGAATAAATTGGATGGTAAACTGCAATAGTTAATTCAACTTTAGTTATATCTTAAAAATGGATTGCATTAAATTGCAATCCATTTTTTTATGCTTTATCTAATTTTTTTAATAATTATATTCTATTACTTTAGCATCTAATTACACTTATTAAAATTTATTTTAGATTTAACTTCATTAAAAACCCATTAAAGCAACATGTTTAAGTTTAAAGCAATTCTGTTTTTTTTAATCTTACTCTCTTTTATTTCATGTTCTAAAGAAAACCAAATTAAGAAGTATAAAATAGGTTTTTCACAAACTGGGCATAAAGATGATTGGAGAAAAGCCATGAATCAATCCATGGAAATTCAAGCGGCATTTAACCCAGAAATTGAACTAACAATTTTAGAAGGTAATGATGATATTAACAATCAAATAAAAGACATAGAGCAATTAATAAAAGACAAAGTAGATGTTTTAATTGTTTCACCTGTAAAGTCTAAACCAATTACACCAATTGTAGAAAAAGCTTTTAAATCTGGTATACCAGTATTAATTGTAGATAGAAAAATAGAAGGAAATAATTATACTGCATATCTTGGTGGAGACAATTACCAAGTTGGTTTAGATGCTGCAAATTATTTAGCTTCTATTTCAGAATCTAAGAAAAAAATAATAGAAATTAAAGGACTATTTGGCTCATCACCAGCATTAGAACGTAGTTTAGGATTTAACAATATTGTAAAAAAGAATAAAAATCTAGAAGTAATTAAAACTATAGAAGGCAATTGGGAAAGTTTCTCTATTAAAGATAGTTTACGTGTAGTATTAGAAGCACATAAAAATATAGATTTTATTTTTTCGCACAACGATAGAATGGCTTTAGGTGCTTGGGAAGTGGCTAAAGAAATGGGATTGCAAAATTCTATAAAATTTGTTGGGGTAGACGGTTTACCTGGTAAAAAAGGTGGAATTAAATTAGTACAAGAAGGACTTTTTTTAGCTACAATCTTATACCCTACTGGCGGAGACGAAGCGATTAAATTAGCTTTAAAGATTTTAAAAGATGAGAATTTTGAAAAAAATAATATTTTAAATACTACAGTTATAGACAGTAGAAATGCTGATATTATGAAAAATCAGTTTGACAAAATCTACCAACAACAACAAGATATAGAACATCAACAATTAAAAATTTTAAAACAAGAAAAAACCTATACCACACAAAGTCTAACTTTAAAATTGCTACTTGCACTATTAATTATAAGTGTTTTATTAGCTTCTTTTAGTATTTACTCTAGATTTAAATTAGAAAAGAAAAAAAGAGAGTTAGAAATTCAGAATAATAAAATTACAGTTCAAAGAAACCAAATTAAAAAAATTAATGAAGCCAAGACCAATTTCTTTACAGGTTTATCTCATGAATTTAAAACACCAATTACACTAATTTTATCATCTATAGATTCACTTTCAGAAAATAAAAGTATTAGAGATAATAAGTTGTTAAAAGAAGTAGGACTAATTTTTAATAATTCTAAACGTTTATTAAGATTAATAAATCAATTAATAGATTTTAGAAAAATAGAAGATAAAAAATTTATATTAAGAGCCTCTAAAACAAACTTATATCAATTTTCAAATACAATTTTTAGAGATTTTGAGAGAGAGGCCCAAAAAAGAAATATAAAATTTACTTTAAACACTAATAATGAATATCTAGATGTTTATTTAGATAGAAATTTAATGGATAAAGTTTATTTTAATTTACTATCTAATTCTTTTAAATTTACCCCAAATAATGGTTTTATTAGTATAAATATAGAAGAAGTTAAAAATAGTAATTTTGTTAAAATTTATTTTAAAGACTCTGGCATTGGTATTCCTGTAAACGAGATGGATAGCGTTTTTAAAGCTTTTTACCAAGGTTCTAATAACAATAAAACTAGTTCTGGTATAGGTTTACATTTATCTAAAGAATTTATAGAATTACATAAAGGTAATATAGAAGTAACTTCTAATAATGGTGTAGAGTTTATTATAACATTATATAAAGATAATGTACATTTAAATTCAGATGAAATTGTATTTGAACCTGAAATTTTAGATAGTCCTATTTTAAGTTTCGATCTAGATTATGAAGATGATGCCTTTACTGTACAAAGTAATTTAAACAGAGAAGATAGAGACACAATTCTTATAGTAGAAGATAATGTAGATTTAGTAAAATTCTTAAACAATAAATTAAGTTTAGAGTATAATATACAAATAAGTAATGGTAATGATGTTTTAGAAAAGGCATTTGACTTAATACCAGATATTATAATTTGTGATGTTAATTTACCAGAAAAAGATGGTTTTGAAATTTGCCAAATTTTAAAAAAGGATATTAGAACATCTCATATTCCATTAATTATATTAACAGCTTACGATAGTAAAGAATCTTACATTAAAGGTTTAGATTCTGGTGCAGATTTATTTCTTACTAAACCCTTTAGTTTTTCAATTTTATATAGATCTTTAAAAAACCTACTTTATAATAGAGATAAACTTAGAAAACACTATATAAAAAATATTTATAAGAAAGAACAAAACCAAAAAGTAGACCTTTTAGAACAAGACTTTTTAGATCTAATGAATAAATATATTTATGAGAATCTAGATGATTCTTCTTTCTCTGTAGAACAACTGGCTAGTAAACTAAACATATCTAGAGTACAATTGTATAGAAAAATTAAAGCAATTTTAAATGTAAGTATAAGCGATTATATTTTAAACATTAGATTAGAAAAAGCAAAAGTATTGTTATTAGAATCTAAACTTACAATTTCAGAAATAGCATATTCAGTTGGTTTTTCTTCGCCAAGTTATTTTTCTTCTACCTACAAAAACAAGTTTGGTAAAACGCCAAAATCATACAAGAAAAATTAACAAGACTATAACATTTAGCCTAAGTTATTACATTTTAATCTATGTTATTTTAACTAAAAATGTAACTATTTTATCATTTCTAACGGTTTTAATATAAAATATGATACATAATAAAATACATAATTAATTGATTTAAAGATAGTTATATTATTATTTTTGTTTTTTAACACTTATGTAACAATTCTTATACTTTATTCATTCACTTGCATTTAGTTTAGCCAATAATAAATCTAAACTTTTTTAAGCATGAATAAAAAGATTTTAATTTGGTCCATTACAGCAGCACTTGCAGGTTTCTTATTTGGGTTTGATACTGTTGTAATTTCTGGTGCAGAAAAAAAATTACAGTTATTATGGGGAACAACAGACTTTTTTCATGGTATGGTTGTAATTGGTATGGCATTATGGGGTACTGTAATTGGAGCTTTTTTTGGAGGTATACCTACTAATAAATTAGGAAGAAAACAAACTCTAATTTACATTGGGGTACTGTATACCGTTTCTGCTATTGGTTCTGGTTTAGCAAATGATCCTTGGACTTTTGCTGTATTTAGGTTTATTGGTGGTTTAGGAGTAGGTGTTTCTACAATTGCTGCACCAGCTTACATATCTGAGATAGCACCAGCAAAAGATAGAGGTAAACTAGTAGGTCTTTATCAATTTAATATTGTTTTTGGAATTTTAATAGCATTTTTATCTAATTATCTATTAAACAATATTGGTGAAAATGCATGGAGATGGATGGTTGGTATAGAAGCATTACCAGCAGCCATATATACTCTAATTGTTATAACCGTTCCTAAAAGCCCTAGATGGTTACTTACAAAGTTAAGAAATGACGAAGCAAAAAAGTCTTTAAAAATTATCAGCCCTAATTTAGATCCAGAAAAATTAATGATGGAAATAAAGTTAGAAATGGATAATACTGTGCCAAATGAAAATATTTTTCTTAAAAAATATAGATTTCCTTTAATACTAGCTTTTTTAATTGCTTTTTTTAATCAGTTTTCTGGTATTAACGCTTTCCTTTATTATGCTCCTAGAATTTTAGAAGAAGCAGGTTTAGGAGAAAGTGCTGCATTATTAAGCAGTATAGGTGTTGGTTTAACAAACATGCTTTTTACACTTTTAGGTATCTTCTTAATAGATAAACTAGGGCGTAAGCAACTAATGTATATCTGTTCTTTTGGCTATATAATTTCTCTTTCACTTGTATCTGCAGCATTTTTTCTAAATTGGGAAGGTGGTTTTATGCCAATTTTCTTATTTATGTTTATTGCAGCACACGCAATTGGTCAGGGTACAGTTATATGGGTTTTTATTTCAGAAATTTTCCCAAACCATTTACGTAGTTCAGGTCAGTCTTTTGGTAGTTCTGTACATTGGGTATTAGCAGCAGTAATTCCGTCTTTAGTTCCAGTTTTGTTTTCTACAATTGGCGCAGGAATTGTCTTTTTAGTTTTTGCAATAATGATGGTGCTTCAATTACTTTTCGTATTTTTTATGATGCCAGAAACCAAAGGAGTTTCATTGGAAGATTTAAGTAAAAAACTTATCAATAGAAAAAAATAAAATAATTCAAACTAATTTATAATGAAACATTTACAATTTAAAAAACTGATTCTTGTAATGCTAGTATTATTTGCATTTATTGGTTGTAAAAAAGATACAGAAATTAAATCTATTTCTGAAGAAGACTTGTACCGCCCAAACTTTCATTTTACACCAAAAAAAGCTTGGATGAATGATCCTAATGGAATGTTTTATTACAATGGTTACTATCATTTATATTTCCAATACCATCCAGAAAGTAATGTTTGGGGACCTATGCATTGGGGGCATGCAATTAGCACAGATATGATTTCTTGGACAGAGCAACCTATTGCCATTTATCCTGATGAACTTGGAACCATCTTTTCTGGAAGTGCAGTTGTAGATATAAGCAATTGCTCTGGATTAGGAGAAGTTGAAAAATCTATTCCAATTGTTGCTATGTATACGAACCATAAAGATTTTGGTAACGGAAAAGTTAAACAAGTACAAAGTATAGCTTACAGTCATGACGAAGGTAAAACTTTTAAGAAATACGAAAACAACCCGGTTATAGATAACGATTCTATTAAAGATTTTAGAGACCCAAAAATTACTTGGGATGATGATAGACATAAATGGATTATGTCTCTTGCAGCTGGAGATAAAATTATGTTTTACGATTCTAAGAATTTAAAAAACTGGAACTTACTTTCAGAATTTAAAAAAGATATAAACTCTAAAGATGGAGTTTGGGAATGTCCAGATTTATTTAAACTACCAATTAAAGGCACAGAAGAATTTAAATGGGTATTATTTGTAAGTGTTGGAACTGGTGGGCCAAATGGTGGAAGTGCAACACAATATTTTATTGGAGATTTTGATGGTAAGAATTTTATAATTGATAAAGAATTTGAAAAAAGCTTAAAAGAAAATCATACATATTGGTTAGATTTTGGTAAAGATAATTACGCTGGTGTTTCTTGGTCTAATGCAAGAACAAAAGATGGTGCTAAATTAATGATTGGTTGGATGTCTAATTGGGATTATGCAGTAAAAGTACCAACAGAAACATGGAGAAGTGCGATGACAATTCCTAGAAAAGTAGAACTTAAAAAAGATAATAATGGTTATCGATTAATTACGAACCCAGTACAAGATTTAAATAAATATAGAGGCACCAAATTTAAAAAAGAAAATATTTCTGTAAACGGAAATACAAAAATTATTGGTTCAGAATCTATTGATTTAGCAAGCACAGAAATAAAGTTTAACATAGCTAATTTAAATGATAAAAGCTTCACTTTTATACTATCTAACAAAGTAAATGATTCGCTTTTATTTGGCTATGATCATACTAAAAATTCTTTTTTTATTGATCGTAAAAAATCTGGAAAAACATCATTTTCAGAAAAGTTTGCTGATAAAATATCTACCACTTTAAGAACTTCATCTAACAAAAACCTATCAGGAACAATATTAATAGATAAAACATCTATAGAATTATTTTTTGATGATGGAGAAACTGTTATGACAGAAATATTTTTTCCAAACCAACCCTATTCAACCTTTTCTATAGAAACAAATAATCAAGAATTACTTCTAGATAACATCGTAATAAATCAATTAAACATTAACTAAATTAAACATTAACTAAATTAAATTAAATTATGAGACGTAAATTACTCTTTTTACTTACAATATTTGCTCTTATCAGCATATCCGCCCAAGCCCAGGTTAAAGGTGTGGTTACTGATAAAGATGGAGATATGCCATTACCAGGAGTTTCAGTAGTTGTATCTGGTACTACGGTTGGAACAACAACCGATTTTGATGGAAATTATACTTTAGCCAAAGCAAAAGCTGAAGATACATTGGTTTTTAGTTACCTAGGTTACAAAACAGAAACCGTAAAAATAAATGGAAGAAGTGTTATAAATGTTGTTTTATCAGCAGAAGCAAGTCAACTAGACGAAATAGTAATAACAGGTTACACCAAAGAAAAAAAGGTAGATGTAACTGGTGCAATATCTGTTGTAGAAATGGCTCCTATTAAAGGAGTAGGTTTAAGTACAGGTAGTGCCGTACAAAGTTTACAAGGTCAAGTAGCTGGTTTATTTATAGAGAAAAACGGAGACCCAACAGGTACAAGCAACAATATACTAATTAGAGGTGCAACTACTCTTGGTAACAACAACCCATTATTTGTTATTGATGGTGTGCCAACATTAAGGCAAGAAGTTTTTGCAAGCTTAAACCCAAGTACAATAGAATCTGTTCAAGTACTTAAAGATGCTTCTGCGTCTTCACTTTATGGAGCTCGTGCAGGAAATGGTGTGGTGGTTGTATCTACTAAAAACAGATCAAAAGCCGGAGGTGCAGAAAAATTTAAAATTAGTATAAATTCAAACGTTTCAGTTTTATCAGAAAAAAAACAACGTTACAAAATGCTAAATGCATTGCAAAGAGGTGAAGCTTTATGGCAAGCATCTGTTAATGATGGTGCAGACCCATCTAGCGGTTATGGTGAAATATATAATTTTGATTGGAACGGTGATTTTAATAACCCTGTTTTAAATAATGTAACTGTAAAACCTTTTGTTGGAGGTGATACATCTGTACCGGTTGGAGATACTGATTGGCAAGATGCAACTTACCAAACTGGATATTTATACAATAATGAAATTTCGTTTTCTGGAGGTACAGACAATTCATTTCATTTAATAAATGTAGGTCATTTAAGTAATTCAGGTATCTTAAAAAATACAGGTTATGAAAGAATTACAGCTAAATTAAACTCTAATTTTAATTTGTTTGATAATAGATTAAGAGTTGGTGTAAATTCACAAATGTCTACCTCTGATGAAACATTAGCTTCTAGAGATGTTGGTAGTGCATTTACAACCAGTTTAGCTATATCATTAGCTCCAACAATTCCTGTATATGATGCAAATGGAGAATTTGCTGGACCTTTAGGTTCTGGTTATTCAGACAGAAACAACCCTGTTTTAATGCAACAACTTAATAGTTGGGACAACACTAGTAGAACTACTTTTTTTGGAAATATTTATGGAGAGTTTGATATCGCTAAAAATCTAACTTATAGAACTAGTTTAGGTATAGACTACAATGTAGTTGACAGAAGAGATATTGAAAGAAAAGTTAATAATGGTTTTATAACAAGAGGTACAAATAGATTAATACAAGGTAATCAAAAGTTTACTAGTTTAGTATTTACAAACACCTTAAATTATAATGTAGAATTAGCTGAAAAGCATAAACTAGGAGTACTTTTAGGAGTAGAATCTATTAAAGACGATCAAGATAGCTTTGTTGCACAAGCTGATGGATTTGCAGTAGAAACAGAATCTTTCTTTCAGTTAGATGCAGCAACAGGTGCAAAAACAAACACAGGCTCTTCAACTGGTAGTAGATTGTTGTCTCAATTTGCTAAAGTAAATTATGGTTACGAAGATAAGTATTTAGCATCTATAACTGTACGTAGAGATGGATCATCAAGATTTGGTGCAGACAATAGATATGGTATTTTTCCTGCAGCAACAGTAGGTTGGAGAATTAGTAATGAAGATTTTTGGAAAGAAAATGAAATTGTAAATTCTTTAAAATTTAGAGCAGGTTATGGTGAAGTTGGTAACCAATCTATTGGAGATTTAGCACGTTTTGGTTTATTTCAGTCAAATTATGGGCAAAATCAATTACAAGCAACCGGAGACACTTTTTTCTTTAATACGTTTTACAACGTTGGTACCGCTTATGATTTAAACGGAAATAACACAGGAAATTTACCATCTGGTTTTGTATCAATTCAAGCATCAAACCCAGCTTTAAAATGGGAAACTACCAAAGAATTTAATTTTGGTGTAGACTTTTCTTTATTAAACAATAAAGTAACTGGTTCTTTCGATTATTTTACTAGAGAAACTAGCGATATCTTAACAACACCACCAATTGCTTCTGTTGTGGGAGAAGGACAACAAAGAGTATTAAATGGAGCAACAACAGAAACAAACGGTTGGGAATTAGCTTTAGCGTACGCTAATACTTTTGAAAATGGATTAAAATTTACAGTTTCTACTAATTTCGGAGCTTTTAGAGATATAATTACAGCTTTACCTGATGAGGTTGTATCTTCTTATCCTGGTACAGTAGATAATTCTATTATTGGACATTCTCAATTTTCAATTTTTGGATATAAAACAGATGGCTTATTTCAAAGTCAAGCAGATGTAGATGCAAGCCCAACTCAAGTTGGAGCTAGACCTGGAGGATTAAAATTTCAAGATTTAGATGGTAATGGAAGTATAGATGCAAATGATAGAGATTTTATTGGTACAACTTTACCAGATTTAGAATATGGAATAAGAGTAAACTTAGAATATAAAAACTTCGACTTTTCTGTATTCGGCTCAGGTGTTGCAGGTAGAATAGGTTTAGACCCATATATATACTGGAATAATTTTGTACAAGGAAGAGAAAATGCTGGTTTAGGTGTTTTAAACGCTTGGACTCCAACAAACACTGGTTCAAATATTCCAGCGGCATCACTTGTAAATAACGATACAAGAACCTCAGATTATCTTTACAGAAAAAATTCTTATTTCAAAGTAAGAAACATGTCATTTGGATATTCTTTACCAGAAGAAATTGTAAACAAATTAGCAGGTATGACAAGTTTAAGATTTTACGTTCAAGGAGAAAATTTATTCTGGTTTACACCTAAAGACTATATAGGATCAGATCCTGAAAGAACAAATGTAGATAACATTCCTGTTCCAACAACATTATCACTTGGTCTTAACATTAACTTTTAAAAAATATTAAAATGAAGAATATAAAATTATTATTAGCGGGAATCTTTGCTACATTTTTAATAGCAGGATGTTCTGATGATTTCTTAGAATATGAACCAGAAGGTGTATTATCTAATGAAAACGTAGCTACAGCAGAAAACGCAGAAGCATTAGTTGTTGCTGCATATGCAGGAATAGCAAATGATGACATGGTAGGTCCACTTACTAACATGTGGGTTTATGGAAGTGTTAGATCTGATGACGCCTACAAAGGTGGTGGTGGTAGAGGTGATGTTGATATTGTAGATAGATATGAACAATACAACTTAACAATTGCAGACGACCCTTTAGATTGGATGGGACCAAGAACTTGGACTAATTATTATAAAGCAATATCGAGAGCTAATTTTGCTTTAAAAGTAATTAATGAAATACCAGATGCAGAATATTCAAACAAAGCTATAAGACAAGGAGAACTTCGTTTTTTAAGAGCGCACTCTCATTTTATGCTTAAACAATTGTTTAAAAAAATTCCATATATCACAGAAGATATATCGCAAGATGAAATTCTTGAAGTTTCTAATGATGTAGATAATAATGCTTTATGGAACACAATTGCAGATGATTTTCTATTTGCCTATAACAACTTACCTCAATCTCAAGATCAAGTAGGTAGAGCAGATAAAAACGCAGCAGCTGCCTATTTAGCAAAACTACGTTTATACCAAGCTTATGAGCAAAATGATACACACCAAGTAACTAATATTAATAGAGCATTATTACAAGAAGTAATTGATTATGCAGATGACGTTACAGGAGGGTTAGAAGCAGATTACGGTAATAATTATTTAGATGGTTTTGATAATGGTTCAGAATCTATTTGGGCTGCACAATTTTCTATCAATGACGGTACAACTGTTAGTAGAGTAAGTTTTGTAACTGGATTAAATTCGCCTCATGGAACTGGTTTATATGGTTGTTGTGGGTTTCATTTGGCTAGTCAAAATATGGTGAACGCATTTAAAACAGATGCTTCTGGTTTACCATTATTAGATACTTTTAATAGTAGTAATATTTTTGATGTTGTAGATGCAAATGGAGAAACTGCTTTAGCTGCAGGAATTACTTTAGACCCAAGAATAGACCATACAGTTGGTATTCCTGGACGTCCTTTTAAATATAGAAATACGGTAAATACTTCTGGAGATATGATTTACAACTTTAGTTGGGCAAGAGACCCAGGTGTTTATGGTTATTTCGGAAATATGAAAGAACAACAAGCTCCAGATTGTGGTTGTTATGTAAAAGAAGGGCCATTTGTTGGTACTTCTAAAAACGTAGATTTTATTAGATATGCAGATGTACTTTTATTTAAAGCAGAAGCTTTAATTCAATTAGATCAAGTAGATGCTGGATTAGACCTAATTAATCAAGTAAGAAGAAGAGCTGCAGCTAGTACGCAAAGACAAATAGATGCAGGAGCAACAGATGTGTATAATGTTGGAGAATATCCAATGGGTTTATCTAAATCTGAGGCTTTTAAAGCTTTAATGTTCGAAAGACGTTTAGAGTTTGGTATGGAAGGTCCAAGATTTTTTGACTTAGTAAGATGGGGAATGGCAGAACAAGTTCTAAATGCATATTTAGCAGTTGAAAAAACAAGAAAAGATTTTTTAACAAATGCTAATTTTACAGCTGGTAGAGATGAATACTATCCAATACCTCAAAGAGAAATAGATTTTACTGGAGGTTTATATAAGCAAAATCCAGGATATTAATAATATAGTGAATTGAGATTGTTTGAGTTTTTTTTTATTCCAGAAGAAGTATTAAATACTTCTTCTGGTTTTTTAAATTTTATATAATATGTCAAAAATAGTTTGTTTTGGAGAAGTGTTATGGGATGTTTTTCCTACTCACAAAAAAATAGGAGGCGCACCTTTAAACGTTGCAAGCAGATTAAGTTCTTTTAATCAGGAAGTAGTTATGATTAGTGCAGTTGGAGATGATAAACCTGGTGAAAAACTAATTGAGTATTTAGTAGAAAATAATGTTAATACAGAGCATATTCAAACTAAAAAAGAATATCAAACAGGTAAAGTAAAAGTAATGTTAAATGAAAAAGGTTCTGCTTCATATGATATTAAATATCCTAGAGCATGGGATAAAATTCGTTTTACTGAAGGGGCTAGAAATGCAGTAAAATCTGCAGATGCTTTTGTATTTGGAAGCTTGGTGGCTAGAGATGAAACCTCTAGAGATACCTTGTATCAATTAATTGAATTAGCTAAATATAAAATTTTTGACCTTAATTTAAGACCACCTTATTACACCACTGATGTTTTAATTCACTTAATGGAGAAAGCAAACTTTATTAAGTTTAATGATGATGAATTATTTGAGGTTTGTAAAGAGATGGGTTCTAAGTACAATTCTTTAGAGCAAAACTTAAAATTTATAGCAGAAAAAACAAATACTAAACATATTTGTGTTACTAAAGGTTCTCATGGTGCAGTTCTACTTCATGGAGGAGATTTGTATTATAACAGTGGTTTCTTAATTAAAGTTGTAGATACTGTTGGTGCTGGAGACTCTTTTTTAGGTTCATTAATAAGTCAATTATTAAATGAAGTAAAACCCCAAGAAGCTATAGATTTTGCCTGCGCAGTTGGTGCATTGGTTGCTCAAAGCGAAGGAGCAAATCCGGTTATAACTGAAGAGCAGATTCAAAAATTTGTAAATCCGTATTCATAAAATTTATTTTCTACTCCAGATTTTAACCTTGTGCCCCCAAAGCGCAAATAATAGAATTATAATATAACAAGGAATTAAAATCCAATAACTACTTGTAGAAGCAGTTGTCAAAGCATCTATTTCTTGTATACTGTTGGATATTAGTTCTTGTTTTTCAGCATCAACAATTTTTCCATATATAGGTGGAATAATTGCTCCACCAGAAATTGCCACTTTTCTGGACCACAGAATTTAGAAATTTATAAAAATAGATTTACGTTCTATTTAAATAATGTATTATTCCATCAAAAAAGCCTTTAAATCTTCATAAGAAGAAGCCTTAATAGCTACTTTTTTATTGTTAATTACTTTCTGAATCTGTGCAGGAATTTCAACCTTAACAGGTAAAGTTCCTTCTACAACATCTAAAAACTTTACAGGATGTGCAGTTTCTAAAAACACACCAAATTCGTTTTCATTTAAACCGAATTTTTCTAAACCTAAATAACCAACTGCTCCATGAGGATCTGCAACATAACCAGATTCTTTGTAAATCGCTTTCATTTTTTCGCGTGTTTCATCATCAGAAAAACTGTATGAAGAAAAATGATTTTTTAAAGCCTCAAAATCGTTGTTAAACAATTCCTGAATTCTAATAAAATTACTTGGGTTTCCAACGTCCATTGCATTAGAAATGGTTGCTTTAGATGGTTTTGGAGTATATTTTCCGTCTTTTAAATAATTAGGAACAGTGTCATTTACATTTGTAGAAGCCACAAAATGTTTAACTGGCAAACCTAATTTTTGTGCCATAATTCCTGCACAAATATTCCCAAAATTTCCGCTTGGTACAGAGAAAACTAATTCTTTATTTAGTTTTTTTAATTCTTTATAAGTAAAGAAAAAGTAGAACATTTGTGGCAACCAACGTGCCACATTTATAGAATTTGCAGAGGTTAAAGTCTTCGTGATTTCTTCATCTAAAAAAGCAGTTTTCACCATTTCTTGACAATCATCAAAAACACCATCGACTTCTAAAGCTGTAATATTCTGACCTAAAGTTGTCAGTTGTTTTTCTTGAATATCGCTCACTTTTCCTGAAGGATATAAAATAACCACATTTACGCCTTTTGCACCTAAAAATCCGTTGGCAACTGCGCCTCCAGTATCTCCAGAAGTCGCAACTAAAACAGTAACTTCTTTATCATTTCCTTGGTTGAAATATTCCAAACATTTTGCCATAAATTTGGCACCAACATCTTTAAAAGCCATTGTTGGTCCATGAAACAATTCTAAAGAAGCAATATTATCCGTAATTTTTACCACAGGAAAATCGAAAGAAACAGTTTCTTCAATAATTTCTTTTAATTTTTCAGTCGGAATTTCATCACCCACAAATTGTTTTATGACTTCAAAAGCAATTTCTTGATTTGTGTAATTCTCAATATTGTCAATAAAATCTTTTGAAAGTGGCGTAATTGTTTCCGGAAAATAAATTCCTCTGTCTTTTGCCAAACCTTCTACAACTGCGTTTTTAAAAGTTGTTTTTGGCGATTTATGATGTAAACTGTAGTAGTTCATTTTATTCGTTTTTTAGACCTTACAGGTTTTTAGAACTGTGAGGTCTTTATCTAATTTTATAATATTTTCATTCCTGCTGGATTCACTTTTGAGATAAAGATCTCGAATTCAATTCCAGTATTTTTATACGTTTCATTAATAGCACTATGCACTTTTTCTGCAATTTCATCCCCTTTACATAAAGCATAAATTGTTGGGCCAGAACCGCTAATTCCTGCACCTAATGCTCCAGCTTTTATGGCACTTTCTTTAACTTCATCAAAAAACGGAATTAAAGATTTTCTGGCAGGTTCTGCAACTAGATCTACCAAAGAATTACTGATTAACTCGTAATTATTTGTGTACAATCCACTAACCAAACCACCAACATTTGCCCATTGAGTAATTGCATCTTTTAATGGGATTTCTTTTGGCAAAACTTCTCTGGCATCTTTGGTTTTTACTTCAATTTGAGGATGAATAGCTACCACTCTCAATTTTTCTGGAACTGGCAATTTTATAATATCCAAAGGTTCGTAGCTTCTTACGAGTACAAAACCTCCATAAATTGCTGCTGCAACATTGTCGGCAATTGGAGTTCCACAAGCAACTTCTTCGCCAAACATCGCAAATTTAGTGAGTTCTAATTCAGAATATTTATTTTCTAAAAACTGATTTACACCAAAAGCAGCACCAGCAGCACTTGCAGCCGAACTTCCCAAACCACTTCCAGGAGAAAATCCTTTATGGATGGTTAATTCAATTCCGAAATTGGCTTTTGCATCTAATAATATCTTTTTTACAACTGCACTTGCTGCATTTTTATCAACATCGTAGGTTAAATCTGCACCAGTAATATTGGTGATTTTCACTCCTTTTTCAGCTGTTTTTGTAAACGTCATTTCATCACCAATTGCATCCACAGCAAAACCCATAGAATCGAATCCGCAGGAAACATTGGCAACAGTTGCAGGAGAAAATATTTTTAAATAATCCATTTGTTCAGTTTTCAGTTTTCAGTCGCAGTTTTCAGTCAGCAACAAACTGCCAACTGAAACTGTTAACTGAATACTTATTTAGTAGTTCTAATTATATCAGCAAAAATACCTGAAGCAGTAACATCTGCACCAGCTCCAGCACCTTTTATAATTAAAGGGTTTTCTGGATATCTATCTGTGAAAAATAAAACAATATTATCACTTCCTTCTAAATTATAAAAAGGATGGTCTGAAGGAATGTGTTGCAAACCAACATTTGCTTTTCCGTCTGCAAATTCTGCGACATATTTTAAACGACAATTTTTGTCATTTGCTTCTTTAAATATTTGTTGAAAATGTGCTTCGTTCTTTGTTAAAGAAGTATAGAAATCATCATTATTAGAAGTGTTTAAACTTTCTTCAGGAAGAAAAGCGTTTTTAGAAATATCGCTTAATTCTAAATCGTAACCACTTTCTCTGGCAAGAATTAAAATTTTTCTGGCAACATCAACTCCACTTAAATCAATTTTTGGATCTGGCTCTGTATAACCTTCTTTTTGTGCCTGTTCCACAACATCATGAAAAGTTGACTTTTCATTAAAATTATTAAACACAAAGTTTAAACTTCCAGATAATACTGCCTGAATTTTATGAACTCTATCACCAGAATTAATCAAGTTTTTTAAAGTATCTATAATTGGTAAACCTGCACCAACATTCGTTTCAAACAAAAATGGAGCATTGTATCTTCTTGAAACTTCTTTCAACGTTTTATAGTTGTCTAACAAAGAAGCACATGCAATTTTATTACAAGTTACAACACCAATACTTTGTCTTAAATAGTTCTCATAAACTTCGGAAACAGCTTGGTTTGCAGTATTATCTACAAAAACACTATTTCTTAAATTACATTCCTTTGTCTTGTTAAAGAACTTCTCTAAACTTGTTGGTTCTCCGTTTTCTAAAAGCTCTTTCCAGTTTTTTAAATCGATTCCTTTTTCATCAAAAACCATTTTTCTAGAGTTGGATAAACCAATCACACGAACTTTTAGTTTTAAATTATTTTTTAAGTGTTTTTTCTGTTGGTCTAATTGCGCTAAAAATCGCTCACCAACATTACCTACACCAGTAACGAAAAGGTTTATTTGTTTAATTTTTTCTTCAAAAAATTGTTCGTGTAATGTGTTTAAAGCTTTTTTTGCATCACTTTTATTAATTACTGCAGAAATGTTTTTCTCTGTAGAACCTTGTGCAATTGCTCTAATATTCACATTATTTTTTCCCAAAGAGCTAAACATTTGTCCGCTTAAACCTTGGTGATTTTTCATATTATCTCCCACCAAAGCAATAATGCATAAGTCTTGTTCTAATTTTACAGGATTTACTTTTTGCTTTTCGATTTCAAACTCAAAAGTTTCATCAATTACTGCTTTCGCTTTCTGTGCATCTTCATCAGCAATACCAATACAAATAGATAATTCTGACGAAGCTTGTGTGATTAAAATAATATTGATGTTATGAAAAGAAATCGCTTCAAATAAACGTTTAGAAAAACCAGGAATTCCAACCATTCCACTTCCTTCTAACGTAATTAAAGTAATGTTTTCTATATGGCTAATTCCTTTAACAGGCTTGTTATTGCTTGTTTCTTGTGCAATTAAAGTTCCTTCTTCTTCTGGCTTAAATGTGTTTTTAATCCAAATAGGAATTTCCTTTTTCAGAACTGGTTGAATGGTTGGCGGATAAATAACTTTCGCACCAAAATGAGACAATTCCATTGCTTCGTGATACGAAATATGAGGAATAGGAAACGCTTGTTTTACAACACTTGGGTTGGCAGTAAACATTCCAGAAACGTCCGTCCAAATTTGTAATTCTTCCGCATTTACAGCAGCAGCAATAATTGCAGCAGTATAATCAGATCCTCCACGTCCTAAAGTTGTCGTTTTTCCTTCAATTGTTCTTCCTACAAAACCAGGTAAAAGTGTAACCTGTTTCTGATTTCCATCAAAAAAAGCTTCAATATTTTTATTTGTTTCTGCAAAATTTACGCTTGCGTTTAGGTAATTATCAGAAGCAATAATTAGTTCTCTACTATCTTTGTAACCTGTTTCAAAATTACTATTTGCAGCTTTTGCAATAATATAAGAAGATAATAACTCACCAAAACTTGATATTGTTGCCAATGTTTTTGGCGTTAATTCTTGCAATAAGAAACAACCTTCGTAAATAGTTTCTAAATGATTGAAGAGTTCTTTTACATACTCAATAACTTCAGGTTGATTTTCTGAAGGAATTAAATCTGAAATTACCTTAAAATGATGCGCTTCTAACTTCTCTAAAACGGTTTTATAGTCTTCGTTTTTTGCAGCAGCTAAATTAGCACCTTCAATTAAAGCATTTGTAGTTTTTCCGAAAGCAGATACTATCACTGCAATTTTAGATGTTTCTGAAGTTTTTTCAATAATTGATAAAACCTTTTTTATGTTTTCTGAATTTGCGACAGAAGAACCGCCGAATTTTAATACTTTCATCTTTTTAAGAATAAATATTCTGTGAAATTAATTTTTTAATAGAACTGTTTCAAAATTATTTGAAACAATATAAATGACCTAAGTTGATATGAAATATAATGAACCCCTAAAGGGTAATTGTTGTAGTTGTGCCAATAATAATACCTGCTAAAGAAATAGCATTGCTTAAATTTGTATGTATTATTGGATTATTCACAAGGCAAAAATATTAGAAATATTCAATTAGAAGATACTAATTTATGTTTATTTTATGTTTTTGTTGAATTTATATCATATTGATAAAAACAGGTAACATAAATTTAAAATTTGATATTATTTAGAGAGTTGACGTGATTTTTCTTTAATAATTAGAGAAATTGGTTTGTTTTGGATTTTACTTTCTAACCAAGACAAAATATCTAAATATAAAAATGCTCTTTTTTCATAAGGATGATTTTCGAACTTCTTTAATTTGGTATGAATTTTCTTAAATTCATTTTTTATTTCATGTGGAAAAACATCGCTTAAATCTCTTATGGAAGTCAAGAACACTTTTTGTACCTCTTGTAAGTTTTCCATTTTAAGTAAGAATTTATACGTATCTATAAATTGTCTTTCTAAATCGTAATCCAAACCACATTCGTAATGAGCAATTAAATTTAAAACACGCGCAAAACATTGTAAATCTTCTGCAGAGCCAATTTTATTACGAATTATTTTCTGTAAATAAGCAATACAGAGTTCGTTTTTACCCATTCCAAAATACAAACAAGCAATTTTATAATAGAACATAACCACATAATGGTTGTCTAATCTATGGTTATAATTTTCAATTTTTTTATTGATAATTTCTACTAAATATTCACCTTGCTCAAAAGTGCCTTCTAAAAAGTGTAAATGAAGTTTATTGGCGTATAAATATTGAAAAATTAAAAGTTCGGTATTTGTGTTTAGAGGAATTTTTTTAGCTTCCACTTCTTCTTCAAAAATGGCTAATTCTTCTTTAAATTTAGATGCTTTTTTTACAAAAAAGGAAGCCTCCAATAGATAATTTATTCCTTTTAAATAAAAAACAGGATGCAAAATAATAAGCTTGCGATTTTCTTTAAATAAATCTACCCATTTATTTGCGTATTTGTAACTCTGTAAGAAATCTTGCACTAAAAAACTATGCCATAAATGTGCTTTATATAACCATAAGCGCTCTCTAAAACCTAATTTTTCATATTTGTATTTTGGCAAACGATCTTCAAAATAATTGTTAACAAATTGTAATTCTTCTTCATTTTTTACATATCCATTTTGTAATAAATGGCTATATAATTGAAGCGATAAATTAGATAATTTACTGGCAATTACGTTTTGCTGACTGAGCTCTTTCGCTTGTACAGAAAGTTGGTCTGCTCTGTTGCTTAAACTTCTTGTAATATATTGTGTTTCAATTACTTTTTCGAGTTCTACAATTTCGTAAGCAATATTTTTTTCTTCATATTCAATCGCTAAATTTTTTGCTTTATCAAGTAGTTTTAAACTCTGTTTGTACAAACCTTTTTGATACAAAACTGTGGCAAAATCTAGTTGTTCACGAATTTGAATTCTTATATTTTTATGTGCAGGATTTAGTCGTAGACTAATTAATATTTGCTTGTATAAATGTGCTTTTAAGTTAGATAATTGTTGTTTAGAGACAATTCCACTTCCAATAATTACCTTTTCATCGTAAATTTTTAATTTTTCTAAAAATTTAAAAAGAGAGAAAAATTTCGCATCTACATTTCCATCTAATCTACCAACATAGAGATTAAATTGCCTCTTTTCTGACTTAGTTAAAGATTTAATCAACACGAAAAGTGCATCATTTTGTTGATTGGCTAATGTAGTGCTTTTGTTCATAAATATCTTAAAATCAAATAATTACATATATTTAAAATCCCTTAGAAATCGTACTAAAATGTAAATTTATAATGTATTTGAAAATGCAAGATATATATTTGATTTATAATAAAGATAATCTTTTCAGAAATTATGCAAGACAATCAAGTTCAAATATTCGACACAACACTAAGAGATGGAGAGCAAGTTCCAGGCTGTAAGTTAGATACAAAACAGAAATTAGTGATTGCAGAGCGATTAGATTTGTTGGGTGTTAATGTAATTGAAGCTGGTTTTCCAGTATCTAGTCCAGGGGATTTTACATCTGTTTCTGAAATTGCAAAAATTGTAAAAAATGCTACAGTTTGTGGGCTAACCAGAGCTGTAGAAAACGATATTAAAGTTGCTGCAGAAGCATTAAAATTTGCAAAACATCCAAGAATTCATACAGGAATTGGAACGAGCGATTCTCATATAAAATTCAAATTTAATTCAACAAGAGAAAAAGTAATAGAACGTGCAGTAAAAGCGGTTTCTTATGCAAAATCTTTTGTGGAAGATATCGAATTTTATGCGGAAGATGCTGGTAGAACAGACAATGAGTTTTTAGCAAGAGTTTGCGAGGAAGTTATTAAAGCAGGTGCAACTGTGTTGAATATTCCAGATACAACAGGATATTGTTTGCCAGAAGAATATGGTGCAAAAATGAAATATTTGCGTGAAAACGTAAAAGGTATCGAAAATGTAATTCTTTCTTGTCATTGTCATAACGATTTAGGAATGGCAACTGCAAACTCAATTGCAGGCGTTATCAATGGTGCTCGTCAAATAGAATGTACCATAAACGGAATTGGAGAAAGAGCAGGAAATACAGCTTTAGAAGAAGTTGTAATGGTGTTAAAGCAACATCCATATTTAAACTTAGAGACATCTATCAATACAAAATTATTGTACGATACTTCTATTATGGTTCGCGAAAGTATGGGAATGCCAGTGCAACCAAATAAGGCAATTGTGGGTGCAAATGCATTTGCTCATAGTTCTGGTATTCATCAAGATGGAGTTATAAAAAATAGAGAAACATACGAAATTATGGATCCTGAAGATGTTGGTGTTACCGAAAGCGCAATTGTTTTAACAGCAAGAAGTGGTAGAGCAGCATTGGCTTACAGAGCTAAAAAAATTGGTTACGAATTAACCAAAATTCAATTAGATAGTGCATATACTTCTTTCTTAGAAACTGCAGATAAACAAAAAGAAGTAAAAGATGAAGATATTCATCAAATAATGAAAGAAGTGAATAAAATTTCTAAAATATCCATTGCTTAATCTTAAAGAAATTCGAAAATAAACTTTGTCTTCATAGGTAGTTGTAGTATTTTTTAATCAACCAACTTATTAGTAAATTAGCAGCTACCTTTGATTTTTAAGATCAATTCTTCAAAAAATAGTATATGAAATACACAATAGCAGTAATTCCAGGAGATGGTATTGGGCCAGAAGTAACCAATCAAGCAAAAAAAGCATTAGATGCAGTTGCAGAAGTGTACGATCATATTTTTTTATACAAAGAAGCTCAAATGGGTTCTTGTGCAATAGATGCAACAGGAAATCCATTACCAGAAAAAACAATTGAAATTTGTAAAAATGCAGATGCAATTTTATTTGGAGCAATTGGCGATCCAAAATACGATAACGATCCATCATTAAGAATTAGGCCAGAACAAGGTTTATTGCGATTAAGAAAAGAATTAGATCTTTTTAGCAACATAAATCCTGTAAAAGCGTACGATCAATTAATTAAAAATTCGCCTTTAAGAAGAGAAATAATTAAAGGAACAGATATTCTTATTTTTAGAGAATTAACAGCCGGAATTTACTTCGGAAAAAAAGAAACAAGCAAAGATGGCAAAAGCGCTTACGATGTTTGTTCTTACACTGTTGACGAGATTTCAAGAATTGCACATTTAGCATTTAAAGCATCTCAAAGTAGAAGAAATAAAGTGACTTTAATCGACAAATCGAACGTATTAGAAACTTCGAAATTGTGGAGAAAAACGGTTACAGAAATTGCAAAACAATACAAAAACGTAGAGTTAGAACACATGTATGCAGATAATGCAGCAATGAAGTTAATTTTAAACCCAAAAAAGTTCGATGTAATTCTTACAGAAAACTTTATTGGAGATATAATTTCAGACGAAGCAAGTGTAATTTCGGGCTCAATTGGTTTGTTGGCATCCTCTTCAATAGGAGAAGATAATGCTTTATTTGCGCCAGTTCATGGTACTTTTCCAGAAGCAACAGGCAAAGATATTGCAAACCCTTTAGCGTCAATTTTGTCTGCAGCTATGATGTTAGAGCATTTTGGTTTAGAGGAAGAAGCAGATGCAATTAAGAGAGCTGTAGAAAAATCTTTGGACTTAAACATATCTACCCAAGACATAAAAGGGAAAAATAAATACCCAGCAGCAACTTCTAAAGTTGGAGATTTTATTTCAGATTATATTCTAAATCAAGAAGATAGTAATATTAACTTTATGAATATTCACGCAGGGCAAAGCACTATTATTTAATTTTTTTTGGAGCCATTTCCAGCTTTCACTACTCGCTTTTTTTATTCAAAAAAGAATAAAAAAGAGCTCAAACAAACCGTTCAATCTGGGCTAAACTTGTTTGCTGGCAAATAGAAGAAAATTAAAAAAGTAATTATTTATTAGTTTTATTAAATAAATAATTTCAATATTTGTCATTCAAATGAGAAACCAATTATCAAATATTATTTCTATTATTATTGTCATCGTAATTATTACGACATGATAAGGAAGTAGTATTTATATATTTTATAAAGCAAACCTTCCTGTAAAATGGAAGGTTTTTTTATGGAAATATTTCAACATTTGAACATCATAATAAGAAGTAGTTAAGTAACAATAAATCAAATAGTTAAGTGTTTTTTTGAATACCTGAATTTAAAGGTTTATAATGAAGATTATTTAACAAAAATGTAAAAACATAGTAATTTAGACAACAAATTGAACAAAACAGTAAATGGAATTAAATAAACACAGCAAAAGATTAACACAAGACGAATCTCAACCAGCATCTCAAGCAATGTTATATGCAGTTGGTTTGTCGGATGAAGATATGAGCAAAGCGCAAGTTGGTATTGCAAGTACAGGTTACGATGGTAATCCATGTAACATGCACTTAAACAATTTGGCAGCAGAAGTAAAAGTGGAATCTAAAATTGCAGGTTTAGTCGGTTTAGGATTCAATACAATTGGTGTTTCAGACGGAATTTCAATGGGAACTTCTGGAATGAATTATTCATTAGCTTCCAGAGATATTATTGCAGATTCTATAGAAACAGTTATGAATGCACAAAGTTACGATGCATTGGTTTCTGTGGTTGGTTGCGATAAAAATATGCCAGGAGCAGTTATTGCAATGTTGCGATTAAATCGTCCGTCAATTATGATGTATGGAGGAACAATTGCATCTGGAAATTATAAAGGAAGAAAATTAAATATTGTTTCTGCTTTTGAAGCTTTAGGGCAAAAAGTTGCAGGAGAAATAGAAGAAGAAGAATACAGAGAAATTATAAAAAGAGCAATTCCAGGAGCTGGAGCTTGTGGAGGAATGTACACTGCAAACACAATGGCTTCTGCTATTGAATGTATGGGTTTTGCATTGCCTTACAATTCGTCTATTCCTGCTGAAAATCCGAATAAATTATCGGAAGCAGAAAGAACAGCTTTAGCAATAAAAAATTTATTAGAATTAGATTTAAAACCTTTAGATATCATTTCTAAAAAATCTTTAGAAAATGCAATTGCAATTGTAAATGCTTTAGGTGGTTCTACAAATGCAGTTTTACACTTTTTGGCAATTGCACACGCTGCAGATATCGAATTTACATTAGAAGATTTTCAAAGAGTTTCAGATAGAACGCCATTAATTGCAGATTTAAAACCATCTGGAAAATATTTAATGGAAGATGTTCATGGAGTTGGAGGAACACCAGCAATTATGAAATATTTATTAGACAATGGTTATTTACATGGAGATTGTATGACTGTTACAGGTAAAACTTTAGCAGAAAATTTAGCAAATGTAGAAGCAATGGAGTTTGAAGATCAAGATGTAATTTATCCAAAAGATAAAGCATTAAAATCATCAGGAAATATTCAAATTATATATGGAAACCTTGCAACAGAAGGAGCTGTAGCCAAAATTTCTGGAAATGAAGGTTTATTATTTGAAGGAAAAGCTGTGGTTTATGATGGTGAACAAGCAGCAAATACCGGGATTTCTAACGGAGAAGTAGAAAGAGGAGATGTAGTCGTCATTCGATATGTTGGACCTAAAGGAGGACCAGGAATGCCAGAAATGTTAAAACCAACTTCTTTAATTATGGGAGCAGGTTTAGGAAAATCTGTAGCTTTAATTACAGATGGTCGTTTTTCTGGAGGAACCCATGGTTTTGTGGTCGGACATATTACACCAGAAGCACAATCTGGAGGTACAATTGGTTTGTTAGAAACTGGCGATAAAATTAGAATTAGCGCAGAAGATAACTCTATAAACGTTTTACTTTCTGATGAAGAATTGGCAGAAAGAAAATCGAAATGGGTTGAGCCAGCACTAAAACACAACAAAGGAATTTTATATAAATACGCAAAATCAGTAGCATCAGCTTCAAAAGGTTGTGTAACTGATTTGTAATTAAGAAAACAGAAAAAAGAAGCAAGAGAAAAGAAAAAAGAGACAGATTGGAAAAATCTTTATTCTTTTATCTCTTTTCTTTCATCTAAAAATAAAAATATATGGAAACACAAACCATAAAAAACACAGATAAAGCTACTAAAACTACAGAATATATTTCTGGAAGTGAGGCAATTGTTAGATGTCTTATAGAAGAAGGAGTTAAGATTTTATACGGTTATCCAGGAGGCGCAATTATGCCTGTTTATGATGAATTGTATAAATATCAAGATAAAATTCACCATGTTTTAACACGTCATGAGCAAGGTGCAACACATTCTGCACAAGGTTATGCAAGAATTTCTGGTGAAGTTGGAGTTGCAATGGCAACTTCTGGACCTGGAGCAACAAACTTAATAACTGGTATTGCAGATGCACAGATAGATTCTACACCAATGGTTTGTATTACTGGGCAGGTTTTTTCTCATTTGTTAGGAAGTGATGCGTTTCAAGAAACAGATATAGTTGGTATTTCTACGCCAGTTACAAAATGGAATTGTCAAGTTACAAAAGCAGCAGACATTCCAGAAGCAATTGCAAAAGCATTTTACATTGCAAGAAGTGGAAGACCAGGGCCAGTTTTAATTGATATAACAAAAGATGCTCAAATAGAAAAATTCGATTTTTCTTATGAAAAGTGCACGAAAGTTAGAAGTTACGTTCCAATTCCTAAAACAGTAGAAGGTTCTTTAGAAGCTGCTGCAAAGTTAATTAATGAAGCAAAGAAACCATTAGTTGTTTGGGGGCAAGGAGTAATTTTAGGGAAGGCAGAAGAAGCATTTAAAGCAGTAATTGAAAAAGCAGGAATTCCTGCTGCATGGACAATTTTAGGAGCTTCAGCAATTCCTACAAAACATCCTTTAAATGTTGGTATGGTTGGAATGCATGGAAATTATGCACCAAATGTCCTAACAAATGAATGTGATGTTTTAATCGCAATCGGAATGCGTTTTGATGATAGAGTTACAGGAAAATTAGATGAATATGCTACACAAGCAAAAGTAATTCACTTTGAAATTGATCCTGCAGAAGTAAATAAAAACGTAAAGGCAGATGTTGCAGTTTTAGGCGATGCAAAAGCGACTTTAGAAGCTGTTTTGCCTTTAATTAATAGTAATTCTCATTCAGAATGGCATCAAAAATTTAAAGATTTATATGCTATTGAATACGACAAAGTAATAAAAGACGACTTACATCCAACCAAAGAAGGTTTAACAATGGGTGAAGTTTTAAAAGAAATAAATATTCAGAGTAAAGGAAACGCAGCAATTGTATCAGATGTTGGTCAACATCAAATGATAGCTTGTAGATATGCAGAATTCAATAAAACGAAAAGTAATATTACTTCTGGTGGATTAGGAACAATGGGCTTTGGTTTGCCAGCAGCAATTGGAGCAAAAATGGCTGCGCCAGAACGTGAAGTGGTTTCTATTTCAGGTGATGGAGGTTACCAAATGACAATTCAAGAATTAGGAACTATTTTTCAGCAAAAAGCTGCTGTAAAAGTGGTGGTTTTAAATAACGATTTTTTAGGAATGGTGCGTCAATGGCAACAACTATTTTTTGAGAAACGTTATGCATCTACAGAAATGATAAATCCTAATTTTGTGGCAATTGCAGAAGGTTATTATATCAAAGCAAGAAAAGTTACAAAAAGAGAAGATTTAGCAGAAGCTGTTAAAGAAATGATGGAAAGTAAAGAAGCATACTTTTTAGAGGTTTGTGTAGAAAAAGAAGGAAATGTATTTCCAATGATTCCTACAGGAGCAAGTGTTTCAGACGTAAGATTAGAGTAATAAAATTAGAGAAAAGAATAGAGAACAAAGATTAAAGAGAAGAGTGGCAACTTTGAAACTTTAAACTTTAAACCTTGAACTTAAAAGTATGAGTACAGAAAAACAATTATTTACCATATCAGTTTATACTGAAAATAATATTGGATTGTTGAATAGAATTTCAGCAATATTTCAAAGAAGACACATCAATATAGAGAGTTTAAATATTTCTCCATCTGAAATTGAAGGGGTTGCTAAATTTACTATTGTTGTAAATATGATTGAAGATAATGTTAAGAAAATCATTGGTCAGATAGAGAAACAAGTAGAGGTTATTAAGGCATATTATCACGATTTAGACGAAATTATTTATCAAATTTCTGGATTGTTTAAAATTAAATCTGAATTATTGTTTGAAGAACGTCAAATTCAGAATATAATTAAAGAAAGTAATGCTAGAATTGTTACTGTTAACAAAGAATTCTTTGTATTGGAAAAATCTGGTAAAAAAGAAGAAATCATTGAACTTTACAATGAATTAAGTCCTTTTGGAATTATGCAATACACACGTTCAGGATTAATAGCAATATCTAAAGACGAAATGAAAATTTCAACATTATTAGAAACATACAACAACTAAAAATAGATTAAAGAGTAAAGATTTTTCTTTATGCTTATCAAAAATTAAAACAAAAAAAATGTCAAATTATTTTAACACATTAACATTAAGAGAGAAATTAGAACAATTAGGAAAATGTCGTTTTATGGACGCTTCAGAATTTGAAGACGGAGTAAGCGCATTAAAAGGGAAGAAAATTGTTATTGTGGGCTGTGGAGCACAAGGATTAAACCAAGGATTAAATATGAGAGATTCTGGTTTAGATATTTCTTATGCTTTAAGACAAGCAGCAATCGATCAAAAAAGACAGTCATTTAAAAATGCAACTTCTAACGATTTTAAAGTTGGTAATTACGAAGATTTAATTCCGACTGCAGATTTAGTTTTAAATCTTACTCCAGACAAACAACACACAAATGCAGTAAATACAGTAATGCCTTTAATGAAAAAAGGAGCAACATTATCGTATTCTCACGGTTTTAATATTGTGGAAGAAGGAATGAAAATTCGTAAGGATTTAACCGTAATTATGGTGGCTCCAAAATGTCCTGGATCTGAAGTTCGTGAAGAATATAAAAGAGGATTTGGTGTACCAACTTTAATTGCTGTGCATCCAGAAAACGACCCAGAGAATAAAGGTTGGGAACAAGCAAAAGCTTATGCAGTAGGAACTGGAGGAGATAGAGCAGGAGTTTTAGCATCTTCTTTTGTTGCAGAAGTTAAATCCGATTTAATGGGAGAGCAAACTATTTTATGTGGTTTGTTACAAACAGGAGCTATTTTGTCTTTCGATAAAATGGTAGAAAAAGGAATCGAACCAGGTTATGCAGCAAAATTAATTCAATATGGTTGGGAAACTGTAACTGAAGCTTTAAAACATGGTGGAATCACAAATATGATGGACAGATTGTCTAATCCTGCAAAAGTAGAAGCGTTTAGAATTTCTGAAGAATTAAAAGACATTATGCGTCCATTATTCCAAAAACATATGGACGATATTATGACAGGTCATTTCTCTAAAACCATGATGGAAGATTGGGCAAATGATGATGTTAATTTATTAAAATGGAGAGCTGCAACAGGAGAAACTGCTTTCGAAAAGCAAGAAATTACTTCAGATGAAATTTCTGAACAAGAATATTTCGACCATGGAACTTTATTAGTTGCTTTTGTAAGAGCTGGTGTAGAGTTAGCTTTTGAAGCAATGACAGAATCTGGAATTATTGAAGCATCTGCATATTACGAATCTTTACACGAAACGCCATTAATTGCAAATACAATTGCAAGAATGAAATTGGCAGAAATGAACCGTGTAATTTCTGATACAGCAGAATATGGTTGTTATTTATTCGACCACGCTTGTAAACCTTTATTAACTGATTTTATGAAAACAGTTCATACTAATATTATTGGAAAGAAATTTACAGATTCTAATGAGGTTGATAATCAAGAATTGATTAGAATTAACAGCATTATTAGAAATCATCCAGTAGAAATCGTTGGTGCTAAATTAAGAACAGCGATGACAGCAATGAAAGTTATAAAATCTGCTTAATTAATAAAGATTTTAACACTTATAAAAACCTGTCAGAATTTAAATCTGACAGGTTTTCTTTTTACATTTGACTATGCAAACGAAACCAATTTATTTCCCAAGTTTAGAAAACATAAAAGCTGCTGCCAAGAAGTTAGAAGGTGTTGCTTACAAAACTCCTTTAAACGTAAATATTAATCTTTCTAAAGAATTAGAGGCGAATATTTTATTTAAAAGAGAAGACTTACAAGTAGTTCGTTCTTATAAAATTAGAGGTGCATATAATAAAATGTCTTCTTTAAATGCTGATGAAAAACAAAGAGGAATTGTTTGTGCAAGTGCAGGAAACCACGCACAAGGAGTTGCTTTGTCTTGTAAATTATTACAGATAAAAGGAACTATTTTTATGCCTTCGCCAACTCCGAATCAAAAAATAAACCAAGTAAAAATGTTTGGTGAAGATTTTATCGAAATTGTAATTGAAGGCGATACTTTCGATGATGCTTTTAACGCTGCAACTTTAGAATGTGATGCAAAAAAGAAAACCTTTATTCATCCTTTTAATGATGAAAAAGTAATAGAAGGACAAGCAACAGTTGGTTTAGAAATTTTAGAACAAACTGATAAAAAAATAGATTACGTTTTTGTACCAATTGGTGGTGGAGGTTTGTCTGCAGGATTATCATCTGTATTCAAAAATCTATCTCAAGATACAAAAATAATTGGGGTAGAACCAGAAGGCGCACCTTCTATGTTAACATCAATAAAGAATAAAGAAAACACTTTTTTAGCTGAAATAGATCCCTTTGTAGATGGAGCAGCAGTAAAAAAAGTGGGCGATTTAAACTTTGCTATTTGTCAGCAAAATTTGCATGATGTAATTACGGTTCCCGAAGGAAAAATATGTCAAACTATTTTAGATTTATACAACAAAGATGCAATAGTTGTAGAGCCTGCAGGTGCTTTAAGTATTGCTGCTTTAGATTTTTTTAAAGAGGATATAAAAGGAAAAAATGTAGTTTGTGTAGTTAGTGGAAGTAATAACGATATTACAAGAACAGCAGAAATTAAAGAACGCGCATTATTATATGCGAATTTAAAACATTATTTTATTGTAAAATTTCCACAAAGAGCAGGAGCTTTAAAAGAATTTGTGGCAGAAATTTTAGGTCCAAATGATGACATTACTCACTTTGAATATACCAAAAAAAGCAACAGAGCAAATGGTTCTGCAGTGGTTGGTTTAGAGTTGAAAACATCTGCTGATTTAGCACCTTTAATCGAAAGAATGAAGAATCGTAACTTTTTTGGAGAGTACTTAAATGACAAACCAGATTTGTTTCAATTTTTAGTGTAAGTATTAATTATGCGATTCAAATAAGATGAAAACCCGAAAACCTTTTCGTCTTTTAAAAGACAATAGAGGTATTTTACGGTTATTTTTAGTTAATTTTGATACGTAAATACGTCTAAATATTTACGACAAATCAATCAATTTTTAGACAAATTATTAAATTTCAAATTATGAAGAATACTTTTAAAGAAATTCCGAACGAATATAAAATTACTTCACTTGTAAATCAAAATACATACTTGGTTGGTGGTGAATTAAAAGAATGGAAAGGCGCAAATGCGGAAGTTTATTCAACAATTTCATCAACAAAAGAATACAAACCTACATTATTAGGAACAGTTCCAGATTTAACTGCAGATGAAGCAATAGAAGCTTTAAATGCTTCTTTAAAAGCTTACGATCAAGGGCAAGGTTTATGGCCAACTATGAAGGTAGAAGGTAGAATTGCAGCAATGGAAAAGTTTGTGGTTCAAATGAAAACCAAAAGAGAAGAAATTGTAAAATTATTAATGTGGGAAATTGGTAAATCTTTACCAGATTCTCAAAAAGAATTCGATAGAACTGTAGAATATATTTACGATACGATTGAAGATTACAAACAAATGGACAGAGATTCTGCGAAGTTTGAAAAAAACAGCGGAGTTCACGCACATATTAGAAGAGGTCCTTTAGGAGTTGTTCTATGTTTAGGACCTTATAACTATCCTTTAAATGAAACTTTTGCATTGTTAATTCCTGCTTTAATTATGGGGAATACAGCCATTTTTAAACCAGCAAAACACGGAGTTTTATTATTATCGCCTTTATTAGAAGCGTTTAGAGATAGTTTTCCTGCTGGAGTTGTAAATATTATTTACGGTAGAGGAAGAGTTTTAGCGACTCCAATCATGAAAACTGGTAAAGTTGATGTTTTGGCTTTAATAGGAAATAGTAAATCTGCAAATGCGATTCAGGCAAATCATCCACAGAAAAATAGATTAAGATTGGTTTTAGGTTTAGAAGCTAAAAATCCAGGAATTGTATTACCAGATGCCGATTTAGATTTGGCAATTAACGAATGTATTGCAGGTGCAACTTCTTTTAACGGACAACGTTGTACAGCATTAAAAATATTATATGTTCACGAACATATTGTAGATGAATTTAACAAGCGTTTTGCAGCAAAAGTAGATGCTTTAAAATTTGGTAATCCTTGGGAAGATGGTGTAAAATTAACGCCATTACCAGAACCAGGAAAACCAGCATATATTCAAGAATTAATTGACGATGCAACTGCAAAAGGAGCAAAAGTGATTAATAAAAAAGGAGGAGAAACGACTGAAAATTATATTTTTCCAGCAGTTTTATATCCTGTTTCTAAAGATTCAAGAGTTTTTGATGAAGAGCAATTTGGTCCAGTTACACCAATCGTTTCATTTAAAAATATTCAAGAACCTTTAGATGATATGGCTGCATCCAATTACGGACAACAAGTAAGTGTTTTTGGTAGTGAAGTAAAAACGTTAGCGCCATTAATAGATACTTTGGTAAACTTGGTTTGTAGAGTAAACTTAAACAGTGCTGCACAAAGAGGGCCAGATGTATATCCTTTTACAGGAAGAAAAGATTCTGCAGTTGCCACTTTAAGTGTGCACGATGCTTTGCGTTCTTTTTCAATTAGAACTTTTGTAGCGGCTAAAGACACAGCGTATAACAATGCCATTTTACAAGAATTATTAGATAAAAAAGTATCTAATTTTATTAGTACAGATTATATTTTATAATAAAATTAGAAGTTCTAAATTTTGAAAAACCTCCAGAATATGGAGGTTTTTTGCTTTTGATAAAATGCTAACTATAGCTTATTTTTTATTCATTCTCATAATCATGCACAAACTTTATGTGAGGACTGCTTGCCATTAAGTTAGGGTTTGTTCCTTCAATTCCTTCAGGAATTGGCTGGTTGCGTGTTTTGTAATAAGTTACCCAACTTGGCATTGGATTTCCTGTACTGTCGTTAAACGTCATTGGATGAGTAAGAAAAGGAATAGAATCTGTTGGTATATTTTGAGTAGAAAACATTTTATAAACTAATTCAGAGCAATAATAAGAATCGTCATCCCATAAAAAAATATCATCATAAGGTGTATTTAATCTTTCGATTCCATACACTATTGCTTTAGAAATATAAGGTTGGTAATATTTATCTAATCTTGCAACCGTAGTTTGAGATTTGTTAAATTTATTTTTATTTCTATTCAGAAATTTTTTTAAAGGAGTTTGGCAAATTCCTTCTTTTGGTATTGCCTCCAGTACAAACCATTTTTCATCTTTTTGCATTGCTATTCCAACATGAGAATAGTTTTTAGAAAGTGAAGTAGCTGTTACATTTTTAATTGCATTATCTATTTCGTCTGTTCCAGTATTTTGAAATAGTAAATCCCCTTGTTTTATCTTAAAATCATTTTGATTGCTATTACAACTGAACAAAACAAAGGAGAATATAAGGAGAATGCAAGTTTGTTTTAAAAATTTATAAATCATTATTTTGTTGTTAATATTTAGAAAAAATCAAAGTTACTGCAAAGTTTAACACTAATTGTCAACGAAATTATAAGAAAGCAAGTTTAGAAACAAATAAAAAAAATCTAAACTTTGTTGTCTAATTTCTCTAGTTGCCTATTATGAATTTTACTCAAAGTAACTAAAGCTAAAATGGCACCTAATAAAGCTAAAGCCATATCAGATTGTGTGTCCCAAATATAACCTTGTGTTCCTAAAAAGTCTTCTGCAGATTCTCCTGAAAAAGCTGCGACAAACCATTCAATTAATTCGTAGAAAGCGCTAAAACCTAAACAAAACATTACAATTAAAAAGTTTTCCCAAGCTTTAGAGTTAATCAATTTCTTTCTGATAAAAATTTCCCTGGCAATCATTGCAGGAATAAAACCTTGTGCTAAATGCCCAACTTTATCGTAACTATTTCTGGACATTTCCAACATTTCTTGGATGGTGTTAAAAAGAGGAACTTCTGCATAAGTATAATGTCCGCCAACCATTAAAATAATGCAATGAATCAAAATTAAAATATAAACCAAACGTGTTAATGGAAACGGTTTTTCTGTTCGCCATAAAACGATAAACCCAATTATTGCAGGTGAAACCTCTAAAAACCAAGTAAAATAATTATAAGGTTTTATTGCAGACCAAATTAAAACGGAAAAGAAGATTGTAATCCAAATTTTTCTCAACATTTGTAGTTGTTTTATTTCGAAGATAAATAAATCTTCTTACTAAATTATAAGAAAATGAATAAAGCATAAAGAAAAATATTCCTTTAAACTTTTACAGTAAACATTGGTTTTAAAGCCTTTTTAGAAAGATTTTTGGTTACACTTGCAGTAAATAAATGAGAAAGACCACTTCTACCATGAGTACTTAAAGCAATTAAATCAGCCTTTTTTTCCTTAGAAAAATTGATAATTCCTTTTTCTACAGAAGTATCATTATACACATTTATAGAATGTTTGGGTAAATTATAATCTTTTATAAAATTCTTTACTTTTTGTTTTGCATTTGAAGTACTTTCAAAATTAGAAGGCGTATTTACTTTCAATAAATGAATTTTACTATCAAAAGCATTCGCAAAATTTAAAAACTTACCAAACACTTCTTTATTGTCTTTTTTAAAGTTAGAAGCGAATACCAAATTCTTCATTTTAAATTTCTTAGAATCTTTTTTTACAACAATAACAGGTGTTTTAGAGCTTCTTACGATTTTTTCGGTATTAGAACCAATCATAATTTCTTCAAATTCGGAATGCCCTTTTGAGCCCATAATTATCAAATCTGCATCAATTTTATCAGCATATTTTTTAATACCATCAAAAGGTGTGTTTAGTTTTATAAAATATTCAACAGGAATGCCTTCAGAAAAAAAACTCTTTTTAAAATCCAAAACTTTTTCTCTGGTTTTTCTTAAATACAACATACTTTCTGGAATGCTAAATTTACTACCAGAACCCATATCTACAACTCCAGAAGGTAACTCTATCATGTGTATTAAATACACAGTAGCATTGGATTTTTTGGCAATTTTAGCGGCCATTTTCGCAGCATATTCAGATGGTTTAGAAAAATCGATAGGAACTAAAATTTTTTTCATAAGTCTGTATTTTAAGAAGTTAATTTGGAGGTATCTCAAGTTACAAAAAAATAATGAATTACTCTTGGTTTGGTAAATCATAAACAATTCGTATATTTGCACCGAAATTTATTGTAAATGGAGGATTGTAGGGGACTTAAAGTCCCCTCTTTTTATACTTTATTTTAAGGATTAAGATGGATCAAAAATTAGTAAAAGACTTAGTAGACGAAGCATTGGCACTTAACGAGTCTTTGTTTTTAATCGATTTATCAATCTCTGAAAACAATAAAGTTCAGGTTTTGGTAGATGGAGATAATGGCGTTCCTTTAAGCGAATGTATTCGAATTAGTAGAAATATTAATAATAATATAGATAGAGAAGAGGTAGATTATTCGTTAGAAGTTTCCACACCAGATATTTCTCATGCGTTAACAGCGAAGAGACAATATAAAAAGAATGTCAATAGAATATTAAAAGTAAAAACTGCAGAAAAAGAGTTAGAGGGAACTTTAACAGAAGCAGACGAAGATAAAATTGTCTTGCAATGGAAAGCAAGAGAACCAAAGCCAGTAGGTAAAGGAAAAGTTACTGTAGAAAAAACAGCAACAATTGAGTATAAAGATATTAAAGAAGCAAAAGTGAAGATTGTATTTTAAGCCAAAAATGTAATGGAAAATATAGCGTTAATTGATTCGTTTTCAGAATTTAAAGATAATAAAAGTATAGACAGAGTAACACTAATGTCTATTTTAGAAGAAGTATTTAGAGCTGCTTTAAAACGTAAATTTGGGTCTGATGATAATTTTGATATTATTATAAACCCAGATAAAGGAGATTTAGAAATTTGGAGAAATAGAGTTGTTGTTGCAGATGGTTTTTCTGAAGATGATAACGAAGAAATAGAACTTGCAGAAGCAAGATTAATCGAGCCAGATTTCGAAATTGGTGAAGATGTTTCTGAAGAAGTAAAATTAATAGATTTAGGAAGAAGAGCTATTTTGGCATTACGTCAAAACTTAATTTCTAAAATTTACGAGCACGATAGTACAAATATCTTTAAGCATTTTAAAGAATTAGAAGGAGAGTTATATACTGCAGAAGTACATCATATTCGTCACAATGCAATTATTTTGTTAGACGACGATGGAAATGAAATTGTTTTACCTAAAAGTGAGCAAATTCGTTCAGACTTTTTTAGAAAAGGAGATAATGTTAGAGGTGTAATAAAAACAGTAGAATTAAGAGGTAATAAACCTGCAATTATATTGTCTAGAACATCACCATTATTTTTAAATAAATTATTCGAGCAAGAAATTCCAGAAGTTTTCGATGGTTTAATTACAGTAGAAGGAGTTGCAAGAATACCAGGAGAAAAAGCAAAAGTTGCAGTAGATTCTTATGATGATAGAATAGATCCTGTTGGAGCTTGTGTTGGTGTTAAAGGTTCTAGAATTCATGGTATAGTTCGTGAATTAGGGAACGAGAATATAGATGTTATAAATTATACCAAAAACGAACAATTGTTTATCTCAAGAGCATTAAGTCCTGCAAAAGTGACTTCAATGGAAATTGAAATGTACGAAGAGGAAAAAAATGGTAAAAAAGGTCGTGTAAATGTACTTTTAAAACCAGAAGAAGTCTCGAAAGCAATTGGTAGAGGTGGTGTAAATATTCGTTTAGCAAGTGAGTTAACAGGTTACGAAATCGACGTTCAAAGAGAAGGTTTAGAAGAAGAAGACGTAGAGTTAACAGAATTTGGAGACGAAATTGAAGCTTGGGTTATTAAAGAATTCAAGAACATTGGTTTAGATACTGCAAGAAGTGTGTTGGAAACAACTGTTGCAGAATTAGTAAAAAGAACCGATTTAGAAGAAGAAACTATTTTAGATGTGCAGAGAATTTTGAAAGAAGAATTCGAATAATAGTTCAAATTTAAAGAGTAACGTAAAAAAGCATATTTTTACAAAATTAAAGGCTAAAAAATAATATATGTCTGAAGGCAAAACAACGAGACTTAATAAGGTTTTAAGAGAATTAAACATTTCTCTAGATAGAGCAGTGGAATATTTGGCGGATAAAGGTCACGAAATAGAATCGAGACCTACCACTAAAATTTCTGGTGATGTCTATCAAGTCTTATTAGATGGCTTCCAAACAGATGCTAGCAAAAAAGCAGCGTCTAAAGAAGTTGGTGAAGAAAAGCGAAAAGAGAAAGAAGCTATTCGTGCAGAGCTAGAGGCGAAACAAGAACTTAAGAAAGCCGAAGATGCTAAGAAAGAAGAAGTTTTCAAAGCAAAAGCAGAAAAGCTAGAGGTAAAAAAAGTTGGTAAAATTGATATTGATAATATCGGTAAAAAACCTGCTGAGAAAAAAGAAGTTATTGAAGAACAGCCTAAAGAAGAAGCTCCTAAAGTTACAGAACCTAAGAAAGAGGTTACTGTAGAAAAACCTAAAGAGGAAGTAATTAAGGCAGAAGTTCCAAAATTAAAAGGATTAAAGGTTGTTTCTAATATTGAAAAACCTGTTTCTAAAATAGAAAAAGAAGCTACAAAGAAGGAAGCTCCGAAAAAAGTAAAAGTAGAAACTGCTAAGGAAGAGGAAGTTTCTACAGAAGTAACTGCAGAAAATGCAGAAGCAATAAAAACACAGTATAAAAAATTAGATGGACCAAACTTTACAGGAAAGAAGATTGACTTAAAACAATTCGAAAAACCTAAAAAGAAAAAGCCAGAAGTTAAAAAAGCGGCAAGTTCAGATCCTAAAAAGAAACGTAAACGTATTAGCAAACCTGGTGGAGGTGGTGTAGGAAGACCATTACCAAATAGAGGTTCAGGTGGAGCCAGTAGAGGTGGTGGAGCTTATAAAGGAAGAGGAAACAGTGCAAGACCAGCTGTTAAAAAAGAAGAGCCTACAGAAGCAGAAATTCAAAAGCAAGTAAGAGAAACTCTTGAAAAACTTCAAGGAAAATCTTCTCGTGGAAAAGGTGCAAAATATCGTAGAAACAAAAGAGATGCCCACAGAGAGCACACAGAAGCAGAGTTAGAAGCACAAGCATTAGACAACAAAATATTAAAAGTAACAGAATTTGTTACAGTAAGTGAAGTTGCAACAATGATGGAAGTGCCAGTAACTAACATTATTTCAGCATGTATGTCTTTAGGAATGATGGTAACTATGAACCAGCGTTTAGATGCTGAAACTTTAGTTATTGTTGCTGAAGAATTTAACCATAAAGTAGAATTTGTTGGTGCAGAAGTAGAAGAATCTATAGAAGAAGTAGAAGACAAGCCAGAAGATTTAGTAACGCGTGCACCAATTATTACAGTAATGGGTCACGTAGATCATGGTAAAACTTCTTTACTAGATTATATTAGAAAAGCAAATGTAATCGAAGGTGAAAGTGGAGGAATTACACAACATATTGGAGCATATTCTGTAAATGTAGGAGATCAAAAAATTGCATTTTTAGATACACCAGGTCACGAAGCCTTTACAGCAATGAGAGCTCGTGGAGCGCAAGTAACAGATTTAGTAATTATTGTAGCTGCAGCAGATGACGATGTAATGCCACAAACTAAAGAAGCGATTTCTCATGCACAAGCAGCAGGAGTGCCAATTATATTTGCAATTAATAAGATCGATAAGCCAAATGCGAACCCAGATAATGTAAAAACACAATTATCTCAAATGAATTTGTTGATTGAAGAATGGGGTGGAAGTATTCAATCTCAAGATATTTCAGCAAAAACAGGAGAAGGTATTCCAGAATTGTTAGAAAAAGTTTTATTAGAAGCAGAAATTTTAGAATTAAAAGCAAACCCTAATAAAAATGCAGTTGGTGCAGTAGTAGAAGCATTGTTAGATAAAGGTAGAGGTTATGTAACCACTATTTTAGTTCAAGCTGGAACATTAAAAATCGGAGATTACTTATTAGCTGGTAAACACAGCGGTAAAGTAAAAGCAATGTTCGACGATAAAGGAAATAACTTAGAAGTTGCAGGGCCATCAACACCAATATCAATATTAGGTTTAGATGGAGCACCACAAGCAGGAGACAAGTTTGTTGTTTTTGATGATGAAAGAGAAGCAAAACAAATTGCTTCTAAACGTTCTCAATTACAACGTGAGCAGTCTGTAAGAACTCAGAAAACATTAACGTTAGATGAAATCGGACGTAGAATTGCTTTAGGAGACTTTAAAGAATTAAACATTATCTTAAAAGGAGATGTAGATGGTTCTGTAGAAGCTTTAACAGATTCTTTCCAGAAATTATCTACTGAAGAAATTCAAGTAAATATTTTACATAAAGGTGTTGGAGCCATAACAGAAAGTGATGTGTTATTGGCAACAGCATCAGATGCGATTATTGTAGGATTTAATGTGCGTCCACAAGGAAATGCAAGAGTAGTTGCAGATAGAGAAGAAGTAGATATTAGAACATATTCTATTATTTATGATGCAATTGGTGACTTGAAAGATGCTATGGAAGGAATGTTATCTCCAGAAATGAAAGAAGAAGTTACTGGTAATGTAGAAATTAGAGAAGTTTATAAAATTTCTAAAGTTGGTAACATTGCAGGTTGTATGGTAATATCTGGTAAAATCTTTAGAGATTCTCAAATTAGAATTATTAGAGACGGAATTGTTGTTCACGATGGAGTACTATCATCTTTAAAACGTTTTAAAGACGATGTAAAAGAAGTAGCAAAAGGATATGATTGTGGACTTCAAATAAAAAATTATAACGACATCGAAGAAGGTGATGTTATAGAAGCTTACAAAGAAGTAGCAGTAAAAAAGAAGTTGAAATAAAGTAACTTTTTTTTCAAATAAAGTAAAAGCCGAAATTCATTATGAATTTCGGCTTTTTTATGCTCTTTATTTCTAGTATTGTAAATTGAAATAAAACTATATATTTTTCAGGAAATTATACGTTAGAAAATTTATAAAACTATAAACTTATTTACCCATAGGAACAGCAATAATTCCAGAAAACTCTTTTTGAAAGATTAAAAGCGCTCTGTCTGCATCTAATTTCGTTTTATAATTACCAACTTGTACCTTCCATTCAGGAGCGTTGTAAACTAATCTAGAGTATACTCTAGGATATAATATTTTAAATTGTGCCTGCTTTCTTTTTGCAGCGGTTTCTCTTCCATTATAAATTTGAATTTTATAACCAAAACCTATAGCCTTGTCATAACCCCTCTTTTTTTCAACAAGGCGTTTAATTTCTTCACTACTATTTGTAGAGTTTTGAGCAGATAAAGTGGTTGTTCCAATAAACAAACTCACAAAAAATATTATTAAAAGCAATGTATTTTTCATAGATTAAAATCTTTCTACAAAAATAACGACTTCATTAGTAATAAATTGAATAAAATACTTATTTAGAATAATTATAAATTAATATTTAACGTTCCTTTAGCTTTTCAAAATTTGGCAATATGTAGTACTTTTGTCAAACTGTTCAAAAATCATGTTTTTGAGCGAAATCATACACATTATTAAATTATAGTTTGTAAATATGAAAAGTGTAGCATTGCACAGTAGACTAACTTCATTGTTCCTTAAGGGTCTTACATTACTTTTATTTTTTGCTTTTAGCATTTCTTCGTATTCGCAAGATATGGATGAAGTTCGTCAAAAAAGAGGAAAAGCATTATTCAAATCTCTATGTGCTTCTTGTCATAAATTAGACAAGAAACTGGTAGGGCCTGCTTTAGCTAATGTAGAAGAAAGAAGAGAAAATGATTGGTTAGTAGCTTGGATTAAAAATAATGCAGAGCTTAGGGCTTCTGGAGATAAACAAGCGATTGAGATTTATGAAGAGTACAATGGCTCTAGTATGACGGCTTTTCCACAATTGTCAGATGCTGATGTAAATGATATTTTATATTACACAACAGTTGGGGAAATTAAAAAAGCTCCGGTTGTAACAGAAGGTGGAGTAACAGGTGTACCTTCAGGAAGTGCTCCAGAATGGTTAATATATTTGTTAGCGGCAGCAATTGTAATAGCATTTTTAATGATTGCAAGCTTGTTAAAGCAAGTAAGTGAATTAAAAGGGAATAAAAAGCCAGAAGTTCAATCGAATTTAAAAAGAGATTTACAAGAATTGTGGATTGGAGTTAAGAATAATACTTTCTTAAAAGTATTAGCAACAATTTTCTTACTCTTAGTAGGTGCTTATATTGTTTTTGGTACCTTATTTAAAATAGGTGTAGATGAAGGATATCAACCAATACAGCCTATTGCATTTTCTCATAAAATTCACGCAGGAGATAATAAAATCGATTGTCAATACTGTCATTCTTCAGCAAAACACAGTAAGCATTCGGGAATCCCTTCTGTAAATGTTTGTATGAACTGTCATAAGAATATTTCTGAAGTTGCAGAAAATACAGTTGTAGAGTTAGAAGATGGTGTTGTTTTAGGAAAAGCTGAATTAGATATGGAGATCGCTAAAGTATATAAAGCTGCAGGCTGGGATCCAGAAGTTTTAGAATATACTGGAGAGGAAAAGCCAATTAAATGGGTTAGAATTCATAATTTACCAGATTTTGTTTATTATAATCACTCTCAACACGTAACAGTTGCAGGAATCGCTTGTCAGAAATGTCATGGACCTGTTCAAGAAATGGAAGAAATGTATCAATATTCTCCATTAACAATGGGTTGGTGTATCGATTGTCATAGAGCAACAAAAGTAGATTTAAGAAATAACGATTATTACGAAAAAATCCATAAACAATTAGCAGAAAAGTATGGCACAGAGCAAGTTACAATTTCTCAGTTAGGTGGATTAGAATGTGGTAAGTGTCATTATTAATTATAAAATTAAAAGATTTTTTAAATCTTTCAATCATTAAATAAAAGCATAAATGGCTTCAAACAAAAAATACTGGAAAAGTGTTGAAGAACTAAAGGGTAGTTCTGTTGTTGAAACGCTGAGTAAAAATGAATTTGTAGAGAATATTCCTACAGACGATTTTTTAGGTGATAAAGAAACATTGGAGAATTCATCTACATCACGTAGAGATTTCTTAAAATATGTGGGCTTTACAACAGCGGCAGCTTCATTAGCAGCTTGTGAAGGACCTGTTATCAAGTCCATTCCTTACGTTGTAAAACCAAACGATATTATTGCTGGTGTTGCAGATTGGTATGCTACTTCCATAGCAGATGGTTTCGACTTTGCAAATGTGTTAGTAAAAACACGTGAAGGTCGTCCAATTCAAATTATGCCAAATAAAGAGGCAAATGGAACAACAAGTGCGAGAGTACAGGCTTCTGTTTTATCTTTATACGATGAAAAACTTCGTTTACAAGAGCCATCTAAAAATGGAGAAACAATTTCTTGGGCAAATGCAGATAAAGAAATAGGTATAGAATTATTAAAGTTAAAAGAAGCTGGAAAGCCAGTTGTTTTATTAACTGGAACTATGGCAAGCCCATCAACAACTAAAATTGTTGAAGACTTTACAACAGCTCATCCAAATGTTACACATATTGTTTATGATGCAGTTTCTGAGGCAGCAGCCACAGATGCTTTCGAAGCAATGTATGGTAGAAGAGCTTTACCTAATTATAAATTAGAAAATGCAAAAACAATCGTTTCTTTTGGGGCAGATTTCTTAGGAGATTTTCACGGAGGTTTCGAAAAAGCATATATACAAGGTAGAAAACCAGAAACAGGCAACATGTCTCGCCATATTCAAGTGGAGAGTAATATGTCTTTAACAGGTGCAAATGCAGATAAGCGTATTGTTGCAAAACCATCTGATGTTGTTTTCGCTTTATTGAATTTATACAATGCTATTACAAAAGAAGGAGTTGCTTCTAAAGCTACACCAATTGATAGCGAAATTCAAAAAATCGCACAAGAGTTAAAAAAAGCAGGTCCTAAAGCAGTTGTTATGACTGGTTTGAATGATATTAATGCACAATTAATCTCTTTAGCAATTAATAGAGCATTAAATAGTGAGATTTTAGATATTAATAACTCGTTAAACATTCGTCAAGGGAGTTACGAGCAAGTTCAAAAATTAGTTTCAGATGTAAAATCTGGAAAAATTGGGGGATTAATCACTTATAATGTAGATCCTGTTTACACTTTAGATAATGGAGTTGCGTTTGCAGAAGCATTAAAAAATGTATCCTTAAAAGTTGCAATTTCTGTTGAAAATAGTTCTACTGTAGATGCAATGGATTATGCCTTACCTGCAACACATTTCTTAGAGTCTTGGGGAGATACCAATTTTTCTGAAGGAAATTACGGGTTAATACAACCTACAATTCAACCATTATTTAAAACTCGTCAATTTCAAGACACTTTATTAAAGTGGTCTGGGAGTGCAACTTCTTATTACGATTTCTTAAAAACTTTCTGGTCTACAGAAGTTTTAGGAGGTAGTTCTTGGAACAAAGCTTTACACAATGGATTCTTTCAAAAAGAAGTAGTTGCCACTGAAGATGGTGTTGAATCTCCTAGAGATATTTCAATGGCAGAAGTAGCAAGAATTTTAAAAATGAACACTACTCCTTCAGGGATGGAGTTAAATTTATATACAAAAACAGGTTTAGGAGATGGTAAGCAGGCGAACAATCCTTGGTTACAAGAATTTCCAGACCCAATTACAAGAGCTTCTTGGGATAATTACTTAACCGTTTCTATGGCAGATGCTAGAGAATTAGGTTTTTCTAATCCTGTAAAAGATAATGGAGCTATTAATGGAGATTATGCGAAAGTAACCGTAAATGGTACTGAAGTTGTAGTTCCTGTTATGGTGCAACCAGGTCAGGCTAAAGGTTCTATAGGTTTAGCTTTAGGTTTTGGAAAAACTTTTGGTTTAAAAGAAGAAATGCAAGTAGGTGTTAATGCATATCCTTTATATAAAGGAGGTAATAACATTCAATATAATGTAAAAGTAGAAAAAGTACTTGGAACACATAAGTTTGCTTGTACACAAGTACAAAAAACAATTGCGGGTCGACATGATATTTTAAAGGTAACTTCTTTAAAAGAATACAAAACTGTAGAGCCTAAAGATCACCATCATGGATGGAATAAACCTGCCTATGTATCGTACGATCACAAAGAAGTAGAAGCAAATACGATTGATTTATGGGATGAACACAATAGAGAAATTGGGCATCACTTTAATTTATCTATCGATTTAACTTCTTGTACAGGTTGTGGTGCGTGTGTTGTAGCTTGTCATGCAGAAAACAATGTTCCAGTTGTAGGTAAAAAAGAAGTTCGAGTTGGTAGAGATATGCACTGGTTGCGTATCGATAGATATTATTCTTCTGAAGTAGAAACAAGAGAAGAAGCAAAAGCATTAGGATTAAGTAGAGGAGAAACGTATGAAGCGTTAGAAACTGAAGCAGAAAATCCTGAAGTTACTTTTCAACCAATGATGTGTCAGCACTGTAACCATGCTCCTTGTGAGACTGTGTGCCCTGTTGCAGCAACTTCTCATGGTCGTCAAGGACAAAATCAAATGGCATATAATAGATGTGTTGGTACAAGATACTGTGCAAACAACTGTCCATATAGAGTACGTCGTTTTAACTGGTTTAATTATGCAAATAATAACGAGTTCGACTTCAATATGAACAACGAATATGGTAAAATGGTTTTAAATCCAGATGTTGTAGTTCGTTCTAGAGGAGTAATGGAAAAATGTTCTATGTGTATTCAAATGACACAAGCAACAATTTTAAAAGCGAAAAAAGAAGGAAGAAAAGTAAATACAGACGAATTTGAAACTGCTTGTTCTTCCGCTTGTACAACAGGAGCTATGGTTTTTGGAGATGTAAACAATAAAGAAGACCAAGTAGCTGCATTAGCAGAAGATAAAAGAGCTTATAATGTATTAGATTACCTTCAAACGAAGCCTAATGTAATATATCAAGTAAAAGTTAGAAATACAAACGAAGCGTAATTAAATTTTAAGATATAAAAATATGTCTCATTACGAAGCATCCATTAGGGAACCTTTAGTATTAGGTGATAAAAGTTACCACGATATTACCGAAGACATTGCGAAACCTATAGAAGGTAAAGCAAACAAAAACTGGTATATAGCATTTTATATTTCTTTAGCAGCAATGCTTTGGGGATTTGGATGTATTTTCTATACAGTTGGAACTGGTATTGGAGTTTGGGGATTGAACAAGAACATTGGATGGGCTTGGGATATTACAAACTTTGTATGGTGGGTTGGTATTGGTCACGCAGGAACATTAATTTCTGCAGTACTTTTATTATTCCGTCAGAAATGGAGAATGGCCATAAACCGTTCTGCAGAAGCCATGACAATTTTTGCCGTTTTTCAAGCAGGATTGTTTCCAATTATTCACATGGGACGTCCTTGGAATGGATATTGGGTAATGCCAATTCCAAACCAATTTGGATCTCTTTGGGTGAACTTTAACTCACCATTATTATGGGATGTATTTGCAATCTCAACTTATTTATCTGTATCATTAGTTTTCTGGTGGACAGGTTTATTACCAGATTTTGCTATGATTCGTGATAGAGCAGTAAAACCTTTTCAAAAGAAAATTTATGCTTTATTATCATTCGGTTGGTCTGGAAGAGCAAAAGATTGGCAACGTTTTGAAGAAGTATCTTTAGTACTTGCAGGTTTAGCAACACCTTTAGTACTTTCTGTACACACAATTGTATCGATGGACTTCGCAACTTCTATAAACCCAGGTTGGCACTCGACAATTTTTCCACCTTATTTCGTTGCAGGAGCAATCTTTTCTGGATTTGCAATGGTACAAACGTTATTAGGTATTATGAGAAAAGTTACAAATATGGAAGATTATATTACACGTATGCACGTAGAATATATGAATATTGTAATTATTTTAACAGGTGGAATTGTAGCTGTAGCTTACGCAACAGAATTTTTTATAGCTTGGTACACAGGATCGCCATATGAAAACTACACATACTTATCTGTAGGTGCTGCAACAGGACCTTATGCTTGGGCATTTTATTCGCTTTTATTCTTTAACATCTTAACACCACAAATATTATGGTTTAAGAAAATTAGAAGAAGTTTTATATGGTCATTCATTATTTCAATATTTATTAATATTGGTATGTGGTTCGAGCGTTTTGATATTATCGCAATTGTATTAAGTAAAGGGCATTTACCATCAACTTGGTGGCGTTTTGAACCAACATTTGTAGATGTAGGTATCTTTATTGGAACAATAGGGTTCTTCTTTGTATTATTCTTATTATATGCAAGAACATTCCCAGTAATTGCGCAAGCGGAAGTAAAAACAATTTTAAAATCTTCTGGTGAATTCTACAAGAAGAGATTAGCACAAGGTATTCCAACGAAACCAACAATTGTTATTGCTGAAAAGAAAATTATTGAAGTTGATTCTTCAGATAAAAATATAAAAGAATAATTATGGAATCATCAAAAGTTATTCACGCGTTTTATACCGATGACGAAATTTTGTTAGATGCAGTGAAAGCTGTAAAAGCAAAGCATCATCATATAGAAGAAGTATTTTGTCCTTTTCCAGTTCATGGATTAGACAAAGCAATGGGTTTAGCACCTACTAGATTAGCTATTACTGCGTTTTTCTACGGAATTACTGGTTTATCTGTTGCTATTTGGTTAACAAATTATATCATGATAGACGATTGGCCACAAGATATTGGTGGTAAACCTAACTTTACTTGGTTTGCTAACATGCCAGCATTTGTACCAATTATGTTTGAATTAACAGTATTTTTTGCAGCCCATTTAATGGTAATTACTTTTTATATGAGAAGTAGAATTTGGCCATTTAAAGAAGCAGAAAATCCAGATCCAAGAACTACAGACGATCATTTTTTAATGGAAATTCCTGTTCAAAATAACGAAGCTGAATTAACAGAATTGTTAACAAACACAGGAGCTGTAGAAATTAATATAGTAGACAAGCACTAATATATAGATAATGAAGAATTTTAAATTAATTATCGCTTTAGTAGTTGTTGCAAGTTTTATGTCTTGTGGCAATAAAAGAACACCACAAGTACAATTCATGCCAGATATGTATGAATCTGTACCTTACAATGCAGATGCAGAGAATGGATTGAAAGGGAATCCTGTAAATTCAAAACCAGTTGCTGGAACAATTCCAAGAGGAGGAACACCAGCTTATGATATCGCTGACACTACTGAAGGATATGAGTTAGCAAAAACAGAGCTTAAAAATCCATTAGAAAATTCGCAAGAAAATTTAGACAATGGAAAAGAAATGTACACTATATATTGTACTTCTTGCCATGGTAAAAAAGGTGATGGAAATGGTTATTTGGTTGAAGTAGATAAATTTGCTGGAATACCAAATTATAAAGACAGAGATATTACAGAAGGGAGTATTTATCACGTAATTATGCATGGTAAAAACTTAATGGGTTCACACTCATCTCAATTAACATACAAAGAACGCTGGCAAGTAGTACAATATGTGGAAGCATTGCGTGCAGATTTGTTAAAATAAATTACAAAAAGAAAGAATACGAAAGATATGTATCAATTCTCAGGTAAATTAAAAATATTCTCTTTAGCCCTAATCATAGTAGGAGCTTTAGGTATTGCATTTAGCTTTTTTTCTGCACCAAAAACCGTAGAAGACGCTAAAGAAATTATAGCAAGTCAATCTCATGGAGATGCACATGGCTCTTCACATGATAAAGTTGTGGAAGGAACTCATTCAGATGAAAGTAGTCATTCAGCAACAAGCGAACACGATACAAGTGGTTCTCATGATGGTACTAATCTTGTAGATAAAGAAATGAGTGCTCATGGAGAACATGGAGACGATTCTCATGCAGAACATGTTCTACATCAATTACAAAATAGACCTTGGTCTGCATTTTATGTGTCTTTATTCTTTTTCTTAGGAGTCTCTTTACTAGTATTAGCATTTTATGCTTCGCAAAGAGTAGCACAATCTGGTTGGTCTGTAGTTTTGTTTAGAGTGATGGAGGCAATAACTGCAAATTTAGTTCCAGTATCTATTATTATGTTAGTTTTTATTGGATTAACAGTTGGTCATTTTAACCATATGTTTTCATGGATGACACCTGGTACTTTCGACCCTTCTAGTGAAAATTACGATGCAATTGTAGATGGTAAATCGTGGTGGATGAATGTACCAGGATGGGCAATAAGAAGTGTTGTTTATTTATTACTTTGGAATTTATATAGATGGTTTATCAGAAAGAATTCTATAGCTGAAGATACTGCAAACGACGGATTTAAAACGTACAAGAAAAATTATAATGCATCTGTAATATTCTTATTCATTTTTATGATTACAGAATCTATGATGTCTTGGGATTGGATTATGGGATTAGACCCACACTGGTTTTCAACATTATTTGGTTGGTATGTTTTAGCAACTTTATTAGTAAGTGCATTAACAGTAATTGCTTTTGTAACTATTTATTTACGTTCAAAAGGAGCTTTACCTCAAGTTAATGATAGTCATATTCATGATTTAGCAAAATTTATGTTTGGTTTTTCAGTATTCTGGACATATTTATGGTTCGCACAATTTATGTTAATCTGGTATGCAGATATACCTGAGGAAACTACATATTTCTTAGCAAGATTTAATGAATATAAATTACCATTTTTGGGAATGGTTGTTATGAATTTTGCATTCCCAATCTTATTACTATTAAATAGTGACTTTAAGAGCATTCCATGGTTTGTTATTATTGGAGGTATTGTAATATTAGCAGGACATTATGTAGATGTATTTATTATGGTAATGCCAGCAACAGTTGGTGGGCAGTGGTTCTTTGGTATCCCAGAAATTAGTGCATTATTATTTTTCTTAGGAATCTTTATATATACAGTATTTAGCGCATTTGCAAAAGCAAATACAGTTCCAACAGGAAACCCGTTCTTACAAGAAAGTGAACATTTTCACTATTATAATATAGAACACAGAGGAGAAGGATCCGCAGATCATCATTAATAAATAATTGAATTAAAAAATTAAGACAAGATAAATATGCTAGCTCTATTTTATATTTTTATAGGTGTTGCAATCGGTGTAAGTGTTTGGCAAATTACTAGAATCATGGATTTTAGAAGTACTATTGCCAACGATAATGATAATGCTGCTCAAGGTAAATTTGCTATTGGTTTTATGGCTTTTTTCTATGCAATGATGATTTATTGTTTAATCTTCATGAATGTAATAATGTTACCAGAATCTGCTTCTATAGAAGGAGAACATGACGATAATTTATTCGACATTACATTTTGGTTAATTGGAATTGTACAATTTATAATGCAGTTTCTTATTTTTTACTTTACTTTTAAGTATAGAGGAAGTAAAGACAAAAAAGCGAAATTTTATGCAGATAGTCATAAATTAGAATTTATTTGGACAATTACTCCAGCAATTGTTTTGGTTGGTTTAATTGGATATGGTTTATGGCAATGGAATAATGTTATGGATTTATCTGATGACGATGCCATCGTTATTGAAGTATATTCTCAACAATTTAGATGGGATGCACGTTATGCAGGTGAGGACAATACATTAGGTTTAGGAAACGTAAACTACATAAAAGGTATTAATACTTTAGGTGTAGATATGACTGATAAAAACGCATCAGACGATATACAAGTTACAGAATTATACTTACCAAAAGGAAAGAAAATTCATTTCAAGTTTCGTTCTCAAGATGTTTTACACTCAGCATATATGCCACACTTTAGAGCACAAATGAACTGCGTTCCAGGAATGGTTACAGAATTTGGTTTCACTCCTAAGTACACTACAGAAGAAATGAGACAACAACCAGAGGTTATAGATAAGACTAATGGAATTAATAAGATTAGAAGAGCAAAAGGAGAAGACCCTTATATCTTCGATTACTTATTATTGTGTAACAAAATTTGTGGAGCTTCTCATTACAACATGCAAATGAAAATTACAGTTGTAGAACCAGAAGAATACGAAAAATGGATTGCAGAGCAACCAACCTTAGCAGAAGTTATTAAATAAATTAGTTAAAAAGATACTACAAATTATAAGATTATGTCAGATCATCATCATAAAGAAACATTTGTAACAAAATACATTTTTAGTCAAGACCATAAAATGATTTCTAAGCAGTTCTTGGTAACTGGTATGTTTATGGGAATTATTGGTGTATTAATGTCTATGTTATTCCGTATTCAAATTGCATGGCCAGAGAAATCGTTTTCAATAGTTGAAGCATTTCTAGGACCACACCAAACAGATGGGATAATGAACCCAGATATGTATTTGGCATTGGTAACAATCCATGGTACAATAATGGTGTTTTTCGTTCTAACTGCAGGTTTAAGTGGTACTTTTTCGAACTTATTAATTCCATTGCAAATTGGAGCAAGAGATATGGCTTCTGGTTTCTTAAACATGATTTCTTACTGGTTATTTTTTATATCTAGTATAATAATGGTTATTTCTCTATTTGTAGAAGCTGGACCAGCATCTGCAGGTTGGACAATTTATCCTCCATTAAGTGCATTGCCACAAGCAATTCCTGGTTCTGGAGCAGGTATGACTTTATGGTTGGTATCTATGGCAATATTTATTGCTTCCTCTTTAATAGGATCTTTAAATTACATTGTTACTGTATTTAATTTACGTACAAAAGGAATGAAAATGACAAGATTGCCATTAACAATTTGGGCATTCTTTATTACTGCAATTATTGGTGTAGTTTCTTTTCCAGTATTATTATCTGCTGCATTATTATTAATTTTCGATAGAAGTTTTGGAACTTCTTTCTACTTATCAGATATATTTATTTCTGGTGAGGTTTTACATTACCAAGGTGGATCTCCAGTATTGTTTGAACACTTATTTTGGTTCTTAGGTCACCCAGAAGTATATATTGTATTATTACCAGCATTAGGTATTACCTCAGAAATAATCTCAACAAACTCTAGAAAACCAATTTTTGGTTATAGAGCGATGATTGGTTCTATTATGGCAATTGCATTTTTATCGACAATAGTTTGGGGGCACCATATGTTTATTTCAGGAATGAATCCTTTCTTAGGATCTGTATTTACATTTACAACACTATTAATTGCAATTCCATCCGCAGTAAAAGCATTTAATTATATAACTACTCTTTGGAAAGGTAACTTGCAACTGAATCCTGCAATGTTATTCTCAATTGGTCTGGTTTCAACTTTTGTAACAGGAGGTTTAACAGGATTGGTTTTAGGAGATTCTGCTTTAGATATAGCAATTCACGATACTTATTTTGTAGTAGCACATTTTCACTTAGTAATGGGAGTTTCTGCAATTTTTGGAATGTTTGCTGGTGTGTATCACTGGTTCCCAAAAATGTATGGTAGAATGATGAATAAAACAATGGGTTATTGGCATTTCTGGTTAAGTATTATTTGTGCTTACGGAGTTTTCTGGCCAATGCACTTTATTGGTTTAGCAGGTTTACCAAGAAGATATTATACGAATACAAATTTTCCAATGTTCGACGATTTAGCGGATATTAATGTGGTAATTACAATTTTTGCATTAGTTGGAGGTTTAGCTCAAATTATATTTTTAGCAAACTTCTTCATCTCTATCTACAGAGGACAAAAAGCAACGCAAAACCCTTGGAAGTCTAACACATTAGAATGGACAACTCCAGTAGAACATATTCATGGAAACTGGCCTGGTAAATTACCAGAAGTTCACAGATGGGCTTACGATTATAGTAAACGTGTAGATGCAAATGACGATGATAGCGATTATTTACATGGTAAAGACTTTGTTTTGCAAACAACACCTTTATTAGATGGAGAAGAGCCTTCATAATAAATAAAATATTTAAAAAAAACCTTTCCAATTTGGAAAGGTTTTTTGCTTTACAGAACATTCTTTTATCATCTTAAATTCTATTATCTTTGTTTTTATGAACGAAAACTTAAATCCTGAAAACGACAATTTATCAAACGAAGATTTAGACGTAGAAAAAAAATTACGTCCACTTTCATTTGAAGATTTTTCAGGACAAGACCAAGCAATTGATAACTTAAAAATTTTCGTAGAAGCTGCCAACCAAAGAGGTGAAGCTTTAGACCATACCTTATTCCATGGACCCCCAGGTTTAGGGAAAACTACATTAGCACATATTTTAGCTAATGAATTAGAAGTTGGTATAAAAGTAACCTCTGGTCCAGTTTTAGACAAACCAGGAGACTTAGCAGGTTTGTTAACCAATTTAGATGAACGTGATGTTCTCTTTATTGATGAAATTCATAGATTAAGTCCAATTGTAGAAGAATATTTATATTCTGCAATGGAAGATTATAAGATAGATATTATGATTGAATCTGGCCCAAATGCCAGAACAGTACAAATTAATTTAGAACCATTCACATTAATTGGAGCGACTACAAGATCTGGATTATTAACAGCTCCAATGAGAGCTCGTTTTGGAATAAACAGCAGATTACATTATTATTCAACTGAACTTTTAACCACGATTATTCAAAGAAGTGCAACTATTTTGGGAGTTCCTATTTCTATGGAAGGTGCCATTGAAATTGCAGGAAGAAGTAGAGGAACACCAAGAATTGCAAACGCATTATTAAGAAGAGTACGTGATTTTGCACAGATAAAAGGAAATGGAAGTATTACCATCGAAATCGCACAATATGCGTTAAAAGCATTAAATGTAGATGCACATGGTTTAGATGAAATGGACAATAAAATCTTGGTTACTATAATTGATAAATTTAAAGGAGGACCAGTAGGTATTAGTACAATTGCAACAGCAGTTAGTGAAAATATAGAAACAATAGAAGAAGTATATGAACCTTTCTTAATTCAGCAAGGTTTTATCATGAGAACTCCTAGAGGAAGAGAAGTTACAGAATTAGCCTATAAACATTTAGGAAGAGTAAAAGGAAGAAGTCAAGGAGAATTGTTCTGATTTATGAATATAAAAAAAGTAATACCAATTTTAGAATGGTTACCAAACTACAATAAATCGCTCTTTAAGGGAGATTTAATTGCAGGTATTACTGTTGGTATTATTCTTATTCCACAAGGAATCGCATACGCATTAATTGCAGGTTTACCACCAATTTACGGTTTATATTGTGCTTTAGTACCACAAGTAATGTACGCTATTTTTGGCTCGTCAAGACAAGTTGCAATTGGTCCTGTAGCCATGGATTCTTTAATTGTTGCTACAGGAGTTTCTACATTGGCTTTGGCAGGTTCCGAAAGTTATATTTCCATTGCAATTTTATTGGCTTTATTAGTCGGAACTATTCAATTTATTATGGGGATTTTTAGCTTGGGGTTTATTGTAAACTTCCTTTCTAAACCCGTTATTACTGGATTTACATCTGCAGTTGCATTAATAATAGGACTCAATCAATTTCGGAATTTATTAGGAGTAGATTTTGTACAAAGCGATCAAGTACATGTAATTTTGGAAGATATTTGTTTACAATTTTCAGCATATAATACCCATACAACCATTATAGGTTTGATTTCTGTAGCAGTAATTATCTTTTTTAGAAAGATAAATAAAAAAATACCAAATGCGTTAATTGTAGTTGTTTTTGGGATTTTAGTGATGAAATTCTTTGGAAATTCTATAAATAATGTTGCTATTGTAAAAGACATTCCTTCAGGATTACCAAGTTTTAGTATTCCAACATTCGATTTAGAACAAATTAGAGAATTGCTACCAATTGCACTAACCTTGGTTATGGTTGGGTATTTAGAAACAATTTCCATCGGAAAATCCTTAGAAGCCAAACAAGACGAATATCGGGTAAGGCCAAATCAAGAATTAATTGCTTTAGGATTAAGTAATATGTTTGGTTCTTTGTTTAAGGCCTATCCTACAACATCGAGTTTTTCACGTTCTGCCATCAACCAAGAAAGTGGTGCAAGAACAGGAATGGCCGCTTTAATTTCTGTTGCAATGGTTGTAATTACATTGTTATTTTTAACACCATTATTTTATCATTTACCTAAAACAGTTTTAGCAGCAATTATTATTGTGGCAGTTTTCGGTTTGATTAATTTCAAAGAAGCTACTTTTTTATGGAAAGCAAATATTTTAGATTTCTGGTTAATGTTAGCAACCTTTTTATCAACATTAGTATTTGGTATTGAATACGGAATTATAGTTGGTGTAGGCTTGTCTTTAATTATTTTAATATTTAGAACTTCTAGACCTTATGTTACTGAATTAGGAAAAGTACCAAACTCTAATTTTTATAGAAATAAAAATAGATTCGAAGAAGTTATTATAGAAGAAGACGTCTTAGTTTTTAGATTCGATGCTCAATTATTTTATGCCAATTCTAGTTATTTTAGAGATAATTTAGATGAAATGGCAACAAAAAAAGGAACGGCATTAAAATTGATAGTTCTAGATGCAGAGAGTATAAATAGAGTAGATAGTACTGGAGTAGAAATGCTAAAAGAACGTGTACGATTTTACAAGAAGAAAGGAGTTACCTTTTATTTCGCTGGAGTAAAAGGCCCAGTAAGAGACGATTTATTTAGAAGTGGAATGTTAGATATTATAAATATCAACCATTTCTTTATGAGAGCAAATCAAGCTGTAAAATTCCATAAAACAGGCGATAGGAAACATCAAGAAAAATACGCAAAATACATTCATCAAGCATATAAATAAAAATATAATGGCTGATAAATATCATTTGAAGAAACGTTTTTCTTTTGTTATTTAGAGGTTTGTAAGAAGATATACAAAACATGATTATAGAACAAATATATACAGGTTGTTTGGCACAAGGTGCTTATTATATAGAAAGTAATGGAGAAGTTGCAATTATAGATCCATTAAGAGAAGTGCAAGTTTATATAGATAAAGCAGCTAAAAATAATGCAAAAATCAAATATATTTTTGAAACGCATTTCCATGCAGATTTTGTTAGCGGGCACGTAACTTTAGCAGAAAAAACAGATGCAAAAATTGTTTTTGGTCCTTCAGCAAAAACAAATTTCGATTCGATTATAGCTGAAGACAATCAAGTTTTTAAAGTTGGAGACATTAGTATAACTTTATTGCATACACCTGGACATACCATGGAAAGTTCTTGTTATTTGTTAAAAGACAAAAACGGAACAAACCATGCAATTTTTAGTGGAGACACTTTGTTTTTAGGAGATGTTGGAAGACCAGATTTAGCACAAAAAGGAGACCTTACACAAGAAGATCTAGCAGGTTATTTATTTGACAGTTTACGAAATAAAGTAATGCCATTGGCAGATAATGTTATTGTTTATCCAGCTCATGGAGCAGGATCTGCATGTGGTAAAAATTTAAGTAAGGAAACTGTGGGTACAATTGGCGAACAGAAAAAAACCAATTATGCATTAAGGGCAGATATGTCTAAAGAGGAATTTATAAAAGAAGTTACAGATGGTTTATTACCACCTCCAGCTTATTTTCCTTTAAATGTAAAACTGAATAAAGAAGGTTATAAAGATATAGATGATGTAATAGAGAATAGCACAAAACCTTTATCTGTAAAAGAATTTGAAATCGTTGCAAACGGAACAAATGCTATTATTTTAGATGTAAGACATCAAACAGAATTTATAAAAGGTTTTATTCCACAATCTATTTTTATTGGTGTTGATGGCGGTTTTGCACCTTGGGTTGGCGCATTAATTAAAGATATTAAACAACCAATTTTATTAGTTTGCGAAAGTGGAAGAGAAGAAGAAGTAATTACCAGATTATCGAGAGTTGGTTTCGATAATGTAATTGGTTATTTAGAAGGAAGCTTTAATGCTTGGAAAAAAGCCGATAAAGAAATAGATACTTTAGAGTCTATTTCTGCAGACACTTTAGAGGAAAAAATAAAACTAGATGTTCCTGTTTTTGATGTAAGAAAACCTGGAGAATTTGCAAGCGATCATATAAAAGTAGCAGAAAGCACACCTTTAGATTTCTTAAACTCACATATTTCTGAATTTCCAAAAAAAGGAAATTTCTATGTGCATTGTGCAGGAGGTTATCGTTCTGTAATTGCAGCTTCTATTTTAAAAGCAAGAGGGTTTCATAACGTAATTGATGTTGCAGGAGGTTATGCAGCAATTAGAAAAACGAATATCGAAAGAACAGCAGCAGTTTGTCCTTCCACTTTAAAGTAAAGAATATGAAGAAGTTTATCTTTTTATTTTTAGTTGGAACATTTTTTACAAGTTGCGATTCTCAAAAAGAAATTAAAACCATTTCTACGAAAGAATTAAAAACACTTTTAGCGAAAGAAAATATTCAATTAATGGATGTGAGATCTCCGAAAGAAATAAAAGAAGGTACTATAGAAACTGCCATTTTTGCCAATTATTTTGATGATGATTTTACCGAAAAAGCAATGAATCGATTAGAAAAATCGAAACCAGTTTATTTGGTTTGCAGAAGTGGAAATAGGAGTGGAAAAGCTAGTAAAATTTTGCAAGAAAAAGGATATGATGTAATAAATATTTCTGGTGGTTACAACCAATGGAAAAAAGAAAATTAGAAATTATGACAATAAATATTCAAATAGAAAACTTAAAATGCGGTGGTTGTGCTTCCACAATTAAAAAAGGATTGTTAGGTTTAAATGGTGTTAATGAAGTAAATGTTGATGTAGAAAAATCAATCGTTTCCATTACATCTGAAAATGAAAATTTAGAGAAAATAAAAGAAAAGTTATCTAAACTAGGTTACCCAGAAGTGGGAGATAAAAATACCATTGTACAGAAAGCAAAATCTTTTGTTAGTTGTGCAGTTGGTCGAATTGAATCATAAAAAAAAAGCGAATCGTAAGATTCGCTTTTTTTTAATTTTATCCTAAATAGGTTCTTAACATATGTCCTTTAGATTTCGATTTTAAGCGATTTAAAGCGCGTTGTTTTACTTGACGAACTCTTTCTCTAGATAAATCGAATCTTTCTCCTATTTCCGATAAACTCGAAGCTGTCTCATTTCCAATTCCATAAAACATTTTTATAACCTTTGCTTCTTTCATAGACAAAGTATCTAAAGCTCTATCAATTTCTATCGATAAAGATTGTTTCATTAAACCATTATCTGGCCTTGGAGATTCGTCCGATTGTAAAACGTTGTATAAATTAGAATCTTCGCCTTCTTTAAATGGTGCATCCATAGAAATGTGTCGTCCAGAATTTTTCATGGATTGTGCAACTTCAGTCTCAGACATATCTAATTGCTTGGCAATTTCTTTATGTGTTGGTATGCGTTGCTCATCTTGTTCTAACCTTGCGTAAATTTTTTTTATTTTACTAATACTTCCAATTTTGTTCAAAGGCAAACGAACAATTCTAGATTGTTCTGCAAGTGCAGACATTATCGATTGACGAATCCACCAAACAGCATAAGAAATAAATTTAAAACCTCTGGTTTCATCAAAACGTTTCGCTGCTTTTACCAAACCTAAATTTCCTTCATTTATTAAATCGGATAATTTTAAACCTTGTCCTTGATATTGTTTTGCAACAGAAACAACAAATCTTAAATTTGCGCTTACAAGTGTATTTAAAGCTCTTTCATCCCCTTTTTTAATTTTCAAAGCCAACTCTACTTCTTCATCTGCAGTAATTAACCCAATTTTACTAATTTCTTGAAAATATTTTTCTAAAGATTTTGCGTCACGATTGGTTACTTGCTTTACAATTTTAAGTTGTCTCATATATAATTTTTGATATTTTTTATTAATTAAAAATGGTAATCCTAAAGAGAAAAATCTCTTAAATGGTATTTGCTAAAAAAGCGATGCTTCTACTATATTAGAAAACGGAAGAAATAAATTGAAGAAATTGATTTTTTGGAACTGTAAAATCGATAGCGGAAATATAATAACTTTTTCTGTTCTTCATGAAATTTCAATATACGAAAAAAAGAGCCATTTAAACTAAAAATGACTCTTTTTCTTTTGTTTTTTAACTAAAATTAGCAAAAAAAGCTAATTTTATCAAAATTTCATTCTTTTATCATATACTAATTATACTTCTAAAAAAGGATAATCTGTGTAACCTCTTGCAGTTCCTCCGCCAAATAAAGTGTGGTTATCGCTAATTTCATTCATTTCAGCATTTAATTCTACACGTTTTGGATAATCTGGATTTGTTAAAAATTTTCTACCAAAACCAACTAAATCAACTGAATTATTACCTAATAAATCGTTTGCTTGTTCTGGAGTTTTGTTTCCTGTTGCAATAATTGTTTTGCTGAAATTTTCTCTTAATTGAACTCGAAAATCATTCGGAATTTCAGGAGCATCTGCCCAATCTGCTTCACACAAATGTATATAAGTAACACCAATACTTTCTAATTCTTTTGCTGCAATTTGTATGGTTTCTAAAATTTCTGGGTCAGTCATATCTTTAAAACTGATAAAAGGAGATAAACGAACACCTGTTTTTTCTGTGCCTACTTCTTTTGCAACAGCTTCTGTAATTTCAGTTAAAATACGGACTCTGTTTTCTTTGCTTCCTCCATAATTGTCAGTTCTTTCGTTAGAATTACTTCGTAAAAATTGGTCTATTAAATAGCCATTTGCTCCGTGAATTTCTACACCATCAAAACCTGCTTCAATGGCATTTTTTGCACCAATTCTAAATTCTTCAATCACTTGGTTGATGTCTTCTTGCGTCATTTCTCTTGGTTCTTCCACAGGAACAAAAGTTGCATCTCCATTTGGAGCTCCATCAAAAATATAAACAGTTGTTTCTTTTGCAATTTTTGCAGAAGGCGCAATTGGTTGTAAACCATTTACTTTAGAACTCGAAACACGACCAACATGCCATAATTGTAAAAAGATTTTACTTCCTTTTTTATGTACTTCGTCTGTTACTAATTTCCAGCCTTCAATTTGTTCCTGTGTGTAAATTCCTGGTGTTTTTGCATAGCCCATTCCTTGCATAGAAACTTGTGTTGCTTCTGTAATTATAATTCCTGCAGATGCTCTTTGGCCATAATATTCTGCCATTAATTTATTAGGAACATCACCAGGTTGAGTTGCTCTAGAACGTGTCATTGGTGCCATTAAAAAACGGTTTTCTAAAGAAATTCCGTTCATGTTATAAGGAGTAAAAAGTGTATTTTTCATAATTATTATTTTTTAAATTCTACAGTGGTAAATAGTAATGTAGATGTACCAATGTTTTCTAAATTGTGTATAAAGTAATTACTTTCGTTTAAATCGTTAAAGTAACTAACGTCGTTTTTTTTATATGCTGTTTCATCTATTCTTCCATCACTATAAAAAGATCTTGATTTTCCAGCAGTAATTGCTGTATAAAAATACGGTTTGGAATGTTTGTGAAAAGGTAAAGATTTTCCTGCCAATAATTGAATGTTCCAAACTTTAAAAGTATCGGTTTCTAATAATAATTGTTCGCCAACAACTTCGTTATTTTCTGCAATTTTTAGCGCTTCTTTTAATTCATCTGTCCAAAAAGAATCCCAATTTCCTTTTTTATTAATTTCTATAGTTTTCATTATTATTCCTGATTTTTAGCCCTGATTGAGCGGTTTGTCTGAAATCCTTTTTGCTATTTCTGCAAAAAGATTGAGTAGCGAAAGCAGGTTCCTGGCTTCTAATTATTAAACTTGAATTCAGAATTATCTTCAGGCGTATTTGGGTCGTCTTTTACCATATTTGCAATTTCATCTTTACGCATAAACACAACTCCTGTGTGCTCTTTTGCGTATTTTATAAATTGATCTACTGCATTTACAACTGCTGGAGCTCCACCAATTCTATCGTGCATACTTATAGACATCATGCGTCTTTTTGTTGCGCCTTCTTTGTATAATTGATCAAATTCCATTTTTAATTGTGCTAAATGTTGGTCTGGACTCCAATTTTTTCCTTCGATATTTACAATGTCGTTATTTCTTAAAGTGTAAGGCATTACCACAAAGTTTTTGCCTCTAACTTTTGTCACGAAAGGCTCGTCTCTACTTAAATCGTCTATATGATATAGAAAATCTAATTCCTGCAAAACTTTTAATGTATTTACACCTCTTCGCAACCAATTTGCATTATAACCACGACCTCTTTGGCCTGTGATTGCTTCTACTGTGTCAATTCCTTTTTTGATGAAATCTAGTTCGTCTTTATAACTTAAATTCCATTGATCTTTCCAAGCAATACCATGTGCAGCAATTTCATGACCACCATTTGCAATGGCTTTTGCAACATCTGGATATTTTATGGCAGCTTCACCAACGACATGTGAAGTAACATGAATGTCGTGTTTTTTCCAAAGGTTTAACATTCTGTAAACTCCTTCTTTTGCTCCATAACGAAACCAACTTTCTGCTGGCATATCTACGTTTCCCAATGGTAATGGATTTCCAGAAAAAGGACTTTCTGCACCTTCTGGTTGTCCACCAGTTTCGAATTGCATAGATACTGAAATAACCAATTGCGCTCCATTTGGCCAATAGCTTTTTCCGTTCTTAATTTGATTACTTAATTCTTTTTTAGCATCACAAGCAGAAAATGTTATGAGTATAATAGCAGCTATTGTTTTGTATAATGTTTTCATTTTTTAAATTTCTTTCCTTTATAATTACAGTACAAAATTAGAGTAGAAGAACACAAAGGGTGTTGTATAAATACATTGTATATTTGTACAAAACCATTAAAGTGTGATTAAAAGATTTACAATTTTAAAATCTATTGATATTGTTGAGTTTGAAGCTGAAAAAACTTGGGGATATCCAAAGCACAAACACAATTTTTTTGAACTTACCTTTATCTTAAAAGGAAAGGGAAAGCATGTGTTTAACGATAGTGATGTTACTTACGAAAAAGGAGATGTTTTCTTTTTAACACCTAAAGACGAACATGAATTTCTGGTGGAAGAACCTTCTAAATTTGGAATTTTAAAATTTACAGAACAACTTTTTTTAGAAAACACAAGTTTTAATACAGATAAAGATTTAAAGGCACAAGTGGAAGAAATAATTTTTAATTCTTCAATTTCAGATAAAAGTATAAATGCCTATAAAGAAGATAAAAAGCAATTATTGTATTTGTATAAAATGATTAAAACGGAATTAGAAAACCCTAATTTACGCAGTAGAAATATTATTTTAGAACTCTTTGGTGCGCTTTTATTAATTATTTCTAGAAATTTAATTTCTAATGTAGATTATTTATCTAACCCTATTTTATCTGAAAAAGAAAAAATTGAAAACATTTTAGGATACATAAGATTGCATCTTTTTGATGCTGATAAAATGAAAACTAAAGCGTTGGCAGATACCTTTAATATGTCTGCAAATTACATTAGTATTTATGTAAAAAAACAGACAGGAATTTCGATAAAAGATTACATTATAAAATCGAAATTAAAATTGGCGGAAAGACTTTTAAAGGAAAGTAATTTAAACATTACCCAAATTGCGGCAAAAACTGGCTTTGTAGATGTGAGCCATTTTAGTAAAATATTCAAAAATAAATACGGAAAAAGACCAAGCGAATATTATAAAAAGTAAAAGAGGTTGTCTGAAAAATATTGAAATGTCATTTCGACTGTAATGGAGAAATCTTATTTTTTTAAAATATAGATTTTTCGACTTTATTTAAAATGATTTGTTATTTTTCAGATAACCTCTTTTATGTATTTCTTAGAATTTTAAAGTAACTCCAACTAAGAAATTTCTTGTGGCTTGTGGGTAATAATAAATATATCCACCACCATAATCAATCGCATTAGCTACATATTCTTTATTGAAAATGTTGTTTACCAATCCAGTAAAAATAATTGATTTAAAAACTTTATTTGGTTTTATCTGATAGACCAAATTCAAATCACTTGTTAAATAACTTTCTAATTTAGAATCTGTATCTCCAATATTATTTAAAAATTGTTCGCCAACATATTTAGAAAATAAAGAAATCTCTATATTGTTTAAAGGTTTGTAAGTAAGAACATTACCAAAAACAATATCTGGTGAATAAGATAAATTAGTATCTCCTAAACTTTTAGGAGCTCCATTTTCTTCAATAAAAAAATCTTGATTTTTATTGCTACTAAATGCCACATTTGGACGAACAGAAAATTGATCTGAAAGTGTAATATCTGCATCTATTTCTAAACCTAATCTGTAACTGTTTCCAGAAGTTGCTCTAATTGGAGCACCAACATCATCCAAAGCACCTGTTAATACCAACTGATTTTTATAGTTCATATAATAAATATTGGTGTTTAATTTTACAGTTTCCTTTTTAAAACGCCAACCCAATTCGTAATCGTGTAAAGTCTCTGGAGTAGTAACTCCGTTTTCGAAATCGTTTCTATTTGGTTCTCTATTTGCCACTGCAAAAGAAGCGTATAAATTGTTATCGTTGTTAATTTCGTAAGTAAAACCAAACTTCGGGTTAAAGAAATTAAAATTGGCATCCACATCAATAGGCACAATATCCGAAGTAATTCCTTTGGTTTTATAATTTACAAAACGTCCTTGTAAATCCACGTAAACACCTAATTTTTCACTAACATCGAAAGTTGCTTTTGCAAAAGCAGAAAAGTCTGTTTTTTGTGCATCAGAAAAATAATAACGATCTCTAATATTGGCATTTGTACCAAATTGTTTTGCCCAAATTACTTCACCAAAATGATCTCCATCATATTTGGAATACGATATTCCTGAAACAAAATTTATGCCTTCTGCTTTATAATTTGTGCTAAAGTTTATTACATGAAAATCGTTATCTAACCAACGTCTTACAATTAAATCGGTTTCGCCATTTCCATTTGTAGCTTCTACAATTCCGCCAAAATCAGATACATCTTCATCTTCTTTAAACTGCTCGAAATATCCTGAACCTTTGGTATAATTCAGCCCTAAATTTGTCGACCAATTTTCGTTAATTTTCTCATTCCAATGCAATTGATAATGATTTTGTTCGTAATTATCAACTTCATTTTCGTAAGTATATGGGTTTTGTCTTCTATCTTCCTCCAATTGTTGTTTCGTTAAACCAAACCAAGATTGATACGTTCTTTCTTTTCCACCAAAAGTAATGGCTTTTATCAACGTATTTTCATCAGAATAACTTCCTTGTAAATAGTACGATTTTAAATCAGAAAAAGCTCTGTCTACATAACCATCCGAATAAATATTAGACAAACGTCCTGCAATTTCTATGTTGTTATTTAGCTTACCAGTGCTAAATTTTACGGTATGTTTTCTGGTTGCAAAAGAACCAAAAGAGTTCGAAATTTCTCCAAAAGCTTCCTCTGAAACTGCATCCGTTAAAATATTTAAACTCGCACCAAAAGCACCAGAACCGTTTGTAGAAGTTCCAACTCCACGTTGCAATTGCAAATTCTGAGTAGAAGAAGCAAAATCGCCTAAATTCACCCAAAAACTACCATGACTTTCTGCATCGTTATAAGGAATTCCATTTACAGTTACATTAATTCGCTCGCCATTAGAACCACGAACGCTCATGTATGTGTAACCAACTCCAGCACCAGCATCACTAGACGAAACTACGTTTGGCAAATAATTCATTAAAATAGGAATGTCTTGCCCTAAATTACGTTTCGCAATTTCTTTCTTCGACAAGTTCGAAAAAGTAACAGGCACATCTGCATTTACACGAACTGCAGAAACCAAAATTTCTCCTAATTGTGTAGCATCTGGGTTCAGCTGAATTACATATTCTTCGTTTTTCGAGATGGTTATTTTCTCTGAAATGGTTTTGTAACCAATAAAAGAAGCTTGCAAAGTATAAACACCTTTTGGGAGTTTAAGACTAAAATTTCCGTCGAAATCTGTTGCAGTTCCTTTTTTAGTTTCTTTCACTAAAATGGTTGCACCAAATAACGGTTTTTTGTTTTCGTCGACAATTTTTCCTGAAAATGTAAACGATTGGGCGTTTGCAAGTATACTTGCAAACAAGAATAAAAAAATGGATATTTTTTTCATTTTAAAAAATTTAAAACGAATAAAAAGAGGTAATTATTCTTGCGATTAATATTGAATAATTAAAATTTGTCATTATTAGAAGGTTTCGAATTGGTAATCTCTTCAAAATTAAAGATTACTTCATATTCACCTTCTCATAACATGTTGTACAAATGGCGATTATCGCCTCCCTAAACAGCATTACCTGTTCTAGGTTCTTTGGGTATGATCTCAGCCTTTTCCAGTATCCAGTCATTAGTATGCAGTTTGCAGTTTAACTGCCTACTGAATAGTAAAAAACTGCCAACTAAAATTAGCACCCCTTTATGAGAACGCCGCAAAATTAAGTTGGAAAAATTTAATGTGAAACTAAAAAGTGATTTATTTTTTAGAAGCTATTTCCTGCTTTCACTACTCGCTTTTTTATCTCTTTAAAAAAAGAGATAAAAAGAGCTCAAACAAACCGTTCAATCAGGGCTAAGTGTACTTGCAAACTTTTAGCTTTAATCTAACTTGGGTTTTTTTCTAAGTGCTTTTTTAAGAGAAGTTCTTTTATTTTTTTCAATACCTTTTTTAACAGAAGCTCTGCTTGGTTTTGTTTTTCTTCTTTTTTTAGGACGAATTAAATTCAATTTTATCAATTCTAAAAAACGTTTAATAGCAATTTCTTTGTTTCTGTGTTGAGAACGCGTTTCCTCACAAAACAGAATAAGCGAATTTTCTTTGGTTAATTTCGAAGAAAGTTTCGTTTTCAAAAGTTCTTTTTCTCTATCAGAAAGTGATAACGAGTTTTCTAAATCGAAAGTCAGTTCAATTTTAGACGATGTTTTATTTACATGTTGCCCACCAGCACCAGAACTTCTAATGGCCTTAAAATTTAATTCTTTTATGATGTTTTCTGTGTTCATTTTTATTGTTAGAAACAAGAATAAACAAAAAAGAAAATAGATGAGTTTCTTTATTCTTACCTTTTGTTTCTCTTTTCTATTTTAATATTCATAAGAGTTCCCAAAACCCTCCGAATTTTGATGTAAAAAATGCATATCTAAATCTTGCAAAGTATCAGAAAAAGAGTGTAAATTTTTCTTTTCTTTCAGAATTTTATCAATGGCTTTTGTGGCATTTTTTAAACGAGTTTCTTTGTCACCTTTTAATAAAATATAATTTTTGTTATGAGTTTTTAGAGCGTTCTCAAAAGCATTAAACATTTCTAAACGTTGTTCTGGTCTGTCACGTAAATCGTCTTCTTCCCAAGGCGTATCTATATAAGTTAGTAAATACAAATCGTATTCATTTTTATTTGCAGCTTCGTTTAATTTGTCGTCCACAAAACCACCATAAAATTCTTCAGAATATACTTTTGTTTCCAATAGATCTGTATCACAAATAAGAATTTTATCTGCTTTTTTAGCCAAGGAATTCTCTAATTCCATTTGTCCGATTGCAATAGGTAATAAATCGTCTTTTTCGCAAGTTTTACGTTCGTTGTTCCATTTATTTTGTAAATATTCGCGTGCAAATTCAGGCGCCCAAACAGTATTGTAGTGTCTTGCTAAATGTCGAGAAAGTGTTGTTTTTCCAGAAGATTCTGGACCAAATAAAACAACTTTTACGATGTTAATTGGGTTTTGTGTAAGCTCTTTTTCCATGCTAAATAACCAAAAATGGCAATAAAAGTAAATCCAAAATATTGAAAACTTGTAAAAGTGAATCCTTTATACAAATATAAAGGTACAGAAATTAGGTCTCCAACAATCCAAAAAAGCCAGTTTTCTACTTTTCTTTTTGCCATTAACCACATACCTACAAAGAAAATTCCAGTGGTAATGGTATCTACATAAGCAACCCAACTTGTCCATTTATTAAAATAATTATACACAATATAAACGAAAACTAAGGTTGCTAAAAATATTAAAAATGCTGTTTTTTTCTCTTTAGAAGTTGTCCCAGAAATAGGAGTTACTTGAGTTTCATCGACTTTACGCGTCCAAATATACCAACCATAAACACTCATTATAAAATAATATGCATTTATCATCATATCTCCTAAAAGTTCCCATTTTAATAAAAGATACACAAAAATTACGGTGCTAATCATTCCTGTTGGAAACACCCAAATTTTATTTTGTTTCGAAAACCAAACAGATAAAAAACCAAAAATTACGGCAATAATTTCGAGAACAATATCTATGGTTGCGTATTCTTTATATTGAGAAAAAAAGAAATCAAAAATTTCTGACATTAGGATTTTATTTTGAAGCTGTAAATTTAGTCAATTTGTTATTCTAAGGTTAGATAGAATTTGTTTTTTTGCATTTTGTCATCCTTGCAAGTTTTGTTATTCCTGCCTTTCGACTTCGCTCAAGATAAACTCCAACTGGAATCCATAATTAGTAAATAAATAAGCTATTAATAATCCATTTAAACAAATACTTCTTTCAATAATTAATTTTTTCGTATTTAAAAAGTTGGTTTGGATTCCTGCCTTCGCAGGAATGACAAGCGAGTTTTATTTTTTCAAATTATTAAAAAAGCTTTCGTCATTTTCAAAAGCAGTTCCAATAACTACCAAATTTGCACCTGAATTAAAAGCTGCATCTAACTGTTTTTTAGAACGAATTCCACCACCAACAATTAAAGGAATAGAAAGATTATTCTCCACAAGAGTTATAATGTTTTCGTCCACAGGAACTGTGGCTCCTGAGCCAGCTTCTAAATAAATAAGTTTTTTGCCAGAAAATTCACCAGCCAAAGCTGTGTTTAAAATAAGCGTTTTATTTTCTTGCGGAATTGGTTTTGTGTTGCTAACTTTTTGCGTGGCAGTTTCTTTTTTTCCATCAATTAAAATGTAGCCTGTTGGAATAATTTCTAAGTCTGTTTTTTTTAAAAACGGAACACTTTTTATTTGTTGTTCAATTAAATATTCAGGATTTCTTCCAGAAAGCAAGCTTAAAAACAGAATTCCATCTGCTTTATTGGTTATTTGAGAAACATCACCAGGAAATAAAATTATAGGTAATTTTGTAGCTTTTTTTATAGCAGAAACAACAGCTTCAGTTTCATTATTAACATCTGTACTTCCACCCACAAAAATATGAGTTGCCATAGATTGGTGTACTTTTTCAAAAAAAGAAGGAATATTTTGGAGTTCTATTTTTTCAGGATCAATTAAAACAGCCAATAATTTTTTGCCTTCTTTTTTTGCTTGTAAGATGTTTTGGTAGATATTCACGATTGCGAAAATACAAACTTTGCTACTTTGTCACTTTTAACTTTGTTACTTATTTTAACATGCATAAACACAAGTAAACCCTTCAAACTCTAAGAACTCAATATTATAAGAAGATTGTTCACCATCAAAACGAATATCACCAGTGGTTTTTTTATCCTCAAATTTAAAATCTTCAATATAAATATGATGCAGAAATAAAAGTTTTTTCTTTCCGTAGATTTTATACAAGCTCTCTTTTGCACCCCAAACAATGGTTAGTTTGCTAATTTTAGCATCTACATTGGCAATCGTATTATACTCTTCAATTGGCGTGAATTTATGCGCGATTTTTAAAATTTTATCACGTTGTTTTTCAATGTCAATACCAACATGTAAATCATCAGAAACAATAATTGCAGTAAACGTAAAGGAATGTGTAATGGAAATAAATTTCCCGTCTTTTAAATGTGGTTTTCCAAATTCATCATAAATTAAGTCGAAATCTGTATACCCTACTTTTTTTAATAAATGTCTTATGCTTAAAAAACCTTTTTGATGTAGTTCCGATTTCATTGAATTCAAACGAGTTGTACTATTTTCAGAAAGGGAGATTCCTTCTTTTAAGCTAGGAATAGATTCCTCAATCTTCCAAATCAGGACTTTAGTTGTTTTGTTAACCGTTAATGTTTTGTAAAGAGCCATATTTTTTAATTTCTATGTCGTAACTTTGCAGTCGCAAAAAATAGAATATAAATATACACAATATGAGCGCAAATACAGCATACGTTCCATTTAAAGTTAAAGATATTTCTTTAGCTGATTGGGGAAGAAAAGAAATTGAATTGGCAGAAGCAGAAATGCCAGGGTTAATGAGTTTAAGAGAAGAATATGGAGATAGCCAGCCTTTAAAAGGTGCAAGAATTGCAGGTTGTTTACATATGACCATTCAAACTGCGGTTTTAATTGAAACCTTACAAGCTTTAGGAGCAGACGTTACTTGGAGTTCTTGTAATATTTTTTCTACACAAGACCAAGCTGCTGCTGCAATTGCTGCAACAGGAACACCTGTTTATGCGTGGAAAGGAATGAACGAAGAAGAATTCGATTGGTGTATTGAGCAAACATTATTTTTTGGTGAAGACAAAAAACCATTAAATATGATTTTAGATGATGGTGGAGATTTAACCAACATGGTTTTAGATCGTTATCCAGAATTAGCTGCAGGAATTAATGGATTGTCTGAAGAAACTACAACAGGAGTTCACAGATTATATGAGCGTGTAAAAAACGGGACATTACCAATGCCAGCAATAAATATTAACGATTCTGTTACAAAATCGAAATTCGATAATAAATATGGTTGTAAAGAAAGTGCAGTAGATGCAATTCGTAGAGCAACAGATATTATGTTAGCAGGAAAACGTGTAACTGTTTGTGGTTATGGAGATGTTGGTAAAGGAACAGCAGCTTCTTTTAAAGGTGCAGGATCTATTGTTACAGTTACAGAAATCGACCCAATTTGTGCATTACAAGCAGCAATGGATGGTTTCGAAGTTAAGAAATTAGAAACTGTAGTTGCAACTTCCGATATTATTATTACAACAACAGGAAACAAAGGAATTGTTAGAGGCGAACATTTCGAAGCAATGAAAGACAAAGTAATCGTTGCAAACATTGGTCATTTCGATAATGAAATTGATGTTCCTTATTTAAATGCAAACAGCGAAAAAATTGAAATTAAGCCACAAGTAGACAAATATAATATCAATGGAAAAGATATTATTTTGTTGGCAGAAGGACGTTTGGTAAACTTAGGTTGTGCAACTGGTCACCCAAGTTTTGTAATGTCTAACTCATTTACAAACCAAACTTTGGCGCAAATGGAACTTTGGAACAATGCAAAAGCATACAAAAACGAAGTATATATGTTACCAAAACATTTAGATGAAAAAGTAGCGTATTTACACTTGGCAAAAATAGGTGTAGAGTTAACAGAATTGAGTAAAGAGCAAGCCGATTATATTGGTGTAACTCAAGCAGGGCCTTACAAGCCAGAACATTATAGATACTAAATAGTTGTTAGTTTTTGGTTATTAGTAGTAGCCTGAATTAAAAAACTAAATGTCATTTCGACCTTGTGGAGAAATCTCATAAAACACGAAAACTCTTTCATTAATTTGAAGGAGTTTTTTTATTTGGGCGTTTTAACAGGCTTTCACTACTCGCTTTTTTTGTTTTAAAAAAAACAAAAAAGAGCTCAAACAAACCGTTCAATCCTTAACGCGAGTTTTAAAGACATTTCACTTATTAACAGGATAATAACAATTATGTTTACTTTTTTTGTTTACAAATAAAAGTTGCAATGACAGATTGAACAACACTAATAGTCAGTATATTTGTAAAAGCAAAAGAGACGCAGTTATGCATCTCTTTGTTTTGGAATAAAAAGTAGAACTTACTAACTTCTGTTGTAAAGAAGCTTAAAGTTCAAAAATTTAGAGAGTTCTTTCAGTTGTAATGAAAGGACTCTTTTTTATTTATACAAATGTATAGATTTATTTTCTGGATGTGGTGGATTACTGTTAGGATTTAATAACAATATTTTAGTTTTAGATATTAACAGTATTAATTTTAACTATCTTTAATAAAAAAACAAAAAATCTAAATGAAAACAAACACTTCAACTTTAGAAAATAAACTAAATAAAATAGAAAATTACATTCCAGATTTCGAGCGTATAAATACAAAAGCTTCAAAAGCGAATGTTGCTTGGCATTTAGACCATAGTTTAAAAGTAATTAATTCTGTAGTTGGTGTTTTGCAAAATTCAGACCCAAATTTATATAAAGACAATTTTAGTTTTTTAGGAAAAGTATTATTAAAATTCAATTTTTTTCCAAAAGGAAAAGCGAAAGCACCAAAACATGTTTTGCCTCCAGAAATAGTTTCAAAAGAAGACATTATTTCTCAGTTAACTGCAGCAAAAGAGAATATTAAAGAAATCGAAAAATTAGATGCAAATGCTTTTTTCAAACACCCAATGTTTGGGAATGTAAATAAAATAAGAGTAGTTCCTTTTTTAAATGCACATACAAATCATCATTTAAAAATTGTAAAAAGTATTTTGAAATAGTTATTTTGCAAGAGCTTAATCAACTAAAATGCAACCATCACAAAAAATAGGGTTATTACTTGGCCCGTTTTTATTTTTTCTTATCCAGTTTCTACCAATTACTTTAGTATCAGAAAAAGCAGATGCAGTAATTGCAGTAGCTATTTGGATGGTAATTTGGTGGATTACAGAAACTGTAAATATTGCAGTTACAGCTTTGTTGCCTCTTATTTTATTTCCATTATTAAAGATTATGTCAATTGCAGATGTTGGCGCCAATTATGGGAGTCCAATTATCTTTTTATTCTTTGGTGGTTTTATATTGGCTTTGGCTTTAGAGAAAGTAAATTTACATAAAAGAATCGCGTTAAATATCGTAAAATATACAGGAACAACTCCTAATAAAGTAGTGCTAGGTTTTATGTTGGCAACTGCTTTTATGAGTATGTGGATTAGTAATACAGCATCTACAGTTGTAATGTTACCTATAGCAATATCTGTAATTCGACTTTTAATAAAAGACGAAGATGGTTTTACGAAAGGCGATAAAAACTTTGCATTAAGTATTATGTTGGGTATTGCTTTTGGCGCAAACGCAGGTGGAATAGCAACTGTTATTGGTACACCACCAAACTCTATTTTAATAGGTTTGTTAGAAAATCAATATAACATTCAGATTTCTTTTTTAACGTGGATGAGTTTTGGCTTGCCATTTTCTATCATTATGATTGTTGCTGTTTATTTTGTTTTGGTAAAATGGATGTTTCCTTGTAAAGACATTTTATTTACTGCTTCAGGAAATATTATAGAAGATGAGATTAAAAAATTAGGTAAAATATCTAAAGAAGAAAAAAGGGTTTTAACCGTTTTTGCAATAACAGTGTCACTTTGGATTACTAGAACAATTATCAATAGTATTTTTCCAGAATTAAAATTATCTGATACGATTATCAGTTTAATTGGTGCAGTTTCTCTATTCGCAATTCCTATGAACTTCAAAAAAGGAAATTTTATTTTAGAATGGAAAGACACCAGCAAATTAGCATGGGGAATTTTAATTCTTTTTGGTGGAGGTTTGGCACTCGCAAAAGGAATGGATTCTAGTGGTTTGGTAGATTTAATAACTGAAACAATTTCGGCTGGTAATTTCCCAGTTTTACTCACAGTTTCTCTATTAATTTTATTGATGTTGTTTATGACAGAAATAATGAGTAACGTAGCTTTGGTAGCAGTTTTAGCACCAGTTGTTGCTGGTATTGCAATCGGCTTAAATATTCCTATTTTAAACTTATTAATTCCTGTAACCATGGCAAGCAGTTGTGCTTTTATGCTACCAATGGCAACACCACCAAATGCCATTGTTTTTGCAAGTGGTTATGTAAAAGTAAACCAAATGGTTAGAGCAGGAATTTTCTTAAACTTAATAGCTGTTGGGTTATTGATTTTGTATTATCAGTTTATTATTCCGTTATTTTTTTAATCATTTCATAATTAGAACCTTCGCTTTTTATTTTCATTTTGTTGATTAGTTTTTTTGAAATTAACATTTGCGCATTTCTTTTTCTCGTAATTTTAAAGTGTGAAACAGGAAGAAGTAAAATTAGTTGAAAAAACGAAAAAAAGCTACAGAGTTGCGCGTCCAAATCAGACGGGTTTCTCTAGTCCTGCAACACATTATACAGAACCAAGAATCGATTTAAACGATGCTTTAATCGAAAATCCATCGTCCACTTTTTACGTAAGAGTTTCAGATAATAGTTTTAGCGAATTCGACATTTTCGAAAACGATGTTCTAATCATCGACAAATCGCTTACACCAAAAAACAATCAATTAGCAGTTGTTGTGCAAGCAGGATGTTTTCAAATTAATAGAATAGATTCAGACTCTAAAGAGGAAATTCAGCTTTGGGGTGTAATTACTTACATTATAAAATCTACTTTATGATTGCTTTAGTAGATTGCAACAGTTTTTACGCTTCTTGCGAACAAGTTTTTAGACCCGATTTACAAGGAAAACCAGTCGTTGTTTTAAGCAATAACGATGGTTGTGTAATTGCTGCAAATAAAGAAGCAAAAGCGTTGGCACACATTCCTATGTTTCAGCCAGTTTTTAAAATAAAAAACATTTTAAAAGCCAATAATGTAACTTGTTTCTCATCTAATTATACCTTGTATGCAGATATGTCTCAGCGAGTTATGGACACCTTACGAGAATTTTCGCCAATTGTAGAAGAATATAGCATTGACGAAAGTTTTGTCGATTTATCGCATTATAATAATGATGAGCTGGATGAAATTGCTCATAAAATAAAAGAAAGAGTTCACAAAAATACAGGAGTTCCAGTTGGAGTAGGAGTTGCAAAAACAAAATCGCTTTCTAAAATGGCGAATAAATTTGCCAAGAAAATTCCTGAAAATAATGGAGTTTTCGTTGTAGATTCAGAAGAAAAAAGGCAATTTCTATTGAGTTCTGCCAAAGTAAAAGATATTTGGGGAGTTGGACGAAAACACACAATTCGCATAGAAAATACAGGAGCAAAAACAGCTTTAGATTTTGCAAACACCAATTTGGCGTGGGTTCGTAAAGAATTAACAGTTGTTGGAGAACGACTTTGGCGAGAATTAAATAATTTACCTTGTTTGGAATTGGTGACAGAAACCAGCGTAAAAAAAGGAATTGGAACCGCTAAATCTTTCGGAAAAAAATTGGCAGATTACAGCATTATTTCTGAAGCAACCAGTTTTTATGTGGCAGAAGTTGCAGATTTGTTGCGTCAGCAAGGTTCTGCTGCAGGTTGTATTGAAGTTTTTTTACAGACGAATTATTTTAGTAATTCCGACAACCAATATTCAAACAAAATTATAATTACTTTAGATACGCCTACAAATAGCACGATTAAACTAACGAAAGAAGCTTTAAAAGGACTCAAAAAAATATACAAACCAGGTTATCGCTATAAAAAAGTAGGTGTAAACTTATTTAATTTAGTACCAGAAAACCAAGTGCAAACAAGCCTTTTTTACGAAGAACATAAAAGTGAAAGCAAAGAACTAGGAAAAGTTATTGATGCTTTAAATAGTAAGTTTGGCAAAAACAAAGTAAAATTAGCAACTGTTGGTAACCGCGAAAAAGATTGGGCATTAATTAAAGAACACAGAAGCCCAAGATTTACGACTCAATGGAGTGAGTTGTTAACGATTGGAGGAAAAACTTCATCGATAAAGCTGTAATTTTAAAAACAAAAAATCCACACAATTTGCATGGATTTTATCATTTTATAAATGGAAATAATTTACTGTTTTTTTAATTCTCCATTATGATCTTCAACAATTTTACTATCTCTGTATTTACAGCAAGGATGTACAGACTCATAAGCCTTATCAGAAGCCATTAATTTTTTATCTTCATCTAAAATAATATCATGCCCAACTGCCATAATATTTTTATGAATAGTGGAGAGATCTGTTTTTCGCTCGTCCATAATTAGGTTCATTTGGTGCGATTTTACATCCCAAATTGCAAACTTTACACCTTTAGTTTTTAAAGCAGCAGTTTCTATACGTTTTTTACACATACCACAAATACCATCTACTGTAAAAGTAACTTTTGCGTTCCTTTTCTTTTTAACTTCTTTTTGTGTTTGTGCTTGCGTTGAAAACCCAAGCAAGAATAAACTGAATATGAATACTATTTTTTTCATTTTTTATAATTGTTTTTAAATTTAGGTCTCGACTGCGCTCGACCAGACATACTACTTTATTTTAAATCGTAAACCTGCATAAATTGCACGTCCGAATATTGGCGAGTACACTATTGTAGTATCAAAATTTGCGCCAAAAGGATTATCACTTGCTAAAATAGGATTTTTTTGTTGAACATTGGTCAAGTTTTCTGCTCCTAAATATACCTCGAACTTCTCTGAAAATACTCTTGTTACTTGACTATTTAATAATTGATAAGGATTAGAAAACTCAGCTAATTGATATTGACTTGGGTTAGATCTTGTATCTGGTAAACGCTGTTTTCCAATACTATTAAAAGTTGCATCAAACTTCCATTGAGCACCATTTTCTTGCAGAATTGTTTCATAAGAAAGGTTGGCAAAAAACCTGTTTTTAGGCTGAATTGGTTTCTGCAAATTACCAGATTTGTAATCTGTAGAAACATCGAAATATTTATAAGCGGTTCTTAAATTAAAGCCTTCTGCCAACTGATAATATAATTCAACTTGAAAACTATTAGCAACGCTTTTTCCATCTAAATCGTAAAAAGAAATTCCTTGAGGGTTCTCCCAATCAACAACAACTTGGTTGCTAAAATCGGTTCTATAAAAATCGAATGTAAGATCTCCTTTTTTATCAAAAATATTGAATTTTTGCATATAAGAAACTCCGTAATTCCAAGCAATTTCAGGGTTTAAACCGTAAATATTTCCACCAACATTATCAATATTAATTTGTCTAGAACTTACAAAAAATTGTTGATTTTCAGCAAAAATATTAGCACTTCTTTTTCCTCTTCCTGCAGAAGCTCTAAAAACTCCATTTTCCCAAGGAGCATACCTCAAGTGCAATCTTGGTGTTATAAAGTTCCCTAATAAATTATGAGCATCTACTCGCAAACCTGTTGTAAAACTAAAGTCGTCTAAATTATCGAACGCATATTCGAAAAAAGCACCCACAGATTGTTCTTTTCTTTTGAAATTTTCATCGAAAGTACCCACTTCAACAAGTTCATCATAGTTATCATAAGTAAAACTAATTCCTGTTTTAAACTTGTTTCTGGTATCTCCAATTATCGAATTAAAAAGTAAGTTAGAATACACACTTTCATGCTGAATGTCATACACATTCAGCCCAAAATAAGAATCTTGTTGATGGTTGCTATAAGCCAACTGAAAACCAAAACTTTGAAACGGAAGTTCAGGAAAAACATAGCCTAATTTTGCTGAAGTTTCAAAACGTTTTGTATCAATTTCACTTCCCCATGCATTTGTTGTTCGTTTATCTGTTTCAGGATTAAAGTTAAGTTCTCCAGTTTGTTTTTCATCTTTTAAATACCTGAAATTAATAAAACTAACCCAACCATTTTGTGCATCTGTATATTGCCAACGATTCATAACATTTATTTGCTTTGCTAAAGGCGCATCTAAAAAATTATCGTTGTTATTATCGAATTTTTCTCCTCTATAATTTCCATGAATGTATAAACCACTTTGCCATTTATCGGAAATTTTTTCATTAAAATGAGTGTTTAGTTCTAAGCGTCCGTTTAAAGAACTGTAGGCATTTAAAAAGAATTTATTGTCGGAAAATGGTTTTACCAATTCTGCATTTATTTGTCCGGAAATACTTTCGTAACCATTTACAACACTTCCTGCTCCTTTTGTAATTTGAATACTTTCCACCCAAGTTCCAGGTGTAAAAGTTAAACCAAAAGCTTGTGCAGCACCTCTAACTGAAGGTACATTTTCTTGCGTAATTAACAAATACGGACTTTTTAATCCCAGCATTTGTATTTGTCTTGTGCCAGTTAAAGCATCAGAAAAACTAACATCTATGGAAGGATTCGTTTCGAAACTTTCTGCCAAATTACAGCAAGCTGCTTTTAATAACTCGTCATTATTTACAGTAAACATGTTTGCAGTAGCAAATAAAGAACGTTGTGTGGCTCTTTTTTTACTTTTTACAGTAATTTCTTCGAGTTCACTTTCTGGAGTTATAAAATGACGAATCGTTTTTAAACTTGTAACTGTAATCGTATCTGTTTTATAACCAATATAACTTACGACCAATTTTTTATATTCGGGTTTATAGGGAATCGTAAACCAGCCTTTTTCGTTTGAAACTGCACCAATTGAAGTGTCTAGCCAATTTACAGTTGCACCTGAAATCCCTGAATTATTTTCAGGATTTTGTTTGTCCATAATCATTCCTTTTAAATTGCTTTGTGCAAAAAAGAGGATTGGAAATAGTAGTAAACAACTACTAAAAATATATTTTTTCATGAGTATTCATTTTATAATAAAGAACTAATTTTCTTCTGAGTTAGAAGATTTTTTTAGCTGAACTATTATAAAATCAAATTAAAAAAGATTGGTATAAAACCTGATAATCAATAGGGATATCTGGTGGAGAAAAGTCTTTATAAACTGTTTTTTCTGAAGTATTATCTAGAAATAAATCTTTATAAGAAATTAAAAAAGTACCTAAAAATTGTTGTTTTTGAAAGTCGAATTTTAATTCTGAATTTGATTGTAGTTCATCTTGACCTTCAATTTTATGAATTTCGTCTTTACAGCAGGTTTTTATTTTAGAAATAACTGTTTTTGCCATTTCCATATTACAACCATCTGCATTTCCAACATAAGAAACATCCATTAAAAAATCGCCACAATAATGTTTTTCTACCGTAAAAGAAAACGTAGAAAGCAACACTAAAAGTGCTAAAGTTGTGGATGTTATTTTAGAAAAAACTTGTTTCATTTGTTGTGCAAAGTTACAATAAAGTTCCTTTAAATAATTTGTTAAATTATCGATTGCTTAATTTCTGAAAATAAAATGCTGGCAATAATAATAACAAGAACAAAGGATGAATTATAAAACGTCGAATATAAAAGGGAAGTAAATAACCATTTTCGAACTGATCTCTTAATAAAAGTACAAATACCACAATTAAAACCATAAAAGCAGCCATTAAGAAAAACCCTGTAAACTTTAAATAATCTTTTCTTTGGAATAAAACCCAGATAATTCCTAAAGTTACTAGCGAATTTAAAATATATCGAAATAACATATCTATCATTAAATGCCAAATATCTATTTCTGGCATTTTAGTGTATAAATAGTCGTTTTTAAAATACTCTATTAATGGATCGTAAAATAATTCAGCAGAAAAAGCTCGAATTACAAACAGTACAAGCACCAATATTGATGTTAGAATTATTTTAATGTATTTGTTCATTTTTTGTAGTTTGAAAACTTATTTACCCAAAGCACCCACAATAAAAATACGGTTCCGTAAATAATCGCTGGAAAAACTAAATTATGTAAAAATTCTTGCTGATTTGGGTATTTAAAAATCATAACTGTTAGAAACGCAATTCTAAATATATTTATTACGTAAATAAAAAGACTCCCTAAAATAGAGAAAATTATGGTTGCTTTAATAGAACCTGCAAAAGCGACAATAAAAGCAATAAATAAAATAATTATACTTATAGAATTACAACCTTCAATAACTCTGGCAGTATAAATATTATCTATTAAAAGTTTAACAGAAAGCTCCTCTTTATGTTGCCTATAATCTGCGTGGAACCCAAAGAATTCTAAAACATATACAGTTTGTTCTGCTACAGTTGTGGTAATAGATGCTGTTTTAAAAGTATCTTCTTTTTGCTGTGAATTTTGTAAGTATTTCGCATAAATTGCGAACAGTATAAAATACGTAGCAAAAAATTTAATCAGAAAAATGACAACGTTTTTATGTTTTTTCACAATGGATTTTAATTTAATTTTGCGAATATTATTTAAAGACGAAGATACAAAATGGATATTTATAAAATACAACAGGAAATTGATGCGATAATTTCTTCAGAAAAATCGTTAGAATCGAAGTTACAAGAAATTTGCGACACTTTAGAAAACCAAATTTCTTATTACGATTGGGTTGGTTTTTATTTTAAAAATGGAAACAAAGAAGAATTAAAATTAGCACAATATACTGGAGAAGAAACAGAGCATACCATTATTCCTTTTGGAAAAGGTATTTGTGGACAGGTAGCAGTTAGTAACGAAAACTTTGTGGTGCAAGATGTTTCTGAACAAGACAATTATATTTCTTGTGGTTGGAAGGTAAAGTCGGAAATTGTAATTCCTATTTTTGTTGATGGAGAAAATATTGGGCAAATAGATATCGATTCTCATACTGCAAATACGTTTACAAAAAAAGACGAAGAATTGTTGGAGTATATCTGTAAAAAAGTGGCTACAATTTTGTAAAAAATTGACTTTTAACATTTTTTTACTTATGTTTGTTGGAAATATATTAAGTTTTTTAATATTCTAACATCATTAAATCCCTAAAATAATGAGAAAAGAACAATTTACTGCATCTGTTGCTGGTCGCAACAACCACTCAAATTTTGTTGAAAAGAAACAATCATGGATAGATAATTTTGTCCAATGGTTTCATGATTTCTTAGAAAAAGCAGAATAATTTTTTACCCCTAACATTTAATACCCCTAAAAATGAAAAAAAATCAACAGAGTTTTCTGGAAAAAATATTTCCTTTTTCAAGAAAAAATCAAGAAAAAAGAGCGCCAAGAAATTACACAGCTTTAGTAGAAAATTTTAAAACGAAAGTTCAAGTGCATTAGTTGTTAATTACTTCTGTTTTTTGTTACTATCTTTTTATTGTCTTACGAGGTTGCTTTTACTACATTTGTGTGCTTAACAACACAACACTAAATGAGCACTTCAAAAACAATTAAATCCGCATTAATTTCGGTATTTCACAAAGATGGTTTAGAGCCAATTGTAAGAAAATTAGATGAATTAAATGTAACTATTTATTCAACTGGAGGAACAGAAAAATTTATTAAAGATCTTGGAATAGATGTAGTTCCTGTAGAAGATGTTACTTCTTATCCTTCTATATTAGGAGGTAGAGTTAAGACTTTACACCCAAAAGTTTTTGGAGGAATTTTAAACAGACAAGATCACGAAGGTGATGTTGCTGAATTAAAAGAATACAATATTCCACAAATAGACTTGATAATTGTAGATTTATATCCGTTTGAAAAAACGGTTGCTTCTGGAGCTTCTGAACAAGACATTGTAGAGAAAATTGATATTGGAGGAATCTCTTTAATTAGAGCAGCTGCAAAGAATTTTAAAGATACTTTTATTGTTTCTTCAATGGACCAATATGAAGATTTCTTATCAATTTTATCAGAAAATAAAGGTGAAACTTCTATAGAACAAAGAAAAAAATACGCAGGAAAATCTTTTAATGTTTCTTCACATTACGATACTGCAATTTTTAATTACTTCAACAATAACGAAGAACCTGCTTTAAAAGTAAGTGAAACGAATGCACAAGTTTTACGTTATGGAGAAAACCCACACCAAAAAGGATATTTCTTTGGAGATTTAGAGGAAATTTTCGACAAACTTCATGGTAAAGAATTAAGTTATAATAATTTATTAGATGTAGATGCTGCTGTAAATTTAATGGAAGAGTTTAAAGGTGAAGCACCAACATTTGCGATATTAAAGCATAACAATGCTTGTGGTTTTGCACAAAGAGAAACAATTAGCGAAGCATATTCAGATGCTTTAGCTGGAGATCCAGTTTCTGCTTTTGGTGGAATTTTAATAGCAAACACACAAATTGATGCAGCAACTGCAGAGAAAATTCACACGTTATTTTGTGAAGTAGTAATTGCACCAAGTTATTCAAATGAAGCTTTAGAAATCTTAAAAGGAAAAAAGAATAGAATTATCTTAATTCAGAAAGAAGTAGCATTGCCAAAAACAACAATTAGAACTTGTTTAAATGGTAATTTAGTTCAGGATAAAGACAACATTACAGATAAATTAGAAGATTTAAAATACGTTACTAACAATAAACCAACCGAAAGCGAGTTAGAAGATTTATTGTTTGCATCGAAATTGTGTAAGAACACAAAATCGAACACAATTATTTTAGTAAAAAACAAGCAATTATTAGCAGGTGGAACAGGGCAAACGAGTAGAGTAGATGCTTTAAACCAAGCGATTGAAAAAGCAACTTCTTTTAAATTCGATTTAGAAGGTTGTGTAATGGCAAGTGATGCGTTTTTTCCATTTCCAGATTGTGTAGAAATTGCAGATAAGGCTGGTGTAAAAAGTGTAATTCAGCCAGGAGGATCTATAAAAGATCAATTAAGTATAGATTACTGTAATAAAAACGGTTTATCTATGGTTATGACAGGAACAAGACATTTTAAACATTAAGATTTTATAGGTTGTTTACAATCAGAATTTTAGTAGATTTGTAAATAGTACTTTAAAAATAATACAACAAAGATATTTTATGGGTTTTTTTGATTTTATGACGGAAGATATTGCGATTGATTTAGGGACCGCAAATACGTTGATAATTCACAATGGAAAAGTGGTTATCGATAGTCCTTCAATTGTTGCAAGAAATAGAATTACCGGAAAAATCATTGCAATTGGTAAAGAAGCTAATTTAATGCAAGGAAAAACTCATGAAAATATTAAAACAATTCGTCCGTTAAAAGACGGAGTTATTGCAGATTTCCAAGCATCTGAAGAGATGATTAAAGAGTTTGTAAAACAAATTCCTTCCATTAAAAAGAAATTATTTCCACCAGCATTAAGAATGGTTATATGTATTCCTTCAGGAATTACAGAAGTAGAAAAACGAGCGGTTCGCGATTCTGCAAAACATATGAATGCTAAAGAAATCTATTTAATTTACGAACCAATGGCGGCAGCAATTGGGGTTGGAATAGATATTATGGAGCCAAAAGGAAACATGATTATAGATATAGGTGGTGGAACAACAGAAATTGCTGTAATTGCTTTGGCTGGTATTGTTTGCGACCAATCTGTAAAAGTGGCAGGAGATTTATTTACCAACGATATTATGTATTATATGCGAACACAGCATAACTTACATGTTGGAGAAACGACTGCAGAAAAAATTAAAATTACCATTGGTGCGGCTACAGAAGATTTAGAAACTCCACCAGAAGACATGTTAGTTCAAGGTAGAGATTTATTAAGTGGTAAGCCAAAACAGGTGCAAGTTTCTTTTAGAGAAATTGCAAAAGCATTAGACAAATCTATTTTAAGAATTGAAGATGCTGTAATGGAAACATTATCTAAAACACCTCCAGAATTAGCTGCAGATATTTATAATACAGGTATTTATTTAGCAGGTGGTGGTTCTATGTTAAGAGGTTTAGATAAAAGATTGTCAAGGAAAACAGATTTACCTGTTTACGTGGCAGAAGACCCATTAAGAGCTGTTGTGCGTGGAACAGGAATTGCTTTAAAAGAATTAGATAAATACAAAAATGTATTAATGAAATAATTTCTGAGCGATTTTAGTTATGCAACAACTTATTTACTTTTTTCAGAAGTTTAAGTACCTTTTATTCTTTTTAATGTTGCAATTAATCGCTATTGTTTTAACATTTAATAATCTTAATTTTCATAAAAGTAAATACGTGAATTCTGCAAATGCAGTTACTGGTGGAATGTTTAATCAGGCTTCAAGTATTTCAGAATACTTCAACTTAAAGTCTGTTAACCAGCAACTTTTAGAGGAAAATAATTTCTTAAGAAATCAATTAGAAAAAAACACTTCCATTGTTTTAAATTTAGATTCTACAGTTGTAGATTCTTTAAAATACAATCAAAAATATACTTTTACGAATGCCAAAATAATTAATAATAATTATTCTAAGGCTTTTAATTACCTTACGATTAATAAAGGTAAAAATGAAGGTTTAGAAAAGGAAATGGCAGTTGTAAATGGCAGAGGTATTATTGGAATAACCGATTTTTCTTCAGCTAACTATACAAGAGTACAATCTATTTTAAATAAAAACAGTAACATTAATGCAAAACTTAAAAATCAATATTTTTTTGGAAGTTTAAAATGGGATGGAAAAGATTATAATATTGTTCAGTTAACAGATGTCCCAAGACAAGCTCCTGTAAAAGTTGGAGATACTATTGAAACCGGTGGAAGATCTACTATTTTTCCAGCTGGTATTTTAATTGGAACCGTTATAAATGTAGGTAAAAATAACGCAGTAAATAATGTTATCGAGGTTAAATTATTTAACGACATGAGTAATATTGGACCCGTTTATGTAATAAAAACCTTAGATAAAGAAGAAATAAAATCTTTAGAAAACCAAGAAATTGAATAAAACATTATACTTCGCATTGTTATTTGTATTCTTGCTTTTTCTGCAAGTTTTTGTGCTGAATAATATTTTATTTTTAGGATATGTAAATCCTTATTTATACATCGCTTTCGTTTTTTTATATCCTCTTAAAGAAAACAGATTTCCCTTTTTATTGGCAAGTTTTATGTTGGGTTTGGCAGTTGATTTCTTTTCAGACTCTGGAGGAATTCACGCTTTTTCTATTTTAACAATTGCATATATAAGATTATTTTTTGTAAAAGTTTATTTTAGAAAATACCCTGCAGACTATCCTTTTTTTAATATACATTCCGAGTCTTTTGGTAAAATATTTAACTTTGTAGTAACTTTAACGTTCATACACCATTTTATACTGTTTTCTTTTGCTAATTTTAGTTTCCAAAATATATCTCATGTAATATTGAATACACTTTTTTCAGGTATTTTTACGTTATTATTATATTTCTTAGGAAACTATATTTTTTCTAAAAAACAGTAATGCAAAAAAGCTTTTTAATTTATTTTTTAATCACATTAGTAGGTATCGTTTTTATTGGGCGTTTATTTCAACTTCAAATTATTAGAGGAGATAATTACGACCCAATTAGAAATGCTGCAGTAAAAACACAATACGATTATCCAGAACGTGGCTATGTATATGATAGAAATGGGAAGCTTTTAGTAGCAAACCAACTTTCTTACGATGTTATGATGCAACCAAACCTGGTGAAACCTTTAGATACTTTAGAATTTTGTAAGCTAGTAAAAATTACTAAAGAAGATTTTTTAAAGCGTTTTGAAAGAGCAGAAAATTACGCACCATATTTACCTTCGGTATTTCTAAAACAATTAGCAAAAGAAGATTTTGCCTTTTTACAAGAAAAACTTCATAAATACAAAGGGTTTTTTATTCAAAAAAGAATCATTAGAGACTATCCTGTAAAAGTTGCTGCAAATGTATTGGGTTATATTGGAGAAGTAAATGAGAATTTGGCTAGAAAAAGCGATTATTACCAACAAGGAGAATTGATTGGAAAAGATGGTATAGAAAAACAATATGAGAATCTATTAAGAGGGAAAAAAGGAAAAAAATATTTCCATAAAAATCGTTTTAACAAAGTTACTGGTTCTTATAAAAATGGAGAATATGATACACTTTCTGTAAATGGAAAAGATCTAACTTTAACCTTGGATATAGAATTGCAATCGTATGCACAAGAGTTAATGAAAGGTAAAAGAGGTGGTATTGTCGCTATTGAACCTACTACAGGAGAAATTTTAGCTTTGGTAACAGCGCCTTCTTACGACCCTAATATGTTGGTGGGTAGAAAAAGATCTTTGAATTCGTCTATTTTAATGGATCCAGAAAACCCAGAAAGACCAACTTACGATAGAGGGCTAATGGGTGCTTATGCTCCTGGTTCTCCTTTTAAAATGATGAATGCATTAATCGGTTTACAAGAAAATGTAATAACAGAAGACACGCCATTTTATTGTAATGGAGGGTTTAGGTATGGTGGAAGAAAAAGCGAATTTATGGGATGTCACTGTGGTATTTATGGTAGACCTGTTCATTTAAAAGCTGCAATTTCGAAATCCTGTAACAGTTATTTTTCAAATACCTATAAGAGAATTGTAGAAAAAGATAATAAACCAACAGAGGGTTTAAATAATTGGAGTAAACACGTAAAAAGTTTTGGTTTAGGAAATTATTTAGGCTACGATTTACCTGCAGGAAGTCCAGGATTAATACCAACAGGAGATTATTATGATGAAAGATTAGACTATAGATGGAATGGTTCTTCTACAATTTCCAATGCAATTGGTCAAGGAGAAGTTTTAACAACCCCAATTCAATTAGCCAACTTTACCACAGCAATTGCAAACAGAGGTTTTTTCTATACACCTCATGTGTTAAAAAAAGTAGACAATATTTCTATTGATAATCCCGATTTTACAAAGAAAAAAATAACAACTATAAATCAAGAGCATTTTGTTCCAGTTGTTGAAGCTATGCATGAGGTTTTTAAAACAGGAACAGGAAAGTATAGTCAAGTAAAAGGAATAGAAATTTGTGGTAAAACAGGTACTGCAGAAAATTTTATAATAAAAAACGGAATTAAAGAACAATTGGCAGACCATTCTATACTAGTAGCATTTGCACCAAAAGATAATCCTAAAATAGCGCTAGCTATTTTTGTTGAAAATGGAGGGTATGGTTCTACAATTGCAGCTCCAATTACAAGTTTGCTGATTGAAAAATATATTAATGGAAAAATATCAAAAGCAAATAAATATAGAGAAAAAAAGATGCTGACTTTAAGTTTGCAAGATATATATGATAAACAACTCGAAAAACCAATAGAACAAATTGCGTCAGGAACGAAATAATATTTTTGCAGGTATCGATTGGATTTTAATTTTCCTCTACATAATTTTAGTTGGTTTTGGCTGGTTAAACATCTATGCTGCTTCCAGTTCAGAAGAAGATGTAGAACTACTAAGCTTTTCTACAAAATATGGTAAACAATTAATATTTATTTGTTTAACTATTCCTTTGATAATTATAGTTCTTTTTTTCAATTCAAAATTTTATGAAAAATTTTCAAGTATGCTCTACATCATATCACTGTTATCATTGGTAGGTTTATTTATATTTGGAAAGAAAATTAATGGAGCAACTTCTTGGTATAATTTTGGGGTAATTGGTTTACAGCCATCCGAATTTGTAAAAGCATTTACTGCATTGGCAGTCGCAAAACTATTAAGTGATCGTCAATACAACTTCAAGTTAATTAAAAACCAGATAAAAGCGTTTATTATTGTCTTTTTTCCTGCTTTTTTAATTTTTTTACAGCCAGATGCTGGTTCTGCACTTATTTATTTGTCGTTCTTTTTTGTGCTTAATAGAGAAGGGTTAACATTAAACTATATACTACTGGGCTCTGCATTTATAGTATTATTTTTATTAACGATTTTCTTTGGTGCTAAATGGATGTTAATATCATCATTTATATTAATAACAATAATTGCATTTTATCTGTTTTACAGAGAAGGAAAACGTTTTTTTCGTTTTAAGTGGTATAAATTATTAGTGGTATATCTCATATTAGGTTTATTTATTGCTGGAACAGGTTATGGATATAAGAATGTTTTGCCTTCGCATCAAAAAGACAGATTTGATATTTTACTAGGTAAGAAAACAGATAATAAAGGTATTGGTTACAACTCTTATCAATCGGAGCTTACAATTAGTTCTGGTGGCTTTAAAGGAAAAGGGTATTTAAAAGGCGATTTAACGCAAGGAGATTTTGTGCCAGAACAACATACAGATTATATTTTTAGTGTAGTTGGAGAAGAGTGGGGTTTTTTAGGAACGACTGCAGTTATTTTTCTGTTTATGTTAATGTTATATCGAATTATATATTTAGCAGAAACACACAATAACAAATTCGGAAGGATTTACGGCTATGGATTGGCTTCCATTCTCTTTTTTCATGTAATTGTTAATATAGGAATGGTAATTGGATTATTGCCAACTGTAGGAATTCCACTACCTTTTTTTAGTTATGGAGGTTCATCTCTTTGGGGCTTTACAATTCTGTTATTTATCTTTATTAGGCTAGATGCTCATAAAGATTATGAGTGGTAGATTTTTTAAAGTTATTTTTTCTTTTCCTTTTGTAATATTACGTGTGAATTTATTATAGAAATAGAAGGTGGAATATTTAACAAAGAGTCAATAGTACCAATTATAATACCACTTTTTTATCCCCAAAATTGGATTTACAATCTTCGTTTATATGAGTAGTGTTCAATAATAGATTATTTTACACTTACAGATGATTTTGGAAATTATTTTAAAAAAAATAGAATAAGATGAATCTGTAGGTTTTGGATTGGTGTTTAATAGATTGTTTTGAAAGAAATAAAATATTTTTTACAACGAAAAAAGCTCTGAATAAAATTCAGAGCTTTTAAATATTATGCATTTAAAAATCTTACAATGCAGCTACGTGCTTTGTTAATTTAGATTTTAAATTTGCTGCTTTATTCTGGTGAATAATGTTGTTCTTAGCTAACTTGTCTAACATAGAAATAACTTTACCTAAGTTAGATTCTGCTTCTTTCTTGTCTTCAGTTGCACGTAAATCTCTAACAGCATTACGTGTAGTTTTGTGCTGATATTTGTTACGTAACCTTTTAGCTTCGTTACTTCTAATTCTTTTTAATGCTGACTTATGATTTGCCATAATTTCTTTCTATTTGTTTTTTTATTAAAACATTTGTAGTCCGTACGGGAATCGAACCCGTGTTACATGGATGAAAACCATGCGTCCTAACCCCTAGACGAACGGACCAGAACAATTAAGTATGTCTCAATTGCGGATGCAAATATACAACGTTTTTTAAATTCTGCAATAATTTTTCAAAAAATTTTAAAAAATTATAGTTTTTTTTTGAATTCGTTTTTTTAAATTGAGATAAAAGCATCATTTCCTCAATGTAGTAAGGAGATTTTTGATTAGTTATAATTAATATGCTTTTGCAAAAAGAACTCTTTTAGTGGATGGTTTTCCACTAAAAACACAAACTCCTGCTTCTTCCTTTGCGTCATTTGGTATACAACGAATAGTCGCTTTTGTATATTCTTTAATTTTATCTTCTGTTTCTTCTGTTCCATCCCAATGTGCAGAAACAAAACCTCCTTTATTTTTAATAACTTTTTTAAATTCTTTAAAGTCATTTACTTCAGTAGTATGTTCAGCTCTATAATCGATAGCTTTTTTGAATAAATTTTCTTGAATTTCTTCTAATAAATTAACTACAAAATCTACAATAGTATCTTGTGAAACAGTTTCTTTCTTAAAAGTGTCTCTTCTAGCAACTTCTACTGTATTGTTTTCTAAATCTCTTCCTCCAAAAGCAATTCTTACTGGAACTCCTTTTAATTCGTATTCAGCAAATTTTGCTCCAGGCCTGTACGTGTCTCTATCATCAAACTTAACAGAAATCCCTTTTTTGCGAAATTCTTTTACAAATTCAGCAACTTTTTTCGAAATTGAAGCTAATTGTTCTTCACCTTTATATATTGGAACAATTACAACTTGTATTGGAGCTAATTTTGGAGGTAATACCAAACCACTGTCATCTGAATGGGTCATAATTAAACCACCAATTAATCGTGTAGAGACTCCCCAAGATGTTGCCCAAACATGTTCCTGTTTTCCTTCTTTAGAAGTAAACTTTACATCAAAAGCTTTGGCGAAATTTTGTCCTAAAAAGTGGCTTGTTCCTGCTTGTAAAGCTTTTCCATCTTGCATTAATGCTTCAATTGTAAAAGTATCTTCTGCACCAGCAAAACGTTCACTGTCCGATTTGTATCCTTTTATAACTGGCATTGCCATAAAATTTTCCGCAAAAGTTGCATAAACATCTTGCATTTGTCTTGCTTCTGAAACGGCTTCTGTTTTTGTTGCGTGTGCAGTATGTCCTTCTTGCCATAAAAATTCTGCTGTACGTAAAAATAAACGTGTACGCATTTCCCAACGAACAACATTTGCCCATTGATTTATTAATAAAGGTAAATCTCTATAAGATTGAATCCAACCTTTGTAAGTATTCCAAATAATTGCTTCGGAAGTTGGTCTAACGACTAATTCTTCTTCTAATTTAGCTTCTGGATCTACACGTAACTTGCCAGGATTATCTGGGTCGTTTTGTAATCGATAATGTGTTACAACTGCACATTCTTTTGCAAAACCTTCTGCATTTTTTTCTTCAGCCTCAAACAAACTTTTTGGCACAAACAAAGGAAAATAAGCATTTTGATGGCCTGTTTCTTTAAACATTCTATCTAATTCTGCTTGCATTTTTTCCCAAATCGCAAAACCATATGGTTTTATAACCATACAACCTCTAACTGCAGAGTTTTCTGCAAGATCTGCTTTTACAACTAGTTCGTTATACCATTTAGAATAATCGTCTGCTCGTTTTGTTAAATGTTTACTCATAATTCGAAGTTTGGCACAAATATTGTTATCTTTAAAGTGAAATTTTTGTTAAATAATACAAAGTATTTACAAAAACGGTACAAAGCTACTATAAAAAGGTTAGAACCAAAGTAAGTTTAAAGTTTTTTACCTAACAAATTTTTCTTAAAATTAATGTTTACCATAAAATATATCAATATGAAATTATTTCACTATAAATATAGCTTACATCGAGTTATCTTATTTTTTCTAACTAGTATAGTATTGGTTTCCTGTGGTACTTATCAAAGTGTTTATTCTGATGATGGTATTTATGGAGACGAAAAACCAGTTAATGAAAAGAAAGTTATTGTTGCTAACGAAAGAGAATACAACGATTATAACAATAATTATTTTACAAAAGAATTAGAAAGACTAGAAGGTTTAGATGATTCTGAAGTTTTTACAGATGTTGATAGCTATAATTCTCCAGATGATAATTATGTGGAAGATGATTTGAATTACAACACAAATCCTTCTTGGGGTAACAATGCAAATAACGATGTTGTTGTAAATATAAATCTAATAAACGACCCTTATTGGAATGATTTTTATGGAGTTGGCTTTAATAATATAGGCTATAATTATTATGGTTATAACTATTGGGGTTGGAATAACTGGAGGTTTAGAAATAGATGGAATAATGGTTGGAATAATTGGGGTTACAACCCTTATTGGCACCCATACCATAATAATCTTGCTTGGGGTTGGAATGGAGGTTACTATAACCCATATTTTGGGTATGGATATGTAACACCTTATAGATATAACAATTTTTATTATAATAGGAATAATCGTTATAACAGAAATACAACTTATGGCAGAAGAACTGCTTATAATAATACATATAATAGAAGAGGAAGTTCCGCAAATTCTTCTATAACATCTAGTAGAAGATCTTCTACAACAAGACCAACAACAACTTCAAGAAGAAGAAGTTCTAGTACAATTACACCTAATAGAAGGTCTACTTCTACAACTAGAAGAAGTTCTACAAATACTTCTACAAGAAGAAGTAGTACTTCAACTAGAAGAAGTTCAACTAGTACAAGAAGTTCTTCAGGTACAAGTTCTAGAAGAAGTGGTGGAAATAATTCAACTGCAAGTAGAGTTAATAGTTCTACGAGAAGAAATAGTAGTTCTACAGCAAGGAGGTCTACTACAACTCCAACAAGAAGTAGTAGTTCTAGTGTTAGAAGATCTACAACTACTCCTACTAGAAGAAGTATAACAAGAACAACAACAAGTTCTACAAGGAGAACATATACTCCACCAGCAAGAACTACGAGTTCAAGATCATCAGGAACATCTAGTAGTAGATCTACTTCAAGTTCTACAACAAGAAGTACGTCTTCATCTAGAAGAAGAGGAAATTAAAAAAATTGCTTAATAAATAATACCAATTAAAATGAAAAAAATTATAACACTTGCGACTTTGTTCGCAGTAACTTTAACGTCTTATGCTCAATCTTTGAGTTACCAAGATTTAGCGTTGCTTTTCTCTCAAGATGATGCAAATGGAACTGCGCGTTTTACTTCTATGGGAGGTGCTTTCGGAGCATTGGGTGGCGATATTTCATCAATAAACATTAACCCAGCAGGTTTGGCTGTTTTTAATAATAGTTCATTTGCAGGAACATTAAATAATAGAAATACAGAAATACAATCTACTTTTTATGGGAATTCTGTAAATAATCAAGATCAATTTTTTAACTTTTCGCAGGCAGGTGCAGTTTTGGTCTTTGATAGTGCCTACAAATCGGACTGGAGCAAATTCGCAATTGGGTTTAATTATAGACTTACAAAAGATTTTAATGATAATTTTATTATTGAAGGAAATAGTGGGGTTCCAACTTTTAGAGATTTTCCATTAGATAATAATAATCCTACAATAGATTATAATGTTTCAGATGAACAACGTTTTATAAATAACTATAAAGGAGAGTTGGACGAAATTAATATGGCATTTTCATCTGTATATCAAAACAGATTATATGTTGGCGCAGGAATTAATTTTTACAATTTAAGTTTTAGTCAGCAATCTAATTTATTAGAATTTAATAGCGATGGAAATGGAAATACTTTAGATGCTAATTTTTATCAAGAAAATTTTACAACAGGTTCTGGGGTTTCTTTAAACGCAGGTTTTATTTATAAAGCGAACCAGAATTTTAGATTTGGTTTATCTTACCAAACACCAACTTGGTTTACGGAAATTATAGAAGATACCAATATTATAGATAACGATGGTTTTGATGGAGATACAGAAATTACAGTTAGCGAAAATCCAAATACTATTTACGATAATACTGCAGGGAATAATTTTCCAATACAAAGTTTAATTTATAGGTTAAAAACTCCAAGTAAATTAACAGCAAGTGCAGCAGTGGTATTTGGTAAAAGTGGTTTGTTTAGTTTCGATTATATCAGTAGAAATTATTCGAATATGGAATTATCAGATGGAGGTTTTGCAGGAGAGAATACGTTTTTTCAGAATGAATTAAAAAATACCAACTCTTTTAATATGGGTACAGAATGGCGTTTTGATAAATTAAGTGTTAGAGGAGGTTATAAATTTGAAGAAAACCCGAATAAAGCTGCTTTAGATTCAGATGATATTAATGGTTATTCTTTTGGAGCAGGTTACAATTTTGGAAACTTTAAATTAGATTTTGCTTTTAGTAACAATAACAGAACATCTTTTTATGATGCTTATCCACAGTTTTCTACACAGATAAATACTGCAGATTTAAATATAGATAACAGAATTTTTACAGCAACAGTTTCAATAAGTTTGTAGTTTTAAAAAACAAATATATTTCGACTCCACTTTTAGTAACAAATACAAATGTTATTAGAAGTGGAGTCGAAAAGTTTTATACCCTTAAAAACAATGCTATTTCCCTTTTTTCCCTTAATTTTGCAATTCAATTTTTAGACAATGTCAAACATTAAAATTACCATTCAAGAAACAACGAACGATACTATTATAAAATACAACAGTAGCAGTATTTTAATTAATGGAGGTAGTTACGAATTTAACAATATAGATGAAGCTAAAAACTCTCCTTTAGCACAACAATTATTCTATTTACCATTTGTAAAAAAGGTATTTATTACAGCTAATTTTATAGCAATACAACGTTTTGATATTTTAGAATGGATAGATGTCCAAGAAGAAGTAAAAGAACAAATAGAAGATTTTTTAAACGATGGAAATGCAGTTGTAAATGAAGAAAGAACATCTAAAAAAGAAGCAATTGAGGTTTATGCAGAGGTAACTCCAAATCCATCTGTAATGAAATTTGGAACCAATAAAGCATTAACTCAAACAGATGTTGAGTTTAAAAATATAGACGAAGCAAGCGAATCGTCTCCTTTGGCTTTGGCTATTTTTAATTTTCCTTTTGTAAAAGAAGTTTTTATTTCCGATAATTATATTTCAATTACCAAATACGATATGGTAGAGTGGAATGAGGTTTATGGCGAAGTAAGAACCTTTATTAGAGAATATTTAGCAGACGGAAAAACAATAATTAAAGAATTGCCAAAAGAAGAAATTGTTGCTGAGGGAACAAAAGAAGTAATTCCAGAAGTAAAATTAGAAGGAATTTCTGCACAAATTGTAGATATTTTAGACGAATATATAAAACCTGCAGTAGCTGGAGATGGAGGAAATATTGCTTTTCGTTCTTATGATGAAGCAAATAAAGTTGTAAGTGTAGTTTTACAAGGCGCTTGTAGTGGTTGCCCATCTTCTACAGCAACTTTAAAAAATGGAATCGAGAATTTATTAAAAGAAATGTTGCCAAATCAAATTAATGAAGTTGTAGCAATTAACGGATAAAGACAATGTCAGCAGAAAAAATAAATCCATATAAAGATTCTAAGTTAGGTAAGAAGGAGCAGGTAACACAAATGTTCGATAATATTTCTGAAAACTACGATGGTTTAAATCGTGTAATTTCTTTAGGAATAGATGTAAAATGGCGAAAAAAAGTTGTGGAAATTGTTGGTAAAAACAATCCAAAACAAATTTTAGATATTGCAACAGGAACAGGAGATTTAGCTTTAATGATGGCCGCTTTAAAACCAGATAGAATTGTTGGTTTAGATATTTCTGCAGGAATGTTAGAAGTAGGGAAACAAAAAATTTCCAAAGCAAATCTTTCTGATAAAATAGAAATGATCGTTGGCGATTCTGAAGATATGCCTTTCGAAGACAATACTTTCGATGCTATTACTGTTTCTTTTGGTGTTCGTAATTTTGCGAACTTAGCCAAAGGAATTAAGGAAATTGCAAGAGTTTTAAAACCAACAGGAGTTTTAGTGATTTTGGAAACTTCAAATCCTACAAAATTTCCTTTTAAACAAGGTTATAAATTATATACAAGTTTATTTTTGCCAGTTGTTGGGAAACTGTTTTCTAAAGACAAAGTTGCGTATTCTTATTTATCGGAATCTGCGAATTCTTTTCCATTTGGAGAAGCTTTCAACAATATTTTGAAAAAAAATGGGTTTACACATACAGAAGATAATCCTGTAACCTTTGGTGTTGCAACAATTTACACAGCACGTAAATAATTATGAGTAAAAGAAGCCTACTTTTTTGTTTTTTTCTATTAGTTAGTATTTCGTTTTTTGCACAGAAAGAACGTGTAGAATATTTACCTTCATTCGACAAAAAACCTTTACATTATGGGTTTTATTTGGGTGTAAATCAAAACGATTTTAAATTAAATTTAAGAGAAAGTACAATTGCAAATGCAAATATAACTGTAGAACCAACCACAGGTTTTAATGTAGGTTTAATTGCAGATTTACGATTACATAAAAATTTGAACTTACGTTTAGAACCAGGTTTGGTTAGCAATTCCAAAAGAATTTTATTCAATCATTTAAACAATTCTCCAACACCACAAGATAGTATTCGAGAAATAGGTTCTACTTATTTGCATGTTCCTTTGGTTTTTAAATTTAGTACAGATAGGTATAATAATATTCGTCCTTATTTATTAGGTGGTATTTCTTACGACTATAATTTTTCTAGTAATGAGAACAATCAAGATGATAACTCAGCAGGACAATTTCGTATGCAAACACATAATTTTATGTATGAAGTTGGTTTAGGTGTAGATATTTACTTGTATTTCTTCAAATTTTCTCCATCAATTCGTGGTGTTTTTGCCATTAACAACGAAATTAAATACGATGACGATCCAAATAGTAGATGGACAGCTCCAGTAAATTTTATGGGAACTCGTGGTATTTTCTTAAATTTTGCTTTTGAGTAAAGTTTCCTAAGTAAGTTTTTTATTGCAAAGACTCGAAGTCGCAAAGGTTTCAAGTTGTAAAGTTTCTACACATAATCGCAATCATTGGCTATGTTTTCTATGTAACTATGTGGTATTTTTACTTGCAAAAAGGCGTTTTTGTTATTTCCTTAAAACTTAAAACTTAAAACTTAAAACTTAAAACTTAAAACTTAAACCTTAAACCGAGAAAACTCACTTAATAAAATAGCAGTTGCAGTTGCAACATTTAAACTTTCTGTTTCTTGTCTTTCTCCAAAACGTGGAATAGATATTTTATTAGAAACGAGTTTTTTTATTTCATCAGAAATTCCATTTGCTTCATTTCCCATTATTAAAATACCTTCTTTTGGTAAATTGGTTTTATATACATTTTCACCATTCATATCTGCAATAAATGTTGGTAAGTTCGTCTCAGATAGATAAGTATTCAACTCTAAATAGTGGATAGAAATTCTTGTTAAAGAACCCATAGAAGCTTGCACAACTTTAGCATTATAACAATCTACAGTATCTTTTGAGCAAATTAATTGTGTTACACCAAACCAATCACATAAACGAATAATAGTTCCAAGATTTCCAGGATCGTTTATCGCATCTAAAGCAATTATTAAACCATTATTTTTTAATTGTTTTTCTTCTGGAATTTTAAAAATCCCTATAACTTTATTGGGTGTTTTTAAATTGCTTATTTTTTTTAAATCGGTTTCAGAAATAGGAATAATTTTTTCTTCAGAAATAGTACAATCAAAATCATCAGTACAAAAAATTGTAGCTACTTCAAAAGAAGAGTTTAAAAGTTCATTTACGACTTTTACGCCTTCAGCAATAAATAATTTATGCTTTTGACGATACTTTTTTTGTGATAAACTTGTTATTAGTTTAAGCTGATTTTTTGAAATATTCAAAATAAATAGTTTTTTGAAATTTTAGAGTCAGTATTTTTTCTTTAATAAGGCAAATAAAGGAAAAAAGAACCAGTATAAAAACCGAAAAGCTATCTGTTTTGGGTATATGCTCATTAATTAAATCTAAATGATAATAAACCGTTGAAAAATATTATTTTTGATGTTCGATTCTATTGCTAAAGTAATGAAAAAATTTTCTTTTTACTTTCTACTTGTCTTAATTTTGGTTGCATGTAATTCTACAAAACATGTTGCCGAGAATGAGCACATGCTAACACAAAATTATATTTTTGTAGATAGTGTTAAAGATAAAAGTAGCGATTTACAAAAATACATCCTTCAAAAACCAAATCCGAGATTATTAGATTTACCATTAGGCTTATATTTCCATAACTTAGGAAATCACGATAAACCAAAAACACCTTCTGAATGGGGTAAACAAAACCCTAAAAAATATAATTTCATTAAAAATGTTTTTTCAGAAAAACAAAGCATCGCTTATGCAAATTCTCAAATAAATTTAAATAATTGGTTTTTAAGTTACGATGCTCCAGTAATTGTAAGCGAAACTAAGGTAAAAAGAACAGGAGATAATCTATGGGCATATTATAAAACGCAAGGTTACTTTAAATCGAAGGTAGATACTGTTATAAATAGATTTAAAGATAAAAAAGCAACAGTAGAATATCATATTACTAAAGGGAGACCAACTCTATTAGATACCATTAAGATAAAAACAGAATCTAGTGTTTTAGATTCTATATACAAATCTTCTGGAATTAAATCTTTATTAAAAACAGGAGAGCAGTATAATGATAAGACTTTTAGAAACGAAGCCGCAAAAGTTGTTAAATTATATAGAAACAATGGGATTGTTAATTTTACGGAATCTGCTCTAGGTTTTTACGTAGATTCTACAAGAACAGATTATAAAACAAATGTCGATTTTTTAATTTCTAGCGGAAGATTTGAAGAAAAAGACGGAGCTTATACAAGTAAAGAATATAAGGTAAATAAAATAAAGGAAATAAAAGTAGTTACAGATTATTCTTATACTCAAAAAGGAGAGGAGTATACAGACTCTTTAACATACAGAGGAATTAAGTTTTTTGGTTACAATAAAATAAAATACAACCCTAAATATTTAGAGCAGTCTATCTTTTTAAAACCTGGAGATGTTTATAAAGACACACTAAGAAATTTAACAAGAAATCATTTAAAATCTTTAAAGAATTTTAAAACCACAAATATCGATTTTCTTTCAATTGGAAACTCTGGAGACGAATTAAGAATGAATATTTTTTTATCTCCAAAAGAAAAATATACCTTAGGTTTCGATACAGAATTAACCCATTCTAATATTAGAGAAATAGGAACTTCTGCAAAATTTTCTATTATCGATAGAAATGCATTTAGAGGAGCAGAAATTTTAAAACTTTCTTTTTTAGGTTCCTATTTTAGGGCCAGTAATGGACCTGGTTACGAAATTGGTGCAGATGCATCTTTAGAAATACCAAGATTTGTTGCTCCTTTTGGATTAAATAAACTGGTACCTAAAGAAATGTCTCCAAGAACATTATTTTCTGTAGGTTCTAGTTTTCAGAAAAACATTGGTTTAGATAGGCAAACGTTTACTATTCTTTCTGATTATAGATGGCAATATACTCCCAAAAAAACAATTCAATTAGAAGTATTTAATACACAATACATTCAAAATTTAAATGTAAATCGCTTTTTTAATATTTATAGTTCAGAATTTATAAACTTAAATAATATTGCAGAAACATATGATGCTGTAAGTGGAACAAATAACCACCCATTACCCACAGATTTAGAAAATCAAGCACCAGAAACTCTAAGTTTTATAAATGATGTTGTTTCTAACAATGGTTTTAAAACTTCAAACCCTGCAGATTACAATACTGTTTTAAATATCCAGAATAGATACAATATTGTAACCTCCGATTTTTTAATTCCGGTGTTAGCTTATTCATATACCTATAATAGTCAAACTAATTTTAGAGATAATAATTTTTCTTTTTTCAAATTTAGAATTGCAAACTCAGGAAATTTACTAGGTTTAACATCTAATAAATATAATAGCAATGGAAAGAAAACATTCCTAAAAATACCATTGGCACAGTATTTTAAAACAGACATAGAGTTTAAAAAGTTTTGGGATGTAGGTTCTAGTTCTGTTTTTGGATTAAGAACTGTTTTAGGAGCAATTATTCCTTACGATAATTCCGATATTCCTTTTACAAGAAGCTATTTTGCAGGCGGTTCTAACGATATTAGGGCTTGGCAAACTTACGATTTAGGTCCAGGAAGTAGAAATAGTGGCTTAGAATTTAATGTAGGAAGTTTCAAATTTCTTACAAGTGCAGAATATAGATTCGATATTGTTAGTAATTTAAAAGGAGCTTTATTCGTAGATGCAGGAAATATTTGGGACATTACTGGTTCCGATTTCGTAGAAGAAGATGCCAAATTAAAAGGTTTTTCTTCCGTAAAAGATATTGCTGTAGGAACAGGATTGGGTTTAAGACTAGATTTTAATTTCTTAATTCTTCGTTTCGATGTTGGGTTTAAAACATACGAACCTTACTTAAATGAAAATAAATGGTTCAAAAATTATAACTTTGGAAGTGCTGTTTACAATATTGGAATAAACTACCCATTTTAAGAAAATTACAAACGAAAACCTATAACGTTTTCGTTATTTTATGCTTTCATCAAATAGAAAAACAGCTATTTTTAGTACTTTTGAAAAACTAATAATCAACGATTTAAAAAAAATAAAAATGAGTCACAACATAAAACCTGGAGTTGCAACAGGAAAAGAAGTTCAAGCAATTTTTAAACTAGCCAAAGAAAAAGGATTTGCATTACCAGCTGTAAATGTTGTTGGTTCTAGTACAATAAATGGAGTTTTAGAAACTGCAAGAGATTTAAATGCGCCAGTAATTATTCAGTTTTCGAATGGTGGAGCACAATTTAATGCAGGTAAAGGTTTATCTAACGAAAATGAAAAAGCGGCGATCGCTGGTGGAATTGCAGGAGCAAAACACGTACACGAACTTGCTGTTGCTTATGGAGTTCCAGTAATTTTACATACAGACCACTGTGCAAAAAAATTATTACCTTGGATAGATGGTTTATTAGATGCTTCAGAAAAGCATTTCGAAGAAACAGGAAAACCATTATATAGCTCTCATATGATCGATTTATCTGAAGAACCTTTAGAAGAAAATATAGAGATTTGTAAAACATACTTAGCTAGAATGAGCAAAATGGGTATGACCTTAGAAATTGAATTAGGTATTACAGGTGGAGAAGAAGATGGTGTAGATAATTCGGACGTAGATGTTTCTAAATTATACACACAACCAGAAGAAGTTGCTTATGCTTACGAAGAGTTAATGAAAGTTTCTCCTCAATTTACAATTGCAGCTGCATTTGGAAATGTTCATGGAGTTTACAAACCAGGAAATGTAAAATTAACACCAAAAATTTTAAAGAATTCTCAGGAATTTATTACAAAAAAATATGGTGTTGAAGAAAATCATATCGATTTTGTATTTCATGGAGGTTCTGGTTCTACATTAGAAGAAATTAGAGAATCTATTGGTTATGGTGTTATTAAAATGAACATCGATACAGATTTACAATTTGCTTTTGCAGAAGGAATTAGAGATTATATGCAAGAAAAGGCACCTTATTTAGCAACACAAATAGGAAACCCTGATGGAGCAGACCAACCTAATAAAAAATATTACGATCCAAGAAAATGGTTACGTTTAGGAGAGCAAACTTTTACAACTCGTTTAAAGCAAGCATTTCAAGATTTAAACAACGTAGATACTTTATAAAAGTATTTTAATATTTTATTAAAAAGCATTTTGATTTTTTCGAATCAAAATGCTTTTTTCTTTTTACAAAAATCTATAAATATTTGTGCGAAAGAATAACAAACAGAAGAAAGTGTATTTCGCAAAAATATTTTTACATTTGTATTTCACATTTATTCTTGTTTTAGAATAAAATTATAACAAAGACAAACTAGATATGGCTTGGTTTAAAAGAACAGATAAAGGTATACAAACTGCTACAGAAGATAAAAAAGACACTCCTAAAGGTCTTTGGTACAAAACTCCTAGTGGTAAAATAATAGATACAGAAGAATTAAAAAGAAACTTATATGTTAGTCCAGAAGATGGATATCATGTAAGAATTGGAAGTAAAGAATATTTCGAACTTTTTTTTGATGATAATAAATTTAAAGAATTAAACGAGACATTAACCTCTAAAGATCCTTTAAAATTCGAAGACACTAAGAAATATCCAGATAGGTTAAAAGCTGCCCAAGAAAAAACAAAACTAAAAGACGCTGTAAGAACAGCTGTTGGTAAATCTTTAGGAAAAGATTTGGTAATTGCAGCCATGGATTTTTCTTTTATTGGAGGTTCTATGGGATCTGTAGTTGGAGAAAAAATTGCCAGAGCAATAGATTACTCTATTAAAAATGAAATTCCGTTTTTAATGGTTTCTAAATCTGGAGGGGCAAGAATGATGGAAGCTTCATTGTCTTTAATGCAATTGGTAAAAACATCTGCAAAATTAGCGCAATTGGCAGAAGTTAAAATTCCATATATTTCTTTGTGTACAGACCCAACAACAGGAGGTACAACAGCTTCTTATGCAATGTTAGGAGACATTAATATTGCAGAACCCAATGCATTAATTGCATTTGCAGGTCCAAGAGTTGTAAAAGATACTACTGGAAAAGATTTACCAGAAGGTTTTCAAAAATCGGAATTTGTATTAGAACATGGTTTCTTAGATGCTATTTACGAGCGTAAAGATTTAAAGAAACAAGTAAATTTATATATAGATTTAATTCAAAATCTTCCAATTAGAAAAGAAGAGGAATTAGCATCATAAAAAAAGCCAGCGTAAGCTGGCTTTTTTTATATATCTAAAGTTTGCTAAAAATTAAAATCTCCAACCTACATTTACACCAGCTCTAGGTACTAATATTGGAGAGTCTGTTCCAAAAAGATTTCTACCAACACCAGCATAAACATCAATTACCAAACCACTATCAGAAATATATTTGGTTCCAATTGCAACACCTAAAGCGCCATCTGTATATTTCTGTAGTTGTGTGTTTCCATTTACTTCGATTTCAGCTTTTCCAGAATTTATACCTAAAAAACCTTCTCCAAAGAAATTCCATTGTGCTTCCGAAGTAAAATAATGACGAAAATACGGAGTAATCATTGTGTCTTCATTGTATCTAAATTCTACATCTTGTTTTGCTAAATTAAAAAGAGCAGAAATACCAAAAGAGTTTTCTGCACTAATATAGCTTTCGTAAGAAAACTCTAGACTTCTTATAACCAATGCATCTGCAATGTCTAATTTTACTTCTTGTTGTGCAAAACTTAAAGAGCTTACTAAAAGACCGAATATTAAAAGTGCTTTTTTCATTTTTTGTTATATTAAATATATTTAACGAAAATACTAATTTAAAATTGTTTAGAATCTGTAACCAACAGTATTTCCATCTCGACCAACAATATTATTATCTAAAGAACCATCTTTGCTACTACTTTTAATAAGAATTTTTACCAAAACCTAGCAAAACTTCTGAAGTAAAACAAGATTTTGTTACAAATTTGCCATCAACAGAAACACCAAGTGCAAACCCTGTTTCTGCTTGAGAATAATTATTTAAAAAATATTAGTTTTTGGATTATTTGGAAATTAATCAAAAATTAAGCCACATAGTATGTTAAAAAATAGCCCTTAATTGTATGCTTCCTGTATGGATAGTTTTCGAGTTTTCGCTTTTTCTTCCTAAGTAATTTAAATTTAAATTTAAAAAGGAATTTAATTTTTGAGAGAATAACAAATTCCAAGTATAGTTTTTTCCAGCTTGTAAACCTTCTAACATTTGGTAAGCCACAGGTGTATTTGTATCTCCTTCAAAATCATTTAAAAATACATTTACATTCGCAGTTATTTGGTTCTTTTTACTGCTGATGAAAAAATATTCCAAGCCGAATTTTTGTTGATTCAATTCTTCGAAACCAGCCAATATATTTTGCTTGTTTTTATAATGATAAAAAGCCGTTAACCTGTTATTAGGATTGTATACAAAACTTATTTTAGGTTGCATCTCCTTCGCTTCAATAAAATAATTTCTATTATTAAAGTTTTCGGTTTGTAAGTCGTTTTCAGAAACTTTTCCCATCAATTCACCCACCCAAAAAGTGGCGAATTTATGCGCAAAATCTAACTGATGTAAATTCGTTTTACTTTCTTGACTTCCTATAAAATATTGTTGCTTATTTCTTAAGTTTCCATAGGTATAAGTAACGCTATATTTCTGGAGGTTTTTATTAAAATATAGGCTATTTCTGTAGCTTAAATTTAATCCTATTAACTTATTTTCATCAAAATTAAAAGGATTAAAGTTGAAGGAATTTCCAATTCGTGTTTGTTCGTTTTCAACACTTAAAAAACTTTCGTTATTAAAATGAGAAATAATTTTTTTGAATCCTTTCTTTTGTTTCCATTGATTAAAATTTAAGTTAATGGATTGCCTAAATTTTGCTCTTTGTGTCGCAATAAAGCGAATATTTGGTTTTGGAACTCGTAAGTAATTTGCTTGGTCTTGGAATTCTGCAATTTCAAATTCGTCGAAATCCTGTACTCCATCATTATTATAATCAATCCAAGTATAATAACCCAAACCAGGCTCAGTTTTAATGTATATATATTCTTGTCTTGCGACGTTTCCAGAAGAAGTTTCGTAAGTTGTTCCTAAAAACACGAAGTTATTAAACAATCGTTTATTAAAAACTATTTTAGAATTTAATGATTTTTCATTCTCCGAAAATCTGTTTTCAGTAAGTCTGTAATTTCCAAAAATGCTTAAATTTGTAGATGTATTCTGAATTAATTTACTGTTAATATAAATGGTTTTTCGATTATTAATTTCAGTAAAAGTATTCGATTTTATACTATCGTTATTTCTATAATTAAAACCGATTTTAGCAAAAACTTTAGCAGTATCTCCAATTCCAAAATAGGTTTCGAATTCTTTAAAACGATGACTCGTATTTATAAAATTATCTGTAGCAATATTCTTTCTGCTATTGGTTTCTAAATTTGTAAATCCACCCAACCAACTTTTAGAAAAACGATGTTCTACTCGTGCTTTTGCTCTTAAAAACGAGTTGTCTTCTAAAATAGAGGTGTTCGTTAGAAAACTTCCATCCATATAAAACGAGGTATTATTAAAAGACATTTTAGAGTGCAATTCGTGCATATTTCCATTGTAAATATCTATATAATTTAAGTTGTTATATTTATATGAGAAAAAGTCTTTCTTTTTGTTCTGCAGTAATAATGCTGTTTGAAAATAATTTTTGGTGCCATTATTTGTTAATAGATTCCAATCTCTATTAAACTCAATGGTTTCCCAACGTTGTAAAGTTTTAAAATTTTTCTGTACGAATTCATGATTTATTGTACTCGTTAATTTCCATTCTTTGTCTATTAAAACTTGTTCCCAGCCAACTTTTGCTGCAATTCCGGTATTTTGATTATTATCTATGTTAGAAAATAAATTAGCATCGTTATTACTCACAGCAATTTCTGAAGTTAGTTTTGTTTTTTTAGTGGAATCGTAATCGGTTTTTAGTACAAAAACTTGCGATTTTGTTGGTGGAATTAAACGTATTATTGGATCGTAACTTCCTTGGTTTGCGCCTACATATTCAAAAATATTACCAATTGCTGTACTTCTTAAAATTGTGTAATCTCCATTGTTTGCGCCAACATTGGTAAAAGTTACAAAATACAATTCGTCGTTAGCATCTGTAGAATATTCGAAATTTTCAACAGCTCCATTTGCTATTTTTTTATAGAGAATTTTGTTCTCATCAAAAGCATCTACAAAAGCACTTTCTGCAAACATTAAATCGGTATTGTTTCCTGCATTCGCTAAAATTTGTTTTTGCTCGTCAGTCAACGCTTGTTGTAAAGGCTGATTTTTAGCATCGTTTTCACTATAAAAAAAACCGTTAATTTTTAGTTTTTCAGAATTGTAAGAAACATTTTCATAGGTTACAAAACGCGTATAATTTCTGTCTGAATACTGAAATTCCACAGTAATTCGCATGTCGTTTGTAATTGGAAAAGTGGTGTTAAAGGTAATTTCTGCTAAATTATAATCAATTGTATAGTCTTTGTTTTCTCCTCTATCAATTAAAATTCCGTTAATATAAACTTGTTCACTTCCAGCAATTATAACAATAGCAGGTTCGTTATTTGCTCCAAAAATTTTATATGGACCTTGGTTCCCTTCAACTCCAACAATCTTAAAATTATTATACTTTCCACGAACGACTGCTCCAGAAGCACCTACTTTTAGGTTTTCTGTAACATTGGCCTCTACTTCTAAACCAGCGGCTTGTTTTACAAAAGGAGAAAAGTAACTTTCTTTATTTTGCAAAGAAATATCACCAGCTTTTACACGCCAATTTTTATGATACATTTCAATAAAAATTCGATCGAAATCTGTTATGTTTTGCGAATATCCATTTTCTTGAAGAGGAATATTCGTATCAAAAATATTTGCTCTTAAAGTAACTTCTTTGGAGAGTTTTCCAGAGATTTCTAAATCTAAAGCAGAGTTAGTAACCGCATTTTGGTTATTACCCCCAGTAACGCCTCTTGTAATAAAACCTTTGGTTTGTAAACCATCGAATAATTTAATTTCTGAAGCTTTTTTATTGGTTGTTAAACTGTATAATTTACCAGTATTTACGCCATTTGGAAGTATTAAGCTTTCGTCATAAGAAGTGTAAATTTTCGTTACAAAATCTGGAAACTGAAAGTATTCTATGGTAATTTCGGGATATATTTTAGCATTTATAATTAATATCGCTTTGCTAAAATCTACTTGATATTCTGTGGACGGAATTGGTTTTAAAATAGAATTTAAAACTTTAAACTGTTGAGAATTTACAGAAACCGAATCAAACTGAACTGTGTCTTTTTGGATTAAAAATTTCTTGGATCGAAAATCTTTAGAAATCGTTTGTGCTTGGATGGAAAATCCAACAAAAAGTAAAATAAATAAGGTTATTTTTTGATACATGCACGTCTATAACTACCAAACGTAAAAATAAGTTTTTTAATATATGGAAAAGAAATTTAAAAAAGTGATTGTTGTTTTACAGGATTTTCGTGTGCTAATAACCATTTTTTTCGCCAAATTCCGCCAGCATAACCAGTTAAAGAACCATCTGAACCAATTACTCTATGACAAGGAATTACAATCCATAATGGGTTTTTACCATTTGCAGAAGCCACTGCTCTTATTGCTTTTACATCGCCCAAAGCTTTGCTTTGTTCTAAATAACTTCTTGTTTTTCCATAAGGGATTTCCAATAAAGCTTTCCAAACTTTTTTTTGAAAAGTAGTTCCTTTTGGGTTTACAGTTAAATTAAAGCTAGCTCTTTCTCCATTAAAATATTCTTTAAGCTGAAGCACGCAATCTTTTAAACAACTTGGAGTTTCTTCTTTAAAATTATCTTCAGAAATTTCGCCATTATCTAAAACAGAAACAGATTGAATTCCATTGGAATCTCCCACAATTTTTGCAGTTCCAATAGGTGTTTTGTAGTATGTTGTTTCTAATTTCAAATTATGTTGATTTTTTCTAAAGTTTTTTGACACAGATTTCACGGATTTTTACAAATCTGACTTTTAAAACTATACTCCAAAAACTTCTTTAGAATTTTGTGTAGTAATTTCCGCAATTTCATTAAAAGAAAGCTGATAAATATCTACTAATTTATCAACTACATTAGTAATATAAGAAGTTTCGTTTCTTTTTCCTCTATAAGGAGTTGGCGCTAAATAAGGTGCATCTGTTTCTAAAACAATGTGTTTTAAATCAATTTCATTTAAAAATTTATCGATTTTTCCATTCTTAAAAGTAGCAACACCACCAATTCCTAATTTCATATTGTAGGAAATTGCTTTTTCTGCTTGTTCTTTTGTTCCTGTAAAACAATGGAAAATTCCATTTAAATCATCTCCTTTTTCAGTTTCTAAGACTTCAAAAATTTCATCAAAAGCATCTCTACAATGTATTACAATTGGTAACTTTTTTTCTTTCGCCCACTGAATTTGAGTCCTAAAAGCTTCTTGTTGTTGAACTAAAAAAGATTTGTCCCAATATAAATCGATACCAATTTCGCCAATTGCATAAAAGTCTTTTTTATCAATCCATTCGCGAACATGTGCCAGTTCATCTAAATAATTTTCTTTAACAGAAGTTGGGTGTAAGCCCATCATTAAATACACATCATAAGGATATTTTTCTTCCAAATCTAGCATTCTTTGTGTGTAAGAAGAATCTATTGCTGGAATAAAAAAGCGCGAAACGCCTGCTTCTTTAGCACGTTTCATCATAGTTTCCCTGTCCTCGTCAAACTGATCTGAATATAAATGTGTGTGCGTATCTGTAATCATTTTTTTTGCAATTTAATAATCGCGAAATTACTAAATAATCCTCTTGCGAACAGCCATTGCTTGTCATTTTATAAAACGTACCTTTGCACAAAATTTTAGTACGATGACTTTTGAAGATTTAGACTTATCTAAACAACTACATTACGCAATTGAAGATTTGGGTTTCGAAACACCAACTCCAATTCAAGAACAAGCATTTTCTGTAGTAAGATCAGGTAAAGATGTAGTAGGAATTGCGCAAACAGGAACAGGAAAAACCTTTGCATATATGTTGCCAATTCTTCGAGATTTAAAATACTCGAAACAAGTACATCCTAGAATTTTGGTGTTGGTGCCAACTCGTGAACTTGTTTTACAAGTGGTAGATGAAATTGAAAAATTAGCAAAATATATTAATGTTCGTGTTTTGGGAGTTTATGGTGGAACAAACATAAATACTCAAAAACAAGCCATTTTACAAGGGCAAGATATTATTGTAGCCACTCCAGGACGTTTGTACGATTTGGGTTTAAGCAATGCTTTAAAGTTGAAATCTATTCAGAAATTGGTTATTGATGAAGTAGATGTAATGTTAGATTTAGGTTTCCGTTTTCAGTTGATGAATATTTTTGATATCATCCCAGAAAGAAGACAAAACATACTATTTTCTGCAACAATGACAGAAGATGTAGATCATTTAATTTATGACTTCTTTAAAAAACCAGAGAAAATTTCTGTGGCAGTTAGTGGAACTCCGCTAGATAATATTGAGCAAGTTTCTTTTAATATTCCTAATTTTTTTACCAAAGTAAATTTATTACATCATCTTTTAAGAGATAAAGAAACGTACAATAAAGTATTAATTTTTGTCGGTTTTAAAAGAACTGCAGATTTGTTATTTAAGCATTTAGAAGAAGTTTTTAATGACGAAATGTGTGTAATTCACTCCAATAAAACTCAGAATTACAGAATTCGTTCTATAAGACAGTTTGATGAAGGGAAAAATAGAATTTTATTAGCTACAGATGTAATGGCTCGTGGTTTAGATTTTGATAATGTTTCGCACGTTATTAATTTTGATACACCAGATTTTCCTGAAAATTATATGCACAGAATTGGTAGAACTGGTCGTGCAGAAAAAGCAGGAAAAACCATTTTATTTTCTACTGAAAAAGAACAAGAAAGTAAGCAAGAAATAGAAAAATTAATGAATTTTGAAATTCCTGTTTTGGAGCTTCCAGAAGAAGTTGAAATTTCTAAATTACTAACAGAAGACGAACGACCAAGAGAAGACCAAGGAATTTCTAAGAACAGAACTGGTTTAGAATATGTGCCAGGACCTGCTTTTCATGAAAAAAGTGAAAAGAATAGTAAAACCAATCAAGGTGGTTCTTATAGAAGAGAAATTGCTAAGAAATATAAGAAGCCGAAAACTAGAGGAGATAAAAATTACAACAAAAGAAATAAGAAATAATAATTGTAATGCAAGTTTTAACAGCACAAGAATTGCACAACTTGGCAATGAATATCGTAGGAAAGAAGCTTGAAAAAATGGGTTATGAGTTTCAGGCAATCAATAGTACTTTAAAAAGGCACCCGCAATTTGTATTGTTTAAAAAAGGAGAACCCACCATTTTTGTCTTGGTAAAAGCGACTAATAATTTACAGAATCCAAACGATTATGATGTTTTATGGATGGAAACATTCAAACAACATGCAAAAAAGCAAAATGCCAAAGTTTGGTTTGCGGGTGTTGGAATCGCAAATTCGGAAAGTGTGGAAGCTCCTGTTTTTAAAGACCAACCTTATTATGTGGCTTTTGAAGATTTTATCAAAATTTTGGAGTAAAGATTTCCTAATTAAATTAATTTTTAAATACGTTTTCAAAGCCAGATTTATTCTTTCAAATAGAATGCAGTCTCTTTTACATCTTCAGAAGAAGTACCAATAAAAAGCTTAAATTTTCCATATTCAAAAGATTGTTTGTAGTTTCTGTCTATAAAAGTAAGATCTTTTACACTTATTGTAAATGATACATCTCTACTTTCTTCTTCATCTAATTCAATAATTTTAAATCCTTTTAATTCTTTTTCAGGACGAATTACAGAACAGACTTCATCTCCAAGGTACATTTGTACAACTTCTTTTCCTTTATAGTTTCCTGTATTTTTAACAGTTATAGTAGCTAATATAGAATCTTTAGCTGTAAATGTTGAATCGGATAATTTTATATCAGAATATTTAAAATCGGTATAACTTAGTCCATACCCAAAAGGATACAAAGGTTTGTCTTGCACATCTAAATGTTTCACCTTTAATTGTGTTCTTTTGTAATTATAATATATTGGTATTTGTCCTTGATGATAAGGAAAAGTTACTGGCAATTTCCCTGAAGGATTGTAATCTCCAAATAATACATCTGCAATGGCATTTCCACCAGTAGTTCCTGGCAACCAGGCTTCTAAAATCGCATCAGAAGGTTTTTCTATTTTTGTAAGAATTAAGGGTCTTCCATTAAACACGACTGTTACAATAGGTTTTTTTAATTTTTTTATGCTGTTAATTAACGCTATTTGTTCGTCTGTAATATTAATATCTGCCATGGATCTGGTTTCTCCTGACTGCCAACCTCTTTCACCCAAAGCCATTACAATTATATCTGCTTTTATAGCAGTTTGAATCGCTTGTGCTAACAATTTTTGGTTTTTAATAGCATCCATTTTCTCTCCTAACAAACATCCTTCAGCAAAAACAAGTTTCGACGATGCAGATATTTTATTTTGAATTCCTTCCACAAGACTTACGACATCATTTTTATCTCCTTTACAATACCATTGACCCATCAAGTCACTTTTACTATTTCCTAAAGGACCAATAACTGCAATCGTTTTTATATCTTTTTTTAAGGGTAATAATTTGTTATTATTTTTTAAAAGCACCATACTTTTTCTGGCTACATCTCTAACATCTTCTATTACTTTTTCGGATAATAAAACTTCTTTCTCTCTTTTTTCATCAAAATATTTATAGGGATTCTCAAATAAGCCTAATAGGTATTTTGATTTTAGCACATTTCGAACAGATTCGTTTATGCGTTCTATAGATATTTCTCCTCTTTCAATTAATTTTTTACCAGTATTTACTAATTTTCTGGAAGTCATATCTACATCTATACCAGCATCAATAGACATTTTTGTTGCGATGGTGTCGTTTTCTGCAACACCTATTTTAACAACGTTAGAAATTGTTGTCCAGTCTGTAATTAACATGCCTTTAAACTTCATTTCTTTTCTTAAAAGATCGGTTAAAAGAAATTTATTGGAACTTGCAGGAATTCCATTTACAGCAGTGTAAGCAGTCATTACACTTCCAACTCCTGCATCTATTGCAGCCTGAAAAGGAGGTAAATAAAGTTCTCTTAATTTTCTTTCAGAAAAATCATTTATGTAATAATCTCTTCCTGCTAAGGCATCTCCATAACCTGCAAAATGTTTTACACAAGCCATTAAAGTGCTGTTCGATTTCATATTATTTCCCTGAAAACCTATTACACGAGCTTTGGCAACTTGTGCCCCCAAATAAGGATCTTCACCAGCTCCTTCCATAATTCTTCCCCAACGTGGTTCTCTAGAAATATCAACCATTGGTGCATATGTAAGTTGAATACCTGCTGCAGAAGCTTCTAATGCTGCTGTTGCAGATGATTTTTCAATAGCTTCAAGATCCCAACTGGCAGCTTCTCCAAGTGGAACTGGAGCAATGGTTTTATAACCATGAATTACATCTTCTTGGAAAATTAAAGGAATTCCTAATCTGGTTTCTTCTATTGCTGCTTTTTGAAGTTTTAAGTTTGTTTTAACTCCATTAGATTTAAGTAATGCTCCAACTTTTCCTTCTTTAATTTTTTGTAAAACTGCTTCTTTAGTATCCTCATAATAAGGAATAAGGTTTAATTGGCCCAATTTCTCTTCTATGGTCATTAAATTTATAATAGAATCTACTTTTTGGTTTAGAGTTTCCTCTGCAATATTTACTTTATCTGTATTTTGCTGGCATGCAAATATGTTAAAACATATAATCGCAAATAATACCTTAAATCTTACAATCTTATTGTTCATAATCTATGATTTTTTAACTCTTTTTTTTAAAACTTCTAAGATGGAGTGATTACTTTTTTTATTCCTTAAATTGCTTAATTCCAGAAACCAAAAATGGTTTCAAAGGTAGGGTTTTCATAATAGAAATATCCTCTAAAAACGTGCTTTCATTTCCTAAGAAAGCCAATATTTTTTCTGCGGATATTTTTTTAAACATTTTAGTAAAAACATCTTTTCCTGTTAATTTTTTTGATAACAAAACATCAATTAATGTTCTGTCATACCAATTAAATCGTTTTTGGGTGAAGGATAATGGCTGATTTGGGTTTTTATCAACCTTTAAATTTGCTACAATTTCTGCAACATTTTTCTGAATAAATTGAAATGTATAACCACTACTAGCTTTTGTAAATCCTCCTGCTGTTCCTAAATTGACGATGTTTTTCTGTGGATTATGGTTAAACTTCGCCAAAGACATTGGTATTACTCCAAATTCTTCATGAGTAATCTCATATGTATCAATATTTAATTCTTGGCTGATGTACTTTTTTAACTCTAAAGAATATTTTTCTTTATCCAATAGAGTAGGACTAAACAACGTATATTCAACTAAAGCTTCTGTTGTGGAAGTTGGCAAAACATACATAAAAGTGGCACCATTTTCTTGTGAAACTCTAAAATCCATCAAACGACCAACTTCTGGATTAAAAGAAGGTTGTTTTGTTTTAATAACCCAACCTTTAAAATGTTGTAAAAGTGAATTTTCCTCAGTTATTTTTGGGTTGAAAATACTTGTAGAATTAAAAATATATTTTGCTGAATAGGAAGCGTTATCTGTTCTTAAAATTGCTAAATTTTCAACAGAATTTATAGAAATAATGTTTTCTTGTAAGAAAGTAACATTGCTAAATTTCTTCGCAAAATCGATTATAAAGTTATAGAAATCTATACCCTGTATCATTTTGTAAGTGTAAGCACCCAAGTCTAGTTTTTCTTGAAAATCGGTAGATAAAAACTCTAAAGTGTTCCATTTTGCGTGAACAATCGACTCAAATAAACCTGGCTCTTTTTCCCAAAAACACCAAGTTCTATCGTTATTTTTCTTGTCATCTTTATCAATAACTAAAATTGAACGATTCTGTAAAACAGGATCTTGTAAAAGACGATATAACAGGCTTAAACCTGCACAACCACCACCTGCAATTATGTAATCGTATTTTGCCATACTTATCTTAAAAATCGACTGTACCAACTATCTTCAATTGCTACTTCCCAATGGTTTTCGAATTCTTGTTTTGTAGTAATTAAATTATCGAATACAATCGTTTTAGCAGTAACAGCTTTGTTTTTTAGTAATTTTTTAAAGTCTTTTAATTCTTTGTATTGTACAAATTCACCTTGTTTAAAACAAACATTCATTTTGTCTAAAAGCTCCACATTATAAATTTCTTGCAACTCTATAATAAAAGTAACAGAAGTGTCTATATCTTTGTTAGTAAGCGTTGTAGTAATATCGTCTGCAGATAAAACAATAAAACGATTGTATAAAATTTTATAGGAAGCCTTAAAATCTTCGTTTTCTGTTTTCCAAGTTTCAACGAATTTTTTTACCTTTTTGGTAACTTCATCAATTTCATTGGCATAAAATTTTCTGCTAGATGGATAAATCCACACTTTTGCATCTTCTGGAATCGAATCGAATTCTACTAACATCATTTTTATTTTGAAATACAAATATAACCAAAAGAAAAACCGTAAACTTAAATTAAGCTTACGGTTTTATATAATGTGCTTCTATATTGTTACACTTCTTTAGATACGCTATTTTTTGCAAGCGCAATAAAATCGTCTTGTACACTTTGTCCCTTGTTTTTATTATACCAAACTTGTAAATCTTGTTTAAATTGTGCGTCTAAACTTCCATTTTCAGCTTTATAATCTGCAACCATTTTTGTAGCTACAGTTGGTCTTGGTCCCCAAGTAAAAATTACATCGTTATTTGTATCTAAGGCAATTAATTTTGGAATCGCTCTTCCATCATTTGTTAAAAACAAATCCATTAATTCTAAATTATCATCTCTTAAAACTATTTTTAAGTCAATTTTAGAATTTGTTTCTGCAATTTTATTAATTACTGGCAAATTCTGTGCTGCATCTCCACACCAGCCTTCTGTAATTACTAACCAAATTTGTGGTTCTTGTATTTGTTTAAATTCCAAGACAGTTTCGTTAGAAATTTTAATAGTTTTGTCTAAACGTTTCATTCTTCTGTCGTTTAACAAACTATAATTTGTTAAAGCTGCAGATTGTTCTGAGCCAGTCGATTTTCCTGCAGAAAGTAAATCGCTAATTAAGACTCTATATTTTTTATAAGACAAAGTCTTTATTAAACTTTTTTCTATAATTTCTTTCATAATAAATAGTACTAAATTCTTTGGTTTAGACGAAGTTTGTACATAAACTTACATCCTTGTTTTTACGATTTCAGGTTTTTAATAATGTCTATTGTCATCGAAGATAAATCGAAACTGTGTTTCCATTTCCAATCTTTTCTTGCTTCAGAATCGTTAATTGAAGAAGGCCAGCTATCTGCAATTTGTTGTCTAAAATCTGGTTTATAAGTAATTTTAAAATCTGGAATATGTTTTTTAATCTCAGATGCAATTTCTTCTGGTGTAAAATCGATGGCTGCCAAATTATAGGAAGATCTAATTTTAACATCTTCGCTTTTAGCTTGCATTAGTTGTATGGTTGCATTTACAGCATCGTTCATGTACATCATTGGTAAACGTGTTTTTTCTGATAAAAAACATTCGTAACTACCATCTTTAACGGCTTTAAAATAAATATCCACAGCATAATCTGTGGTGCCTCCACCTGGTTTTGTTTTCCAAGAAATAATTCCAGGATACCTTAAACTACGAACATCTACACCAAATTTTTCGTGGTAATAATTACACCAAAATTCGCCAGAAATTTTACTAATTCCGTAAACTGTAGAAGGTTCCATTATGGTTTTTTGTGGCGTATTTTTTTTGGGAGTTGTAGGGCCAAAAACAGCAATAGAACTTGGCCAATACACTTGTTTTATATGTTTTTCTTTCGCTAAATCTAAAACAGCTAAAAGAGATGTCATGTTTAAATTCCATGCCTTTTGTGGAAATTTTTCTGCTGTTGCAGATAACATTGCAGCCAGTAAATAAATTTGAGAAACTTTATATTTTTTAACCATTTTTAGAATGGTTTCTTTGTCTGTTGCATCAATAATTTCAAAAGGACCAGAAACCATCATGTCTTTATTTCCTTCTTTAATATCGGAAGCAATTACATTATTGTTTCCATAAATAGATCGCAATTTTTGGGTTAATTCATTTCCAATTTGCCCACTTGCTCCTAAAATTAGGATAGTTTCACTCATATCAATATTTAAATTAAAATCAATAACAAAGGTAATTATTTAAGTATTCGTAAAAAAGATTCGTTTAATTAATTATTTGATAAAATTGAAACTTTATTTTTTTGATTTGTTAGTATTTTCTTAAAATGCATTTGTGTGTTTTTAAATTATGTATTTTTACAACTTAAAATAAATTGTGAAATATCTAATCCTTTTACTGTTAAGCGTTTTTGTAATTTCTTGTGGAAATAAAACCCAAGATATTGCAGATTTAGAAAAAGCAAAACCTTTAATGCGTGTTGTAAAAAAACACAATGCAACTGTAAGTGTTAAACCAGACTTTTTAAAAGAGGTCGAAAATTGGCAAGAATTAAAAGAAATAGATTCTTTTTTTGTTAAATTTAGAGAAATATCTCCAAATGAAGCCCTAAGCAATGCTTTAGAATTAAGAGATTTGGTAAAGAGTTTAAAGGACAGTGTAACACCTAGTTTATTTGACACACCTTCTTTTAAAACTCGTGTAAATATTTTATACAACGAAAGTTTACGCTTGGCAGATTTAACATTAATTTCTGCAATTAAAGCGACAGACATAAACAAACAAGTAGATAAAACAATTCTTGCATTTTCGGCTGTAAATACTAAAATAAACACAACTTTAACTAAAAAAAGATTCGAAGACGAAATAGATATTCAGTTCGATTTTATTGGTTTAGATTCCACAAAAATAGATACGGTTTCTAAAAAATCTATCGATTTACGTTCAAAGCAAAAACTTTTAGAAAAAAATAAATTAAAAGAACAAATTCCAGAATAATAATACAAAATGAAAAATATAATCCTCTTCTTATTATTGTTAATTACATTGGTTGCTTGTACTTTTCCGAATGTTAATAAACCAGTTGACAAAACTAAGGAAAAAAGCAAAATAAACACAATACTAACTAATTGGCATAAAGCAGCATCAGAAGCCAATTTCGATAATTATTTTGGAGCTTTAGACAGTGTTTCTGTTTATATTGGAACTGCAGCCGAAGAAAATTGGACGAAAGAGCAATTTTCTAGCTTTAGTAAACCATATTTCGACAAAGGAAAAGCATGGAACTTTACTACATTAGAGCGAAATATTTATGTAAACGAAACAACCAATTTTGCTTGGTTCGACGAATTATTAAAAACTTGGATGGGAACCTGTAGAGGTTCTGGAGTTTTAGAAAAAACAAGTAATTCTTGGAAAATAAAGCACTATGTTTTGTCTGTTGTAATTCCAAATGATGATATTCAAAAAGTAATACAAGCCAAGAAAAAAAACGATTCCATTTTTTTAAGGAAGTATAATAAATAGTTTTTGGAGCTGTTTCCAGCTTTCGTTACTCGCTTTTTATCTCTTTTTTAAGAGATAAAAGAGCTCAAACATACCACTCAATCTGGGCTAAGCTTACTTACTAACTTTTAGTATTACTTAATAGTATCATTTAAATCAGGAAACCACTTCTTTTACAACTTTGTAAATCAACTCATTTTCAAAGCCTTTTCGCATTAAAAAATCGATTAGTTTTTTTTTTCTTTTGTAAATATTAGGTTCAGAAATTACTTCATTTCTATTTTCTGTAATTCTGTAAACGGTTTCAATATACTCGGTTTCGTCAATTTCTTTTAAAGCAGTTTTTATATTGTAGGCAGAAATATCTCTAAATTTTAGCTCTCTTACAATTCGTTGTTTTCCCCAGCTTTTTATTCTGAATTTTCCACGAGCAAAACTTTTAGAAAAACGTTCTTCGTTTAAAAAATTATCTTTCATTAAACTTAAGAGAATTATTTCTCTAGCTTCAGGAATCAGGTTAAACTCATGCATTTTTTGTTCCACTTCTTTATGGCATCTATCCTGGTAAACGCAATAGTTTTCTAATTTGCGCTTAAGCTCTTCAACTGTAAAAGATTTTTTCTTTTGTTCAAACATTATTTCGAAAATACAAAAAAGGCTGAAATCTTATAAATTTCAGCCCTTATTTCTATAAAATTAATTTAATAAATTAAATTTGATTTTTTTCATCCAACCTTTTATCCATATTAAAGATTAATTCTTCTTTTTGCTTTTCTAATTGATGAGGTAATTGTCCTTTTATTCTCATTTTCAACTTTGTAATTAAGAAGAATAAAATAGGAACTACAATCAATGTTAAGAAGGTTGCAATTAGTAAACCATAAATAACAGTTTTCGCTAAAGGTCCCCAGAAAACAACATTGTCACCACCCATGTAAATATTGGCATCAAACTCGCTAAACAAGGTAAAGAAGTTAATATTTAATCCAATAGCTAAAGGAATTAATCCTAAAATAGTAGTAATTGCAGTTAATAAAACAGGTCTTAAACGTGCTTTACCAGCTTTAACTACAGATTCGAATAAACTATTTAAAGGCAAATAATCTTCATCTGCAACACCATCTTGTATTTTTCTTCTGTCAATTAATAACTGCGCATAATCTAATAGCACAACTCCGTTATTTACTACAATTCCAGCGAGTGAAATAATACCAACCATGGTCATCATAATAACAAAAGGCGCTCCAGAAATAACCAAACCTCCGAAAACTCCAATAAAACTTAAAAAGATTGCCAACATTATAATTCCTGGTTTAGAAACCGAATTAAATTGGAAAATTAAGATGAAGAAAATCAACATTAAACCTGTAAAAAACGCACCAACCAAAAAGTTCATTTGTTTGTTTTGTTCTTCAATTTGTCCAGTATAATCAATTTTAATTCCTTTAGGCAAGTCTTTAAAATTCTTCATCGAATTCTGAATCTTCGCAACAACAGCACCAGCATCTGTTTCTCCAGGAGACAATGCAGAATAAACAGTTACTACTCTTTTTACATTTTTATGCTTAATCGCACTAAAACCAGAACTATTGGTTTGAGTAGCAACAGCAGAAACAGGAATTTCTTTTATTTTACCAGAAGCTGGGTCTCTAAAAGTTATTTTCTGATTAAAAACAGCACTTTTATCATACCTATCATCTTCGTTAAAACGAACATAAATATCGTAATCTTCTCCGTTTTCTTTGTAAATACCGGCTTTATTTCCAAAAATGGAAGCTCTTAATTGTTGCCCTACTTGACCTGTAGAAACACCTAATTCCCCTGCTTTTTTACGATCTACCAAAACTTGCATTCCTGGTTTCGATTTATTTACATCAATTTTTAATTCATCTACACCAGAAATACTTTGCGTGTTTAAATAATCGCGCATTCTTTCTGCCGTAAAAATTAATTCTTCGTAATCTTCACCATTCAATTCTATATTAATTGGTGCACCTGCAGGTGGTCCATTTGCATCTTTTTCAACAGAAATTAAAACTCCAGGATAAATACCAACCAAAGCAGCTTGTACTTTCTGACGTAGAATTTCACTGTCTTCTCCATTTCTATATTTGTACTCACGCATAGAAGCAGTAATTTTTCCTTTATGAGGCATTTCTGCAGAAGAACCTCCATCTGTTTGTGGATTTCCTGCACCTTCACCAACTTGAGAAACTGTACTTTCTACCATGAAATTTTCACCATTTTTGATGTACATATCTTGGTTTAAAACACCGTAAACTTTCTGTTCTATTTCTTTAGTAATTTGGTTTGTTTTCTCAATATCTGTTCCTTCAGGATACTCGATATAAACAATAATTTGGTTTGGTTTGTTATCTGGGAAAAACTCAATTTTTGTTCTTTGTTCACCTACAGACCAACCAAAACCTGCAAATGCGACAAATAATAAAATAAAAGTTCCAGTAACTAAAACATAAGGAGTCCAGCCAGATAATGCTTTTTTCAATTGTCTTCCATACCAATTTTCTAAAGTAACCAACGTGTTTTTCTGAAAATAATTTGCAGCTTTTCTTAAGAATAGTCTATAAACCCACAACATAATTGCAGTGAAAATCATTAAAGTACCTAAAGCGTTGTATTCGCCTCCAAAGAAGAAAATGAACAACCCAATAATTGCCATAATACTTGTTAATTTGATAATGCTTTTTAATGGCATGTCTTTATCTTCTGTACTCATAAATTGAGAAACTAAAACAGAGTTAAAGAAAATTGCAACAAATAATGATGAACCTAAAACAATAGATAAAGTTATTGGTAAAATTACCATAAACTGTCCCATAATTCCTGGCCAAAGACCCAAAGGAATAAATGCTGCAACAGTAGTTGCAGTAGAAATAATAATAGGAAAAGCAATTTCTCCAATACCTTTTTTGGCAGCTTCAATTCTGGTCATCCCTTCTTCGTCCATTAATCTGTAGACGTTTTCTACAACCACAATTCCATTATCTACCAGCATTCCAAGTCCCATAATTAACCCGAAAAGCACCATTGTATTTAATGTATAACCTAATCCGCCTAAAATCATTAAAGACATAAACATAGACATTGGTATTGCGAAACCAACGAAAATTGCGTTTTTAAATCCAAGGAAAAACATTAAAACAATTACTACCAAAATAACTCCAAAGATGATATTGTTTACCAAATCGTCTACTTGCCCAATTGTTTTTGGAGATTGATCGTTTGCAATAGTTACTTTTAAATCTGGTGGAAAATGATTTTGTTTTGCTTGTGCCACAATTTTACCAATTTTATCTGCTGCAGCAACCATGTTTTCACCAGATCTTTTCTTAACATCTAACATTACAACAGCTTCGCCATTTTCTCTTGCGTAGGTTGTTTTGTCTTTGTCTCTAAAGAAAATTTCTGCAACATCTTTTAAGTAAATAGGATTCCCATTTTCTGCCTTAATTACAAAATCTCCTAAATCAGATGGTTTTTCTATTTCACCAATAATTCTAATGGTTCTTCTTTGCTGACTTGTAATAAAATTACCAGCAGACATGGTTACATTTCCACGATTTATAGCGTTTGTAATATCATCGAAACTGACTTTTGCAGCCATCATTTTGTAAATATCTACAGCAACTTCTACTTCTTTTTCTTGTGCTCCACGAATATCTACTTTTTTGATTTCCGTTAAATCTTCAATTTCATCTTGTAAGTATTCTCCATATTCTTTCAGTTTTGCAACTGGGTAATTTCCAGAAATATTAATATTAAGAATCGGAATTTCTTCAGACATACTCAACTCAAAAACATTTGGTGTTACTTTTGCGCCGTTAAAAGTTGGCCAATCTTCACCTGCTGTTTCTTGATCTATTTCGTCTTTTACCTTCTGTTTTGCATCTTTTACATCAATTTTCTCGTCAAACTCTACAGTAATAATAGAATAATCTTCTTGAGAAGTTGAGGTAATTTTAACTACATTACTTACAGATTTTAGCCTATCTTCTAAAGGATTTGTAACTAATTTCTCTATATCTTCTGCAGTGTTTCCAGGATATACAGAACTAATGTAAATTTTGGTTTCGTTTATTTCAGGAAAATTTTCTCTTGGCATTGTAAAATATGCCGAGATTCCTAAATAAAGAATCAAAAACATTGCGACATAAATAGTTGTTTTATTATTTATTGCCCAAGACGAAAGTTTAAACTCTTTATCTACTTGTTTATTTTTATCCGCCATTTTATTGCTTTTTATTAATCACTTTTACAGCCTGACCGTTATTTACACTTCTTGCACCTTCAATAATAATTTCTGAATCTGCAGGAAGATTTCCTAGAACTTCAATCATGTCTCCTTGCGTTTTTCCAGTTTTAATAACCAATCTTTCTGCTACAGCTTCGTTATTTTCTTTTTTATCTTTAATAATATAGATAAACTGCTCTCCTTTTGCGTTTTCAGAAATAATAGATTGTGGAATTAAAATGGCATTTGGGTTTGTGTAATCGTTTAATTTTAACCTTGCAGTTAAGTTAGGTTTTACTTTCCCTTTTAAATTAGGAACTCCGATTTCAATTTTAAAAGATCTGTTATTAGGGTTTATAAAATTACCAACTTGTCTAATTTTAGAATTTACAGTTTCTCCAAGAACAGGAAAATTAACTTCCACATCTTTGTTTTCTGTAATACTACCAATGTATGTTTCTGGAACTTCTGTCTCTATATACATGTTAGATAAGTTTACAATTCTAAAAATTTCTGCACCCATTCCTGGAGCAACAACAGTTCCTCTTTCTTTAAAAACATCGTCTATAATTCCAGAAAAAGGAGCTCTAATTGTAGATTTTCCTAACTGACTTTTTAGTTGTTTTACAGCACTTGTTTGCGCTTCATAAGAAGTTTTTGCTTGTAAAAACTGAATTTCTGAACCAATTTTTTGATCCCATAATCTTTTTTGACGTTCGTAAGTTGTTTTTGCTAATTGTGCATTTGCTTCTAATTGTGCTAATTGAGAAGACATTCCTCCATCATCAATTCTTGCTAAAACTTGTCCTTTAGAAACTTTTTGTCCTTCTTTAACATAAACACTTTCTAAAATACCAGGCATTTCTGGGTAGATTAAAACGTTTTGTTTTGTTTGTACATTTCCTTGTAACTCAATAAAGTGTGTAAAAACTTCCTCTTTTACTGTGTAAGTAGTAATTAAAGGGATGTTTTTGTCTACATTAAACTCTTCTAACTTGTCATTTAACTTTTTTAATTCAGTTGCTAATTCTTGTTGTTTTGCATCTAAATCTGCTTTTTTCGATTTAATTTGAGCAACATTATTTGTAGCTAAAATTTCATCAACCGAAACTTCTTTTTTATCTCCACAAGAAGCAAAAACAAGCGTTACTAATATTACTAAATATATTTTTTTCATGGTTGTAATTATTTGATTGGTAAGTTTAATGCGTTTTCTAATGCAGCTTTTTTAGCGATAACATCTAACATAGATTGTATGTAGTTTTGCTGCTGTGTATATAATTGATTTTGTGCTTGTAATAAATCGAAACTTGTAGAAATTCCTTCGAAAAATTTAATTCTTTGCTTCTTTTCTATTCTTTCTGATAAAGCAAGGTTTCTTTTTGATGTTTGATAGTTTTCGATACTAAATTGATAATCGTTTTTTACTTTTTGAGCTTGTAAACTTAAACGTTGCTTTGTTTCTTGCAAACGTAAATCTGCAGTTTCTAAATCGATTTTTGCTTGTGCAGTTTTTGCACTTCTCCCTAAACTACTAAAAATAGGAATGTTTAAACTTACGCCCAATAATGAAGAATCGAACCAACGTTGGTCGCTTTTTAAAAACGTAAAAGAATCTGAATTTGCTTGAGCACCGTAATTAACAAAAGCACTTAAGCTAGGTAAAGCTTTACTTTGTTCTAATTTTACCAATAAACGTTTAGATTCACGATCGTTTTCTGCAATTTTAAAATCGATATGATTATCGACATTAAACTCTGTTGCAATAATACCTAAATCGATATTTTGCATCGTTAAAGAGTCTAAACTATCAGTTAAAGTTAGCTTTGTGTCAATAGAACTTCCAATAGAAAGATTTAGCATTTGGTATGCGATATATTTCATTCTAACAACATTACCAAGCTGATTTTTTAAACTCCCTAAAGTAATTTCTAATTGCTCTACATCTTCCTCTTCATTCAATCCGTTTTCATAGATTTTTTTTGCATCATCATAATTTTTCTGAAGAATTTTAATGTTTCTTTCTAAAATTGAAATGGTATTTTCACTCACTAAAACATTACCATAAGCATTTATAACAGCTTCTTTGGTTACCATTTCAGTTTTAATATTTGCTTGTTCAGAAATTTTTAAATAAGTTTTAGATGCTTGTAAACCAACTAAATAAGAGCCATCAAATAATAATTGTCTTAAAGTAACTGTGGCATTCATATTTTGTTTGGTTCCAAAAACAAATTCTTCATTTGTTCCATCTCCATCGAAATCGGCAAGAGTTACAGGTTGCTTTATAAAATTCTGATAATCTATTTTCGCATCAATTTGTGGCAAACCAATTGTGGTGGTTTCCCAAACTTTTTTCTGTGCAGAAAGTATGTCGTTTTGAGATGTTTTTGTGTTATAACTATTCTCTAAAGCAAAATTAATTGCTTCCTCTAAAGAAAGACTCATTTGTTTTTCTTGAGCATTTAAACTCAAATAAAATGAGCTAATAAAAAACATCAATAGTATTTTTTTCATTTTTTTTTTATTTCTGATTTAGTTGATTTTTTAATTGTTGTATTCCTTTTTCTGTGCAAATTCCTCTTAAATGGTATTCTAAATAATTGTCCATTAGAGTGTTCATAGAGTAATCATTTAGAGGAAAAATATCTTTGTCTTTAATAGACATCATTCCAGAGAAATAGATGCGTGAAATAAACTCAACATCAATTTCTTTTCTATATAAACCTTGATTTTTACCGTGATTTAGGTTCTCTATTACACATTCTTGCATTACTTCAAATTGTTTCTTTTTAATGGAAGCAAAGATTTTAGGGTAATATTTTTGTAATTGATATTGTGGAGATGATTTTTCGTCTTTTAAGTTAGACATTACAAATCGTTTAATATCAAAAATTTCATCAATAGGATTCTTTTTTAGTTCACAAATCATATTAATTCCCGTAGAAATATTTGTAAACATAAAATCTGTCACTGCAGAAACAAGTGCTGTTTTATTACTAAAATACTTGTAAATTGTTTTTTTAGAAACCCCTAACGAACTCGCTATTTCGTCCATAGTAACACTCTTAAAACCTAAATTTAAGAATAGTTCTGTCGATTTTTCTATTATTTTTTCTTTCATAATTCGAGTGCAAATATACATAAGGAAACTTTAGAAACAATAAAAGTTTCCAAAGTTTTAAATATTTTTTAACATTTAGATATCGAAGAGAAAAATCTTTACATTATTTTTACCAAAAATTATAGATTTGGACATTTTACATTATCAAAAAGAATTTCTAACTTATTTAGAATCAAAAAATTGGGTTAGAGAGCCTAAAAATTTATATGAACCAATTGATTATATCATACAATTAGGAGGTAAAAGAATTCGCCCAGTTTTAACTTTAATGGCGGCAGATATTTTTTCTTCTAATTATAAGAAAGCATTACCAGCTGCTTTGGCTGTTGAGGTTTTTCATAATTTTACTTTAATACATGATGATATAATGGACGATGCACCTTTAAGAAGAGGTAAAGTAACTGTTCATGAAAAATGGGATTTAAATACAGGAATTCTTTCTGGAGATGCAATGTTAATCTTGGCATATCAATATTTTGAGAATTACGAGCCTGTTGTTTTTCAAAAATTAGCAAAATTATTTAGTAAAACTGCTTTAGAAGTTTGTGATGGACAACAATTAGATGTAGATTTTGAAACAAGAAATGATGTTACTATAGATGAATATATTAATATGATTCGTTTAAAAACATCGGTTTTGGTTGCAGCGGCTTTAAAAATGGGTGCAATTGTTGCAGAAACCAATGATGAAAATGCAAATTTAATTTATGATTTTGGACTGAATTTAGGTTTGGCTTTTCAGTTGCAAGACGATTATTTAGACACTTTTGGAAACCCAGAAACATTCGGAAAACAAATAGGGGGAGATATTATTGAAAACAAAAAAACGTATTTATATTTAAAAGCGTTAGAAGTTTCTAATGATCATGATAAAGGAAAGTTAAAATATCTTTACAGAAAGAAACTAAAAGAGAATACTGTTAAAATTGCAGATGTTAAAAGAATTTTTAAAGTAAATGATATTCCTAATTTAGTAAAAGATCAAATAGAGAATTATACTCAAAAAGCTTTTGATACATTGGCTAAAATGGATATTGATACAGCTAGTAAAACGAACCTAAAGAACTTTGGTTTATGGTTAATGAATAGATCTGTTTAAGATTTTTCTTTTTTCTTATTAGATTTTTAAAATAAATAGTACATTTGCATCCAATAATTTTGGTCCCATAGCTCAGTTGGTTAGAGCACCTGACTCATAATCAGGTGGTCCTTGGTTCGAGCCCAAGTGGGACCACTTTATTTTAAGCAAGTATTTAATTTAAAAATTATATATTTGCAACTATAAATATTTCAAAATTTTAATCTGGGGGGATATAAAATGAAGAAAAAAACTTTTTTGGTACTGTTTACAGTACTTATATACACATGCATTGTTAATGGACAAGTTGTTCCACCACCAATGCCACCACCACCACCACCTGGTCTTCCAGTAGATGGAGGTTTACTGTTTTTATTCGTTTCGGGATTAATATATGGGGTTAACAAGGTTAGACAATAATTCTCTATCTAATCGTTAATCTACTAACGTACTTTCCAATAACATCAAACTCCAAATTTACCTTATCATTTAATGACATGTTTTTGAATGATGTGTTTTCAAAAGTATATGGTATAATTGCTACACTAAAAGAATTATTTTTAGAATTTACTACTGTTAAACTTACTCCATTTACAGTAATTGAACCTTTTTCTATAGTTATATTATTTTTTTCAGAATTATAGCTAAATGTAAATACAGTACTTCCATTTTGATTTTCAATATTTGTGCAAATACCAGTTTCGTCTACATGACCTTGTACAATGTGTCCATCTAATCTGTCGCCTAATTTCATGGCGCGTTCTAAATTTACTTTATCAGCGTTTTTTAATATGCCAATCGTTGTTTTGTCTAATGTTTCCTTAATAGCAGTAACAGTATATTCATTATTGTTTATTGCAACTACTGTTAAGCAAACTCCATTATGAGCAACACTTTGGTCTATTTTAAGTTCGTTTGTAATGTTACTTTTAATAGTTAAATGAACATTTTCTTGCTCTTTTTCTATATTTGTTACAACTCCAAGTGTTTCTATAATTCCTGTAAACATTTCGCTAAATTTTGGTTACTTTTGTGCAAATCAAAAATACTAATATTACAAGAGTTACTATGGATAAATCTGATAAAATTATCGTTGGAATTTCAATTGGAGATTTAAATGGAATTGGAATAGAAGTAATTTTAAAAACATTTCAAGATAAAAGAATGTTAGATTTTTGTACTCCAGTTTTATTTGGAGCTACCAAAGTTATTTCTTATCATAAAAAAGCACTAAGTTTAGATATTCCAGTTCATGGAATTACATCAATAAATCAAATTAACCATAATAAAATAAATGTTTTAAATATTTGGAAAGAAGATGTTGATTTAGAATTAGGAGTTTCAACTAAAGTTTCTGGAGAATATGCTGCAAAATCATTAGCATTTGCTATGGAGCATTTAAAGGAAGATAAAATAAATGTTTTGCTTACTGCACCAATTAATAAAGAAAATATTCAATCGGAAACATTCAACTTTCCTGGACATACAGAGTATCTAGAAGCAAATTTAGAAGGTAATAGCTTAATGATTCTAATGACAGATAAATTAAGAATAGGTTTAATTACTGGACATATTCCAATTTCTAAAGTTGCAGAAGCAATTACACCAGCACTTATTAAAGAGAAGGTTAAAATAATGCACGAATCTTTAAAGAAAGATTTTGGTATTAGCAAACCAAAAATTGCTGTTTTATCTTTGAATCCACATTGTGGAGATAATGGTGTAATTGGAAAAGAAGATGACGAAATTATAAAACCAACGATAGATGAAATTAAAGAAAATGGAACTTTAGTTTTTGGGCCATATGCAGCAGATGGTTTTTTTGGTTCAGAAACCTATAAGCAGTTCGATGGCGTTTTAGCAACCTATCACGACCAAGGTTTGGCTCCTTTTAAAGCACTTTCGTTTGGTAATGGTGTAAATTTTACGGCAGGTCTAAATAAAATTAGAACTTCTCCAGACCATGGAACAGGTTTCGATATTGCAGGAAAAAAATTAGCAAACCCTTCTTCTTTTACAGAAGCTTTGTTTGCTGGCATTCAAATTTATAAGAATAGAAACGAGTATTTACAGCTTACTAAAAATCAACTATTAGTAAAGTAATTAACATAATTAATTTTTTTCAAAAGAAAGAGGTGTGTAAAACATTTTTTTATATCTTTGCACGCTCAATTGATGTATGATAATGAAAGACTTAAAACAATTCAACATATCGTTTGTAGGATTAAAAGAAGGAAAGCATTTATTCGAATATTCTATTGACAATACGTTCTTTAATACGTTTAATTACGATGAGTTTGAAAAATCTTCTATAAATGTCACTTTAGATTTTGTAAAAAAAAGCACTTTATTTGAGCTTGTTTTTACTGCTTCAGGAACCGTAAATGTTCCTTGCGATGTTACAAATGAAATGTTCGATCAAGAAATAACTTCGGTTTTACCCTTAGTTGTAAAATTTGGTCCAGAATATAATGATGATAATGAAGAAATTTTAATATTACCTCACGAAGCGTACGAATTTAATGTAGCACAATTTATTTATGAAATGATTGTGTTGGCGGTTCCAAACAAAAGAATACATCCAAAAGTTTTGGATGGAACTATGGAGTCTGAAGCATTAAATAAACTAGAAGAACTAAAAATAAAAAAAGTACAAACTGTTGAAGAAACAGACCCAAGGTGGGATAAATTAAAGAATTTAATAACAGAAAAAAAGACATAAAATGGCGCATCCTAAAAGAAAAATTTCCAAAACGAGAAGAGATAAAAGGAGAACACATTATAAAGCATCTTATCAGCAGATCGCTACAGATCCAACAACTGGTGAGGCACATTTATATCACAGAGCTCATTGGCACGAAGGTAAATTATATTACCGAGGTCAAATAGTATTGGAATCTGCAGTTGCAGAAGCTTAAAAAACAATTAAAATGTTTGAAAAACCCTCAATTTTGAGGGTTTTTTTGCGTTTTTATACTAAAATTCACCGTTTTTGATAACTTTTTCCTAAAAAGTGAAAATATTTTCATTACTTTGAATTTCCTTAACATTTGGATAACAAACCAAAAATTATGACTAAAATCACTGCAGCAATTACAGCAGTAGGGAAGTATGTTCCTGAATATATTCTAACAAATAAAGAGTTGGAAGGCTATGTTGAGACTAATGACGAGTGGATAACAACAAGAACTGGAATAAAAGAAAGAAGAATCCTTAAAGGAGAAGGTTTAGGAACTTCATACATGGCAATTAAAGCAGCCGAAGAATTATTACAAAAATCAAACTGTAACCCAGCAGAAATAGACCTAGTTATTGTCGCAACTGCTACTCCAGATTTACCAGTAGCCTCTACAGCTGCCTACGTAGCTACAGAAATTGGTGCAATAAATGCATTTGGTTATGATTTGCAAGCAGCATGTTCTAGTTTTTTATACGGAATGTCTACAGCAGCAAGTTATATAGAGTCAGGAAGATATAAGAAAGTATTATTAATAGGAGCAGATAAAATGTCTTCTATTATAGATTATACAGACAGAGCAACATGTATTATCTTTGGAGATGGGGCAGGAGCTGTTTTATTTGAACCAAATAACGACGGTTTAGGTCTGCAAGACGAATATTTAAGAAGCGATGGAATTGGTAGAGATTTCTTAAGAATCGAAGCAGGTGGTTCCATTATGCCAACTACAAAAGAAACTGTTGAAGCTAATAAGCATTTTGTATATCAAGAAGGAAAAACAGTTTTTAAATATGCTGTTTCTAATATGGCAGATGTTGCAGAAAAAATGTTAACTAGAAACAACTTAACAGAACCAGACATTCAATGGTTAGTTGCTCATCAAGCAAATAAGAGAATTATAGAAGCAACTGCAAAAAGAGTAGGAGTTTCCTCGGATAAAGTAATGATGAATATCCAGAAGTATGGAAATACAACATCTGCAACTTTACCACTTTTATTAGCGGACTATGAAAATGAATTAAAAAAAGGAGATAATTTAATTTTTGCTGCATTTGGTGGTGGTTTCACATGGGGAGCTGCATACTTAAAATGGGCATACAATTCATAATACTAAACAAACTAAACAATAAGAAAAATGGATATTAAAGAAATTCAAAATCTTATAAAATTTGTAGCTAAATCTGGCGCTAGCGAGGTAAAGTTAGAAATGGAAGATGTAAAAATTACAATTAAAACAGGTACAGAAAAAACAGAAACTACAATTGTACAAGCTGCACCTATGCAAGGTATGCCACAAATGGCTGCACCAATAGCTACTCCACAGCCTGCTTCAGGTGAGCCTGTAGTTGCCCAAGCAGAAAGTGACAATGCAAAGTATATTACTGTTAAGTCTCCAATAATTGGAACATTTTACAGGAAACCAGCACCAGAAAAACCAAATTTCGTAGAAGTTGGATCGGAGATTAAAGTTGGTGATACAGTATGTGTAATCGAAGCAATGAAATTATTTAACGAAATAGAATCTGAAATTTCAGGTAAAGTTGTTAAAATTTTAGTGGACGATTCCTCTCCTGTAGAATTTGATCAACCATTGTTTTTAGTAGATCCATCGTAAGTTAATTTAGAAATCGATATTATAATTATTAAATTATAGACGAATATTTTCTAATTGACAATTTTCTAACAAACGAATACTACAAAGATGTTTAAAAAAATATTAATTGCCAACAGGGGTGAAATTGCATTACGTGTAATTAGAACTTGTAAAGAAATGGGTATTAAAACGGTTGCAGTATATTCTACTGCAGATGCAGAGAGTTTGCATGTAAGATTTGCAGACGAGGCTGTTTGTATTGGCCCTCCAGCAAGTTCAGAATCGTATTTAAAAATGCCTAATATTATTGCAGCTGCAGAAATTACCAATGCAGATGCTATCCATCCAGGATATGGTTTTTTGTCAGAAAACGCAAAATTTTCTAGACTTTGCGAAGAACACAATATAAAATTTATTGGAGCTACTGGAGATATGATTGACCAAATGGGAGATAAAGCAAATGCAAAATCTACAATGATTGCTGCAGGTGTTCCATGTGTTCCAGGAAGTGAAGGTGTAATTATCGATTTTGAAAATTGCCAAAAAGTAGCCCTAGAAACAGGCTACCCAGTTATGTTAAAGGCATCTGCAGGTGGAGGTGGAAAAGGTATGAGAGCCGTTTGGAAAGAAGAAGATTTAAAAGAAGCTTGGGAATCTGCTAGACAAGAATCTAAAGCAGCTTTCGGAAATGACGATATGTATATGGAAAAGCTTATTGAAGAGCCAAGACATATAGAAATTCAAATTGTGGGAGATTCTTTCGGAAAAGCATGTCACTTATCTGAGAGAGATTGTTCTGTACAAAGACGTCATCAAAAGTTAACAGAAGAAACACCTTCTCCTTTCATGACGGATGAATTAAGAGAAGCAATGGGAAATGCAGCTGTAAAAGCAGCAGAATACATAAAATACGAAGGTGCAGGAACTGTAGAATTTTTAGTAGATAAGCACAGAAATTTCTATTTTATGGAAATGAATACTCGTATTCAGGTAGAGCACCCAATTACAGAAGAAGTTGTAAATTACGATTTAATTCGTGAACAAATTTTAGTAGCCGCTGGAGTTCCAATTTCAGGAAAAAACTATTATCCTCAATTACATTCAATCGAATGTAGAATAAATGCAGAAGATCCATATAATAATTTTAGACCAGCTCCAGGGAAAATTACAACTTTACATACACCAGGAGGTCATGGAGTAAGAATGGATACTCATGTATATGCTGGCTATATGATTCCGCCAAATTACGATTCTATGATAGCAAAATTAATTGTTACAGCTCAAACTAGAGAAGAAGCAATTAATAAGATGAAGAGAGCTTTAGATGAATTTGTAATTGAAGGAGTTAAAACAACAATTCCTTTTCACAGACAATTAATGGATCATCCAGATTATATTGCAGGAAACTACACAACAAAATTTATGGAAGATTTTGTATTGCAGTAACAATATGTAATTATACTAATAAATGAAAAATAGAGAATACAGTTTGTGTTCTCTATTTTTTTTACCTTTATGCGAAATTATTAAATATGAAAATTGACGGGATAGACAAAATAATTATCAAAACATTGGTAAAAGATGCTAGAACGCCAGTTTTAAGTATTGCTAGAGAAGTAGGTATTTCTGGAGCCGCGATTCATCAAAGATTAAGGAAATTAGAAAAAACTAAATTAATAGATGGATATAATTTAAAGCTAAATCCAAAAATTTTAGGATATACAACAACTGCTTTCGTGGGAATTTTTTTAGATTCAGTTGGAGAAATATCTACTGTAATCAAACAAATAAAAAATATTCCAGAAGTAGTTGAAAGTCATTATACAACAGGTAATTACCCAATTTTTATTAAAATTATTTGTAAAAGTAACGATCATCTTCTAAGCCTGCTTCAAAATAATATTCAAACAATTAAAGGAATTTCAAGAACAGAAACTTTAATATCTTTAAGTCAACAAATAAATCGTCAAATTTCTATCTAAGTTGGAAAAACCTAACCTTAATTACATTCAGCAAATTTCTGGAGGAGATAAAGATTTTGAGACATCTATGCTCACAATTTTAAAAGACGAATTTCCAAAAGAATTATCTTCAATAAAGAAAAATTTTGAGGAGAAAGATTATAAACAGCTTTCATTTAATATCCATAAAATAAAACATAAAATTAGTATGTTTGGTATGGAGAAAAGCTTTGATTTAGCATCAAAAGTAGAATTAGAAATAAAAAATAAGCATTCGGAACAATATGCTAATTTAATAACAATTTTAGAGAGAATTAATGTATATTTAAACGATAAATAAGTCCCCAAAAGTTATGAATTGTATAATCATAGATGATGATGTATCTGCTAGATTGATTATAAAGCAGTTGTGTAAACAAACAAAATTAGAAGTAAAAGAAGAATTTTCTTCTGCAATAGATGCTATAAAATACTTAAATTCAAATTCAGTTGAAGTTATTTTTTTAGACATACATATGCCTTCGTTTTCTGGGTTCGACTTTATGAAAACTTTAAAAATATTACCTAAAATTATTTTAACAACATCAGATAAAACTTTTGCATTAGAAGCGTTCGAATATGATGCTGTTGTCGATTATTTATTAAAACCAGTAAAATTAGAACGTTTCTTAAAATCTATTGATAAATTATTAAAAGTAGATTCTAATGTTAATATTACTAAAACTATAGAAGTCGAAAAGAAAGATTTTATATTTGTTCATGTAGATAAAAGGTTAGTGAAAATTAACATACCTGAGATTCTTTTAATTGAAGCGAAGGGAGATTATATTAAGATTAAAACACATAAGAAAAACTATATAGTTCATTCTACTTTAAAGAAAATAGACGACAAATTACCCTCCAATATGTTTATGAGAATTCATAGATCATTTATAATAAATACTTCAAAAATTATAGATATAGAAGATAATTCAGTTTTAATTGAAAAACATGTTATTCCTATTAGTAGATCTCATAAAAGTGAATTAATGGAAAGATTGAACTTGTTATAAAAACGAGTAATCGAAATAAACTTACCAATCAACTATTATTTTATTCTATTTATCGAAATTTTATAAATAACACTTAGAAAGATTGTTTCTTTGTAGTGTAATTAGGGATTACAAGTATAATTTTAAGTTGAGTTAAATTATCATAGTGACACAATTATAAATTGGGGGATTTATTAATTGTTAAAAAAAAGCTGAAAATAAATTTTCAGCTTTTTTTATTCTTGTTATTTTCTTCTATAAAATACCGAGATCTTATGAAATAAGCTCCCTTTTTTGATTAAAAATTCATACTACATATAGAAGACGAAATACTAGTTTTGTAAATATAATTTAGCTCACACTAATAAATACTTAACTAATACTATAATATGAAATCTACACTTTATCCAATAAGAACTATAGTACTGCTCTTAATTTTCTTAGCTTCTATTTTTTCTTGTAAATCCCAAGAAGGGGAGGCATGGTCTCAATTATTCTTAAATTGGAATAAAACCCAAGATAATGCTGGAAGTGGTGTTGTTAGATCGATACGAATTAATCCCACAAATACAAACTCTGTTTTGATTGGAGCTGCAACTGCTGGAATATGGCATACCTATAATAATGGAGAAAATTACAATTTTGTTTCTGGAGATGTACCAGAAGTAGAATGGGTGAATGAAATTATTTACAGTCGAAAAGATTCAGAAATTGTTTATGCAAATACAGATATAGGTGTTGTAAAATCTATTGATGGAGGTTTGCATTGGTCATATACTGGTCTAAGAAAGTTTAAGCCAGAATCTTACGGTCAATTAAATTGGTTAGATGTTGCAACCACAAATAGTGATATTGTTTATGCGACAACAGCTGAAAGAAATTCTTATAAATTAATGAAATCTATAGATGGTGGTGTTACTTGGACTCAAAAATATCAAACTACAAAAAAGATTTGGGATATGCGTATAAAACCAAATGACCCAAATACTTTATATATTTTGGAAGAATCTTCGACCTCTAACTGGATTAATTTTAAAAGATCCAAAAATAGTGGTAGCTCTTTTACTACAATCAGTAATGGTTATCCAGCAAATTATTCAACAAAATCTCATCGAGGAAGGTTAGCGACTACACCTGCGAATGAAAATGTAGTATATATTGCGATTGGTTTTAATGGTGGTGGTTCTAACGATAAAATTTCTTTTTTTAAGTCATCAGATTCGGGGCTTTCATTCGGGAAAAAATGTTGTGGTGAGGAGACAAACCCATTAGAAAATGCGCAAGGAGCTTCAGATTTTTTATCAGGAACTGCTCATTTAGCTCAAATTACTTGGAATTTTGCTTTTACTGTTTCAGAAACAGATGAGAATTTTCTAGCATGTGCTGCTAATAAATTAAAAATAAGTACAGATGGAGGTGCAACTTGGAAATTTGATACATCTGGAAATATCGTAACAGGAAAACAATACGATCGTTATAAATCTAACGATGCTCATACAGGAGTTCATGGAGATCATCATGGACTTTCTATTATTGGAGATAATATTTGGAATTCAAATGACGGAGGTGTTTATAATTCTTCAGATAGAGGAAAGACTGTAGTAAAAGACAAAAGTGATGGACTTGGAGTTCAAGAATTGTGGGGCTTTAGTCAGTCTTTTAAAAATGATATAATGGCAGTGGGCCTGAATCATAACCAAATATGTTATAGAGACGATACTGTTTATGGTGGTTGGATTGGTGTTAACGGTGCAGATGCTATGGCTGCGAATGTAAACCCAATTGATGATCAATATATGTATAACCATCCTTGGGGACATGAACGTGTTAAAAGATCATTAACTGGTAAAAAAGGACATCAAATGCAAAATTTAGGAATTGAGCTAGGATACATTGTTTTAGACAATTTGGAGTTTCATCCGCATCAATATTATACAATTTATGGTAGTGATTATGGAGATAGAAATAAGACGTATAAATTAGCAAAGTCAACTGATAATGCTGCAAGTTGGCAAGTGATTAAAAATTTTGAAATAGAAAAGAGAAATGCAGTTGCTGTTAAAACAAGTTTTGCTAATGCTAATTACGTATATGCAGTTGTGGATCCTAATAGAGTTATTAAATCTACAGATGAAGGTGTAACTTGGTCTGAAGTTGGACCTTCTTCTTCTTTAATAGGAGATAATTCTCTTTGGAGACTTGCAGTTAGTGATAAAGATCCTAATCATTTATGGGTTACTCTAAGAGGAACAAAAAATGAAGTTAAGATTATAAAGTCTATAGATGGAGGTAAAACTTGGAGCGATTATTCAACTGGTTTGCCAAATCAACAAATATACTCTATAATTTATCAAAGAGGAAGTAATGATATTTTGTATGCAGGAACTGGTTTTGGCGTTTATTATAGAAAAAAAGGAATGGCAAATTGGAAGTTATTCGGAAAAGGAATGCAAGCAGGTAAAACGCCTTTTATGTTTATAAATTATGCAAAAGGAAAATTACGTTTAGGGACTTCAAGAGGTATTTGGGAAAATGATTTAATTGAATTAACAGCTCCCAAAGCTAATATTACTGCAAATAGAAATACTTTTGATGAAAATAACTCTATTGTTAAATTTGCAGATTATTCTGTTGTAGATAAAAAGGCTACATATTTTTGGAGTTTCCCAGGAGGTACACCAACAACATCAACTCTAGAGCGACCTACAATAACTTATTCTAAAAATGCTGGGAAAAGTTTTGATGTGACTTTAAAAGTTACGGATTCTAGAGGTACTAGCTCTCAAACATTAAAAGACTTTATAAAATATAATAAAATTATTACTCCTAAAGTACATTATGTAGATAGTGAAGAAACTTCTGGAGGAAATAGTCCTGCAAAACATGCAATTGATGGGAATAATGGTACTTTTTGGCATACAAAATGGTCTTCAGGAAATAATCGATTACCACACGAATTACAAATTGATTTAGGAGAATCTAAAAATATTTCAGGGTTTACGTATTTGCCAAGACAGGGAAATCAAAATGGTAGAATTGCAAAATATAAATTTTATGTTAGTAATAATACTTCTGACTGGGGAAGTGCAGTAGCTTCAGGGAAATGGCCTAATTCCAACGAATTACAAACCGTAAATTTTTCAGAAAAAAGAGGTAGATATTATAAATTAGTAGCATTATCTGAAGTCAATGGAAAAGAATGGAGTTCTGCCGCTGAGATAAAAGTTAAGTTTTTAGGGAAATCTGAAGTTAAAAAAGATTAATTTTTATTTAGAATTTTAATTAAAAGGTAGTGATTCCAAATCACTGCCTTTTTTATTTTGATAGTTTTAAAAGAATGAAGTTATAATAGGGTAATTGTTTTTACAAGTTTCATTTGAAATAAAAGCAAATATTAAAAACAAAAAAACCGTAACAAATAAATGCTACGGTTCTTGTACTGAAGGCGGGACTTGAACCCGCACGGCCATTACTGACCACTGGATTTTAAGTCCAGCGTGTCTACCAATTCCACCACTTCAGCATTGGTATTATAAAAATAGAGCGAAAGACGGGATTTGAACCCGCGACCCCCACCTTGGCAAGGTGATGCTCTACCCCTGAGCTACTTTCGCAGTCATTATTTTATTTAGAACTTATTCAAAAAACAATAAAATTAATTCTATGTGTTTTAAGAGAGGTGCAAATATAATATGTTTTGTTTATCTCGCAAACACTTTTTTGTTTTTTTTTTAAATTTAAAATAGAATTTTTGTATTGAGTATATTTATGACTCTTTTCTTAGACTTAAAATTACTATAATTTTAAAAATATTAATGAATTATCCACTGATTTAGGAGCTTCAAAAAAAAAGACAACCAATACTGGTTTTGTAATGCAACTAATAATTTGTACATTTTAAAAAAAAATATTATTCTGAAATAAGAAGATTCAACTAGATTCGCAGATGTCATGTTAGTTAAGGATATTTAATTTTAGGAAGAAAATATTTTAAACTTTATCTGTTTAAATTAATAATAGAGAAGGAAAATAAGAGTGCGTTAGAAATTTATAGGAGAAATAACCTTAAAAAGTTGATTATAAAAACACTTCATACAGCTGTTATTACTTAATGTTTGTTTAACATCATACTCTTTTTACTTCAATTAAACGGATATAGAAATCTTAAATCACGGCACAAATTCAGGATTTAATAATGTGCACATTATATATTTAGAAGATAAAGTTTAGTAAGGTAATATGGTAATTATTTGATAATTAGCGTTTTGTTTTTCTTAGAAACAAGAACGCATAAAAAAACCTTATCAAAATTGATAAGGTTTTTTTGCTCCTCTTCAAGGACTCGAACCTTGGACCCTCTGATTAACAGTCAGATGCTCTAACCAACTGAGCTAAAGAGGAGTTTGCATCACATTTGTGATTAGCGAGTGCAAATATAATTCTTTTTAATACATCTCCAAATACTTTTTGAAAAAAATTTAATTTTTTTTTACTCTTTTAAAGTAAAAATTAATTCTTCTTTTATTTCAAATATTGTATTTTTGTTTTAAGAATTAGCTTATATACAAAGCATAAACTATTATATGGACAAATTTTCGTTCTTAAACGCAGCACATACAGGCTTTATAGCCGATTTATACGATCAATATTTAGTAAACCCAGACTCTGTTGAGCCAAGTTGGAGAAGTTTTTTTCAAGGATACGATTTGGCAAATGAAGATTATTCTTTTAAAGATGATGAAACCTCTTTAGAAATTCCACAAGAAGTAAAGAAGGAATTTTTAGTGGTAGATTTGATTAACGGTTATCGAACACGTGGACATTTATTTACAAAAACAAATCCGGTTAGAGATAGGAGGCAATATCAACCTACTTTAGAAATCGAAAATTTCGGTTTAACCGAAAACGATTTAGATAAAGAATTCTCTGCAGGAGATGTTTTAGGTTTGGGAAGAGTTAAACTTTCTGAAATAATAAGTCACTTAAAAACTATTTATTGCGATTCTATTGGAGTGGAGTACATGTATATGCGAAACCCAATAAAATTAAAATGGTGGCAGGATCGATTAAATACCAACGATAATCATCCTAATTATTCTATTGAATCTAAAAAATATATTTTAGGAAAATTAAACCAAGCAGTTACTTTTGAAAGCTTTTTGCAAACAAAATATGTAGGGCAAAAACGTTTTTCTTTAGAAGGAGGTGAATCTTTAATTCCAGGAATGGCAGTTGTTTTAAGAGAAGCAGCAGAAACTTTTGGAGTGAAAGAATGTGTTTTAGGAATGGCACACAGAGGTCGTTTAAATACTTTAGTAAATATCTTTAAAAAGCCAGTTAGAGATTTATTTAGCGAGTTCGAAGGAAAAGATTTCGAAGATGAAGATATCGATGGAGATGTAAAATACCATTTAGGTTTAACGTTAAGTAAAACTTATAGAGATGGTAACGAAATAAAAATGAATTTGGTTCCAAATCCATCTCACTTGGAAACTGTTGCAGCAGTTGCAGAAGGAATTACTAGAGCAAAGATTGATAGAAAATACGATGGAGATTCGAGTAAGATTCTTCCAATAATTATTCATGGAGATGCTGCAATTGCAGGTCAAGGAATTGCCTATGAAGTTGTTCAAATGGCAAAATTGAATGGTTATAAAACAGGAGGAACAATTCATATTGTTGTAAATAACCAAATCGGATTTACAACAAACTATTTAGATGCACGTTCAAGTACCTATTGTACAGATGTTGCAAAAGTAACTTTATCGCCAGTTTTACATGTAAATGCAGATGATACAGAAGCAGTTTGTCACGCAATGCAAATGGCTTTAGAGTTTAGAATGAAATTTAAAACCGATATTTTTATAGATCTTTTAGGTTACAGAAAATACGGGCATAATGAAGGTGATGAGCCTCGTTTTACACAGCCAAAATTATACAAAGCAATCTCTAAACATGAAAATGTAAAAGAGATTTATGCTGAAAAATTATTACAAGAAGGAAGTATAGATAAAAATTATTTAGCTGAAATTACTACAGAATTCAAGAGTATGTTGGAGACTGAATTCGATGAGTCTAAAAAAGTAGAAACATCGAAAGTAAAAGAATTCATGCAATCTACTTGGGAAGGTTTCGATCGTGAGGAATTACCAGCAATGTTGCAACCTGTTGATACAAAATATACAGCTGATGGTTTAAGAAATATTGCAAAAGTAGTCTCTACAGTTCCTGAAGGTGTGAAATTTGTTAGAAAAGCAGAACGTATTTTACAAGGAAGAGCAAAAATGGCTTTTGAAACCAATCAATTAGATTGGGGAATGGCAGAAAATTTAGCTTATGGTTCTTTAATGGAAGAAGGTTTTAATGTACGTATTTCTGGGCAAGATGTAGAAAGAGGAACTTTTTCTCACAGACACGCTATTTTGCGTGACGAACTTTCAGAAGAGAGAATTAACCTATTAAATAGAAATCCAAAGAGTAAAGGACAAATGACGATTTACAACTCGTTATTATCTGAATATGGAGTTCTTGGGTTCGATTATGGTTATGCAATGGGTAACCCAAACACATTAACAATTTGGGAAGCACAGTTTGGAGATTTCTCTAACGGAGCACAAATAATGTTCGACCAATACATTTCTGCAGCAGAAGATAAGTGGAAATTACAAAACGGAATCGTGGTTTTATTACCTCATGGTTATGAAGGCCAAGGTTCTGAACATTCATCTGCAAGAATAGAACGTTATTTACAATTGTGTGCAGAAGATAATATGACACTTGCAAATTGTACAACACCTGCGAATTTCTATCATTTATTGCGTCGTCAAATGAAACGTGATTATAGAAAACCGTTAATTGTATTTACTCCGAAAAGTTTATTAAGACATACAAAAGTAATTTCTTCGATTGAAGATTTAGCAACTGGCGAATTTCAAGAAGTAATTGATGATACAATAAATCCAGAAAAAGTAACAAAATTGGTTTTCTGTATGGGTAAATTCTATTATGATTTATTAGAAGAAAGAGAAAATTTAGAAAGAGAAGATGTTGCTTTGGTTAGAATTGAACAATTATTTCCTCTGCATTTAGAGAAATTACAAAAGGTAATAGATAGATATCCGAATGTGAAAGATTACGTTTGGGCACAAGAAGAACCAAGAAATATGGGAGCTTGGAGTTTTATGTTAGAACGTTTCGATTTAGTGAAATTAAATGTTCGTTCTCGTAAATACTATGCAGTTCCTGCAGCAGGTTCAAGCACAAGATTCAAGAAACGTCATAAAGGTGTTATTGATAGTGTTTTTAGTAATGAGTAAGCGCGTTAAGGATTGAAACGGCATCCTTTTTTTGATTTTTCTTCAAAAAAAGATTTAGTGGAAAGCCTGTTAAAACGCCCAAAAAATAAAAGTTAAAATAATTAAATGCTGAAATAATTTCGGCGCAAGTAAAATAAGAAACCATGAGTGTTTTAGAAATGAAAGTTCCTTCTCCAGGAGAATCGATTACAGAAGTAGAAATTGCAACTTGGTTAGTTGAAGATGGAGATTATGTTGAAAAAGATCAACCAATTGCAGAAGTAGATTCTGATAAAGCAACTTTAGAATTGCCAGCCGAAGAAAGTGGAATTATCACTTTAAAAGCGGAAGAAGGAGATGCAGTAGAGGTTGGAGCAGTTGTGTGTTTAATAGACACAAGTGCAGCAAAACCTGAAGGAGATGCTTCAGAAAAGCAACCAACAAAAGAAGCGCCAACAAAAGAAGAAAAAGTTGCGCCAAGTGTAGAGAAAAAAGAAACTTACGCTTCTGGAGTTGCATCGCCAGCTGCTAAAAAAGTTTTAGCAGAAAAAGGGATGGATGGTTCTTCTATTAAAGGAACAGGAAAAGATGGTAGAATTACCAAAGACGATGCTGTAAAAGCAGTGCCTTCTATGGGAACACAACCAGCTAACGGATCTCGTGGAACAGAGCGTAAGAAAATGTCTATGTTGCGTAGAAAAGTTGCAGAACGTTTGGTAGCTGTAAAAAGCGAAACTGCCATGTTAACAACGTTTAACGAGGTGAATATGCAGCCAATTTTCGATTTACGTAAAGAATATAAAGAAGATTTTAAAGCGAAACACGGAGTTGGTTTAGGATTTATGTCTTTCTTTACTTTGGCAGTTGTTAGAGCTTTAAAAATGTACCCAGATGTGAATTCTATGATTGATGGAGATTTTCAAATAAAACACGATTTTCAAGATATTTCTATTGCAGTTTCTGGGCCAAAAGGTTTAATGGTTCCTGTAATTAGAAATGCGGAAAACTTATCTTTTAGAGGTGTAGAAAGCGAAGTAAAACGTTTGGCTTTACGCGCAAGAGATGGGCAAATAACTATTGATGAAATGACTGGTGGAACATTTACAATCACTAATGGTGGTGTATTTGGTTCTATGTTGTCTACGCCAATTATAAATCCTCCACAAAGTGGAATTTTAGGAATGCACAATATTGTAAACAGACCAATGGCAGTAAATGGCGGTGTTGTAATTCAGCCAATTATGTATGTTGCATTGTCTTATGATCACAGAATTGTAGATGGTAGAGAATCTGTAGGTTTTTTAGTGGCTGTAAAAGAAGCATTAGAAAATCCTGTTGAGTTATTGATGGATAATAATCCTACAAAAGCATTAGAAATGTAAGCAACAATATTGCTAAATACATATTAAAATCCCAGGCTTTTGCTTGGGATTTTTTATTTAAAGCTATTTCCTGCTTTTGCTACTCGCTTTTTTTTCGTCCCTCAAAAAAGAGCTTAAACAAACCGCTCAATCAGGGCTAAACTTATTTGTTGGCTTTTTTATCTCTTAATGTTAGTCTTTATCCTCTTTCCTTTCTCCTTAAAAGATAAATTCGTTATACTATTAAAGTCATTAAAACGACAAATATTAGTGCTAACGTTGCATACCATTCAAGACAACTCAAAACTCAAATCATCTAAAGCAAGTATATCATTATCCTGATTCGCAAAAACTAATTTTACAGGAGTATCAGATTTATCAATAATTTTTAAATAGGTCTCTTCCTTATTTACCAAATTCGTATTGCCCCACTCCATTACAGCACCCATAATAAACAAAAGTTCACTTCCTATTTTTGATAGTTGATATTTACTTCTTGTTCTCTTTTTTTCTTCTTTATAATCTGTTTTTATTATTAACTTAAACTCTACTAATAACTTTAGTTTAGTAGTAAGAACAGATTTAGAAATAGCCAAGTTTCTTTCAAATTCGTCAAATTTGGTATTACCCAAAAATAGCTCTCTTAATATTAATAAAATCCATTTATCTCCTATAATATGGCTGGTTAACTGGATAGGACAATTCAATCTATTAGTCTCTGTTTTTTTATAAAATTGCATAATATTTAAGTCTAGGTATTGTTTTAGAACTTAGATATTGTATATTTGAGTTCTAATTTAGAACCAAGATATGAAAAATTTCTTGAAAATATTAAGCAAGGTAGCCCCAAACTTGGCCTCTCGATTAATTTACAATCGAATTTCTCAACCTCAAAAGCGAAAACTTCGTGAAATGGAAGAACGAATTCTTGCCAAATCAGAAAGACTATTTGTTAAATATCTTGATTTTACACTTATAGGATATTCATGGGGAAAGAAAGGCAATCCAATCGCATTACTAATACATGGTTGGGAAGGTCAAGCAGGGAATTTTGGAGCATTGGTTTCCATTTTATTGGAGAAGCACTATCATGTAGTTGCTTATGATGGCCCTTCCCATGGAAATAATAGAAGGAAGTCTACCAATATGTTTGAATATGCAGATTTCATTTCTACAAGAATAAAAACACATCAACCAAAACTAATTATTAGCCACTCTTTTGGGACAGTTTCTACACAACTTGGTTTATTAAAAAATCCAGATTTTAAATTAAATCAATGGATAATTATAACTACCCCCTTTAGTTTTAAGGAATTTATTTTTTCTATCAATAGAAAGTTGGGAATGTCTCAAAAAACACTTCAAAAATTATCTGAACTAATAGAAAAAGATGCCAATATCCCATTGGAAGAAATCAATATGGAGACACTTTGTCCGAAAATGAATCCAATAGATTCGGTTGTTATTGTGCATTCTGAAGATGACAAAGTTTTATCTTTTCATGATGCAGAACGAACATCAAAGTGCATAGATAATAGCGAGCTTATTAAACTAAAAAATATTGGACACTATAAAATCTTGTGGTCTGTTGAATTGAGAAATATTATAAATAAAAAAGTAAATAATTAAATAATTAAAAACATGAAGGAAGTAATTAATAGTGATGTTAATTTTATAGAGATTCGCGGCATTCAAGTTGCCCACCGAATTATTGGGGAAGGAAGCCCTTTAATTCTTTTCAATCGCTTCAGAGGAACTATCAATGATTGGGACCCAGCTTTTATCTCTTCTTTAGCTAAGAAAAATAAAGTTGTTGTCTTTGATAATTTTGGAGTTGGAGCTACTAATGGTAAAAGTGAAGATTCGATAGAAGGAATGGCTTCTATTGCTTTCGATTTTATCAATCAATTAGGCTTCGAAAAAGTCAATATCTTGGGTTGGAGTATGGGCGGACTTGTTGCGCAGGTTTTTCTTTTGAATTATCCTAACTTGGTTAACAAAGCAATATTAGTTGGTACAGGGCCTGGAGGTAGCGAACAGACGGAATATCCAACAGAACGTTTTTTGGCTGTTGCTACAAAGGTCTATGATATGAAACCTGAAGATCATCAGACTGTATTTTTTACGGAGAATCAAAAAGGTATTGAAAACGCTATAGCCTCACTTTCTCGCATAGAAAAATATAAGACCAAAGTGCAACCTACACAACCCCCAACTTGGGCAGCACAGGGAATAGCTACAAAAAATTTCTTTTCAAGTGATAAAAATTATTTTACAAAAATTAAAGAAATTACTCACCCTGTTTTGGTAGCTGGTTCAAAAGAAGATATTGCATTTTCTGACAAGAATTCTTTTCTCTTATACAAACAAATCCCTAATAGTCAACTACTAATATATTCTAATGCTGCCCATGCATTTCATCATCAATTGCCAAATATATTCGGTCAGGCAGTTGAGGATTTTTTATACAAAAAGTAGTGAAATCGGTAAGCTTTGAATTGATGAACATATTTTAAAAAATAAAAATAGCATACAACACAGTATTTGAAGTCATGGCCACCTACTGGAAGGCTAGGCTTCATATACTAAACGTTAGCACACATTAATCCAAACAAAATCGACATACTTGGATGAAAGAATATAATTTTAAGAAAATAGACGCATTTGCAACCGAAAAATCAGATGGAAACCCAGCTGGCTACATTTTGTTGGATAAATTGGATGATATTTCAGAAAGCGAAATGTTACAGATAGCAAAAGAATTGAAGGGATTTGTAAACGAAGTTGGATATGTGGCTAAAGTAGGAGAACGCGAATTTGATTTAAGATATTATTCATCGGAACGAGAAGTTGACTTTTGTGGTCATGCTACAATAGCTATTTTGTACGACTTAATTAAATCAGATAATAGTTTAGCAAATATTCCAACCTTGACTATAAACACGAACAAGGGAATTTTAAGTGTTGAAAACAGATTTAAAGAATCTGATTCAGTTTTTATTATGTCACCTAAGCCTCAGACAAAAGATACTATCATAAATGTTGGAGAATTAGCAAATAAATTGGGAATTGATAAATTAAAAATAAATACTGATTTACCAATTTCTGTTATAAATGCTGGGTTATCAACCTTGATTGTTCCAATAACAGACTTAGAATCAATTTTGACGATTAAAGCCAACCTCGATCAATTGAAAGAATATTGTTTTAGTATGGAAATAGATATCATTGAAGTTTTTACATCAAATGTGAGAGAAAAAATAAATGATTATAGAACAAGAGTTTTTGCGCCCACTTTTGGATACATTGAAGATCCAGCAACAGGCTCTGGAAATTCAGCATTTGGTTATTATTTGATAAATAATAATTTATGGTCAACAGAAACCTTAACTATAGAGCAAAATGGATTAATAGATAACTTTAATATTGTAAAACTTCAAAAACAGATAGATGAAAATAATAATCAACGTGTCTGTTTCGGAGGAGGAGCTATAACAAGAATAGAAGGAAAATATATAATTAATTACATGCGCTAAAATTCCAAGTATTTTACTTGAGTTTTCTATTCATAATAATTTTGTAAATTGTTACTTCAATATTTTATAATCATCAAAATGAAAGTAACAGCAGAAAAAAATGAAAAAGTTGCAAATATGATTTTTGCAACTATTTACCCACTTTACTTGAATAGATTGGAGAAAAACGGTAGAACCAAAGAAGAATTTCATCAAGTATTAGAATGGTTTACAGGTTTTAATGAAGAGAAACTACAATCACTTATCAATGAAAAAGTAACCTATAAAACTTTTTTTGAAGAAGCTACTTTACATCCTAATGCATACATGATAAAAGGTGTTGTTTGTGGTTACCGAATTGAAGAAATTGAGGAGGAGTTTATACTGTACAAACAATGCAGACAAATGGAAAAGCTAATTGATGAATTAGCGAAAGGTAGAAAAATGGAAAAGATTTTACGTTCCTTATAATTTATATTACTAGAAATAAATATGACAGTAGCAGAAATTATAGGAAAAATATTTTTACCATTATCACTCGCAATTATTATGCTAGGAATGGGAATGACGTTAATTCCATTAGATTTTTCAAGAATTATAAAATACCCAAAAGCCGCTCTAATTGGGTTAGTTAATCAATTATTTTTTTTACCAATTATTGGATTCTCGTTAGCAATCGTTTTTAATTTAAATCCAACAATGGCAGTCGGTTTAATGGTCTTAGCAACTTGTCCTGGAGGTCCAACTAGTAATTTAATAGTGCAAATTTGTAAGGGAAATATTGCTTTGTCGGTAACATTAACAGCAATTGCAAGTATTATTAGTATACTAACAATTCCATTTATTTTGTCTTATGCTTTAGAATATTTTGGCTCTGATACAGATGTAACAATTAAACTACCAATTTTAAATACAATATTACAAATAATGATTATTACAGTAATTCCAATTTCTATAGGAATGGTTATCCGTAAATACAAAACTAGTTTTGCAAAACGAATGGAAAAACCAATGAGATTAGCATCAACCATTATTTTTATTTTAGTATTTATAGCAGTAATAGCAGCAAATTATAAAATGATTGGAACTGGAATGAAAGAAGTTGGCTTGGTTACTTTAATATTAAATATTTTAACAATGGGAGTTGGATTTTTAACCGCGAAACTTTTTAAATTAAACTTTAAAAGTGCAATTTCAATTACAGTAGAAAGTGGTATCCAAAATGGAACATTAGCCTTTGTAATTGCAACAACCATTTTAAATAATGTTGAAATGGGAATTCCAATTGGCGCTTATTCTATTTGGATGTTTATTACAGGCGGCATTTTAATGTGGCAACTAGGAAAAAGAAAAGATTTAGATTCTAAATAATTTAAGATAATTCTATAGGATTATTTACCTTGCATCAAAAAGCTAAAATGTCAACAAATCCTGAATTAGAACTAGCCTTAAATTTCATTGAAAAAACGGATAGAAATCTGTTTATTACTGGAAAAGCAGGTACAGGAAAAACTACGTTTTTACATCAAATTAAAAACGAATCTTTAAAAAGATTGGTAATTGTTGCGCCAACAGGAGTTGCTGCAATTAATGCAAAAGGAGTTACCATTCATTCTTTTTTTCAAATGCCTTTTGGCCCTATTTTACCAAATCAGCCGCCAAATAACCAACAACGTCGTTTTTCGAAAACAAAAATTGATATTATAAAATCGTTAGATTTAGTAATTATTGACGAGATTTCTATGGTTCGTGCAGATTTGTTAGATGGAATAGATCAAGTTATGCGTCGTTATAAAAACAGAAATAAAGTTTTTGGTGGCGCACAAATTTTAATGATTGGCGATTTGCAACAATTAGCACCAGTTGTAAGACCAAATGAATGGAGTTTGTTACAACAGCATTACAATACTGTTTACTTTTTTAGTTCAAAAGCCTTTCTAGAAGCAGATGTAGTTTCAATTGAATTGAAACATATTTATCGTCAGAAAAACGAAGATTTTATTACCATTTTAAATGAAATTAGAAATGATAATTTATCAGAAAAATCTGCTAAAATTTTAAACGAACGTTACAATCCAACTTTCTCGCCAAGTAAAGAAGAAGGTTATATTACACTAACAACACATAATAATAGAGCGAATTTAATCAACAATTCCGAACTCAATAAAATTACCAATAAAAGTCGTTTTTTTGAAGCTGAAATTTCAGGTAAATTTAGTGAAAACTCGTATCCAAATGCAGCCAAATTAGAATTAAAAGTAGGTGCACAAGTAATGTTTATTAAAAATGACTCTTCTCAAGAAAAAAGATATTTCAACGGAAAAATAGGAATTATTACAGACATTTCTAAAACTTCTGTAACTGTACAATGTGGAAATGAATCTGATGAAATTGTAACAGAAAAAGAAACCTGGTCTAATATTAATTATTCGATTAATGAAGATACAAAAGAGATAAAAGAAGATTTAGTAGGTGCTTTTTCACAAATTCCATTACGTTTGGCCTGGGCAATTACCATTCATAAAAGTCAAGGTTTAACGTTCGAAAAAGCAATTATAGACGCAGAAGCTTCATTTGCACATGGGCAAACATATGTTGCGTTAAGTAGGTGTACTTCTTTGGAAGGCTTGGTTTTAAAAACACCAATTACAAGCAACGCAATTATTAACGATAAAACTGTAAGTGTTTTCAATTTAAGTGTAGAAGAAAATCACCCTGATGAAAGTATTTTAAACGAATCTGAAATAGAATTCCAACTGAATTTAATTTCGGAGTTGTTCGATTATCAACCTTTTTTATATCCAATTACAAGGTTAATTGATATTTTCTACAAAAACCAAACAAGTATAAAAGGCGATGTAATAGATCATTTACAAACCATAAAAGACGATGGAATTGTTGCTCTAATGAAAGTTTCCAACGGATTTAAAAATCAATTAAAAGTACTTTCAGAAGACAATATTTTGCCAGAGAATAGTTCTACAATTCATGAGCGATTTACAAAAGCAGTTGCTTATTTTTTAAATCACACACAAAATAATATTGCAAAACCTTTAGATGCAATTAATTTTTCTACAGACAATAAAGCTGTAAAAACAGATTTTTCTAAACAGTTCGATTCACTTCAAGAAAAGTTAGAAGAAAAGTTATTCGCATTGCAAAAAATGACGACTGGTTTTAAAGTACAAGCATATTTAGAAGTTAGAGCAAAAGCAGTTTTGCAAAAAATGGAACCTAAAAAGAAGAAAAAAGTAGCTTCCAAACGAGACCCAATTCTAGCGTTAAAATTAAGAGAATTACGAGACGAAATTAGAGTTGCAGAAAATATTCCTGCATATCAAATATTTACCCAAGAAGCTTTGTATGCCATGTGCGATGATTTACCAAGAACTTCACAAGAGCTTTTAAAAGTAAAAGGAATGGGTAAAACTAGGGTTGCGAAATATGGAGAGGAAATTCTAGAAATTATTAATAATTACTGTACAGAAAACGGAATTAATAAATTTAACGAACAGAAAAAAGAAGATAAAAAACCAACAAAACAAATTTCTTTTGAGTTGTTTAAATCGGGTTTATCTATCAAAGAAATTGCCAAAGAACGCAGTTTAACAGTAGGAACAATCGAAAATCATTTGGCGAATTATATTTCTTCTGGCGACATAGATGTGTTAGAATTAATCGATTTAAAACGCTACAAAAAAATCCGAAATCAAATCGAAGAAGCAGGTGAAGTAAAGGGTTTAACTACGCTTAAAGAAAAAGTAGATGCAGATATTACGTATATGGAATTAAAAATGGTTTTAATGTCTATGGAAGCTTAGAACACATTTTTTTTAGGAGCTATTTCCTGCTTTTCGCACTCGCTTTTTTTATTCAGAAAAAGAATAAAAAAGAGCTCAAACAAATGCTTCAATCAGGGCTAAACTTGTTTGTAAACTTTTTGTCATTTCTTCAAATGAAGTGTTTTCAACTAACTATTTTATAAATTTTTGTATTCACAGGAATGACAGGATAAATTTTTTTTTCATAACTTTAAAACATCAACTAAAATCAAAAAGTATGAAATTAGGAGCATTTTCAATCAGTTTATCGGTAAAAGACATTCATAAATCACGCGCATTTTACGAAAAATTAGGATTCACAGTTTTTGCAGGACAAATAGAAAAGAATTATTTAATTCTTAAAAACGGAAACTCTTTAGTTGGTTTATTTCAAGGAATGTTCGAAAACAATATACTAACCTTTAATCCTGGTTGGGATGAGTCTGCCAACAAATTAGAAGAATTTGATGATGTAAGAACTATTCAACAACACTTAAAAAAAGAAGGTGTAAAATTAGAAACAGAAGTAGATGAATCCACTTCAGGAAAAGGCAGTTTTGTGGTTTTAGATCCAGATGGAAATGCTATTTTGATTGATCAGCATGTTTAGAGTTTGTGTGTCATTTCGACCTTGTGGAGAAATCTGAAAGATAAATTAGAAAGAGATTTCTCGACTTCACTACGTTTCGCTCGAAATGACAACATTTTATAAATAGTTAGGAATTGTTTTATTAATGAGTTTGCTAATTTCGGTAGCAATTAAACCACCAAAACTTACGCCTAATAAACAGAATCTTTCTGAAGTATCAATTTTAAGTTAGATATTTAAAAACTCTTTTATCAGCTCCAAGACCACTTATTCCATAGATTTTCATACTCCTATTTAATATCCTTCAACAACAATTGCACAGTTTTATAACCATTCCATTCGTTTTCGTCTAAAGCATACACAATATCAAATTCGTCTTGTACAAACTCTATTTTATCACCTAAATTAAAACCAATTGCATTGTAGGTTTTTTTATTATCACCTTGAAAAACATTTAATTTTAAATGCGTTTTATCTGCACCTACTTGTTTTCCATAACCATTATCTCTAACACAAGTAGACTTAAAATTCGGTTTCATATTCATTGGTCCAAAAGGCGCCATTTGCTGAATAATTCGAAAGAATTTATCTGTAATTTCTGATAAATCTATTTCTGCATCAATCGAAATTTCTGGCGTTAGCAATTCTTTGTCAATCGTTTTTTCTACAACTTCTTCGAATTTGTTTTTAAAGTTCTCATAATTTTCTGGCAATAAAGTCAACCCAGCAGCATATTTATGTCCGCCAAATTGTTCTATAAATTCGCTACATGCCTCCAATGCGTTATATACATCAAAACCCTTTACAGAACGTGCAGAAGCCGCTAATTTATCGCCACTTTTTGTAAAAACTAACGTTGGTCTATAATATTTTTCGATCAATCTAGAAGCTACAATTCCAATTACACCTTTGTGCCAATCTTCTTGAAAAACGACAGATGTAAATTTGTTTTCTTCTTCGTTATCTATTATTTGTATTAAAGCTTCATTCGTAATTTTCTTATCTAAATCTTTTCTATCAGCATTATTAATTTCAATAGCAGCAGCAAATTCAATGGCTGAATCTAAATCCATTTCTGTTAATAATTCCACAGCGTAATTACCATGTTTCATTCTTCCAGCAGCATTAATTCTTGGCGCAATTATAAAAACAACATCAGTAATTGTAAGTTCCGTTTTTTTAACTTGATGAATAATGGCTTTAATTCCATTTCTTGGTTGAGAATTAATAACTTGCAAACCAAAATAAGCTAAAGTTCTGTTTTCGCCATTCATTGGTACAATATCTGCAGCAATTGCAGTGGCAACCAAATCTAAATAAGGCACAAAATGTTCAATCGTTTGGTTTCTAGAAACTCCCAAAGCTTGTATCAATTTAAAACCAACTCCACATCCACAAAGTTCATCAAAAGGATAATTACATTCTTCTTGTTTTGCGTTTAAAACAGCAACCGCTTTTGGAATTTCTTTACCAGGTTTGTGATGATCGCAAATAATAAAATCGATGTTTTTCTCTTTTGCATAAGCTACTTTTTCAATGGCTTTTATACCACAATCTAAAGCAATAATTAAAGAAAAATCGTTGTCTTCTGCAAAATCGATACCCATATAAGAAACGCCATAACCTTCTGCATATCTATCTGGAATATAAGTTGCAATATTTGGGTGAATCGTTTTTAAATATGAAGAAACTAAGGAAACAGCTGTTGTTCCATCCACATCATAATCGCCAAAAATTAAAATATTTTCGTTGTTAGAAATTGCGGTTTCAATTCTTTCAACTGCCAAATCCATATCTTTCATTAAAAAAGGATCGTGAATATCTTCTAAACTTGGACGAAAATACTTTTTTGCTTCTTCGAAAGTAGTTACATTTCTTTGACAAAGAATGGTAGCAATGGTTTTATCAACCTGCAAGTCATTGGCAAGTTGGGCGACTTTCTCTTTATTGGGTGGTTTTTTTAAAGTCCATCTCATAGCAGTTTTTTAATAGCACATTATTCTTTTAAAGACATATCATGCAAGAATATTTCAATTTTTACATCTGCAAACTGTCTAAACATTTCCATAACTCCACAATACTTTGTTACAGATAAATTTACTGCTTTTTGTATTTTTTCGGGTTGTAATTCGCTGTCTGTAAAGTGATAATCTACTTTTACTTTGTTGTAAAATTTAGGATGTTCGTCTGTTAATTCTGCAGTAACTTCAATTTTAAAATCGGCAACTTTAGCACGCATTTTTTCTAATAAAGAAACAACATCTAAACCAGAGCAACCTGCTAAAGAAGATAGCATTAAAGCTTTTGGAGCAAAACCAACAGTATCTCCATTGTCTTGCGATTTGTCGAACATTGTAAATTTATGTCCACTAGGATTGTCGGTTTCGAATTGCGATTTTTCTGTCCAAACTGTAGTAATTATATTTTTAACCATAAATTATATTTTTTTTAAAATTGAAGTGCTAAATTGGGGTTTCTTACAAAAATAGCAACATCGTTTACAAGTTAAGAATTAAAATGGAGAAATTTTATCAATTGAAAGGGAATCTAATTTTTTATGTACATTATTTATGTCTGTTTTATTTTATGCACAAACTGATACTGCTCCTGTAATTACAGCAAATGGCGACCAAGCTTTTTGTATTGGTAATGCTATAAATATTGTCGAAGATTTTACGATAACAGATTCTGATGATACTGGGATAGAGTTTTTCTTTATTCAAATTTCCTCTGGTTATCAAAATGGTTTCGATCTTTTAGATTTAGGAAGTCATTCAACAATTGATCAAAGTTGGAATTCAAATGAAGGAAAGTTAACTTTATTTTCAAAAGTTTCAGGTACAGAAATGTTGTTTTCAGACTTAGAGGAAGCTGTAAAACAAGTAACTTTTACAACAACTGCAAATACAGTTTCCGAAGAAAAAATATTTTCTTTAACAGCAGACGATAAAAACTACTTAAAAGAAACCGATCATTTTTATGAATTTATTCCAGCACAAGGCATCACTTGGAAGGACGCTAAAATTGCTGCAGAAAATAAGTTTTATTATGGAAGACGAGGCTATTTAGCAACTTTAACTAGCGAAGTTGAAGCAGATTTTGCAGGAAAACAAGCTTCAGGAGCAGGTTGGATTGGTGGTTCAGACGAAGAAACAGAAGGTGTTTGGAAATGGGTAACAGGCCCAGAAGCTGGTGACATTTTTTGGAATGGACAAGTAAATGGTTCTTCTCCTCAAGGTCAATATGCAAAATGGAACAGAAGTGAGCCAAATGATTTTAGAGGAAACAATACAACAGGAGAAGATTATGCACACATAACAGACCCTTCCATAGGAATTAGAGGAGCATGGAACGATTTGCCAAACGTGGGTGGCACAAATTTGTATGTTCCAAGAGGCTATGTTGTAGAATATGGTTCTTTAGGAGATCCTCCATTAAATATTGCAGCAACTTCTCGTATTTATATACCACAGATAATTACAATTACAGAAGCCAATGTTTGCGAAGCTGGAACAGCTACAATTTCCGCAATTCCAAGCGAAGGACAAATTTTAGGGTACACTGCAGCCTCTGGTGGAGATTTATTATTCATAGGAAACAATTTTACCACTACAGTTTCAGAAACCACAACATTTTATGCATCCGTTTCTGTTGATGGTTGTATAAGTTTGCCAAGAACACCCATTAGAATAATTGTAAATCAAAGACCTAATATAACTAATACAGAAAACGATTTAATTTGTTCTGGAACAGCTTTATTAAGTGCAACAGCTTCAGAAGGTGTGGTAAATTGGTACGATTCTTTAACAGGTGGAGAACTAATTCATATAGGAAATACTTATAGAACACCTGTTTTAACTGCAACTGTTTCTTATTTTGTAGAAGCTAATAATTCTAACTGTATATCTTTAAACAGAACTGAGGTAATTGCAGAGGTAGATACTACAATTCCGGTTTTTAATGTAGAAAAAGAAAATGTTGCCTTATGTAAAGATATTGGTTCTGTAGATTTAAAGGTAATAGATGAGCAAGGAATTTATACGTATGTCTGGAAAAAAGAAGGTGTTTTAATAGCAGGGAATACTTCAGAAATAAATATATCAGAAGTTGGAAATTATTCCGTAAAAGCATTTTCGGAAGCAGGTTGCGAGTCTTTGGAAAAAACAATTGTTGTAAAAGAATCTGAAATAGCAAATATTACCAAAGAAGATATTTTAATCATAGACGATTCTGATAATAATTCAATAAATGTAGAAATCCAAAATATAGGCTCTGGAAATTATGAATTTACATTAGATAACGAGTTTGGAAACTATAAAGACAATGGTTTTTTTGAAGGAATATCAACAGGATTACACACCTTGTTTATTAGAGATAAAGGTGGTTGTGGAACTGCTAAATATACTTTCTCGATATTAGAATATCCAAGATTTTTTACACCAAATAACGATACAAAAAATGATTTTTGGAATTTAAAAGGGTATAATAAAGACTTTTATACAGTTACAGATATTTATATTTACAATAGGTATGGAGTAGTTTTATCTAAAATTACACAAGAAAGTGAAGGATGGGATGGAACATATAAAGGGAAATTACTACCTTCCAACAGTTATTGGTTTCAAGCAATTTTAACCGATAAAAACGGCTTGTCTGTAGAGAAAAAAGGAAGTTTTAGTTTAATAAGAAAATAGAAAATTAATAAAATAGAAGCACATGCCATTAGTAACACCTCTTAATGCAGAACACGATTTAGAAACTCAAAAACTTGCAGAGTTTTTTAATGAAACATTGGGTTTTTGCCCAAATTCGGTATTAACGATGCAAAGAAGACCTGCAATTTCTAAAGCATTTATAAATTTAAACAAAGCTGTTATGGCAAATGAAGGTAGAGTAACTTCTGCTTTAAAAAGAATGATTGCTTGGGTTTCGAGTAACGCAACAGGTTGTAGATATTGCCAAGCACATGCAATTAGAGCAGCAGAACGTTATGGAGCAGAACAAGAACAATTAGATAATATTTGGGAATATAAAACGCATACTGCTTTTTCAGATGCAGAAAGAGCAGCATTAGATTTTTCTTTAGCAGCTTCTATGGTACCTAATGCAGTTGATGTAAAAATTAAAGAAGAATTATATAAATATTGGAACGAAGGAGAAATCGTAGAAATGTTAGGTGTAATTTCTTTATTTGGTTACTTAAATAGATGGAACGATTCAATGGGAACTACTTTAGAAGAAGATGCAATAGAATCTGGAAATCAATTTTTGGGAAAACATGGTTTCGAAGTTGGTAAACACAATGGATCTAAATATTAGAGAAAGATAAAAACAAAGAAGCCTTTTCGTTATAAAGAAAAGGCTCCGCTTAAACATTAAAGGTCCCCCAACCTTTTTATTTATCTCAAAAGTAGTTTATTAGGCCATTTATGTTCTTGTAAAATTTACAAAAGCAGAATTTAATTTTTGCAAATTTTGAGAGTATTAAAATGCATATGGAATTAAAAAAGGATAAATTATTTAGATTTATAGAGGGAAAATTATCAAAAAATATCTCTTTAATAGACGATGTTGCAGATGTTTTAGACATAAACTACGATGCTGCTTATAGAAGAGTAAAAGGAAAAACGGCGTTAACATTAGAAGATGGTCTTATACTTTCCGAACATTATAACTTCGATTTAAACACGTTACTTCTAAAAAAAACGAAGGATACAGAAAAGATTATTGTCGAAAAAACACATGAAATTCTCTCCGATAATTTTTTAAATATCTTTTTCGATAAATCTAAAGAAGAAACCCAGCAAGTATTAAATTCAAAAGAAGGGAAAATAATTAATTGTGCAAAAGATTATCCTTTTTATCATTCAGATAATGGTTTCCTAAAGAAATTTAGAATTTTTTTATTTCTAAATATGTTAAGTGAAAAAGCTAAATCGAAGCCAGTTTTATTTTCTGAATTTAATCCTTCTAAGGCAGTATTAGAAAAATACGAAACATTTTTAAATCAATATAGTAAAGTTGCTTTAGTAGAAATTTGGAATGATACAACAATTGATAATATCTTAAATCAAATTCAGTATTTTTTCGAAGTTGGATTAACCACAGAAAAAGAAGCTGTTGCAATTGCAGATGGTTTAATTGCTTCTTTAAGAATGTTAGAAGAGCAAGCAGAAAATCAAAAAAGAAAAGAAAGCGACAACAGTTTTCACTTATATCATAATAATTTAATATCTCTTTTAAATACGGTGCTAATGAAATCCGATTCAGAGAAAAAAGTATTTGTTCCTTACACAAATCTTACTTATTTTAAAGTTGTTGACGAAGAAACAACAAGCCAAATAGAACAACATTTAAAGAAACAATTACAGTTTTCTACAAATATTTCTGGTGAAGCTTCTGTGGAAAGAAAGAAGTTTTTTAATTCGATGTATCAGAAAATTGAAAAGAGAAAGTTGAAATTAAATTTTTAGCTTCTCAATAATTTTTACCGAAATTGAATCAATTGTTTTTTGCGATTTTTCAATGTCAATTTTAATAGAATTTTCATCTGAAACCATATCTTTTGTGGTTGATAAGGATTTTTGATACCAATCATTCCAAGCTGTAATTATTTCGATTTGGGTTGCTAAAGAATCGCCATTATTTATAGCAATTTTACTTTGTTTCAATTCTTCATTTAATCTTTCAATGGCAGATTTTTCTAAATCAGAAATTATATTTTTTGCTGTATTTTCATCAGCATTTAATAAAATATACCCAGAAATTAAAGCTGTTGTTCCTACATTTTTTAAAGTCGTTTTGGACACTTTATCTATTCTATCATTATCTGTATGATAAAACTGATCTGTAAAATGCCAAAACAAAACACTTGGTATATTTTCTCTTAAAAAAGGAACGTGATCACTTCCTCCTTCAAACGGATTTGTACTTACAATCCAATTGGCTCTTTTTCCTTGTGCTTTAAATTTATTAATTAAAAAATCATTTAAATAATGAGGCTTCATTTGTTCCAAACTCATTTTAGAACCTCCCCATTCACTATGTTTATCATTTCCACGCGTCCAAATGGCACTTGGATCTGGCATTTTTTCAATTAGGAAAGTTCCGCCCGTTTTTTCAGTATCTTCTCCAACCATATCCAAAGAAATTCCCCATTTTATATCTTTTGCTCTTATGGAATCTTCTTGCACATATCTTCTTGTTGATACAATTTCATCTCCCCATAAAAAAGTTAAAGTTCTTTTAGGTTGAAATTGTTTTTGATTGATAAATTTCGCAGTTAACGAAGCCATTTCCAAAGCAACACCAACTCCAGTTGCATTGTCATTTGCGCCAGGTTCTTGAATGTGTGCACTAAAAACCAAACGCTCTTTTGGGTTTTCTGTTCCTTTAATATCTGCAACAATTGTCAGCTCTTCAGAAGGATAAATATTCGTTTCAATTTTTACATTTAGCGTAGTTTTTCCTTTTTCTAATGAATTTTTCAAACGTTCTTTTGCTTGGTAAGAAAGTGCAATTCCCCAAGGCTTATTTATAGAATCATGAGGAATGGAACGAAACTGAATAGAAGTCGTATTTTTTTCTGGCTGTAAATAAGAAGGATTGTTATAAGTTATAATTCCAACAGCTTTTCCTTCCACAATTGCCGATTTATAAATTCGATAAGGACTTGTTTCCGCAAAAACAATTTTTCCTTTTACGTTTATTTTATTTATATTTTTAATGTCTTCAATATAAATTACTTCTGCAGAAATCCCTTCTTTTGGAGTGCTGTAAGAATTTAAAGCAATCATATTTCTATTGGTGCTGTGTTGCAACAAAGGTTCTATTTCTCCTTCAATTTTTAAAGTTGCATCTACAGATTCCCAAGTTGGTTTTTTAAGCGGACGTTTTTCAATTCTATAGGTTAAAACATCTTTTTCTGTTGCGTTTTCTTCTAAAACGTATCCTGCTTTTTCTAACTTTTCTGCAATTTTGTAAATGGATTTATTAAAACCAGTATTTCCAACAACTCGCCAATATTTTTCAACAAACGAAGTGGTTTCAAATGCTAAATCTCCAGTAAATTCTTCGTTAATTATATCTGCATAATTTTCTGATGATATTTGTTTTGACTTTTCTTCAGTTTTACATTGAAAAAGTAAGAAAGAAAATAATAAAAGATAGATTAATTTTTTGAGCATAACACAAAGTTTTTTGATGCTTTAAAAATAGTTCTTTTAATTGAAAAAAGTTTCTTCAATTTCACTATTGAAGTTAATCTGGATTTTTCATCATACTTTTTAAATCACTGGAATAAGAAGGATACGTAAAAATAAGTTTTTTAAATTCAGAAACTGTCATTTTCTGGTTGATAGCCATCATAAATATATTAATGCATTCATTCGCTTTTGAACCTAATAAATGCGCACCAACAATAACATCTGTTCTTTCATTGATGATTATTTTGTATGCATAAATACTTTCGTTAGATTTTTTTGCATTGTAAAAATGAGTAGCATCACCTTTATAAATTTTTATGTTTTTATAGGTTTTTTCAGCTTCTTCTTCAGACAGGCCAACAGTTGCCAAATTCGGATACGTAAAAACCACAGAAGGCACTAAAGGATTTAAAAATTCTTTAGAATTTTCCTTAAGTATATTATTCCCAACAATATAGCCTTGCAAGCCAGAAAGTGGTGTTAAAGGAAGCGATTTACTCGAAATATCTCCACAAGCATAAACATTTTTATTGGTTTCATTTTGAAGAAAATCGTTCACAATTATTCCAGTTTTGTCATTTTTTATGTTTGCTTTTTCCAATTCTAACAATTCTGTTGCAGGAACTCTACCTGAAGTATTAAATACAATTCGAGATTTTACAGATTTGGTTTTACCTTTTTGTTTGAATTGAATTCGGACGTTTTTTCTCAACTTTTCTAACGATTCAATTTCTGAATTAAAGTAGAATTTCACGCCGCTTTTTTGCATGTTTTCTACTAATTTATCCACTAAAAAAGCATCAAATTGAGACAAGGCTTGAGTACCTCTATCAATAACATTTACTTTACAACCTAAAGTGGATAGCAAATAACAAAACTCCATTCCAACATAACCTGCACCAATAAATGTGGCTGATTTTGGTAATTTTTTTAAGTTGAAAAAATCGGGACTTGTTTTTAAAAATTGAGCACCTTTAAAATGTAGTTTTCTTGGAGTTAAACCAGAAGCGATTACAAATTTATCTGCGGAAACGGTTTTTCCTTCTACAGTAATTTCATTTTTACTGATAAATTTTGGCGATTGATGATATAAATCAATTCCCAATTCCTTTAAATTTTCTTCTGTTCCTTTTGGAACTTTATCTATAAAAGAGTTTTTAAAATCCAGAATATCTTCCCAATTAATTTTTGGAATTTCTTTAATTCCTAAACCTTTTAATGCTTCTGTTTTCTTGATGATATCTGCAAACTGCAAAATCACTTTTTTAGGGTCACAACCTCTTATAGCGCAAGTTCCACCAAAAGCTTGTTTGTCTGCAATTGCGACTTTCAGTCCGTTTTCAGCACAAATTTTAGCAGTCGTTTGTCCTGCAACTCCACTTCCGATTACAAAAACATCGTAATGTTTAGATTCCATAGATTTTTTCATTTTTATCAAAAATAGCTTAGAATTTAAGTAGATTTTAATGCTAATGAAATAATTGTGGACGGTTTTACTTTAATTCTAAAGCTTCACCTTCAAAAGACAAACCCTCAAAACCAGTTTTCATAAAGTTTCTAATATTCTGGTGAGAATCTCCATTTTCATCTTCTAAAACAGATTTATAATGTTCGCCAAAGCAAAATAAAGTTTCTTCTTTTGTTAATTTTTGAAGTTTTGCAAACGCAAATAATTTACAAGAACCAGAATTTTTGCCAGCGTTGTTTTTTATTTCTCCGTTTGTAAAAGTAGTTGGAGTAAAGTTGTAAAACTCTTCAATTACTTGCATTGTATCTGAAAAAGTAATTGCAGTTGGATTTGATTTTAGTATTGTTTTGAATTGTTGGATGATCATTTAATAGTGTTTTCTTTTAAGATTATTGTGAAATTTAGTTTTTCAGAAATTTTTAATTCTCTCCTTTTTGTTAAGTATTCAGTGAAATTCATTCCCTTACTTTTTTTGGGATTCTTTTCTCTTAAATCTAAAATATGATAAGAAATTAAATCATCTTCTTGAATTCCATTAAGAATTTCAGGGTTTTTATCTTCAAACATGAATTTTGAGTCATTCGTATAACTTTTAGCAATTATAAATTTTTTATTAAAACCAACTGCAAAGACAGTTTCTTCAACAATAACATCAGAATTGTATTCGCCTGTTTCAAAAAAAATCGCAGTCTCATCAATAGAATTATTTCCAAATAAAAAATAACTACTTGGTAAATCCACTTCAACAACTCCTGCTCCAAAATAACAAGATTGAAATAAAACAATTGATAATATTAAAACAATATTTTTTTTCATTAAGTTCTACTTCTTCCCTTCAACTATAACAACAATTTCCCCTTTTGGTGGTTTTGCAGTATAATGTGCCAACACTTCTGTGGCAGTTCCTCTAATGGTTTCTTCAAACATTTTTGTGAGTTCTCGGGAAACAGAAACTCTTCTTTCTGCACCAAAATATTCTACAAAATGCCCTAATGTTTTTACCAATTTATGTGGAGATTCGTAAAAAATCATCGTTCTTGTTTCTTCTGCTAATAAAAGAAAACGCGTTTGTCTTCCTTTTTTAACTGGAAGAAATCCTTCAAAAACAAATTTATCATTAGGCAAGCCAGAATTTACCAAAGCTGGTACAAATGCAGTTGCACCAGGTAAACAATCGACTTCTATATTATTTTCTACACACGCTCTTGTTAATAAAAAACCAGGATCTGAAATTGCTGGAGTTCCAGCATCAGAAATTAATGCACACGTTTCTCCATTCTGAATTCTCTGCACAACACCTTTTACAGATTTATGTTCATTATGCATATGGTGACTGTGCATTTGTGTAGCAATTTCAAAATGTTTTAAGAGTTTTCCGCTTGTGCGTGTGTCTTCTGCTAAAATAAAATCGACTTCTTTTAAAACACGAATCGCTCTAAAAGTGATGTCTTCTAGATTACCAATTGGTGTTGGGACTATATATAATTTACTCATAATTTAAAGTTTTTAGTTTTTAATGTTTAGTGAACTTAAAACTCACAATTCAACACTCAAAACTTTTTATATCGATTCATATTCTTCAACAGTAATATCTGCAATAATATCTCCTGTGTGTTTTATACTTAAAGGTTCAAATAAAACAATATGTACTTCTTCTTTTGCAATAGGTTTGTGTTCTACTCCTTTAGGAACAATGTAAAATTCGCCTTCGTTTAAAGTAATCGTTTTATCACGAAACTCGATATCTAAAGTTCCTTTAATAACCATAAATAACTCGTCTTCATTATCGTGCTTATGAAAAACGAATTCTCCTTTTAATTTGGCTAATAATATTTGTTGTCCGTTTAATTCTCCTATTTTCTTTGGCGACCAATGGTCTGAAAATAAATTGAATTTCTCTTGAATATTAATTACACTCATAAAGACAAATTTACAAAGAATTGGACGGATTCTGCGTTACCGATTGAAGCAATTGTTTGAGCTCTTTTTTGTTTAAAAAAAGCGAGTGCGAAAAGCGGGGCATTTCTGTTTAGAAATGAACGCCCAAAACATTAATATTTAACGGAAAATGATTAATTTCGCAACTTAAATTATTCATAGAAATGTATAGAAGTCATTCTTGTGGCGAGTTAAGAGATTCGCATATAAATACAGAAGTAACCTTAGCAGGTTGGGTACAAAAATCTCGTGATAAAGGGTTTATGATTTGGGTTGATTTACGTGATAGATACGGAATTACGCAATTAATGTTTGATGAAGAACGCACGCCAAAAGAAATGATGGAGAAAGCAAAATCTTTGGGAAGAGAGTTTGTGATTCAGGTAACTGGAACTGTTATTGAGCGTGAGTCGAAAAACAGTAAAATGCCAACTGGAAATGTAGAAGTTTTGGTTTCTAAATTAGAAATATTAAACGCATCTGTAACTCCACCTTTTACTATTGAAGATGAAACTGATGGTGGAGAAGACATTAGAATGAAATACAGATACTTGGATATTAGAAGAAATCCGGTAAAAGACAGTTTAATTTTCCGTCATAAAGTTTCGATGGAAGTTCGAAAATACTTGTCTGATCAAGAATTTATTGAAGTTGAAACCCCATATTTAATAAAATCTACGCCAGAAGGCGCAAGAGATTTTGTGGTTCCAAGTAGAATGAATGAAGGTCAGTTTTACGCATTGCCACAATCTCCACAAACATTCAAACAACTATTAATGGTTGGTGGAATGGATAAATATTTTCAGATTGTAAAATGTTTTAGAGATGAAGATTTACGTGCAGACAGACAACCAGAATTTACACAAATTGACTGTGAAATGGCGTTTGTTGAGCAAGAAGATATTCTAAATATTTTTGAAGGATTAACGCGTCATTTACTAAAAGAAGTAAATAATGTTGAAGTAGAGAAGTTTCCAAGAATGTTATATGATGATGCAATGCGTTTGTACGGAAATGACAAACCAGATATCCGTTTTGGGATGGAATTTGCTGAATTAAATTCAGTTACACAACACAAAGATTTTGGCGTTTTTAACAATGCTGAATTAGTTGTTGGTATTGCTGTTCCTGGAGGAAATTCTTACACAAGAAAAGAAATTGACAATATTATAAAATGGGTTAAAAGACCACAAGTGGGTGCTTTAGGAATGATTTATTGTCGTGTAAATGAAGATGGAACATTCAAATCTTCTGTAGATAAATTCTACGACCAAGAAGATTTAGCAAAATGGGTTGAAGCTACAGGTGCAAAACCTGGAGATTTAGTTTGTGTTTTGTCTGGAGAAACAAATAAAGTTAGAGCACAATTATCTGCTTTAAGAATGGAATTAGCAGAGCGTTTAGGATTGAGAGATCCAAAAATATTTGCACCACTTTGGGTTATTGATTTTCCATTATTGGAATTAGATGAAGAAACTGGACATTATCATGCAATGCATCATCCATTTACTTCTCCAAAACCTGGGCAAATGGAATTATTAGACACAGATCCTGGAGCTGTAAAAGCAAATGCTTATGATTTGGTGTTGAATGGAAATGAAATTGGTGGAGGTTCAATTCGTATTCACGATAAGCAAATGCAAGCAACTATGTTGAAGCATTTAGGTTTTTCTGAAGAAGATGCAAAAGCACAATTTGGTTTCTTAATGGATGCATTCGAATATGGAGCACCACCTCATGGAGGTTTGGCTTTTGGTTTGGATAGATTGGTTGCCATTTTAGGTGGACAAGAAACAATTCGTGATTTTATTGCATTTCCAAAGAATAATTCTGGAAGAGATGTTATGATTGATGCGCCTGCATTTATTGATGACGAACAATTGAAAGAATTAAGCTTGAAATTGAATATTCAGGAATAAATATTTTTGAAATAAAAAAAATAATAAAATCCCATTTTTAATATTAGAATGGGATTTTTTAATACATAAAGATGATTGTAAAATTAGCAGAAACCAACATTAAAACAAAGTTTGGCGAGTTTAAAGAAACGTTGTTTTATAATGGGCAAAAAGAATCTCATGCTTTGGTAATGGGAAATATAGAAGGAGAAGAAGATGTTTTATGCAGAGTACATTCGTCTTGTATTTTTGCACATCACTTTAATAGTATTGAATGTGATTGCAGAGAACAAATGGAAATATCCCAACAAATTATTCAGAAAGCTGGTAAAGGAATTGTTATTTGGTTAGAGCAAGAAGGAAAAGGAAATGGACATTTTGCATTGATAAAAAGTATAGAACACAAGAAAAAAGGTGTTCCACAAGCTGAAGCATATGAAAAAGTTGGTTTTAAAAAGGATGCTAGAGATTTTTCTGTTGCTGCTGAAATTTTACAAGCTTTAAAAGTGAAATCTGTAAAAATGCTAACGAATAACCCCAATAAAGTTTCCACATTAACCGATTTCGGAATTGTAGTTTCTGGAATTAAAAAAACAGAGTTATAGAAAATTTGTACTTTTAAATTATGAAAAAACTAATTACACTTACAATCCTTTTCACTTCAGTAATTTCATTTTCTCAAGAAATTACAGGAAATCAATTATTAGAAAAAGCAATTAAATTTCACGACCCAAATGGAAATTGGGAAACCTTTAAAGGCGAACTTTTTGTAACGATGGAAATGCCTAAAAGCTCTCCAAGAAAAAGTAGAATCAGAATAAATTTACCTGAACAATATTTTTTAGTGAAAGCTGTAAAAGACACAATCGTAACAGAATATGCTATTCATAAAGGCGATTGTAGTATGGCAATTAATGGAAATACAAAACCTTCAGAAAAACTAAAAAAGAAACATGGTTTAAGTTGCGAACGTGCAAATTTGTATAAAAATTACTACACATATTTGTATGGTTTGCCAATGAAATTAAAAGATAAAGGCACAATTATCGATAAAAAAGTAGAAAGAAAAACGTTTAAAGGAAAAGAATATTTAGTATTAAAAGCTACCTATTCCAAAGAAGTTGGTAAAGATACTTGGTACTTTTATTTCGATCCAAAAACGTATGCAATGGAAGTGTATCAGTTTTTTAAAGAAGCAAAAGATAGTGGAGAATATATTTTATTATCTGGTTTAGAAACGATTAATGGTGTAAAAATGCCAAAAAATAGAGCTTGGTATTATAATAAAGACAATGGTTATTTAGGAACGGATATTTTATCAGTAAAAAATAATTAACAATCTAATGTCATTTCGAACGAAATGTAATGAAGTTGAGAAATCTCAAATAACCTGAAAGATTTCTCCATAAAGTCGAAATGACAAAAACAAACAATGCCAACAAAATATAAAATACTAAAAAAGGTTTTAATTTGGAGATATAAATATATTTCTGAAAGACAATTTGTCTATGTTTTAAGTGTTTTAGTTGGGTTTTTAGCAGGTTTAGGAACCTTTATTCTAAAAGATTTAACCTTTATAATTGAAGAGTTATTAGAAGGTAAATTCATTAAAGATTACCATTATTCGCTTTATTTTATCTTTCCAATTATTGGATTGTTTTTAGTGTATTCGATTAAGAAATTTGTCATTAAAAAGGAAATAGGCCATGGAATTTCTACCACTTTACACTCCATTTCCAAAAGAAATGGTATTATAGAACGTTATAAAATGTTTGCTTCCTTAATAACAGCGCCATTAACAGTTGGTTTTGGAGGTTCTGCAGGTTTGCAAGGTCCTGCTGTAAGTACAGGAGCAGCTTTGGGTTCTAACGTTGCACAATTGTTTCACATGAATGCAAAAACCCGAATGTTATTAGTGGGTTGTGCAACTGCTGGTGCAATGTCTTCTATGTTTCAAGCACCAATTGCAGCAATTATTTTTGCTGTGGAAATCTTTAGTTTAGATTTGGCTTTTGCTTCATTAGTTCCACTATTATTGGCATCAGTTTCTGCAGTAATTACAAGTTACTTTTTTGTGGGAACAGATGTTTTATTCGGTTTTAAATTGGTAGATGTTTTTCAAGTTGAAGACATTCCGTTTTACATAGTTTTGGCTTTTTTTACAGGAATTGCCTCTGTATATTTTTCTAAAATGTACTTTGCAATTACTCGTTTTTTTGCACGATTTAAAAGTCCATTTAAAAAACTAATTATTGGAGGAATTGCGATAGGAGTTATGTTGTATTTAATTCCACCTTTGTATGGAGAAGGGTATGGCTTAATCAATAATTTATTAAATGGAGATACAGCAAAAGCGTTGAACGATATTCCATATAATATAGATTTAAATAACGTTTATATGGTTGCTTTGATGTTGCTGATTATTGCAATATTTAAAGCAATTGCAATGACAACTACATTTGCAGCTGGTGGAGTTGGTGGAATTTTTATTCCTACCATTTTTATGGGTTCTGCATTGGGAAATGCGATTGCCAAAATTATAAATCAGTTGGGTTTTTCGGTTTCTGAATCGAATTTTACTTTAATTGGTATGACTGGGTTAATGGCAGGAGTTTTACATGCGCCATTAACTGCAATTTTCTTAATTGCAGAAATTACTGGAGGTTATGAGCTTTTTGTGCCTTTAATGTTGGTTGCTGCCATTAGTTTTGCGTTTACAAAATATTTTATTTCAAATTCAATATATACAGTCGAATTAGCAAAAAGAGGAGAATTGATAACACATAATAAAGATAAAAATGTGTTAATGATGATGCGAATTGATAAGCTAATTGAAACCAATTTCAAACCAATTACACCAGAAATGACATTTGGTGAAATGCTTAAAAAATCGGTTGCAAAATCGAAACGAAATATTTTCCCGGTTTTAGATGAAGAAAAACGTTTTTTAGGAATTGTTTTGTTAGATGATATTCGCCCAATGATGTTCGATCAAACACAATATGAAGTTGCTACTGTTGCCAATTTTATGAAGTCTGCCCCAGAAATTATTTTTCATGATGATACTGTAGAAAAAGTAATGCAGAAATTTAAGGAAAGTAACGCATGGAATTTACCTGTGGTTAAAAATGAAAAGTATATTGGTTTTATTTCTAAATCGAAATTATTAACAGCTTACAGAAATAAGTTGATTGAAGTGACCAGTTAAAATAAATAAAACTGAATGAGAACGAATAGTTTTACTATTATAATGAGCAAAAAATCTAACGCCGAGTTAGAAAATATTTTCGAAAATAAAGAGAATTATACAGAAGAAGCAGTGCAGGCTGTTACTTGGGAATTGGAAAATAGAAACATCATTGAAAAATCTGAGTTTATTATGGAAGAACCTAAGGTTAAAACTCCGGTTACAGTACATAAAGAACTTGTTAAGAATAAAGAAGATGAAAGTCCTTTTGAAGATTTAGAATTACCAACTTTATATTCTAAAAAGGCGATTCAAGGTTTTACAATTTTTTTTGGGACGCTGTTTGGAATGGTTTTATTAATGAGTAACTTAAAGAAAATGAATCAATCAAAAGTAAGAATCGAAGTTCTTGTTTTTGGAATAATTTATGCCATTGGATCATCAATTTTAGTTTTGAATTACTTACCTAAAACAATTTTTATCACACTACTTTTTAACATCATTGGTTATGCCATTTTAACCGAATATTTTTGGAATAAAAGTTTGGGTAAAGACTTAAAACACAGAAAGAAAAAAATATGGAAACCATTAATTATTTCTTTAATTGTTGTAGTTTTTGTAGTATTTCTTCAGTATTTATCAGAGCTGTTACAATAGTAATCTATTTTAAAAATTCAACAATTTTATCAGGAAAATCTGTAAATGCACCATCTACATTTGCATCAATTAATAAAGTTTGCATCATTTCTTCAAACGAATTAAATTCATCTAATTGGTCTGCTCTAAAAGTGTATGGATGTACTTTTAAACCCAATTCATGCGCATCTAAAACCAAAGATGTAAATTCCCATTTATCATTTATTTTTTTATCTAAAATTTGTTTGTACCAAGGTCCAATTCCATCTGCATAAGTTGCAAAATGTTTTAAGTTTTTAGCTTCTTCTGGAAATTCCATTAGTTGCACTAAAAATAAATCGGATTTCAATTCCTTGCGAATACTTTCCAATTCTTTCGCATCGAAACATTGTAAAATACAATTGTCTTTTTTGGTTTTGTAACCATAATCAGCAAGTATTTTTAAAACAATTTCAGTTAAATTTTTTCCTTCTTTTTTATGGAACTCAGGTTCTTTAATTTCTGGATAGATTCCAATATTTTTTCCAGTGGATTTATTTAAACCTTGTATTAGTTCTATTTCTTGTTGAAAAGAATGCAATTTAAAATTTCCTTTCCCTTTTGGGAATCGGTTTTTGTAAAATTGCTCTCCAGTTTTTGGGTTAAAACGTTCGGAAACTGCTAAAGTTTGCAATTCTTCAAACGTAAAATCAATTACATAATAACGATTGTCTTCTCTTTTTCTATCAGTGAATTTGGTTGCGACATCTGTAACATCATCCAAATAAATATCATGAATTACAATAGGAACATTATCTTTACTCAACACCAAATCTTGTTCGATATAATCAACATTCATTGCATAAGCCATTGCTTTTGCTTCCATAGTATGTTCAGGTAAATAGCCAGAAGCGCCTCTGTGAGCAATTACTATTTTTTTGTTCATTGGAGATTGTTTTTTAGTTTCATTACAAGAAATGAATAGCAAACCTATCAAAAATAATAAAATTGATTTCATTTAGAAAATGTATTTTTCCTGGAGTCCAGTCGAGAGGTTAATAATTAGGTTTCGACTTCGCTCAACCAGACATAATTACTAATTATCAAAAAATAAAGATAGACTTTTTGTAGTTTTGCATTATGAAGATTTTAATAAAAATACTTTTTATCGTTTTTTTAATTTGGTCAATACTTGGTGTTTATTTGATAAATACCGAGCACGAAAAAGCAAAAATAGTAATGGGTTTATGCGTTTTATACTTGTCTTTTATATTTATGCCAATTTTTATCTACTATAGATATAGAGATGGGAAATACAAAAAGTATATTATTAACGACGATAAATTAAGAAACGCTTTTAAACAACAAGGGAAAGGTTAATTTTCTTTTTTCAAAAAAGCATACACAGGAAAATGATCCGAAAAACCACCTTGATACCAAGGTCCAATATAAGTTCTAAATGGACTTCCTTTTAATTTTCCTTTAAATACTTTCAGCCATTTTTTATTGAAAACTTCTGCGTGTTTAAAATAAAGTTTGTTTTCAGTCTTCTCTAAAAAGTTTTTAGAAAATAAAATTTGGTCGAATAAATTCCACTTTTTATTATAAGTAGTAGTTCCATGTTTTTCTTTGTTTAATAATTTTTCCATCGGATTTATAAAATCATCAGAAGCCAAAGTTTGCAAACTTACACTTGTTGGGTCGTCGTTAAAATCGCCCATAATTATAATTTTAGCATCAAAACTTTGTGCTGTAATTTCAGAAATTATTGTTCTATTTAATTCAGCTGCTTTTATTCTTTTTGGTTCTGTAGTTTCAGAGCCATCTCTTCTGGAAGGCCAATGATTTACTAAAATATGGACTAGCTCTCCATGTAAATTTCCGGTTACTTTTAAAACATCTCTTGTATAATCTCTTACACCAGGCTCATTTTCTATCTCTAAAACAAAAGTTTTTGATCCTAAAAGTTCAAAAGCGTGTTTGTCATATAAAAGAGCGACATCAATTCCACGTTCGTCAGGAGAGTCGTGATGCACAAAACCATAAGGATGTTTTTTTAAGTTGGAAGAATTTACCAAATCTTCTACTACTTTTGCATTTTCAACTTCAACCAAACCAACAATTGCAGGTGGGTTTTTAGAACGATTCATTCCTAATTGAGAAATTACAGAGCCTAATTTTTTAATTTTTATTCTGTAACGTTTATTGTTCCATTTATACTTTCCACCTAAAGCATAATCATCATCTAGAGTTTTAGGATCATCAATTGTATCAAACAAATTTTCGACATTATAAAATGCGATAGTTGTAATTTTTTTACTTTGTTTTTTAGACGAAATGGATGGGAACATATAAAAAGTTTAGTCGTAAAAATAGGGAATTTATACAAGAATAATTTCTTAACATTAACAATAAGATTTCTTAATAAGAATTCTTCTTTAAAGAAACTTTAAGGTGCTAATTTTGTTTCGAAGTAAAGAATTTGAAAATTTTGAAACTGAATTTGAATTAATTAAGAAAACCTCGGCTTTTGTCGAGGTTTTTTTATGCTATTTACAATCTAAAACTTCGTATTTTTGTAATCTATGATAGACGCAAAAGAAGCAATCTCCGAAAAAGCTGTATTAATAGGTATTATTACACAACTTCAAGACGAAGAAAAGTCGGACGAATATTTAGATGAATTAGAATTTTTAACAGAAACTGCAGGTGGAGTTCCCGTAAAACGTTTTGTTCAAAAAATGGAAAGACCAAATCCTAAGACTTTTTTAGGAACTGGAAAATTAGACGAAGTAAAAGCATATATAGATTCTCATAATATTGGAACTGCTATTTTCGATGACGAGTTATCACCAGCACAATTAAGAAATATCGAAAAAATTCTCGATTGTAAAATCTTAGACAGAACGAATTTAATCTTAGATATTTTCGCACAAAGAGCACAAACAAGTTCTGCAAAAACTCAGGTGGAATTGGCACAACATCAATATTTATTACCAAGATTAACCAGGCTTTGGACGCACCTTGATAAACAAAAAGGGGGAATTGGAATGCGTGGACCTGGAGAAACAGAAATAGAAACAGACAGACGTATTATTAACGATAGAATTGTACTCTTAAAAAAGAAATTAAAAACGATTGATAAACAAATGGCTGTGCAACGTAAAAACCGTGGAAAAATGGTTCGAGTTGCGTTGGTTGGTTACACAAACGTTGGAAAATCTACGTTAATGAACGTAATTAGTAAAAGTGATGTTTTTGCAGAAAACAAACTCTTTGCAACTTTAGACACAACAGTTAGAAAAGTGGTGATTAAAAACATTCCTTTTTTAATGACAGATACTGTTGGTTTTATTAGAAAATTACCAACACAATTGGTAGAATCTTTTAAATCTACATTAGATGAAGTTCGTGAAGCAGATTTATTATTGCATGTTGTAGATATTTCTCACCCAAATTTTGAAGACCATATTGCTTCTGTAAATACCATTTTAGATGATATAAAATGTGCAGACAAACCAACTTTAATGGTTTTTAATAAGATTGATGCTTACCAACATGAAACCATAGATGAAGATGATTTGGTTACAGAAAGAACAAAAGAACACTACACTTTAGAAGATTGGGAAAAAACTTGGATGAACGATAAAGAGGAAGAATCTATTTTTATTTCTGCTTTAAACAAAGAGAATTTAGAAGATTTTAAGGAAAAAACGTATGAAGAAGTGAAGAAAATTCACATTCAGCGTTTTCCTTATAACGACTTTTTATATTATGAATATAAGGAGGAAGAGTAAGAGATAAAAAAAATATGTCTGCAAATTTTTTAAAATTTTCAGACATATTTTTATACTTTCTAATAAATAAGATTAACGCTTATATATTTTTTTCTAGGTTTCCATCCTCAATAATTCCCATTCTTTTTGCACGATTTTCCCAAGACTTTCTTGCCAAGGCTTGTAAATCTGCAACAGAATCGCTTTCGTCCATAATTTCTAAACCTAATAAAGTTTCAATTACATCTTCCTGAGAAACAATTCCGCTTACAGAACCATATTCATCTACAACCAATGCAATATGTTCTTTTTCTTTGATTAGTTTATCGAACAAATCTGGGATAGATAATTCTCTATCTGTCACTAAAATATTTCTTTTTATAGAAGCCAAAGTTTCTTTTCCATTTCCATTAATCATCGCTTCAAGTAAATTATCTTTTAGAAAATAACCTGTAACTGCATCTGGGTTTTCAGAAAAAACAGGAATTCTCGAGAAACGTAATTTTTTATGTTCTTTGTAAAAATCTTCAATCGTTTGGTTTTCATCAGCAATTTCTAGAACAACTCTTGGCGTCATTACATCATTTACTTTTATCTCTTTAAAGCCCAATAAATTTCTAATTACTTTGCTTTCATTTTCTTTAAAAACACCTTCTTTTTCAGCCATATCCGCCATTACTAAAAAGCTTTCTCTGCTTAAAATACTTCCATGACCTTTTCCGCCAATTAGTTTTGTGGTTAATTGTAAAATCCATAAAATACCTGTGTACTTTAATGGAAAAATCATAACATTTAAAGCTTTAGAAGTAAAGTTTGCCAACTGTTTCCAATAAGTAGCACCAATTGTTTTTGGTATAATTTCAGATGCCACTAATATTAAAATCGTCATAATTGTAGAAACGATACCAACCATTACATCTTCAGTAATTTTTAAACCTAAAATGGTTTTTACCTCAGTTCCATACATTTCTGCATAGGCAACTTTTGCTTGTACACCAACCAAAATAGCACCAACTGTATGTGCAACTGTATTTATGGTTAAAATGGCAATTAAAGGTTTATCTACATCTTTTTTAAAGATTTCTAATTGATTAGCATACTCTAAACCTTCACTTTTTTTAAGATTGATAAAAGTAGGAGTTATACTCAATAATACTGCTTCTAAAATAGAACACAGAAAAGAGAAAAATATAGAAATGGTGGCAAAAATTATTAGTAATGTCATGTATCATTATTTTGAATGGCAAAGTTACAAAATAAAAAACCTGAATAGTTCTAGACTTCATTCTAAATTTTTATAGTGCTAAATGAAGCTTTATAAATGTAAATTTAGGTTGTAAAGCAAAAATAGTATTAGTTGAGGTTCGTTTTGTTGTATTATTATATTTTAATATTTATAAATTTGTAAGGCTCATTATTTTATAACAATAAACAAGATATACAAATGAAAAAAGTAATACACTTTTTGGTCGTAATTTTTATTACTCAATCTATAATATCGCAAAACAATTACCAACCAACCAAAGAAAATTTAGAAGCGAGACAAGCATTTCAAAACGATAAATTTGGAATGTTTATTCATTGGGGCGTTTACAGTATTTTAGGAGATGCAGAATGGGTAATGACGAACCAAAACATTAAAGTAAATCGTTACGAATTATTACCATCTTTCTTTAATCCTATTGATTTCGATGCTAAAAAGATAGTGAAATTAGCCAAAGATGCTGGTATGAAATACATTACAATTACCACAAAACATCATGATGGTTTTGCGATGTATCATTCTAAAGTTTCGAAATACAATATTGTAGACAACACACCATTTAAAAGAGATATTTTTAGAGAATTAGAACAAGAATGCCAAAAACAAGGGATAAAATTATACGCTTATTATTCTCAGTTAGATTGGCATCATAAAGATTATTTCCCAAGAGGTTACACAGGAAAAGGAGTTGGTAGACCAGAATCTGGAGATTGGGAAAATTACTTAAAATACCAAGATGCTCAAATAAAAGAATTAGCAGAAAATTATAACATTGCTGGTTTTTGGTTCGATGGGTTTTGGGATATTTTAAAAGAAAAAGGACGTACACCTGAAACTAGAAAAGAAGGAGAGGATAAATGGAAAATTGAGCAAACTTATAAAATGATTCACGATGTAAATCCTAAATTATTAATAGGAAACAACCATCACTTAGCACCTTTTGAAGGAGAAGATTTTCAAATGTTCGAGAAAGATTTACCAGGAAAAAACACTACTGGTTTTGGTGGACTAAGTATTGGAGATTTGCCTTTAGAAACTTGTGAAACGATAAATCATTCGTGGGGTTTTAATCTTCAAGATGATAAACATAAATCTGTTAACGATTTAATTAAATATGTTATTAAAGCTGCTGGAAATAATGCTAATTTCTTATTAAACGTGGGGCCAATGCCAAATGGAGAAATCCAAAAAGAACATATTATGCGTTTAAAAGCAGTTGGAGAATGGCTAAAAGAAAATGGAGAAACAATTTATGGAACTCGTGGAGGAATTGTTCCTGCAACAGACGATTACGTGTCTACTCAAAAAAACAAAACACTTTATCTACATGTTTTAAATAATGAAATAGAAACATTAAAAATTAATGATTTTAAAAATCGTATTAAAAAAGTAGTATTATTTAAGGATAAAAGCAAGATAAAATTCAAACTCAAAAAAGGACAATTAATAATTAATCTTCCTGAAGTTGATAAGGATACTGTCGATACAATTATAGAAATTACGTTAAGATAAAAAGCGAAAATATTATTAGAAGTTGGTAAAAAATTATAAAATTAATAAAGTATAATTATGAAAAAATGTCTTGGATTATTTGTATTTCTTTTAAGCATAGTGTCTTGTAATACATCAAAAGAAGAGTTGCCTAAAACAAGTTCTACAATTGCAATTGATGCAGATGATACGAAAGATTCTATTATTTATAAAGCGGCACATGTTGTGCCAACTAAAAATCAATATGAAGCTTTAAAAAACGAATACATTGCGTTTATCCATTTTGGTCCCAACACATTTACGCGAATGGAATGGGGAAATGGAATGGAAGATCCAAAGATTTTCGATCTTAAAAATTTAGATACAGATCAATGGTGTAAAGCTATGAAAGATGCGCAAATGAAAATGGTTGTTATAACTGTTAAGCATCATGATGGTTTTGTATTATGGCAAAGTCGTTACACAAAACATGGTATTATGTCCTCTGGTTTTAAAGATGGAAAAGGAGATGTTTTAAAAGAACTGTCTGCTTCTTGCCAGAAATACGGTTTAAAATTAGGTGTGTATTTATCGCCAGCAGATTTATATCAAATTGAAAACAAAGAAGGTCTTTATGGAAATTTAAGTAAGTACACAGATCGTGAAATTCCAAGAAAAGTTGAAGGTCGTCCATTTAAAAATAAAACAACTTTCACTTTTAATGTAGATGATTATAATGAGTATTTCTTAAATCAATTATTCGAATTATTAACAGAATATGGGCCAATTCACGAAGTTTGGTTTGATGGAGCGCATCCAAAACGAAAAGGTGGACAAAAATACAATTACATCGCTTGGAAAAAATTAATATCAACCTTAGCTCCAGAAGCCGTTATTTTTGGAAAGCAAGATATTCGTTGGTGTGGAAATGAAGCTGGAGGAACAAGAGATACAGAATGGAATATAATTCCATATGAAAACAATCCTCATGAAATGAATAGTTTCGCAGATATTACAGGAAAAGATATTGGTAGCAGAGAAAAATTATACGATGCGAATTTTTTGCATTATCAGCAAGCTGAAACAAATACTTCCATTCGAGAAGGCTGGTTTTATAGAGATGAAGACAAGCAAAAAGTAAGAAGTGCAGACGATGTTTTTGATATGTACGAACGTTCTGTAGGAGGTAATTCAACCTTTTTATTGAATATTCCACCAAATAGAGAAGGTAAATTTTCTCCAGAAGATGTTCGCGTTTTAGAAGAAGTTGGGGAACGAATTAAAGAGACATATTCAACGAATTTATTTGCAGATGCTTCTGGTGCAGAAGATGCATTAGATAATAATACAACTACATACGAATTGTTAAATTCAGATAAAAAAGAAATCATCATTGAAACAAAAAATAATGTAACAATAAATCGCATAATTTTACAAGAAGCAATTGATAAATATAGCGAACGAGTAGAAAAACATGCGGTTGATGCTTGGGTAAATAATGCTTGGAAAGAAATAGTTTCAGCTACAAATATAGGTTATAAGCGAATTTTACGATTTCCAGAAGTAACCTCTAATAAGTTTAGAGTCCGTGTTTTAGAATCTCGTTTAAGTCCTGCAATTTCTATTATTTCAGCACATTATTATAAAACGCGTCCACCACAGTTAAGTATTACAAGAAACTTGGATGGTTTGGTGAGTTTTCAACCTAAAAAAGATGATTTTGGTTGGAAACCACATGGAGAAGATGTTTCAAAAAATATAAATTCTGGAATAGAAATAAGATATACAACAGATGGAAGTACACCTACTAAAACATCACAAATTTATAAAGAACCATTTTTAGTGTATTCAGGAGAAGTAAAAGCATTGGCTTTTTCAAAAGATGAAAAAGGAAGCGTTGCTTCGAAAGAAATTGGTATTCTAAAAAAGAAATGGAAAGTTTTAAATGAAGATAGTTGGACATCTACTCACGTTGGAGAATTTGCAATCGACGAAAATCCAACTACTTTTTGGATGTCGGATGAAAAAGGAAAATCGCATTTTATTGAAATTGATTTAGGTAAAGAAGAAACCTTAAAAGCTTTTGGGTACACTCCACAAACTAAAAATTCAAACGGAATGATAGAGCAAGGAGTTATAAAAGTGAGTAATAATGGTAAATCTTGGAAAACTTTCGAAAATTTCGAGTTTGGAAACTTAATAAACGACCCAACACCAAGAACACATTATTTTAAAAAACCAATGAAAACACGTTTTGTTCGAATAGAATCAAAAACGATTGCTGGGAGTAAAAAACAAGCATCCATAGCTGAATTAAACTTTTTTAAATAAATTAAGAATACTAAATGAAAATAAAGAACTGCCTTTTTATTATTCCAATTTTACTTTTTTCTGTTTTTGGAAATGCCCAAAATACTACAGACGATTTACGTTTGTATGATAAATTCGAGCCAATTTCTTCGGATAACATTTTTAAAACTGAAGGATATTACAATTGGGGAACCTCTATCATTAAAGGAAATGATGGAGAATACCACATGTTTTATTCCAGATGGAAAAGAGAATATTCATTTTATGGCTGGTTAACACATTCAGAAATTGCACACGCGACTTCTAAAAATCCTGCTGGCCCATGGAAATTTAAAGAAACCGTTTTAGAAGGTGCAAGAAAAAATAGGTGGGATGCAATTACAGCACACAATCCTAAAATAAAGTATTTCGAAGGGAAGTATTATCTGTATTATATTGCCACTAATTTTGGAGATAAACCATTTACAGAAAAGGAATTGGTAGAAACTGCACTCACAGGATATAGTCACCCTAATTGGAACATTTTACGTGTAAATCAGCGAACAGGAGTTGCAGTATCAAACTCAATTAACGGGCCTTGGAAAACAATGGACAAACCTTTAATTGAGCCTACTGGACCAATAACTACACTTACAGTAAACCCTGCAATCGATAGAGGGAAAGATGGTAAATATTATTTAATTGTAAAAGGAGATAAACCTAATGATAAGAATTTTGTTAGAAATCAGGCAATGTCGATTTCAGATTCGCCTTTAGGACCTTTCGAAATACAAGAAAAACCGGTTATAGATTATATAGATACTGAAGATATGTCTCTTTGGTATGATGAAACAAGGGAACGTTTTTATGGCGTTTTTCATGCCCATGGATTTATTGGAATGGTTACTTCTAAAGATGGTATCAATTGGAAAAAATCTAACGAATATGTTTTAATGCCGAAAAAAGTAAAAATGGCAGATGGTTCAGAATTGATTGCAGATAGATTAGAAAGACCATTTATTTATCATGAAAATGGAAAGCCTAAAGTGTTAAGTTTAACAGTGAAAAAAGGAGATGAATCTTACAGTATTTTTATTCCTATAAAAGAAAATAAATATCCTGTTCCAAATAAAAGACAAGTTGCTTGGCAAGAGGCAGAATTGGGTGTGGTTTTTCATTACGATTTGCATGTTTTTGATGGTATAAAATATGGTCAAGGAGGAAATAGAATAGATCCAATTCCAAATTATCAAATTTTTAATCCGCAAGAATTAGATACAGATCAATGGGTAAAATCTGCCAAAGATGCTGGTGCCAAATTTGCGATTTTAACTGCAACTCACGAAACGGGTTTTGCTTTGTATCAATCAGATGTAAATCCTTATAGTTTAAAAGCTTTAAAGTGGAAAGATGGAAAAGGAGATATTGTTGCAGATTTTGTGGCTTCTTGTAAAAAATACGGAATAAAACCAGGAATTTATTTAGGAATTCGTTGGAATTCATTTATGGGAGTTCATAATTTTAATGTAAATGGAGAAGGTGCATTTAGAGAGAATCGTCAGAAATGGTACAACAAAATGGTAGAAGGAATGGTGAAAGAAATTTGCACCAAATATGGAGAGCTTTTTGAAATTTGGTTCGATGGAGGAGCAGATCATCCAGATAATGGAGCACCAGATGTGTTGCCAATTGTAAGAAAATACCAACCAAATTGTTTGTTTTATCATAATGGACAATTGGCGGAAGCACGTTGGGGAGGCTCTGAATCTGGAACTGTTGGTTACCCAAACTGGTCTACATTCCCATATATTTCTACAGGTTCTGGAGAAAATGCACAAAAAGATATTTATAAAGACAATTATAAATTATTAAAACAAGGAGACAAAAATGGTGAATTTTGGGTTCCAGCAATGGCAGATACTCCTTTAAGAGGTTATAATGGTCGCCACGAATGGTTTTGGGAACCAGGTGATGAAGCACATATTTTTCCAGTGGAAGATTTAATGGATATGTATTACAAATCTATTGGAAGAAATTCAACATTAATTATGGGATTAACTCCAAATCCTGATGGATTAATGCCAGAACCAGATGTAAAAAGATTGAAGGAATGGGGAGACGAAATTAAAAGACGTTTCCAAAACCCAATTGCTTCAACATCTGGAAAAGGGAAAAAAATAACCTTAAAATTGAATAAAAAAACACCAATTAATCATGTAATTATTCAGGAAGATATTACAAAAGGAGAACGTATTAGAAGTTATATTGTTGAAGGTTTAATCAATGGAAAATGGACGATTCTTACAAAAGGCGAAAGTATTGGAAATAAAAGAATACAACAATTTAAAACAGTAGAAGTCAATAAAATTAGACTCAAAATTTTAAAAGCGGACAGAGAACCTCAAATAAAAAATTTGAGTGTTTATAATGTAAAAATATCTAATAAATAATTAAAAAATGAAAAATTTATTTTCAGTATTTCTTTTAATCCTTGTTGTATTTTCATGTACAAATAGCAATAAAGAAATCTTGCCAATTCCATCTACGAAACCAAATAAAGCGCAATTAAAACAAATTGAACGCAAATATGGAATGTTTATCCATTTTGGAATTAATACCTTCCATGATATGGAATGGACTGATGGTTCCAAACCAACAGAATCTTATAATCCTACAGAAATTGATGCAGAACAATGGATTAAAACTGCCAAAGATGCTGGAATGAAATACGTTATTTTAATTACCAAACATCATGATGGATTTTGTTTATGGGACAGTAAATACACAGAATACGATGTTGCAAATTCAGGAAATAAAACAAATGTAATAGAAGCAGTTGCAAAGGCTTGTAAAAAATACGATATCGGTTTAGGGCTGTATTATTCTTTGTGGGACAGAAATAAAAATGGCGATGTAAAAGATGTTTCTTTAGATGTAGATTATAATAAATACACCATAAATCAGCTAAATGAATTAATGGATATTACTGAAAAATATACTGATATTGTAGAGTTTTGGTTTGATGGAGGTTGGGTAAAAGAAAACAATCGTTGGCCAATTAAAGATATTTATCAAACAATAAAATCAAGAGAACCAGAATGTCAAGTTGGTGTGAATTGGACGATTGGGCTTCCAGAAAATCCAGATCATCATCCAGTATTACCAGCAGATCAAAAAGAAGGATTCCCAATAAGATATTTTCCAAGTGATTTTAGATTGGGCGACCCTTACTTACCTGCAAAAAACGATCCTAAAGTTTTTACAAATGAAGGAAAAGAATATTACATGCCTTGGGAATCAACGATTTGTATTAGTCAGCGATGGTTTTACAATACCAAAGACACTATTTTTAAACCTGTAGATAAATTAGCAGATTTGTACAAAGAAGCAACTGCACAAGACAATATTTTAATTCTGAATTGTCCGCCAAATCGTGAAGGAAAAATTAGAGAAAAGGATGTAGAATTGTTATTAGAATTGAAGAAGGAAATCAAAAAATAAATAATGAAAAAAACATTCGGCGTTTTCGTTTTTATAATGATTCTCTTTTTAGGTTGCAAACAACAATCTAAAAAAGAAAAATCTCAGATTTCAATAAATAAAAAACCGAATATTATTTTTTTGTTTTCCGACGATCAAACCTTTAAAGCAGTTCATGCTTTAGGGAACAAAGAAATTATAACACCAACTATGGATAAGTTGGTTGCAGAAGGCACCACTTTTACGCACGCTTATAATATGGGAGGCTGGAATGGCGCTATTTGTGTTGCATCCAGAGCAATGATTATTAGCGGAAGATCCATTTGGAGAGCACAACAAATTTCTGGAAATTACTCTAAAAATGAAGATTTAGATAAAACCTGGCCAAGGTTAATGGAAGTTCAAGGTTATGAAACTTATATGACAGGAAAATGGCACGTAAATGCAAAAGCAGATTCTATTTTTAACCATGTTGGGCATGTATTAAGAGGAATGCCATTTGACACTCCAGAAGGATATAATCGTCCGAAATCTAAAAATGATACACTTTGGAAACCGTGGAAAAAAGAATTTGGTGGCTATTGGAAAGGTGGAAAACATTGGAGTGAATTGGTAAAAGACGATGCTGTTTCGTTTATAAACGACGCTTCGAAAAAAGAGAATCCGTTTTTTATGTACATCGCTTTTAATGCACCACATGATCCTCGACAATCTCCCAAAAAGTATGTAGATATGTATTCTTTAAAAGACATTTCTATTCCTGAAAGTTTTATGCCAGAATATCCGTATGCAGAATCTATGGGAGCAGGTAAAAATTTACGAGATGAAAAATTAGCACCTTTTCCAAGAACGGAATATTCAGTAAAAGTAAACAGGCAAGAATATTACGCAATTACCACTCATTTAGACGATCAAATAAAAGATATTTTAAACATTTTAGAAGAAAAAGGGCTCAAAGAAAATACTTATATTTTCTTTACAGCAGACCATGGTTTAGCAATTGGCGAACATGGCTTAATTGGAAAACAAAATATGTACGACCATAGTATGAGAGTGCCTTTAATGGTTGTGGGACCCAATATTCCTAAAGGGAAAAAGATTGATGAAGATATATATTTACAAGATGTAATGGCGACTGCCTTGGAAATTGCTGGTATTGCAAAACCAAAGTATATTGAATTTAATAGTTTTTTAGATTTAGCAAAAACTGCACATTCAGCAAAAAAGTACGATGCTATTTATGGCACTTACGAAAAAGCATCACAAAGAATGATTCGTAAAGATGGTTTTAAACTGATTTTATATCCGAAATCGAAAACAATATTGCTTTATGATTTAGAAAATGATCCCAATGAATTGAATAATTTATCTGGAGATAAAAAATATCAAAATAAAGTTAAACAACTGTTTAATGAATTAATTCAGATGCAAAAAAATATGGGCGATCCATTAGATTTAAAAGAAGCATTCTCAATTTAATAATAGCTCAAAAAGAATTCTAATAATGAAGCATTTAAAACAAACATTTTTTAAAATTTCGATTATACTATTCCTTTTTTTGGCACCTAATTTTTACGCACAAGAGAAAAAAACGAATTCTGGAAAAGAGAAAAAGGAATTAGGAATGAACGAAATGTGGGGTTCACAAAAAGTAAAATCGAACAATTCTCTTCGAGGAAAAAATTTTATTGATGGTAATTACGCCATGTTTATTCATTGGGGATTGTATTCTCAATTAGCTAATAAATGGAAAGGAAAAACCTATTATGGAATTGGAGAATGGCTGATGCATAAAGACTTGGCAGGAGTACCAGCAGATGAATATATGGAAGTTGCAAAAGATTTTAACCCTACAAAATTCGATGCAGATGCTTTTGTTTCTTTGGCAAAAAATGCTGGAATGAAGTATATTATTATCACCAGTAAACATCATGATGGTTTTGCAATGTTCGATACAAAAGTGTCCGATTTTAATGTCGTGAAAGCCACACCTTATGGAAAAGATTTAATGAAACAATTAGCGGAAGCTTGTAAAAAACAAGAAATGGGATTCGGTTTTTACTATTCTCATAATCAAGATTGGACAGAACCTGGTGGAAATGGAGGTCCAAAAACAAATGCGAAAGGAGAAGCTGTTACTTTCGACGATTATTTCAAAAATAAATGTTTGCCACAAGTTATAGAGTTGACAAAAAATTATGGTGATATTGAACTAATTTGGTTTGATACCCCAGGAAATATGCCTAAAAAATATGTAGAGGAATTAGTACAAGTCGTTCGTAAATACCAACCAAAAGCATTAGTTTCTGGTAGAGCTGGGCATGGCTTGGGAGATTATACGACTTTGGGCGATATGGAAATTCCGAATAAAAACCACGAGGGTTTGTGGGAAACTGTAGATGTAATAAACGATTCTTGGGGCTATGCTTGGTATGACCAAAATTGGAAAACGCCTAAAGATATTTTGGAGCGTTTAATTTCTACAGTTGCCAGAGGAGGAACCTATATGGTAAATATAGGTCCAAAAGGAGATGGAACCATTCCAATACAAAGTACAAAGGCATTATTAAATGCGGGAAAATGGATAAAAAAATATCCAAATGTGGTGTATGGAGCAGAAGCTTCGCCTTGGAAACACAAATTACCTTGGGGAGATGTTACTAAAAAAGGTAACAGTTTGTATTTATCAATTTATAAATGGCCTATAGATGGCGAGTTGTATTTACCAGGATTACAATCTAATATTGAGTCTTGTACAATTCAAACTAAAAAAGGAAATATTGCTTTAAAAGTTCAGAAAATTAATGGTTGGACTAAAATAAATCTGCCTTCAAATCGTCCTGAAAAGTTAGTTTCTGTAGTTACTTTAAAACTAAATGAACCACCAAAAGTAATAAGTACACTTGGTATAGATCCAGTTATTGAAACGGAATTATTAGCAGAATTTGCAACTGCAAGTGATGCTAAAAAAGACCATAAATATTGGATGGAAAAATTTGGTGAATGGAAAGCAACAGCACATATTCATAGTTTTAAAGAATATGGAAAAGCGTATTGGAAAGTGGATGTTTTAAAACCGGGTTATTATCAAGTTGAATTAGATTATGCTGGCGAAGGAAGATTGGTTTGGTCTGTGGAAACAGATGATAATGAGCAAATGCAAAATCAGCAAAACTCATCTCAAATTTATGCGTATCATTCTATTGGTTGGTTGAAATTCAAAAAATCTGGAAAACATAAAATAGCGGTTTCTTTGGTGGAAGGAAATGCAGAAAAAGCAAGTTTAAGAGCCATTAAACTTATACCAGTAGTATTAGATTAATAATAAAAAAAAGACATGAGATATTTTCGATTTTATAGACTATTGCTTCTAAGTTTACTTTTTATTACTTGTAAAGAACAAGAAACAAAAAAGCAAGAACCCTTAAAAATTGCTTGTATTGGAGACAGTATTACTTATGGAGCAGGAATCGAAAATAGAGAACAAAATGCTTATCCACAGCAATTGCAAGTATTATTAGGCGATGGTTTTAATGTCAAAAATTTTGGAGTAAATGGAAATACTTTATTAAAAAAAGGAGACTATCCATATTGGAAATCCAATACATACCAAGAAGCTTTAGCCTTTAAACCAGATATTGTTTTTATTAAATTAGGCACAAATGATAGCAAATTGCAAAATAGAGTTCATTTAGATTCCGATTTTGTTAGTAATTACAAAGAACTTATCAATTCATTTAAAGAGAAAAATAAAAAGACAAGAATCGTTTTGTTGTTGCCAGTTCCTTCCTATGCACAAGATACTTCACGAATTTGGAATCCAGTTATAAAGAATAAAATAATTCCATTAACTCAAAAAGTAGCATTCGAAACTGGTAGTGAAATGATTGATTTATATCATTTATTTGTGAATGAACCTAAATTATTTCCAGATAAAATTCATCCATCAGCTTTGGGGGCAACTCGAATGGCAAAAAGGGTTTATGAATCTGTAATTCAAAAAGTTGAAAATAATAATAAAGGTTTTAATTTTTCAAAAGTTGATAAAAAAAGTGAATCTAATTTTTATGGTTACAAGCAAACCAATTTCAATTTTAAAAATATTCCCTGTAAAATAGTAACTCCAAAAAGAATTGCAAAAGGCAAACCTTGGGTTTTACGTGCACGTTTTTGGGGGCATGAACCGCAAACCGATATCGCCCTTTTAGACAGAGGTTTTCATATTGTTTATTGTGATGTTGCTAATTTATTCGGAAATAATGAAGCTGTAAATCGTTGGAATAATTTTTATGATTTAATGATTGAAAGCGGTTTCTCTAAAAAAGTAGTTTTAGAAGGTATGAGTAGAGGAGGGTTAATTATTTATAATTGGGCAGTCGAAAATCCAGAGAAAGTTGCCTGTATTTATGCAGATGCACCAGTTTTAGATGGTTCAAGTTGGCCAGGTGGAAAAGGTGAAGGAGTAGGAAGCAAAGGAGATTGGCAAAATTTTAAAAACGTTTATGGAATTACTTCCGAATTTGAAATGGCTGGTTTTAGAGGAAATCCGATTCATAAAATAGAGGCTATTGCAAAAGGAGGTTTCCCAATGTTTCATGTTTGTGGAGATGCAGATAAAGTTGTTCCTGTTCATGAAAATACAAAAATATTTGAAAAAAAAATAAAAGAGGCAGGTGGAAAAATAGAAGTAATTTATAAAGAAGATGTTGGGCACCATCCACATAGTTTAGAAAATCCAACACCAATTGTAAATTTTATATTACAATCAACTAGCAAAATACAAAATTAAAGAACCATAAGAATTTAACTTAAAAAAGGGAGTGATTTTACACAAAATCACTCCCTTTTTTAAAAGATTTATTTTTTTATTATTTAGAAAGCATAGTTCATTCCAAATAAGTAATAAGATTGTAATTTGTTATCTACAGAATCGAAAGTTGGAGTTGCTCCAGGAACAGGTAATGCTGCATTAACATCAATAGCATTACTTAAAGCTTCTTGTTTGTTTTTACGTAAACCCAATTCGAAACCTACACCAATTCCTTTCCAAATTGTATAACCAAAAGAGTTTGTCCAAGTCCAGTTAGAAAAATCTGAAGACTTATAACTTTGGAAAACAGATAGATTCGATTTTACACTTAATTTATTATATTTTTTTGTGTAGTCTGCAACAATTTTAGCACCCAAAGAAGATTCAAAAACAGTCTCTCCACTACTAAATACAAAATTGTAGTTTCCTGGGTGTATTACAACTACCAAGTTATCTGTAGGTGTCCAAGTTGCACCAGCACCAAAATCTAAATATCCTGGATCGTTAAAATTATCGATAATTGTTGTTCTGTATTCAGCTAAAGCAGATAAAGCCCAGGTTTTACTTATTCTTCTACCATATAAAGAAGAAATTGTAAAAACATCTGTTGCAGTATCAAAACCTTCGTCTCCAGAAACACCTTTCTCATCTAATTTTACCCAACCTAAATTTACAGTGGCAGCATTTCTCCAAAAGAAATCTTTCTCAATTAAATTCGCAAAACCATTTACAGTAATACCAATATTTCCTGCAGATGCAGTTGGTGCAGACCTAGAGTACCAATTGTTAAAGCCAGAAAGACTTCCACCAACAGTACCAAAAGCACCTTTTCTCCATCCAGGAAGTGCATCTATTTTAGCTTGAATCGCTTTTACTTCTCCTTGTAATTTTGCAATCTGCGCTTTTTTAGGAGCTTGTTCTTCTTTTAATTCTTCTTTAGTTTGTGCAGTGGATGCAAAACCTAAGAAAACAATCATTAATAAGGTTGTTAATTTTTTCATTTTTAATTTCTAATTTTTGATTTATTTCTATTATTAGACAATTTTATAACTAATAAGTCACTTTTTCGTGGAAACTATAATTTACACCTAAACCGAAAAGTTCTCGATATTGTAATCTTCCAGAAGCATTGTCATCGAAAATAGTATGTAAGGTAATGTGCATTTTAATACTTTTATTTACCTTAAATCTAAGGTTTGCTTGATATTCGAAATCTACATTCTGTGGCTTATTTAAATAATCGGAATAAACTGTTAAAATGTTTTCTAATTCAACATTGGTCATAATATTTGTTTTGTAATAACCAGATAGGTTAAAACCTAAACTAAGTGATGAGTTTTTCCCTTCGTCAACTCCAAATTTTCCCGAAAACATGTCGTTTACAAAGGTAAGCCTAGCAGTTGCAGGAGCAATATTTATATTTAAATTATCCGATTTTTTCCACAACATTCCTGGTCCAAAACTTAAATATGCAGGAGATAGAAAATCAGAAACAGATACTTCTGGCGTTTTAGAATAATCGAAACCTCTAGTGTATTGTGTTTTTATGTTTGTAAAGTAGGAGAAGAACCAATATTTAGAAGATTTTAATCCTAAAAGAGAGTTAAATTCGAATCTATCGTTTGTTTTTCTATATCCTTTGGCAGTTAAATAACTTAAACCATAACCAGTTATTAATCTACTGTCCCAGTTCCATTTATTTTTTTTGAAATTAAAATCGTAATTAATACTTACGTTACCAGCAACTGTATTTTGCCCTCCAGCAGCCCAATTAGAAAAGGCAGATTGATTGAAAAGAAAAGTAAATCTCCCATGAATTTTCCATTTTGGAACAGGTACTTTTTTCTTTTCTACTTTTTTTTGCTGTGAGTTTACAGAAATAGAAAACGCAAGAAGTAGCGTTAGGAATAAATATTTAAAATTTGAATTAAGGTGAAACAAAATACTATAATTTATTTTTTTGCTTTAAATAATGGAACTGTGGAACATGCTTCTCCAAACATAATTGATTTGGCAATGGGTTGTAATTTTGCAATTAAAAATGCATAGGCAGATTCTGGGATTGGTTTATTTGCGCAACCTTTTATAATTACTGGAACGTCTGTAAAATCTCTAAAATCTATAAATTGTAATAATTCTTGATACAAAACTGTTTCCAATAATTCTAAGTTACCAATAACTACTTTATTTGCAAAAGGTGTTAATTCGGATGCGACTAACATAAATGCCCAAGAAGGTATTATTGCATCTACAGTGCAAGTAATTGCTACAAATTTATTTTTATACTGAGACCAATCGTGGTTTTTTACAAACTCTCTAAAATCTCTTTCTTTTAAAATTAATTCTTGAAACAACCAATCTTTAACATCAAATAAAACTCTTTCTCCTTCAGGATAAATCTCCTCTAGATCAAACGTTTTTAATTTACTTGTTGCTACTCTATTGATAATTTCTTCTTGCATATTTATATTATTTAGTTTCAAAATTTCAAAGTTGAGATTTCTCCTATCGTCGAAATAACAGCCATTAGAATTTTTTAGTTTTGAATACTGAATACTGCTAACTAACTCTAAAGCATTCCTAATTCTAACTTTGCTTCTTCGCTCATCATTTCTTGTGTCCAGGTTGGGTCGAACGTAATTTCTACTTCACAATCTTTAATTTCTTTTAAAGACTTCACTTTTTCTTCTACATCTCTTGGTAAAGATTCTGCAACTGGGCAGTTTGGAGAAGTTAAAGTCATTAAAATTTTTGCGTTATTTTCATCAGAGACAAAAACATCGTAAATTAAACCTAATTCGTAAATATCTACAGGAATTTCTGGATCGTAAATTGTTTTTAAAACACGTACAATTTTATCTCCAATTTCTTCTAATTCTTTGTCAGTCATTATGTTATTTTAGTTAGGTATTTTTGTTTGTTGGGCAATTGCATACATTTTTATTTGCTTAATCATAGAAACCAAACCATTAGCTCTTGTTGGAGATAAATGTTCTTTTAAACCAATTTCGTCTATAAAAGTAGTTTCTGCAGTTAAAATATCTGCCGGTTTTTGTTCGGAGAAGACCCTCAATAATAATGCCACAATTCCTTTAGTTAAAATAGCATCGCTATCTGCAGTAAATTTAACTTTATTACCCTCTAATTCAGAATACAACCAAACTTTAGATTGGCAACCTTTTATTAAATTTTCATTCAATTTAAACTTTTCATTAATAATTGGTAAAGATTTTCCGAGTTCTATAATGTATTCATAACGTTCCATCCAATCGTCGAACATCGAAAACTCGTCAATAATTTCTTCTTGTATTTCTTTGATAGTCATTTTTAAAACTTATTTTTGCACTGTATTAAAACAGTCTTTTTAAAAAGACAAAATTACACAAAAAATAAGGAATGAGTAAATTATTAGCAGTTGGAACTGTTGCATTTGATGCAATTGAAACGCCTTTTGGGAAAACCGATAAAATTTTAGGAGGTTCTGGATCTTATATAGGATTATCAGCATCTCAATTTGGCGTAAAAACAGGTGTAGTTTCTGTTGTTGGAGGAGATTTTCCACAATCGTATTTAGATATGATGAACTCCAAAGGAATAAATACAGATGGAGTTGAGATTGATAAAAACGGAAAAACATTTTTCTGGAGTGGAAAATATCATAATGATATGAATTCACGTGATACTTTAATCACAGAATTAAATGTTTTAGAAACTTTTACACCAGTTGTTCCAGACAGTTTTAAAGATGCAGGTATTGTTATGTTGGGCAATTTACACCCATTAACCCAAGCATCTGTATTAGACCAAATGTCTAAAAGACCAAAATTAGTTGTTTTAGATACAATGAATTTTTGGATGGATATTGCTTTAGAAGATTTACACACTGTTTTAAAAAGAGTAGATGTAATTACGATTAATGATGAAGAAGCTCGCCAACTTTCTGGAGAATATTCTTTAGTAAATGCTGCTAAAAAGATTCATACAATGGGTCCAAAATATGTAGTAATTAAAAAAGGAGAACATGGAGCGTTGTTATTTAACAATGGGAAAATGTTTTTTGCACCAGCTTTACCTTTAGCAGAGGTTTTCGACCCAACAGGAGCAGGAGATACATTTGCAGGAGGTTTTTGTGGGTATTTAGCAAAAACAGAAGACGTTTCTTTCGAAAATATGAAGAACGCAATTATTTACGGCTCTAATTTAGCTTCTTTCTGTGTAGAGAAATTTGGTACAGAACGAATGCAAGAGCTTACAGCAGATGAAGTGAAAATTCGCTTACAAGCGTTTAAAGAATTAACACAATTTGATATAGAATTGTCATAAAAAAAATCCGCGTTTAAAAACGCGGATTTTTATTTTTACAACAACAAAAACATAACAACACATAACAAAAAATAAATACCAATGAGTGACGCTATTAAACATGAATGTGGAATTGCACTTGTTCGATTAAAAAAGCCTTTACAATTTTATAAAGATAAATACGGTTCTGCTTTTTACGGAATTAACAAAATGTATTTATTAATGGAAAAACAACACAATCGTGGACAAGATGGTGCTGGTTTTGCAAGTATAAAGTTTAATATGGAACCTGGTACAAGATACATTAGTAGAGTTCGTTCTAATCAATCGCAACCAATACAAGATATTTTTGCGCAAATAAATGAGCGATTAAATAATGTTTTAGAAGAAAATCCTGATAAAAAAGATGATGTAGACTGGCAAGAAAAAAATATGCCTTACATAGGAAACTTGTTTTTAGGCCATGTTCGTTATGGAACTTTTGGTAAAAATAGTATCGAAAGTGTACACCCATTTTTGCGTCAAAGTAATTGGAAACATCAAAATTTAATAGTTGCAGGGAATTTTAATATGACAAATTCTAAACAGCTTTTAGAAGAATTAATAGAGCTAGGGCAACATCCAAAAGAGTTTACAGATACTGTAACTGTAATGGAAAAAATTGGTCATTTTTTAGAAGATGAAGTGGCTAAACTATATCAAAAAGCGAAGAAAAAAGGATTTACTAAAAAGAACGCTTCACCTTATATAGAAGAAAATTTAAGTCTAAAAAAGGTGTTAAAAAGGTCTTCTAAAAACTGGGATGGTGGTTATGCAATGGCTGGTTTAGTTGGTCATGGAGATGCTTTTGTATTAAGAGACCCAAATGGAATTAGACCAACTTATTTTTATGAAGATGAAGAAGTTGTTGTAGTTGCTTCAGAAAGACCTGTAATTCAAACGGTTTTTAATGTGAAGATAGAAGATGTAAAAGAACTAGAAAGAGGGCATGCATTAATTATTAAAAAAAGCGGAAAAACTTTTATCAAACAAGTTTTAGAACCAAGAGAGAAAAAATCGTGTTCTTTCGAACGTATTTATTTTTCTAGAGGAAGTGATGCTAGTATATACGAAGAGCGTAAAAATTTAGGGAAATTAGTGTTTCCAGAAATCTTAAAATCTATTGAAAGCGATATTTCTAACACTGTATTTTCTTACATTCCAAATACAGCAGAAACATCTTTTTATGGGATGACAGAAGCTGCAGAAGACTTATTAAATCAGCAAAAAACTGCTAAAATTTTAGCGGGAGGAAAAGGACTTTCAGCAAATAAAGTAACAGAAATTTTATCTGAAAGACCACGTTTCGAAAAAATAGCAATTAAAGATGCAAAACTAAGAACCTTTATTGCAGACGATAGTAGTAGAGACGATTTGGTAGAGCATGTTTACGACATTACTTACGGAGTCGTAAAACCAACAGACAATTTGGTAATTATAGACGATAGTATTGTTCGTGGAACAACTTTAAAGAAAAGTATTATTAGAATTTTAGACAGATTGAGTCCTAAAAAAATAGTTGTAGTATCTTCTGCTCCACAGATTCGTTACCCAGATTGTTATGGAATTGATATGGCTAGGATAGATGCTTTTATTGCATTTAAAGCAGCTATTGAGTTGTTAAAAGACACAAAACAAGAGCATATTATAGACGAAGTTTATAAAAAATCGAAAGCACAACAAACAGAAAATGATACAGAAATTATAAATTTTGTAAAAGAAATTTATAAGCCATTTACAGCCAAAGAAATTTCAGCAAAGATTGCAGAAATGTTAAAAACGAAAGACATTAAAGCAGAGGTTGAGGTAATTTATCAAACAATAGAAGGTTTGCATGAAGCATGTCCAGATAATTTAGGAGATTGGTATTTTACTGGAGATTACCCAACACCTGGGGGTAATAGAGTTGTAAACGAGGCGTTTATTAATTTTTATGAAGGAAATGATAAGAGAGCATATTAATTTGTATAATTAAATGTAAATTCTTATTTTAGTAAATAAACATGCTCGTTACTTTATTGTGACTTAAGAAACATTTCCCCAACAAATAGTATCTTAAGTGTAGTATTAACAATTTTAATAATTATGCTAAAACCAATACATTATACTTTTTTATGTGCCCTTTTCTTAGGAATTGCAAATGTATTTTCTCAAGCTACAACCATTATAGATGAAGATTTTTCTTCAGGAACCTTACCTGCAGGCTGGTCTAATGTTAATAATGGTGGAACTGCTGGGCAGATTTGGCAAATAAATGCTGCACGTCCCATAACAGCAGGTAATTTTTCTGGGAACTATGCTATTTTAGATAGCGATACTTATGGTTCTGGAAGTAACCAAAATGCCTCGCTTTTAACCAGTACTTTTTCAGCAGACTTATATGAAACTTTAACTTTAGAATTCGATTATCAATACAGAGATTATGATGGTGGAGAATCTTGTGTAGTAGATGTTTTTAATGGAACAACTTGGGTAGAAGTATTCCGAAAAGAATTTGGAGAAGAAAATTATGTGAGTCTATCTAATGGGGCAGATTTAGAAAGTATAGATATAAAAGCAGCAGCAGGAACCGCAACAAATGCTCAAGTACGCTTTACATATATTGGTGTTTGGGATTATTGGTGGGCAATAGATAATGTAAAAGTTTCTGGAGATTTATTTGTACCTACAAACACAAGTCATTTAGGTCCTGGAGGAGTTGGTGCAATAGATGCAACTTCAGATTTAATATTGTGGTTAGATGCTTCTAGAAATACTAGTTTAAGTGGAACAAGTATTACAGGTTGGTCAGATTTATCTGGAAATGGAAATAATGCAACACCACCAACTACTGCAGCAAGACCAAATTTAATAACTTCGGATGTAAATTCTTATTCCTCTATAGATTTTGATGGTACTAACGACGAATTAAGAATAACCGATAATGCCTCTTTAGATTTAACAAGTTGGAACTTTTTTGCAGTTTCTAAAGCGGATCTAAATAAAAATTATAATGCAATTTTCACAAAAGGAAATGATTCTAATGAAAATTACGAACTTCTTACATTTAGTAATGGTCTATTTCATACACCTTTAAAGTATACTGATGCTTCAAGAGATAGCCCAAATTCAACTTCTGGCCAATATTCAACAACAAATTTCGATGTTTTTGAATATTCATTTTCTGGGATAGGAAGAGATGTTTATAAAAATAATACTTCAATTTTAACAGATAATGTAAATAAAACACCTTTGGTAAATAATCTTGATTTATACATTGGTAATGAAAGGTCGACAACAGGTAGGTTTTTAAATGGTAGAATTTCTGAGTTGATTTTTTATAATCAGCCTATAAATTTGGCAGAAAGAATTATTGTTTCAAATTATCTGTCAGCAAAATTTGGAAGAACACTTAACACAATAGACTTTTATGACGAAGATACTTCTGGTGGAAATTTCGATCATGATGTTGCAGGTATTGGTCAGGCAACAGATGGTTCCAATCATACAGATTCTCAAGGAACAGGAATTGTAAGAATATATAATCCAAGTGCTTTAGGAAACGACGAATTTTTAATTTGGGGAAGAGATAATAAAGATGCATTAACATTTGTTTCGAATACAAGTAATTACCAAGAACGTATTTCTACAAAATGGAGAGTAAGCAAAAGAAACGACCTCGGAAATGTAAGTTTTATTTTAGATTTAAATGGAATAGATATCTCAGGGAAACAATCTTGTAGTAATTTAAAATTGGTTGTAGATAATGATAGTGATTTACTATCTCCAACATCGACTTACGAATTAACAGATCTTGGAGGAAATTTATACAAAGCCAATAATGTTGTATTTGCAAACAACGACTATTTTACGATAGAGTATAGAGATTTAATCGTTTTAGATGGAACACAATTTTATAATGGCTCAGGAACTGCTAACGTGCCAGATATTACAGACGATTGTTACAAATTATTGGTAAAATCCACAGCAAATGGATCGCTAACATTAACAGAAGATGCAGATGTTAGAGAAGTGGAAATTGAAGCAGGAGGTAAGTTGGTTGTAAACTCAGGATTTAGATTGCAAGTAACAAACGGCTTAGAAATTAATGGAGATTTAAGATTGGTTGGCGATTCTCAATTAATTCAAACACATACAGGAACTTCTTTAAATTCTGGAACTGGAAACTTATATAAAGATCAAAATAGCGATCTTGCAAGTGTTTATAGATATAATTACTGGTCTTCTCCAGTTACAGAAGTTGGTGGAACCACTTTTTCTGTAGAAGGAGTTATGAAAAACGGAACAACAGCAACCTCTGCAACATCAACTCCACCAGATTTAAATTTTACTACCAATTTAAACGGTAATACAAGTCCGTTAACGTTATCTAGCTCTTGGATTTATAGTTATGTAAATGGAGATGGAGGAAGTGGAGGATATGCTCTTAAATTAGAATCTGGCTCTTTTAATGCAGGTGAAGGTTTTTTATTAAAAAGTCCTGGAGCTGCACAAAATTATACATTTAAAGGAGCTCCCAATGATGGAGATATTTCTTTTTCTATAGATGTAGATCATACAAGTTTATTAGGTAATCCTTATCCATCTGCAGTCGATGCAAATTTACTATTTACAGAAAGTACAAATATAGCAGCATTGTATTTTTGGGAACATAAAAACGAATTGGAAGGAAGTGGTATAGAAGGTCATTACAAAGCAGGATATATTGGAGGTTATGGAACAAGAAATGCAACAATGGGAACAGCAGCAACTACAGCAGTTAGTGGAACTGCTGGTTTGGGAGGAGAAACCTATACTGCTCCAGGAAGATATATTCCTGTGGGTCAAGGATTTTTTGTAGAAACGGTTTCTGGTCTCGCAGCTACTGTTAATTTTAAAAATAGCCAACGTATTTATATTACAGAAGCTGGAGATTCTCATTTTTTCAAATTGGGACAAAAATCAAAAAAACAAGACGAAAAAGAGGAGGGACTTCCATTTATAAAAGTTGGTTTCGAGGCAAAAGACTCAGAAGGTATTTATTTACATTCTCAAATTGGTATTTCTTTTCAGGAAGGAAATACGATAGATTATGAAGTAGGTTTTGATAGTAAAAAATACGAAATGGGTGAATCTGATATTTACTTTAAATTTCCAAACACTACAGACGAATTAGTAATCGCAGGAATTGGAAAAATTACAGACGATTTAGAAATTCCTATTACTGTAAAAATAAATTCTACAGACGATACTTTTTTAATGATAGATGATACAGAAAACATCAATAGAGAAATGTTTTTTAAAGATGCTCTTACAAATACAACTTACACTACAGAAAAACCAATAAAATTAGAAGTTTCAAATGGAACTTATGAAAACCGTTTTTATATTGTTTTCGGTAAAGATAATACTGATGTTGATACAGGGAAAGATGATGAAGATGACGATTCAAATGACGATACAACTCCTATAGATATAGAATTTTCTTTTTATCAAGATTATAACCGTAAAGAATTAATAATAACAAACAAGTTTAGTCAGTTTGTAGAAAAAGTAACACTGTTTAATTTATTAGGTCAAAAAGTTGTAGAGTATTCAGATGAATCTGTTTATAACCGAAAAGAAATTTCAATTAATACAGATAAAATCGCATCTCAAGTTTACATTATTCATATTACAACAAAAGATGATGTTTTAGTAAAAAAAATATCTTTGAGATAATAAGATTAAAATAAATTTTTTATATGTATTTCAAAAAAAAGCATCCAAGTAAATTGGATGCTTTTTTATTTTATATTTTTTTTTGAAATCCACCACATCAATTAATTATGAGTGAAATACAAAAAGCAACTGTGTTGCCTGTGTTGCTTACTTTGCAGCTGCGTAACGTTTTTCAACTTCGTTCCAGTTAATAACGTTAAAAAACGCATTAATATAATCTGGTCTTCTGTTTTGGTAATTTAAGTAATATGCATGTTCCCAAACATCTAAACCTAAAATTGGAGTTCCTCCACAACCATTTGGCATTAAAGGATTGTCTTGATTTGGCGTAGAACAAACAGAGACTTTACCTCCTTTATCTACACATAACCAAGCCCAACCAGAACCAAATTGAGTTGCTGCAGCCTTAGAAAAAGCTTCGATAAATGCTTCTTTAGAACCAAAAGCAGCTTCAATAGCATCTTTTAATTCTCCAGATAAATAACCTCTATCATTTGGGTTTAAAACTGTCCAAAATAAAGAGTGATTGTAAAAACCACCACCATTATTTCTTACAGCTTTGTTTTCTAAATCTAAATTAGTTAAAATATCTTCTATAGATTTTCCTTCTAAATCAGTTCCTGTAATTGCATTATTTAAATTATTTGTATATCCATTATGATGTTTACTGTGGTGAATTTCCATAGTTCTTGCATCAATATTAGGTTCTAAAGCATCATAAGCATATCCTAATTCTGGTAGTTTAAAAGCCATTTTTTTATTTTTTAAAAGTTAATATTAGTTTTCTGATGTAAATTTAATCAATATGTAACAGTTTCCCAAAATATTAAGGCTTTCTTAACTTATAATGGTATAAAGAGACTTTATTCGCCAAATTCTTCCATAAATGCTTCTAATTTTTCCACCATATTTTTACTTCCACAAATAAAAGGAACTCTTTGGTGTAATTCAGTAGGTTCTACATCCATCGTTCTTGTATAACCATCAGAAGATTTTCCATTGGCTTGTTCTGCAATAAAAGCAATAGGATTACATTCATACAATAAACGTAGTTTTCCATTTGGGTTTCTAGAACCTTTTGGATACATGTAAATGCCTCCTTTTATCATATTTCTATGAAAATCGGAAACCAAAGAACCAATATATCTACTTGTATAAGGTCTGTCTCCTTCTTCTTCCTGACAGTATTTTATGTATTTTTTTACACCTAAAGGAAAATCTAAATAATTTCCTTCGTTTACAGAATACATATTTCCATCTTCAGGAAAAGTCATATTTGGGTGCGATAAATAAAATGTACCAATTGCAGGATTTAATGTAAAACCATTTACACCATCTCCAGTAGTATAAACCAACATTGTAGAAGTTCCATAAACCACATAACCAGCAGCAACTTGTTCACTTCCTTTTTGTAAAAAATCTTCTAATTGTACAGGAGTACCAACAGGAGTTACTCTTCTATAAATTGAAAAAATGGTTCCTACAGAAACATTTACATCAATATTAGAAGAACCATCTAAAGGATCTATTAAAACAATATATTTATTTTGATGATTCTCGTCTATACTATTAATACTGATAAAACTATCTTCTTCTTCACTCGCAATTCCACAAACAATATTTCTACGTGTTAAGGTTTGAATAAACTTATTATTTGCATAAACATCTAATTTTTGTTGGTCTTCACCTTGAATATTAGTATCGCCATAAGCTCCAATAATATCTACTAAACCAGCCTTGTTTACTTCGTGGTTTACCACTTTTGCGGCTAATCTAATAGAGTTTAAAAGACTGGAAAGTTCTCCAGAACTGTATTTAAAAGAATGTTGGTTTTCAATAATAAATTCGCCTAAAGTTTGTTTTTTTACAGTCATTTTTAATGAGTATGGTTTGTGCTACAAAGATGCTAAAATTTAGCCAACTACACCGATTTCGTAACTATTTTTTTTGTAAAAATTACCCTAATTAATTATGAATTAGATAATTCTGTTTTCAGAAAAATTTAAACAAAATAAGATTAACTGTATAAAATATTCAAATATTTTAGAGCGGAAACAAAAAAACTATCTTTGACCAAAATTTACAACAAATGAGTTTTATCATAAGAAAAGGTGAAGAAAAAGATGTACAATCTGTATTTGATTTAATTACAGAATTGGCAGTTTTCGAGAAAGAACCAGAAGCAGTAGAAATTACTGTAGAAGATTTATTGAAAGATGGTTTTTCGGATAAACCTAGATTCAATTTATTTGTTGCAGAAGAAGATTCTAAAATTATTGGAATTGCACTTTTTTATGAGCGTTATTCAACTTGGAAAGGAAAAACGATTCATTTAGAAGATTTAATTGTTACCAAAAACAAGCAGAAAATTGGTGCAGGAAAAGCATTGTATTCTGCAGTTTTAAAATATGCTCATGACAATGGTTTTAACAGAGTTGCATGGGAAGTTATCGATTGGAACACCAACGCAATTGATTTTTATAAAAGTACAGGAGCAACCTATTTAAACGATTGGTCTGTAGTACAAATGAACAAAGAAAATTTATCAACATATATTCAAAATAATTAAAAATGAAGATTTTTAAATTTGGAGGAGCATCTGTAAAAGATGCGGCAAGCGTAAAAAATGTAACAAACATTTTACAAAGTGAAGGAACAGAAAGTACAGTAGTTGTAATTTCTGCAATGGGAAAAATTACCAATGCATTTGAGGAAGTTATTGATGCGTATTATAATAAGACTGATAAATTATCAGAAAAATTAGGCGTTATAGAAGATTTTCATAAAAGTTTAATGAGTGATTTGTTTGATGCGAATGATGAAATTTACAAAGAAATTGATATTCTTTTAGGCGAGTTAAGCTGGTTTTTGGCAAGAAATACATCACAAAGATATAACTATGTTTATGACCAAATTATATGTTTTGGAGAACTATTATCAACCAAAATAGTAAGTGCTTATTTAACTAAAATAGGTGTAGAGAATAATTGGTTCGATGTAAGAAATTATGTTAAAACGGATAGTAATTATAGAGATGCAAAGGTAAATTGGGAATTAACGCAAGACATTATCAATGCAAAATTAGATGCATCTAAATTAAATATTACTCAAGGTTTTATTGCTGCAAATGATACAGAAAATACCACAACATTAGGTAGAGAAGGTTCAGATTATACAGCAGGAATTTTTGCATATTGTTTAAATGCAGAAAATGTTACGATTTGGAAAGATGTTCCAGGAGTTTTAAATGCAGATCCAAGAGTTTTTGAAGACACCACTTTATTAAGACAAATTTCTTATGAAGAAGCAATTGAAATGGCATTTTATGGTGCTTCTGTAATTCACCCAAAAACATTACAACCATTAGAAAGAAAAGAAATTCCTTTATTGGTTCGTTCTTTTATAAACCCAAAAGAACCAGGAACAAGAATTTCTAAAGGATCGGATTTAGAACCATTAATTCCTTGTTTTATTGTAAAAAAAGACCAGATTTTGGTATCCATTTCTGCATTAGATTTTTCTTTTATGGTGGAAAACAACATCAGTTATATTTTTCAAAAATTACATGAATATCAATTAAAAGTAAATTTAATTCAGAATTCTGCGATTAGTTTTTCTGTTTGTATTGATAATAAATTCAAAAATTTCGATGCTTTTTACACCGATTTAAAAAAGGAGTTTAAAATTGAAGTTCAAAAAGGAGTAGATATGTTTACAGTTCGTCATTTCGACGACAAAGCCATTGAAAGTATAGAAGAAAAAGGAACATCTTTATTAACACAAGTAAATAAAGAAACAATTCAGATAGTTTTGGCAACAAATTAGCATTTGGCATATTTCTTTTTTTTGTAAGTTTGCAGTTACGTCTAATTATTATTCATGGCATTAGTTACATCTAAAGAAATTTCACAAGTAATTGGTTTAGAGAAACTTGGGTTTCTTGGTACTTTTGTTGGTTGGATTCTTTTACGAATTCTTCGAATTTCTTCTATCAATAAAATCTACGAAAACAATAAAAATAAATCGGACTTAAATTTCTTAAACGGTGTTTTAGACGATTGTAATATTAAGTTCGAAATTCCAGAGGAAGATTTAAAAAGAATTCCAAAAGAAGGAGCTTTTATAACGATTTCTAATCATCCATTAGGAGGAATAGATGGAGTTTTATTATTAAAATTGTTAATCGAAAAAAGAACAGATTTTAAAATAATTGCTAACTTTTTATTGCATAGAGTAGAGCCTTTAAAACCTTATGTAATGCCAGTAAATCCTTTTGAAACAAGAAAGGATGCAAAATCGAGTGTTGCAGGAATTAAAAGTGCATTATCACACTTAAAAGAAGGAAAACCATTGGGAATTTTCCCTGCAGGAGAAGTTTCAACATATAAAGACGGAAAATTAAAAGTAGATAAACCTTGGGAAGAAGGTGCAGTCCGTTTGATTAAAAAAGCAAATGTTCCTGTAATTCCTATTTATTTTCACGCTAAAAATAGCCGTTTATTTTATTTCTTATCTAAAATTTCTGATACTTTAAGAACAGCAAAATTACCTTCGGAAGTTATTTCGCAAGGTGGAAGAGTTATAAAAGTAAGAATAGGGAAACCAATTTCTGTTGCAGACCAAAATGAGTTTAAAGAGATTCCTGCTTTTTATGAATTCATTAGGAAGAAAACCTATATGTTGGCAAATCCCTTTGAGAAAGCACACAAATTAATCTCTACACAGAACATAAAAATTCCGAAGAAACCAGCCAAAAAAATTACCTCACAAAGAAACACAAGCTTATTTGTTAAAGAAATAAATGCTTTAAGAGAAAAAGAGGTTCGTTTATTAGAAAGTAAAAATTATGAAGTCTTTTTTGCAAGCGCAAAAGACATTCCTAATTTATTACACGAAATTGGTCGATTACGTGAAATTACGTTTAGAGAAGTTGGAGAAGGAACTAATAAAGAGATCGATTTAGATAAGTTCGATAAATATTATCACCATTTATTATTGTGGGACAGAGAAGCAAATTGTTTAGCTGGAGCATACAGAATGGGACTTGGAAAAGAGATTTATAAAAAGTACGGAATTAACGGTTTTTATATTCAAACGTTGTTTAGAATTGAGCCTGAATTGCACCAAATGATGTCCAATACCATAGAAATGGGACGTGCTTTTATCATTGGTGAATATCAGCAAAAACCAATGCCATTATTCTTGTTATGGAAAGGAATTGTACACGTGACTTTACGTTATCCTGAATATAAATATTTAATGGGTGGTGTTTCTATAAGTAATCAGTTTTCAGATTTTTCTAAATCTTTAATGATTGAGTTTATGAAATCTCACTATTACGATCCATACATTGCACAATACATTTATCCGAAGAAAGAATACAAAGTAAAATTAAAAGACGGAGATAAAGATTTTGTTTTTGACGCTACAAAAGCAGACATGCAAAAGTTCGATAAAATTATTGATGAAATTGAACCAGGAGCTTTAAGAATTCCGGTTTTAATTAAGAAATATGTCAAGCAAAATGCACGTTTGGTTGCTTTTAATGTAGATCCAAAATTTAACAATGCTGTAGATGGATTAATGTATATTAAAGTGGCAGACATTCCAGATAGTACTGTAAAACCTGTGATGGAAGAATTTCAAGCAGAGTTGGAAAGAAAAGCTACAGAATTGCAGAATAATAAAGCATAAAAATTTTTAGATTGTAGAAACTGATTCTAATTATTTTACTTTGTAAGTATTCTTTATAATTTAAATTACTTTTTCGAAAATTTTATTTTTAACCTTCATTAAATTATCATAACAGAATATTGCTAACATTCCTGTTTTGTATTCTTGATATAATTCTAAATTTATTTATTAATTATGTAGTTATTTACTCTTTTTTTAGTTAAAGTTATAAAATTTAGCAGTTTTGATTGTTAATAATTAATATTTTTTTCATTAAAATAAAACCGAGTCGACTTTTTTTTCGTAGGTATTACATAGTCTCAATAAAAAGTATTCTTATCACCTTTCCATTTAGGCTATATATTTTTAATTAACTATTAACTAAATCGAACTTAACATGAAAAAAATTACTTCAATAATTGTTATTCTAATAGCAATAATTACCACAACAACTTCATTTGGGCAGCTAGTTACGAGCTCTCTTGATGATGGAACAGACGGAACATTAAGAAAAGAAATTGCAGACACTCCTGCTGGAGGAACAATTACTTTCTCATCAGGACTTACACCAATTACTTTAACTATGGGAGAATTAGTTATTGATAAAGACCTTATAATAACTGGAACTGACACGGTTACAAATACAATTGACGGAAATTCAAATAGTCGTATATTTAATATAACTGCAGGAGAAGTTACTTTAAATAATCTTACATTATCAAATGGTACTGCAGATGATGGTGGAGCTATAAATATTACAAATGCTACAGTTTTTATTAATTCTTCTGTTTTAACAAATAATATTGCTAACGGAACACCTGGTTCAGGTGGAGCTATTTTCAATGGTATTGGTGGTGTAATAACTGTAAGTAATTCAGATATTACTTCAAACACAGCAACAAGAGCTGGTGGAGGAATTGAAGATCAGTCTGGAGCTGGTTTGGGTGTTATACTTATTAATGTAAACTTAAATTCTAATACAGCAGGTTCTACACCAGGTAATGGTGGTGGATTTCATATCACTGGTCCTGGAGATGCTAATATAACAGGAGGAACAGTTAATGGAAATGTTGCTACAAGAGAAGGTGGTGGGTTATGGAATGGTTCAGGAATAATGACAGTAAGTAATACGACTATAAATGGAAATGATGCTCAAGGAGGTGCAGCGGACGATGGAGGAGGAGGAATTTTCAATAATGGAGGAACATTAAACGTTCAAAATGGAACAACAATTACAAATAATACTGCAACAGGAGCATCTGGTTCTGGTGGTGGTATTATGTCCACAGTTGGTACTGTTACAATTGATGGATCGACTATTACGACTAATACTTCAAATAGAGCTGGTGGAGGAATTGAGATTATTGAAGGAACTTTAAATGTTACTGGAACAATTTTAAATTCTAACTCTACAGGTTCAGCTCCTGGAAATGGTGGTGGACTCCATATTACAGGTGCTGCAAATTCTAATATAACAGGAGGAACTGCTAATATGAATACTGCTGCACGTGAAGGTGGAGCATTATGGAATGGTTCTGGAACAATGACAGTTAGCGGAACAATTATTGATGGGAATACAGCAAGTGGAGCCGCGGCAGATGATGGTGGTGGTGGAATCTTTAATAATGGGGGTACTCTTATTGTACAAAACACAACAACTATAAGTAACAATACAGCGAATGGTACTTCAGGTTCTGGTGGAGGAATTCAAAATATTTTAGGAGGAACAGTAACAATTACTGATTCAAATATTACAGGAAATACAGCAAATCGTGCTGGAGGTGGAATTGAAGACAATTCAACAGTAACAACAGGAAATTTAACATTAACAAATGTAACTTTAAATAATAATACTACTGGATCATCACCTGGAAATGGTGGAGGTTTACATATAACTGGACCAGGAAACGTAGCTATTACTGGAGGAACTACTAATATGAACACTGCTGCAAACGAAGGTGGTGGGTTATGGAATGGTTCTGGAACAATGACAATTGTTAATCATACAATTAATGGAAATACAGCATCAGGAAACGACGCAACAGCTCCTGGAGCAGCTGGGGGTGGAGGGATTTATAATGAAGGAGGAACATTAAATTTATCAGGAACTACTTCAATTACAAATAATATTGCTAATGGTGCACAATCTACAGGTGGTGGAATTTTAAATGCAGCTGGAACATTAAGCGCAAATGGAATTACAATTATGGATAATACATCAAATAGAGCAGGTGGAGGAATCGAAACTAATGGTGTAGGTGTAGTAACACTTGCTGACGTAATCTTAAATTCTAATGATACAGGTGTTGTCACAGGAGCAGGAGCGCCTGGAAATGGTGGTGGTTTGCATGTAAGTGGAAATAGTTCTGTAAATATTACTGGAGGTACAGCAAATATGAATACAGCTGCCAATGAAGGAGGAGGATTATGGAATGGTTCTGGAATAATGACAATTGTAGATTATACAATAGATGGAAACACTGCATCTGGAAATGATGTAGATGTAGCAGGAGCATCTGGAGGTGGAGGGATCTATAATGAAGGTGGTACTTTAGATTTATCTGGAAATAGTTCAATTAAAAATAATATTGCTAATGGTGCACAATCTACAGGTGGTGGAATTTTAAATGCTGCTGGGATATTAACAGCAAATGGAATTACCATAATGGACAATACATCGAACAGAGCTGGTGGAGGAATTGAAACAAACAATGGAGGAACAATAACACTTACTAATGTAAATTTAAATTCTAATGATACGGGTGTTATTACAGGAGCAGGAGCGCCAGGAAATGGTGGAGGTTTGCATGTAAGTGGAAATAGTGTTGTTAACATTACTGGAGGAACTGTTAATTCTAATACTGCAGCATCTGAAGGTGGAGGTTTGTGGAACGGAACTGGCACTTTAACAGTAAATGGAACAATAATTGACGCTAACATAGCAAATGGGTCAGGATCAGATAATGGTGGTGGTGGAATTTATGCTCTTAATGGGGGAACCGTAAACCTTATAAATGGAACAACAGTTTCAAATAATATTGCAAATGGAACAGCAGGTTCTGGTGGTGGAATTTTAGTCGATGCAGATGCTAATTTTAGTGCAACAGACTCTTTTATTTCAAGTAATAGAGCGAATAGAGCTGGTGGTGGAATAGAAATTGTTGCTGGAACAGGAACATCTTCATTATTAAACACAGAATTAAATAATAACAATGCTGGTGTTTTACCTGCAGTTGCGTCTCCAGGAAATGGTGGTGGTTTGCACATTTCTGGTATGCAAGATTTTTCAATAACTGGAGGAACAGTAAACATGAACAAAGCAGCTTCTGAAGGTGGTGGATTATGGAATGGAACAGGAATTATGATAGTGGATGCTACTACTTTCAATGGAAATGATGCCCAAGGTGCTTCAGCCGATAATGGAGGTGGAGCATTGTTTAACAATGGAGGAACACTTATTGTACAAAATGGGGCAGAAATCACAAATAATACAGCAACTGGAGCTTCTGGTTCTGGTGGAGGTATTCAAAATGTAGATGGAGGTTCTGTTAAAGTTTCAGATTCTGAAATCACTTCAAACACTGCAAATAGAGCAGGTGGTGGTATTGAAGATAATTCTACAAATGGAGTAGGAACAATTACTTTAATTAATGTTGGTTTAAATACAAATACTGTTGGAACTGCTCCAGGAAATGGTGGGGGACTTCATATAACTGGTCCAGGTAATTCAACAATTACAAATGGAACAGTTAATGGTAATTCTGCTGGCCAAGAAGGTGGTGGATTATGGAATGGTTCTGGTATAATGACTATTGATGGAGTAACTATAAATGCAAATATTGCATTAGGTAATACCGCGAATGATGGTGGAGCTGGAGTTTTCAATAATGGAGGAACATTAAATATTATTAATAAAACGATGGTTTCTAATAACATGTCTACTGGAACATCTGCTTCAGGTGGTGGTTTATTAAGTACTGCAGGCAGTGTTACTGTAACAAATTCTACTTTCGATTCTAATTCTGCAAACAGAGCTGGTGGAGCAATTGAGTTAATAGATGGAACATTAACATTTACAAATTCTATAATGTCTAATAATGATGTTGATGGAACTTCAGGAACAGCTGCTCCAGGAAATGGTGGTGGATTTCATGTTTCAGGAATTAGTGGAACTATAACTTTTGATACAAGCACAATTTCTGGAAACAAAGCTGCAAATGAAGGTGGTGGTTTGTGGAATCAAAATGGTACTACAATGAACGTTATTGCATCAACAATTAATAATAATACTGCAGATGAAGGTGGAGGAATCTATAATAATACAGGTTCTATTACAACTGTTAATAGAAGTACAGTTTCTGGTAATACAGGAACAACTTCTGGTGGTGGTTTAACAAACAATGGTGCAAGTTTAGATTTAAATGCTGTAACTATTGCATTTAATATTTCTGCAACTGGTGGTGGAATTGATGCTGTTAATAATGTTTCATTAACAAATACAATTGTTGCAAGTAATACTGCAACTTCTGGTAGTGACGTTTCAGGAATATTAACCTCTAATGATTTTAATTTAGTAGGAATAGATGATTTAAATGTATTTACTCCATCTTCTAACGATATTGAAGGAATGAATGCAGATTTAGGCGCTTTACAAGATAATGGTGGTACAACTTTAACACATGCTTTAGGTGATTTTTCAGCTGCTTTTGATACTGGTAATTCTGCAGATATTTTTGTAGATCAAATTGGTCAATCTGTATTTGGTGCTTCAAGAGATATTGGTGCATACGAGTCTCAAGTAACTTTAAGTAACGAAGGTTTTAATTTAGCATCTTCATTAAGTATATATCCAAATCCTACCAAAGGAAATTTTAATATTACTATTTCAAATGATATTTCTGGCGAAATAAATATGTCAATTTTTTCTGTTAAAGGTAATAGAGTTCGAAACGAAAAATTACGTACGGGTTTTAATAATATTAATACTAATGGTATGGCTTCAGGAGTATATATTCTAAATATTAAAACAAAAAATAGTAATGTATCTCAGAAATTAATTTTGAGATAAGTACAAATTAATAGTATTTACTTTGAAAGAGCTGCCTATAGGTGGCTCTTTCTCATTTTAAAGTCCAAGAAGCTTTTTGAAATAAAATTAAAAAAGAGATATGGAATCTGCCTTTAGCAAATTAACAACAATCTGCTTTGTCCATTTTTCTCTTTTGGAGCGCGATGTAAACAAGGTAAAACGTTACTTTTAGGATGGTCAACTGCTAATTTCCATAAGTTACCAATTCCTAAACTTATTGGGTTTGCATTCGGTTTTGGAGCATAATGTAAATCAAAGAAATATTCACTTAAAAAAGATTCAAAACCAGTATCATTTCCATCATATAATTTTTTGAGTTCTTCACGAATTTCTGGAATCAAAATTTTTTGTGTGGCTTGTTCATTAGCAATTATATCACTTGGTTCACCATAATAAGTGCATAAAAAAGTATCAACGGGAATTGGAGAACGATCTACATGAAAAGAATAAACATCCGTTGGTAAAAAAGGAAAATCTGTATCCCTTTCGTAGTTTTTAATGATGTTTAGAATTGGCTTCGCTCCATGAGATTTTAAAACATTTAAATCATTTAAAAGAATTTTACGTGCAAGATTTCCTTTTTCGCTTAATTTGAGTTCTTGAAGTTCATCTTCATTTAATAATTTAATATTTTCTTTAAAAGCGACTTTATTAACAATTTCACCAAAATCGCCTATTAAGTCACGTTTCCAGCAAATTGCATTTATTTTATTTTGAAATGATGTGGTTAAAAGGTCATGAAAATTTTCAACACAATTAATTTGATTTTCAGGATGAGATGAATTGGACATATTCAGCAATATATTTTTCACGAAATTAGTAATATTTAAGCAAAACTGCACTTTTGTCAGTTTTTAAATTTGGTACACTTTTCGCTATTTAACAGAAGAATTAAATCAATTAAAATGAAAACATTTTTAAAAATATTATTAACTGCAGTTGCAGTTATTGTTTTAGCTAATATTTTACCGGGAATTTCTGTTGCAGGTTATGTGTCAGCAATTATTGTAGCAGTAGTAATTTCGTTATTAAACATGATTGTAAGACCCTTATTAATATTCTTTACGTTACCAGCTACCATTGTTACGTTTGGCCTATTTATTTTTGTAATAAATGCAATTATAATTTTATTGGCAGATAAATTAGTAGACGGTTTTGCAGTTTCAGGATTCTGGGCAGCCTTATTCTTTAGTATTTTATTGTCCATATTTAGATCTGCTTTATTTTCGCTTTTAAAAGATGATAGAAAACAGTTGAATTAATAAAATAAACACTGAAATAGAACCACTTAAACATTTGTGCAATCAATTAAAAAGCTTAATTTTGCACTCGATTTTTTCAAGATAAAAGACAAATAAATGAATATTACAAGAGAGAATAAAGATGCGTTAAACGCAGTTGTAAAGATTGATATTGTTGCAGACGATTATCAAGCAAAAGTAGACCAATTATTAACAGATTACCGTAAAAAGGCAGACGTTCCTGGTTTTAGAAAAGGGCACGTGCCAATGGGAATGATTAAAAAACAGTATGGTAAATCTATAATGATAGATGAGGTAAACAAGCTTTTACAAGAGTCTTTAAATAAATTTATTACAGAAGAAAAAATAGACATTTTAGGAAATCCGTTACCAAGAGTTCAAGACGATTTCAATTGGGATGCAGATAAATTTTCTTTTGAATTCGAATTAGGTTTAGTGCCAGAATTCGATGTAGATTTAAAATCTAAAAAGAAAGTTACTAAATATAAAATCATTGCTACTAAAGAATTATTAGAAGAAGAAGTTAAAAATATCCAAACTCGTTATGGAAAAATGTCTCCTTTAGAAGAAGTTACTAAAGAAGCAAACGTAACAGGTACTTTCGTAAACGAAGAAAAGGAAATCAATAAAAAAGGAACTTTTTTAGTAAGTGATTTAGAAGGTAAGAAAAACGAAAAGAAAGTTGTTGGTGCTAAAGTTGGCGATGTAATTGAGTTAGAAACGAAGAAATTATTCAAAGACGACCATAAATTACAACATATTTTAGGTGTTGCTCATGAAGAAATTCACGATTTAGACATCAAAGTAACTTTAACTGTTGAAGATATTACAAAAACTGAACTTGCAGATTTAGATCAAGAATTGTTCGATAAATTATTTCCTGATGGAAGTGTAAAAACAGCATCAGAATTAAAGGACAAGATTAAAGAAGATGCAGAAAAGCAATTTGCACAGCAAGGAGATCAACAATTATTAAATGCAGTTACAGAGCATTTAGTAGAAAATACAAAGTTCGATTTACCTGCAGAATTCTTGCAAAAATGGTTAGCAACTGCTGGTGAAAAACCATTATCTCCAGAAGAAGCAAAAGCTGAATTTGAAAAATCTGAAAAAGGTTTACGTTATCAATTAATCGAAGGAAAAGTGATGAAAGATAACGACATCAAATTAGATTATGCAGAATTGGTAGACTATGCAAAAGGATTTATCCGCACGCAAATGGCACAATTTGGGAATATGAATCCAGAAGAAAAAGAATTGGACGATATTGCTGGTAGAATTTTACAAAACCAAGAAGAAGCTCAAAAATTACAATCTCAATTAATTAGCCAGAAATTATTGGCTTTTTACAAAGAGAACATGAGCTTTAAATCGAAAGAACTTTCTTACGAAGATTTCGTAAAAGAAGTTTATAAATAAATATTTTTAATTCTAAAATGTCACTTCGAACGCAGTCGAGAAGTCTCTTTAGAATCTGAATATAAAAATTAGAAACCTGAATTGTAAAATTCAGGTTTTTTTACCGACAAACTCTAACAAAATATTAAGAGAATAGTTCTTATATTTACAAATCAAACATTAAAAGAATCACGAAAATGGATTACGGAAAAGAGTTCGAAAAATACGCAACAAAACATCATGGAATTAGTAGTACTAATTATACAAAAATAACAAGTAGTTTAACGCCATATATTATGGAAGAACGTCAAATGAACATCACACAAATGGATGTTTTTTCACGTTTAATGATGGATAGAATTATTTTTTTAGGAACAGGAATTAACGACCAAGTTGCTAATATTATTCAAGCACAATTATTGTTTTTAGAAAGTGTAGATGCTAATAAAGACATTTCAATATATATCAATTCTCCAGGAGGAGGCGTGTATGCAGGTTTAGGAATTTATGACACAATGCAGTTCATAAAACCAGATGTAGCCACAATTTGTACAGGAATGGCAGCTTCTATGGGAGCCGTTTTAATGTGTGCAGGAGAAAAAGGAAAACGTTCTGCGTTGCCACATTCAAGAATAATGATTCACCAACCTTTAGGAGGTGCTCAAGGACAAGCTTCAGATATTGAGATTACTGCAAGAGAAATCTTAAAGTTAAAAGACGAATTGTATGCAATTATTGCAAACCATTCAGGACAAACAATAGAGAAAGTTCATAACGATTCCGATAGAGATTACTGGCTAAAAGCAAGTGAAGCTAAAGAATATGGAATGATTGATGAAATTTTAGCAAGAAAGAAGTAAACCTTTACTGTCATTGCGAACAGAGTGAAGCAATCTGCCTATTTAAGGAAAGATAACTTCGTAAATTTGTTATGACGTTTATTAAAAAGGACCAAATGTCAAAAGAAGAAAATTTAGAATGTTCGTTTTGCGGACGAAAAAAAGCAGAAACCGACTTGCTAATTGCAGGAATGGATGCTCATATTTGCGATAAATGTATAGAACAAGCACATGGAATTGTAGAAGAAGAAATTTCTGAAGCAAAAACTGATGGTTTGTCGAAAGATCTAACGCTAAAAAAACCTTTACAAATCAAGGAATTTTTAGACCAATATATCATTGGGCAAGATGAAACAAAACGTTCTATGGCAGTTGCTGTATATAATCATTATAAAAGATTATTGCAGACAAAAGATGATGAAGATGATGTAGAAATCGAAAAGTCGAATATTGTTTTAGTGGGAGAAACAGGTACAGGAAAAACATTGGTTGCAAAAACAATTGCCAAAATGTTAAACGTTCCTTTTTCAATTGTAGATGCGACTGTTTTAACGCAAGCAGGTTATGTTGGGGAAGATGTAGAAAGCATTTTAAGTCGTCTTTTACAAGCAGCAGATTACGATGTAGAAAAAGCCCAAAGAGGAATTGTTTTTATAGATGAAATAGATAAAATCGCCAGAAAAGGAGACAATCCGTCAATTACAAGAGACGTTTCTGGAGAAGGTGTACAGCAAGCTTTACTTAAATTATTAGAAGGAACTGTTGTAAATGTGGCACCAAAAGGCGGAAGAAAACATCCTGAACAAAAATTTGTAGAAGTAGATACCAAAGAGATTTTATTTATTGCAGGAGGTGCATTTTCAGGAATCGAAAGAATCATCAGCAAGCGTTTAAATATGCAGGCTGTAGGTTTTAGCGCTTCTTTAGATGACGATAAAGTTGATGAGGAAAACTTGTTACAATATATCATTCCATCAGACTTAAAAGCGTTTGGTTTAATTCCAGAAATTATTGGACGTTTACCAGTTTTAAGTTATATGAATCCTTTGGATGCGACTACGTTAAGAGCGATTTTAACAGAGCCTAAAAATTCGATTATCAAGCAATATTCGAAGCTGTTTACAATGGACGATGTTGCTTTTACTATTGAAGAAGATGCTTTGAATTACATCGTAGAAAAAGCCGTAGAATATAAATTGGGCGCAAGAGGTTTACGTTCTTTATGTGAAGCGATTTTTACAGATGCAATGTTCGAGTTACCAAGTTCAGATGATAAGGAATTCAACGTAACCAAAGAATACGCAGAAGCAAAATTAACGAATACAACATTAAAAAAGTTAAGAGCAGCTTCTTAATTTTTTTTGGGCGTTTTAACAGGCTTTCGCACTCGCTTTTTTTGTGAAAAACAAAAAAGAGCTCAAACAATTGCTCAATCCTTAACGCGTATTGCAAACTAAAAAAGGAAGTTCGTAAAAACAACTTTTAAAAGTAATACAAGCCTCAAAGGTTTTAAAAACCTTTGAGGTTTTTCATTTTAGAAATTTCAAAAAATGAAACTTCTAATTCTTATATTTGTCATCACTTTTCCAAACAAACAATAAATGATTTCAAGAAGTACTATAGACCGAGTTTTCGAATCTGCGAGAGTAGAAGAGGTAATTGGCGAATTTGTACAATTGAAAAAAGCAGGAAGTAACTTTAAAGGTTTAAGTCCGTTTGTAGATGAGAAATCACCTTCATTTATGGTTTCACCTGTAAAACAAATCTGGAAAGATTTCTCTACAGGAAAAGGAGGAAACGCAGTTTCATTTTTAATGGAACACGAACATTATACGTATCCAGAAGCGTTAAGATGGTTGGCAAAAAAGTACAATATAGAAATAGAAGAAACCGAGCAAACATCTGAAGAAAAAGCACAGATGAATGAGCGAGAAAGTATGTTTTTGGTCTCTAAATTTGCCAAAGATTATTTTCATGAAACCATGCTAAATTCCAACAAAGGAAAAGCAATCGGACTTTCATATTTTAAAGAACGTGGTTTCACAAACGAAACCATAGAAAAGTTCGAATTAGGCTATTGTTTAGACGAATGGGATGGTTTTACAAACGCAGCTTTGGCAAAAGGTTACGATTTAAAATATTTAGCTTCTACAGGTTTAACCATCGTAAAAGAAAACAAACAATTCGATCGTTTTAAAGGACGAGTAATGTTTCCAATACATTCTATGTCTGGACGTATTTTAGGTTTTGGAGGACGAATTTTAACGGCGGATAAAAAAGCAGCAAAATATTTAAATTCACCAGAAAGCGATATTTACCATAAAAGTAAAATCTTATACGGATTATATCAAGCCAAAAAAGAAATCGCAAAACAAGACAATTGTTATTTGGTGGAAGGGTATACAGATGTAATTTCATTTAATCAATCTGGTGTAGAAAATGTGGTTGCTTCTTCAGGAACAGCACTAACATCCGACCAAATTCGTTTGGTAAACAGATTAACAAAAAATATTACAGTTCTTTTCGATGGAGATGCTGCAGGAGTTAGAGCTTCCATTCGTGGAATCGATTTAATTCTAGAACAAGGAATGAATGTAAAAGTCGTTCAGTTTCCAGATGGAGAAGATCCAGATAGTTTTGCAAAAGCACATTCAACAGCCGAATTAAAAGCATATTTAGAAGAGTCTGCACAAGATTTTATCAACTTTAAAGTTTCTCTTTTATTACAAGATTCTAACAACGATCCTGTTAAAAAGGCAGGTGTAATTAGAGATATTGTAAGTAGTATTTCTAAAATTCCAGATGGTATTCAGCGAGAAGTGTATGTGCAAGAATGTGCTCGAATTATGGATATTTCTGAACGAGTTTTGTTCAGTGAATTAGCACAATTACTTAAAAAAGATATTCAAGATAAAAGTAAGGCAGCAAAAAAGCAGAGTTATTCTCCACAACAAGATCCTAATGAGCCACCTCCAGAATATTTTTTAGAGCAAGAACAAGCTCAAATGGGGGTTGTAAAAGGAAAGGTTTCATCAGAAAAAATAGATCAATTGTCTATTTTGGAAAAAGAAATTATTCGAATTTTACTTTTATATGGAAATGAAGAAACAGAATTTACAGAAGAAGTAGAAACAGAAGATGAAGAAGGGAAAATTACTGTAACTAATAGGAAATATAATAATAATGTTTCTGCTGAAATTTATGTTCATCTTCAAGAAGATGAAACAGAATTTACAAATGTTATTTTTCAAGAGATTTATATCGAAATTATTCATCAACTAAATCAATTAGAAAAAGTAGAGATAGATTCTTTAGTAAATCATAAAAATCCAGAAATTGCAAGTACAGTTACTTCCATTTTAATGGACGAAGAAAAATATAGATTAAGTAACTGGGAAAGCAAACATATTGAGGTTAAAAAGGAAATTGAAAAATTACCTAAATTAGTAATAGATGCAGTTTTTAATTTAAGAAGAGTTTTAATCGGAAGAAAAATTGAAGAGTTGGTAAAAAATGCTACTCAAAATACTACTCAACAATCATCTACCACAATAGATTTAGAAATTATAAAAAACTATACAGGCTTAAAAATCAGGCTTTTTGAAAAGCTAAATAGAGTCGTTTAATGTTATGATATTGTAAAAACAGGTATTTTCCCCTATTGGACTTTTGTCATAATTAATAGATTTTATGTATATTGCATCCGCTAAAGAGAAAAACCCAAACTATTATGAAAAGAATTTTACAATTATTAAAAATCGTTCAATTATTTATTTTCTTACCTTTTGAAATTTCTAAAGGCTCAAAAAAAAGAGCATATATGAGAATAAAAAAAATGATGATCGCTGCGAATCTATTGTAGTACTCTTAAAACTTAATTAAAATGCCTTCAATCTTATTGAAGGCATTTTTGTCTAATTGTAAATTTTATTTTAAATTTTCAGGAATATCGCAAACAGGAATTGGAACCATTTTATGTTGGTTAACTCTATTGAGTCTTTCGTAAATTTTATAAACTTCTTTTTGTCTTCCATTAAAATCTTTTTCTGTTTTACCAGCATCTTGCATTTTCATTGCCCATTCTAATTCGTCATAAGAAGCTCCTATCTGATCTTCATCTGTTCTGCTATCTCCAAACAAACCATCTGTAGGTTGTGCTTTTTGGATGGAATTAGGTACTTCTAGGTAAGCTGCCAAATCATAAACTTCAGATTTCATTAAATCTGCAATCGGACTTAAATCTACACCTCCATCTCCATATTTTGTGTAAAAACCTACTCCAAAATCTTCTACTTTATTTCCTGTACCTGCTACTAAATAACTATGTAAGCCTGCAAAATAATATAAAGTAGTCATTCTTAACCTTGCTCTTGTATTTGCTAAAGATAAATCTACTTTTGGTGAAGAATCTACAGTTGGAACCACATTTTTGAAATCTTCGAAAGTAGAAGTTAAATCGACTCTTACTTCAGAAACATTTGGAAATTTATCTTTTAATTGTTTAATATGTTCTTCTGCTCTAGTAACCTGACTTTGTGCTTGATGAATTGGCATTTCCACACATAACGTTGGAAAACCAGTTTTTGCACATAGAGTAGATGTTAATGCAGAATCAATTCCACCAGAAACTCCAACAACAAAACCTTTTACTTTTGCATTTGTGGCATAATCTTTTAGCCATTTAATAATATAATCTGCTACTTTTTCGGTCTTCATTAATAAACTATTTTAGTATTTTTAACGTTCTATAATTCTATCAGCAATATACAAAGTTTATGAGGTTATTTCAATTGGTTTTTGTGGTTTTATTAGGTTTTGTTTCTTGTAAAAAAGATGGAATAAATAAAGTAGACGTTTCTAATGTTGATGTTCAGTTTTCTCTAGAGAGATTTGATGTTGAATTTTATAATTCAAAACAAGAAAATTTACCAAAGTTGAAAGATAAATATCCTTATTTCTTCCCAAAACAGATAACAGATAGTGTTTCTTTATCAAAAATAAATAACAAAGACGAACAGGAATTATTTACAGAAACCCAAAAAATCTACGAAGATATTTCTTCATTAAAAGAAGGGTTAACATCACTTTTTAAACATGTAAAATATTACAATCCGAAATTTATTGCGCCGAAAGTAATATCGATGTTAACAAATATAGATTATGATAATAGAGTTATATATGCAGATAGTTTACTAATAATTTCTCTGGATGTTTATTTGGGGAAAAATCATAAATTTTATGCGGATTATCCTAAATATATTAAGGAAAATAATACAAAAGAACATATTATCGTAGATGTCGCAAATACAATTATCGCAAAACAAATGATGCCTTCTAGAGACAGAAGTTTTATTGGAAAAATGATTCAGGAAGGAAAAAAAATGTATTTATTAGACATGTATTTGCCATTAATTACAGATAAAGAAAAAATTGGTTTTGAGGAAGATAAATTTAATTGGATAATTGAAAATGAAGAGCAAATTTGGTCGTATTTTATTCAAAAAAAAATATTATTTAGTACAGATACAGAGTTAAATAAGCGTTTTTTAGAAATTGCTCCATTTTCTAAATTTTATATGGAGCACGATAATTTATCTCCTGGAAGAGTTGGAGTATGGGTTGGTTGGCAAATTGTACGTTCTTATATGAAACATAATAATGTATCTTTGCAGGAATTATTAAATAAAAACGCAACAGAATTATTTAAAGAATCTAATTACAAACCTAGAAAATAATGTCAGTAAAACATAATTCAGAAATAAACTTTAAAATTGGTTTAGACGAAAATAAAGTGCCAGAAGAAATGTCTTGGAGTGCAAAAGATGGTGGAATTGATAATGAAGCATCAAAAGCAATTATGATTTCTGTTTGGGATCATAAAAAGAAAGATACATTACGAATGGATTTGTGGACGAAAGATATGCCAGTAGATGAAATGAAACAGTTTTATCATCAAACATTAGTATCTATGGCAGAAAACTTCGAACGTGCCACAGATGATGCTAAAATGGGTGCAACAATGAGAGATTTCAGTGATTACTTTGCAGAAAAATTAGATTTAAAGAAAGGATAATTTTTAAATATACTTTATTACTACAAAAAGCAGTAACTATTATGTTACTGCTTTTTTGTTTTATCGAAAATTCTGTATCAAGAAAAGAGCGATTACTTTTTAAAGTAATCGCTCTTTTGTATTTTAAACTTTTAAAACTTGCTAGTCAATTGAACTTGCAGCTTTAATTTCAACTCTTCTGTTCAATTGTCTACCTCCTTCATTCTCATTTGAGAATTTAGGTCTAGATTCACCAAAACCTTTGGCAGATAATCTCTCATTAGCAATACCTTGTTGTATCATGTATTTTCTAACAGCATTCGCTCTTTTTTGAGATAAATATAAGTTATATCTATCACTATTTCTATCATCTGTATGTCCTTCAATAACAAACTTAACGTCTGGCACTTCTTTCATAAGAGAAATAATTTTACCAATAGTATTGTAGGAAATTGATTTTATCTTATCGCTATTTGTATCGAAATAAATACTTGCGGCTAATAATGCAATCTGTTGGTTAATATTAGAAGAGCTTGCTTTTTCTTGTTCTGGACAACCTCTGTTTTCTACAGTTCCAACTGTATTTGGACATAAATCTTTACCATCCATAACACCATCTCCATCTGTATCTACATTTAAAGGACAACCTTCATTAGATTCTGGACCATATTCTAAAGGACACTTGTCTTTGTAATCTGGTAACCCATCTTTATCTGAATCTACAGCTTTACCATTTCCATAAACCATAACTCCAGCAGGTGTATTAGGTTCAATATCTAATTCGTCCATTACACCATCTTTGTCTGTATCGATAATTTTAAATTTACCTCTACTATCTCCACCTTCATCACCCCAAATAGTAAAAATTTTCTTCTTTCCTAATTTTACAGCAACACCTATACTTGAAACAAAAAAGGTTTCCCAATCTTGTTTGTTAGAAATAGCAGCATCTAAATGATCTTCGTAATTAAAGTACATTCCTGTTCTAAACTCTAAATCTACACGTTTATTAATTCTTCTCTTAATACCCAATTGTGCAGATAAATAAATAGAACTTGCTTGATTTACACTGTTTCTAGCAGGGTTTTTACCATAATCGACTAAAAGTTCATCTGGTCCATTAGCTTCTCTTTCGTAGAGTGCAGAATTGTATTGGTGATAACCAACACCAAAATAACCAGCAACATTCCATCTACTTGCAGTTGTTTGGTATAGGTTGGTAAAACTAAAAATTAAATTTAATTCAGCACCATATGCGTTTCCTTCAAAATACATGTTGTCTTGTAAAACAACATTATCTTTCGTATATAAAACTTTGTATTGGTCTGTTGTAGAAAAATATTGGGCTCCACCAGACATTTGAGTGTAAAATGCTTTTACTTCTAATCCTAAAAGTGGATTAAACATTTTGTCTACATAAGCGAAGGCTCCAAAATTAAAATAGTTTGTATCGTCTCCAGTTCCAATAGAACGTAAATCTCCATGCATTATGAAGTTACTAAGTCCACCACCAACAGCCCAACTATTACTGTTATTTAAATCGATTCTATTTCCGTAAGTAATTTCGTCTGTAGTAAATTGACTAAATATTGCTGTTGTTGCAAAACAACTTAAAATAGCAACTAAAAAAATTCTCCTCATTGGGTTTATTTATTTTGTTAATTCAACAAATTTTTGGGGGAGTAATTATCCCGCAAAAATATAATTTTTTTTTTAATTATACTTTATTTTATCAATTATAAAATTGTAGTCTTTTTTATTATTTACAAAATCGACTTCAGATACATCTATAATTAATAAATTTAAATCTTTTTGAGTGTTAATAAAGCTTACATAGCCATCATGAATTTTTGTTAGATATGATTTTTCGATATTTTGCTCATAAGATCTACCTCTTTTTTTAATATTTTCTAATAAACGATCTGTATTTTGATATAAATAAATGTACAAATCGGGTTTTGTAATTTCTTTATAAATTAAATGAAACATTTTTTTGTACAAAAAAAGTTCGTCTTTAGAAAGAGTTACTTGCGCGAAAATTAAAGATTTAAAAATATAATAATCTGATATAATAAAGTTCTTAAATAAGTCGAATTGCGCTAAATCGTCGCTTAATTGCTGATATCTGTCGGCTAAAAAACTCATCTCTAGAGGGAATGCGTATCGTTCTTTATCTTCGTAAAATTTTGGTAAGAAAGGATTGTCTGCAAAACGTTCTAAAACTAATTTTCCATTAAATTCATTTGCCATCATTTTTGCTAAAGATGTTTTTCCAGCACCTATATTTCCTTCAATAGCGATGTAATTATATTTTTCAGATAATGGAATTGGTCGAATAAGTTTTTCTTCAATTTTTTCTATTTCTGAAGCATCATCTATATTTTGTAAACAAACTGTAATTTGTTTTTTTTCAATTGGGTGAATTGTATTAGGAGCAATTTCAGCTAAAGGAACCATTACAAATTTACGGTTCAACATTTTAGAATGTGGAATAATTAATTCTTTTGACAAAATAATTTCATCATCAAATAATAAAATATCAATGTCTATATTTCTATTTTGATATTCTCCGGAATTGTTTCTTTGCCTTCCTAAATCTTTTTCAATTTGTAAAAGTGAAGTAATTAAGTTCCCTGGATTTTGATTTGTAGAAACCTGAATACAAATGTTATAAAAATCATCACCATCAAAACCCCAAGCTGGTGTCTTGTAAATAGAAGATATTTTTTGAACAGCACCAATTTTACCTGCAATTAAATTAATTGCATTTTGAAGATTTTCAAACTTATTTCCTTGGTTTGTTCCTAAAGATAAATATGTATTATGTTGAATTTTCATAAAGAGTTTACAAAGAAAATAAAAGCATTTTATAAAAACCCTATAAACGAAAAAAATCGCTAAAATTAATTAGCGATTTTTAAAATCTATTAAAATGTTACTATTTTTATCTAATTGGTTTTTAGATGATTTGAACTATTTTATTTGTTATATAAGCATGTTGCCAGTAGTTTTTATCTCTTAAATCTATTAATTACTTTCTTTATAAATTCCGAAATAATATTGATGTCTTTTTTTATCGAATCTTTTTCAAATTGGCTGACGTTATTTCTTTTCGTTTTAGCCCAGTTTAATTTCAAAGTAGCTATGTCTGAATTAATCGAATCTTTCTCGAATTGACTTACTTTACTTTTAAATTCATTTATGAGCTGTGATACTTGAATATTAATCTTTTCGGATTGAGGCTGTTCATTCCAAGTATCTTTTATGTCTTTCCAAATATTTTTCTGTTCACTATTCCACATAATATTATATTTTATTTGTTATACAATCCAATAGGATTTTTTTAATTCTTTTCATTTTTACTGCAATATGATTTTCTGTTAATCCAGTTATTTCTGCAATCTCTTTATACTTCAATTCTTCTAAATAAAGGATAATGATTGATTTATTTTCATTGTTTAGTTTTGAGATACAAGAAGTCAAAGCATTAAACTTTTCGTGTTGATTATTCTCAATATGAGTTTCTAAAGGAATGAATTGAATAGATTCTAATTGTAGTGTCTCGTTATAAGTTTTCTCTGATTTTTGTTTTGAGCGAAGACAGACATTTAGTGTAATTCTGTAAATCCAAGTGTCAACACTCGAATTGCCTTTAAAAGTTGGAAGAGATTTCCAAATTGCAAAGATTACTTCTTGGAAAAGGTCTTGAGGTTCTAAAGGTGAAATTGCGTAGATATTACAAATTCTATAAATTTTCTCTTTATTATTTTCAAGTAGCTGTTCAAATGTTTCTGTCATTGGTTTTTTATCTTTCATTATTACTCTCTACTTATTTAGTGACAAGAGTTTTCGAAATATGACAGAATTTTCAAATTATTTACGGATTTTCTTAAATGTCTTGTCCTGAAATATGGCTACAGGTTAAAATTGAATTTACGCTGATAATTTATATACCATATTAGGTGTTTTATAATCTAAAGATAAGTGTAATCTTATTTCGTTGTATAAATTAATTGCATTTTTTGCGGCTCTCTTAGCGTGAGCCACATTATCAAAGGTTTGGTCTAAGTAAAATTCATCTTTCAAAATTCCATTTACACGTTCTGCCATAGCGTTTTCGTAACAATGATTTTCTTCGGTCATACTAATATCTATCTTTTTTCTTTTAAGTATTTGTGTGTATACATTGCTACAATATTGTATTCCTCTGTCTGAATGATGAATAAGGTGTTTAATGTTTTTAGCTTGATAAATCGCCTTATTAAGCGCTCTCACACAACCTTTTAATTCCAAGCTATCACTAAGGTCATAACCCACTATTTTTCTAGAATGCATATCAGTTATTAAAGCCAAGTAACAAAACCCTTTTACGGTTCTAATATAAGTTATATCACTAACCCAAACCTGGTTAGCTCTAGTAACTTCTAAGTCTTTTATAATGTTCTTATATTTATAAAAACGATGATAAGAGTTAGTTGTTATAGCACTGGTTTTTCTTCTAAGTGTTAGCATTTGGTGTTTTCTAAGAACATTAAATAGTGTGTCTCTACCAACTTTAATATTGGCTTTAATAAAATCTGTATTTAACGATTTTACAAGTTTTCTTACGCCTTCTCTAGGAAGGGATTTGCGTCTTTTTCGAACTATATTTATAATTTGTTGTTCTAGTTTTAAACGGTTATCAGCTCTAGATTTGTATTTATAATACGCATCACGTTTAAGTCCAAAACAGTGTGTTATAGTGGTTAAAGAAACAAATCCCTTAGATTTTTCTTTAGCTTTAATTAAGGCTTTATACTTAACTTTTTTTTTAGTTCAGCAATAGATTTGTAACCGAGATCTTCTGCAGCTACTTCTAGATAGGATTCTTCTACCATAGCATCGAGATCCTTTTTAAGTAACAGTTTTTTAAGTTGTTCTATTTCTTTTTGAAGTGCTTTAATTCTAGATATTTCGTCTTTAGTTTCCACTTTTACTCTGGTGTTCATTAAGTCTTTGCGATTGTACTTTCTAATCCACTCATTAACGGTTGTAGGAGCAATAGAGTAGAGTTTACAAAGTTCGCTCTTTGTGTGTTTTCCGATTGTAAGTTCGGCTAAAATTTTTAATTTAAAAGGTTCACTGTAACGTCTAATTACTTTGTCATTTCTATACATAATGTTTAAAATTATGTAGCCTTTATTCAGGACGGGTCATAATTGCTCACAACGTGATTGTGTATGGTTAGTTGCGTGGTTAAGCAACTAATTTAGTAAACAAATACTTGCCAGAGAAAATTCCGAAGGAATTTTCCAAATAAGCACTTGCCAAAGCAATTAATTATACACGGTGTTACCACACGTTTTTTATTCTAATTCTGTCATTGTGTGCTCAATATCAGTTTTATGGAAGGTTCTTAAATTTATTGTTTTTCCGTTTTGTTTTTCAATCAGATAAGGAACATCCCCATCCATAAAAAGAATATCATATCCATTAAAATTAATTCTTTCCCAAGATGATGTATTATAATTTGGATTTTTATTCGATTTCCTCACAAGAGTAGAATCAGTTTTAAAGTAAATCGTATCTTGAAATTTTCTATTTTTCCAAAAGAATTTTTTTCCAATAAAGTCAATCTTTTGGTTGTGCTTTTTAGTTTCTGGTAACTTTCGGTAAACGTGTTGAAATTCGTTATTCGGAATTTTTATCACTAATGAATCAGACTCCACTTTCACGATTTCATAATATTCCAAGGGATTGTCTTCTGAATAATCTTCGTTAAAAATAATATCGTTTGAAAAATACATATTCTTACTTTCTCGAAGTTCAGTTCCGTAATCATATTTTGAGCCTTTTGAATAGCACTTATTATTTTTAAAAGTCAATAAATTCCGTTCGGGAAAAGCATTAGTTCCATTTTCCGATTTTGAATATTCTCCAATCCAAGTTCCTTTCAAATCCTTGTCGGTTTGACAAGCTGATAGAAAAAGGACTAAAATTAATAATATGCTCGTTGTTTTTCTCAAATGTGTGGTAACGGTCTCGTATAACCGTCAGTTACGGGTTTATATGCGTTTATTTTCGGTTTAGCACAGGCTTTAGCAATTCCGAGTGGATTCGGACGTAGTCGAATCCGCCGTAATTGCGGTTATACATTGTTGTAGCACGTTTTTATATTTGTATTGTTACGTTATATTTATTTTTTTCAGAACATTCGGTTGTGCTGAAACTTTTTGATTTTCTTTTTCCATTAACACAATCTATAATTTCTGAAATTTCGTTGTCAGTTAGTTCTGTTTTTGAGTCAATTTGATAAATCCGTAATTCTTGTCCTAATCCGAGTTTAATTTTAAATTCAGTTGTTGAGTTTTCTTTAATTCTAAAGTCAGTTTTGAATTGGTCATATCCCACGTAATTTATTTCAATCGAATATTCTCCAGTTGGTAATTCCGTTTTAAAATTTCCTTCAAAATCGGCTTGTATTTGTTTGCTTAAAGTTTTGTTTTTGGAAATGATTTTAATATAAACTCCTGAAATCGGATTATTAAGTTTGTCAAAAATCTGACCTTTTAATTCAGTTCTTTTTGAGTTCTTTTTTTCGGAAACCTTAAACTCGTTTTTGTCATTTTCGTTTTGAAATGAAAAAGTATATTGAAATCCGTATTCTTTGGTTTTGTCAATATCATTCAGTTCCCAATTTTGTGAAAACGAGTTAAATGAAATTGTAAAAAAGAATAGAATTAATATATGTTTCATCGTTTTTCTCAAATGTGCTACAACGGTTTTGTGTATGATTAGTTGCGTGTTTCAAGCACTAAAGTTAGCAAATATAAACTGGATAGGAAATCTGCAAGGATTTTCGTAAGTAGGCGATAGCCAAGCAATTAATTATACACAGTGTTAGGTGTAGTTTTATTAGATTTAATCCTTTTTTTTAAGTAAATTTGCAAACTATTTATACTAAAACTAATTTAAAAGTGTTTGGATTTCAAAAATCAGAGTACAAAGTTTTTAATAGAAATTTTTTAAGAAAAGTTGTCTTTAGAATTGACTTTAAAAAATCGGATAAATTTCAGTTAAATGAAGAATCTATCAAGTCAGTATTTTCAGAATCATTTCCAAGATTTGTAAAAGCCGAAGGTAATGGTGTTCAGATAACTTTGGGTAATCAAAACCCTAAATTTGAACAATTAAAAGGAAATGAAAGCTATATTCTTAAATCAAGTGATGGTTTAACAACAATCGAAATTAACGAAAGAATTTTTTCATTGTCATTTGACAATACAGCTTATAAGTCATCAGATAATATAAGAAGTTTATTAAGTTTAATTGATAAGTTTTTTAATGGGAAAATTGATGTTTTAGATAGAATATCTTTAAAAAAAATAAATATTATAGAGTTTGACAACAATGATAATCCAAATGGCATTCTTTATTTCTTGTTAAATAATAGTGTTATTGGTAATGTCGATTCTTTTCCTAATACTGACTTAATAAATCATAATTTACAATCAGTCAATTATAGGAATGATGATTTTTATTTGAATTTGAAATATGGTATGAATATACCTCCTGTTTCAAATATGAAAATTGGACAAGTAATTATTGATATAGAGTTAGTAAAACACACTATAAGTCAATTGTCTGAACTTGGTGCAGTTTTTGATGATATAAATGATGAAGTTTACAATGTTTTTTGTACATTAATAAACGATAATGCAAAATCAATATTAAATGGAAACTAAAAATTATAAAATAGTAGATTCAAATTCTGATTTGGATGTTATAATGGAAGATTACAATGAATTAGCATCGTCATTTTCGTTTAAGTACTTAAAGGTAGGTGTTTTAGGAACAGCTCTTTTATGTTCTTCTCCATCTATATATGCGAATGAATCTAAAAGTTATAATATCAAACAAGAAATTCAAGATAATTCTTTAGGAATTGTTAGTGACTGTGATAATTTAATTAATGAGTTTATTGAATCAGTTAATAATTTTCAAAAAATTAGATTTACTAAAAAAGAAGTAATTCAAGATATTTTATCATTCAAATCATTGGTTAATAATTGGGATGGTTACAAGGCATTGCCTTTAGAAATAGAAAGTGCGAGTAATACAATTTATTTAATTAATTTATTAGATGATAAAATTGTTGGAAGTTTAGATGATTTATATCCAAATCCACACGGAACAATTTCTTTTGAATGGACTAATAAATTGAATGAAAAAGTATATTTAGAAGTAGGAAATGAATCATTTTCATATTTTGCGAAATTCAATTCTTCTGAACCTTTGTTTTTTGATAATTTAGAAATATCAGATGAAAATATTGAAATGCTTGCAAAATATATTAGGGCTGTCTAATAAAAAAGATGTTACACAAGAGATTCGTATTCCAAATGATTTCTCGGAATCAGAAAAAATATCTAGAACGATTTTTTCTCCAATGAATATAAAAAGTGATGAATCTTTAAGAAATAACTCATTTACTACACCTGCAGGTTTAGATGAAGTTTCAGTCAATAGACTCGATTATTCAACTCCAAACTTTATAAAAAAGATAAGTAAATTTATAGCAAATCCAGATTCAGGAAGAAGTTATTTTGGTATTGCTATTATTGATGTAAAAGAAATATCCGATTCCGATTCTGATATTGTATACACTCCAAATGAAATAGAGATAAATGATGTTCGGTTGGAAAATAAATTTCATTCCGATATTAAAATTGGTTTTGTTAAAGAAGCAGGAAAGCCATTACCTATGAAATTCGCTTATAAAGTAGAACAAATGGTAACTAAAGCTCGGTTTTATAAAGATAATGATTCCAATTCTGAAACTTGGAATGGTGATGATTTGGTTTAATTACACCTAACGTGTTTGTATAAGAATAGTTGCGGGTTTGTATGCGAGGATTTTCCGAAGGAAAATCAGACGTTACAAACTCGCAACGACCTTTGGTTAAGCACTAAACCGCAATTATTTTTATACAGTGTTGTGCATCAGGCTTTTTTATATCTAAATTAAATTATTCAGTTCGACGTATTATAAATCCATTTTCAACTTTATCAAATCCAATTTTAGGATAGTATTCCATTGCTAATGGTGCGGAAAGCAAAATTAATGCAGTTTGTTTACCTATTTCTTTTTCTGTCAGTTTTATTAGTTGCCTTCCGATTCCTTCTTTTTGGTATTCGCTTTTCACAGCTAAATCCGACAAATAGCAAGCATAACAAAAATCAGTTATTGAGCGTGATATTCCAATCAGCTCATTATTCAACCACGCGGTTATAATCAGATTAGAATTTTTATACATTTTAGTAATTCGGTCGCTATCTTTTGTCGGTCTTTTGATTCCCGAACTATCATAAACCTCAATTATTTCAGATGTTTTTGGAACTATTCCGATTTTAAATTCTATATTTTTCATTTCGATTAGTCGTTTTTTTAGCTTGTGCACAACGGTTTTGTGTATGGCTCGTTGCGTGTAAATTAGCGATTATTTTTCGGTTGAGCACAAGCCAGATTTTTAAATTTCACTATTTATCTTTTTATTGGAAATCGTCAAATTTAAAAATTTGGCGACTTTCCAAATATGCTTTTATTTTGGATTAATCAACTGATTAGCAATGAGCTATACACGTTGTTGTGCGTTCGTACTTTATTTTCGTTTTCGTTTTCTCCTGTTTTTGTTATTTCGCCAAAATTTTGGTTTCGGCAATGTATTTTCCACTATTTCAATTCCTTTGTTTCTTAAAATCATTTCAATTAGTTCAGTTTCTTGGTCAAATTGCATAGCCAAATCTTTTATCGTCACGCCTTTCAAATAATTGGATTGAATTTTTTGTTGGTCGATTTCTGTGATATGTTTTAAGTCCAATTCCGATTTGTTGGGAAGCTTGGCTTGATAACTTTGAAGGACTTTGATAATGTCTGATAAAACTGACGGATTGATTTTAATTGATTCCGACTTCTTGTTTGAGTCAAGGATAGTTTGAATTATCTCAACATAAAGTTTTCCATTGTCGTGCTTAACTAAGTCAATTAAAAAATCACTTTTATCAAATTCTAGTTGTGTGGTTTCGATTATTGTTTTCATTGGTCAAAACTCTCTGTTCCATTTAGGAAGTTGCCCGTAAATCTCAAAGTATCTTTGCAAAATCAAACCTTCCACGAAAGAAGGAATGTCGGTATTGTTTTTATCAAAAGTTTCATACCAATAAACGTCAAGTGCGTCTATTTTTTCATCTGTCAATTTTAGTTTCCAAGTTTGTTTTCTTGGTCCGCCAAATTGTTTTCCGTTAATAATTCGGTCGCACATTCCGCCAATCCGCACTTTTTTAGTTCCGTTCTGTTTTATTTTTCCGGAACAACCAATGTAAACCAAATTAATTCGCCCGTTTTTAAGTTCGTAAACGAGATAAATTCCAACTCCATTTTTTGGTGCGTTGCATACTTTTCCAAGTTCTTCGTTTGTCGCAAAAAAGAAATGGTCTTTTGATTTGTATTTTTCTAACTCTTCAAACATTCAGTTACGAGGGTGTTTTTGTATGACGCACAACGTCTGTGTATAAGAAAAGTTGCGGTTTTGTCAGCGAGGAATTTCCGAAGGAAATTCAGAAGTTGATAAAAATGCAACTGCCTTTAGTTAAGCACTAATTTAGCAATTTTTTTTATACGGTGTTGGCAACTGGCTTTTATTTTTCGTTCAACTTGTTTAATTTATCAGCGTATTCTTTCGGGATTTTTTCTTGAGTTTTTAAAAGTATTGCTCGATATTCATATTCAAGATTTGAGTTGTTCGGTTTAGCTACAATTTGATATTTATTTTCAGTAATTTTTTTATAGGTATTCAACCATATAATTGAATCAATTCCGATTTTTTTCTTTTCAATTCCACTAACCAAATAAGTAGAGTCTGTTTGATATTCAACTTGTGCAATTAATTCAGAATTATCTAAATTTTTTTCAATCTGAAAATTTTTAATTCTATAAATAGTTCCAACTATAGAGTCATTTTCATACAAATCAAATGTTCCACTTTCAATTCCTTTTTTTTCAGAATTACAACTTACTATTAAAATAGATGTTAAAATGAGTAGAATGTTTTTCATTTTTCGTTCAGTTTTTGCTTGTTGCCAACGTGTTTGTATATGGTTTGTTGCGTGGTTAAGCAACTAAGTTAACAAATAAAAACCGAATAGAAAATCCGCGAGGATTTTCGTAAGTAGGCTAGAACTAGCAATAAATTATATACGGTGTTGCCATTAGTTTTTATTCTCCTTTTTCAAATTCAAAAGCCTTTTTTTGAGCATCGTACATATCGACCATTGCTTTTTTGAAGATGATATCAGATTCCATTTCGCTTAATTTCGTTCCAGTTGCTTTTTCGGTTAATTCAATTGATTCATTAAGAAAATTTGATTTAAATTCTGCGTCATTATTGAATTTATTAATAACACTTTTAAATGCTTCTTCAAATGTACTTTCAGAATCCTTATAATAGAAATTGGTTTTTAATTTATCCAATTCCAAATAAGATTCCACGATATTCCCATTCTCTAATAAATCTTCGAATAATTTACTAAAACTCACATAAATTTCTTCTGGACTTACAGTTTGACTTGCAGAAATAAAACCAGAATAAGGTGATTTTTTATAAGGGTCAACTCCTTTGTATAGAAATCTACCATTGCAAACTCCCATTGTCACAAACAAAGTGTTGTTATTCGTTATATTTATAGGTCGCAAAAGGTCAATGATTTCACTCCAAATAATTAATTCTCCATTAGATAAAACTAAACCTTGCAAATCATCGTCTCCGTGTATTTCAAAATGAAGAAGTAGTCCACCAGTTAAATGTTCTGCGTTAGTTTGATAATATTTTATAATTTCAATAAAATCGTTTTTACTATTAACTTGATGTAAATTATGTGTAAAATCTTTTTCGTAAAGTCTAATTCGTCTTTCAATTACATCATCGTAAAGTGCTTTTCCTGTATAAGTAATTCCATCACTTTCGGGAAGGCTTTCAATCACGATTATATGTTTAATTTTTCCTATCAATACGGTTTTTCTTAAATTAATGGCAACGTTGTTGTATATGGTTTGTTGCGTGTTTCAAGCAACTAATTTAGTAAATAAAACACGAACCAAGAAAATCCGAGAGGATTTTCGTAAGTAGGCTAGAACTAGCAATAAATTATATATGGTGTTAGGCAACGTTTTTATTTTTCCATCATTAGTTTTAATTCCTCAATTGTTGGTTCTTTTCCATTCAATTTTCTGTGTAACATAGAATGACAATTCGGACAAACAGGAATTAAGTCTTTCTTATAATCGATTTTATAATTTTTTCCGATTTCGTTAATTGGAACTATATGATGAATGTGAATAAAATCTTCTCCAATTTCTCCATAAACTTTTTTAAAATTCAGATTACAGACTTTACAGTTCAGTCCGTGATAATTTACTGCGTTTTCTCGTGCTTTTGAACTTCGTTCGTATTTATTTACTATTACTGTTTTTTTTGCTCCTTCGTATTCCGTTTCACTTTCTTTTAAAGTTTCTGGAAAAAAGTCAGTTTGATAATTATCTGTGAAATAAGTGTCAATGTACTTTTGTAGAATTTCGTTTTTAATTTTCATTGGACCTTGAGGTGCTGCTTTCAGTCCATTTTCTTTAAGATTCACAAGTTTCATTCTGTTGTTTGAAATCTGCTCAATTAGCCTTAAAGTCATAAATTTTCCATCTAAAGATTTTAAATATTCTTCTTGGTCAATCCAATATTCTTTATCGTCTCTAATTTGTGAAGAGTCTAAATCAATTCTGTCAACTATACATTTGTACTGCAACATCATTAAAGGTCGTGTACAATAAATGTAAACTATATCTCCAACTTCAAATTTAGTTTTTCCTTGTCTCCAATCTATTGAACCATAATGTTCAAATGAACTTGAATGGTCGTACATTTTGGAATTTGCTGAAATTATCCAATTCATCTATTATTCTCGATTTTTGTCAAATGTTGCCTAACGGTTTTGTATAAGAATAGTTGCGATTTTGTGCGCGAGGAATTTCAGCATGAAATTCAGAAGTGTGCAAAATTGCAACTGCCTTTAGTTAAGCTAAAAGTAGCAATTATTTTTATACTTTGTTAGCTTTAGTGCTTTTTTGTCCGTTTATTTTTTATTCAATATTAAATTTCGGTCAGCTTTTTAATTCCGCATTTTATGTTTTATTCAGCTCGACTTTCATTCCGCAAACTTGCTCAAATTCCGCAATATTTTTGTTCAGATTTTGAGTAGGCAATTCCGCAACTTGCTAAATTCTGATTGAATGAAATTCCGCTTTTCAATTCAGTTTTCGATTCCGCAAACGAGCTAAAAAGTCAGACGCAATTCAATTCAGAGTTTGAGTGATTATTCAGCTCAATATTCCGCATTTTATTTTTAAATTCTGCTTTAAATGACTTTTGATTTAAACCTGAAATTTTCGGTTTTGCAATGTCCCGAGCATTAAAGCTAACTCGTTATATAATAACTTTTATTAACGATATCCCGTAAATAAATCAGGATATGGAAATTTCTTTATTGTTATATCCTTGTAAAGATAAATTATTTATTGCAGTATCTAAAGGACTTTTTATTTGCTCTAAATCCTTTCTGGTTACGTGTGTATAAATCATCGTAGTTTCTGGCCTACTATGCCCTAATAATTCTTGAATATGTCTTATGCCAATTCCTTGCTCTAACATATGCGTTGCATAACTGTGTCTTAATGTATGTGGTGTTGCATTTTTAGTAATTTTTGCTAATCTTAAGCTCTGTTTTAAGAAAGAGCGAATAGATTCTGCACTGTATTTACCGCCTTTTGGATTTTCTATAAAATATTTTTTAGGTTTATAGGTTTTATAGTAGTTTTTAATCAATGGAAAAACACTTTCGGCTATTGTGGCATATCTATCTTTACGACCTTTGCTATTTTGAATGTGAAGTTGCTTTCGTTTAAAATCGAAATCGCTTAATTGTAAATCTATAATTTCGCTAATTCGTAAGCCAGAAGAATATAACATCGCCAAAATTACACGATGTTTTAGGTTCTTGGTCGCTTGCAATAGAGATATTACTTCTTCGATGCTTAAAACAATAGGTAGTTTTCTATCTTTTTTAGGCATATAAATTTTATCTATATTAATAGAGCAAGCTGGGTAAAAATGAGCAAAATGCTTAAAGCCACTAACCATTTGTCTATGTGTGCTTACAGCATAATTTAATGAGGTAACTGCCCACTCAATATAGTTTCTAACATCATTTTCGTTGAGATTATCTACTGGTTTTTGTTCTGTAAAACGTAAAAATTCTAGAATAAAATTACTATAACTCGCTATAGTACTTTTGCTAAATCGCTTTCCTTTTAAATAGTCCAAATAATGTTTATAAACAATCGTTTTTTCTTTATTTAAAGTTTTTTGTTCAATTTTTATACCTCTTGTCGATATTCTTTGTGCAACTTCGTTTTTGTTATTTGTAATAATTTGAATGTCTCCTTTTGCTAAATATATTTTTAAATTTTCAATTCTTACTTCGTTATAGTAAATATAAAATGTGCTATGTGTCTTTGTCCATCGAACACCATGAAACTGCTTTATATATTCTTTTAATTCGAAATTATAAGGAAATTTTATAGCAATACAATGTTGAGAATTGTGTGTAAAAGCTTCTAGAGAGACATTTGTCATAAATAATAAAAATTATAAATATATTCCCATAAATATACAAAAAAACCTGTTAAGTTTAAAGCTTAACAGGTTGATTATTATATTCTTAAGAAGAGATAATTAATCCTCTTTTCTTGGTGCTCTTGGCTTTCTGTCATCACGTCTGTTATCACGTCCGCGATTATCTCTACCTCCAGAACGTTTATCGTCTCTTGGTGGTCTTGCTACATAACCTTCTGGTTTTGGTAACAATGCCTTTCTAGAAACTTTTTCTTTACGAGTTCTTGGGTCTAAACCAAAGTACTTCACATCAAAAACATCACCCATGTTTACAACATCAGTAACGTTTTCTGTACGTTCCCAAGCTAATTCAGAAACATGTAATAAAACTTCGTTTCCTGGAGCTTCCACATATTCTACAACAGCACCAAAATCTAACATTTTAATAACTTTTACTTCGTATGCGCTACCAACTTCGGGTTTAAATAACATAGATTCGATACGAGCAATTACTTGTTCGATTCCTGCTGGGTCTGTTCCTAAAATTTCGATAATTCCTTCTTCAGTTACAGCATCTTCAGTAATTACAATTGTAGTTCCTGTTTCTTTCTGTAATTCTTGAATATGTTTACCTCCTGGTCCAATAAATGCACCAATCATATCATTAGGAATTCTTCTGTTAATCATTTTTGGAGCATGTGCTTTTACATCTTCGTTTGCAGAAGGAATAGTATCTGTCAATTTCTCTAAAATGTGTAAACGACCACTTCTTGCTTGTTTTAATGCATTCACTAAAATTTCGTAAGAAAGTCCTTTTACTTTAATATCCATTTGACATGCAGTAATTCCTTCAGAAGTACCAGTTACTTTAAAATCCATATCTCCTAAATGATCTTCATCACCTAAAATATCAGATAAAACTGCGTAACGATCTCCATCAGAAATTAATCCCATAGCAATACCAGAAACTGGTCTTGTCATTTGAACTCCTGCATCCATTAATGCCATTGTTCCAGCACAAACAGTTGCCATAGAAGAAGAACCATTAGATTCTAAAACTTCGGAAACAACTCTTACTGTATATGGGCAATCGTCTGGAATCATTCCTTTTAAACCACGTTGAGCCAAGTTACCATGACCAACTTCTCTTCTAGAAGTTCCTCTTAATGGTCTTGCTTCACCTGTACAAAAAGGAGGGAAGTTATAATGTAAATAGAAATTCTCCTCACCTTCGTAAGATGGCATGTCTATTTTGTTAGCATCTCTAGAAGTTCCTAAAGTTACGGTTGCTAATGCTTGCGTTTCTCCACGAGTAAATATAGATGAACCATGTACTGATGGTAAGTAATCTACCTCACACCAAATTGGTCTAATCTCGTCAGTCTTACGACCATCTAAACGTAAACCTTCAGCTAAAGTTAATTCTCTAACTGCATTTTTTTGAGCTTTGTTGAAATATTTTCCAACCAATTCTGCATAATCAGCTAATTCTTCTTCTGTAAATGAAGCTTTTAATTCTTCTTTTACTTCGTCGAAAGCTGCAGAACGTTCTGCTTTAGAAGTTCCTTTTTTAGCAATTGCATAACATTTGTCGTAACAAAAGTCGTTTATTTTTGCAGCTAATTCTTCGTCTTCTCTTTCACCTTCGTATTCTCTTGTTTCTTTCTTTCCGAAAGCTTCAGCCAAACGAACTTGTGCAGCACATTGTACTTTTATAGCTTCGTGTGCAAACTTAATTGCGTCTGCCATTTCTTCTTCAGAAATTTCATCCATTTCACCTTCCACCATCATTACAGAATCAGCACTTGCTCCAATCATCATATCAATGTCAGATTCTGCTAATTGTGCTCTGTTTGGGTTAATTACGAATTCTCCATTTACTCTTGCAACACGTGCTTCAGAAATTGGGCATTCGAATGGAAAGTCAGACAATTGAATAGCTGCAGAAGCGGCTAAACCTGCTAATGCATCTGGCATAACATCTTCGTCATGAGACATTAATTGGATCATTACCTGTACTTCACTATGATAATCTTTTGGAAATAATGGACGTAAAACACGGTCTACCAAACGCATTGTTAAAACTTCGCCATCACTTGGTCTTGCTTCTCTTTTAAAGAATCCTCCAGGATATCTTCCTGCAGCAGCAAATTTTTCTCTATAATCTACTGTTAATGGTAAAAAGTCTACTGTACCAGCTTTGTAGCTAGATACAACTGTACATAATAACATTGCTTTACCCATTTGAACAACAACTGAACCGTGAGCTTGTTTCGCTAATTTACCGGTTTCTAATGAGATGGTTCTTCCATCTCCAAGGTCTATAACCTCTCTAAATACTTTTGGAATCATAAATTTAATTCTAATTTTTAAATTACTGTTTGTTGTTGTGTTGTTGTCTGTTGTTGCAATGGAAATACAGAATTATTGTTGGTAATTCCGATCTTTTATATGATTGCTGATGTAGTTGGCATCAGACTTTTAAATTTTTAAAGTTTGTTAGGCTTTAAAAATTAACTTTTTAGATTCCCATTTTATGGGAATAAATATTATAATATTTTGAAGCAAAAAAGCTTCAAGATTTTTCAATAAAAAAGAGGCACGTTTATAGAGCCTCTTTTTGGTAAGAATTATTTTCTAATTCCTAATTCTTTAATAATCGCACGATATCTGTTGATTTCAGTTTTCTTTAGATAATCTAATAAACTTCTTCTTTTACCTACCATCATTACTAATGAACGTTCTGTGTTAAAATCTTTACGATTTCTCTTTAAATGCTCAGTTAAGTGATTGATTCTGTGAGTGAACAATGCAATTTGCCCTTCTGAAGAACCAGTATCGTTTTTACCTTTACCGTGTTTTTCGAATAAGCTTTCTTTTACTTCTTTAGTTAAGTACATGCCAATATTATTTAAATGATTTTTATGTATATCAACGAAATTTTTTCATTGAAGGTGCAAATATACTATTATTTTATTTATTTAAATATCGATGTAAAGAGATATTTACCTCTAACATGCAATAAATAAACGTTTTTTTTATCAATGTTATTTATAATTATATATATTAAGAATTTCATATTAATTATTGATTGAAAGATTATTAAAGAAATTCGTAATTCTCACAGAATTTATAACACTATTTTTAATGATTTATTAAATTTGTTGTAAAAAACACAATAATATTTGTATATCTAAAATTAATCTTTAGATTTGTCACTCAAACAAACAGAATTTAGATGTTTAATACAACTTGGAATCGTTTCTATTTTTACTTTTACTTTTTTAGTAAGAGGAGAGACTTTGTATCATGTTGTTAAGAAACATAAAATATATATAAAGTCTCGAATTTACTTCGAGACTTTTTTTTTGATATTTTTTTATCACAAATAATGAAAGAAACAATCGCCATACAAGGAGCAGAAGGCTCAAATCATCATAAAGTTGCACGCGACTTTTATGGAAACGACATTCAGCTAAAAGAATGCATGTCTTTTGATGTTTTGGTGGATAGTTTATTGGATAAAACTGCCAATTTGGGAGTAATGGCCTTAGAAAACACGATTGCAGGTTCTATAATTCCTAATTATGCATTAATCGATAATAATAACCTACATATAATAGGTGAAGAATATTTGAATATTCATCATCATTTAATGTGTCTAGGGAATCAAACTATTGAAGATATAAAAGAAGTTTGGTCGCATCCAATGGCTTTGTTACAGTGCAAGGAGTTTTTCAAAAAACACCCACATATAAAGTTGGTAGAAGATGTAGATACTGCTGAAGTTGCGAAAAGAATATCAAAAGAAAATTTAAAAGGAATTGCTGCAATTGCGCCAAAAATAGCCGCAGAAATTTTCGATTTGGCAATTATAGAAGATGAAATTCAGACGATAAAAGACAATTCAACACGATTTGTAATTGTACAAACTAACGAGCCAGCAATTAATGAGGAAGTAAATAAAGCATCTTTAAAATTTCAATTGAATCATAAAAGAGGAAGTTTGGCAGCCATTTTAAATGTGTTAAGCGATTGTAAAATGAACTTAACAAAAATTCAATCTTTGCCAGTAATAGAAATGCCTTGGAAATATTCGTTTTTTGTAGATGTTACTTTCGAAGAATATAAGGAATACGAAAAAGCAAAAGCGATTATAGAAATAATGGCAGAAGAATTCAAAATTTTAGGAACTTATAAAAACGGCAGAAAATAAAATGATACAACCTGCAAAAAGATTAGATACTGTTCAAGAATACTATTTCTCTAAAAAATTAAGAGAAGTAAGAGAATTAATGGCTGCTGGAAAACCAATTATCAATATGGGAATTGGCTCTCCAGATTTGCAACCACCAGCAAAAGTTTTAGAAGCAATTCAAGGAAGTTTAGGAGATGCTTCTGCTCACAAATATCAATCTTACCAAGGTTTACCAGAGTTAAGAAATGCTATTTCAACTTTTTATAAAAACAAATTTTCTGTAGAAACGAATCCAGAAAATGAAGTGTTGCCATTAATGGGAAGTAAAGAGGGAATTATGCATATTTCTATGGCTTTTTTAAACGAAGGCGATAAAGTGTTAATTCCGAATCCAGGATATCCAACATATACATCTGTCACCAAATTAGTAGGTGCAGAACCACTTTTTTATAATTTAAGTGCAGAAGACAATTGGCAACCAAATTTCGCAGAATTAGAAGCTCAAGATTTATCTGAAGTTAAAATTATGTGGGTAAATTATCCACACATGCCAACTGGAACAAATGCAACTTTAGAAACCTTTAAAAAGTTGATTGCTTTTGGAAAAAAACATCATATTTTAATCATTAACGACAATCCTTATAGTTTTATTTTAAACGATAATCCTATAAGTATTTTACAAGTAGCAGGCGCAAAAGACATTGCTTTAGAATTGAATTCTTTAAGTAAAACTTTTAACATGGCTGGTTGGCGAGTTGGAATGGTTTTAGGGAATTCAACATACATCAACGAAATATTAAAAGTAAAATCTAATATGGATTCTGGCATGTTTTACGGAATTCAAAAAGGCGCAATTGAGGCATTACAATTATCAGATTCTTGGTTTTCAGAACAAAATAAAATCTACACAGAACGTAGAAATTTAATTTGGGAATTAGCAGATAAATTAGATGCAAAATATAGTAAAAACGCAACAGGTTTATTTGTTTGGGCAAAAATTCCTGAAGGTAAAAAATCTGAAGAAGTTACAGATTCAGTTTTATATAACAACGATATTTTTATAACACCAGGAACAATATTTGGTTCTCAAGGGGAAGGATATATTCGTTTTTCGTTATGTGTAACAACAGAAATAATTAAAGAAGCTATATCAAGATTATAGATTATGAAAAATATATTTTTATTGGTATTGGTTTAATTGGCGGAAGTTTCGCTATCGACATTAAAAAGCATTATCCAGATACTGTTTTACATGGAATTAGCAGAAAAGACGAAACGCTAAACAAAGCATTAGAATTAAAACTGATTGACAAAAAAGCAACTTTAGACGATTTAGAAAATGCAGATTTGGTAATCGTATCAATTCCAGTAGATGCAACTGTAAAACTATTACCAACAATTTTAGATAAAATCGGTGATAATACACTGGTTGTAGATGCAGGTTCCACAAAAGAAGCAATTTGTAAATCTGTTGAACATCATAAAAGAAGACGAAACTTTTTGGCTTGTCACCCAATTGCAGGAACAGAAAAATCTGGACCAACAGCAGCAATTTCTGGCTTGTATAAAGGAAAAACGAATATTATTTGCGAAGTAGAAAAAACAACTTTTAAGTTGCAAGAAAAAGCATTAGACCTTTTTAGAGCAATTGGAATGCGTATTAGATATATGGATGCAGTTTCACACGACAAACATATTGCGTATGTTTCGCACCTTTCCCACATTAGTGCGTTTATGTTAGGGAAAACAGTAATTAATAAAGAAAAAAATGAACGCGATATTTTCGATATGGCAGGTTCAGGTTTCGAATCTACAGTTCGTTTGGCAAAAAGTTCGCCAGCAATGTGGACGCCAATTTTTAAACAAAATAAAGAAAACGTAATAGAAACATTAGAAGAATACATCAATAATTTACAGCATTTTAAAGAGTTGATGCAACAAGATAATTTCTCTGAAATTTTTAACGAAATGGAGAATACAAATTATATAAAACAAATTTTAAACGGCATAAAATAATAAGCCACAATAAGTAGAAAAATGAAGAATACAAAAGAATTAAGAACATGGTTGGACGATATGAAATTAGATCATCCACTAGTAATAGCAGGGCCTTGTAGTGCAGAAACCGAAGAACAGGTTTTAAAAATTGCACACGAACTAAAAGATTCTGATGTAAGCTATTTTAGAGCAGGAATATGGAAACCAAGAACAAGACCAGGAATGTTTGAAGGTGTTGGAGAAATTGGTTTAAGATGGTTAAAGAAAGTAAAAGAAGAAACAGGTATGAAAACCTGTACAGAAGTAGCAAATGCTGCACACGTAAAATTAGCAATCGAGAATGATGTAGATTTATTATGGATTGGTGCACGTTCTACAGTATCTCCTTTTATCATGCAAGAAATTGCAGATGCTTTGCAAGGAACAGATAAAATTGTATTGGTTAAAAATCCGGTAAATCCAGATTTAGCTCTTTGGTTAGGTGGAATTGAAAGATTATACACAGCAGGAATCAAAAATTTAGGAGCAATTCACAGAGGATTTTCTACGTACGAAAAAACGAAATATAGAAACACTCCAGAATGGCAATTAGCAATTGAATTCCAAAATAAGTTTCCAGATTTACCTTTAATTAACGATCCTTCACATATTACAGGAAACAGAGAAATGATTCAAGATGTTTGTCAAACTGCGTTAGATTTAAATTTCGATGGTTTAATGATCGAAACTCATTTCGACCCAGAAAACGCTTGGTCAGATGCTGCACAACAAGTTACACCAACAAAGTTGAAGCAGATCATGGAAGATTTAAAAATCAGAAAAGAAACCAATACAGAAGCAGATTATACAAATGCTTTAAACGGTTTAAGAGCGCAAATTAATGTTGCAGACGATCAATTAATCGAATTGTTAGGAAAAAGAATGAAAGTTTCTGACGAAATTGGCGCTTTAAAAAAACAAAAGAATGTTGCTGTTTTACAATCAAAACGTTGGAACGAAATTCTTGGAAACATGATTTTAGAAGGTGAGAGCAAAGGTTTAAGTGAAGAATTTGTATTGAAAATGTTCAAGGCAATTCACCAAGAATCTATCAATCATCAAGAAAAAGTAATTAACGGATAGTTTTTGGGCGTTACCTAAAGGTCAGGCTTTCACTACTCACTTTTTTTGCAGAAAAGCAAAAAAGAGTTCAAACAAGCCGTTCAATCCTTAACGCGTAGCGCAAACCTAAAAAGGAAGTTATTAAAACTAACTTTTAGAATATACAAACCTCACAGATATTAAGTCTGTGAGGTTTATTTTTTATTACAAATTCGTAATTTATTCTCATCTTTGTAATAATGACAGGAACAGTTTATAAATCTACAGGAAGTTGGTATCAGGTAAAAGCTGATAATGGAGAATTTTACAAATGTAGAATCAAAGGAAAATTCAGGATAAAAGATATTAAAAGCACCAATCCAATTGCGGTTGGCGACAAAGTGGTCTTCGATTTAGAAGCAAAAAACGACGAAGAAACAGGTGTTATAAAAAAGATTTTAGACAGAGATAATTTCATTGTCAGAAAATCTGTAAACCTTTCCAAGCAAACACATATTATTGCATCAAATATCGATCAAGTTTTTTTACTAATTACTATAAATAATCCACCAACATTTACCACGTTTATAGACCGTTTTTTAGTTTCTGCAAGAGCCTACAGAATCGATGTAATTTTAGTTTTCAATAAAATAGATTCTTACGAAATAGAAGAAAGAGCAGAAATTTTATACTTAAAAGATATTTACGAAGCCATTGGTTACAGATGTGTAGAAGTTTCTGCAACACAAAATAAAAATGTAGATACTATTAAAGAAATGATGTTGGGTAAAACATCTATGTTTGTTGGACATTCTGGAGTTGGAAAAACCACTTTGGTAAATGCAATAGACAAAACATTAGACTTAAAAACCAAAGAAATTTCCGACCAACATAACCAAGGAAAACACACAACTACATTTGCAGAAATGTTCGATTTAAGTATCGAAAATAAAAACGACGCAAAAATTATAGACACACCAGGAATTAAAGGTTTTGGAGTTGTAGATATCGATAAATACGAATTGGGAGATTATTTTCCAGAGTTTTTTGCGTTAAAGCAAGACTGTAAATTCAATAATTGTATTCATACAAAAGAGCCAAAATGTGCTGTAAAAGAAGCTTTAGAAGAAGAAAAAGTTTCTTGGTCTCGTTATAAAAGTTACTTACAAATTTTAGAAGGCGAAGAAGAATCAGAGCATTTTAGAACCGATATTTGGAACGAAGAAGATAATGAGTAGACTATGAAAATTGTAATTCAAAGAGTTTCTAAAGCAAGTGTAACTATTAATGAAGAAAAAGTTGCAGAAATCAAAAACGGACTTTTAGTTTTATTGGGAATTGTTAATGAAGATGCTCAAGAAGATATTAATTGGTTGGTTCGAAAAGTGGCAAATCTTCGCATTTTTAATGACGAAAATGGAGTAATGAACAAATCTTTATTAGAAAGTAATGGAGAAGCGATTGTTGTGAGTCAGTTTACGTTGCAAGCATCTACCAAAAAAGGAAACAGACCCAGTTATATAAAAGCAGCGAAGCCAGAAATTGCGATTCCTTTATATGAGAATTTTGTAAAAACACTGGAAAACGAATTAGGGAAAAAAGTACAAACTGGAGAATTTGGTGCAGACATGAAAGTCGAATTGTTAAATGATGGTCCAGTAACCATCATCATCGATTCAAAAAATAAAGAATAACTAATTTGGATTTTATCAACATCCATACTCACAAAAAATCATCGGTTGAAAACGTGTTTTCTATTGAAAATAAATATCCAACTTCAGTAGATTTTTCTTCTCCTTTTTCAATCGGAATTCATCCTTGGTTTATCAATAAAAATAAAATCGAAGAAGAACTTTTAATTATAGAAGAAAGACTTCAGCATAAAAATTGTTTTGCTTTGGGCGAATGTGGTTTAGATAAAATTACAGAAGCAGATTTTAAACTTCAACAAGAAGTTTTCAGAAAACAAGTGAAACTTTCAGAAAAACACAACAAACCTTTAATTATACATTGTGTAAAAGCATTTCAAGAAATTATTGAAATAAAAAAAGAAACAAAACCAAAACAAATTTGGATTTTACACGGTTTTAATAAAAACCAACAAGTTGCAGAAAGTTTAATTAAAAACGGAATTATTTTATCAATTGGAGTAGCAGTTATCAAGACTGAAAAACTGCAAAAAGTAGTTTCAGAAATTCCTTTAGATAAATTGTTTTTAGAAACAGACGATTCAGAAGTTGCAATTCAAGAAGTTTATAAAAAAGTAGCAAACATAAAAAGGTTAGAAGTTGAAGAACTTCAACATATAATAAAACAAAATTTTAGAAATATATTTAGAGTATGAGTTGGTTAGAACGTACTGAACTTTTAGTGCAAAAAGAAGGAATTGAAAGATTACAAAATGCCAATATTTTAGTTGTTGGCTTAGGGGGAGTTGGAAGTTATGCAGCAGAATTTATTGCTAGAGCTGGCGTTGGAAAAATGACAATTGTAGATGGCGATGTTTTTGATGAAACAAATATTAACAGACAATTACCTGCATTACAATCTACAGTTGGTAAAGCGAAAACAAAAGTTTTATCAGAAAGATTAAAAGATATTAATCCAGATTTAGAATTAACAGTTTTAAAAGAATTTTTATCACCAGAAAGAGCCTATGAAATTGTTTCAAAAGAGTTTGACTACGTTTTAGATTGTATAGATTCTATTACACCAAAAATTAATTTAATTGTGGCTGCAAGAAGAAAGAAAGTTAAAATTATTTCTTCAATGGGAGCTGGAGGTAAATTAGATGCTACCAAAATTCGTGTAAAAGATATTGGCAAAACAAAGAACTGTACAATGGCAAGAGTTTTAAGAAAGCGTTTAAAAGAAAGAAAGGTAGATAAAGGTGTAAAAGCGGTGTATTCAGAAGAAGTTCAAATTCCTGCAAGCGTTAAAATTACAGACGGAACCAATTTTAAAAAATCTTATTATGGTACCATAAGCTACATGCCAGCAGCTTTTGGATTGCAAGCAGCTGCACATGTTGTTAATTTTTTAATAAAAAAGTAAAAAATAGTTTCCAAGGAAAATAAATTAGTTGTATATTTGCCATGGAAAATAAATATCCAAAAATTAAAAATCAATTAAATTAAAAAAAAATGAAAAAAATAATTTTATCAATAGTAGTTGCAGCTTCAGTTTTAACTGGATGTAAAGACAAAAAAGAAAAAGTAGAGGTAAAAGAAGCTGTAGAAGTAAAAGTAAATGCTGCAGATTTAAACAATGTTAATACAGAAGCGTCTGTAATTTCTTGGAAAGGAACAAAACCAACAGGAGCTCATAATGGAACTGTCGCTTTAAAAAGTGGAGGTTTAGTTGTTGAAGAAGGACAGCTTACAAATGGAGTTTTTGTAATAGATATGTCTACAATTACAAATGAAGATATGGCTGGTTCTGAAGGAGCTGGAAAATTAGAAGGGCATTTAAAAAATGCAGATTTCTTTGATGTTGCAACATACCCAACTTCTAAATTCGAAATCACAAATGTAGAAGAAAATGACGGTAAATTAGCTGTAACAGGGAACTTAACATTAAAGGATGTTACTAAAAGTATTACAATACCTGCTACGATTTCTACAGAAGGAAATGTTACGACTTTTGCAAGTGAAAAATTTAATATAGACAGAGCAGATTTTAATGTAAAATATGGGTCTAAGAAATTTTTCGATAATTTAAAAGATAAATTTATCGACGATATTATGGAGTTACAATTTACAGTTGTAACAAAGTAACAAAGTAACAAATAGCTAAAAAAAACATTAAGTTTTTCTAAAACCCAAAACGAAAGTTTTGGGTTTTCTTTTTTTATATTTTAAGAAGGAAAGCCCAACATTTCTCCCATTCCAACAGTAAATAACCAACAGCCATAAATAGCATGTTCAACAGAAACTAAAAAGGTAGATTTCGTTTTTTTGTAGGTAATTGCGAATAAAATTCCACCAATAAAAGTGATGACAATCACAACTGTGTTTTGAAAGAATAAATGTGCTAAAGAAAACAAGACAGCATTTATAAAAATAAAAAATCTTTCATTTTTGAAAAGATTCTCATATCGCTTAAAAAAGAAGGTTCTAAATAATACTTCTTGTGGATACACAGAAAAAAAAGCATAAATAAATAGAAATATCATCCATTTAAAAGGCTTGTTTAAGACTATTTCGAAAAGATTTTCTGTATCTGTAAACCAAACAAAAATAGTTGTAAAAACAGCAATAATTATGGACTTAAAAAGTGTCGTTTTCCAAAAGTTTTTCCAATGGATATCTTTTTTAATTTTAAACTGAATTTTTTCAACCTTTAAAATAACATAAAGTATATATGCAAAACCCGAAACACCAATAATCAATTTTAAAATAGGTGAATACTCCAAAACAAAACTGATTGGAATTAAAACAAATAGTACAAAAAGTTCAGTAAGTTTATAGTTGGTGGTTTGCATTTTAAGTAAGATTTATAGCAGTTGTATTTTTTACTTTTTCGATGGTAAAAATACTGTGTGTACTTCCAATATATTTTATGGCAGTTAATTTTGTGACCATAAAATCTCGATATTCGTCCATATCTTTTGCATAAATTTTTAGAATATAATCGTAATCTCCACTTACATGAAAACATTCGGAAACTTCTTCTAATTTTAAAATTTCTCGCTCAAAAGTAGTTACATATTCTTTGGAATGTTGCACCAATTTAATATGGCAAAAAACCAAAAAAGATTTTTCAATTTTATTTTTATTGATGATAGCTACGTACTTTTCAATCACCTTTTCTTTTTCTAATTTTTTTATACGTTCATAAACTGCAGTAACAGATAAATTCAACTGTAAAGACAGCTGTTTTGTAGTCTGTTTACTATCCTCTTGTAGCAAATTAATCAGTTTTCTATCGATTTTGTCTAACATCTAAATTGAAAATTATCTAAAAATAGTAAATATTTTAACTGTTTGTAGTTTTTAAAACTAATTATGAATTCAAAAATAGAAATAAAAACTGTATTTATTCATTTGTATTGATAAATAATCTATTTACTATTAATTTTGACTTAAATTAAAAACGAATAGTATGAAATTCAATCCAGCAGATAAAATTCAAGATTTACAATACTTTGGCGAATTCGGAGGTGTAAATCCATCCATTTCAGATTCATCAACTTACACCTTCATATCCGCAAAAACAATGTTCGATACTTTTGAGGGAAATGCAGATGGTTGTTATTTATATTCTCGTCATTCAACGCCATCAAATTTATATTTAGGCGAAGCACTAGCAGCAATGGAAGGCACTGAAACAGCCAATGTTTCAGCATCAGGAATGGGCGCAATTACGCCAGTTTTAATGCAATTGTGTGGAGCAGGAGACCATATTGTTTCAAGTAGAACAATTTACGGTGGAACTTACGCTTTCTTAAAGAATTTCACACCAAGATTTAATGTAGAAACCACTTTTGTAGACATCACAAAGTTGGATGTTGTAGAAGCAGCAATTACAAAAAACACCAAAGTTTTATATTGCGAAGCAGTAAGTAACCCACTTTTAGAGGTTGCAGATATTGCAGGTTTATCAGCGTTAGCGAAAAAACACAATTTACAATTAGTGGTAGATAATACATTTTCTCCACTGTCAATTTCTCCAGCAAAATTAGGTGCAGACATTGTTTGCCATAGTTTAACAAAATTTATAAACGGCTCTTCAGACACAGTTGGTGGCGTGGTTTGTGGTTCGCAAGAACTCATTAACGATTTGCGAAATGTAAACGATGGTGCAAGTATGTTGCTGGGTTCTACAATGGATAGTTTGCGAGCGGCATCCATTCTTAAAAACATGAGAACCTTGCATATTCGAATGAAACAACACAGTTTTAACGCAGCTTTTTTGGCTGAAAAATTCGAAAAAGATGGATTAAAAACAGTGTATCCAGGTTTAGAATCTCATCCTTCCCATCATTTATTCAAAAAAATGATGAATCCTGAATATGGTTTTGGAGGAATGTTAACAATCGATGTTGGTTCTTTGGACAAAGCCAACGAATTAATGGAGTTAATGCAACACAAAAACTTGGGTTATTTGGCTGTGAGTTTAGGTTTTTATAAAACGTTGTTTTCTGCTCCAGGAAGTTCAACATCTTCCGAAATTCCAGAAGACGAGCAAAAAGAAATGGGCCTTTCAGACGGTTTAATTCGTTTTTCAATCGGTTTAGACAACGATATTGAGCGAACTTACCACATGATGAAATCTTGCATGCAAGAAGTAGGAGTTTTATAAAATTATTTGGGCGTTCCCTTTCAGGTCAGGCTTTCGCACTCGCTTTTTTTGTGAAAAACAAAAAAGAGCTCAAACAATTGCTCTATCCTTAACGCGAATTGCAAAGCCGAAAAGGAAGTTTTAAAAATTAGGTATAAGAATTATTTGTCATTTCGAATATTACTGAAATTAAAAGTTATTTTAATTGAAAGTAGCTTGCGAAGCAAATAAGTGGAATTGAGAAATCTGATATTAAAAAATTTTAGATTTCTCCACAAGGTCGAAATGACATTTATAGATTTAAATCCCCCAAAAACGTTCTGTAAACTTTGCAAAATCTTCTTTGCTTGGAGGGCTTCCATTAAAAGGTAAAATATCCCATTCTTCATTTTCGTAAAAAACAGTAAAATTAAAAACAGATGTATTTATATCATCAGGGTTTAACATTGGGTAACGTAAATCTGTATATTTATAAGTCCCAATTTTTTCCTTTTTGTAAACATTGTAATAACCATTACTAAACCAAGCCAATTTTTGTAGATTTTCGTCATTCATATCTATTAAATTGTGCTGTTTATCAACTGTAATTATTTTTTCTGCAGTTTTACTTTTATCAAAAAGAGAATAAAAAGTAAGATGATATTTGTCTTCAGTTTCTGCAACTGCATACCATAAAATATTATTCAAAATAGTTGGTTGTGCAGAAAAACGATTGTAAGAAACTCCAGCTTTTTCAAAAGATTTCTCAAAAACAGCATCGATATATAATTTATTACCAATTGTAAAAATCATGTAAGCAGAACTAATATAAATTCCTGCTTTAGTCCATTTTAATCTTTTCGAATTTGTTCTTTTCAGAAATAAAACCACAATTAAACAGATTAAAAAAGGTAGTGTATATAAAGGATCAACAACAGAAATATTATTAAAAGCAATTCTATAATCAGAAAAAGGAGCAAAAAGTTGTGTTCCATAAGGCGTAAAACAATCTAAAATAGGATGCGTAAAAAGTGATACAAAGAATAACCAAATCCAATCTTTTTGAGTGGTAGAATTTAACCTTTTTCCAGTATTGTAGAGTTTATGAGTTATCCAACCAAAGAGAAAAGCACCCAAGATTGAAAATAAAATAGAGTGCATAAAACCACGATGAAAAACCATCGCATTAATTTCATTATCATACAAAAGTCCACCAATAAAAACATCTAAATCTGGAATTGTACCTCCAATTGCGCCAAACAATAAAGCTTTATTTCCAATTTTTTTACCGAGAATAATTTCGCCACAAGCAGCACCTAAAACAATTTGCGTTAATGAATCCATAAACGTAAAAATAGTGTAACCAAATCAATTTGCATAACTTCTTCTAAAATCGTAACATTACAGTACAAAAATTTATAAAATGCCAGACGAAAAAAATCTTTCAGAAATAAATATTGAAGATCAAAAAATTATAGAAAACAAAGAGTTAAATCTTTTAGAATCTTTAATTCCTGTGGTAATATTAATGTGTTTACTTGCATATAATATTTTTTTTGTGGAAGGACAAGAGTGGTTAGGAGGTTATACAAATCAGTACATTTTATTAATGGGAGGTATAGTTGCAGCAGCTGTTGGCTTTTTTAATAAAGTGTCTTTTTCGAGAATGATTGCAGAAGTTTGGGAAAACTGGAAAAGCGTTTTTGTACCAATTATGATTCTTTTTTTAGTAGGAGCATTAGCAGGAACTTGGCTCGTAAGTGGAATTATTCCAGCTATGGTTTATTATGGATTACAAGTTTTAAGTCCGGAAATATTTTTACCAGCATCTGTAATAATTGCAGCAATAATTTCGATTGCAACAGGAAGTTCTTGGACAACTTCTGCTACAGTTGGTATTGCATTAGTAGGTATTGGAAGCGCTTTAGGAATTGCACCAGGAATGATTGCTGGAGCCGTAATTTCAGGAGCCTATTTTGGCGATAAAATGTCTCCACTTTCAGATACTACAAATTTAGCGCCAGCAATGGCTGGTACAGATTTGTTTACGCACATAAAATATATGGCAATTACAACAGTGCCAACAATTATAATTACGTTAATTGTATTTGCAATTATTAGTGGAAATATAGATACTACAGGAAGTGCAGATATTAGTAATTTATTAGCTTCAATTGATAATACGTTTCATATTTCGCCTTGGTTATTTTTAGTTCCAGGAATTGTAATTGCAATGATTTTAATGAAAACAAAACCATTAATTGCATTAGGAACTGGAGTTGTTTTAGCTGCAGTTTTTGCATTTATTTTTCAAGGAGATGTGTTAGCAAGTCTATCTGACTCTAAGTTTTCTTCAATAATTAATTCCATTTTAACAGATACAAATATTGAAACTGATGATGAGAAATTATCAGAATTATTTTCTTCTGGTGGAATGAATGGAATGATTTGGACAATTTTACTAATAATCTGTGCCATGGTTTTTGGTGGTATTATGGATGCAATTGGAGCATTGGCAAAAATTACAAAGAGTTTATTATCTGTTGCAAGCTCGGTTTTTGGTTTGTTTGCAAGTACAGTTGTAAGTTGTTTAGGCTTAAATGCAATAGCATCCGACCAATATTTGGCAATTGTAATTCCAGGTAAAATGTTTAAAAAAGCGTATGAAGATAAAGGTTTAGCTCCAGAAAATTTAAGTAGAACTTTAGAAGATTCTGGAACTGTAACTTCGGTTTTAATTCCTTGGAATACTTGTGGTGCTTACCAAAGTAGCGTTTTAGGGGTTTCTGTTGCAGATTATTTTGTGTATGCTATTTTTAATTATTTAAGTCCGTTTACGACTTTGTTATTTGCAGCTTTAAATATTAAAATTAGACAGTTGGTAAAGAAATAAAATGCTTGTTAAAGCAACACTTTCAGACGCAAAACAACTCACAGAAATTGCATTAAAATCCAAAGCTATTTGGGGTTATTCTAATGAGTTAATAGAAAGTTGGCGAGAAGATTTAACAGTAACTTCAACAATAATTTCTAAAGAAATTATTTATAAATTTATGGTTGATACTAAAATTGCAGGATTTTACTTTTTAAATAAGCCAAAAGAAAATTCGATTGAGTTAGAGATGCTATTTGTGTTGCCTAACTTTGTAAATCGAGGAATTGGAAAACAATTATTAACACATTCATTTGAAAAAGCGAAGTCTTTAGATTCAAAAAAAATGATTTTATTGGCAGACCCAAATGCAGTCCCTTTTTATAAATCGCAAGGATTTTATAAAATAAATAAAATAGAGAGTTCTATAGCTGGTCGTTTTTTACCAGTCATGCAAAAAGACTTATAATAATAGTGTTTAAAATTTCTTGATTCAAATTTCATTCAGAATTAAATTATGCAAAAAGAGATTATACTTGTAATTGATAAGTCTAGAGAATTTTTATCTAAAAAACTCACAAAATACGACGAAAAATTACCTTATGCCATTACAGTTTTAATTGCTTTAATTATTGTTATTTCTGGAATAAAACTCTTTGTGGAACTTACGGAAAGTCTACAAACAGAATTATTAGGAACATTTGATTCGAAAATTACGGAGTATATAATTTCTTTTAGAAATCCGGCTCTAACAAACTATTTTTCTTTTGTAACAGAAGTGGGAGATGCTTTAGGGTATTTGGTAGTTTTCTCTTTATGTTCAATATTATTTTATCTAATCTTTAAAAGATGGAAATATGCAGGACAATTGACTTTAATATTACTTTTAGCTTTAAGTTCTAACGTAATTTTAAAGCAAATAATTAATAGAGCAAGACCAACTTTAGAGCATTTAGTAACTGTAAAAACTTTAAGTTATCCAAGTGGACATGCAATGACAGCTATGGCTTTTTATGGATTTCTAATCTATTTAGTTGCTACATTTAATATGCGTAAATTCTTCAAATTCGGAATTATTACACTTTTAGTTCTATTGATTTTAAGCATTGGAGTCAGTAGAATTTATTTAGGTGTACATTTCCCTTCAGATATTTTAGGAGGGTTTATTGCAGGTTTTGTTTGGGTAATTTTCTGTGTTCTATTATTGAATCTTTTGAAAGTTTTTAAAACGGATCCCAAAACATAATTTTAAGGCAGATACATTTCAATTTTAATAAATTTTATTTTTTAGCTTTAGAAGAAAAGAGATTTAAAATAATTGAAATCAGTAATAAAACCCAAGGAGTTCCATGAAGTAGAACATCAAACCAATCTGCGGAATTCATTCCATTTTCAGAAGAAAAAGCATTTCCACCTAAAGCCCATTGAATTTTCCCCCAAATATGTGGCGGATTAAAAGGAGCCAAACCTAAAGTTAAACTAGCCAAGAGAAAAACTTTCCAATTATTTTTAAGTTGATTTTTCATAATTAAGAAGTTTAAAGTTTTTTGTATTAAATAAACCAATTCCAAACCAATCCAAAACGTATAACAAAATCTCTGTAAGGATAATTTGGTGCAGAAAAATAATTCTTTTTAGAAAAACTAGAAGTCGCATTGTCAATCTTTAGATACAAGCGAGTTCTTCGAACTTGTGCATTAAAGAAAACATCGAAAGTTGGGAAACCTATTTGCTCATCATTCTGTATTCTAAATTCCGATAATAATGGATCGTAAGCATTTACATTATACTTTGTAAAATATTTAAACGTAACTCCAATATTTACCAACATTGGCTTTCCTTTAAACCAATAATCTGTATAGTAAAGTGTATTTCTTGTTACAAAATCTGGAACTCTAAAAACAGAACTTCCACTACTAACATTTTGGTACATTAACGTATTATTTAGAGCAAACTTTTTGTAGGTAAACTCTCGACTTGCTTTAACTTTTAAATAAGTAATTTGTCCAGAAAATTGTTGAGGTTGACTATCTTCATCAAAATAAGTATAATTATCTATATTGGTAAAGTTCAACGAAGCATTTAGCCATTTAGAAGCAAAGTCAAAACCTAAATCTCTAGTATTTACATTACTAAAATTACCATTTTGCCAATTGTAATCGTCATATTCACTTTGGTGTAAAAGAGTATTAAAATTTGGCGATTTAGAGCTAATTAATAAAGTTCCTTTTGCACTAAAAACACTGTCTTTAGCATACACAGCTTCACCTTTTAAGTAATTGCCAGAAAGTCTTCCAGAGCCTGGAGTTACAGAAGCATCTGCATTCAATTGAAAGTTTTTAATTTTAGCATTCCAATCTGCACCAAAAGAAATTGCTTTTCCCTCTAATTTTAATTTATTGATATTACTTTTACTATTTAAAATAGTATCGTAAGCGTAAGAATAATGCGTAATATTTGTTTTTGCTTTAAACTTTCCTAAAACGTATTTAGAGTTGAATTCTAAATTTAGTTCATTGTTCGTTATTTTATTTGTAACCTCCGAATTTCTTGGTAAAGAGGAATTCTGTGCTCCAAAAAAATCTGGAGTAAGTGAAGCCTGAATAAAATCGTAGGTTTTATTTTCATTATTAAAAATATGACCAATTTTTAAATTGCTAAAGTCTTTGTTGTTAACAGTATCTTTACTGGAGAGTAATTTATAACTGTGTTCTAAATACACTCTATTTCCATCAAATTTTGTTTCTGTAGCATCTAAATTTACATCTAATCTAGCTCTGTTTTCGAAATTAGGATCTTCATTTTTAAAATTTTCTAATGATTCTGCAGTCAAACCACCACTTTCTTGATGGAAAAAATCTTGCGTAGTTAAATGTCCACGAATTTGATATTGGTTTTCTTTTGTTCTGTAATGAAAAGCACCTCTAAAATTCCCATTACTAACCAAAGCCTGTCTATAAGACCCCAAAGATCTAATACCTTTGTAGGAAAGAGAAACGTTTAATCTTCTAGAAAAATTTAGTGTAAATAAAGCATCCAAAACCTGCCCTTGTTCCAAACCAGTTCTGTATAAAATCTCTGTAGTTGGAGTAGGAACTTCGTAATATTCAATATCTTCAACCTCTAAATAACTAACTTGTTTAGCAGTAAAACCAATATCTGGTAGTCTATTAATGGCATTAAAACGATAGCCTAAATTGTTTAAAGTTTGTCCTTGATTATGAAAAGGTAAAAATTCGAAAAGATCTTTTCTTAAAAAATTAAACTTGTATTCTTTTTTAATATTTAAAGTAGTGTCTATATAAGTGGTATCTCCTTTATGAGAGAAAATTTTATAATCTGTATATTTTGTTTTGCCAGAAAGCGTAACATTAATTTCTCCAGTGTTTAAAGAATCTCTACTATTAAAAGAACCATTATCATTTTGCCCAACACGTAACTCTGTTCCCAAAGTTCTTTGAGAAAAAAGAGAATTGATTGATAATAAAAGACTAATAAAAAAGAAAAATGCTTGTTTATTCATACAAAAAATGTGCAACAACAAATGTAAAATAATAAAACGAAAATAATAGCCAATAATTACTTCGAAAACTGTTAATTATTTTCTTCAGTTGAATCTAAAAGAGAAAGATTTCTTTTCTTTGTAAAATGTTGAAACTAAATTACAGTGGTTTTCCTTTAGAAGCTGGTACAGATGAAGCAGGTAGAGGTTGTTTATCTGGTCCAGTTGTAGCTGCAGCAGTAATTTTACCAGAAAATTTTTCACATCCTTTTTTAAACGATTCTAAACAATTATCAGAAAAAAAAAGAGACGAAATAAGAATTATTATCGAAGAAAGTGCACTTGCTTTTGCAGTTTCCTTTGTTTGGCAACAAGAAGTGGACGAAATTAATGTGTTGCAAGCCTCTATTACAGGAATGCATCGTTCCATAGAAGCATTAAAAATAACACCAGAATTTATTATTGTAGATGGTAATAAGTTTAGAAATTACAAAGATATTCCACACGAAACCATTGTAAAAGGCGATGCAAAATACCTAAGTATTGCAGCAGCTTCTGTCTTGGCGAAAACATATAGAGACGAATATATGGCTAAAATTCATCAAGAATTTCCAATGTACAATTGGGAAAAAAATAAAGGTTATCCTACTAAAGAACATAGAAATGCAATTAGAGAATTTGGCGCCACAGATTACCACAGAAAAACGTTTAAATTGTTACCAGAACAACTAAAGTTAAAGCTTTAAAATTAAGAAAAGGTTTTTTATTTGCAGCTATTTCCTGCTTTCACTACTCGCTTTTTTTGTTGAAAAAACAAAAAAGAGCTCAAACAAGCCGTTCAATCAGGGCTAAACTTTTTTATGAACTTTTAGCGTTTTAATTTTAGAAACTAATTCGTTTATTTAAAAACTTCAACTATTTTTACGCTCTCAATTTTACAAGATGATTAAAAAAACACGCGCAGAAATTACCAAATGTATTCTTCATAAAGTAGCAAATAAATTTAATAGTGGTCAGAATGCTTTTTCTGAAGATTTAATTCGTTTCGATCAAGAAAGCTACGATTTAATGAAAAACTTTCTGTTAAAACCATTTGGAAGTTTAACGCAAAGTTATCGTTTTACAAATCATGCAGATGTACGCTTAAACGAACTAAATAATTACGCATCAGAAGTATTTAAGGAAGAAGCTTCTTTTGTAGAACATTCTAAAAACATTGTAAACCATTTATTTGAACAATCGAATTCCGCACAAATAAAAACAGGAGACGTACTTGTTGTTTTTATAGAAGGAATAGAATATAAAGATGTTTTAACAGAAGCAGTGGGTGTTTTTAAAATTGAGAATAAAGTAGATTTCTTTCAAACATATTTAGATGATAATGAAAGTTTCGATGTTGTCGTTCAGAAAGGAATTTCAACAAAAAGATTAGACAAAGGATGTTTAATTCTAAATACATCAGACGCAGAAGGAACTGTAGTTTTTTCTGTAGATAATAACAATTACGATGCACAATATTGGGTTAAAAACTTCTTAAGTGTAAAATTGGCAGACGATTATAATTCGCACACACAGAGTTATTTAGAAATGTGTAAAGAATTTTCGGAGGAAGTAATTAAGCCAGAATTAGGTATGCAACAGCAAGGAAACTTCTTAGCAAATACAGTCGATTATTTTAAAGAAAACGAATCTGTAGATTATGCTACTTTTAAAGACGAAGTTTTTACAGACGAAAAACACAAAGAACAGTTCGACGATTATAAAAAGCACTTCGAAAACTTAAACGATGTGTTAATTCGTAATAATTTCGATGTTTCTGGAGTTGTTTTAAAGAAAGAAAAAAGTAAACTAAAAACCGAAATAAAACTCGATACAAACATTGTTATTAAATTAGATGTAGATGCACCAGAAGCGGCTTCAGAATATTTAGAAAGAGGTTATGATGAAGAGAAAAAAATGAAGTATTACAAAGTGTACTTTAACGAAGAGAAATAGTTTTAGAGCTACAAATTATATAAAAAAAGCTCAACAAAATTTTTAAATTTTGTTGAGCTTTTTTTGTATAAAAACTTGAGCTTTTATTTTATTATAAATTCTTCAACTTCAAATAAAGCTTTAAAATGCTTTAATATTTTCTCTTTTATTTCATCTAAGTCTAATTTCTTACCCAATTCAGCTTCCATAGAAGCCACTGCTTTTCCACGAATTCCACAAGGAATAATATTATCGAAATAACCTAAATTGGTGTTTACATTTAATGCAAAACCATGCATAGTTACCCAACGTGAAGAACGAATTCCCATCGCACAAATTTTACGAGCAAAAGGCGTTCCAACATCTAACCATACACCAGTTTCTCCACTGCTTCTTTCACCTTTTAAACCATACTCTGCAATTGTTAGAATTATCGTTTCTTCTAATAAACGAAGATATTTATGAATATCAGTAAAGAAATTTTCTAAATCTAAAATAGGATATCCAACAACTTGTCCAGGTCCATGATAGGTAATGTCTCCACCTCTGTTAATTTTATAAAAAGTAGCTCCCTTTTCTTCAAGTTGCTTTTCATTTAATAATAAATTACTTAAATCGCCACTTTTTCCTAAAGTATAAACGTGTGGATGTTCCACAAAAAGAAAGTGATTTTCTGTAGTTTCTGAAAGGTTTTTTCTTCGATTATTAATTTTAACATCTACAATTTCTTGAAGCAGTTCTGTTTGATAATCCCAAGTTTCCTTGTAATCTCTTCTTTTTAGGTCTTTTAAAAGTATGTTTCTATTCATAATTGCGACTACAAAGATAAATAATTGATTATATTTGATGTTACATAAGTAACAGAATAACTAAAATTACTTTATGAAAAAAAATACTTTCATACTCTTGTTTTGTTTTTCGTCCATCGCTTTTTTTGGACAAGAGAAACAATGGTCGAAAATAACCGACAATGTAGAAGAAATTTCTAAGAAAAATTTAATGATTAGAAATGATATGCCTAAAGAATATCAACTTTATTCATTAAAAACACAGAATTTTAATAATAAAATAAGATCTGTAAAAAGTTCTAAGAAAGAAACTATAGAAGTTCCAACAAGAAATGGTTTAAAGAAATTTTATATAGAGGAAACTTCGAATTTAAATAAAGAATTGGCTTCGAAATACAATAACATTGTGTCTTACTCTGGAGTTCAAGTAGATAATTCTTCCATAAAATTAAAGTTTTCTAAGGGCTTAGATGGTTTTCATTTTTCTATTTACGAACCTGGAAAAAATACTTTTTATGTAGATTCTTATACAAAAGATAATAAAAAGTTAATTGCATACAATAGAAAAGATTTAATTAAAGAAGCAAAAGATTTTACATGTCAAGTAAAGGAGTTTAATAAGGCTGTGCCTGTTTTTCAATCTAAAAATGCAAACGATGGTTTGTTAAGAACTTATAGATTGGCATTGGCTTGTACAGGAGAATACGCACAGTTTCATTTAAATCGTTTAGGAATTTCTTCAGCAGCTACAGAACAATCTAAAAAAGCAGCAGTTTTATCTGCAATGAATACAACACTTACTAGAATTAATGGAATTTTCGAAAGAGATTTATCTGTAAGAATGGAAATTGTCGCAAATAACGATGCTATTATTTTTTTAGATGCAAATACAGATAATTTAACGAATAATAATACAGGAGAACTTATAAAAGAAAGTCAAACTGTCTGCGATAGTAATATTGGAAGTGCAAATTACGATATTGGACACACTTTTAGTACTGGTGCAGGAGGTTTTGCAGGAGGTGGAGTTGTTTGTAAAACAGGTCAAAAAGCTTCTGGAGTTACAGGAATTTCACAACCATTTGGAGATGAGTTTGATATTGATTTTGTAGCACATGAGTTTGGTCATCAATTTGGAGCAAATCATACTTTTAATGGAACGAGTTCTAATTGCGAAGGAGGTAATAGAAATGACTTTACAGCTGTAGAACCTGGGAGTGGATCTACAATTATGGGATATGCAGGAATTTGTGCTCCGCAAAATATTCAAAACGATAGTGACGATCATTTTCATTCTGTTAGTATAGATGAAATGTGGAATATTATTACCACTTCAGCAAATTGTGCAGTAGCAACACCAACAGGTAATACTGCTCCAAGTGCAAATGCTGGTTTCGATTATTCCATACCAAAATCTACACCATTTATTTTAAGAGGAGTTGGTGCAGATGTAGATGCAGGAACAACATTAAGTTATAGTTGGGAACAAATAGACAATGAAGTTGGTACTGGTGTTGCAGTTCCACCATCTTCTACAAATACTGGAGGAGCCGTTTTTAGATCTTTACCTATTTCGTTTTCACCAAATAGATACATGCCTGCTTTACCAACTGTACTCTCTGGAAGTACAGAATCTACTTGGGAAGTGGTTCCTTCTGTTGCTAGAGACTTAAATTTTTCTTTAGTGGTAAGAGATAATAATTCAGGTGGAGGAAGTAGTGCAAGAGACGATATGAGAGTTACAGTTACAGATGCAGAAGCATTTACAGTTTCTGCACCTAATACAGCTGTTGTTTGGGATACTGGTTCTACACAAACTATAACTTGGAATAAAGGAACTACAGATTTAGCTCCAATTAATTGTGTAAATGTAAATATTAAATTATCTATAAATGGAGGATTAACATACCCAATTACTTTAAAAAGTAATACACCTAATGATGGTTCAGAAGAAATTATAATTCCTAACAATGCAACCTCATCTGCAAGAATTTTGGTAGAGGCTGTCGATAATATTTTTTACAACGTAAATGTATCAAACTTTACAATTAATTCTACAACGCCTACATTTTTACTTACAGATGAAAGTGGAACCCAGTTTGTTTGTAATTCAGGTGGAAACAGTGCAGAATATAGTTTAGATTTAGATTTTTTAAATGGTTTTTCGGAAAATGTAACTTTTTCAACCACAGGTCAACCTTCAGGTACAAATGTTTCTTTTAGTCCAACTTCTATAAATTCGGATGGAAAAGTAACAATGACAATTTCTAATTTAGATGGAAAAACTGCACAATCTTATACTATAAATGTAGTAGCCTCTGCAAATACAGTAACACAAAATTTAGATAGTCAATTAGTTGTTACACAGGCAGGTTTCAGTGCATTAACGTTAGTTTCGCCTTCTAATGGAGCTACAAACGTACCAGTTTCTCAGGAGTTAACTTGGGTTGTAGACGAAAATGCAGTTTCGTACGATATTGAGATTGCAACAGATAACGGTTTTTCGAATATTGTAGCGAGTGCAAATACTTCAAAAAACAGCTATAGACCCAATAACTTAACTTCAAACATTACTTACTACTGGAGAGTAAAACCGAAAAATAGTTGTGGAGAAGGTGCTTTTTCAAATGTATTTAGTTTTAGTACAGAATTATGTTCAGTTTGTCCTTCAGTAGGAAATACGACTTATGATACAAGTACAACCTTGGTAAAGTTTAATACTATAAACAATACTACTCTTGTAAAAACTTCTGGTTATAGCGATTTTACTGGAATGAGTACTACTGTAGAAGTGAATACTTCTTACGATTTAACAGTAAACACAAATACTGCAGACGATTCTGAAGATTTTTATTCTACAAAAACTTTAGTATGGATAGATTGGAACCAAAACTGCGATTTTACAGATGCTGGAGAACAATACGATTTAGGAACTACAACATCAAGTACAAATGGAACTACATCGTTAAGTCCTTTGTCTATTACTGTGCCTTCTGGTGCTAATTTAGGAAGTACTATTATGAGGATTTCTACAAAATATACAGGAGATGGAAACCCAAGTTCTTGTGAAATGGGAGCAGATGGAGAAGTAGAAGATTATACGATTATTGTAGATAGTGTTGCTTCGATTCCTAATAATGTATTTAATGATTTTAATTTATATCCAAATCCATCTACAGGAATTATAAACCTAAGGTTCGATATCGAAGATTCTGGCCAAGTATCTGTTCAATTATTTGATATTAGAGGAAGATTAATAGATCAAAAAAACTTTAATAATAAAACAAATAGGTTTTCGGAAAAAATTTCTTTCGAAAATGCTTCTAAAGGTTTGTATTTATTAAAAATTACAAACGGTTCTAAGTACACAACTAAAAAGTTGATACTTAAATAATTTTTTAAAAAAAAGTAGAAAAAAAACCTCAACTATATAGTTGAGGTTTTTTTGTGATTTAGAAAACTTTATACTACCCTAAAAAAGGATATTTATAATCTGTAGGAGTTACAAACGTTTCTTTAATTAACCTAACAGAAGTCCAACGTAATAAGTTTTGCGCAGAACCAGCTTTGTCATTTGTTCCAGAAGCTCTTGCACCTCCAAAAGGTTGTTGTCCAACAACTGCACCTGTTGGTTTGTCGTTAATATAAAAGTTTCCTGCAGCATTTTCTAATGCTTTAGAAGCTTTTTCAACTATATATCTATCTGTAGAGAAAATAGCCCCTGTTAAAGCGTACTCTGTAGATTCGTCTACTAACTTTAAAGAAGCTTCCCATTCTGCATCCTCGTAAACAAAAACAGTCATAACAGGGCCAAATAATTCAGTTGTCATTGTTGCATATGTTGGAGATTTTGCTAAAATTACTGTAGGCTCAATAAAATATCCCACAGATTTATCGTGGTTTCCACCAACAATAATTTCTGCATCATTATCAGCTTTTGCTGCATCAATAAAACTTGCTATTTTATCAAAAGAACCTTCATGAATAACTGCATTTACAAAATTATTGGTATCTTCTGGAGAACCCATCTTAATTTCATTCGTTTGAGAAATTACATGTTTTTTAACTTCTGCCCATAAAGAAGCAGGAATGTAAGCTCTTGAGGCAGCAGAACATTTTTGACCTTGGTATTCGAAAGAACCTCTTACAATTGCAGTTGCAATTTGTAAAGGATTAGATGAATTGTGTGCCCAAATAAAATCTTTTCCACCAGTTTCTCCAACAATTCTTGGGTATGTTTTGTAGGTATGAATATTGTTTCCAATTTGTTTCCAAAGGTTTTTGAAAACATGGGTAGAACCTGTAAAATGTAATCCAGAAAAATCTGGAGAAGCTAAAACAGTATCAGAAATCATTACAGGATCTCCATAAACAACATTAATAACACCATCAGGTAAACCAGCCTCTTTAAATAAATCTACAATTACTTGTGCAGAATATGCTTGGTGATCAGATGGTTTCCAAACAACCACATTTCCCATTAAAGCGGCAGCTGCAGGTAAATTTGCAGCAATAGAAGTAAAATTAAAAGGAGAGATAGCATATACAAAACCTTCTAAAGGTCTATACTCAACTCTGTTCCAAATTCCAGGAGCAGATGCTGGCTGATCTTTAAAAATATCAGTCATATATTGTACATTAAATCTAAAGAAATCTATCATTTCACAAGCGGCATCAATTTCTGCTTGGTGTACATTTTTAGATTGTGCAATCATTGTAGAAGCATTCATTTTTGCTCTGTATGGACCTGCTAATAATTCTGCAGCCTTTAAGAAAATAGAAGCACGTTCCATCCAACTAACACTAGACCAAGCTTCTCTCGCAGCTAAAGCTGTAGATATTGCATCATCTACATGTTTTTTTTCTGCAGTATGATATTGTCCAACTACATGTTTATGGTCATGTGGAGGTGTAATATTTTTGGTGTTCCCTGTTCTAACTTCTTCTCCATTAATATGCATAGGCACATCAATATTGCTGTTAAACATTTCTTTATATGTTGCTAATAACTCTTCTCTTTCTGGAGATCCTGGAGCGTATCCTTTTACAGGCTCGTTAACTGCTGTTGGAACATTGAAAAATCCTCTTGCCATTTTGTAAGTTTTTAATATTAAATCTACTAATTTTGAAGTTGCAAAGTTACAATTTTATTCAAAGCGATTTCGTAACTTTAAGTATGAATATTTTAAGCCATTTTAAATGTGTACAGTTACTTATTTACCTTTAAAAAATAATAATTTTATTTTAACTTCTAATAGAGATGAAACTCCGCTAAGAAAAACGATTCCACCTAAAAAATATCGAGAAAATGGAGTGGAATTAACGTATCCAAAAGATGAATTAGCAGGAGGAACTTGGATTGGTCTAAGTGAAAAAAAGCGTTTGGTTTGTTTATTAAATGGTGGTTTTACAATTCATAAAAGAAAGAGTTTTTATAAAATGAGTAGAGGAATTATTGTGAAAAATATCCTTACAAACGATAATGCTCTTGATTATATAAAGAACTTCGATTTTACAGATATCGAGCCTTTTACATTAATTTTTGTAGATTGGAACAAGGGTTTAAATACTTACGAATTAGTTTGGGATGGTAAAATAAAACACTTCAAAAAATTACAACAAGAACCTATAATATGGTCTTCTTCTACATTATATACCGAAGAAATGAAGAAGTCAAGAAAAGAATGGTTTGCAGAATTTTTAAAAGAAAATAACGATTTTTATAAGCAAAAAATAATAGAATTTCATAAAAACGAAGATTTAGGAACTGTTGAAACTTCACCGAAAATGAGACGTCATTTAGTGGAAACTGTAAGTATTACATCTGTTAAAAAAGAAGATGAAACTGTAGAAATGACCTATTTAGATTTTATTCAATAAGTACTTTTTTACAGCTTAATACATGCGCTTATTAGAAATATTTATTTCTAATATATAGCAAATGAAATAAGGGCTATAAAAACGGTACCAATAATACTAAGAATAAAATAACAGAAATTTAAAAGTATAAATTTAAAAAACGTTTTTATATAGCCTTGGTTATAGAACTTTTTCATGGCTAGATATAAGTAAATTAAGAATAGTAGAATAGGAATCCAGAATTCTTCTATATTTATAAATAAAGAAAGTATTAGAAATATACCTAAGGTCATAAACAAAACAGTTTGTGTATGAAATGCAAATATTAAATGATCTACATAATTACACTTTCTTCGAATATAAAATAGTTTTAAAAATAGTGTAAAAAGCGGCAGAAATATAAATAATGCAACAGAGCCGTATGAAATTATTTCTTTACCAAATCTGTCTTGTTCTTCATCATCTTCAAAAACACTATGTAGGCGTTTTACTCTTTGGTATATAAATCGATTTTTAAAATTTTTCTCTAAACCTAAACTGTCTAAAGAACTGTCTATACTAAGTTTTTTATGATCTTCGTAAAAGTTTTTCATTTTACCCAAATCAAAACCAAAAACTGAAATTTTTGAAATTGCTTTCTTCTTTTTTGGAGTTTTATTAGTCTCAGACTCTTTTGCTTCTTCGTCAATTTCTTTTAAAACTTTATCTCTAGTTTTTTTAGGAATCGGAATAATAGATTCCTCCATTTTTTGATTTACAATATTCTTTATAGAGTCTATTTCTTGTTGACTTAGTTTTTTAATTTTCTTTTCATTTTTTAAACTATCTATAATTTCTGAGTTATCGCTAGTTAGTTCGTCGAAATTATGTTTCGTTTCTACTAACCCAACAATTAAAAAGAAGATTATAGAAACTGTTAAGTAAAAGCGAAAAGGATTTGTATAGCGTTCTCTTTTTCCTGCAACATAATCTTTAGTTACTTTACCAGGACTAATTAAAAGAGGTATTATAGTACGCCAAAATTTAGCGTCAAAATTAAAAAACCCATTAAAAACTTCGTGTATAAAACTTTTAAAAGTAATGCTGTTACCTTTGTTAGCTTGTCCACATTCTGGGCAAAAATTCTCCCGTCCATTAAATGGATGTCCACAATTTAAACATTCTGGATCTTTAACTCTTGCGACTTTCTTTTTAGATTTTGTTAGTTTGATAAAACAGGTGTTGTTAGTTGAAAAGTTGGTATAAATACTTTAAATTGGTCGTAATTTTCTAGGTTAATCATCGTGTAAAAACCTTTCATAGCACCCATATTAGATTCTAAGAAACATCCTGAATTATAGGTGTAAATATCATTTGGTTTTAAGGTGGGGGTTTGGCCAACAACACCTTCTCCACTTACAATTTCTATTGGATTTAAAGAGTCGTAAATTTTCCAAAAACGATCTGTAAGCTTTACAGTGTTTGGGCTTCTATTCTCGATAGTAATTTCGTACGCAAAAATATGATACAGTTTGGTGTTCCGTAAACTAGTACCATTATACTCGGTTGCTACAGAAATTTTAATTCCTTTTGTAATTTGTTGAACCATACTTAGTAAATGTAGTTTTTTTGAAGAAACCAAGCAAATTAGAAGCTATTTTATTTAAGTTTTAGGCAAAAAAAAACCTTACTAGTTAACTTTTACATTAAATAGTAAGGAGTAGAATTTCCCCCTCTACTTTTTTTTTGAAATTATTTATTGTTTGCTATTTTGCGGTTTAAATCAATTGGAGTTTCAATTGAATATTCTTTGCTATTCATTAAATATTGAAAAGTTAAAATTTCTTCATCCTTAAAATTTTCTACATCAAAAATTCTAAAACCGAAAATATAGGAACCTTCTGCATAAGAATCGCTTATTTTTGTTGAACTTAATCCAGTGGCTAGATTTTTAACATATAAAGATTTTTTAATAATAGCTCCATTTACACTCAATTCTTTAAATTGAAATCTATTTTTAGCATTAATTTTAAGAGTATAGTCGATATAATCTTTTCCATTTCGTAAACCAGAAATGTGCTTTGTTTTTAGAGCCTCAGCTATTTTTATTGCGGAACTACAACCAAATAACATCAAAGAAAATACGATAAGTATTTGTTTTAAATATTTCATATTATTTCGCTAAAACAAACTTTTTAATAGCATTAAATTCAGCATTATATAAGCGAATTAAATACACGTTATTAGCTAATTGATCTACATTTATTTCTTTGTTATTAGAAACAGTTCCTTTTTTAACTATACCCCCAACAACATTATAAATTTCGAATTTTAAAGGTTGTAAGCCCTCTTTAATAGCAATTTTTAAATTGCTGTTTTGTACTGGATTTGGATATACACTAAATTCTAAACTAGTATCAATAGAATTATTTTCTAAACTTAAAGTGCTATTTGCAACATTTACATCCCATAAACCTCTACCAAAAGTTGCAGCAACTAGTCTATCTGAAGAATAATTAATTTCGATATCTTTTACGTCTACATTTGGTAAACCTGCACCTAATTTATCCCAAGAAGTACCTCCATTTGTAGTAACGTAAACTCCAATATTTGTAGCAACAAATAATGTCTCATTTGTTTCTCCTTGTTTTAATAGAATTTTGTTAATAATTACGTTTGGTAAGTTATTAGAGATATTTGTAAAATTAGCTCCACCATCTGTAGATTTGTATACTTTTTTACCATCGACATATCCTTTTGTGGTTACATACATAGTGTTAGGGTTAGAAGCATTAAAATCTATAGATTCTATATTTACTCCTGTTCCCAAATTTTGAGCACCAGTTAAACTGGTTGGAGTAGAACCATCTGTAGGTATTTTTCTAATAATATTGTTATCGTTTATAGCTAGTATTAAAGCAGCATGAGTATTAAATTTATGTGCTGGGTTTCCAGCATCTAACATGGTACTTGTAAGTTCTGTACCATTGTCTGTAATTTTAAAAATACCTGTTGGGTTTGGGTTGTCGTCTTTATCTTTACCACCTTTATCTGCATTCATGTAAAGTATCGTTGGATTTGTTCTATCCAATTCCATGTAATGATTAAAAGAAATTCCTGCAGGGCTTAATGTGTAATCTCCATTTAATTCGTTTTTAAAACCAGCATCCGACCTTACTAATAATCCATTTTGGTTGGTTGCATATCTAATACTTGGGTTGTTATAATTTATTGCACTCTCTATACCATCACCTAATGCAACAGCGTACCAAGTTCCACCTATTTTAGAGAAACCATCGTTATCTTGATTACCTGTAACATAATCGTCTCCATTTGTAGCTGGGTTTATAGCTACAGAAAAGTGTTGTGTAACAATTGTTTTAGCTGTTTTATATTCGATGGTTGGTTTTTGATCTGTGTTAGAGGAGTAGGTTATATAGTTTAAACCTCCATCATTTGCGCTCCAAAATTTTAAAGAACCTTCTTCTAACTTTCCTAACCTGTGATGATCGGAATGGATATAATTTCCATCATCGCTACTATTTGTCCAATAACCATTTAAAGATCTATACCAATTAGCACCATTATCTGAGGAATGACCAGCGTTAAATTCACCAGAAAGCACAAAATTATTTCTTACAATTAGAGCTTGGTTGTAACCTTGTTGCGAATTATATTCTGCTGGTATAGTACCAACATTTGTAAATTTATTGGTAGCTCCATCATATTGCATAATTTGTCCACTCATATCTTGGATGTAAAACTCACCATCTTCTCCAACTGTAACTGCCTTTTTGTCGAAATTACCAGTGCTTCCATCTACGAAATTCCAATTATTATCGTCTGTATAATCGGCTGTATAGGCTGTATCAAAATAACCAGTGTACATTATTTTAGTGCCAGAAACAGCAACTCTACCCATGTTTGCGTTTCCACCTTGTGCATCGAAAACCTGATTCCAAGAAGAACCACCATCAGTAGTTTTACTAATTCCTGTTGCAGTTCCCACAAAAACAGTATTGTCATCTACAACTACTAAATCTCCTAAAAGTTTTTGATTTTCTAATGTATAAGTTAAATCTGTAGAAGCAAATGTTTCTCCACCATCTGTAGATTTTAAAACCCCTATTGATTTTACATGATCTCCATCCCAATCTCCTGTAGAAATATAAATTGGTTTTGTTGTGTAATTATTAATGTTCGTAGTGCTAGCTGTTTTAATATCTGTAACTCCAATTCCTGCAATCATATCTAGTTTTGGTGTCCAAGTTGCACCACCATCTGTAGATTTCCAGACTCCTCCATTTGGTGCACCTACAAAAAGTACATCTTTTGTTGGGTCTGTTGCATGTCTTATTCTTAAGAAAGAAGTTAATCTTCCCATTTGTGGGAAATTTGGATATCCATTTGAATCTGGCACATCGTTTGTTCCAATATTATTCCAAGGTTCTGCAGTGCTTTTTGCAGCATATTTAGACGTTTTTATTTTACCATCCTTTGTTAAAATAGCAGCACTAAAAAAAGCGGTGTTTTCATTTGGGAAAGTACCATCTGCATTTACTCTAATTCTCCAATATTCTTTCCATCTATTAAAATGTTTGTATTCTTTTAAATCGTTTATATTAGATAAGTCGTACGATTTTAACTCTTGTTTTTTTTGAGCAACAATACTAAAATAATTTGCTTTTTCTTTTTTTGCTGCAGTTGCATAATTGAATTTTGCTTTCTTCTGTGCAAATGAATTTACAACAGATAAAAGAAAAATAAAAACAACAAATAAAGTTGTGTTTTTTTGAAAAGTAATTTTTTTCATGTGATTATTGATTAGTGGTTAAAGAACAAATCTAATGTTCTAGTTTGATATTTTTTCTACTTTAGAGTACTCAAAAAGGTACTCAACCCTCTATTTTGCTACAATTTTTCTATGAAATCCGTTAAACTGATGTTTAGCTCTAAATTTATTTTTTTATTTAATCGATAAGATAAACCTTGTATACTTCTTAGTGTTCTATTTGTAATTACAGAAATTTCTTTATAGGTATGTTTCTCTTTTCTATAAAATAAAAGGAGTTTTTCGATATCGCTAAAAGGTATCTTGTAGGAATTTATTTTTTGGATAAAAGAGGGTGTTATTTCTGATACTAAATATTTATGATGTACTTCTGTATTTAAATCTTCCAGTTCGTATTTCTTATACATTTTTTGTAACTCGTCGAACTTTTTTTCTTTGAGTAGGCTTTTTACTTCGTTCTTAAAATGAATGTTATTTTGAAGTGTTTTATTATATTCTCCCTTTTTTAAAATCAGTTCCGAATTCAGTTTTTTTAGTTTTTCTTTTTGTTTTTTGTTTCGAATTATGTAAAAAAATAAAAATAAAATAAGGGCGATAAAAAATATGGATACATATATTTTATAACTAATAACACTTCTTTCTATATTTTTTTTAGTTTTATTAAAGAGTATATTTTCATCTATAATTTCTGTACTAATATTTTGTATTTCCTTTCTAATTTTATCTTCTATTGCTTGAATGGAATCTACATATTTTAGGGCAATTTCTAATTCTTTTTTGCCTTCGTAAATTTCTTTATAATTATATAGGTCATTTAAAATTTCTTCTGTTCCTAAGTATTGTTTAGAAATAACATAAGAGGTATCGTTATATTTTAAAGCAATATCGTACTCTTTTAAATTTAAGTTTAAAGTCGTGTTGTTATTATAGAAAAAGCCTTTTAAATTTTTATCAAAAGAATCGATTACAAAATTTTTATATAAATGGTTTCTAATTTCTTTAGCTTCGTTGTTTGAAAATCTAGCGTTATTCAACTCAAAAAAGATATTTAAATACTCAAACTTCTTTTCTTTAGATTTTTTAGGTAATTTGTTGTAAAAATCCCAAAACTTTGTAATAGGTGGGTTAGGTATAATTAAATCGTAATCATTTAATAGCATATTAAAACGTACTTCTTCTTCAAAAAAAGTATCTTTAGTTTCAATTGCTTTTTCTAAGGTTTCTTTAAAGTAAAAATTCCCTTTTTTATAATTTCCTATTTCCGAATATATAAGCGCTAAATTGTTTGTAATTAGAATTTTATCAGCATCATTTTTTACATGCATTCTTGCTAATTCTAAATATTTAATAGCTAAGACTGGTTTATTTAGCATAAAAAGATCGATTCCCTTGTAAAGAAGCAATTTTGGATATTCTTCAATATTTGGGCAAGCTTTTATAGCTTTATCGTAATAAGGACTATTTATGACACTATTTTTATAGTCTTCTGTTGCTTTTTTATAGTATTCCTTAAAATTAATTTGAGGATTGGCTATAAAAAATACATATAGGTATAGGTAAAATATTTTCATTAAAAAGTATAAAAATAGAGGGGTAATCTATTTTTAAGAGTTAGGTTCGTTAGTTTTTAAAATGTTAAAAAGTGTTAAAAATAGGTTTTAAAAACTTAAAAAACAAACAAGTAGAAAAAAATAATTATCGATTCTGGTTAAAAAATCCAGTACCAACTCCAATTACTCTATCGTACAAACTTCCAAAAGGTTTGTAATACACAAGAACATTATAAACGTTTTCGGTTTCAAAGAAAGTTCCATTAATTTCGTTGGTATTTACAAAATTATCTTTTCCAAAAGTAGCAAATGTGTAGTTGTAAAAACCTTGTTTCATTAAAATACTTGCATTGTAAGTTTGGCTTTCTTTATTATAATACATTTTGTTTTCTTCTGAGATTTCAAAATTATTAAATGCTCCATATACATATATTTCTTTGTCTTTAAAAGGAACTTCTGCTTCTAAAATAAAATGCATTACTGCATAATCTGCTTCTGTTCTTGGATCATTTGCTTCTAAAGTTCTAATTACAAACTGTCCATTTATGTCTGGGTTATAGGTGTATTCTCTAAAAGGATTGAAGGTAAAAAGATAAATGTAAAGATTAAAAAGATTGTCGTTCGTAATTTTTACAATATTTACACTTCTACTTCTTATTACTTTACTGTCGAAGTTTAAATATTCGTTTCCTCCCCAAAAATTTGTTTTGTTAGTGTAAGTATATAAAAGCTGATTGGGTTTAAAAAAAGTAGGCTGTAAATCTGTAATTGTTTCGTTCCAATTATTGTTTTTTACAATCGCAACATTAATTTCTTGACTCGGATTATTAATGCGAATATCTGGGTGATTCACCGAAAACTGAACAGTTTGTTGTGTGTTTAAAGTTTTTGTGTTTCTACTTCTGGCAACAGAAACACCAACAGTCGCTAAATTTTCGTACAAAACAAATCGTCTTGTAAAAACAACATCGTCATAAGTATCTAAAACCGATAATAGGTAATTTCCACTTTTTGTAATTACAGAATTTGTATTCGGGATTTGCACTGAATAATGTGTATAATTTTGAAGTGTATTAAATGAATTCGTAACGTCTATAATCGTGTTTTGGTCGAAACCATTTATATATTGACTAGAAAGCAATCTGCTTTTTTGCCAATCGTGGGTCATGTGTTCTATTTTATATTGATAACTTTTACTGTCTGCATCCAAATCGTCAAAAGACAATTCTAAAACAGTTCCTAAAGGTACAATTGCAGAAAAATTATTTTCTTGCAAAGGTCTTAATTGAATGGTTTTAATGTTTTGTGCGTTTATAGCAGTAATAAAAATTAAAAAAAGAAATGTTATTTTTTGATGCATATTTCTATAAAAGTAATTGTTCAAAAATAGTGAATTTTAACTATTAAATTCATGTTGCAAATACCATACCTTTTTTAGGAAAGATAACTCATTGTTGTATAAGAGAAAGTAATACATTTAAATTATTATCAATTCTAAGTTCCTTCATACCAATATTTAAGGACTTCATCCCTAAAAAACATAACAACGTAACATAATTTTTAGTAAAAATGATTTATAAGGTATTTTTAATATCAAACCGAATAAAAATACTTCATCATGAAAAAATTTTACTACACTTTATTATTGGCATTTTTAACATCGATATCTTTTGCACAGGGTATTTCTGTACAAGGTATTGCAAGAGACAATGCAAGTTCTGCAATTACAGATACCAATTTAACGTTTACTTTTAGTATCGTAAAAGAAGACAATACTGTACTTTATGCAGAAACACAAGGTATAAAAACAGATAATTTTGGAGTTTTTTCTCATATTGTAAGTTCTGGAAATCCCATAGAAAACACATTTAATGATGTAAATTTTGCAACTAAAAACATGAAACTTAAAGTTTCTGTTGTGTATAATGGAAATACAATAGAGGTTTACGATCAACCATTTCAATACACACCTTATGCGCATTATGCAGCAAATGGCGTTCCAACAGGTTCTATTATGCCTTATACAGGAGATACTGCTCCAAGTGGTTGGGTTCTTTGTGATGGAAGAGATTTAACTGCAATAAATGGATCAACTGCATTAATTGCAATTGTAGGTAATAATGCACCAGATTTACAAGGTACTTTTTTAAGAGGAACTGGAACAAGTGCTGTAAATGGAAAAGCTGGACCAGCTTTAAATGATACACAAGGTGATGATAACAAAGAACACGCACACTATTTAAATTTAAATACAAACACTACTGGAAATCACAATCATACTTCTTATGATTATTATAAAGTCACTCAAGCAGTTGCAATATCTGGAGGGCCAGCAACATGGTATTTAAGTAACTCTAATGGTCACGATAATCAAGCTCGAGGAACCAGTTCTAATGGTAATCACAACCATAACGTTGCAGGAAATACATATAATACAGGTACAGAATCTAGACCCGTAAATTACGGAGTAAACTACATCATAAAACTGTAGTAATTTTTAAAAAATCTTAATGATGAAAAAAATACTACAAATATTATGTTTGTGTTTTGTGGGTTTTATAACCCAAGCACAAGAACAGAGTAAGGATCAACTTTTTGTTGGTAATGCAGCTGTAGATTATAGGTCCGATGCCAATAATTTATACATGCAAATGCAAGTAGGAAGCCCAATTATTTCAGTATTAAATAAAAATGATCTTGAAAGTAGAACAGGTTTTCCTTATGGAATCTTATATATTTCACCCACTTTTGTGGTAGATGGTTTCGAGATTTCTAAAGGATATTTTAGCGATAAAATAAATATTAAATGGGAGTTTGGAGGTAATCAACATTTAATAGAAAAAGTAAATATTTATAGAAAAGAATTTGGTAGTACAATTCCCTATCAATTTATAGGAAGTGTAAGTAAAGATGTTTTTGAATATAATGATGCACAAATCGAAGGTGGAACTTTGTATGAATATAAAGTAGAAGCTTTCGGTGTTTCTGCTTTTAATGAACGTTTTGTAAATTTTATAGATGGTGTTGGTTTTAGAAATCCAACAGCGACAGTTTCTGGAAGTATTAGTTTTGAAGGAGGTAGTCCTGTACAAGATGTTATCGTTTTTGCTGAAGCAAATGGAGAGGAAAATACTACAAGAGGAAGCAGTTTAAAAATTGATAATGGTTATGTTTCTATTGACGAAATAAAATACGATATCGGATCCAACAATACAACTCTACAAGCTTGGATTACCAATTATGGTGAAGTGTTTAAATTCACAACAAAAAGAGACGAAGTTGTTCAATTATATGCAGGAAAGTTAGATGCAAATTCAATACAATTTCAGCTAAAAGTAAATGGAACCACTTTACAAGAAACAACTATAGCAAATTCTTTTCCAACAGGTGAATTGGATTTTTTAGGACGTGATGTTTTTAGTAATATTTCCACTTTAACAACAACTTCTTTTGTGCATGTTTCTGCGACTTTAGAAGATGGTAAAAAAGCTAAATTTTATGTAAATGGAAGAGAAATTACAGAAGATTATGTTACAAATGCAAATGTGCCTGAAGGTGTTTTAGTCCCGGCTTTTACAAATCCTATTTCAATAAATTACGATATTTTAGATGCTTCTTTATTAAAAAAAGTTGTTTTAGCAGATGCTTATGTTGGGTATTTAGATGAGGTTAGAGTTTGGCAAAAAATAGTATCTAACGAAGCAATTAGAAGAGATTATAGGAGATATTTAAGTGGTGGTGAAGCTGGTTTGAGTTTGTATTTAAGAATGAATGAAACTACAGGAACCAATGTGTACGATTTATCTAAAAAAGGATTTAGACAAAATAAAAATGATGGAATTTTTGTGCAAAATGCGGTAAATGGAGTTTTATTTAACAGCACAAAACCTACTAAAAAACAATTAGGAGTTTTTGGAGTTACAGATGCAAATGGAAGTTATACCATTGCAAGTATTCCTTATTCTGGTTCTGGAGAATCTTTTGTAGTTACTCCTTCTTTTGGGGTACATTCTTTTGAGCCTGCAAGTCAAACTTTATTTCTAGGAGCAGATGCAAGTGTGGTAAATCAATTGAATTTTAAAGATGTTTCTTCCTTTAAATTTAATGGTAGAGCTGTTTATAATGTTCAGAATGTTTTTAAAGACAATCCTTTAGATGTAGATGTTGTTGATTACAATACAAAAAGCATCGAAGATTTTGGTTATAACCAATATAGAATAGATGGTTCTGTAATTATAAATAAGGCAGAATTTTATTACGAAGGTGGTGCAATAAACCCTTTAAATGGGTTTTACGAAGGTGGCGAATTAAAAAGATATCCAGTAATTGGTTTAGAAAAAGCATACATTTATATAGATGGAGATATTGTAATAGATGAAGATAATCAGCCAGTAGAAACAAAAGCAAATGGCGATTTTACCATTAATGTACCTATTGGAAAACATAAAATTGAAGTAAGAAAAGACGGTCATGTTTTCGAACATTCTGGGTATTTCCCAGCTTCAGGAACTTTCGAGTTTTTCGAAGATCAAATAGAAAGAACATGGTTTATAGATAAGACAAGAATCTCCTTAATTGGTAAAGTAGTTGGAGGTAAAATAGAGTCAGACAAACCTCTTGGTTTTGGTTTGAATGGAGTTTACACACATATTAATAACGAAGGAGAAGAAAATGAAGAGAACGAAATTGTTTCTTCATTAAACAATATAGGTGTTGCAAACATTATTTTAAAAGGAGACATAAATACGTCTGCCTTTGATGTTCCAGTAGCTACAAACCCAGCAACAGGAGAATATGAAGTTTCTCTAATTCCCTACATATATTATATAAAATCTGCGGATCTTAAAATTCCTTCAAATACAGATGTTTCAATTTTATCGAGTAACGAAACATTAAATTTATTGGCAACTCCTGTTTTAGATTCTATTAAACACATTACCAAAGACGGATCCGAATTGTTTTCGAAAGCATTTCATCATAAAAAAAGTTTTAGATACAATTCTCCAGTCATGTTAACCTTGGTAAATCAAGAATATGAAAAAGAAATAAAAATAGGCGATAAGACGTTTGATATTTCTGGTTTAGATACTCCAATATATATTCAAAAACAGACTTACAATATGCTGTTTGAAGTTACTCAGAATTACATAAATAAAGATGCTTCAGAAGATAAAATTACAAAGGAGTATTTTACTGAGGGAGCATTTAATATTAATAATAATGTAGAAATTTCAGGAGAAAGTTCCATAAAATTAGTTAATAATAACAGGCAATATAAATATTCATTCAAAGCAGGTGAACCCAATACTGCAATTGCAGATAATTTTAAAAGTGCAATTTCTGTTGCTTATAATATTGCTGGTAGTAATGCTTTAACGATTTCTAATATTTCCGATTTTAAATCAGAAGGAATTGTAAAAGGTGGCGCAAGTACAGGAGGTGTTGCTTTTGCAACTTATGCACCAGAAGTGCCAGATATTATTTTAAGAGATCCACCAGGTTCTAACAGTTTTGCGTCTATAGAAAAAGGAACTACAATTACTTTTACTACAGAAAATGCAAATACAAATGTAGATGGAAATGGAGGAGGTCTTTATGTATCTCTTGGACCAACTTTCGAAACTAGTGCAGGTACACCTTTTTTTGCTGTTGGTTATGAGGCTAATTTTGTTGCAGATGTAGAAAATAATTTTTCACATACAATAGAAGAAACGAAAACAAATACAGTTACAAAAACCTATACTTTTAACAAAACAATTTCTACAAGCGACGATGTAGATTTCGTAGGTTCAGATGGAGATTTATACATTGGAAATTCTAAAAATGTATATTATGGTATTTTTAATAATATGTTTGTTACAGATGCACCAATAGTCAATAATAATGGAGCAACCATCGATAATATAGAAGTAACTGCAAAAGACAAAGATAATAACGATGTTACACTGTATATAAGTACAAACAAAGATTATTTTATTGGAGAACAACCTACCAAAACGTTTTTTACATATTCTCAAAAATATATTGTAGAAACTTTAATTCCGGAATTGGAAGCTTTGGCCGCTAATTTTGTTCCAAATCCAACTCCAGATCCTAGTTTGCCATTAGTTACAGCAGATTCTTACACGAATCAAGCGAATTTGTGGAGAAAAGTAATTCAGAATAACGAGAAAACAAAATACGATGCTAAAAACAATAAAGAAGCCTACAGAAGTGCTGTTTTAGCAACCATACAAAATGAATTTGAAAGTTATAAAAATCCTTTTACAGGGGAAATAATTTACACAAACGAGTATCAAGCAGAAATGGATGCCTTGGTAAATGAAAATTTCTTTTCCAACCAATCTTTCGATGCAGGAGTTGGCGAATTTACAAGTAGCATAACCACAGCTCAAATAGGAAGTTATACCTATGAAAACACTATAGATATTGGTAACGAATTTAAAGCACAATTAGGTTTGTTGGTAAATAATGTGGGTGCTTTTGCGAATTATACCAAAACAAATTCTTGGATAAATGCAGATGCAAATACTTCAGAGCAAGAGGTTTCTAGTACGATTTCTTACACATTAAAAGACAATGATTTATACAATGTTTTAAGTGTAGATATAGTAAATATGTTCGATGGAAATGGCCCAGTTTTTATCACAAAAGCAGGTGCAACTTCTTGTCCTTATGAAGCTGAAACAACATCGCTTTTTTACAAAACAACAGGTTATAATAAAGATGTTATTGGTGTTGGAGGAGAAATTTTATCTGACCCAACAAACAGAGTTTATTTACCAGAAGTAAAATCAGACAAAACAGTTTTAAAAAATATTCCAGAAAGCGAAGGTGCTTTATTTACATTATTATTGAAGAATAATAGCGATACACAATCCGATTTGGAATACATTATAGAAGTAGATGCATTAACATTAAATGGAGCAACCACAAATGTAGAAGCAAATGGAGTAAACGTGTATATTCCTTATAACGAAACTGTAGAATTTCCTTTTGAAGTGTACAAATCGTCTGCTTCCAGTATTTTTGAATATAATAATATTAGAGTTTATTTAAAAAGTCCTTGTGACGATATAAATGATTCTGAAGGTTTTATAGATGTTTCTGTAGAATTTAAAAAATCGTGCTCTAAAGTAACAGTTTCTGCTCCAGAAAATAATTTTATTTTCAACAGAGCAGAAGCATTTTCGCAAGATGTAAATGGCAATACAATTAACAATAGTTTGCCAATTACATTTACCGATTTTAATACAGATTTTAACGGATTCAAAAAAATAGAATTGCAATATAGAAATGCAAGTTCTGCAAATTGGATTAAGTTTAAAACCTATTATGGAACCCAAACTTTATTAAACGAAGCAAGTGACACTTCTGGAGAAGTAATAGACAGTGCAAATTCCGATTATACTTTTAATTGGGATGTAGTTGGAGATAAAATCCCAGATGGAAAATACGAGTTTAGAGCAATTTCTTATTGTACAGACGATGTTACCAATATTTCTCCAATAATTTCTGGAACAATCAATTTAAATGCACCAGTTTTATTCGGAACTCCACAACCTTCTGATGGAATTTTAGATGTTGGCGAAGATGTTTCTGTTCGTTTTAATGAAGCAATTTTCGAAAGCGGAACAACTGCCATAAAAGTAACAGGTTTAAGCAATCAACAAGCAATCGATCATAATGTTTCTGTGTTTTTAGACGGAAGTGAAAATCAAATTGAATTGCCAAACCAAGTGTTGCCAAAAGGATCTTTTACGGTTCAGTTTTGGTACAAAAATTCAACTACAGGAAATGGAAATTTAATAACACAAGAAAACGGAATTAATGCGAGTTTAATAGGAAATGAGTTAACTTTTAGTGTGGGTTCAGAATCTGTGAAAGCAGTAATAAATCCTGCTCAATATAATTTTTATTCTTTGGTGTATCAAAAAGGAGTTTCTGGAGATGATACAAAGAAACCTTTGTTACTAATTTTAGAAAACGGAACTGAATTAGTTTCAGAAATGTTAGACGATAATTTAGATTTGAATTCCAATAGTTCAATTTTTATTGGAGGAAATAACACAATTGGTAACATTCACGACATTCGTTTTTGGTCTAAGACTTTTACAAGAGCACAAGCAACTGTTGCAAAAGATAAAACTTTAACAGGAAGAGAATTGAATCTTTTAGGATATTGGACTTTAGCTGAAGGAAATGGAAAAACGGGTGTAGATAAAGCAAAAAGAAGAAATGCCATTGTAAATTTAGATTGGGACATTAAACCAAAAGGAACTGCATATGTTTTCGCAAATGATTCTTATTTATCTTTAGAAAATGTCGGTTTTGTACAACCAAGTATTTCAGAAGATATTACACTTTCATTTTGGATTAAAACAGCCACAGCATCAGAAAGCACCATTTTTTCTAACGGAAAAGGAAATGACGAAGATTTCGTACAAACAAATGGACTTCGAAATAAATGGTCTATAAACATGAAATCGGATGGAAATTTAGAATTAATATCAGAAAATATTGGTTATAATTTAACGACAATATCTGTTGCAGATGGTGTTTGGCATCATATTGCATTAGTTGTAAAAAGAGGAGGTTCTATAAATTCTTATGTAGATGCTTTGGAAACAACTTCTGTTTCTTCCGAAAACATTGGTGGTATTTCTGGAAATCAAATATTAATTGGAGCACGATTATTTAAAGATACATTTTCAAATGTAACAATTGACAATCATTTTACTGGAAGTTTAGACGAAATTCGTCTGTGGAATACTGCAAGAAGTTTCGAGCAAATAAAAAGAGATCGTTATTTCGAAATTGATGCAAAAACTGAAGGTTTAATGCTCTATGTAGATTTTAATCAAGAAGATACAAACACTACAAATGGCCCAAAATACAATCATCTAGCAATTAATAATAAAGTGAGTGCTACTTTTTCAATTTTAAGTGGAAGCACACAGAGTTATACTGAAGATTCACCAGCTTTAAAACCGAAATTACAATTTACAAACATTCCTTTTTCGACGGTTATCAATGGAGATCAAATGATTATTCAGCCAGAATTAACCACAGAAGAATGGTCGCTTTTCGAAGGGCAAATTTTAGATTTCTCTGTTTCAAGAATGTCAGATACACATTTTAATGAGCAATTATCTCCTGTAAGTTGGTCTGCTTTTATAAACAGACAAGAAATAGAATGGTTTACAAAAGAGCAAACAAAAGAAATTGTAGAAGAGAAAAATGTAAACGAAGATTATTCTTTTACGATGGATATTGTAAATAAAGGAGGAAGCAATCAGCCTTATAAAATTAGCGGTTTACCAACTTGGGTAACCGTTAAAAACAGCAGTGGAACTGTAACTCCAAATGCAACAAAACAAATTGTATTTACAGTTGATAAAGAATTATCAATGGGAACTTACAATGCGAATATTTTTTTAGAAACTGCTTCCGAATTTAATGACAGATTAACTTTAGATTTAAGAGTTTTAACGCCAGCTCCAGATTGGTCTGTAAATTCTCCGGATTTTTCTAATAGTATGAATGTAATTGGAAAAATTAAAATAAACGATGTTTTCTCTAGAGACCAATACACAAAAATCGGTGCATTTGTAGATAATAATCCAAGAGGAGAAGGGTATTTAAGATACGATGTTGCTTTCGATAGTTACTTTGTTTATTTAACAACCTATAGTAATGTTGCAAGTGGAGAAGAAGTTACTTTTAAAATTTGGGACGCTGTAAATGGGAAAATTTTAGTGGCTTCCATAAATGGTTCTCCAAAAATGGCATTTTTACAGAATGAAGTTTTGGGTTCAAAAACTAACCCCACAATTTTCTCTGGAGCAGAGTTTGCAGAACAAGAAACTGTCTTAAATAAAGGTTGGACTTGGGTTTCTTTCTTTGTAGAAGACAGCAGATTTACAGATGTAAAATCGGTTTTTAACGACCTTGTTTTACAAGATGATGACCAAGTTAAATCGCAAAACCAATTTACGCGTTTCGAAGCCGATAATTGGTTTGGTTCTCTAACAACCATAGAGAATACTAAAATGTACAAAGTAAAATTAGCAAACGAAAATTCTTTAAAATTAATTGGGAATGATGTAGATGAAAGTAGTGTAAACCTAATAATTAACGAAGGTTGGAACTGGTTACCATTTCCAATTCATAGAAATATTAGTCTGCAAGAAGCGCTTACATTTTACAATCCTACAGATGGCGATGTTATAAAAGACCAATACACATTTGCAATTTACGATGCCAATTCTGGTTGGAGTGGAACTTTAAATTATATGCAATCTAGCAGAGGTTATATGATTAAATCTGGAGCCTCACAATCTATTAATTATCCGAATTCTAATAGTCTAGCAAAACCGAGTACAACTGGTCAAGAGTATTCATCTAAAACCATCCATCAATTTTCTAAATACAGCTCTAATATGAGTGTTGTAGCAGAAATAATTGGAAGCGAAGAAATGACTTCTGTTGTTGTTTACGATGCAAAAGGAGTTCTTAGAGGAGCATCTCCAATAATTAATTTCGGAGATAAAAAGATGAGTTTTGTAACTGTTTTTAGTGATACAGAAGATGCCTTACAATTTAGACTTTCAGATGGTATTTCAGAAATAGATGTTTCTTCAGAGTTTGTTTTCGAGAACAATAAAGTCTTTGGAAATATGAAAATTCCAGTGATTCTAAATTCAAAAAGTTTATCAAATAACGATTTATTTTTAAGTGATGTAGTTTTGTATCCGAATCCATTTTCGAGCTCTATAATTATAGATGCTTCCAATCAAAATGAAAAATTAACACACATAGAAATCTTTTCAACTATTGGTGTTTTGGTTAAAAAAGTGATTGTAAATTCAGACAAAACAACAATTGATACCAGCAACATAGCTAGAGGTGTTTATTTGATAAAAATAAATGCTGAATCTGGGAAAAGCAGTATTCAAAAAATGGTAAAAAAATAAGAAAATGAACAAATTAGTTTTCATAATCTTATTCGGTTTTCTCGCTTTTCATTTAAAAGCACAAGATCCTAATTGGTCTGTAGATGCTTCTAAATATCAGTATAGTATGACGTTTACTACGTTTCTAAACGTTAATGGCACAACTTTATCTTCCCCCCAAGATAAAGTTGCAGTCATTGTAAATGGCGAAATTAGGGGAGTTGCAAATGTTACTTATGTACCAAATGCTAATAAATATGTAGCCTATTTAACGGTTTTTGCAAATACAACTGGAGAGATTTTAAACTTCAAAATTTACAATAGTTCAAATGAAACTGTGTACGATGTTTCCGAAAAAGTAAATTTCGTAATCGATGGAAATGTTGGTGGTATATTTCAAACACATAGTATTGCACAACCAGCTTTAAGTAACGATGTTGTTTTAAGTTCCTTTTCTTTTTCTGGAATTACAAGTGTTTCACAAACGATTAGCAATAATAAAGTAGACATTGTTTTACCTTTTAATACCAATGTTTCGAATTTAATTGCTGAATTTAATACAAGCTCAGGAGCAACTTTTTATGTTGATAAAATAAAACAAGTCTCAGGAACCACTTCCAACGATTTTTCGAGCACAATTTCTTATCAATTATTATCCGAAAATGAAGCCAATTTAGTAGATTATGATGTTAAAGTAACAATTGCTGATGAAAATGTAGATCCTCCAGAAATCTTATTAGAAAGCGATGTAAATACTTTTGTAAAACAAGCGCCAGTTTCAATAAATGTAAAAACGAACTTTGCTATTTTAGATTTTTTAGAAGAAGATATTTTACTTACAAATGCTGTAATTTCATCCATAGTTAAAGAAAATAATGTCTTTTATAAAGTTGAAATAGTTCCCATTCAACAAGGAGAATTTTCGATTGAAATTCCAGAAAATAAAGTTTTTAATTCTCAAAATGAAGGGAATTCAGCTTCAAATAAACTAGCTTTTACGTATGATTTAGTGAGTCCGTATTTGAAATCAATAAAAAGGAAAAATGCTACAAACGAAATAACCCAGAATAAAAATCTAACATTTACAGTCGTTTTTAGTGAAGCTGTGGAAAACGTAAATGCAACAGATTTTAAATTGAATGCAGATGCAACTATTAGTATTGTAAAAGAAAGCGATTCTGTTTATACAGTAACTGTAAATAATATTCAAAATTATTTTGGAGCAGTTACTTTAAACATAAAATCGACAAATACAATACAAGACAAAGCAGGTAATTTATTGTTGCATTCCGTAATTAATGTTCATCAAAACTAACCAATGAAAACACGAAAACTAAATTTCTTTTTTGCTGTTTTTTTAGGTTTTTTCCTACAATTTGTAAATGCACAAGACCCAAATTGGACCGTAAATTCTGCAGATTATCAATATAGTATGACGTTTACAACGTTTTTAAATGTAAATGGAACCACTTTAACATCTACAAACGATAAAATTGGTGCCTTTGTAAATGGAGAAATAAGAGGAGTTTCTAATGTTGTTTTCGTGCCAAATGCCAATAAATATGTTGCGTATTTATCAGTTTTTGCAAATACAGATTATGAAACCATTAATTTCAAAATCTATGATAGCAATTCAGATAAAGTAGTAAATATCGATAACACTGAAACATTTTCTATCGATGGAAATTTGGGAGGAATTTTCCAGTCTTATAGTATTGCAAATCCGCAATTGAATGCTAATGCAGTTCTAAATTCCTTTAATTTTGATGGAATTAATACTTTGGTTTCAACTATTTCGCAAGATGAAGTACATATCGTTTTACCTGAAAACACAAGTATTTCAAACTTAAAAGCCGTTTTTAATTCAAGTGGAAATTCTAAGGTTTATGTAGATGGAATTCTGCAAGAATCAGGGGTATCTCTGCAAGATTTTACGAATCCAATTACTTATTCAGTTTTATCAGAGAATGAAGCCAATTTAAACAAATATGTAGTTTCGGTTGCTGTAGCTAAAAATACAGATCCAGTAAATGTGGTTGTTTCCACAACAGATAATTTGAATACAAACACAGTTCCTGTTTCTTTAGACGTTGCTTTTTCTAAAGCAGTTGCTGGTTTTGAAAAATCAGATTTTTTACTAGAAAATTGTACGATTTCCTCTTTTTTAACTTCAGACTATAAAAACTATAAAATTGAAGTTGTTCCTTTTTCTCAAGGTAAATTTTCGGTTCAAGTTCCTGAAAATGTTTCTTTAGATTTAAATAATAATCAGAATACAGTTTCTAATAAAATTGGATTCAATTATGATATCTCAAAACCTATTATTCAAGATATTTCTAAACAATCGAATGTAGATTCTTGGTGGTTTTTAGTCACTTTTAATGAAGAAGTTAAAAACGTAGATCTATCTGATTTTGAATTAAATGGATTGGCTTCTTCGAATATAACAATTTCAAATGTTGAAAACCTTTCTAACAACCAATATAAAGTAAGTATTTCTGCAAAAAACACAGATCTTGGAGTGGTTTCTTTAGGGTTGAAAAACTCAAATAATATTACAGATTTGGTTGGTAACTCTTTAGTTGAAATAAAACACGAATCTTATTTTTTAACCAAGAGAAAACTAACAATTACAGCAGATTTTAAAACAAAAATTTACGGAGAAGAAGATCCAGAATTAACCTACAAGATTACATCAGGAAGTTTGGTGAATGGCGATGTTATATCAGGGAGTTTAACTAGACCAATTGGCGAGAATATTGGAACTTACGCAATTACATCAAATCTAAATAACGATAATTACGAGATTACATTTATCGCTAATAATTTAACGATTTTATATAGAGAAATTACAGTTACAGCAGATTTAAAAACAAAAATTTACGGAGACGAAGACCCAGAATTAACCTACAAAATGACTTCAGGCAATTTGGTAGATGGCGATGTTTTATCAGGAAGTTTAGTTAGAGTAGTTGGCGAGAATATTGGAGAATATGCAATTACATCTACTTTAAATAACGATAATTACGAGATTACATTTATTGCTGATAATTTAACGATTTTAAAAAGACAAATTACAGTTACAGTAGATTCAAAATCAAAAAATTACGGAGACGAAGATCCAGCATTAACTTATAATATTACTTCAGGAAGTTTGGTAGATGGCGATGTTTTATCAGGAAGTTTAGTTAGAGCAATTGGCGAGAATATTGGAGAATATGCAATTACATCTACTATAAATAACGATAATTACGAGATTGCATTTATTGCAAGTGATTTAACAATTACTAAAAGAGAAATTACAATTTCAGCAGATATTAAAACTAAGATTATTGGAAATACAGATCCGGTTTTAACTTATAGAATTACCAAAGGTAATTTAGTTGATGGAGATGTTTTAATTGGAAATTTAAGCAGAGAAGCTGGAGAGAGTTTGGGTGATTATTTAATAAGTTCTTCGCTTTCAAATTCTAATTATAATATTACCTTTCAATCTGGTTTTTTAAGAATTACTGCAAAAAAAGGAATCGTAATAACAGTAGATTCAAAAACTAAAATTTACGGAGAAACAGACCCAATTTTAACATATAAAATTACATCTGGAAGTTTAGATTCTGGTGATGTTTTAACAGGAAGTTTAAGTAGAACAATTGGAGAAAATGCTGGGGAATATGTAATTTCATCGAATTTATCGAACACAGATTACGATATTATTTATGTTTCAGGAAAATTAACCATTGCTAAAAGAAAATTATCAATTACAGCAGATGCAAAAACAAAAATTTATGGAGAATCAGATCCTGAGTTTACCTACAATATTTCTTCAGGAAGTTTAATAAATGGCGATGTTTTATCAGGTATTTTAAATAGAGAATCAGGAGAAAATGTAGGTGTTTACAAGATTTCATCAACTTTGGTAAATAGCAATTACGAAATAACTTTTATCGGCAGTAACTTTATAATTTCAAAAAAAGAAATATCAATTACAGCAGATGCAAAAACAAAAATTTATGGAGAATCAGATCCTGAGTTTACCTACAATATTTCTTCAGGAAGTTTAATAAATGGCGATGTTTTATCAGGGACATTAAATAGAGAATTAGGAGAAAATGTAGGTGTTTATAAGATTTTATCAACTTTGGTAAATAGCAATTACGAAATTACTTTTATCGGTAGTAACTTTACAATTTCAAAAAAAGAAATATCTATTAATTCAGATTTTAAAACAAAAATCTATGGAGATTCAGACCCAGATTTTACTTATAAAATAACTTCAGGGAATTTATTAAATGGAGACGTTTTATCAGGTACCTTAAAAAGAGAAGTAGGAGAGAATATTGGAGATTACGAAATCTCATCAACATTAGAAAATGGAAATTATCAAATTAATTTTATAAGTAGTTTTTTAACTATTTCAAAAAGAGAAATTACAGTTACTGCAGATTCTATAATAAAAGGTAAAAATGATGCAGATCCTCCTTTAACCTATCAAATAACGAATGGAATTTTAGTAAATAAAGATGTTTTTACTGGGAATTTAACAAGAGAATTAGGAGAAGAAATAGGGGCTTATTTAATAAAAATAGGTTCACTTAGTTTAAATAATAACTACGAATTGTTTTTTATAGGAGCTAATTTTGAAATCTCAACAACTGCAAATATTAATGATGAAATTTTAAATACTGAAGTTAAATTATATCCAAATCCAGCTACATATCAATTAAGCATAAAAGGAAGTAGTCAATTAGAAATTGATAAAATTATCGCTTATAACTTATTAGGAAAGACGGTTTTTAAATTATTAAAACCTAAAAACACCATTCAAATAGGGCATTTACAAAGAGGTGTTTATTTATTTAAAATATTCACAAATAATGGAGTTGTAATTAAAAGAATCGTAAAGAAATAATATAATTTTTCAGTTTTCAAAATTATAAAACCTTATTTAATCCGATTTATTTAAAATATGTGTCATTTTAAGGAAATTAAATTAAAGATAAGAAGTTGTTTCTCTTCAAAATATATTTTATTTAGAATTAATATAAATAAGATTAATTCAGTAAGATTACCTTCAAATTATATCACTCTTAACCCTCAAAATCTTTAAATTTGCATGATTTTTTTAGATAACTAAATATTCCAATTTACTATGTCAAAAGACATTCGTATTAAAAAAGGCTTAGATATTAAGCTTGTTGGCGTTGCAGAAAAAACTACTATGAATAATACTCAGAGTAGCATTTATGCAGTAAAGCCAGAAGACTTTCACGGAATAACACCTAAACTTATTGCTAAAGAAGGCACAGAAGTAAAAGCTGGAGAAGCACTTTTTCATTCGAAAAGTGATGAACGTCTATTATTTCCAAGTCCGGTTTCTGGTAAAGTAGTAGAGGTTGTTCGTGGAGCAAGAAGAAAGGTATTAGCAGTTAAAATTTCTGCAGATGCAACACAAACTCATAAAGATTTTGAAACTAAAAATGCAGACTCTATGTCTTCAGAAGAAGTTAAAAATCATTTATTAGCAGCAGGTTGTTGGCCATTTATAAAACAGCGTCCTTATGATGTTGTTGCAAATCCAAATCAGGCTCCAAAAGCTATTTTTGTATCTGCATACGCAAGTGCACCTTTAGCTGCAGACTTAGATTATACTTTAGCAGGGAAAGAAACACAATTGCAAGCAGCAATCGATGCAGTTTCTAAACTTACAGAAGGTAAAGTGCATGTTTCTGTTGGCGCAAATTCTAATTCTCCTTTATCAGGTTTAAAAGGAGTTGAATTACATAAGGTTTCAGGACCACATCCTTCAGGAAATGTAGGAACTCAAATTGCAAAAATAGATCCTATTAATAAAGGTGAAGTTGTTTGGATAGTATCACCACAAGATTTAGTAGTTATTGGAGAGTTGTTATTAACTGGAAAGTTAAATTTAACAAGAACAGTAGCTTTAACTGGTTCTCAATTTAAGAATCCACAATATGTAACTGCAATTGCAGGAGCAACTATTTCGGATGTTACTGCAAACAATTTGAATGACGATAATACAAGAATTATTAGCGGGAACGTACTTTCTGGGAAGGAAGTAAAAGAAGACGAATTTTTGGGTTATTACGATAATCAAATAACAGCGATTCCAGAAGGAGACGATTATGAATTTTTTGGTTGGAACAAACCAATTTTCAATAAAATTTCTGCTTCAAGAGCTTTAACTTTTTCTTGGTTAACACCAAACAAAAAGTACGATTTAAATACAAATACAAATGGAGAGCACAGAGCATTTGTGGTTACAGGTGCTTACGAACAAGTGTTTCCTTTAGATATTTATCCAATGCAATTGTTAAAAGCATTTATGTATAAAGATTTAGATGAAATGGAAGCTTTAGGTGGTTACGAAGTAGCACCAGAAGATTTTGCACTAACAGAATTTATTTGTGTATCTAAACAGCCTCATCAGAAGATAATTCGTGAAGGTTTAGATTTAATGAGAGAAGAATTAGGATAAGGTTATGAGCTTAAAACAAAACTTACACAATTTAAAAGAGAAATATAAAGGAACAAAAATGGCACCTGCGTTTAACGCAATCCATACTTTTTTATATTTACCTAACGAAGTTACTCACAAAGGAGGAACTCACATTAAAGCAGCAGACGATTTAAAGCGTACAATGAATATTGTAATTATGGCTTTAATTCCTTGTTTGATTTTTGGAATGTTTAACGCAGGTTACCAACATTATGCAGCTATAGATAGTTCTTTAAGAACAGATGTCTTAGCTAATTTTTTTACTTGGGATAACCTTTGGATAGGAATCATAAAAGTTTTACCATTAGTAATTGTTTCTTATGGAGTTGGTCTTTTAGTGGAATTTATTTTCGCGGTAATAAAAGGGCACGAAGTTGAAGAAGGTTATTTAGTAACAGGAATGTTAGTACCATTAATTGTACCTGTAGACACACCTTTATGGATGTTAGCAGTTGCAGTGGTTTTTGGAGTGGTAATTGGTAAAGAAGTATTTGGTGGAACAGGAATGAATATTTTAAATCCTGCTTTAACTATTAGAGCATTCTTATTTTTTGCATATCCAACTTGGATGTCTGGAGATAAGGTTTGGGTGTATGATGCAGTTGAAAGAACAGGAACTGCAGATGCAATTTCTGGAGAAACAATTCTTGGAAGCTATGCCCAAGGAAATGAAGTAATATATTCTATGTGGGACAAGTTTATGGGATTCATTCCAGGTTCTGTAGGAGAAACTTCAACTTTATTAATATTATTAGGTGCAGCTTTTTTAATTTTTACAAAAATTGGAAGCTGGAGAATAATTCTTTCAACATTTATTGGAGCAGCAGTAATGGGTTTAATTTTCAATCAAGTTGTTGCAGCAGATATTATTACAGAATCTAGTAAATTTTACGGATTAATGAACACAGTTTGGTGGGAACACTTAATGATTGGTGGTTTGGCATTTGGAGCTGTTTTTATGGCAACAGATCCTGTAACAGCATCACAAACAAATAAAGGAAAATGGATTTACGGTTTCTTAATTGGTTTCTTATCAATTATGATTCGTGTTTTCAATCCAGCATATCCAGAAGGAGTATTCTTAGCAATTTTATTAATGAATGTATTTGCACCAACCATAGATCATTATGTTGTGCAAGGAAACGTTAAGAGAAGAATGAAACGTTTAAAAGCTAAAACTGCTTAATTATGAGTAATAAAACAGATAGTAATAGTTACACAATTATTTTCGCCATTATAATGGTTGTAGTAGTTGGTTCGTTATTAGCATTTACAGCATCGTCATTAAAACCTACAATTAAGGAAAATGAGCGAATGGAAAAGCAACAAAATATATTGTACGCTTTAGGTGTTAATGAAAATGAAGAAGGAAGTATCACTTTTATTTCTACAGATAAAGTAGCAGATGTTTTTGCTGAAAAAATTTCTGAACAAATTGTTATAGAAGTTAAAGATGGCAAAATTATTAAAGAAATGAATCGTGAAGAATTCATGGCAGCTAATAATAAAAAAGAGCCTTATTTAATTGATATTAAAAAACAACAAACCAGAGCAAAAAACGGTAAATCTAGGTTCTTACCTTTATTTAAAGGAGAACAAGAAGGAAAAACTGTTTATGTAGCACCAATAAGAGGTAAAGGTCTTTGGGATGCAATTTGGGGTTATGTTGCTTTAGATACAGATATGGTTGTAAAAGGAGCATTTTTCGATCACGCAGGAGAAACTCCTGGTTTAGGAGCCAACATAAAACAACGTTATTTTATGGACGATTTTTATGGTGAAAAATTATTGACAGATGCAGGTGTATTCAAAGGAATTACAGTTGCAAAAGGAAATAACGATCCATTAAATAAAGATAAAGAGGATTTTGAAGTAGATGCTTTAGCTGGTGCAACAATTACTGGAGATGGTGTTGCTGCAATGATTAAAAAGGATTTAAAGTTGTACTTACCATACTTCCAAAATTTAAAAAATAAAAACTAAGATGGGACTACTTTCAAAAAAAGACACGAAGTTAATCACAGATCCATTAGCAGATAATAACCCAATTACGATTCAAGTATTAGGTATTTGTTCTGCATTAGCAATTACTGCAGAGTTAAAAGCTTCTTTAGTAATGGGAGTTGCTGTATTGTTTGTACTAGGAGTTGGTAATGTTGTAATCTCTTTAATGAGAAACATTATTCCTTCTAAAATTAGAATTATTGTACAACTTATTGTAGTTGCTTCTTTGGTAATCATTGTAGATCAAGTTTTAAAAGCATACGCTTACGAGTTAAGTAAAACATTGGCAGTATTCGTAGGTTTAATTATTACGAACTGTATTATTATGGGACGTTTTGAGGCTTTTGCTTTGGCAAACGGACCTTGGAAATCTTTCTTAGACGGAATTGGAAATGCTTTAGGATACGCAGTTATTTTATTAATTGTTGGTTTTTTTAGAGAATTGTTAGGTTCTGGAACTTTATTCGGAATTCCAGTTTTAGGAGATCCAATCGAAAAAACAGGCTTGTATTCCACAGGTTACGAAAACAACGGATTTATGTTAATGCCACCAATGGCTTTAATAGTTGTAGGATTAATTATTTGGGTACAAAGAAGTAGAAATAAAGCATTAATAGAAGATTAACAAATAAGTTTACAATTGCAGTAGCAGTTTGCAGTCAAAAAGCTAACTGATTTCTGAAACTGAAAACTGAAAACTAAAAAATATGGAGCACGTAGAATTATTTTTCAAATCAATTTTTATTGATAATATGGTGTTTGCGGTTTTCTTAGGTATGTGTTCATACTTAGCCGTATCTAAAAAAGTAGCAACAGCAGTTGGTTTAGGAGCTGCCGTAATTTTTGTATTGGCAATAACAGTTCCATTGAACTGGTTATTAGATCAATATTTATTACAACCAGGTGCGTTAGTTTGGTTGGGAGATGAATATGCAGATTACGATTTAGGTTTCCTTTCTTTTATTATGTTTATTGCAACTATTGCAACAATGGTGCAGTTGGTAGAGATAATTGTAGAGAAATTTTCACCATCATTATATAACTCATTAGGTATTTTCTTACCATTAATTGCAGTAAACTGTGCAATTTTAGGAGGTTCTTTATTTATGCAAGCAAGAGAGATTGAATCTTTAGGTTTGGCATTTAATTACGGAGTTTCATCTGGAATTGGTTGGTTTTTAGCAATTTTAGCAATTGCAGCCATTCGTGAGAAAATTAGATATTCAAGTGTTCCTCCAGCATTAAGAGGTTTAGGAATTACTTTTATTATTACTGGTTTAATGGGAATTGGTTTCTTAAGTTTTGGAGGAATGTTAACTGGTGGAGATGAAGAGGGAGAACCTTCTACAGAGCCAGAAGTTGTTACTGAAAAGGTGGTAAAAAAGGATTTAGAAAAAGAAGAAATAGCAAAAAATACTAAAACTATAAATTAATATGATTTTAGCAGCAGGAACAACAGGAACTGTAATCGCAACAGTAGTAGCGTTTTTAATAATAGCTTTATTATTAATTACAATATTACTAGTTGTAAAACAAAAATTATCGCCATCAGGTCCCGTAAAGATTATGATTAATGGCGAAAGAGAAATTGAAGTAGCTTCAGGAGATTCTTTACTAACTACTTTAGGTAGTAATAAAATTTTCTTACCATCTGCTTGTGGTGGAGGTGGAACATGTATTCAATGCGAATGTCATGTGAATTCTGGTGGAGGAGAAGCTTTACCTACAGAAGTTCCTCATTTTTCTAGAAAAGAACTAAAAGAAGGAGCACGTTTGGCTTGTCAGGTTAAAGTAAAACAAGACATGAACATTTCTATTCCAGAAGAAGTTTTCGGAATTAAGAAATGGGATGCAGTTGTAGTAAGAAATTACAATGTGGCTTCTTTTATTAAGGAATTTGTAGTAGAAATTCCAGAAGATATGGGTTATAAAGCTGGTGGATATATTCAAATTGAAATTCCTCCTTGTGAAGTAAAGTTCGAAAATATGGACATTACTGCACACCCAGAAGAACATGAAACTCCAGATAAATTTGAAGCAGAATGGAATAAGTTTAAACTACGTCCGTTAGTTATGAAAAATACCGAAACTGTGGAAAGAGCTTATTCAATGGCTTCTTACCCAGCAGAGGGAAGAGAAATTATGTTAAACGTTCGTATTGCAACACCGCCATTTGATAGAGCAAAAGGTGGTTGGATGGATGTAAATCCAGGAGTTGCCTCTTCATATATTTTCAATTTGAAAAAAGGAGACAAATGTGTAATTTCTGGACCTTATGGAGAATTCTTCATAAACGAATCGGATGCAGAAATGTTATATGTTGGTGGTGGAGCAGGAATGGCGCCAATGCGTTCTCACTTATATCACTTATTCAGAACTCTTAAAACAGGTAGAAAAGTAACTTATTGGTATGGTGGACGTTCGAAAGCAGAATTGTTTTACATCGATCACTTTAGAGCATTAGAAAAAGATTTTCCAAACTTTAAGTTCTTTATTGCATTATCAGACCCTTTAGATTCGGATAATTGGAAAGTTAAAAAAGATATTAATGATGAAGCTGGAGATGGTTTTGTAGGGTTTATTCACAATTGTGTAATAGATAACTACCTAAATCTTCACGAATCTCCAGAAGATTTAGAATTATACTTCTGTGGACCACCATTAATGAACAAAGCAGTACAAAAAATGGGAGAAGATTTTGGTATGCCAGATGAAAATATCCGATTTGATGATTTTGGAGGATAGACTTCAATATTAAATTAAATATTATATAAAACCGATTTAGAAATGAATCGGTTTTTTTTTGTCCCTGAAAATAGAAACTTTGTCCTCAAAAAAAATAGCTTAATCCCATTTTATTTTTTAAGTACTTTAAATACTGTAGTTTTATTATATAATGAAACAATGTCCAAAATGTAAATCGTTTTCTAGAACAAAAGTTCAAAGATCTTTTTACCAAAAAATTTTAAGATTTAAGTTGTATAAATGTGGAAAATGTTATTCTAATTATTTATGGCATCCACTTTTTAATATCTGTTTTAAGACATTTAATAATTGATTAAAATTTACTTACTTTTATAAAAATAGCTACACAGATAATGTACAAAACGAATTTTATCAAATTTTTTTCCCTCTGTATAATTTTGTGTAGCATTTTTGCTTTTCAAAAGCAAGATCAAATTACTACAAAAAAAGATTTCGAGAATTTTGTTACTTATTTCAAAAAAATAGATAAGGAAAATAAAACTGAAGATATAGTAGCAACTACAACAAAAAACTTACTTTATCAATCTTTAGATTGGGCAGAAAATAGAGGTACAGAAGACCAAAAACTTACCATAAAACTTTTAGAAATAAGTTATCTAAATAAGCTTAAAAAAGATATAGAAGTAATAAATAAAGCAGAGTTTTTATTAAAAAGCACAAAAGTAGCAGAACTAAAAGATGTGGTTTATATGTTACAAGATTTAAACCAAGCATATTCTAGAACCGAGCAATATAACAATCTATTAAATAGCTACACACTATACCATAACTTGTTATTAAAGCATAATATTCCTTCTAGGAAATCTAGTAAAAACAACAGAATAGCATTAGCCTATTATCGTTTAAGAAACTACGAAAAAGCCAAGAAGTATTTTATAGAAAGAGGAAAAGGTTTTATAGAGGAAAACGATTATTTTGGTTACAGTAGTGCTAATAACGATATTGGTTTGTGTTTTTTTAAGATGAATCAATTAGATAGTGCTAAATTTTATTTCGAAAAAGCAATCGCTATTTTAGATGATAAAATTGATTTTAAAAGGGCTATAGGTTTTAGAAAAGTTATTGAAGAAAACATTGCAAGTATTTGGGTAGAAAAAGGAAATTATAACAAAGCATTACCCATTTTACTAGGCGAAGTAAATTTTAGTAGAAAGCAACAAGATTTTAAGAGAATGGCACACGCCTACCATGAAGTTGCAAATGTGTATTATTTAAAGCACGAACCTAAAATAGCTCTAAAATATATAGATAGCATTTTTATATATTTAGAAAAAGATAACAACCCTAATTTAAAAGAAGAATCTTTATTTTTAAAAGGGAAAACTTTTTTAAAACTGAATCTGTTTAACAAAGCAGATGAAGTTTTAATCGCTGCAGAAAAGTATAAAGATTCTTTAGAGTTGGTAAAACTTGAAAACCAGTATCTAATAGCAGCAGTAAAATTCGAAACAGAAAAGAAAGAACTGGAATAAAAAAAGAGTTTACAGAAAAATGAAATTGATAGGGCAACCAAAACATACCAAAAAGTAGCATTATTGCTTTTAATTGCTTTATTATTAGCAATGTATTTTTCTCTTAGAAAGACCATAAAAAACAAAGAAATAATAACCAATCAAAAAATAGAAGCAGAGAAAAGTGCCAAAGAAAAAGAGTTGTTATTAAAAGAGCTACACCATCGTGTAAAAAATAATTTACAAGTAATATCGAGTATTTTAGAATTACAATCTTTAAAAAGCGATAATAAAGAATTGAGTAAGATTTTAAAAGTTGGGCAAGATAGAATTCATGCAATGTCTTTAATACACCAGCAATTGTATCAAAATAATAACATCAGTTCCATAAATTTTAAAGAATATATTTCAACATTAATAGAACATATTAAAATATCTAATTATCAAGAATCTGTTGTTGTTCAATTTAAAATTGATACAAAAGACTTTACTTTTCCAGTAAATATTTCGGTTCCATTAGGTTTAATTATAAATGAACTAATTACAAATGCATACAAACACGCTTTTACAAATCGTAATAAAGGTAAAATAACGATTCAGTTAAATAAAAAGTCGAGAGAAAATATATATATATTATTGATAAAAGACAATGGTATTGGTATGAGCAATCCAATAGATTTTAATAATATAGATACATTAGGTTTAAAATTAGTTAAATTGTTAGCAAAACAATTACAAGGAACTATGGAGTATGTGAATGATAATGGTAGTAGTTTCTTAATTACTTTTAAAGACGATGTAATAATTTAAAACTTATGGGGCAAAAGCTACAAATACTTATTGTTGAAGATGAAGAAATTATTGCAGAAAATTTACGTTTAACTTTAAAGAATTTAGGGTACGAAATTGCTGGTGTTGTTAATAATGCATTAGATGCAATAGATGTCTTAGTGAATGAAAAAGTAGATTTAGCCATTTTAGATATAAATATTCAAGGAAGCAAAAACGGAATTTGGATTGCCAATTATATTCGTAAATCGTATCATATTCCATATTTGTTTTTAACCGCTTTTGGCGACGAAAAAACAATCTTAGAAGCTACAGAAACGAGGCCTTATGGATATTTACTAAAGCCGTTTGTAAAAGAAAGTTTATTAGCTTCCATAAAAATTGCACTCGTTAATTTTACTGAAAAAGATAACTTATTAAATAAAGAAAAAACGGTTTTAAAATTAGAAGAAAATGTAATCTATATTAAAGTAAAAGAAGCGTATGTAAAATTAATTACAGATAATATTTACTTTATTGAGTCAGATAGAAATTACATTCAAATTTTTACAAAAGACTCAAATTATTTGTTAAGAAGTTCTTTATCGCAAATAAAAGAACTTTTGCCAAAAACTTTTTTACAAGTGCATAGATCTTTTATTATCAATACAAAAAAGATAGATTCTATTACCAAACTTCAAATTTCTTTGGGAGAATATACTGTTCAATTAAGTAATTCTTATAAAGAAGAATTGTATAAGATACTGCAAATAAAATAATTTCTTATCTATAAAATAGAGCGTTTCATCTATAAATAGTAGGTTTCTATAGAATATATTTACACAATTTGCTTTTAATTCTTACTATTGGTAAACAATACCATTAGATGAGTAAATGTCCAAATTGTAAAAGAGAAGAAAAAAGAGACTTAGTCGTAGATGATTTTTTTCCTGTTGTAAAACAAAAAAAATGTTTCAACTGTAGAAAGAAATATATCTGGATTCGTCTTTTACGTGAAAATTATTTTTTGGCAAGAAAATCACTACTATAAATTTCTCGCATAAAAAAAAGCTTTAATATTTAGTTAAAGCTTTTGTAAGATATTATTAAATAATAAGAATGTTTAGTTTTTATCTTTAATCTTAATATCAACATTTCCTTTATCATCAGCTTTTACACTTCCTTTAGAAGTTTCAACACTTATTTTCTTTTTTGCTTCAACTTCTGTTTTTACTGTTTTTTCTTTTTTCTTATCTTCTCTACAAGAACTAAAAGATATTGATATACAAAGAGCTGCAAATATTAATTTTTTCATAACTTATAATTTTAGATTTCCCGCAAATTAATACTTAACTAAGAGCAATTTTAACACATTAAAGTTATTTGTTATCCCATTTACATTAATTTAAAAAAGTTTCAAGATGATATATGGGTTCGTCATTTTCAAACTCAAACAGTTTCGAATAATCCATTACATTAGGTGTTTTATCCAACTCACACAAATAAGCCACAACATTACACAAACCCTTAAATAAAATGTCTTTATTTGTTGGGTTTTGTGGTTTAGAATTATAGTGGCATAAAGGTGTTTTAAAGCCACAAGCTTCTAAAAATATTTTTTCGATTTGTAGAATCTCTAATGGCGAATATCCATTGAATTTCCTACCCAAATTTTCGTGAACTCGACCAACATAACTCAATTCTAAAGAACCATGCTCGTTAGAAAGATGCTTCCAACTATCTAAATTATCTAAAATATTACCAACAGCACAAGCTGTACAGTCTTCAGGATTTAACCTGTTGTTATGAAAAGCATTGTACAATTTCACTAAAGCCTGCTCTAATCTTTTGGAAGTTTTCATATCATTTTATTTACAATTAACTAAAAATAGTAATTATTTAAAAGGAAGTCAAACCTAATAATGTTAAAGTTTCTATTTAGAATCTTTAAAAATGAGTAGTTTCGTGAAATTTATTTTATTAAAATGATGTATTTAGGAGTGTTTTTTATCATATTAATGTTCATTTTTTTTGGGATTTATTTTTTTCAAGAAAAATTAATCTTTCTAAATGGTAGAAAGGTTGATAAAGATTATCAATACAAATTCTCAAATAAATTTCAAGAAATTTTTATAGATACAACAGATGGGAATCAGATTAATGCACTTCATTTTAAATTAGAAAATCCAAAAGGAATTGTTCTATTCTGTCATGGGAATAATGGAAATTTAATAAAATGGGGAGAAAGAGTTTCTTATTTTATTGAATATAATTATGAAGTATTGGTTTTCGATTATAGAAATTACGGAAAAAGCACAGGTAAATTCAACGAAAATAAAATGTACGAAGATGCCTTGTCTGTTTACGATTATTTAAAGAAAAATTATAAAGAAGAAACAATTGTGGTTTATGGTTTTTCCTTGGGAAGTACTTTTGCGACAAAAATTGCAGCAGTAAACTTCCCAAAAGAATTAATTTTAGAAGCGCCATTTTTCAATTTTAAAAAAGCGGTACAATTCTATGCTAAGTTTGCGCCCACATTTTTATTGAAGTATAAATTCAGGTCAGATTTAGATATTGTTAAGGTTTCGGTTCCAATTACAATTTTTCATGGAAATTTAGACAAAGTAACTTCTTTTAAAGATTCTAAAGCATTAGTAAGATTAAACAAATCAACAAAAAATAGATGTATAGAAATTGATAAAGGAACACACCATAATATTAGAATGTCTAAAACCTACAAAGAAAACCTGAAAGAAATTTTGGAGCGATAGTATTTTCTAAATTTTATAAATTGTATTTTTGAAATCTTAAAAATTTATATGAAACGTTTAGAAAAAATTTTAAAGAAGAATAAATACGTAAAGATTTCATTAAAAAAAATTGCAACAAATCATCTAGAATTAAAAGCAAAAATTAACGGAGTTAATGGGCGTTTTATTTTAGATACAGGTGCATCTAATTCTTGCGTAGGTTTAAATGCTGTAGAAAACTTTAAATTAATTGCCGAAGAAAGTGAGACAAAAGCTGCAGGAGCAGGAGCAACAGACATGGAAACGCAACTTTCTGAAAATAATCTTTTAAAAATTGGTAGTTGGAAAACCAAGAAATTCCACTTGGTATTGTTCGATTTATCTCACGTAAATACAGCTTTAACGCAACACAATGCTAAAGAAGTAGATGGTATTATTGGCGCAGATATTTTACAAAGTGGAAAAGCATTTATAGATTATAATAAGAATGTTTTGTATTTAAAAAAGTTGAAGAAAAATAAATAATTAAAAACTAAAAATATGAGTTTGCAAAAACAAGTAATGGATAAAATGAAAGAAGCAATGAAAGCAAAAGATACAGTTGCTTTACAAGCTTTAAGAGCAGTAAAATCGGCTTTTTTATTGGCTAAAACAGAAACTGGTGTTCAAACAGAATTGACAGAAGACCAAGAAATGAAAATTATCCAGAAGCAGGTAAAACAAAGAAAAGATAGTGCTGCAATTTTCATAAAACAAGACAGACAAGATTTAGCAGAACCAGAATTAGCAGAAATTGCAGTTTTAGAACAGTTTTTACCAGAAGCATTAACAGAAGAAGAAATAGAAGGAGTTGTAATTTCTACTATTGATGGAGTAGGAGCTTCAGGAATGCAAGATATGGGAAAAGTAATGGGTATTGTTTCTAAAGAATTAGCTGGCCAAGCAGATGGGAAAACAATTTCTATGTTGGTTAAAAAGCATTTGGCGAAATAATTATTTGTATAAATAAGGCTCCATAGTTCAACTGAATAGAATATCAGATTTCGGCTCTGAGGGTTGCAGGTTTGAATCCTGCTGGAGTCGCAAAAAACCTCAGAATTTAAAAATTCTGAGGTTTTTTTCTATATTTGAATTTAGTTTATCTGTATTTTTTGTGATTTGCAGGAAATAATTGAGATTAATAGAAGTAGAGTTGTTTTTTTAATCATTAGCTAGAAGTTTAATTTCTTCTGTTTTTCTAATATAAGCCGTTAATATTCTTTGAATATCTCTATTATCTTTTTTTGGTTCAACAAAGAATTGATAATCTGCTGGGTTTTCTAACAGCACATCTTGAGAAGTATCTAAATAACCAATTCCTTTGTAGATTCCATCTAAAATTAAAGCAAAACCTACTTCATCTTTTGTTCTTCCTGTTTCTTTAATAATTAAATTTTCTGCATCAATTCCTACAGATTTAATGGCTTGTCTAACACGAATATTATAATCATCCACAGCTTCTTTATCGCAACAAATACCTTTACATTCTTTCAGTTGATAATGAAAACAACTAGAGACATTGGTTTGTAAATGACAATATTTAGGGCATAATTCAAATTCTTTACAAAGAACCTCTAAATGATTTCTACATTCTGCAACAGAATAGTACTTCATTATTGGATTGGGAGCTAATTTTAAGCGGTTATAAGCCAAATGAATAATCCCTTTTTGATCTTCATAAGAAAATAAACCAACAGCTTCTCCTGCTCTTCTTTGCGCTCTATTATATTTTGGATAAATGTGTTTAATTTCTTCAGACTCTAAAAGTAGTGCTAGTAATTCGCTACCAGTTTCTATAAAGGAAATGTCTGCGGTTTCTAAACACATATTTTGTTCCTTTTTCTTCTTATCGTAAAAATGACTGATTACACGTTGCTTTATGTTGTTAGCTTTACCAACATAAATAACTTCTTTTGCTAAATTTTTAAAGTAATAAACGCCAAAAGTTTCGGGTAAATTATCAACAACTTTTTTATCTAAAAGAGGTGGTAAGGTTGCTTGTCTAGAACGTGGGTGCAGAAATGAATTAATAATAAATTGATCATCTCTTTCAATTAACCTTCTAAATAATTCTGTTGTGGCTTCTGCATCGCCTTTGGCTCTGTGTCTGCCGTTAATTGGAATATTTTCTGAAGTACAAATATTACCTAAACTATAAGAATTTAAACCAGGAATAATTTTTCTCGACAAACGAACTGTACATAGTTTTTTTCGTTTAAAATCGAATCCTAAACTTTTAAATTCAGCTTGAATTATGTTATAATCGAAGTTTACATTATGTGCTACAAAAATGGTGTTTTTTGTAATTTCTTCAATCTTTCTAGCAACTTCATAAAATTTAGGCGCATTCCTTACCATTGCATTTGTAATGCCTGTAAGATTGGTAATAAATGGCGGAATATTTTGTTCTGGATTTATAAGTGTTGTGTATTCGTCTACAACTTTTTTTCCATCAAAAACAAAAATGGATATTTCGGTTATTTTAGAACCTTTATATCCATTTCCTGTAGTTTCTATGTCTATTACTGTATATAGCAATTAGTTTATTAGGTTTTTTAAATTTTCTATTGTTTCTGTTGGGTTTTCTGCTCCAAAAACATAACTTCCTGCAACTAGAACATTTGCTCCAGCTTCAATTAATTCATTAGCATTTTTGTTGGTAACTCCTCCATCAATTTCTATTTTACAGTTAGATTTAGAGAATTCAATTAAGTGTCTTAATTGTGCCGTTTTTTTATACGTATTTTCTATAAAAGATTGTCCGCCAAAACCAGGGTTTACACTCATAATACAAACCAAATCTAAATCTACAATAATATCTTCTAAAACAGAGATAGGTGTGTGAGGATTTAATGCAACTCCAGCTTTCATTCCTGCAGCTTTTATTGCTTGAACTGTTCTGTGTAAATGTGTACAAGCTTCGTAATGAACTGTAAGAATATTTGCGCCTAAATCTGCAAATGTTTGTATGTATTGATCTGGGTTTACAATCATTAAATGCACATCAATAGTTTTTGTAGCATGTTTAGAAATTGCTTTTAAAACTGGCATACCGTAAGAAATATTTGGCACAAAAACACCATCCATAATATCAATATGAAACCAATCTGCTTCGCTATTGTTTACCATTTCTACGTCTCTTTGCAAATTACCAAAATCTGCTGCTAAAATTGAAGGTGCAATTAAATTACTCATTTTATTTATTGTATATATTTTGTTTTACAAAGATACTAAGAAAGAGATACTTTGTAATACAGTGTGCCTTTAAAAGAGTTTAAAATTTGAAAAAAAAATAGCTATTTTAGAATTCTCTATTTTAATAATTAAAATTTACACTATTTTTATTTGTTATATACGCATGTTGTGTGGTCGTTTTTATTCAAGTATACCTTTTAGTTCTCTAGTAAATTTCATTGATTCCTTTTCAATCTTTTCGGTTAAACTTCTTTTATTATTAAAATTTGGTTCTTCAACAATTATCTGGTCTATAATAGATAAACTGTCATCAATTGATTCTGCCAAATGATATTTATTCCAATCGCTACCTTTAAAAATCTTCCAATACTTTTTTCGAATACTTTTGTTCTGACCTGATAAGCAAATCGAAAAATACAATTCTTTGTGATTTAAAATGATAACGAATTTAAGTTTTTGCTTTTTTAATTCATCTGTCGTTAGAGAAAAGTAAGAGAAATTAGGGTCTCCCTGATAAATCTTTCCGAGTCTAAAAATTGTGCCATACTCTTTTTGAAAAAAGAGCCTCAATTCTTTCATATAGTTTATCAATTGATGATAATCTAAGTTGTTTTCACATTTTTGGTTTTGAGCTTTATATTTCGACAGATTTACTTTGTTGATTTCTCCAAGTTTAATGTTTTTAGTCTTTTGTAAAGGAATACAAATGTCTAATATGAATTTTTGTTCGGGATGAGTTTTGTGGTCATTATGATACATTTCAAAATAATCACCATCTCTAAATTCATAACCATTTTCTATTACCCAAATACACATACTTTTCCACGCTTTTGAAATTTCTTCTGCTTTAATTTCAAAATGCCCAACGACATAAGTACCTTTTTGTAAGTCTATTTGTCTAATTTCTCCATCTGCATTAATGTTCTCACTAATTGTTATGCAAGTACTGAATCTTAATTTTGAAGCTTGGGTAACATTAGGGTTGTCGTGATAAATTGTTATTGCTTTAAAATTTGAAGTGTCTAATATTCCTTTTTGATGTCCCCATTCCATTAACTTTTGAAACATATTAGCTACCTTTTCGAAGCTCCCAATATGAGATATACTTGCAAGTTTTAATTCAGGAAGTTCTTTAATCGTTATTTGTGTATTCATTTTAGTCCATTGTTTAATATCATTAATGGAACAAATGTATTTTTCGGTTGAAAAAAATTCTATACCAATCTTGCTAAGTATTTCTTTTCCCTCAGATTTAAATTTAGTTGGACTGATACCATAGTATTTCTTAAATGCTCGTGAAAAAGAGTTGTCACTATTAAAACCGTATTTGTAAGCTAAATCGATTAAGGGAATCTTTGGTTCAACAAGTAGAATTGAAGCAATTCGCTCAATTCTTTTTCTATTGATAAACTCATTTAATCTTTCGTTAACTACTGTTAGAAATACTCTATGAAAGTGGTAAGGTGAATAATGAGCTTTCTTTGATAAATATTCAAGTGATAGGTCAACATCAAGATTTTTATCAATAAAATCTAAGACGAAATTTATTCGTTTGAGATATTCTTGTCTTGTTTCGACCATTTTATTTCGGTTTTCTCAAATGCCACACAACGTGTTTGTATAAGAATAGTTGCGGGTTTGTATGCGAGGATTTTCCGAAGGAAAATCAGACGTTACAAACTCGCAACGACCTTTGGTTAAGCACTAAACCGCAATTATTTTTATACAGTGTTGTGCATCAGGCTTTTTTATATCTAAATTAAATTATTCAGTTCGACGTATTATAAATCCATTTTCAACTTTATCAAATCCAATTTTAGGATAGTATTCCATTGCTAATGGTGCGGAAAGCAAAATTAATGCAGTTTGTTTACCTATTTCTTTTTCTGTCAGTTTTATTAGTTGCCTTCCGATTCCTTCTTTTTGGTATTCGCTTTTCACAGCTAAATCCGACAAATAGCAAGCATAACAAAAATCAGTTATTGAGCGTGATATTCCAATCAGCTCATTATTCAACCACGCGGTTATAATCAGATTAGAATTTTTATACATTTTAGTAATTCGGTCGCTATCTTTTGTCGGTCTTTTGATTCCCGAACTATCATAAACCTCAATTATTTCAGATGTTTTTGGAACTATTCCGATTTTAAATTCTATATTTTTCATTTCGATTAGTCGTTTTTTTAGCTTGTGCACAACGTTTATGTATAAGATTAGTGCGGTTTTGTGTGCAAGGATTTTCCGCAGGAAAATCAGATGTAGCAAAACAGGACTTATCGCTGGTTTAAGCACAGAACCAAGCATTGATTTTATACTTTGTTGTGGGTAGTTTTTATTCTGTCAACTATTTCCGATGTCACTTTATTAAAATTAGAATTCAATTCATTTTTAAATTCACGATTAGCATTATTTCCGTCAATATTGTTTGCTCCCCATTTATAAATTTCAATAACTATCGGAATTAATTCAATTCCTTTTTCTGTTAACGAATACAGATATGAAGATTTATTATTCCTATCAACTTCTTTTTTTACAACATCATTTTCAAGTAGTCGATTTAATCGGTCAGCAAGAATATTTGTAGATATTTTTTCAACTGTTACTAACTCGTTAAAGTGTCTGTTGTTAAAGAAAATAAAATCTCTTAAAATTAGTAAAGTCCATTTGTCTCCAAAAATGTCAAGCGATAAGCTAATTGGACAGTCCGACCTTCTTTCAATCTGTTTCATATGCAAATATATAAAAATGCACTTGTAAAATAAAAGTACTTTTATATATTTGCACTTGTAATTCGCAAGCACTATTAATATTTTAAAATTAAATTATGTCATACACAACAATGGTTTCGATTAATGGAACTACACAACAAGTATTCAATGCTATTTCACAACACGTCCAAAAATGGTGGGGAAATACAGATAATTCAGTTTCTTCAGTTGGTGATGAATTCACAACAAGTTTTGATAGTACTTATTGGAAGTTTAAAATCTCCGAATTTGAACCAAATACAAAAATTGTATGGAAATGTATTGAGGCTAAACATATTCACAACGGTTATGATGGAATTGAAAAAGAGTGGGAAGGAACTCTTGTTGAATGGGTTTTGGAAGAAAAAGGTCAAAACGAAACAATTCTAAATTTCGCACATAATGGATTAGTTCCTGAGTTAAACTGTTATGAAATTTGTTTTCCGGCTTGGGAAAGATTTGTAACTCAAAGTTTAAAGAGTTTTGTTGAAACTGGAACTGGAATGCCTCATCTTTCTTAAATTACCCACAACGTTGTTGTGTAAGATTAGTTGCGTGTTTTAAGCACTAAAGTTAGCAAATAAATCATAGATAGAAAGTCCGCGAGGACTTTCGTAAATTGGCTAAAACCAGCAATTAATTATACACGGTGTTGCCAGTAGTACTTTTATTTTTTTTCAGATTTTTTTCCACCTTCATATATACTTTTCATTTCATCTTTAAATTCAGAAATCCAAGAGGTTCTAAATCCTACTACTTCAACATTATTATTATAATTTTCAAAAAAGTCAAAATTTGTATTTTTATCTTTATTTTCTGAATTATAATTTTTTTTATTCGCCATTTTCTTTAATTTTTAGTATTAACCATTGTTCTAATAAATCAGATATTCCATCTGCTAATCCAAGTAAATTATGAACGTCATATTTTTTATGGAATCCTTCAATTTCGTTACAATCTACACATAAATAACCGAAAAAATGATTTTTTCTTTCATTGGTATTATATGATATAGGAGAAATTGGAACAACCAATTCGCTTTTGTAAGGTAAAGTCCAGTATTTTAATTTCTCTTTTTCTTCTAAATTTTTTTGCATTGTTCCGTAATCCTTTTCACTACTATTACAATAGTTATTCGATTTAGGTAAATTATTAGAGAAAAAATATGCTTTATTTGGAGATTCAATGTTTTTTAGAATTTCACTAAAACAAGTATTATCTTTTATAATATGTTTATTGTTGTTTTTTGCATTATCCCTTCTTTCAAAATAACTTTCTTCATCACGAATCAATGTTATTATTTCAGAGTTTTCAGATATAGGAATATCTTTTTCTTTTAAAATAACCTTTATTGAAATAGAGTAATTATTATTAAATCGTTTCTCAAAAACAGATTTTAACCTATTTGAAAGTTTTATTAATTGATTACTTATATCTTTTTTTGTTACATTTTCATTTCTTTTAATTTTGTTTATTTGAGAAAAAATATCTTTTAAAGCGATAAGTACTTCTCCGTAATAATTATATTTTTTAATTAAGTCTGATTTACTATTACTTTTTTCAAAAACATCGATTTTTTCTTGTTTTTTATTTACAGTTTGCTCAAGATCATCGATTTTTTGTATGTATTGTATAAATGCTCGTACAATAAATGTTATAGTGAAAATTGCTAAACCATATCTAATAGAACGCCAAGTTGTGAAGTCCAAGGTTTTTTGAAAAAAGAAAAAAGTTGCTATGGCTACAGCAAATGAACCAAAATACCATTTCATACTCCAGTGAAAGGCTTCTATTATTGCTTTTTTAAACATACTTCGATTTTTAGTTAGTTTGGTTTTGTATTACTGGCAACGGTTTTGTGTATGATTTGTGGCGTGTTTAAGCAACTAATTTAGCAAATAAAAACCGAATAGAAAATCCGCGAGGATTTTCGTAAGTAGGCGAGAACTAGCCATTAATTATACACGTTGTTGTGTTTAGTTTTTTTCAAAATATAGAGTTTTTTTAATTCCGTTTTTGTCAATAATATATTTTTCAACATATTCTTGGTCAAAAAGAATTTCATAGTTCTCAGGTTTATTCATTAAAACTCTCACTTTAAATACTTTTCCAATATTATTTTCTCCTTCAAGAGTTTTTGTTGTTTCTCCAAAATGTTTTTTCCCATTATACATAAACCAAAACTTGTACTTAAATAGAGGTCCAACTCTGATTCCACTTACAATTCGTTTTTTTTCATATATTTTACCATAAGTTTCAACGGAATTTTGTTTCAATTCAATTTTCTGAATAACAAAGTAAAAAAGAACTATTGATAAAATTAAGACTCCTAATTTCCAACTATTTTTTTTGTAATAATTCCAAGTTTTAGAAATCTTACTTTGTTTCATTAATTTTCTTTTTCAAATTAAACACAACGTGTTTGTATATGGTTTGTTGCGTGGTTTAGCACGTAATTTAGCAAATAAAAACCGAATAGAAAATCCGCGAGGATTTTCATAAGTAGGCAAGAACTAGCAATAAATTATATACGTTGTTGGGTTTAGTACTTTATTCAATACCGATTAATTCATATAATTCAGCCATTCCAGAAAGTTTTTCTTCCCAGACTTTAATTTCCATTGGAAAGTTATTCGGAATAAGTTTAGTTAAATTAATAACGGAATGTATTGGTAATTCAATTTGGTCAGTCACATACATCTCGTAAATCGTATTTCCTAAGTCGCTTTCTGTGTCTTTTTTTATTAAAGTCAATTTGTAACAATCAAAACCCTTTATTTCCTTTCTGTCTTTTCGATTTTCAACTATTTCGTATTCGTGATTTTTAGCAAACAGGTCATACTTTCTATAATTGACAGATTTGGATTTGTCGTAATAGTTTAAAATTCCGCTATTTTTTTGAATCATAAAATAATCGCCAATCATTTTACCTTTTTGTTTGGTATAACGCCAAATAGAGTCATTTTGAATTTCTACATAAATTTCCGTTTCTGGTGTTTGAGTTAGAAAATCAGTCATCTGCATTTCCTTAAGTTTTTTATTCATCAAAGAATCTTTTCCATTCGGCTTGTAAGTTGCATCAATTAAAGAATCCTGCTTTGATTTTAAATTCGAGATTCCATTTTGGGAAGAAACCATAGATTTCTTAAAAACAAACTTTGTCGGTTTGGAACTGTTTTTAGTCAGTTTTTTTGTTGATGAGCAACCAACTAAAAATAGAAATATTAAAATGTAGTTTATATGTTTCATTCGTATTAAACCCAACGGCTCCGTATATGAAAAGTAGTGCTGAAAATAAGCTGTTACTTTTCGGATAAACACAAGCCGAATTTTTAAATTTTACTATTTATTTTATTTTTGGGAAATCGTCAAATTTAAAAATTTGGCGACTTCCGAAAAATGCCCAAGACTTAGTGTTAGCAACGACTTGCGCTATTTTTTATATACATTGTTGTAAGCAGTTTTTTCCGCATCAAATTCTTTAAATAAATTTCCATCTCTATTAATAATCTGAAATTTTTCTCCAATCCATTTCGTTTTATATAAACTATTAAAGAAGTCGTAAACCCTATTCTTTAAAAGGTGTTCTCTAAAAAATACAACTCCATTTTTATCAGTTAACGTAACGTATGCATTTTGTCCGTTTTTGTCAATTTTGTAAATGACTAAACCTCTATAATTACGTTTTCTATTCCACTTAGATAGTTTTTTGTCCTCTGTCTCGTATTCAAATCCGATGTCACTTATTCTATTCGTAATTTCAATTAAAGTATTAGCTTTTTCTTGATTGTGCTTTAGGATATCAGATATAGCTTTCTGTAATATTTTTAATATAACCTTATTCTGTTCGGTTTGATGTAATTTAAAATATTTAGAAAATTCAAATTGTCCGTATGTATATTGTGCAAATCCAACAGCTGTTTCCTTGTATTTATTATCTGGAATTGCAGAAGTGATTCTAATATTTAATTTTCCAATTCCATCAAATTCGAATTTATTTGGAATTAGATACCAAAATATGTCTTGAACAACTTTGGTAGTTTTGTTAAAGTCTAATTTCGTAAATCCATTTGAAAATTCCTGCGAAAATTCACTTTCAATACTTATGTCTGTTAAATATTTCGCCATTTTCTCAAATTGCTTACAACGTGTTTGTATATGGTTTGTTGCGTGGTTTAGCACGTAATTTAGCAAATAAAAACCGAATAGAAAATCCGCGAGGATTTTCGTAAGTAGGCTAGAACTAGCAATAAATTATATACGGTGTTACCACACGTTTTTTATTTCACTATTTTTAATTCAGTCAGTAATTGTTCATTCGAAAATCCAGAACAACTGTCGTCTTGAAAATTAATTTTTTCAATTCCATTGTCAAGATTATAACTAATTCCGAAATTACAAGAATTGTCAGCATTTTGCATTAAATTCAGTTTACGCTCAAATAAAGCTATTCTGTCCATAACGGATTCCGTTATTTTTATTTTTCCACGCTTTATTCTTTTTCCGTTTTTGTAATATTTATATTTTAAAAATCCGTTTTTAGGTTTTAAAGTCAGTTCATCAGATTCAAAAGTTTGATGTCCCCAAGTTGAGTTTAAAACCCAGCTTTGGTCGTTTTGGATTGATTCTTTTATTAGAGATTTCTTTTCGTAATCTTTGAATTTATTTACACAGATTTTTATTTCATTCAGTTCCTTTGCGTTTGTGAAAGTTGTGTCGATTATCTGTCCAAAAATATTCGTGTATTCTATTTTTATAATGTCCGAATTATTGAGTAAAATCTTCTTTTGATTATTCCAATATTTTTCTTCTTGTTCAAATTTTTGTTCAGTTAGAATTTTCGGTTTAGCTCTATCCAATAAAAACATTGTAAATCCATTTTCTTGACTACAATCATTCGCAACTAATTCAATTCTGTTTTGGGCAAACGAAAAGAATGAATTCAAAACTAAAATTGTCGATATGAAAAGCGTTTTTCTCAAATGTGTGGTAACGTTGTTGTATAAGCTTTGTTGCGTGTTTTAAGGAACTAATTTAGTAAATAAAACACAAACCAAGAAAGTCCGCGAGGACTTTCGCAAATAGGCGAGAAGCCAGCAATAAAGTTTATACGGTGTTGTACACAGTATTTTTCACTATCTTTTTTAGTTTTTTCTTAACGATATTAATATCATATTCAACTAAATTTCCAATTTCAAAAGTTTCGTTCTCAAAAACTAAATCTTCTTTAGAAAACTCAATGTTTTCAATGCCACAATATTTGATTTTTCCTATTTTACTTGCAGGATTAAAATAAATGATTTTTCCAATATTCCGAATTTTAAGACCATTTTGAGTAAAACTTTTCTCAATTAAATCTAATGCTTGAGCAAAAGGGATTTTAAAAAACTCTCGGTCTTTTCTAATTCTATAATCACTTAATATTAAATGACTTTCTCGCTCTGCAACTTTACAGTTTTTAACTTTAAAGACTTTTCTAACACCATATGGATTCAAAACTCCTGTGCTTGAATTAATTTGATTAACTCTTTTTGAAACTTTTCCAGTTGTCATTCCAATTTTGAGAATATCAGGCTCATTTTTTAACGATAAAATATAAAGATATTCTTCTGGTGCATTTATTTTTGAATTATAATTTTCAATTAGTTTCTTTAAATAGCACAAGAATATTTTTTCATTTTGTTTGAACTCTTCTAATGAGTTGTTGTTTTTTAGTAGGTTTCTTAATTCAGTGATTAAAAATATTACTCCAACTAATTCACGTTCATTAGGATAATGTAACTTTTCATAAACTGTAAACCAATCTAATTGATTTTTTTTAACTGTTCTATTTAACATTCCTTTTAATTCGGAAAAATCATCAAGAACCTTATTATAAATAATAAAATCATTGAGAAATTTTATAATGCGAAAAATAGATTTTTCATATCTATCAGACATTTCTTTTGAGATTGGATACATACCAAATTCCCATTTATGAGTTTTATCTGTAGTTTTTTTCATCTTTTGTACAGAACTTTATTTTTTACTTTCAACTCGAAGTTGTGGAACTTTTTTAATTGTTCTTTTTAAAACTTCTGCGTTTATTTCCTCTGGATTTTCAGATTCATTCATTATTTCTTTAAAAGATTCCAATTGACCTTTTTGGAAAACCTTTTCAGCTTGAAGCACACTTTTTTCTAACCTATCTTTTACTCTTAAATCCCAAAGCATTTTAGTTATTTCTTCTGATAGTAAAAAAAATAAAAATTTGTATTTATTGTCTTCTTCTTTTTTATTTTCAACACTATACCATTTTTCAAGGCTATTTTTTATTTGTTCTCCATTACTTGCAATTTCAAAGAATTTCTCAAAAGAATCAATTACTTGAACGTGAGCGAATTTATTCCTAATATTCATTAAAGCATTTAGTTTTTTCGCCATTTCTGATTCAAGCCCTTTAATATCTTGAATTATATATGTTTTTTGGCTGAAAGAAAGAGAACTTGAACGAAATCCAAATGATTTTGAAGTTTCGTAATCAATATTTAGTAGACTACCTATTGCTTCAGAGATTAGTGTTTCAATATGTAAAGTATGTTCAATTATGTAAAGCCTCAAATTATCCGTTTTGGATAAAATCTGAATGTCTATTTTTTCAGTATTCATAGGGTTTTTCTCATATTGTGTACAACGTTGTTGTATATGGTTTGTTGCGTGTTTCAAGCAACTAATTTAATAAATAATTACCGACCAAGAAAGTCCGCGAGGACTTTCGCAAGTAGGCAAGAAGCCAGCAATAAATTATATACGGTGTTCTACGCAGTTTTTTCATTCGTCATTGGAAATTCAGTTATTTTTCCGTCTATAAACATTCGTAATTCCTGGTCAGAATGAACTAAATTAATTTCAATTCCTTTTCCGTTTAAAAACTTTAAAACGTGACCAAATTCAAATGAATTAATTGGAATAAGAACCTTCAGTTCCGATTTCAGTTTTCTCCTTAAATAAATTGCGCTGTCTTGTCGATATTGACCTTGATTATATTTTACGCTTTTAATTTCAGAAAAATTAATAAATTCAGATTCAGTTTTTCCAGTCATATTCGTTTTCAGTAATTCTATTCTATTTTCAGTAATTATAATTCCGTTTGCAAGATAATTTCTAATCATTCCAAAAATTAGTGCGAATAAAAAAATTCCACCCATAAAAATTTTGATTGTCAATGATTCAGAAGTATAAACGAAATATGTTCCAATTAAAAACAAAAAAAGAACTCCATAAAGACTAATTATTTTCGGTTTAGTTTCATAAATTATTTTTTCGGTTTTCATTTTTCAGCGGTATTTTTGGTAAATTGCGTAGAACGGTTTGTATATGGTTTGTTGCGTGGTTAAACACCTAATTTAGCAAATAAAAACCGAATAGAAAATCCGCGAGGATTTTCGTAAGTAGGCTAGAACTAGCAATAAATTATATACGTTGTTGTAAGTAGTTTTTATTCTTTCTTTAATAAAATCCATTTTTCTCCGCTTTCGTTTTTATACGAGACAAGTCCATAAGTTTTATCCCATTGAAATTCAGTTAAACCAAATTTTCCATTCAAATTTGAATATGGACAATTATTTTTGTCGAAAGTATAAACATTTTTCCAGTCAGCATTCAATTCAGATACTTTTGGTGTAGGTAAATTATTTCTAGAATTACTATATTCCATATTTAGTAAACGAATGACAGGACTTGCGTCTTTCAGATTTTCATTCGCTCCAATTTGTACAAAGTAATCGTTTACTAATTTGAAAGTATCTTTTTTAATTTCGTAATCTACTCTAACAAAATCTTTGTCAAATTCAGACACAAATGGATTGCATTCACCTTTTGGTTCTTTGACAACTTTATTTGTAATAAAAATTGTGTCATAATCATTTAGTTGAGATTTGAATATTATTTTATCTCCAACATTATAATTAGTAAACCAAGTTTTGTCGTTTTCCGTAAAATATACATTTGTGCAATCAGAACAAGATTGTATAAATAAACAGACTAAAATTAAAATCAGATACTTCATTTTCGGTTTTTGGCAAATTACTTACAACGTTGTTGTATATGATTTGTTGCGTGTTTCAAGCACTAAAGTTAGTAAATAAAAACCGACCAAGAAAATCCGCGAGGATTTTCGTAAGTAGGCTAGAACTAGCAATAAATTATATACGGTGTTGCCACCAGTACTTTTTCTATTTATTCGCCCCATAAATGATAAACAGTCATTTGTTTATTGTCAGAACTTATTAATAAAAATCCATTTTCATTAGTCGAGTCATTAGTTCCAGGTTCAAAAATCAACCAACCAGTTTTAAATCGGTAAAGCTTAAAATTCGTTTCAATCCAGCGAGGAAAAGGTTCCGATTTCAAATCCGCTTTTTTTGATTCAGGCGTAAAATTTTTGAGAGGAAGATTGATTGTCGGTTTTCCAAAATCCGTCATATTTCTCAAATCCGCTTTTTTATAATTCATACTGTCAATCAGTTTCCAATCGTTTTTATCGGCAAGTTCAGTTATTTTTTTAATATCAAATTCATAATCGTTATCCGCAATCCAATTTATAAGCAATGTTCCTCCAAAAGGTCCTTGGTCATTTTGTTTTTCTGTAATAAAGTCGGTTTCGTAATTCAGCCAAAATCCTGAAGGTGTGATTTTACTACACGATATAAAATTCAACATTATTAATAAAATCAGAATTTTTTTCATTCGTCAGATTGGTTTTTTTCGTATTGGTGGCAACTCGTTATATAATAACTTTTATTAACGATATCCCGTAAATAAATCTGGATATCATATCTCTTATGTTACTGTTATCCTGTAAAGATAAATTATTTAAACAGATTTAAAAGTTATTTAATTTTAAAAGCTTTGTTTAATTTTTAGATATTTTTCACTAAAAAAAAACTCCCGAAAATGAATTCGAGAGTTTGTATATTCTTAAAGCATAAGTGAAATACCCAATGCAATCTGCGATTGCTAGCCTAAGTATGTCATTAAAATTTTACTTCTAGACGTATGTTTTAATCTACGAATTGCTTTTTCTTTAATTTGACGAACTCTTTCTCTTGTTAAATCGAAAGTTTCTCCAATTTCTTCTAAAGTCATTGGTTGGTGTTCTCCTAAACCAAAATATAATTTTACAACATCTGCTTCACGAGGTGTTAATGTTTCTAACGCTCTGTTAATCTCGATTCTTAAAGATTCGTGTAATAATTTACGATCAGGATTTGGAGATTCTCCAGAGTTTAAAACATCGTATAAATTAGAATCTTCACCTTCAATTAAAGGTGCATCCATAGATACGTGACGTCCAGAATTTTTCATAGATTCTTTTACGTCATTCACAGTCATGTCTAATTTCTTCGCAATTTCTTCGGCACTTGGTGGGCGCTCGTTTTCTTGCTCTAAGAAGGCGTACATTTTGTTAATTTTATTGATAGAACCAATTTTATTTAACGGTAAACGTACAATTCTAGATTGTTCTGCCAATGCTTGTAAGATCGATTGACGAATCCACCAAACTGCGTATGATATAAATTTAAAACCTCTAGTTTCATCGAAACGTTTTGCGGCTTTAATTAAACCTAAATTACCTTCATTAATTAAATCTGGTAATGTTAATCCTTGGTTTTGATATTGTTTTGCTACAGAAACTACAAAACGTAAATTTGCTTTTGTTAATTTCTCTAATGCTCTTTGATCGCCAGCTTTAATTCGCTGTGCTAATTCAACTTCTTCATCTGCAGTAATTAAATCTACTTTTCCAATTTCCTGTAAATATTTGTCTAACGATGCAGTTTCTCTATTGGTAACCTGCTTGGTAATTTTAAGTTGTCTCATGTATTCTAAACCGTAAGCTTTTTAAGATTATTGAGAGGCTTACAATTACTTATACGTAAGAAAAGAACTTTATGTTACAAAAAAATTTATTTTTTTAAAATAAATATAAGTGGATTTTATATAAAGAATAAAAGTTACCATTTAACGACAGAATACGACTGCTTATCTTTTTTCTCCAATCTAGGTGTGACTAAATTCTTTATTTAGTGTCAAAATTAAGAACATTGAAAACATTAACCGCTAGAATTACCGACGAAGAATTAGTATTTGAAATAGTAAGAACCAACAATACAGAGTTGTTTGCAACTTTATATGACCGATTTTCTACTGTTGTTTATAATAAATGTTATAGTTTTTCTAAAAATAGGCAAGAGGCAGAAGATTTAATGCAAGATGTTTTTGTGAGACTGTTTGTAAAATTGAGAACTTTTAAAGGGAATTCTAAATTTTCTACTTGGTTATATTCTTTCACTTATAATTTTTGTGTGAATTATGTACAAAGAGATCAACACAAAAAAAGAGAAAGAGTAACTGTAGTAACAGATCAAATTAAAGAAGAAAGTTCTTTTGAAGAAATTGAAGACAATAGTTTATTTGAATTAAAGTCTAAGAAGTTAGTTAAGGTGTTAGCTTTAATAGAACCATCAGATAAAATGATTTTATTAATGAAATACCAAGATGAAAAGAGTATTAAAGAAATAAAAGACATTTTAAATATTGGCGAAAGTGCTGTTAAAATGCGAATTAAAAGAGCAAAACAAAAAGTAATTAAATTATACGAAGAGTTGTAAAATAATGAGCAATCCGTTTAAAAAAATTCTCCCCAATCATAAAGCTTCTCCAATTGTAAAGAAGAAAGTACTTTTAGACACAAGTATGGTAAAACGTACGCTTGATGTTGCAGATAGGTATGTTCTTAAATACCCAAATACACTTACAGATTTTTTTATTGGAAAAAAAACAAGCGAATATTAATAAAATAAAGGCAAACTAAAGTTCAAGTGATAAACTAAACCAACTTGTATGTTTAATGCCCATTCGTTATTTTTATTCTCAATAACTGCTGCCTGTAATCCATCTACTTTATCAGAAAAGAAATATTGATAGTTAAACTGCGCAGCTAAATCTAATTTTTCTGTTAGCTTAAATCGAGAACCAAGCCCAATAGAAAATACGAAAGACTCGTTCGCACCAACTTCTACATGTCCGTTATTTTGGTATTTTTTAGGAAATACAGTGATATCATTTTGCCAATCTCCTAAATCGGAAGTTGCAGTATTGTTAAAGAAGGAATATTGAAATCCGAATGTAAAAAACGGATTGAAAAAAATATCGGAATATGGATATACAAATTCCTCTAAAGGACGTAAAAAGTACTCTAGATGTACACCAACATTCATCATTCTTACAGTACCTTTCATAGATCTTAATTGCTCTCCAGCATAACTTTGCTTAGAAGCATAAATTCCATGATGTTGCATTTTTGTTTTGCTTAAATACTGCAAGTTGGTTTTAACCATCAAGTGATTGTGCAAAACGTTGTTGGGGTCCCAACGTAAAGTTCTGTTGTAAAAACTAAGGTAATATGCCACTGAAAAGGACATTCCTTGATTGTTTAATTCGCTACCAAAATGGTTTCTCTCTCCATAATCAGTTTGTAAACTAGTAGAGCCCACAAAACCACCAATATCGTGTGTGTAATGTTGAGCCTTTATTTCTAGAAAAAAAACAATTACAAAAAGAATTGTTAAGGGGTTTTTCAAGATTTAGGGGTCTTAAGTAAAAAACCAAATATATAAAAAAAAATAACTAATTGTAGATTGTGAAGATTAATTTATAGAAAATGTTTCAAAAACATAGTTGTTTGCTCTTAAATCTATTTGTGTTTCATAATAAAAAACTTTCTCTGGTTGTCTCATTTTTAGGTAGTTACCTGTGTCCCAGATTTTATTTTTATTACTATCTATAATTGCTCTAAAAATATAAGATTTAGGTTCTAATAAATCGAAAACTAAATTTTCGGAACTCTTAATATAGCGTCTTTCTATAATTTTATTCTTTTCTTTTACAGAAATAAGATCAATTATTAGATTTTCGTTTTTAGAATTTACTACGTCCAGTGTTATTTTTCCATAGTCTTCTATTTCTTGTGTTCTAAAACTAAAATTTAAAGTATCTATTGTTGTTTTATAAATATCGGATACTGCTTTTGGTAAAAGTTTTAAATTGTAAGCGCTCTTTTGTTTTTTCTCAAAAATAATTCCTAATTTATTTTCTTTTTTAGAATTAAAGATATTGAACGCAACCCTTAAAGTATCTGAATCAATTAAAGAAATTTTACTAGTATCTATCGCTGTTAAAGGGTTGTTAGCTTTAATAAATAAGGTGTCTCTAAAATGTAATAATTTATTTGAAGGAAAGTTTACGTTTAAAGAATCTATCTTATTTTTTCTTAATCGAACAGTTACAGTATCTATATAAATATCGTTGGAAACAGTAAAATTTAAAGAGTCTACATCAATAGGTGTAAACCAATAGTTAAGGGTGTCTTTATTCGCTTCAAAACGTGAAATGCTTTTAAATGAATCTGGAACTTTAGATAATAAATTTACTTTTAAATCTTTAATTTTTCCATCGTAACCAAACTGAATTTTACCTTTTGTAATTTCTTTTCCTCGTCTAAATTTATAAGGCTGTACTTCCTTAAAAAGAACAATAGGTCGCAAAAGAATACTATCTCTTGGTAACGATATAGTATCATTATAAAAACCAATTTTATCTAATTTCGAATTAAATAGATAATCGCTCGAACTTTCTTGTAGCGCCATTAATCGATATTTACCCTCTTTAAGATTACTAAAGTTAAATTTGGTTGTATCTAATGCAGATGTTACATAGTTTGGTTTTTTCTTATAAATAAGAGAATCTGTATAGGTGCTATCTATTCGATATAAAACAATATTTGTTTTTTTAGGTTTTTCTCTAAAAAAAGCATCTTGTACTTCTCCTGAAGTTTTAAGAGAATCTATATATGTTCCAGTAGAAAAAACATATTTAAAACCTTCTAATATATTACTCTCATTATTATCTTCAATAGCGTTTCCAAAATTAAAAATGTATGTGGTGTTGGTCGCTAATGTATCTAAAATTTCAATTTTTAAAAATTTACTAGCTGTACTTTGTGGAGTTACTATAAGTGGATTTTTTAGAGGAGGAGAAACTACCAATTGTTTATTTAAATCTTTTAATTTTACAAATTCATTAAAATACAACTCTACTTCTTTTTCTTTAAAATTAATAGATTCGTAGGGTGGATTTGATGTAACAAATAAAGGAGCATCTTCATCTTTTGGGCCACCATCTGGTCTTCCTGTTTTTGCACAACTGCTAATTAAAACAACGAAAAAAAGTAAAAAAATAATTTTTTTAGAAAATATCACAAGCAATAAATTTTATACAAATTAACAATTTATTTTTTACTTAAAAATTATAAATTTAACTCTGTATAGCCAATTGTTAAAAAGCTAATTTTAATATTTTCTGTTTTTTGAAGTTCTTTCGCACACGCTTCTAAAGTTGCACCAGTAGTAATAACATCATCTACTATTAAAATATGTTTGTTTTTTAAAGTAGTGTAATCCATTAATGAAAATTTGGTATCGTTATTTGTAAATCTCTCAAAACGAGATTGTAAGGTTTGTGTTTTTGAAGAGGATATTCTTGTTAAAAGCCTTTCGTTAAAAGTAATTTGTAAGTGTTTTCCAACAGTTTCACCAAATTTACTAACTTGATTGTAACCTCTTTGTCGCTTTTTTTTAGGATGAAGTGGTACAGGTATAATGCAGTCTATATCGTTAAATTCTTTATTTTCTTTTAACATTTCGCCCAACCAATTACCAAAAAAAATACCAATATCTTCATTTCCTTTGTATTTTAATTCCTGAATTAGTTTTTTGGAAATGCCTTCTTTTCTATAAAATAATAATGAATATGCTTTTTCTACAGCAATTCTTCCATAAAAAATTTTTGCAACTTTATTTTCTCTATAATTATTGAAGTTTGTTAACGGTAAATCGTGTCTACAAAATGTACATAAAATAAGTTCGTTTTCAATCAGTTGAGTATCGCAATTTGCACATAATCTAGGATAAAAAAGTTGAAAAAGATCAGTTAATATTTTCATTTTTATGTAAATGGTTCATTTTAAAGATAGTACAAAAATATAACTTCATTAAAAGAGTTAGAAAAAATTGAATTAATGTTATATGATTTTGATGTTAAAAACTCAATATTTTTTTATTGAAAAATTCTGTAAACGTGTATCTTTGTCGGCATTATGGCAAAACAAGAAGATCAATTTAAAAAGGTGTTATCGCATGCGAAGGAATATGGTTATGTATTTCAGTCGAGCGAAATTTACGACGGATTAAGTGCAGTTTACGACTATGCTCAAAATGGAGTAGAATTAAAGAAAAATATAAGAGATTACTGGTGGAAAGCAATGGTGCAAATGCACGAAAATATTGTGGGTATAGATGCTGCAATTTTAATGCACCCAACCACTTGGAAAGCTTCTGGTCACGTAGATGCTTTTAACGATCCTTTAATTGATAATAAAGATTCTAAAAAACGTTACAGAGCAGATGTTTTAGTGGAAGATTTTAGAGAGAAAATTTCTGAAAAAATTCAAAAAGATGTAGATAAAGCTAAAAAACGTTTTGGAGAAGCTTTTAACGAAGAGGAATTTAGAAATACAAATCCGAATGTTTTGCGCCGTCAAAAACAAATGGACGAAATAACTTTAGAGCTTACAAGAGTTCAAGAAGAAAGTGATTTGGTTGGTTTTAGACAATTAATAATAGATTTAGGAATCAATTGCCCAGTTTCTGGTTCAAAAAATTGGACGGAAGTAAAGCAATTCAATTTAATGTTTGGAACTCAAATTGGAGCTTCTGCAGAAAACTCTACACAAGTATATTTACGACCTGAAACTGCACAAGGTATTTTTGTAAACTTCTTAAATGTTCAGAAAACAGGAAGAATGAAGATTCCTTTCGGAATTGCACAAACAGGTAAAGCTTTTAGAAATGAGATTGTTGCAAGACAATTTATTTTTAGGATGCGTGAGTTCGAACAAATGGAAATGCAATTTTTTGTAAAACCTGGAACTCAAAAAGAGTGGTATAAAGAGTGGAAAGAAACACGATTAAAATGGCATTTATCATTAGGAATGGGAGCAGAGAACTATCGTTTTCACGACCATGATAAATTAGCACATTATGCAGATGCAGCTGCAGATATTGAGTTTAAATTCCCTTTTGGTTTTAAAGAATTAGAAGGAATTCACTCAAGAACAGATTTCGATTTAAAAGCGCACGAAGAATATTCTGGAAAGAAATTACAATATTTCGATCATGAAGAAAACAAAAGTTACGTGCCTTATGTTGTAGAAACTTCTATAGGTTTAGATAGAATGTTTTTAGCTGTTTTTTCTAATTCTTTACAAGAAGAAGCATTAGAAAACGGAACTACAAGAACTGTTTTAAAATTACCTGCAGTTTTAGCACCATTTAAAGCGGCAATTTTTCCGTTAGTTAAAAAAGATGGTTTACCAGAAGTTGCACGTAAAATTATGGACGATTTAAAATGGGATTTCAACGTATTTTATGATGAAAAAGATGCTGTAGGAAAACGTTACAGAAGACAAGATGCAGCTGGTACTCCTTTCTGTATTACAGTAGATCATGATACTTTAGAAGACAATTGTGTAACAATACGTCATAGAGATACAATGGAACAAAAACGTGTTGCAATTGACGATTTAAAAGAGATTATAAAAGCAGAAGTAGACGTAAAAACTTGGTTACAGAAAATGTAAAGCAACGTTTCTTAAACATAAAAAATCCGTTAGAAATTTATTTCTAACGGATTTTTATTTTTTGATAAACTTATTAGAAGTTTTTCCAATCTTATAAAAATACACTCCTTTTGATAATGAAGAGATGTCAAAAGAAATTTCTGTTAGTGATTTATCAACTTTTTTGGTAAATACCTTTTTACCTGTAATTGTATAAACTTCTAGGAATCCATTATGTTTTTTTAAGTTTGAAATATTTAAAACTTTTGAAGAAGGATTTGGAAACGTTGTTACTTTACTTAATAACAAGTTTTCTTGTTCAGTTGAGAGTGTGCCAGAAAGTCCATATACTCTAAAATTCTGCCCTTTGGCTTTATCTGAATCCGTTATTAAAAGTTTAAAATTATTATTATGATCTTTAAATAATTTATAATTATACCCCATTCCAAAATCAAATAATTCATCGCCATCTTCGTTAAAAAGTTTAAAGCTATATCTTTCAACTTCATCACTTTCTATCAAAAGTAGAAACTCTATTTTAGAATCTGAATTGAATAATTTATCAGAAGGAAGTCCAACTTTTTCAATACCTCTAGAGGAAGTTGCTATTGTAATGTTTTTTTTCTCTTGATGCGAAGTGTCGTAAAATTTTATATTAAAAGTAATATTTCCTTTACTTCCTTCTGTGGTAAAATAATGCATTTCATCATTTGCATAAAAGGCAAAATTAGGTGGTTCTTCAACTTGACCAGCGCTTGAAATATATGTTTTCTCTAAAGTTTGTCCAAACGTTAATAAGCTAAATCCAAATAATAAATAAAATAATTTTAGGCGTAAAGTTTTCATGGTTGATGTTTTTGCCAAACTTACAAGGAAAGCAAAGGCAAATCAATACCTATATTTAGGTATATTTTAAAATAAAAAATCCGTAAGAAATTTATTTCTTACGGATTTTTATATTTGATACTTTTTGAGATTTCTCCATAAAGTCGAAATGACAAAAAAGGAATAAAATAAATTTATCACAAAAGAGTGAAATAATTTATTTATGGCGATTCGCTGCTTACATCATTCCTGGCATTCCACCACCCATTGGAGGCATTCCTGCTGCACCAGCATCTTCTTTAATATCTATTAAAGCACACTCAGTTGTTAGAATCATTCCAGCAACAGATGCAGCATTTTCTAATGCAACACGTGTAACTTTTTTAGGATCTATAATTCCTGCTTTTAGCATGTCTACATATTCATCTGTTTTTGCGTTGTAACCAAAGTCTTTTTTACCTTCTAAAACTTTGTTTAAAACTACAGAACCTTCACCTCCAGCATTTTCAACAATAATTCTTAATGGAGCTTCTATTGCTTTGTTAATTATTTGTACACCTGTAGTTTCGTCTAAATTCTCAGTTGCTAATTTTTCTAAAACTTTCTTAGCGCGCACTAAAGCAACTCCACCACCAGCAACAATTCCTTCTTCTACTGCAGCTCTAGTAGCATGTAAAGCATCATCTACTCTGTCTTTTTTCTCTTTCATTTCTACTTCAGAAGCAGCACCAACATATAAAACTGCAACACCACCAGCTAACTTTGCCAAACGTTCTTGTAGTTTTTCTTTATCGTAATCAGATGTTGTAGTTTCAATTTGAGATTTAATCTGATTTACTCTAGTTTTTATAGCTTCTGCGTTTCCAGAACCATTTACAATAGTTGTATTGTCTTTATCTACAGTAATTGTTTCAGCAGTTCCTAATAAATCTAATGTTGCATTTTCAAGAGAAAAACCTCTTTCTTCAGAAATTACAGTACCACCAGTTAAAATAGCGATGTCTTCTAACATTGCTTTTCTTCTGTCTCCAAAACCAGGAGCTTTTACAGCAGCAATTTTTAATCCACCTCTTAATTTATTAACAACTAAAGTTGCTAATGCTTGTCCATCTACATCTTCAGCAATAATTAATAAAGGTCTACCAGATTGAGAAACTGGTTCTAAAATTGGAAGAATTTCTTGTAGGTTAGAAATCTTTTTATCGAATAATAAAATATACGGGTTTTCTAAATCTGCAATCATTTTATCTGCGTCTGTTACAAAATATGGAGATAAATAACCTCTGTCAAACTGCATTCCTTCCACAACATCTACATAGGTTTCCATACCTTTTGCTTCTTCTACAGTAATTACACCTTCTTTACCAACTTTGGTAAATGCAGTTGCAATTAAATCTCCAATAACATCATCGTTATTTGCAGAAATTGCTGCAACTTGTTTTATTTTTTCTGAAGAATTACCCACTTTTTGAGCCTGCTTTTCTAAATCTGCAATAATTGCAGCAACTGCTTTGTCAATTCCGCGTTTTAAATCCATTGGATTTGCACCTGCAGCTACATTTTTTAAGCCTTCTTTTACAATTGCTTGTGCAAGCACAGTTGCAGTTGTTGTTCCATCACCTGCTAAATCGTTTGTTTTAGAGGCAACTTCTTTTACCATTTGAGCTCCCATGTTTTCAAGCTCGTTTTCTAATTCTACTTCTTTTGCAACAGAAACACCATCTTTCGTTACAGTTGGTGCACCAAAAGATTTAGAGATAATTACATTTCTTCCTTTTGGTCCTAAAGTTACTTTTACTGCATTTGCTAAAGCATCAACTCCACGTTTTAATCCGTCTCTTGCTTCAATATCAAATTTTATATCTTTTGCCATTTTTTTAAATTGTTTAATCGTTTAATTGTTTAAAAGTGTAATTGTTACAACTGCCTACTGCAACTGTAAACTGAATACTTATATAATTGCAAGAATATCAGATTCACGCATCATTAAATAATCTTTTCCTTCTAACTTTAAATCTGTACCACCATATTTGCTATATAAAACAGTGTCACCAACTTTTACAGTTAATGGCTCATCTACTTTACCATTTCCAATGGCTACAACAGTTCCTTGTTGTGGTTTTTCTTTTGCATTATCTGGTATAATTAATCCAGATGCTGTTTTTGTTTCTGCTGGAGCAGGTTCTACAAGAACTCTATCTGCTAAAGGTTTAATGTTTAATCCCATTTTTTATATAAATTTTGATTAATTAAATATTTTTTACACTTATTATACTGTCAGAAAGTATGCCATTACAATAATACTGACATTTTTTCTCTGAAACGATTTCTTAGTAAAAGATAAAACAAAAAAAATGCCAACGTGTCATTAACATTGGCATTTTAAATATTTGTTACAAAAGTTTATTATTATAAACTATCGTTTGTAGTTGTTGTTGGAGTAGCTGGAGCTGGTGTTGTACTTTCGATACCATCTAAAGTATTGTCTAGTTTAAAGTTATCATCACCACCTCTTGGAATCGCTATATTAGCTAATAAAATTAAAGCAAACATTGCAATTGCCAATGTCCAAGTTGTATTATCTAAAAATTTATTTGTGTTTTGCACACCTCCTAAAGACTGTGCTCCACCACCACCAAAAGAAGAAGATAATCCTCCACCTTTAGGGTTTTGTACCATAACTATTAAAATTAAAGCGATTGCAATAATTAAAATCAGAATTAAAAAAGCTGTATAACTCATAATTTATTTTTTTGTAAAATTTGTATTCTTTTAATTTGGTCTGCAAAGAAACCACTTTTTTCTGGATATTTCAAACTTAAAATTCTATAAGCTTGTATAGCATTGTTGTACTTCTTTTGTTCTAAATAAACTTTCGCTAAAGTCTCTGTCATTAGAGCTGCATCTTGCTCGTTTTTATCAACAGGAACAACGAATTTTTTATCTTTAGGAAGTGGTTCTATTTTTGGATTATTTTGTATGAATTTTTCTATTAACTCCTCTTTTTTAGGAAGTGATTTTACTACTAATTTTTCTTTTCTAACAATCGGTTTTTTTGTTGAAAGTTGCAACCATTGATTAAAAGAATGATTTTCATTTGAAGAAAAAGCAATCGGTTTTCCAACTTCTAAAGTTTCTTCTACAGCTTTGACTTCTGGAATAGTATTTTCTGTAGTTTGAGGAGTATTTTCTTCAACTTTTAAAATTGAATTTTCTTCGAGGTTTTCTTTAGAAATTTTTTCTGTGATCTTTTGATGAATATTTTCTTTCTGTGAACTAAAGTTAGAAGCTGTAATATAATTAAATAAAACTGTTCTATCTGTTGTGTAACCAGCAGTAATTTTTAACTCGTTATTATATTTAAAGCTGTCTTGATTTTTTAATCCTTTTAAATATAGTGCTCTTGCCGATTGAAAAAATGGATACTTTTCGACAACAGATTTTAATTCAACAGTTTCTAATTGCTGAACGTCTTTTTTATCCTCTAATATGTCTAAAAATATTTCTCTTTTCAATTTTAACTTTTATTTTTCTTCTAACTTCTAACTTCTAACTTCTAACTTCTAACTTCTAACTTCTAACTTCTAACTTCAAAAACTACCATTTTCCAACAGACGCATTAAAAATGTCTTGTGTTATCCTTTCTAAAATCTCTTTAAATGCGGTTTCTTTTACTCCACCTGTTAATTGTTGTCTTGCAGGATAATCTGAGTAAAAAGAAAATTGTTGTTCGAAATTTTTCTTCTCATCTAACTTATTTATATAACGGACATTTACAGAAATAGTAAGTCTGTTTTGTGCTGCTGTTTGTTGAGATGTAGCACTCATAGGTGTAATTCTGTAGCTTGTTATTTCTCCGCTAAAATACAAGTCTCCATTTGTAGAGGTTAGAGTTAAATTCGTCTGTCTTGTAAATAAGTCTTGTAGTTCTTGAGTTAGTTGTTGGCTCAATTCAGGCTCAATTAATTGTGCTTGATTCTGAAAATAATCTACCTGTATTGTTTTTGCATCGCCAACATCTCCTCCTGTAAAACCATAAATACCACAAGAAATAAATAGTGTCGAGCTAACTATAAAAGCTATTATGTAAAAAAGTTTTTTCATATTCATTTATTCAAAATTCAAAATTAAGGGTTTCAAGTTCGGTTAACTTTGAACTTTAAATAGTAAACCTTGATTTTACAAATCGTATTGTTTAATTTTTCTGTATAAAGTTCTTTCAGAAATGCCTAATTCTTTAGCAGCTAATTTACGTTTATTGTTGTTTTTCTCTAAAGATTTTTTAATCATTTCTATTTCTTTGTCTTGTAAAGATAAAGATTCGTCTTCCTCAATAGTCTCAATAAAATCATAATCTTTTTCGGCAGAAGAAGATTTTTGAGGAATGTTTAAGACCTCAATATCATGTTCTCTTAATTCTTTATCGCTGTAAATTTTTTCTATTAATTGATGGTTTTCTTCTTGAACTTCTTCTAGATTTCCGTTTTTCATTAAATCTAACGTCAACTTTTTTAAATCGTTGATGTCATTTCTCATGTCAAACAAAATTTTGTACATAATATCTCTTTCTGTAGAGAAATCATTTTCTTTTTTACTTCCTATAACTGCAGGGAAATTTCCTTTATTGTTAGGTAAATATTGCTGTAATTTAGAACCAGTAATTGTTCTGCTTTCTTCTATTACAGAAATTTGTTCTGCTAAATTCTTAAGTTGACGAATATTTCCTGGAAACCTGAAATTTAATAAAACATCTACAGCATTTTCATCTAAACGAATAGAAGGCATTCTGTATTTCTGTGCAAAATCTGCAGCGAATTTCCTGAATAATAAATGAATATCTTCATTACGTTCTCTTAAAGCAGGTAAATGAATTTCTACTGTACTTAATCTATAATATAAATCTTCTCTAAAACGTTCCTTTTCAATAGCTTGTTGCATATTAACGTTTGTTGCAGCAACAATTCTAACATCTGTTTTTTGTGGTTTAGAGGAACCTACTTTTATAAATTCGCCATTTTCTAAAACACGTAACAAACGAACTTGTGTTGTTAATGGTAATTCACCAACTTCATCAAGAAAAATAGTTCCTCCATCTGCAACTTCAAAATAACCTTTTCTGTCTTGTGTTGCTCCAGTAAAAGAACCTTTTTCGTGCCCAAAAAGTTCACTATCAATTGTTCCTTCAGGAATTGCACCACAATTTACTGCAATGTATTTTGCGTGTTTTCTATGAGATAAAGAATGTATAATTTTTGGAATATTCTCTTTACCAACACCACTTTCACCTGTAACTAAAACAGAAATATCTGTAGGCGCAACTCTTACAGCTTTCTCTAAAGCTCTATTTAATTGAACATCGTTACCGATAATTCCAAAACGTTGTTTTATTGCTTGTAAGTTTTCCATAAATAGCCCCTTTTAATTTCCCCAAAAGGGAAAATTGTATTATCAACTGTATTTTAATTTTCAATATATTCTGAAACGCCTTTTTCTTGATTGTCATTTAGCCATTGCCAATTCAGTTTTAAATGAATTTTATTTTCTTTCTTAAAACTTACTTTCGCAGTTGCTTTTCCAGCTTTTAATTCGTTTTCTGATGTTACACATTGATACATCATATTTAAAATATCCTTATCAAGAGTTGCAATTATTTTTCCGTATTTAATAGTTCCTCCATTATAATCTGCAGTTACTATATTTCCTTTTTGTTGATAATTAAAAACAGTTTCAGAATTCACTTTTCCACTTTTAGAATTTTCTATCAAGTGAAAAACTTTGTTATTAAAATTGAATTCATCCATTATTAATCTTTTTTCTTTTGTATTCGCAATAGTTTCCTTCCCTTTGGGAAGGATTAAGGTTGGGTTTCTTAATTATTATCAGAATACCCAACAACAGTTCCTTTTAAGGTTGCTGAAGTACAATCTTCTACTTTTACCATTACAAAATCACCCAATTTATAATCGCCTTTTTCAAAAACGGCAACTGTATTTTGTGTATTTCTTCCTTTCCATTCATTCGGGTTTTTCTTTGAAGTTCCTTCAATAAGAAACTCTTCAGTTTTTCCTAAATGTTGTTGTGTTCTGTATAAAGCGTGTTCTTGTTGTAAGTCGATAACTTCTTGTAATCTTCTTTTTTTAGTTTCAAAAGGAACATCATCTTCCATTTTATTACCAGCTAAAGTTCCTGGTCTTTCAGAATAAGAAAACATAAAACCGAAATCGTATTTTACATATTTCATCAATTCTAAAGTATCTTGATGATCTTGTTCAGTTTCTCCACAAAAACCAACAATCATATCTTGAGATAAAGACATTTCTGGAACAATTTTAAAGATATTATCTACCAATTCCATGTATTCTTCACGCGTATGTTGTCTGTTCATGGCTTTTAACATGGCGTTACTTCCACTTTGTACAGGTAAGTGTAAATATTTACAAATGTTTTTGTGTTTTGCCATGGTATGAATCACGTCTAACTTCATATCTTGAGGATTTGAAGTTGAAAAACGGAAACGTGTTTTTGGGAATTTGGTAGCACACATATCTAACAATTCTGCAAAACCAACTGCAGTTGCTTGTGCCATTTCAGAAGCTTTATTAAAGTCTTTTTTCAAACCACCACCATACCAAAGAAAACTATCTACATTTTGCCCAAGCAACGTAATTTCTTTATAGTTTTGGTCAACCATAGATTGAATTTCTTCTAAAATACTTTTAGGATCTCTACTTCTTTCTCTTCCTCTTGTAAAAGGAACCACACAAAAAGTACACATATTATCGCAACCTCTTGTAATGGAAACAAACGCAGTAACTCCGTTAGAATTTAAACGAACAGGAGAAACATCTCCATAGGTTTCTTCTTTCGATAAAATAACATTTACAGCATCTCTACCCTCAGAAACTTCTTCTAATAAATTAGGGATATCTCTGTAAGCATCTGGCCCAACAACTAAATCTACAATTTTTTCTTCTTCTAAAAATTTTTCTTTTAAACGTTCTGCCATACAACCTAAAACCCCAACTTTCATTTTTGGGTTTATGCGTTTTACCTTGTTGTATTTTTGCAAACGTTTACGAACTGTAGTTTCCGCTTTTTCGCGAATTGAGCAAGTATTTACCAAAACTAAATCGGCTTCTTCTAAAATTTGAGTGGTGTTGTAACCTTGTTTATCTAAAATTGAAGCAACAATTTCACTATCATTCATATTCATTTGACAGCCGTAACTTTCAATGAATAATTTCTTGGTATTTTCTTTTTTATTTTCAGTTACAAGTGCTTTTCCTTGTATTCTTTCGTCGATAACTTTTTCGATGTGTTCCATATTCAAAAAATGAATTGCAAATATACAACCAAAAATGAAAAATTGTGACAAATTGGCAGAAAAACAAAGAAATGATTTTTATAGATTTGAGTTTCTGAAAAGCAGCATCACAATGAAAAAATACATTTTAGCATTAGATCAAGGAACAACAAGTTCTAGAGCGATTGTTTTTGATAAAAAAGGAAACATAAAATCTATTGCTCAAAAAGAATTTACACAGATTTTTCCAAAACCAGGTTGGGTAGAACACGATGCTTTAGAAATTTGGTCTACACAAGCAGGTGTTGCAGCAGAAGCTATTGCTATGAAAAGTATAGAAATGGAAGAAATTGCTGCAATCGGAATTACAAATCAGCGTGAAACTGTTGTTGTCTGGGATAAAAACACAGGTAAACCCATTTACAATGCAATTGTTTGGCAAGATAAACGAACAGCTGATTATTGTGATGAATTAAAGGTAGCAGGAAAATCTGAAATAATTAAAGAGAAAACAGGTTTGGTTATCGATTCTTATTTTTCTGGAACAAAAGTAAAATGGATTCTAGATAATGTTGAAGGAGCAAGAAAAAAAGCAGAAAATGGAGAATTATTATTAGGAACTATCGATTCTTGGTTGGTTTGGAATTTTTCAAAAAAACAAAAACATATTACAGATGTTTCAAACGCTTCTAGAACTTTGTTATTCAATATAAATACCATGTCTTGGGACGACGAATTGTTAGAATTATTTACCATTCCTAAATCGATGTTACCAGAAGTAAAACAATCCAGCGAAATTTACGGACATACAAAGTCCTCTTTTTTTGATTGCAATATTCCTATTGCAGGAATTGCAGGAGACCAACAAGCAGCGCTTTTTGGACAAATGTGCACCAAAAAAGGTATGGTTAAAAACACCTATGGAACAGGTTGTTTCATGTTGATGAATATTGGCGACAAACCAATTGTTTCAAAAAACAATTTATTAACTACAGTTGCTTGGAAAATTAACGGAAAAACTGCCTACGCTTTTGAAGGAAGTGTTTTTATAGCAGGAGCAGCTGTACAGTGGTTAAGAGATGGATTAAAAATTATTAGAAATTCTTCGGAAGTAGAAGCATTGGCAAAATCTGTAGAAGATTCAGATGGTGTTTATTTTGTACCAGCTTTTGCTGGTTTAGGAGCACCACATTGGAATCAGAAAGCGCAAGGAACTATTTTTGGAATTACAAGAGGAACCACAGATGCACATATTGCAAGAGCAACTATAGATGCGATTGCATACCAATCTATGGATATTTTAAAAGCGATGGAAGCAGATGCAGAAACTACAATTAAAGAATTAAGAGTTGATGGTGGAGCAACAGTTAATAATACTTTAATGCAATTTCAAGCAGATGTTTTAAACACAAAAACAATTCGGCCAAAAATAGTAGAAACCACAGCAATGGGTGCCGCTTTTTTAGCAGGTTTAGCAGTTGGTTTTTGGGAAAGTGAAGAAGAAATTAAAAAAATCTGGCAAATAGATGAAACTTATAAACCATCAAAAAAAAGAGAAAAAATAGAGGAGAATATTAAAGGTTGGTATAAAGCAATTGCAGCTTTAGAATATTGGGCTAAATAACTAAAATTTTCTATAAACCACTTTTATATATTTGTACGAAATAAATATTATGAGAAAATCGAAATCACTTTTTATAACTGCTTTAATCTTTATTGCTGTTTTTTTTAATTGTAAAGACTCTAAAAAGACAATGACAAACTCAAATTTAGACGAAAATATAGAACAGAAAGTAGATTCTGTTTTAGCATTAATGAATTTGGAAGAGAAAATCGGACAACTGGTGCAATATGCTTCAGGTGGAGATTTAACAGGGCCAGAATCTTCTAGAGGAAACAAAGAGAAAGCAAGCAAAATTAAAAAAGGATTGGTAGGTTCTCTTTTAAATGTTGCTACTGTAAAAGAAGTTCGCGAAGCACAAGAACTGGCAATGCAATCTCGCATAAAAATTCCATTAATTTTTGGTTACGATGTAATTCATGGTTTTAAAACAATGTTTCCAATTCCTTTAGGAGAAAGTGCAAGTTGGGATTTAGAAATTATGAAACAATCTGCTAAAATTGCTGCAAAAGAAGCAGCAGCTTCTGGTTTAAACTGGACTTTTGCACCAATGTTAGATGTTGCAAGAGACGCAAGATGGGGCAGAGTTATGGAAGGTGGAGGAGAAGATCCGTATTTAAATGCTGTAATTGGAGTTGCAAGAATTAAGGGTTTTCAAGGTGAAGATTTATCAAATAAAAATACGATTGCAGCTTGTGCAAAACATTTTGCAGGTTATGGTTTTGCAGAAGCTGGTAGAGAATACAGTACTGTAAATATTGGCGAAAATGAATTGCATAACACAATTTTACCTCCTTTTAAAGCAGCAGCAAAAGCAGGTGTTGCCACTTTTATGAATGCATTTAATGATATTGATGGAATTCCTGCAACTGGTCATAAAATTTTACAAAGAGATATTTTAAAAGAAGGTTGGAACTGGAATGGCTTTATTGTTTCAGATTGGGGTTCTATTGGAGAATTGGTTGATCATGGTTTTGCAAAAGATAAAAAAGAAGCTGCAATTATTGCTCTAAATGCAGGAAGTGATATGGATATGGAATCGCATTCTTATGGAGCTCATTTGGCGAGTTTATTGGAAGAGAATAAAGTTTCTTTAGCAAATTTAGACGATGCTGTTAGAAGAATTTTAAGAGTAAAGTTTCAATTAGGTTTGTTTGATAATCCTTTTAAATATTGTGATGAAGAAAGAGAGAAAAACGAAATTTATACAAAAGAACATTTAGCAATTGCAAGAGATGTCGCAAAAAAATCTATTGTTTTACTTAAGAACGAAAATAATATTTTACCAATTTCTAAAAACGTAAAAAGCATTGCTGTTATTGGTCCTTTTGCGGATGATAAAAATCAACCTTTAGGAAATTGGCGAGCAAAAGCAACTTATAATTCTGCTGTTTCTTTATTAGAAGGTGTAAAAGAAAAAGTTGATAAAAACACAAAAATATATTACGAAAAAGGAGTAGAATTAACAATACCAACTGTAAAACCTGGCGATAATCAGTTTATGATTCCTCTAAAAATGAATACAGAAGATAGATCTGGAATTGCAAAAGCAGTTGCGGCTGCAAAGAAAGCAGAAATCGTTTTTTTAGCAATTGGTGAAGATGCATATCAATCAGGGGAAGGAAGAAGTTATACAAACATTGGTTTTGCAGGGTTGCAGAACGAATTGTTAGAGGCTGTTTATGAAGTGAATAAAAATATTGTTTTGGTTTTATCAAACGGAAGACCCATGGATATTTCTCATGCAAGTGAAATTTTACCAGGGATTCTAGTTACTTGGCATTTGGGTTCAGAATCTGGTATTGCAATTGCAGATGTTTTGTTTGGAGATTATAATCCGTCAGGAAAATTACCTGTTTCGTTTCCAAGAAATGTTGGGCAAGTACCTTTATATTATAATCAAAAAAATACAGGAAGACCTTATAGTGATATTCATGTTACGTATGCTGGTTACGACGATTCTAAAAAAACAGCATTATATCCTTTTGGTTTTGGTTTAAGTTACACTTCGTTTTCTTACAACAATTTAAAAGTAGATAAAGAAACAATAAATGCCGATGGAAAAATTATACTTTCAGTAGATGTAAAAAACACAGGAAAAGTTGCAGGAGAAGAAGTTGTACAATTATATATTAGAGATTTAGTGGCAAGTATTGTAAGACCAATTAAAGAATTAAAAGGCTTCGAAAAAATTATGTTGCAAGCAGGAGAAACAAAAACAGTTTCTTTTACTATTGATAAAGAAGTGCTTCAGTTTTATACTTCAAACAAAAAATGGGAAGTAGAGGCAGGAGAATTTTTATTATTTGTTGGAGGAAATTCAACAACAAAATTGAAGCGAAAAATCACTGTAGAATAAAATTTCTATAAAAAAATGAAGTAAAAACGCTTCAAAAAAAAATTAATAAAAAAAAACTACATACTTTTGCAGTCCAAAAACTTGCGGTTTCGATTGCGAGAATTACGACAAAAAAAGATACATGGCAAAGAATTTAGTAATTGTAGAGTCACCAGCAAAAGCAAAAACCATCGAGAAATTTCTTGGAAAAGATTTTCAAGTAGAATCTAGTTATGGGCATATTGCAGACTTACCTTCCAAAGAATTAGGAATAGATGTAGATGGAGATTTTAGTCCCAAATATATTGTTTCAGACGATAAAAAGGCAGTTGTAAAAAAATTAAAATCATTAGCAAAAAAAGCAGATACTGTTTGGTTAGCAAGTGATGAGGATCGAGAGGGAGAAGCAATTGCTTGGCATTTAAAAGAGCAATTAGATTTAAAAGACGAGAGTACAAAACGTATCGTTTTTCATGAAATTACAAAAAACGCCATATTAAAAGCAGTCGACAATCCAAGAGATATCGACTATAATATGGTTAACGCACAACAAGCACGTAGAGTTTTAGATAGACTTGTTGGTTATGAACTATCACCAGTTTTATGGCGTAAAGTAAAAGGAGGTTTATCTGCAGGTAGAGTACAATCTGTTGCAGTACGTTTAATTGTAGAAAGAGAACGAAGCATTCAAGACTTTAAAGCAGAAACACATTATAAGGTAGTTGCAGAATTTGCTAATAATGAAGGAAAAACCTTTAAGGCAACCATTCCAAAGAATTTCGATTCTAAAAAAGCAGCCGAAACTTTCTTAAAATCGTGTACAAAAGCAGATTTTTCAATTGCAGATTTAACAAAAAAACCAGCAAAGAAATCCCCTGCAGCACCATTTACAACTTCAACATTACAACAAGAAGCATCAAGAAAATTAGGTTTTCCAGTAGGTAAAACCATGCAAGTTGCACAACGTTTGTATGAAGCAGGTTTAATTACGTATATGAGAACAGATAGTGTAAACTTATCTGTAGATGCAAGAAACGCGGCCGAAGAAGAAATTAGCAATTATTACGGAAAAGAATATAGCAAACAACGTGTTTTTAAGTCAAAATCTAAAGGAGCGCAAGAAGCGCACGAAGCGATTAGACCTACAAACATGAAAATGCATTCTATCGATACAGAATACGACCAAACGAGATTATACGATTTAATTTGGAAGCGAACTTTAGCTTCACAAATGAGCGATGCCTTATTGGAGCGTACAAATATGAAGATTGAGAATTCTGAAAATTCAAAGATTTTTACTGCAAATGGTGAAATGATTAAGTTTGAAGGTTTCTTGAAAGTGTATTTAGAAGGAAATGATAATGAAGATGAAGAGCAAGCTGGAATGTTGCCAAATTTAAAGGTAAATGAAGCTTTAGAATACAATTTTATAAACGCAACACAGCGTTTTACGAGTCCACCTTATCGTTTTACAGAAGCATCTTTAGTAAAACAATTAGAAGAATTAGGAATTGGAAGACCATCTACGTATGCACCTACAATTTCTACAGTTCAGAGAAGAGGTTATGTAGAAAAAGGAACAAATGAAGGTGTAGAGAGAGAATATCAGCAATTAATTTTATCTGGTGGAAATGTGGAAACACAAACCTTAACAGAAAAGACAGGTTCAGATAAAAATAAATTAGTTCCTACAGATATTGGGAATATCGTAAACGACTTTTTAGTCGCTAATTTTTCAAACATTTTAGATTTTGGTTTTACAGCTAAAGTCGAAAATTCTTTTGATGATATTTCTGAAGGAAATGAAGATTGGACAGAAATGATTAAAGGTTTCTATCACAAATTTCACGACAATGTAGAAGATGTAAAAGAAAATGCAGATAGAGAAAGTGGAGAACGTATTTTAGGAAAACACCCAGAATCTGGAAAAACAGTTTTAGTTAGACTTGGTAAATTCGGACCAATTGCACAAATTGGAGCACCAGAAGACGAAGAGAAATCTTTTGCAAGCTTGAATAAAGACCAGAATTTAGGAACCATAACAATGGAAGAAGCATTAGAATTGTTCTTGCTTCCAAAAACGTTAGGAACTTATGAAGGAGAAGAGGTAATTGTTTCTAACGGACGATTTGGGCCTTATATCAAATTCGGAACCATGTTTGTTTCTTTAGATAAAGGTGAAAACCCAATGGAGGTAGATTTGCCAAGAGCAGAAGAATTAATTGTTGCAAAGCAAAAAGCAGATGCACCAATTTATCATTACGAAGATTTGCCTGTACAAAAAGGAGTGGGACGTTTTGGACCATTTATAAAATGGAACGGAATGTTTATCAATGTAAATAAAAAATACAATTTCGATAATCTTTCAGATGATGATATTATTGAGTTAATTGAAGTAAAGAAGCAGAAAGAGATCGATAAAGTAATTCATAATTGGGAAGATGTTGGTATTCGCGTAGAAAAAGCACGTTGGGGAAGATACAATGTCCTAAAAGGTAAAATTAAAATTGAATTGCCAAAAACTACAGAAATAGAAAAACTTTCTAAGGATGAAGCAGTTAAGATGATTGAAGCAAAAACGCCGAAGAAAAAAGCTACAAAAAAGAAAACTACAGCCAAAAAAACGCCGAAGAAAACGACCAAGAAAAAGTAATGATTTAGTATCTTGCATACTTTATTTAAAATAATAAATGAATATAGACTTTTTAACTCCTGTGAAAGAAACTGTTGTGGCGCATTTAGCGTTGCAATCTTCCCTCTCTTTAGGAAATAAAATTAATATTTATACGCAAGAAGAAGGTTTTCCAGACTTGGAAAATGTAAAAATTGCAATTTTAGGAGTTCAAGAAGATAGAAATTCTCAAAACAATTTTGGTTGTGGAGAAGATTTACATCACATTCGTAAAAAATTATATCAACTTTTTCCAGGAAATTGGAGTACAAGTATTGCAGATTTAGGAAATGTTCTAAAAGGAAATGCAGTTTCAGACACGTATTTTGCAGTTTCAGAAATTATCACTTATTTACTGAAAAGAAATATCATTCCAGTTATTATTGGTGGAGGTCAAGATATTACCTACGTTAATTACAGAGCTTACGATTCTTTAGAGCAAACTGTAAATTTAGCTACTGTAGACAGTCGTTTCGATTTAGGAAATCTAGAAGATGAGCTAAGTTCTCAATCATATTTGAGTAAAATTATTATGCAAGAGCCTAATAATTTATTTAATTATACAAATATTGGGTATCAAACTTATTTCAATTCGCAAGACGAAATAGAACTTTTAGATAATTTGTATTTCGATACGATTCGTTTAGGGAAATCAAAAGATTTAGAGTCAATAGAACCCGCTTTTAGAAACGCAGACATTGTTTCTATAGATATTGGAGCCATTAGACAAAGTGAAGCGCCAGCAAATAATAATGCATCTCCAAATGGATTTTATGGAGAAGAAATCTGTGCCCTTGCTAGATATGCAGGAATTAGCGATAAAGTTTCTTCCTTTGGAGTTTATGAGTACAATTCTAAACACGATAATAACCATCAAACAGCACATTTAATTGCGCAAATGATTTGGTATTTTATCGAAGGTGTTAATTTTAGAGTAAAAGATTATCCATTTTCAGGAAAAGAAAATTACCAGAAGTTTACAGTCTTACTAGAAGACGACGATCCTTTAACATTCTATAAAAGTAACAAATCTGGAAGATGGTGGATAGAGATAAATATTTTATCAGATAATAAATACAAAAGACATGCGTTAATACCATGTACATATAAAGATTACCAAGATGCTACCAGGCAAATAATACCAGAAAAGTGGTATAAAGCAATGAGAAAACTTGTGTAATTTAAATAATATTGAAAAGTAATACGTTAAAATGCAATTTGAACGTTGTTTATTAGCAAAAAAAATAATAGGTTTACGAACTTTTTAGTAAAGATATATTAGAATATGAAGAAAGCAGCAATATTTGCACTCTTAATAACAGTAATTTACAGTTGTGGCTCTAATGATAGAGGAGAATTGGTAGGTGTAAAAGCCAAGAAAAAATGGTTTTCAGAGAAGCCTTTTGGCATGTCATTAATTCCAGGAGGTTCTTTTACAATGGGTAAACAAGACCAAGATGTAATTGGTGCAATGAGTACTCCAACCAAAACTGTAACAGTTAGACCTTACTACATGGACGAAACTGAAATTACAAATAACGAATACAAAGAGTTTGTTCATTGGGTTAGAGATTCAATAATTAGAACAAGATTAGGATATCAAGCAGAATTTGCAGCAATGAGTTCGACTCCAGACCCTACAGGAGCATTACCTTCTGGTGGAATTCACGATTATGCATTTGCAACAGTAGATACTACCAATGCAACTCCATACCAAAGATACATGTACGAAAACTATTGGAGTTTGGGAGATGGAATCGATTCTATAAAACCATTAAACTGGCAAAAAGAATTATTTTGGAAAACAGAAGAATATCCAGATATAGATTATGTAGAAGTTATGGATTCTCTATATATCAGTAGAGACGAAGCTGTAGATGGAATTAGAACATTTAACACAAAATTTTTAAAGTATAGATATTCTTGGTTCGATAGAGATAACGCTGCAAGAAAAGGAGGAAATAGAAAAGATTTTGTACAATCGGAAGTATTAAATATTTATCCAGATACAACTGTTTGGGTAAAAGATTTTAATTATTCTTATAACGATCCAATGCATCAAGATTACTTTTACCATCAATCTTATGGAGAGTATCCTGTTGTTGGTGTAACTTGGGGACAAGCAAACGCATTTTGTAATTGGAGAACAAAAAAGAAAAACGATTATTTAAGAACTAGAAAAAATGTAACCCAAGTTCCAGATTTTAGACTACCAACAGAAGCAGAATGGGAATATGCTGCACGTGGTGGATTGGAATTTGCAACATATCCTTGGGGAACTGGAAGTACAACAAGCGACAGAGGTTGTTTTTTAGCAAACTTTAAACCAGTAAGAGGAAATTATGCAGTAGATGGCGCTTTATATACAATGGAAGCACAATCTTTTAACGCAAATGATTATGGTTTATACAACATGGCTGGTAACGTTTCGGAATGGACAAATACAGCATATAATTTATCTTCTTATTACATGGCTTCAACAATGAACCCTAATGTAGAGGATAGAAAAAATAAAAGAAAAATTGTACGAGGTGGTTCTTGGAAAGATGTAGCGTATTTCTTGGAAGTTGCTTCTAGAGATTACGAATATGCAGATACTGCAAGAAGTTATATTGGTTTTAGAACCGTACAAAATTACATAGGAACAACTAACAAGTAAATAAATAACATAAAAACCCCTAAAAAAAATTAAAAAATTATGGCACAATCAAGAACATACAAAAAAACTATGAATTTCGTTTACGGAATTGGAGCAGCAGTAGTAATTATAGGAGCTTTATTTAAAATACAACATATCGAAATTTGGGGTATAACTGGAGGAATGATGTTAACTATTGGTTTAATTGCGGAAGCAATTGTATTTGCAATTTCTGCTTTTGATACACCAGAAGACGATTTAGATTGGTCTAAAGTTTATCCTGAATTAGCAGATGGTATATCTTCAGAAAAAGACCAGAAGAAATTAGGAGCAGATGGTATGTTGTCTCAAAAATTAGACAATTTATTACAAGAAGCAAAAATAGATTCAAGTTTAATGGAAAGCTTAGGTTCTAGTATGAAAAACTTTCAAAATGCAGCAGAAGGTTTATCTGCAGCATCTGGCTCTGTAGCTTCAACAAATAAATATAATGAAGAAATGTCTAAGGCAGCACTTCAAATGGAATCGTTGAATAATTTATATAAAATTCAAGTAGAAAATTCTAGCAGACAAACAGAATTAAATACAGAAGTTGTACAAAACACAGAAAGATTAAAAGAACAAATGGATGCTTTAGCTAAAAACATGTCTTCTTTAAACGGAGTTTATGGAGGAATGCTTTCAGCAATGTCAACAAAATAATAATTAGTTAAAACGAAATGTATAACAACTTAAAAAACTAATTAGAATGGCAGGAGGAAAAATGTCCGCAAGACAAAAGATGATTAACTTAATGTATCTTGTATTTATTGCAATGTTAGCACTAAATATGAGTAAAGAAGTGTTATCAGCTTTTGGTTTTATGAACGAAAAATTAGTAGAAAATAATATTTCTACAACAGAAAAAAATGCTTTAGCATATGATAATTTAGCTACAAAAGCATCAGAACAACCAGCGAAATTTGGTCCCTTAAAAGCGAAAGCAGATAAGGTTAGAGAATATTCATCAGATTTTTATTCCTATTTAGGAGATTTAAAAACTAAAATGATTTCTGAAATTGAAGATAAGAATGATTATGAAGTAATGGATAAAACAGATTGGTTGGATGCTTATTTCTTTAAAGGAGATGGTTATACAGCAGAAGGTCAAGAGTTTTTAGATAAAATAAACGGTTATAGAACAAGTGTTATTCAGGTTTTAGGTACAGATAGTAAATTTGTTCCTGTACTAAACAGTAGATTTTCTACAGCAGAGGTTAAAGTTAGTGAATCAGAAAAATCTGTTCCATTTTTAAAAGCGCGTTACGAAGGATTTCCAATGGTTGCTTCTTTAACAAATTTTACACAAATTCAAGCAGATATTAAAAATACAGAGAGTGATATTATTTCAGATTTATTAGGAGGTCAATTAGAAAGTGAAGTTTCTATGTCTAACTACAATGGAATTGTTCAATTAGACAAAAATGCTTTTTATCCTGGAGATAAAGTTACAGGTTCTGTAGTTTTAGGTAGATACGACCCCAATTTAAAGCCAAGTAGAGTAGAATTGAATGGTAGTAAATACGACAACTTTAAAGACGGTAGTGTCGTTTTAGATTTAAGAGCAGGTAGTGTTGGAGAAAAAGACATTAAAGGAACAATTTATTTTATGGAAAATGGCGAGGAAATTCCAGTTCCATTTAAAAGTACATACTCTGTAATTTCTAAACCAAATGCCCCAGTAGTTTCTGCAGATAAAATGAATGTAGTTTATAGAGGTTTACAAAACCCAATTTCTATTTCATTACCTGGAGTTCCAGATAAAGATATTAAAGCTAGTGCACCTGGATTAAGGAAAACAGGAGCTGGTAAATATATGATGAGTCCTCAAGGAGGAACATCTGTAAAAATTAGCGTAAATGCAAAATTAGCAGATGGTAATTCAATAAATACAAGCTCAACTTTTAGAATTAAAGATATTCCTGCTGCAATGGGAACTGTTAGAAATCAATTTGGAACAGTAAGAATGCCAAAATCTGGTTTAGCAAATACACCAATTGGTGCAGGTTTACCAGATTTCTTATTCGATTTAGATTTAAGAGTAACAAGTTTTAAAGTAAAGGTTCCTGGACAATTAGCAATAGTTGTTAATGGAACTGTATTAAATGCAGCAGCTAAAAAAGCTTTAGCCAAAGCAAGAAGAGGAGATATGATTAATATTTTTGATATTAAAGCAGTAATAAAAAATAACTCTTACAAAATAAAGAAAGTATTACCCGTTAATATAGAGTTAACAAACTAGAAAATAAACTTAGTTATGACTAAAAATTGTATAATACTATTTTTCGCTTTTTTAACAACAGGTTTGGTAAGTGCGCAAGCAAACTTATTAAATGCTAAATCTGTAGATCAAATTGGTGTAAAAAGTGAGCAACAACTAGCTGCAGATAACGATGGTCCATTACCTTATGGTTATGTGGATGATAGAGATGTTATGTGGTCGAAAGTTGTTTGGGAATTTATAGATTTAAATCAGAAAATAAATTTACCTTACTATTTTCCAATAGATACCACCAATATTTCTACAGATAGAAGATCTTTGTTCGATACTTTAATCAAAGGAATCCAACAAGGAAAAATTAAAGAAGCATATTCCGATTCTTTTTTTACATCTAGAATGACTCCAGAAGAAATAAACTCTCGTTTGGTAAACGTTCGTGATGAAAATGGATATTCAGACACTTATAGAATTCAATCGGAAGATGTTGGAGGTTATATGATAAAAGGAATGTGGTATTTCGATAAACGTCAAGGAGAATTAAAATACAGAATGTTAGCAATAGCACCAATGGGTAAAGATGTACAAACACTAGGAGTTCAAGAAATTGAAGACGAAGAACTGTACGAATTATTCTGGATTTTCTTTCCATCTGCAAGAGGTGTCTTACACGATGCAAAAGTGTTTAACCCACAAAATGCTTCTCACCCAATTTCATTCGATCATTTATTAAATGCAAGAAGATTTAGTTCAGTAATTGTTCGTGAAGAGAATATTTATGGAAATAGAGGAATAGAAGATTACGTTCGTGGAAACTCATTATTCCAGCTATTAGAAGCGAACAAAATCAAAGAAGATATTAGAAATAAAGAAATGGATATGTGGAATTACTAATTCCATCCTAATAAAACTAAAAACGTTTGCGCAAGCAAGCGTTTTTTTATTTGAAGCTGTTTCCTGCTTTACGCACTCGCTTTTTTTTTATGCTTAATTTTTTTAGCATCTCACCTTTTAAAAAGTAATTTTATTATTATAACAGATACTTAATCGAGTATAGCATAAAAAAAGAGCTCAAACAAATGCTACAATCAGGGCTAAGCACACTTAGATGTTTTATTAAATTACTATAATTTTTAGCAGAACTTAATTACTTTTGGAATATGAAAGTAGATTATATTATTGTTGGTTTAGGATTGGCAGGATTAGCATTTGCAGAAGAATTAATAACTGCAAAAAAAACATTTATGGTTTTCGAAGATGCCTCACAAACATCGTCTCTAGTTGCAGGTGGAGTATACAATCCTGTAATTTTAAAAAGGTTTTCTCCAGTTTGGAACGCCAAAGAACAATTGGCAGTAGCACTTCCATTCTACGAAAGATTAGAAAAGAAATTCAATATAAAGTTCGATGAAAAATTTGTTATCAAAAAGGTTTTTAAATCCATTAAAGACCAAAACAATTGGTTTGCAGCTTTCGATAAACCAAATGTTGCACCTTTCTTAGATGAGAAATTAGATAAAGGTAGTTATTCAGGTGTTATTGGAGAACATCACTTTGGAAATGTAAAAGAAGGAGGAAGAATAAATACTCTAAAATTAGTAGAAACTTACAGAAATTATTTAAAAGAAAAAAATTGGATTCGTTTCGAGAAATTCAATCATAAAGAAATTGTTTTAGAGGAAAATTTAGCGAAATATAAAGATATAGAAGCCAATACAATTGTATTTGCAGAAGGTTTTGGAGTAAAAGAAAACCCCTATTTTAAACACTTGCCATTAGACGAAGTAAAAGGCGAATTAATTACCATTCATGCTCCAAAATTAAAAATCGATTTCTTATTAAAATCAACTTTATTTGTAATGCCTTTAGGAAACAATACTTATAAAATTGGAGCAACTTTTAATCATTTAGATAAAACTTCTAAACCTTCCAAAGAAGGAAGAGAAGAGTTGGTGGAAAAATTACAAAAAGTAATTTCAGTACCTTATAAAATTATAGACCAGTCTGCAGGAATTAGACCTGCTGTAAAAGATAGAAGGCCAATGGTTGGTGTACATCCAGAATTTAAAAATTTAGCGGTTTTAAATGGTTTAGGAACTCGTGGAGTAATGATTGCTCCAACAGTAGCGAAAAATTTATTTCATCATCTAACAAATAACGAAAAGCTAGATGATGAAATAAACATTAAAAGATTTAAATAGGTCGTTCTGCTTTTAATTTATCACTTTTTTTAAGATAATAATATCCTTTTCTACGACTATTAGCAAATCTTCGTTCTCTTCTGTAATTTCTTCTTTCTTTTAATTTTTCAATTTTTTTTGAAATAATTTTTAGTAAAAACATTATTCAAAAAGTTTGGTTAGAAAGCAAATGTCTAAAAAATAAATGAACCAAATAAGAGTATAAATACCTGTTTTTTAAAATTAAATATTTAAATAAATTCGTAGTTTAAAATGTGTTAGTCTTTTTAAAACTTACAAACATATTTATCCAAAGAATTCGAGATAAACGTAAATTTACAGGAGCTAAAACAATTAAAGCAACAATAATTGCCATAAAAGATTGCAACAATGTTAAATTAAAAAGTAGTTTTGATATTAAAAAAATAACTATAGAAAGGCCTACAGTAATTCCATAATTTACATACATAGCACCATAAAAGAAAGAAGGTTCCATCATGTATTTTAAATTACAATTCGAGCAATTACTATGTAATTGAGTAATTTTAGAAGGATTAAAAGTAAATTTATATTTAAAAAAATTACCTTCTTGACATCTTGGACATTTTCCATTTAAAACGCTGTATATTTTTGTCCCTTTTTTAAACATCATAACTCTATTTTTTTAAGTAGCTTTGCGCCTTACAAATTTACAAAATTTTCATGTTAAACGTACATAATTTAACGGTTTCCTTTATGGGAACTGACTTGTTTTCAGGAATCACTTTTAAGTTGAACAAAGGAGATAGAATAGGACTTATTGGTAAAAATGGAGCTGGAAAATCTACACTTTTAAAAGTACTTTCTAAAGATTTAGAAACTAGTGGTGGAACCATGGCTTTTGACAAGGATATAAGAATGGGTTTCTTAAGACAAGATATCGATTTTGTAGAAGGAAGAACTATTTTGGAAGAAGCTTACCAAGCTTTTGAAGAAATAAAAGCGATTGAATTAGAATTAGACGAAATTAACGAGCAATTAGCTACAAGAACAGATTACGAAAGTGAAGGTTACAGCCAACTAATTATCGATTTAACCGAAAAAACAGAACGTTATGAGCTTTTAGGAGGTTATAATTATCAAGGAGATACTGAGAAAATATTACAAGGTTTAGGTTTTCAAAGAGAAGATTTCGATAAGTTAACAGACACATTTTCTGGAGGTTGGAGAATGCGAATCGAGTTGGCAAAATTGTTACTTCAAAATAACGATATTCTACTTTTAGATGAGCCAACAAACCACTTAGATATCGAATCTATTATTTGGTTAGAGAACTTTTTAAAAAATTATTCTGGTGCAATTGTATTAGTTTCTCACGATAAAATGTTCTTAGATAATGTAACCAATAGAACAATTGAAATCTCTTTAGGGCAAATTTACGATTACAAAAAACCATATTCTCAATTCTTATTACTAAGAGGAGAAATTAAGGAAAAGCAGTTACAAGCTCAGAAAAATCAAGAGAAAGAAATCAAACAAAAACAACATTTAATAAATAAGTTTAAGGCAAAAGCCAGTAAAGCTTCTATGGCGCAATCTTTAATGAAACAACTAGATAAAGTTGAATTAATTGAAGTAGACCAAGATGATAACCAAGCCATGAATGTGCGTTTCGCCATTTCTAAAGATCCTGGTAAAATTATTGTGGAAGCAGAAAACCTTTCGAAAAGTTATGGAGATAAACACGTTTTAGAAGGTGTAGATTTGCTAATTGAAAGAAATAGTAAAATTGCTTTTGTAGGTCAAAATGGACAAGGAAAATCTACTCTAGCAAAAATGATGGTTGGCGAAATTCCTTTTGAAGGACATTTAAAACTGGGTCATAATGTAGAAGTTGGGTATTTTGCCCAAAATCAGTCAGAGCATTTACCGCCAGAAAAAACGGTTTTAGAAATTATGGAAGATGCTGCAACAGATGGAAACAGAATGCGTGTTAGAGACATGTTAGGTTCGTTTTTATTTGGTGGAGATGCAGTAGATAAAAAGGCAAAAGTACTTTCTGGAGGAGAGAGAAATCGTTTGGCATTGTGTAAATTATTATTATCACCTTTTAACGTGTTAATAATGGATGAGCCAACAAACCACTTAGATATTGCCTCTAAAACAGTATTAAAAGAAGCTTTAAATAATTTTGATGGAACTTTAATTGTAGTTTCTCACGATAGAGAATTTTTACAAGGATTAACCACAACAGTTTATGGTTTTAAAGACAAAGAAATTAAAGAATATTTAGGCGATATCGATTATTTCTTAGAGCAACACAAAATGGAAAATTTACGTGAAGCAGAAAAGAAAACGGTTGTTAAGATAGATAAAGATACGTCTAAAAAAGAAGCACATCAACTATCTAGAGAGCAAGAAAAACAGCTAAAAAAATTAAATAATAAGCTTTCTAATATAGAAACTGAAATTGCAGATTTAGAAAAAGAAATAGAAAAGATAGATTTAGAATTGGCGCAAAATTATGATGAAGTTTCTTCAAGGCCAAACTTCTTCGAGAAATACAAAGCAAAAAAAGCAAAAGTAGATTCTTTAATGGAACAATGGGAAAAGGTTGAATCTGAAGTTGCTAATTTCTCTTAAAACAAAATCCTAATCTCGGAGATTATTATTAATCTGTGAGGTTTTTTCAAATATGAACTTTAACAAACAAATAATATCCGAAAATCAACAAATTCATCTTTCTATTTTAGAAGAAAAAAAAGTAGAACTCTTCATTAAAAGAGAAGATTTAATTCATCCTTTTGTTTCCGGAAACAAATTTCGAAAATTAAAATACAATTTAGCAGAAGCTAAAAAACTGAAAAAAAAAGCAATTTTAACCTTTGGAGGAGCATACTCCAACCATATTGCAGCAACTGCAGTCGCTGGAAAATTATCAGGTTTAAAAACTTTTGGAATTATAAGAGGAGATGAGTTGGGTAAAAATCTCAAAAAAACTTTAGAAGAAAACGCAACTTTAAGAGAAGCGCATAACAATGGAATGAAATTTAATTTTGTTTCTAGAGAAATCTATAGACAAAAAGATTCTTTTGGCTTTACAGAAAAGATGAAAAACAAATGGGGCGATTTTTATTTGGTTCCAGAAGGTGGTACAAATGGTTTAGCAGTAGAAGGTTGCCAAGAAATTTTAACAAAAGAAGATACCGTTTTTAATTATATTTGTGTGGCTGTTGGAACTGGAGGTACTATTGCAGGGTTAATTAAGTCTAAAAAAAAGAAGCAAAAAGTAATTGGTTTCCCTGCTTTAAATGGAGGTTTTATTGTTGAGGAAATAAAAAAGTATGCAATTAAAAACGATAGCTGGTCGTTAAATAAAGACTATCATTTTGGTGGCTATGCAAAATATACAGAGGAATTAATTCAATTTATAAATGATTTTTCTAAACAAACCAATATTTTGTTAGATCCAGTTTATACTGGAAAAATGCTATTTGGCATTTTAGATTTAATAGAAAAAGATTATTTTCCAGAGAATAGTAAAATACTGGCAATTCATACAGGAGGAATTCAGGGAATTGAGGGTTTTAATCAAAAATTAGAAAAGAAGAACCAGCAAATTATTAATAATTTATGAAGTTAAAAATTTTACTTGGCTGTGTTTTATTGTTGTTATTATCTAATTGTGGTTCTAAGAAAAAGGTAATTAACAAGAAAAACCCTGGAGTTGTAATAATAGAGCCAGAACCAGTAGAATTACCTTCTGTGGATGAAGAAAAGCTTACCAAAGAACTTAAAGATACAAACCCGAAATTAAATAAATACACACTTGCCTACATACGTAAATATGCTGCAATTGCTGTAAAAGAAATGCACGAATATAAAATTCCTGCAAGTATTACTTTAGCACAAGGAATTTTAGAATCTGGAAAAGGAAGAAGCGAATTAGCCTTAAAATCTAACAATCATTTTGGAATAAAATGCCATACACAATGGAAAGGCGAAAGAGTTTATCACGATGATGATGAAAAGGGAGAATGTTTCCGAAAATACGTATATCCAGAAACTTCGTACAACGATCATTCCTTATTTTTAACGCAAAGAAAACGTTATGCATTTTTGTTTAATTATAGAATAACAGATTATAAAAAATGGGCTTATGGTCTACGTAAAGCTGGTTATGCAACCGATAGAAAATACCCAGTAAAGTTGTTAAAAATTATAAAAGACTATAAATTATACGAATTCGATATAGTACAAAAAGACGAGTTTTCTGAAGAAATTAAGGAGTTAAATGACGGAGAAACTTTCGAGAAACCTATTGTAATTGAAAAAGTTGCAGGGCAATATTACACCGTAAAAAAAGGCGATACTTTATATTCTATTTCAAGAAAATTTAATACTACAGTTGCAGTTTTAAAAGAAATTAACGGTTTAAAAAATAATACAATTTCTATTGGTCAACACTTGTTAACCAAATAAAAAATAACTAATAATCTTGCCAAGTCTAAATTTACTTCTCTACATTAAATAAGTATAAATTATGCCAATAATTAAATCTGTAAACGGAAAACACCCACAAATACCAACTGATTGTTTTGTCGCAGAAAATGCCACTATTCTTGGAGAAGTTTCATTAGGGAAAGAATGTTCTATTTGGTACAATGCTGTAATTCGTGGAGATGTACATTATATTAAAATTGGAAATAAGGTAAACATACAAGATGGAGCAGTAATCCATGCAACCTATCTAAAATCGCCAACAACAATTGGTAATAATGTTTCTATTGGGCACAATGCTATTGTACATGGTTGTGCAATTCACGATAATGTTTTGGTTGGAATGGGTTCTATAATTATGGACGATTGTATTATAGAATCTAACTCAATTATTGCAGCAGGAGCAGTAGTTACCAAAAATACACACGTAAAAAGTGGAAGTATTTATGCAGGAGTTCCTGCCAAGAAAGTAAAAGATATTTCGCAAGAATTAATTTCTGGAGAAATCAATAGAATTGCTAATAATTATGTAAAGTATTCAAGTTGGTTTAAATAGTAATATTTGGGCGTTCCCTAAAAAGGTCGGGCTTTACGCACTCGCTTTTTTTCTGAAAAAGAAAAAAGAGCTCAAACAAATGCTTCAATCCCTAACGCAATCTGTAACAATTCATAAAAACTAAAAACCCGATTTCAGTTAAGAAATCGGGTTTTATCAATCAACTAAACTAATTAACCAAAACTATTTTATTCTTTTTTATTTCTTTTCTTACCTCTTTCTCCTCTTTCTCCTTTTTTGCCTTTTTTCATCATTTTTTTCCCTTTCATTTTTCTCTTTTTCTGCATTTTTTCAAATTTCTCAAACTGTTCTTTGTTTAAGATTTCTTTCATGTTATTTCTTACTGCGATTTTGTTGTCTAACATTTTGCTTTTCATAGCATAAATCTCATCTGAAGTTGGTCTTTTTTTATCTTTCCTAGCTTCTTTTCTTTTTTCCATAAAAGCTTTTCTCTCTGCCATTTTTGTAGCAATCATAGGTTTAATTCTATATTGTTGCTTTTCAGATAAATCTAAAGCCAAAGTCATTTGTTTAATAGCTAAATCTGTATGTTGTTCCACTGTTAATTGTGGTCTTTCTTGTTTTCTTTTTTTCTGTGCTTGTGTCGCAAAAGTAAATGCGAAAACCATTACTAAAATACTTGCTAATTTTTTCATCTTTTATAAATTTTAATGTTATTTTTTATACTACTAAGACTTTCGATAATAAGAAAGGTTTAATTGTATTGTCTTAATTAACAATTATTTAAGTTTATTTTTAAATAAAAAAACTCAGATTCAATTAAGAATCTGAGCACCATCAATTAACTAATCAATCAACCCAAAAAACTAGTTACTTATTCCTTTTTTAATTTTCTCTTTTCCTTTTTTTTGCATTTTTTCAAATGTAGAAAATTGGCTTTCAGATAAAATTGCTTTCATTTTTTCATTCATTTCTTTCTCTTTGCTTTTTCTTGCCTTTCTCATTTCTTTCATAGCTTCTTTAGAAGGCTTTTCTCCAGAATCTCTCATTGCTTTTCTGCTTTTCATCATTTCTTTTCTATCAGCAATCTGTGCAATTAACAAAGGTTTAATTTCATTTTGTTGTGCAGTTGTTAAATCTAAATCTGCAGTCATTTTTTTTAAGGTTTTTTCTACTTGTTTTTCAGCAGATCCTTTTTTACCTTTTTTTTGAGCTTGAGCAGAAAACGTAACTGCTAAAACTAATACGAGTATACTAACTATTTTTTTCATTCTATTTTTTATTATTTATACTTCTTTGACTAATCAAATTTGAAAAGGTTTAAATTTGCAAAATCGATTAACAATAATTTAACAAATTAGTGATGCGTAACTTATTTTTACTCTTATTTTTTATTACATCTACTTTAGTCTCTCAAGAACAAGAAAAGGATTCCATTAAAGTAAATTTAAGCAATCCACATGCTACCATTTACACGCATTTGTATTTTTTGCAATCCGATTCTTACGAACCCAAAAAAGCGGCAAAATCTATTTTAGGCCTTTCTGAAGAAAAAGCAATTCAAAAAGCGATTAAAATTAAGCAGGTTTTAGATGGTAAAGGTTTGTATGTAGAATTAAATAAAGTTCCTACAAACAATAATTACAAAGACACAATTGGTTATACTTCTTATTACAGATATGTAATATTCCCTGAAAGAATGCCAGAGATTTATGTCGAAAAAATAGGAGGTAAATGGTATTATTCTTCTGAAACTGTGGCGAAAATAGATACTTTATACAAAGAAACTTTTCCTTGGTATGTTCAAAAATTGCAGAATATAATTCCTGTTGCAGGTCATAAAGAATTTTTAGGAATAGAATTATGGCAGTTTGTAGGATTAATAGTGCTCTTTATATTGGCTTATTTAGTGTTTTTTATCATAAAAAAAATTGCATTTTTTATTCTTCAAAAAATTAAATATTTAATAAATAAGACTACAAATTTAAAAATAGACAGCTTTTTAAAAAAATTGGCACATCCAATAGGTTTGTTATGTACAGTTGCTTTTATAGATAAAATTTTTCCTTCTTTACAATTTGGTTTAGATACTAATACTTGGGTGTTTTTAGCATTAAATATTGCTAAAACTGTTTTTTGGATTTATGTTTTTCTGAAATTGGTAAAAGTTGTTATGGAAATTTATTCTGAGTTTACAGAGAGAACCCATAGTAGGTTGGACGACCAATTAGTGCCAATTGTAAATAATTTTTTTACTGGTTTAGTCCTTGTTATTGGTGTTTTTAAACTTTTATCGCTTTTTGGAGTAAATACCACAACGATTTTGGCAGGAGCAACAATTGGTGGTTTAGCAGTTGCTTTGGCATCGCAAGACACAGTAAAAAACTTGATAGGAACCATCATGATTTTTCTAGATAAACCTTTCCATATAGAAGATTGGATAGAAGCTGGAGAAGTTGTTGGAACTGTGGAGAAAGTTGGTTTTAGATCTACAAGTGTTCGTGCCGCAGATACATCTGTTTATAAAATTCCAAATAGTAAATTATCGGAAATTGTTATAAATAATAAAGGTTTACGATTGTTTAGACGTTATAATACTAATTTAGGTTTGCGTTATGACACGCCACCAGAATTAATTGAGGCTTTTGTAAAAGGAATTCGCGAAATTGTAATTGCACATCCAGAAACAAGATCCGATTCTTATAATGTAGAATTTACTGGTTTTGGAGATTCTGCTTTGTTAGTAATGGTTAACGTTTATTTTAAAAGTTTGGCTTGGGGTGTAGAGCAATCCTCGAAACATAGATTACACATTGCCATTGTAAAATTAGCGAAAGAATTAGGTGTCGATTTTGCATTCCCATCTACAACTGTAACTATAGAACAATTTCCAGAGAAAAATGGTTTATTACCAAAATACAATATAGATAAAGAGAGAATCGCTAATTCTATTGATAAAGTATTAGCAGAGTTTACGAATGAAAATCCAACAGAATCCAATAATTGAGAAAATTTTTAAAATATTTATTTAGGTTTTTATTATTGCTGATAATTGCTGTGCTCGTATTTTTCTTTTGGGCATCATCCGCAACTTTAAGTGATAAAGAATATTCAAAGTTAATTATTAATAATTATGATGAGGTCTTAGAAAACGATTCAATTTTTAGTATTGTAACTTACAATATTGGTTATTTAAGTGGAATGACGAACAATCTACCCATTTTAAAACCAAAAGAATTATTTGATAATAATTTAGAAAAAGTATTAGTTGAAACTGAAAAACTGAATCCAGATATTATTGCATTTCAAGAAATAGATTACAATTCTAAGAGAAGTTATTTTGTAAATCAGCAAAACGAAATTGCGAAACTGGGTTATAATTATGTATCGCAAGCTATAAATTGGGACAAAAGTTATGTTCCTTTTCCATATTGGCCAACGAAAATGCATTTTGGTAAAATTGTTTCTGGACAATCTATTCTTAGTAAATATCCTTTAAAAGATCACAAAAGAATTGTCTTAGAAAGAGTTTTAAACGCTCCTTTTTATAGAGAAGCTTTGTATTTAGAACGCTTGGCGCAAGTTGCAAAAGTAACTTTAAACGGAAAAGAAGTTGTATTGATAAATGTGCATCTAGAAGCTTTCGATAAACAAACAAGAGCCAATCAGTTTGATACAGTTCTAGAACTATTTAATGAATATAAAAAAGAATACCCAACCATTTTATTGGGCGATTTTAATTCTTTGGCGAGAGATGAAAAAGGAATCATTCAAAAAATATTTTTAATGGACGATGTTGGAAATGCAGCGTTTAAAAAAGAAAATATTAAAAACACGTACGATTCTAAAAATCCATTTAAAAGAATCGATTATATATTTTACACAAAGAATTCTATAGCATATATTTCAGGAAAAGTATTGGTAGAATTTGGCGAATCTTCAGACCATTTGCCTGTAGAAATGAAATTTAAGTTGAAGTAATTTATAATAAATTTTCTTATTTATCTTTTCGCTTCCTTAATAATTTCTCTTACAGCAACAGCATACGCTTTTACATTACTGGCTTTTTTAATCTTTTTATATGTTTTCTGCGGATTAGAAAAACTTTGAGAAAAGTATTCCCAAAAACCTAACATTTTCATTTTAATTGGAGTTGGGCCAGAAAGTGCAGCATCATATTGTTCAAAAATTTGGTCGTGAAATTCCTCGAAAATATCAAACCTATTTTTTGGATATTCTGTGGTGTTATTTTTAATCATATTAGGTAAAAAAGGATCTGTAATTAAGCCTCTACCAATCATCCAATGATCTATTGAAGTAAAGCGTTCTTGTAATTTTTTAAACGCTGCAACAGAAGTAATATCTCCATTATAATACATTTTGTGTTTGCTGTTATCTAAGCATTTTTGAAACGCATTTAAATCTGTTCCTCCTTTGTATAATTGTTTTCCAATTCTTGCGTGAATGGCAATGTTCTTTAATGGATAATTGTCTAAAATTGGTAAAACATCTAAAATTTCTTCAGCATTTTCGTAACCCATTCTCATTTTCATAGAAACGATAATGTTAGACTCATTATGAATTTTATGAAGAATACTATTTATTTTTTGAGCATCGCTAATTAAACCAGAACCCATTCCACGTTTTGTAACCATTGGATAAGGGCAACCTAAATTCCAATTCAATTCTTTGTAACCTAATTCTTGTACGTATTTAGATACAAACAAAAACTCATCTGCATCATTCGTAATAATTTGCGGTATTACTTCTAAAGTTGTATTATTTTCTGGAAGAATATCTTTTTGATATGAGTTTTTAATCACCAATTTTCCATTCAATCTTATATAAGGAGAATAAAAAGTATCTATACCACCAAAGAATTTGTTAAAAGCATTTCTGAATTTAAAGTCGGTAAATCCTTGTAGAGGAGAAGATAATAATGTGTTGCTCATAAAAATAATAGTTATGCAAATATACTACCATTTCCATTTTGGAGCCACTATAATAAATCTCTTTATGAAGTTAAAACATAAAATAAGATACCCCAACACAATTGATTAATAAGAACACAGGGTTTTGATGGTTTTTTTTCTTCAAAACTAAAATGCTTGGTATTAAGAAAAGTAAAGCAATTAATATAAATGGCACTATAAATATACCAAATCCAAAAGTGCCAAAACCAATATAAATCAACAAGATTAATAAGTATATAAAATACGCATTTCCAATGATTAAAAGTATCACAAATAGGATATTGAATTTTTGAATCAAAAAATAAAGGTATAAAAAAAACCTCATCAATTAAGATGAGGTTCTTCAGTATAATTTTTAAGAATTTATTTAGGATCTAAGATCGCATCAATTCTGTCTACAACATCTTGTAAATGATAACGTGTAAGTGTGTTACCTCTATTAGAAGCGGCTTTAGCATCCCTTTGTAAACGCTTTAATTCTCCTCTTGCAACAGATTTCACGTCAGATTGGTTTACGTTAATTCCACTTATTTTTAAGTAACCACGATTAATTCCTCTCTGGTTTCCTGCTTTATTTAATAAGTAGTCTAATCTATCTAAATGTGCTCTTTGTAAATTTCTTCTATAAGTATCTATAGAACGTCCAGAGTAAATTTCACTCCAAACTCCTTTACGAACATCACTCATCATATTTACCAAAGTATATGCAGATGATCCGTTTAAAGTTTCATTCTCAATCATTCTAGCCATTCTTCCAGCGTCTAAAATGTTATTAAGAGTTCTTGCTTGCATACTTCTAACTCTTTCAACAGAACCAGAAAATTCAGTTTTGCTAAAAATGTTTTCATCTAACATCCATTCTGGAGTTTTAAACAATTCGTTTACAACAAATTGTAAAGCTTCTTTTTGCTTTTCTTTAGAAACATAAGTATAAACTGCTCCTGCTTGGTCAGATGCTTTAAAGTTTTCATAAACACCACCAATATTAGCAGAAACATGTCCCATATATCTATTGAACTGACCTAATAATTGACCATACATAGTAGACAACTCATCGTAATTTTCTCCTTTTTCAGAAGTCCATTCTTCTAATCTTGGTAAAATTCTTTTTAAGTTTTTAATTCCATACATAGAAGCTTTTATAGCATCGTCTCCTAAATCTTCTGTTTGAGAACTTGGATCTACAACACCTGCTGCTTGTTGGTGTCCAAAACGATACATTGGGTCTCCAGCATGTTTTAAAATCCAGCCATCTAATATTTCTTTTTCATCTTCAGCAGATTTGTCTAAAATTGGTCTGTAACCCCAAGAAATTGCATACTTGTCGTAAGTTCCAATGTTTGGCATTAAAGCAACTCCTTTATCTTCTGGTTGTGCTATATAATTAAAACGAGCATAATCCATAATAGATGGAGCTGTTCCATATTTAGCTGTAAAACTTGCAGAACGTAAAGAATCTACAGGATATGCTGCAGAACTTCCCATATTATGAGGCAATCCTAAAGTGTGTCCTAATTCATGAGAAGAAACAAACTTAATTAGTTCTCCCATTGTTTCAGTTTTAAAATTGTTTCCTCTAGCATCAGGATTTATTGCTGCTGTTTGGATAAAGAACCAGTTGTGTAATAAAGACATTACATTGTGGTACCAGTTGATATCCGATTCTAAAATTTCTCCAGAACGTGGGTCACTTACGTGAGGTCCATTTGCATTCGGGATTGGAGAAGCTAAATAACGAATTACAGAATAACGTACATCTTCTGGACTATAATCTGGGTCTTCCTCTTTTGTAGGAGCTCTTTTTCCTACAATAGCATTTTTAAAGCCAGCCGCTTCAAAAGCAACTTGCCAGTCGTTAACTCCTTGTATAATGTATGGAACCCACTCTTCTGGAGTTGCTCTATCTACATAATAAACAATTTGTTTTTTTGGTTCTACCAATTCCCCTCTTTTAAACTTCTCGATATCTTCGTCCTTCACTTCTAAACGATATCTGTCTAAATAAGTAAGCGTTTTACTTCTTTGGTCTTTTAAACCATAATCAGTCTGCCCACGAGTAAACCAACCAACTCTTTCATCGAAATAACGACGTTTCATTGGAACTTTTGGTAATAAAACCATAGAGTTACTCATTTCTAAAGTAATAGAACCTAAAGCAGAATTAGATGGTGCTTTGTTCGCAAAATAAGTTTTTACATGTCTTACTTCAATATTTCTTGGGTAACTACTAACTCTTTCTATATAAGATCTAGTATTGTCTAAACGAGTAACTTGCATACTTCTTCTAGCTCTAGCAGGAAAACCAAGAGGTTTAATATCTGAAGTAAATAATTTTGTGGCATCTATAACTGTAGCTGTAGAATCTTTGCTAAATGCTTTTATAGGAAAAGAATATAAGATAGGTTCTAAGTTCGAGTTTACAACAGCTTCGTGTACAGGTAAAATAGTATCTGCAACTACATTATGAGAAACAATTCTTAATAAAATGGTTTTATTTTTTTTCTCCCAACGTAATACTTGCGTATTTGTTTTTCCACCACCAAAACCAATTCCACTGGCAGTTTTAGCAATTCTTGTTACCATTAACATTTCTCTTCTTAAAAGAGAATCTGGAATTTCGAATAAATAAGTTTGGTCTTTTGTGTGCACTTTAAACAAACCATCGTCTGTTTTGTGATCTTTCGTAACCACTTTTCCATAAGGTTGTATATCACCTTTTTTAGGTTTTGGTTTCGGTTTTTGAGCTGTCTTTGGAGCTTCTTTTTTCTTTTTCTTCCAAAACTGAGCGTTAGTTTCAGTAGAAAAACCGAAAACAAAAGCAATCAGAAGAAAGCTAGTAAGTACTTTTTTTATCATAATAAAATGGATTAAAATTATTGTCTTCGAAGTTACGCAAACCCTTATTTACGATATCTTAAATTTTTGTTAAAGAGAATTGGTGTTTTCTACTGGATTTCAAACATAAAAAAGCCTTTAAAAAATGAATTTTAAAGGCTAAATTGTTTTCTTAAATAAGAATTATAATTTGAAAACTTCTTTAACTTTATCGACATAATCTAATTTCTCCCAAGTAAAGGTTTCCACTTCTTCAGAAACTGTTTCTCCCATTGGATTTGAGAATGTTACAGTTTTAACTTCTGGTGTTCTACCCATATGTCCATAAGCAGCAGTTTCCGAATAAATTGGTGTTCTTAATTTTAAACGTTGTTCTATAAAATATGGACGCATATCAAAAATTTCTTCTACTTTTTTACTGATTTCTCCATCTGTTAAATCAACAGTTGCAGTTCCATAAGTTTCCACATTTATACTGGTTGGTTTTGCAACACCAATCGCATAAGAAACTTGCACTAAAACTTCTTTACAAAGTCCTGCAGCAACTAAATTTTTGGCAATATGTCTTGTTGCGTAAGCTCCAGATCTATCCACTTTACTCGGGTCTTTTCCAGAGAAAGCACCACCACCATGAGCTCCTTTTCCACCATAAGTATCAACGATAATTTTACGTCCTGTTAAACCAGTATCTCCATGAGGTCCACCAATTACAAAAACACCAGTTGGATTTATGTGATACGTAATATTATCTGTAAATAATTTCTGAATATGAGCAGGTAATTTAGCAACAACTCTTGGAATTAAAATTTCAACAATATCTTTTTTAATTTTTGCTAACATTACATCATCAGATTCGTTAAAATCGTCATGCTGTGTAGAAATTACAATAGCATCAATTCTTTGTGGAACATTGTCGTCTGAATACTCAATAGTAACCTGACTTTTAGCATCTGGTCTTAAATAAGTAATGTCTTTATTCTCTCTTCTTAAAAGTGCTAGTTCAATTAACAATCTGTGAGACAATTCTAACGCCAAAGGCATATAGTTTTCTGTTTCATCTGTTGCATAACCAAACATCATTCCTTGATCTCCAGCTCCTTGTTCTTCAGGTGAAGATCTATCAACTCCTTGATTAATATCTGGAGATTGTTCGTGAATTGCAGATAAAACTCCACAAGAGTTTCCATCGAACATATACTCGCTTTTCGTGTAACCAATTTTATTGATAACCTCTCTTGCAATTTGCTGAACATCTAAATATGTTTCAGATTTTACTTCTCCAGCTAAAATAACTTGTCCAGTTGTAACTAAAGTCTCACAAGCTACTTTACTGTTTTTATCGAAAGCTAAAAAATTATCAATTAAAGCATCTGAAATTTGATCAGCAACCTTATCTGGGTGACCTTCAGAAACACTTTCTGATGTAAATAAATATGACATAATATTCTTCTTTTAAATGTTGTAGGAAATAGAAATTGATTGCGTGGTCGCTAAAAGAAGTAGATAATTACTGCTTTAGCATTTTTTTAATGAGGTTGCAATCAGTTCAAATTTTTCCTCTTAATTCTGATGCAAAGTTACATTATAAAATGAAATACCAAGGTTTTTAGTAATAATTATTTTTGATGACATCATCAATTAATCAATTATAAAGAAGAAAAAGTAATCATTTTGAAGAATGATGAATACAAAGGCAAATAAAATATCAAATTAACATAAAATAAAAATAAAGTACTTTTTATTAGGATATTAAATTTTTCTGAACATATATTTGCACTCACAAAGTTCAATAACTTATTGAAATGTTATCAAGAAAGGCAGAGGGATTAGACCCATTGAAGCCTTAGCAACCCTTTAGTAATAAAGAAGGTGCTAAATTCTACTCAATTATTTTATAATTGGATAGATAACAAAAAAGAATTTTCCTGTTCTGGAAAATACTATTTTCTTAATAACATTTTTCTAATTAGTTACATCAATACAAATATTGATGAACTTGAATTAATTATTTATTAACTCAAAAAAAATAGAAAAATGAGTAACCACAAATTAGCAACTAACGCGTTGCACGCAGGACATGATGTAAAAGCAAATGGAGGAACAAGAGCAGTTCCAATTTACCAAACGTCTTCTTATGTTTTTAACAATTCAGAACATGCAGCAAATCTTTTTTCATTAAAAGAATTAGGGTTTATTTACACACGTTTAAACAACCCAACAAATCAAATTTTACAAGATCGTTTAGCGGCTGTAGAAGGAGGAATTGGAGCAGTAGTTTTTGCTTCTGGAACAGCAGCAATTGCAACAGGTTTATTAACACTTTTAAAAGCTGGAGATCACATTGTGGCTTCAAGTAGTTTGTATGGTGGAACCTACAATTTATTAAGTGTTACTTTACCAAGATTCGGAATTACAACTACTTTTGTAGATGCTTCTGAGCCAGAAAATTTTGGTAAAGCCGTTCAAGAAAATACAAGAGCCATTTTTGTGGAGTCTTTAGGAAACCCTAAATTAGATGTATTAGATTTAGAAGCAATATCAGAACATGCTAAAAAAGCAGAAGTTCCTTTTATTGTTGACAATACAGTTGCAACACCTGTTTTATTGAACCCAATTAAACACGGAGCAAACATTGTAATTCACTCTCTAACAAAATATATTGGCGGACAAGGAACTTCTTTAGGAGGTGCAATTATAGATGCTGGAACTTTTAATTGGGCGAATGGAAAATTCCCTGAATTTACAGAACCTTCTGCAGGTTATCATGGTTTAAAATATCACGAAGCTTTAGGCGCAGCTTCTTATACTTTCAAATTAATTTTAGAAGGATTGCGTGATTTTGGTGGTGCTTTAAGTCCTACAAATGCCTTTAATATCATTCAAGGATTGGAAACTTTACCAGTAAGAATTAAACAACATTCGGAAAATGCGTTGGCTTTAGCAAAATGGTTAGAACAACAAGACGAAGTTGCTTGGGTAAATTATCCTGGTTTAGAAAGTAACAAATACAAGAAATTAGCAGATAAATATTTACCAAAAGGACAAAGTGGAATTGTAACTTTCGGACCTAAAAAAGGTTTTGAAGCTGCAAAAACAATTGCAGATAAAACAAAAGTATTTTCCTTGTTAGCAAATATCGGAGATACAAAATCTTTAATTATTCATCCAGCAAGTACAACACATCAACAATTAGATGAAGCTGCACAAGCAGGAGCTGGAGTTAGCCAAGATTTAATTCGTTTGTCTGTTGGTATTGAAGATTTAGAAGATTTAAAAGCAGATTTAAAAGCAGCTTTTTCAGAAATATAAAACATAAAATAGCAAGGGGTTTAAACCCCTTGTTTTAAAAATGAAAGACAAACTTCAACATATCAAAATAAAGAATTTCACCACAGAATTAGGTGCAAAAATTCCTGAAATCAATTTAAGTTACCAAGTTTTTGGTCAAGATTTAGGAACTGCGCCTGTAATTTTAATCAACCACGCATTAACTGGAAATAGTGATGTTGCTGGAGAAAATGGTTGGTGGTTAGATATTGTTGGTAAGGACAAAGCTATAAATACAGATGTGTATACAATTTTGTCTTTCAATATTCCAGGAAATGGTTTTGATGGTTTTTTAATCGAAAATTATAAAGATTTTATTGCAAGAGATATTGCAAGAATTTTTTTAGAAGGATTAATTGATTTAAAAATTAAGCAACTTTTTGCATTAATTGGAGGTTCTTTAGGTGGAGGTATTGCTTGGGAAATGATAGTGTTAAACAACAAAATTACCCAACATTTTTTACCAATAGCAACCGATTGGAAATCTACTGATTGGTTAATTGGAAACTGTCAAATTCAGGAACAATTTTTAGTAAATTCGAGCAATCCTGTACACGATGCAAGAATGCATGCGATGTTATGTTATAGAACGCCAGAATCTTTTAAAGCACGTTTTCAACGTTCTAAAAAAGAAAATTCAGATATTTTCAATGTGGAAAGTTGGTTGTTGCATCATGGAGAAAAGTTGCAAGAACGTTACCAATTATCTTCTTATAAATTAATGAATCAATTATTAAAAAGTATTGATGTCACTAAAAACGGAGAGAAAAATATAGAAGTTTTAGACCAAATTGAAGCAAATATTCACATTATTGGTGTGGATTCCGATTTGTTTTTTACGGCAGAAGAAAATAGAGAAACGCATAAAAAGTTGGCTTTAACAAAAGCAAACGTCACGTATAACGAAATTAATTCTGTGCATGGTCATGATGCATTTTTAATGGAATATGACCAATTACAGAAAATTATTGAACCTATTTTCAATAAAGATTATAGAGCAAAAAAGATGAAAGTATTAAAATTTGGAGGTAAATCTTTAGCCAATGGAAAAGGATTAGAGAATACACTAGAAATCATTCTTAATAAACATAAAAACGGAGAGAAAATAACTTTAATTGCTTCAGCAAGAGGAAATACAACCAACGAATTAGAAAATTTGTTGACTTTGGCTTCTCAACAGAAACCGTATTTAGATGCATTTGATGCTTTTAAAGATTATCAGTTAAAACCAAACCCGAATTTAGACTGTACACAAGAGTTTTTAAAGTTGGCAACAATTTTCGAAGGTGTGTATTTATTGGGCGATTATAGCGAAAAAATTAAAGATGAAGTTTTAGCACAAGGCGAATTATTATCGGTAAAGTTAGTTGCAAGTTTGTTGGAAGAAAAAGGAATTTCTGCAAACCCAACAGATGCAAGAAAATTAATTATTACAGATGATAATTTTGGAAATGCACAACCGATTTCAGCAGTTTCTTCGGAAAATGTAATTTCTTATTTCAAAGAAAATTCAGATGCAATAAATGTAGTAACAGGTTTTATTGCATCCAATAAAAAAGGAGAGACTACAACTTTAGGTAGAAATGGAAGTAATTATACTGCTGCTTTAATTGCAAATTATTTAGATGCAGATGAGCTTCAGAATTATACACATGTAAGTGGAATTTTTACTGCAAATCCAGATTTAGTTGCAGATGCAAAGAAAATTGAGCAATTATCATTTTCAGAAGCGAATGAATTGGCAAATTTTGGGGCGACAATTTTGCACGCAAAAACCATTATTCCGTTATTAGAAAAGAACATTAATTTGCGTATTTTAAATACGTTTAATAAAGAAGATAAAGGAACTTTAATCACATCAGAATCTTCAACAAAAGGGATAAAATCCATTTCTACTATTAACAATGTTGCTTTATTAAATTTCGAAGGAAGAGGTTTGTTGGGTAAAGTTGGTGTAGATGCAAGAATTTTTAGAGCTTTAAGTGATAAAAATATTAGTGTAAGTATTATTTCTCAAGGTTCTTCAGAAAGAGGAATTGGCTTAATTATTGATGCAAATAGAGCAAATGAAGCTGTTTTAGCATTAGAAAAAGAGTTTGAAAACGATTTTTATTCTCAAGATGTAAATCAGATTTCTATTGTAGATAATGTGGCTGTAATTTCAATTATTGGACAAGATTTAAGCGAATTTCATTTGCCATACAATGCATTAATTAAAAACCAAATTGTTCCTGTTTTATTCAACAATACCATCACAGGAAAAAATGTGAGTTTGGTGGTTAAGAAAGAACAATTACATAAAGCTGTAAATGTAATTCATGGACAAGTTTTTGGAGTTGCTAAAAAAATAAATATTGCCATTTTTGGAAAAGGAACTGTTGGTGGAACATTAATTGATCAAATTATTGAAAATACAGCATCAGTTTTAGAAAGAAGAAAAATTCAATTGAACGTTTTTTCTGTTGCAAATTCAAAAAAAGTACTTTTGAATAAAAATGGAGTCTCCAAAAATTGGGAAGAAGATTTGGTATCAAAAGGAGAAGAAAATATTGCTGTAGAAGATATTATTTCGTTTGCTAAAGCGAATCATTTCGAAAACTTAATTGCAGTAGATAATACAGCAAGTGTTAATTTTGTAAGTAATTATATACCCTTAGTAGAAGCAGGTTTCGATCTGGTTTCTTGTAATAAAATAGCGAATACATTGTCTTTTGAGTTCTATAAAGAATTAAGAAGAAAATTAAAAGAATACAAAAAACAATATTTATATGAAACCAATGTTGGTGCAGGTTTACCATTAATTGATACCATTCGTTTATTACATGAATCAGGAGAAAATATCACAAAAATTAGAGGAGTTTTTTCTGGAAGTTTAAGTTATTTATTCAATACGTTTTCTGAAGAAAATAAACCTTTTTCAGAAGTTTTACAAGTAGCAATTGATGCGGGTTTTACAGAGCCAGATGCAAGAGAAGATTTAGGTGGAAATGATGTTGCCAGAAAATTACTAATTTTGGCAAGAGAATTAGAATTAGAAAATGAGTTCGTAGATGTAAATATTCAGAATTTAATTCCAGAAAATTTAAGAGAAGGTTCTGTTGATGATTTCTTATCAAATTTAGCATTGATGAACGAGGAATATCAACAATTAAAAGAAAGTCAAGAAGAAAACCACGTTTTACGTTATATTGGCGAATTAAGTGGAGATTTATCTCAAGACACTGGGAATTTAGATGTAAAATTAGTGTCGGTTTCTAAAAATTCACCTTTAGGATCTTTAAAAGGTTCTGATGCAATTTTTGAAATTTATACAGAATCTTATGGAGAACAACCAATTGTAATTCAAGGAGCAGGAGCAGGATCTAAAGTAACAGCCAGAGGGGTTTTTGGAGATATTTTAAGATTAGCAAAACATAATAATTAAAAAAAGTAGGCAGTTTTCTGTTGGCAATATTTTAGTCAAGAAAAAAACTGATTGAAAAAAAAGTAAAAAAAAGTAAATAGTAGTTAGGTATTAGTTGGCACTAAAACCTAATTACTAAAACCTAACATATGAGCAAACATTTCGAAACAGAGGCAATAAGAAATCAGACAGAAAGATCTCAATTTTCTGAACATTCTACACCATTATATTTAACATCGAGTTTTGTTTTTGACGATGCAGAAGAAATGAGAGCTTCATTTGCAGAAGAAAAACAACGTAATTTATATAGTAGATTCACAAACCCAAATACAACAGAATTTACAGATAAAATTGTACAAATGGAAGGTGCAGAAGCAGGTTATGCTTTTGCAACAGGAATGTCTGCAATATTTTCAACATTTGCAGCTTTATTAAATGCTGGTGATCATGTAGTTTCTTGTAGATCTGTTTTTGGTTCTACACACAGTATGTTTACAAAGTTTTTACCAAAATGGAATATAGAAACTTCATATTTTAAAGTTGATGAAGTTGATTTGGTAGAAAGCTTAATTAAAGAAAATACCAAAATCTTATATATTGAAACACCTACAAATCCTGCTGTAGATATTTTAGATTTAGAATTGATTGGTAAAATTGCAAAAAAACATAAACTTATTTTTATTGTAGATAATTGTTTTGCAACACCTTATGTACAACAGCCAATTAAGTTTGGTGCAGATTTGGTTATTCATTCTGCAACAAAATTAATAGACGGACAAGGAAGAGTTTTAGGTGGAGTTACAGTTGGAAACAAAGAATTAATGCGAGAAATTTATTTATTCGCAAGAAATACTGGGCCAGCAATGTCTCCTTTTAATGCTTGGGTTTTATCAAAAAGTTTAGAAACTTTGGCAATAAGAGTAGAAAAACATTCAGAAAATGCTTTAAAAGTTGCAGAATTTTTAGAAACTCAAGAAAATGTTGAGTTGGTAAAATATCCTTTTTTGAAATCGCATCCACAATATAAAATTGCTAAAAATCAAATGAGTTTGGGCGGAAATATTGTCGCTTTCGAAATAAAAGGAGGAATTGAAGCTGGAAGAAAATTTCTTGACAATATAAAAATGTGCTCACTTTCTGCAAATTTAGGAGATACAAGAACTATTGTTACACATCCATCATCTACAACTCATGGTAGACTTTCTGAAGAAGATAGATTAGAAGTTGGTATTACAAAAGGTTTGGTTAGAGTTTCTGTTGGTTTAGAAAATGTGGTAGATATTATTGCAGATTTAGAGCAAGCCTTAAACGCATAATTTTATTTTAATTTGTGTAATTTTGTTAAATGCTTTCAAAAAAGACAAAATACGGAATTAAAGCGCTTACTTATTTAGCAAGATTAGAAAACAGAGTACCTGTTCAAATTGCTACAATTTCTAAAAGCGAAAATATTTCACTTAAATTTTTAGAAAGTATTCTATTAACACTTCGTAAAAACGACATTTTAGGCTCTAAAAAAGGAAAAGGTGGTGGTTATTATTTATTAAAAGAACCATCAGAAATTCAAATGACCACTGTTATGCGAATTTTAGAAGGGCCAATTGCAATGGTACCTTGTGTTAGCTTAAATTTTTATAAAAAATGTGAAGATTGTCCAGATGAAAATACTTGTGCAGTAAACAAGTTAATGATTCAAGTAAGAGACAGTTCTTTACAGATTTTCAGAAATACTTCTTTAGCAGATTTGTGTTGTAGTTAGTCTCAATTTTTTTAAAAATTACTCACCATTAATATATCTAACTAAAACCTTTTAGTAATTAGATATTCTTAAATATTTATCGCTTTTTTTATTAATCTACTAAAATTGTAGGGTTTTAAGAATTATTTAACTTCAATATTATTCTAATAGTATTTTTTGGACTATGTTTGCATACCCTATTAATTAAGTAGGGTAATTATTTGAATTAATATTTATGATTTTAAACCAAATCATTTTTAGTAAAAAAGCACAAAGTAGAGGTTTTGAAGAAGATAAAACTTCAGAAAAACCTTTGCGAAGTGTGGTAAAAGCATTGAGCTGGAGAGCAATTGGTACGTTAGATACTTTAGTCGTTTCTTACTTTTTAACAGGAGAAATAACTTTAGCAGCTTCAATTGCATCAGTAGATTTTGTAACAAAACTGGTTTTATATTTCTTTCACGAAAGAATTTGGAACAAAATAAAATGGGGAAAGTAATGAGTTTTAATATAGACGAAATAAACAAACAATTAGCGGATAAAAATCCGTTAGAAATTATAAAGTGGGCAATTTCTATTGCTAAAAATCCTGTAGTAACTACAAACTTTAGACCTTATGAGGTAGCAATTTTAAATGCTGTTACAGAAGTGAAAAAAGATGTAAAAGTAATTTGGTGCGATACTGGTTATAATACCATTCAAACTTATAAACACGCAGAAGACATTATAGAAAAGTTAGATTTAAACATCAAATTATATGTGCCAAAACAAACAGTTGCACATAGAAATGTGGTATTGGGAGTTCCTTCAATAGAAGATAAAAAGCATCAACTTTTTACAGAACAAGTAAAATTAGAGCCTTTTGCAAGAGCAATGAAAGAGCATCAACCAGATGTTTGGTTTACAAATTTAAGAAAAGGGCAAACAGCCTTTAGAGATAGTATAGATATCGTTTCACAAAGTAAAGACGGCATTATAAAAGTGAGTCCTTTTTATCATTGGTCAGATGAAGATTTAGACACGTATTTAGAGCAATACAATTTGCCAAATGAATTTACATATTTCGACCCAACAAAAGTAGAAAGCAATAGAGAATGTGGCTTACATATCTAAAAGACATGATTATGAATCAAAGAACAATACAAGTAGATGCTTTAGAAAGCGAAGCAATTTTTATTTTTAGAGAAGTAGTAGCACAGTTCGAAAAACCGGTGTTATTATTTTCTGGAGGAAAAGATAGTATAACGTTAGTAAGATTAGCGCAGAAAGCATTTTATCCAGCAAAAATTCCATTTCCTTTAATGCACATAGATACAGGTCATAATTTTCCTGAAACTATCGAATTTAGAGATCGTTTAACACAAGAATTAGGTGTTGAATTAATCGTGAGAAACGTACAAGACAATATCGACAATGGAACAGTAAAGGAAGAAACTGGTAGATATGCAAGTAGAAATATGTTGCAAACAGAAACACTTCTAGATGCTATTGAAGAATTTGGTTTTGATGCATGTATTGGTGGCGCAAGAAGAGATGAAGAAAAAGCAAGAGCAAAAGAAAGAATCTTTTCAGTAAGAGACGATTTTGGTCAATGGGATGAAAAAAACCAACGTCCAGAAGTGTTTGATATGTTAAATGGAAAGATAGATTTAGGTCAGAACGTACGTGTTTTTCCAATTTCTAATTGGACAGAATTAGACGTTTGGTCTTACATAAAAAAAGAAAATATCGAAATTCCTTCCATTTATTTTGCACACAAAAGAAACACTTTTTTAAGAGACGGTCTTATTTGGTCTGCAGATGATGCCGTTGTTTTTAGAGACGAAGAGGAAGAAGTTGTAGAAAGAATGGTTCGTTTTAGAACGGTTGGCGACATGAGTTGTACAGCCGCAGTTTTATCGCACGCAGTTGATATTGCAAAAGTGGTCGAAGAAATTAGAGATTCCTCCATTTCAGAAAGAGGTGCAAGAATCGATGATAAACGTTCGGAAGCCGCAATGGAAAAGAGAAAACAGCAAGGATATTTTTAGAATTATTTGGGCGTTTTAACGGGCTTTCCACTATATCTTTTTTTTGAAAAAACAAAAAAAGGATGCCGTTTCAATCCCTAACGCAACAATTAAAAAACATTTTGCAAGATTCAAAAGCTTGTAAATATCAATAAAAAGAATACGAATTAAGCGATTAGTCATAACCTAATAGCGAACAGCATAAAAGAAATGAACGTATTAAAAATAGCAACAGCAGGAAGTGTAGATGATGGTAAAAGTACCTTAATTGGGCGTTTATTATACGACACAAAATCGTTAACTGACGATAAGTTAGAAGCGATTGAAGAAAAAAGCAAGCAAAGAGGTTTCGATTATTTAGACTTCTCTTTAGCAACAGATGGTTTGGTGGCAGAAAGAGAACAAGGAATTACTATTGATGTTGCTCACATTTACTTTTCAACAAGAAAAAAGAGTTTCATAATTGCAGATACTCCAGGTCATATAGAATATACCAGAAATATGGTTACTGGTGCTTCAACAGCACAAGCTTCTATTGTTTTAATTGATGCGAGAAATGGTGTTGTAGAGCAAACGTATCGTCACTTTTTTATCAATAATTTATTACGAATTAAAGATGTTGTAATTGCTATTAATAAAATGGATTTGGTCGATTTTTCAGAAGAAAAATACAACATTATCAAAGGAGAAATCGAATATTTAGCGAGCAAAAGCGAATATAAAAATCAGAATTTAACGTTCATTCCATTATCTGCTTTACAAGGTGATAATGTAGTTTCTACTTCAGAAAATATGCCTTGGTATAAAGGAGAAACATTAATGCATCATTTAGAAAGATTAGATGCAGAAGATGTACAAGAGGAAACTCAAGTTCGTTTTCCTGTGCAAACAGTAATTAGACCAAAAACAGAGGAATACCACGATTTTAGAGGATATGCTGGTAAAATTTACGGAGGAGATTTAGAAATTGGAGACGAAGTATCTGTATTGCCTTCTCAAACAAAATCGAAAATAAAAAGTATTCATTTTTTTAATGAAGAGTTCGCAAAAGCAAAAAGCGGAAGTTCTGTAACCATCACTTTAGAAGATAATGTGAATGTGAGTAGAGGAGATATGTTGGTAAAAGTTGCAGAAGAACCAACAATTACAAAGCAAATAAATGCTACTATTTGTTGGATGGATAAAGAGCCATTGCAAGCGTCTCAAAAATATTATATCAAACATGGTGTAAATGATGCACAAGCAAAAATTACGCAATTAAATACAATTATTAAGACGGATTTCTCTGGAAAAATAGAAAATCCATCAGCATTAGAATTGAACCAAATAGGAGATATTCAATTAAAATTAAGCAAACCTTTATTGGTAGATGCTTACAATCAAAACAAATCAAATGGATCGTTTATTTTAATCAATCCAAAAACAAATAATACAGTTGGAGTCGGTTTTATAAAAAGCCCCCTTTAATCCCCCAAAGGGGGAATTTAGCAAGTTTGTTAATAGAAAATCAGACAAAGTTCTTACGCTGAACTTATAGGTATAAAAAGAAAAAATAATTAACAATATTCTTACGCCCGAGTAAGAATTCCTTCCCTTTGGGAAGGTTAGGATGGGCTTTTAGTATGCAAAGTTTTAGAACCGAAATAGAAAACCCAGTTGTAGAAAAAGACATTCTGGAATTAGAGAGAAAAATTCAACTTTTTAAAGAAGGTAAAATAGACGAAGAACGTTTTAGAAGTTTACGTTTGGCAAGAGGAGTTTATGGTCAGCGTCAATTTGGTGTTCAAATGATTCGTATAAAATTACCTTACGGAAAAGTAACCAGCGAACAATTACACAGAATTTCTGATGTTTCAGACGAATATTCTCGTGGAAGATTGCACATTACTACAAGACAAGATATTCAAATTCATCATGTGAGTTTAGATAGAACTCCAGAATTGTGGGCGCAATTAGAAAAGGACGATATTACTTTACGTGAAGCGTGTGGAAATGCAGTTAGAAATATTACTGCATCAGAAACTGCAGGAATAGACATTAACGAACCTTTCGATGTTTCACCTTATGCAGATGCAACGTTTAAATTCTTTTTAAGAAACCCAATTTGTCAAGAAATGGGACGTAAATTTAAAATGTCTTTTTCGGGAACAGATGATGATACTGCAATTAGTTTTATTCACGATTTAGGTTTTATTGCCAAAGTAAAAACTGAAAACGGAGTTACTAAAAAAGGTTTTAAAGTCTTATTAGGTGGAGGTTTAGGTTCGCAACCAAGACATGCAGATGTTATTTACGAATTTTTAGAAGAAGATGTTTTAATACCTACAATCGAAGGAGTTTTAAGAATTTTCGATAGATTTGGTGAGCGTGCAAAAAGAGCAAAAGCAAGATTAAAATTTTTAGTAAAAGATTTAGGTGTTGAAGCGTTTTTAGACTTGGTTTCTGCGGAAGTAAATGCGTTAGAAAACAAAACTTTTAAAGTTGATACAACTGCTTTTGAACAACCAATCGTTTTTCAAGAAACAGTAATTCCTTCAGTAAAAATAGAAGATGAAGTTGCTTATAAAAAATGGAAAGAAACTAATGTAATTCCACAAAAACAAGAAGGTTTATTTGCCATAGGTTTAAAAATACATTTAGGAGATTTTTACACGCCAAAAGCAAGATTGTTAGCAGATTTAGTTAAAAAATACGGAGCAAATGAAATCCGTTTGACTTTAAGACAGAATATTTTAATTCGTCATATTAGAGAAGAATTATTACCATTTTTCTATGTTGAATTGCAAAAATTAGGTTTCGCAAAAGCAGGTTATAATTCTACAGCAGATATTACAGCTTGTCCAGGAACAGATACGTGTAATTTAGGAATTTCAAGCAGTACAGGAATTGCAGTGGAGTTAGAAAAAGTATTGGAAGAAGAATATCCAAATTACTTAAATAACAAAGAAATTGCCATTAAAATTAGTGGTTGTATGAATGCTTGTGGGCAACATAATATGGCACATATTGGTTTTCAAGGAATGTCTATTAAAGTAGGAAATTTACAAGCGCCAGCATTACAAATTTTAATTGGTGGAGGAATTTTAGGTGATGGAAAAGGACGTTTTTCAGACAAATTGGTAAAAGTACCAAGTAAAAGAGGACCAGAATCTTTACGTATTTTATTGAATGATGTTGAAGAAAATCAGCAAGAAAAAGAGACTTTTTTACAATATTACGACAGACAAGGAAAAACTTATTTCTACGATTTATTAAAAGGATTGCAAGACACCACTAATTTAGAACCAAGCGATTTTATAGATTGGGGGCATTCAGAAAACTACGTAAAAGCAATTGGAGTAGGAGAATGTGCAGGAGTTGTAATCGATTTAATTGCAACACTTTTATTTGAAAGTGAAGAAAAAATTACCAATTCAGAAGAAGCGTTAAAAGAAAATCAGTTTTCAGATAGTATTTATCATGCATATACATCTTTGGTAAATACAGCAAAAGCACTATTGATTGCAGAAAATGTAAAAACAAATACACAAGCAGTAATTATTTCTGATTTTCAGAAGCATTTTGTAGACACTAATAAATTCGAATTGAATGGTTCTTTTGAAGATTTAGTATATCAAATTAAAAAAGAAGCACCAACCAAAACGTTTGCAGAAAGTTATTTGAATGATGCAAAATCATTTTATAAAAAAGCAGATGCGTTTAGAAAACAAGAAGTAAGTCATGTATAATAAAACACCAAAATTAACAGTAGTTGGAGCTGGTCCTGGAGATGTAGATTTAATCACATTAAAAGCAGTAAAAGTTTTAAAAAAGGCAGATGTTGTTTTGTATGATGCTCTGGTAAACGAAGAATTATTAGATTTTATAAACCCAAATGCAGAACTAATTTTTGTAGGAAAAAGAAGAGGTTGTTATAGATATCAGCAAGAACAAATTAACGAGTTAATTGTTGCAAGAGCAAAAACACATGGACATGTAGTTCGCTTAAAAGGTGGAGATCCTTTCATTTTTGGAAGAGGAGCAGAAGAAATGGAATTTGCAGCAAGTTTCGGAATAGAAACTGCAATGGTTCCAGGAATTTCATCTTCATTGGCGGTTCCTGCATATCAAAATATTCCAGTTACAAAACGTGGAAGTGCCGAAAGTTTTTGGGTAATTACAGGAACTACAAAAGAGCATAAACTATCTAATGATGTTGCTTTGGCTGCAAAATCGAATGCAACAGTTGTAGTTTTAATGGGAATGGGAAAACTGCCAGAAATCATTAAATTATTTCAACAAGAAAATAAAAACGATTTACCAGTTGCTATCATTCAAAATGGAACAAGAAGCAACGAAAAAATAGGTATTGGAACTGTAGATACCATTTTAGAGGTGGTTAAAGAACAGGAATTAAGCAATCCTGCAATTATTGTTTTGGGCGAAGTTGTGAATCATAGAGCAGTTTTAGCGAATGTACAAGAAGAATATTCAAGAGAATTAATTGCTTCATAATGGAACAAAACGAATTATATCCAATTTTTTTAAAAACGAATCAATTAGAAACCCTAATTGTTGGTGGAGGTTTTGTGGCATTAGAGAAATTATCTTTTTTGTTGAAGTCGAGTCCTAATTCGAAAGTAACAATGGTTTCTCCTTTTTTTAGAGAAGAAACTCAAGAATTGGCGAATAAATTCGGAATAAAAATGATTGTTGATAAGTATGAAAAATCATATTTATCAAACAAAAGTATCGTCATTGCAACTACAGATAAAGAAGCTGTAAATGTTGAAGTTTACAAAGATTGTAAAGAAAGAAATATTTTGGTAAATGTTGCTGATAATCCTCCATATTGCGATTTTTATATGGGAGGAATTGTAACCAAAGGAAATGTAAAAATTGCGATTTCTACAAACGGAAAATCGCCAACAACTGCCAAAAGATTACGTCAGTTTTTTGAAGATGTAATTCCAAATAATATTGATGATTTAGTTAAGAATCTAAACGAATACAGAAAATCGATCAAAGGGAATTTTGAAGAAAAAGTAGAAAAACTAAACGAATTCACGAAGAGTTTAGTTGAATAAAAATATTAGAAATTAAAGATTATGATTACAACAGATATACTAATTATTGGAGCAGGACCAACAGGTTTATTTACAGTTTTTGAAGCAGGTTTATTAAAACTAAAATGTCATTTAATTGATGCTTTACCACAACCTGGAGGACAATGTTCAGAAATTTATCCGAAGAAACCAATTTATGATATTCCAGCATATCCAGAAATTTTAGCAGGAGATTTAACGCATAAATTAATAGAACAAAGTAAGCAGTTTGAGCCTGGTTTTACATTAGGTGAAAGAGCCCAAACAATCGATAAACAAGATGATGGTACATTTATTGTAACAACAAATAAAGGAACGAAACATCACGCAAAAATTGTTGCAATTGCAGGTGGTTTAGGTTCTTTTGAGCCAAGAAAACCATTAATTCCTAATATTGCAGATTTCGAAGATAAAGGAGTAGAATACATTATTAAAGAACCAGAATTTTACAGAGATAAAAAAGTAGTTATTTCTGGTGGTGGAGATTCTGCTTTAGATTGGGCAATTTTCTTATCTAATATTGCATCAGAAGTAACTTTAATTCATAGAAGAAATGAATTTAGAGGCGCTTTAGATTCTGTTGAAAAAGCACAAGAATTAAAGAATTTAGGAAAGATAAATATTATAACACCTGCAGAAGTAAAAGGAATTTTAGGAACAGATAAAGTAACAGGAGTTGCTGTAGAGAAAAAAGGTGAAGATGCTTTTATTATTGATACAGATCATTTTATTCCACTTTTCGGATTATCACCAAAGTTAGGTCCAATAGGAGATTGGGGATTAGAAATCGAGAAGAATGCTATTAAAGTAAATAACGCTTTAGACTATCAAACAAACATACCAGGAATTTATGCAATTGGAGATGTAAACACCTATCCAGGAAAATTAAAATTGATTTTATGTGGATTTCATGAAGCAACTTTAATGTGTCAGAGTGCATATAAAAGAATCTTTCCAGATAAGAAATATGTAATGAAATATACAACAGTTGGTGGTGTAGATGGTTTTGATGGAACAAGAAAAGAAGCACCAAAAGCTGTAGTAAAAGCAATTCAGTAACAAATTATTGATAGGTTTGCGTAACTTTGCAGACAGAACTAAAAAGTAGTATCAAAATGCAAGATGTAAATCTTAAAATAACAGACAGAAATGGAGTAACTCACGATGTGATTGCGCCAACAGATATGGCAATGAATCTAATGGAAGTTGTTCGTTCGTACGAATTGGCAGAAGAGGGAACTATTGGTATTTGTGGAGGAATGGCAATGTGTGCTTCGTGTCAATGTTATGTAAAATCAGATCACGAATTACCAGAAATGTCTGATGATGAAGATGCAATGTTAGCAGAAGCTTTTAATGTAGAAGATAATAGTAGATTGGGTTGTCAGATTCAAATTACGCCAGAAATTAATGGTTTAGAAGTAGAATTAGCGCCAGAATCATAATTAAAAATGAAAGAAGTAGCACAAAAAGTTCCCGTAAAAAATTACAGTATGTGTTTAAGAGATGCTGTGGAAGTTTTTACAAAAGAACTTATAAATTGTCTGTTTGATAAAAATTATCAAGAGGAAAAAGGTGCAGAAACTAAAAATAAATTCTTCAAGATTTTAGAAAGATTGTCTATTAATAATGAAGATTGTTCTTGGTCGGCTTTTGAAAATTCATTTCCAGAATTAAGAAGAAAATTAGATTTAGATGCTTTGTTTGCTTTAAATAGCGATCCTGCTGCAAAAAGTTTAAGAGAAGTTTATTTGGCTTATCCAGGTTTTTATGCAATTGCTGTTTATAGATTAAGCAATCAATTGTTAAAACAAGAAATTCCTGTTTTACCAAGAATGATGAGCGAATTTGCACACGGAGCAACAGGAACAGATATTCATCCTGGAGCAGAAATTGGAGATTCGTTTTTTATAGATCACGCAACAGGAATTGTAATTGGAGAAACCACCATCATCAAAAATAATGTAACTATTTTTCAAGGAGTTACTTTAGGTGGAATCCAAGTAAAGAAAAGTATGGCTTCTACAAAACGTCATCCAACTATAGAAAACAATGTAATTATTTACGCAAATGCTACTATTTTAGGAGGAGATGTTGTTATTGGAGAGAATTCAATAATTGGAGCAAATGTGTGTATTACAGAAACTGTTCTTGAAAATTCGGTAGTAACTGTGCAGGCAGAAAATAAAATTTTTCAAAGAAATTAAGATGAAGACTAAAAGTATTATAGATTTTGTTGGAAACACACCTTTGGTGGAAGCGCAACAGATTTTCAAAAAAGAAGGAGTTACATTATTGCTGAAATTAGAAGGTAATAATCCTGGAGGAAGCGTAAAAGATAGAGCTGCTTATAATATGATTTCTGAAGCTTTAAGAAGAAAAAATATTAAAAAAGGAGATACTTTAGTAGAAGCAACAAGTGGAAACACAGGAATTGCACTGGCTTTAATGGCAAAAGTTTTAGGAGTGAATATGGTGTTAGTAATGCCAGAAAATTCTACCATAGAAAGAGTAAAAACCATGCGTGCTTATGGAGCAAAAGTACATTTAACTCCACAAGAATCTGGTATGGAAGGTTCTATAGATTATGCCTTAAAATTAAAATACAAAAAAGGGTATTTTAGATTGAATCAGTTTGATAATACAGACAATTCTAAAGCACATTACAAAACTACAGGACCAGAAATTTGGAGAGATACTGAAGGAGAAGTAACGCATTTTGTTTCTGCAATGGGAACTACTGGAACAATTATGGGCGTTTCAGATTATTTAAAAGAGCAAAATAAAAATATTACAATTATTGGTGCACAACCTAAAGACGGAGCTAAAATTCCAGGAATTAGAAAATGGCCAGAAGAATATCTGCCAGCAATTTTCAATAGAAATAAAGTTGACGAAGTAATAGAAGTTAGTGAAGAAGAGTCTAAAGAAATGACACAGAGATTGGCTGCAGAAGAAGGAATTTTTGCAGGAATGAGTAGTGGAGGTTCTGTTGCAACAGCAATAAAAGTTGCCGAAAAATTAGATAAAGGTGTAGTTGTGGCAATTATTTGCGATAGAGGAGATCGTTATTTATCTTCCACTCTTTTTGAAAAAGAATAGATTTTTAAATGTATAAATACTGCAAATAAAAAAATAATCCGTTTATTTGCAGTATAGTTCATAAACTTATTGATTTACGTTATCACGAAAGGCAGAGGGATTAGACCCGTTGAAGCCTTGGCAACCTCTCACTTATGAGAAAGGTGCTACATTCTACAAGCTTTGGCTTGAAAGATAACAGCGAAAAAAACACCTTTCCTGATGACATATATTGATAAAAATATCAAAAAATGTCAAATATTTACAAAGCATTACAAGAACGAATTTTAGTTTTAGACGGCGCCATGGGAACCATGTTGCAGGCTTATAAATTCACTGAAGAAGATTTTAGAGGAGAACGCTTTAAAGACTACCCAACACCATTGCAAGGAAATAACGATTTGTTATCTATTACGCAACCAGAAGCAATAAAAACCATTCATGGAAAATATTTTGAAGCAGGTGCAGATATTATAGAAACCAACACTTTTTCTGGAACTACAATTGCAATGGCAGATTATCAAATGGAAGATTTGGTATATGAATTAAACTATCAATCTGCAAAAATAGCCAAAGAAGTTGCAGATGAATTTACAGCAAAAGAACCTCACAAACCTCGTTTTGTTGCAGGTTCAATTGGTCCAACAAACAGAACAGCAAGCATGTCTCCAGATGTGAACGATCCTGGGTATAGAGCTGTAACTTTCGATGAATTAAGAATCGCATACAAACAACAAACAGAAGCATTAATCGATGGTGGTGCAGATTTATTATTAGTAGAAACCGTTTTCGATACTTTAAACGCAAAAGCAGCATTATTTGCAATTGAGCAGGTAAAAGAAGAAAGAAGTATAGATATTCCTGTAATGTTAAGTGGAACAATTACAGATGCATCAGGTAGAACTTTATCAGGGCAAACTGCTGAAGCTTTTCTAATTTCTGTTTCTCATATTCCATTATTATCAGTCGGATTTAATTGTGCTTTAGGAGCAAATTTATTACAACCACATTTAGAAGCAATTGCAAATAAAACAGATTTTGCGATTTCTGCTCATCCAAACGCAGGATTGCCAAATGCTTTTGGAGAATATGACGAAACTGCCGAAGAAATGGGAGAACAAATTGAAGAATATTTAAAGAAAAATCTAATCAATATTATTGGTGGTTGTTGTGGAACAAGTCCAGAGCATATTCGTGAGATTGCAAAGATTGCGAAGAAATATAAACCGAGAAAAGCAGATGCTTTGAACTCGGTTGAAAGTGCTAACTAAAAGGGAAGAAAGAAGATGAAAGTGAAACAAAATAAATACATGAAATTGTCTGGTTTAGAACCTTTGGTTTTAAACGAAAACAGCAATTTTATAAATGTTGGTGAACGTACAAATGTAGCAGGTTCTCGTAAATTTCTACGCTTGATAAAAGAAGAAAAATACGATGAAGCATTAGACATTGCAAGACATCAAGTAGATGGTGGTGCACAAATTATCGATATTAATTTCGATGATGGATTAATTGACGGAAAAGAAGCAATGATTCGTTTCCTAAACTTAATTGCTGCAGAACCAGATATTTGCAGAGTCCCAATTATGATTGATAGTTCCAAATGGGAAATCATAGAAGCTGGTTTACAAGTTGTACAAGGAAAATGTGTGGTAAATTCTATTTCCTTAAAAGAAGGAGAAGAAAAATTTATTTGGGAAGCAAAACAAATAAAACGCTATGGAGCAGCAGTAATTGTAATGGCTTTTGATGAAGAAGGTCAGGCAGATAATTACGATAGAAGAATAGAAATTGCCAAACGTTCTTATGACGTTTTGGTAAATAAAGTTGGTTTTCCAAGTGAAGACATCATTTTCGATTTGAATATTTTTCCTGTAGCAACAGGAATGGACGAACATAGAAGAAATGCCATCGATTTTATTGAAGCAACAAGATGGGTAAGACAAAATTTACCAAATGTTTCTGTAAGTGGAGGTGTAAGTAATGTGTCGTTTTCGTTTAGAGGAAATGATGGTGTTCGTGAAGCTATGCACTCTGTGTTTTTATATTATGCAATTCAGGCTGGTATGAATATCGGAATTGTAAATCCTGCTTTGTTGGAGGTTTATGATGATATTCCGAAGGAATTATTAGAACATGTAGAAGACGTAATATTAGACAGAAGAGAAGACGCAACTGAACGATTATTAGATTTAGCAGAAACAGTAAAAGGTTCTAAAAAAGAAAAAGTTGCAGATTTATCTTGGAGAGAAAATACACTACAAGAAAGAATTACACATGCTTTAGTAAAAGGAATAGATGCTTTTATTATTGAAGACGTAGAGCAAGCAAGACAAGAAGCAGAAAAACCAATTGAAGTTATCGAAGGTAATTTAATGATTGGTATGAATGTGGTTGGAGATTTATTTGGCGCAGGAAAAATGTTTTTGCCACAAGTTGTAAAATCTGCAAGAGTAATGAAAAAAGCGGTTTCTTATTTAAATCCGTTTATTGAAGCAGAAAAAGGAGACAAACAAGAACCTGTTGGTAAAATTTTAATGGCAACTGTAAAAGGTGATGTGCATGATATTGGAAAAAATATTGTGAGTGTTGTTTTGGCTTGTAATAATTACGAAATTGTAGATTTAGGTGTAATGGTTCCGCCAGAAAAAATCATACAAACTGCTATTGACGAACGTGTTGATGCAATTGGTTTATCTGGTTTAATTACACCTTCTTTAGATGAAATGGTGTATTTGGCTAAAGAAATGCAACGTCAGAATTTTGTGTTGCCTTTGTTAATTGGTGGTGCAACAACATCCAAAGCGCATACGGCTGTTAAGATAGATACACAATATAAAAATGCAGTGGTTCATGTAAATGATGCAAGTAGAGCAGTAACTGTTGTTGGAGATTTACTGAACAAGAAATCGAGCCATTTATATACAGCAAAATTAAAGAAAGATTACGACGAATTTAGAACCAAGTTTCTAAAACGAGGAAAAGAAAAATCTTATATTTCTATTACAGAAGCAAGAAAAAGAAAATATAAAATTGATTGGGAAACTTCGGAAATTAAGAAACCTAACGAATTAGGAATTCAGGTTTTAAAACAATTGAGTTTAAAAGAATTGTTGCCTTTTATAGATTGGAGTCCATTTTTTAGAAGTTGGGATTTACATGGGAAATTCCCAGACATTCTAACAGATAAAGTAGTTGGAGAACAAGCGACTATAATGTATGCAGAAGCTCAAGAAATGATTAAAGAAATCATTGCCAAACAATTATTAAAACCTAAGGCAGTTTTCGGTTTGTTTGAAGCAAACTCAATAAATGATGATGATATTTCTGTTCAGAAAAAAGGAGAAGAAGTTGCCATTTTTAGAACTTTACGTCAGCAATTAAAGAAAAGAGAAGGAATTCCAAACCATGCATTAGCAGATTTTATTGCGCCAAAAGAAACCAATAAAACTGATTATATGGGCGCATTTTGTGTCGGTATTTTTGGAGCGCAAGAATTGGCAGAAAGTTACAGAGCAAAAGAAGACGATTACAATGCAATTATGGCCCAAGCAATTGCAGACAGATTTGCAGAAGCAATGGCAGAATATTTACACAAACAAATTAGAGTAAAACATTGGGGATATTCATCAGACGAAACTTTAACAAACGACGATTTAATAAAAGAAAATTACAAAGGAATTAGACCAGCACCAGGTTATCCTGCGTGTCCAGATCATTTAGAAAAAGAAACCATTTGGGACTTATTAAGCGTAGAAGAAAACATAGGAGTTACTCTAACAGAAAGTTTGGCAATGTGGCCTGCAGCAGCAGTATCTGGATATTATTTTGCAAATAAAGAAGCAAAATATTTTGGTTTAGGAAAAATTACAGACGATCAAGTAACAGATTATTCCACAAGAAAAGGAATTACAAAAGAGAAAGCAAGAAAGTGGTTGCATCCAACTTTAGCAGAGGAGAGCCCATCTTAATCTTCCCAAAGGGAAGAAACACTCTTGTGTAAATTAGTTTGCAAAGAGTTTTGATGATGAATAAAGTTGCTAAACAAGTAGCGTTAGCGATTGAAACGACATCCTTTTTGCTTTTTCAGCAAAAAGATATAGTGTAAAGCGCGACCTTTTTAGGGAACGCCCAAATAAAGTATTAATAACATAAAATACCCGCGACAATTTTCCCTCCTTTGGAGGGATTAAGGGAGGCCTATTATGAAGATTACAGAACACATTAAAAAAGCAGACGGAAAAACATTGTTTTCATTTGAAATTATTCCGCCAAAAAAGGGAAATAACATCAATGATTTATACAATAACATAGACCCATTAATGGAATTTAATCCGCCTTTTATAGACGTTACAACTTCCAGAGAAGAGTATGTTTATATCGATAAAGGCAATGGTTTATTAGATCGAAAAATAACCAGAATGCGTCCTGGAACTGTAGGTATTTGTGCTGCAATTAAGCATAAATACGATGTAGATACAGTGCCACATGTGTTGTGTGGAGGTTTTACAAAAGAGGAAACAGAATACGTTTTGGTAGATTGCCATTATTTAGGAATCGACAATGTAATGGCTTTGAGAGGAGATGCCATGAGTCATCAAAAATATTTTACGCCAAATCAAGGTGGGAATCATTATGCAACAGATTTGGTAAAACAGATTAGCGATTTAAACTGCGGAAAATATTTGCATGATGTTATAGAGTCTACAAATAAAGCAGATTTCTGTATTGGTGTTGCAGGTTACCCAGAAAAACATTTAGAAGCACCATCTTTACAAACCGATTTAAAACGTTTAAAAGAAAAAGTAGATGCTGGTGCAGATTACGTAGTTACACAGATGTTTTTCGATAATCAGAAATATTTTGCGTTTGTAGAAGCTGCAAAAAAAGCCGGAATTAATGTGCCAATTATTCCAGGAATTAAGCCAATTGCAGTAAAGCGTCATTTGCAATTATTACCTCAAGTTTTTAAAATCGATTTACCCGAAACTTTAATTTCGTCTGTCGAAAATTGTAAGACAAATAAAGACGTTCGCCAAGTTGGTATTGAGTGGGCTATTCAGCAATCGAAAGAATTATTGGCGGCAGGAGTACCAGTTTTGCACTATTATTCTATGGGAAAAAGCGATAATGTACATGCAATAGCATCCGAATTATTTTAAAATATTTTGGGCGTTCCCTAAAAAGGTCGGGCTTTCGCTACTCGCTTTTTTTGTAAAAACAAAAAAGAGCTCAAACAAACCGCTCAATCCCTAACGCGCTTACTCAAATTAAATTCAGCTAATATTATAATTAGTTACAATCAATTGTAATAATAAATACAATTGATAGACAAATAGTAAAAAGTAATTTTTTAGAAATATAGAACCTAAATAAATTGTTTACTTTTGTAATATAAAACTGAAATAAGAATTTAAAAATATAAAAAATGGCATTAGAAATAACAGACGCGAATTTTGAAGAAGTAGTATTAAAATCAGACAAGCCAGTATTGGTAGATTTCTGGGCAGCTTGGTGTGGACCATGTAGAATGGTTGGACCAATTGTAGATGAAATTCATGCAGAATACGAAGGTAAAGCTGTAGTTGGTAAAGTAGATGTAGATGCAAACCAAGAATTTGCAGCAAAATACGGAGTAAGAAACATACCAACTGTTTTAATCTTTAAAAACGGAGAAGTTGTAGATAAGCAAGTAGGTGTTGCTCCAAAAAACACATACACAGGAAAAATTGATGCTGCATTATAGTAACAATTAACATTTTATAATATTAAAAAGGTTTGGCTAACGCTAAACCTTTTTTTATTTTAGGTGTTTTGTATAACATAACTTTAAATTATTAATATATGAAGTATGCTTACACTATATTATATGTAGAAAGTGTGTTTGAGACACTTGAGTTTTATAAAAAAGTTTTTGGTTTTTCTGAAAAATTTATGACTCCAGAAAAAGATTATGGCGAGTTAATTTCAGGTGAAACTACCATTGCTTTTGCTTCATTTGAATTGGGGAATTCTAATTTTAAAAAAGGTTTTGTCAAAAGTTCAATTTCGAGAAAACCTTTTGGTATAGAATTAGCTTTTACTTCAGAAAATATAGAAATAGATTTTAAAAAAGCGATTTCTTTTGGAGCAAAAGAATTTGAACCTATAAGAGAAAAACCTTGGGGTCAAAAAGTGGGTTATGTAACAGATAATAATGGGTTTATTATTGAAATTTGTTCGCCAATTAAAGCTCAATAGAAATTATTTCAAAAATTCAATTTAAATGAAAAAAGCATTTTACTTTTTATCTATTTTATTTATTTTTTCTTGTACTTCTAAACAAGATGATATTATTCTCGACAAAGGAATTTCTTTAGAATTAGCACAATTAAGAAAACAACAAATTTCTGACGTTTTATATCATTTAGATTTTAAAATTCCAAAGGAAAAAACGAGCCCAATTTCTTCTAAATTACAGTTAGATTTAACTTTGAATAATCTTGAAAATGATTTAATTTTAGATTTTAATGAAGAAAAATCACATTTAAAATCATTAAAAGTAAATGGACAAATTTTAGAAATAAAACACGAAAAAGAGCATTTAATTATCGATAAAAAACATCTTGTAAAAGGAGCGAATTCAATCGAAATATTTTTTAATGCTGGAGAAATTTCTCTCAATAGAAACGAAGAGTTTTTATACACTTTATTAGTTCCAGATAGGGCAAGTACCTTGTTTCCTTGTTTCGATCAACCAGATATAAAAGCAAATTATAAATTAAGAATAACTGCGCCAAAAGATTGGAAAGTGTTGTGTGGAGCTTTTGAAGAAAGCGCATTAGAAATAGATGGTTTTACAGAACACACGTTTGCGAAAACCGATTTAATGAGCACGTATTTATTTTCTTTTGTCGCTGGAAAATTTACGGAAGAAATTAAAAATCCGGGTGCATTCGATATGCGTTTTTTATACAGAGAAAACAACCAAGAAAAAATTGATGAAAGTGTGGATGAAGTATACAAAATTCATCAAAATTCGTTGGGTTTTCTAAAGAGTTATACACAAGTAAAATTCCCGTTTCAAAAGATGGATTTTGCAGCAATTCCGCCCTTTCAATATGGTGGAATGGAACATGTTGGTGCGATTCAATACAGAGCTTCTTCTTTATTTTTAGATAAAAATGCGACTCAAAATAGAAAATTAAGCAGAGCAAAATTAATTGCACACGAAACTTCACACATGTGGTTTGGCGATTTGGTTACCATGAAATGGTTTAACGATGTTTGGATGAAAGAGGTTTTTGCCAATTTTATGGCAGATAAAATTATGAATCCTGTTTTTCCAGAGATAAATCACGATTTAAGTTTTATGATGTCTCATTACCCAAGTGCGTATTCAGAAGACAGAACAAAAGGTACAAATGCCATTCGCCAATATTTAGGAAACTTAAAAAATGCGGGTTCTTTATATGGGAGAATTATTTACAACAAAGCACCAATTATGATGCGTCAATTGGAGTTTTTATTGGGAGAAGAAGCTTTTCAACAAGGAATTCAAGAATATATAAAAACATACCAGAACTCAAATGCAGATTGGAACGAATTGGTTTCAATATTAGATAAAAAATCTGCTGGAGATATTAAAAATTGGAGTGATGTTTGGGTGAATTCAGCTGGAAGGCCTGTTTTTTATGAAGAAATCGAATTAAATGAAAAAGGAAACGTTACCAAGTTTGTTATTCATCAAAAAGCAGAAGATGGTTCAGATAAAATTTGGACGCAATCTTTTAGAATTCAATTGTTAGATGAAAGAGGATATTTAAAGAACATTAACATAAAGAATATGGGTAAATCTTTTGATATTACTTTAGCAACAAAAGATTTTAAACCAGGGCAAATTTTGTACAATACAAACGGATTTGGTTATGGTGTTTTTCCTATTTATAAAGATAAAATAGATTCTTATAAAAACATAAAAGATGAAGTTTCAAGAGGATATCAATATATAAATTTATACGAAAATATGTTGAATGGAGAAATCACTCCATTAGAAACCTACAATGTGTATTTAGAGGCAGTTCAGAAAGAAGAAAACGAACTAATTACTGGTTATTTATCAGGTAGAATTCAGCATATATTTTGGACGTTCTTAAATGAGGAAGAGCAAAATAATATTCAGAAGAATTCAGAAACTTCAATTTTTAATTTATTAGAAAGTGAGTTGCCTAAAAATATCAAAAGAACCCTTTTTGGGCTATATCAATCTATTGCTTTTTCAGAAGTTGGTGTAAACAATTTGTATACAATTTGGAAGAAAGATAAAAATATCAAAAACCTCTTTTTAAATGAAAACGATTACACTTCTTTGGCAATGAAATTAGCAATTTTCAAGCATCCAAAAGCCAATGAAATTTTAGAAGAACAGCAAACCCGAATTTCAAATCTAGACAGATTAGAGCGTTTTAAATGGTTGTTACCATCGCTTTCTAATGATGAAAATGTTAGAGATGCGTTTATGGAATCACTTTTACAAAAAGAAAACAGAGAAAAAGAATCTTGGGTGCAAAGTGCTTTGAACAACATACATCATCCTTTAAGACAAAAATCTTCTACAAAACATTTAAAATCTATTTTAGAAAAATTAGAAGAAGTACAATTAACTGGAGATATTTTCTTTCCTAAAGGTTGGTTGGCAAGTTCTATTGGAAATTATTCATCAAAAGAAGCATTTGAAATTTTAAGTAAATTTTTAGATGAAAATCCGAATTACAATCCTATTTTAGAGAAAAAATTACTGCAAACAACAGATAATCTTTCGAGAGCCCAAGAAATTAAAAAATAAGTATGGATTTATCAAACGTACAATCTTCGGAAATTAAAAATTTAGATATCCTTGCAAAACAAGTGGTGGAAGGTTTTATCACAGGAATGCATAAAAGTCCGTTTCATGGGTTTTCTGTAGAATTTTCCGAACATAAATTATACAATAAAGGCGAAAGCACACGACATATCGATTGGAAACTGTTTGCAAAAACAGAGAAACTCTACACTAAAAAATATGAGGAAGAAACGAACTTGCGTTGTCATATTATTATAGATAATTCAGCTTCAATGCATTATCCTGTTGTAAAAAAGCAAACAGTAGATTCTTTAAATAAGGTCGGTTTTTCTGCAGTTGCAGCAGCTGCATTAATGGAAATTTTCAAAAAACAAAGAGACTCAGTTGGTTTAAGTATTTATGCAGATTCTTATGAATATTATGCGCCAGAAAAGGGTAGTGAGCGCCATAGAAAGATGTTATTGCATCAATTAGAGCAATTATTGGTTTCAAAATCGAGTGCAACTACAGATACTTATAAATATTTACACGAAATTGCTGAAAAAATTCACAGACGCTCTTTAATTTTTGTTTTTACAGACATGTTTCAAACTTCTAAAGACGACGAAGCACTTTTTGAAGCCTTACGTCATTTAAAATATAACAAACACGAGGTGGTTTTATTTCACACTTTCGATGGAAAAACAGAATTAAACTTCAATTTTGACAATTCACCCAAAAAATTTGTCGATTTAGAAACTGGAGAAGAAATAAATGTCTACGCAGAGAATGTGCAAGAAAAATACAAAGAAATTGTAGAAAATTATTTTAAAGAATTGAAAAATAAATGTTTACAATATCAAATTGATTATGTTCCTGTAGATATTCATTCTGGATTTAATCAAATTCTCACAAAATATTTAATTAGTAGAAAAAAAATTAAATAAAAATCATTTTTTTGTTTGTAGATATTAAAATCTATTATATATTTGCCACCGCTAATAGCAACGGTCTGGTAGTTCAGCTGGTTAGAATACCTGCCTGTCACGCAGGGGGTCGCGGGTTCGAGTCCCGTCCAGACCGCAAAAAGCATCTCTTTATTGAGATGCTTTTTTTTGTTTATAATATTTCATTTTATTAAAAGTGAAATAATTTTAGTTACTACTTTTTTCCCTTTTAGATTTTACTTCTTTAATCTTTACATAAATAAGTTTTAATCTTCCTTTAGAAGTGTCTCTTTTTTCGATTTCAAAATTATTTATCGATTTAATTAAAGGCGTTAATTTTTGAAAACCATAATTTCTAGAATCGAAATTGGGTTGTTTCTTTTGGAGTAAACTACCAACATCACCTAAAAATGCCCAACCATCATCATCTGCAACATCTTCTATGGTAGATGCTATAAATTTAATTTCTTTTTGAGTTATTTTATCGTATTTGTTTTTAGTATTTTTTTCTATTTCTGTAGATTCTTCTTCATTTTCAGAGGCTTCTTGTTTTAAGATTTCAATATAAATAAACTTGTCGCAAGCAACAATAAAAGGATTTGGCGTTTTCTTTTCGCCCAAACCATACACTTTCATGCCTGCTTCTCGCAAACGAGTTGCCAAACGTGTAAAATCGCTATCACTAGAAACCAAGCAAAAACCATCTACTTTTTCTGAATATAAAATATCCATTGCATCTATAATCATTGCAGAATCTGTAGCGTTTTTACCAGTTGTATAACCATATTGTTGAATAGGAGTAATGGCATTTTCTAACAGCATGTTTTTCCATTTAGACAAGTGTGGTTTGGTCCAGTCTCCATAAATACGTTTAATGGTTGGATTGCCATATTTAGCAATTTCTTCCATCATTTCTTTTACGTAAGCAGATGGTATATTATCGCCATCTATTAATACTGCTAATTTTATATCCATAACTTCTGAGGTGTAATTTTATTAAATTTAAAGGTAGTTATTCCTTAAATAAAATCGTTGCAATTTATTCAATAATGAATTCAAAAAATAAGTCCCAATAAAATAAATTTATCAGGACATCTATATTTTAGAATAATAATATCCTATTTAAGCAAAGTAAACATAAACCCCAACCACAATTAAGCAAATAGCTATACCAGCATGTTTTGTGTATTTCCAAGGCGTAATATCTACTTGTTTTGTATATTCTTGAATAAAAGGTTCTTTTCTTGGATATAATTTTCCGATTATCAACATAATAATTACGTTTAGAATGAATAAAATAGCCATAACATCTAAAAAGTGAGGATATGCTTGTGCTTCAATAATAGCTAGTTCTGTTGCATCTGTAATTCCTTTTATGTTTGCTTCTTCCATTGCAGCATCTACAAAATAAGGTTGCATAAAAAATTGACTCATTACATACAATAAACATCCAGAAACTAAACCAATTTTAGCGGCTATTGCTGGAACATATTTTGTTAAGTAACCAACAATAATAATCGTTAAAATAGGGATACTATATATTCCGTTAATTTCTTGTAAATAATCAAATAAGCTTCCTGCATTTGCTATTAATGGAGCAATAAACATCGCTGCAATTGCTAATATAACTCCAAATGTTTTACCATATTTTACTACTGTTTTTTCGTCTGCCTCTTTGTTGATGTGCTGTTTGTAAATATCTATACCAAATAAAGTTACAGAACTGTTTAAAACACTATTAAAAGAACTTAAAATTGCACCAAATAAAACAGCAGCAAAGAAACCAACCCAAGCTTGTGGCAATACTTTTCTAACCAATTCTGGATATGCACTGTCTGCAGATTCTAAATTCCCTTGAAATAAGTGAAAAGCAATTAAACCTGGCAAAACAACAATTATTGGCCCCAATATTTTTATAAATGAAGCTAATAATAAACCTTTTTGCCCTTCTTTTAAATCTTTTGCTCCTAAAGCTCTTTGTATAATCTGTTGGTTGGTTCCCCAATAAAATAATTGAACTAGCATCATTCCTGTAAAAATCGTATAAAAAGGAACAGGATCTGCTTCTCCTCCCATAGATTTAAATTTATCTGGATTTTCTGTTGTTAAGATGGATAAACCATCTAACAAACTTCCATCTCCAATCATCATCAATCCAAAAATAGGAATTAAAATACCTCCAATTAATAAACCAATTGCGTTAATAGAATCTGAAACTGCAACTGCTTTTAATCCTCCAAAAACAGCATAAATAGAACCTATAATTCCAATTCCCCAAACACAAATCCAAATAGATTCTTTTTGAGTAACACCTAATAATTCAGGAACATCGAACATTCCGCTAATGGCTAAAGAACCAGAATATAAAATTACAGGAAGCAGAACAACTACATAACCTGTTAGAAATAATCCAGAGGTAAGTGTTTTTGTGGTAACATCGAATCTTTTCGCCAAGAACCCAGGAACTGTTGTTAAACCGCCTTTTAAGTATCTTGGTAATAAAAACATGGCTGTTACTACCATTGCAATTGCTGCTAATGTCTCCCAAACCATTACAGATAATCCACTTTCGTAAGCAGCTCCATTTAAGCCAACGATTTGTTCTGTAGATAGATTAGTTAATAATAAAGAACCAGCTATAACTCCAGCTGTTAAACTTCGTCCTCCTAAAAAATATCCATCTGAAGAATCTTCCTTTGTGCTTCTTGTTTTTAAATAAGCGATAATTGCCACTAAAGCCGTAAATCCTATAAAGGTTAGAAATTGCATAATTTGGTTTTTAGTTGTAAGTTGATTTTAAATGTGTCTAAATATACATCAGAATTTTTAGAAGATGTAATTGTTAATTTTTTTTAGGACTTTTATTTTTGAATTCCTCTTGAAAGGTAATCTTTAAACTAATTCTTTTAATCTAGCTGCAGCAATTTCTGCAGTAATATCTCTTTGTGGCGATCCAAACATCTCATAACCCACCATAAATTTCTTTACAGTTGCGCTTCTTAACAAAGGTGGATAAAAACTCATATGCCAATGCCAATGTTTATTTTCTTCTCCATCTGTGGGTGCTTGATGTATTCCAGAAGAATATGGGAAAGAAGTGTTGAACAACTTGTCATACGCTTTTGTAATAACAGAAATTGCTTCTGCGAAATTTAAAGCTTCGTTTTCGGTCATTTCTGTGATGTTTTTTTGCGCTTTTTTAGGAGCAATCATCACTTCAAAAGGCCAAATTGCCCAAAAAGGAGTCAACACTAAAAAATCGTCATTTTCAAAAATAATTCTTTCTTTAGATGTTTGTTCTTGTTGTAAATAATCTCCTAAAAGACTACTTTTTTTCTCTTTATAATAGGCTAATTGTTGCTGATTTTTTTTATCAACTTCATTAGGTAACGAAGTCTGACTCCAGATTTGTCCATGAGGATGAGGATTGCTACAACCCATTACTGCTCCTTTGTTTTCAAAAATTTGAACATAATTTATGCCTTCAATTTCACCAATAGAAACATATTCTTTTTGCCAAGTATTTACCACCTTTTTAATGTCAGCAACTTCCATGTCTGCCAAACTCTTTGAATGATCTGGGCTAAAACAAATTACTTTACAAATTCCATTTTCGCTTTTTGCTTGCAATAAACCATCATTCACATTAAATTTTGGCGAATCTTTTTGAAGCGCAGCAAAATCGTTGGTAAAAATAAAAACGTCTTTATAATCGGGATTTACTTCCCCGTTAATTCTTGTGTTTGTTGCACATAAATAGCAACTTTCGTCATAAGAAGGTCTTTTTTCAGTAGAAATTTCTTCATTTTGTCCTTGCCAAGGTCTTTTTGCTCTGTGAGGAGAAACCAAAACCCATTCTCCAGTTAAAATATTAAATCTTTTATGCGAGTAATCTTGCAAATTTGTATTGTTCATACGATTGTTTGTTAGTTGATTATTTTACCAAATGTGTACCATTAGAAAGTTCTATAAAATACACAGAACAGTCTTTGTCGAACTTATTTTTATATGCTTTAGATGCAGTTTTTGCAAAGTTTTTTGCTTCATCTTTTTTAATTAAGTTAATGGTACAACCACCAAAACCACCACCCATCATTCTTGCGCCTAAAACGTCTTTGTTTTTTTTAGCTTGGTTTACCAAAAAATCCAGCTCATCGCAACTTACTTTATATTGGTGTTGCAAACCATTATGAGAACCATAAATTAAAGCACCTAAAGTTTCCAAATCATTTTCTTCAATTGCTTTTGCAGCTTTTTGTGTTCTTTCAATTTCTTGAATTACATACAATGCTTTTTGGTAATTTTCTGGCGTAACTTTATCAATAATTTTTTCTAAATCTTTTTCAGAAGCTTCTCTTAAAGTTTCTACATTTAATAATTCTGCAATGCTTTCGCAGGCAGAACGTCTATCGTTATATGCACTGTCAGACAAGCTATGCTTTACATTTGTGTTGATTAACATTAATTGATGCTCTTTAAAATCGATTTTATAAGGTTTCGATTTTATCGTTCTGCAATCTAATAGTAAAGCATTATCTTTAATACCAAACATACTTGCATATTGGTCCATAATTCCACATTTTACCCCCACATAATTGTGTTCTGCTTTTTGTGAAATTAAAATCATTTCTGTTTTTGATAACCCTAAATCGAACAATTCGTTTAAACCAAAAACCACACTGTTTTCTAAAGCAGCAGAAGAAGACATGCCTGCTCCTCCAGGAATATTTCCTTTAAAAATGATATTAAAATCGCCAATAATTTTATTTCTATTTTGAATTTCTGCAACTACACCAAAAACGTAATTTTCCCAATTTCCCTCTTTGGAGGTTTTTAATTTGTCTAATTCAAATTCTATTGTGCTCTCTAAATCCATTGCAATTGCAGTACAAGACCCAGTATCGCTTTTTTGAATTGCGGCTGCAATTCCTTTATCTACAGCTGCAGGAAATACAAAACCGCCATTATAATCTGTATGTTCTCCAATAATATTTATTCTTCCTGGTGAAAATACCAATAAAGGATTCGCAGAAAATGTTTTCTTGAATTCGTCTTTTACTTCTTTAATTAATTGGTTACTCATATTAATTCGGTTTTATAAAAATTTTACAGTCCAAGTTAAAGCATAGCTTTTTTTAGCTTCTAATTCTTGCAAACCTATTTTGTTGTTAAAACTATTAGAAATCCCTGTCATAGATTCAATAGCAATAATTGGTTTATCTTTAGGAGTGTATAATTGTAAAAAGTTTTCTTTAGATGTTGATGATAATTCTAATTGATATTTAGGCGTAGAAAACTTTATAACATCATTTTCAAGAACAAATCCATCGTCTAAATGTTTGTTCTCCAATTCAAATTTTGAAGCTGTTTTATGGTCTACTATTTCTTTTGTAATTAAATTTTTATCGAAAATTACTTTTTTATCACTTTTAAAATTGAGGAAACTGTTTTTAAAATCGTCGCAATTAAAATAAGGATGCCAGCCTAAAACAAATGGAAATGATGTTGAGTCATCGTTTTTTACAGATATTTTTAGTTGTAATTCTTCTTCTAAAAGCGTGTAGGTTGCATAAAGCGAATATTTAAAAGGAAAGCTTTTACAGTCATTTTTTTCTGAATAATATATAGTAACAGAAGCACTATTAGAAGTAATTTCTTTTTCTAAAATTTTAAAATCTTTGTTAAAAACCAAACCATGTAAGGCGTTTTTACTTTTAGGTTCGTTGCTTTTAAATTGATATTCTTTGTTTTTGTAAGTATATTTTCCTTCTTCGATTCTATTGGCAAATGGAAATAAAATCGCAGAGGAATAACAGTCTTTATAATGGAAATTTGGTTGATCTTCAATAATAGAAATCCCTTTAAATTTTAAGTTTTGTAATCTTCCACCTTCATTTAGAGAAATACGAGCATGCGAATTGTTTCTGGTGTTATTTAGTTCTACTAAGTTGAAACTACTTTCGTTTTTTTCTTTAATAGTAAACATATTTATAAAGATTTTCTTAAAATTAAGGCACTCGGATTTTCAATTTTCGTGTGCTCGTTATTTAAAATCATTTGCGCCAATTTTTCTCCCATTAAATTAAAATCGGTAGATATGGTTGTAATTCCATCTGCAACAACTTCCTTTAAAATAGTATCATTAAAAGAAATTAAACCAATATCTTTAGATAATTGTAAGTTGTTTTCTTTTATCTTTTTAATGATTCGAATCAGGTTTTTATCATCTAAAATTAAATAGACTTCTCCTTTTTTGGGAGTGCTGTTTTCTAAAGAAGAAATTACTTCCGAATTAAAATTGTTTGCGTCACAAAATAGTTGAAAACCATTTAAAATTCCTTTAGGTTGTTTCACTTTTGGGAATAATAAAATCAGTTTTTTGTAATTTTTTAGTTTTGATAAAGCACTGGAAAGTCCGTTGAAAATATCTTTTTCGAAATTTTGAAAAATTACTGGATAGTCTAATAGCTCAGGATGTTTTTGATCTAAAATATAAACGTTCTCTTTCGGTAAATTATCAACTGCAACATTTACATTTTTTAGATTTGCAGGCATTATTACATAAGAACTGTAATTGCCATTATTGTCGTTTATCAATTTGTTAAAAACATCTTCGTTAAAATGATGAAAAAAAATATCTACTTGACAATTATCGCCCAAACAATCTAAAAATGAGTTGTATAAATCTTCTTTAAAAGAATTTAATTCATCGAAAAGTAGAAAGATTTTCTTTTTTACAAGTACATCTTCACTACTTACAAAATAGCCTTTTCCAACCACAGAATGAATGATTCCTCTCGTTTTAAGTTCGTTAAAAGCGTTTAAAACAGTGTCTCTGGATAATTTATGTTGGTCTTTTACAACATTTAAAGAAGGTAGCTTGTCTCCTTTTTTTAGTTTTCCACTAACAATTGCACGCTCAATTGAGTTTACAATTTGCTTGTATTTTGGAACACCAGATTTTTTTAGAGAAACTATTTTCATGTTGCAAAGATATCAATATTTTATTATAAAACAACTAGTAGGTACTGGTATGTTTTATTTGTAATAATTATTCAATATATTTCAAATTAATTTAAACAGATATCATGAAAATTTTTTTTATAGTAACAGAATTAAAACTGTTACTTTCTAAAACTATAGTAAATAAAAAAATCTGTGGAATTATTTTCCACAGATTTTTCTATATTAAAATAAGTATAAATTATAAGATTCTTCTCTTTTTAGAACGCAAAGACTTTAAATTCTGATAAGAAGCTTACTGTTTGCCTTCCTTCTGTCATAACCATTCTAATCTTATCTAAAGTTTGCCCTGTTATAACGTATTCTTGAAAATCAATGTTTGCTGGATTAAAATCTAATTCTTCTGTTAGTTTTATCCAATCTCCACCATTTGTACCTTCTAAATAAAATTTAGTAGGCCCAGAGTTATTATTTTGACGTGGAGCTATTTGTACTTTTGTAACAAATATCTTTTTTGTCATATCAAAACTTACAGTATGAGGGTAGCCTGGAGTTGTAGGACTGTATTCTGAGTGCCAAATCGTATTTAGATCACCATCTAAAAGTGCACTAGCTAAACCTGTATTTTCCCAACCATTGTCTTGAGATGAAGACGCAGTTGCTATCCAACCATTTGTATTTGCAACTCTTTCTCTTGGTGCATTTGCTAAAAAAATAATATTTTTAGTTGAAGGGTTTACATTGTAACCTGAAGATTCTACAATTGTCAATGGCAAAGCAAAATCGGAAGAGCTATCAAATTTATTAGGGAAATAAGTAAGTTTAGTTACTCCAGAAGATTGTTTTCCTGCTGGAATTGTAAAAGATAAATCTCCTATTTCATATGCATCTGATGGGAAAATTAAATAAGGATCTCTACCACTTGCAACTCTTATTTGATTTAAACTATCTAAAGCAGTTTGGTTTATTTCTAGTTTAACAGAAATATCACTAGCAGGAAGTCCTACACCTCCAAAACCAATACCAAAGTTAGTTTCTCTTTGGTCTGCATAAGGAAAAATTTCTAAATCTACAGCTCCATTTACAGCTTTTGCAATAAATATTTGAGCATTCTCTTTTGAATCTGTTAATTGTTCATAAGCTGGTGTTTCATCTTCACAAGAAATTGAAAGAGAAACCATTATTACAATTAAAAATGATTTGTATATATTATTTGTTTTCATAATTATAACTTTAATTAAATATTAATATCCTGGAAACTGAACTAATTCTAAATTTCTATCAGCTTCATTCTGACCGTAAGGTAAAAAATAGTATTTACGTTGCCAAGATGCTCTTTCGAATGCTTTAGATCTAACATGAAATTCTGGGCTTGATAATGTATTTCCAGCGTCCATTGTCATTCCAAAGTAGTCTCCTCCTTGTTTATAACCTTCTTCTTCTGCAACCATCCATCTTCTTACATCAGAAAATCTGTGAGCACCTTCGTAACAAAGTTCTATTCTTCTTTCCAATCTTATTTCTTCTCTCATTTGAGATTGACTTAACCCACTTGCTATATTTGGTAAACCTGCTCTATTTCTAACTCTGTTTAAATAATTAGTAATATCTGGATTTCCAGGACTAGATTCGTTAAGTGCTTCTGCATAATTTAAGTATAATTCTGCAACTCTTATAAGCATTGCTGGTCTGCTTACAGCTACATAAGGGTTTACACTAAATGTTGGATGTACGTTTTTTCTAGCAGAAAAACCGGTTTTAGGCCAATCTCTTGGAGCTCCGGCTTTTCCAGAATTTCCTGTGTTGTAGAATTCTACTGCAGTTTCTCCCGGTTTTGGATTTCCAGGCATAACAGCTCCATTAAAGTTAACGTTAGCATAAAATCTTGCTTCCCTATTTGCAAACATAGAGTTTGTTCCAGCAACATAATATGGTGTTGCAGTTGCTTCATAATTTACTTCTGTATAATTTGGATCATCTTCAATTTTTAAGCCACTTGCTGTTCTAAAATCATCAACTAATTTTTGAACAACAGCAATTCCATTATATGCAGTTCCTGCAATTCCTCTTGGTGAAGCATGAATTTCGTAAGTTCCGGTTACTGCAGAAGATGGTCTTACCCAAACTCCTTCTGTTTGCCATCCATCCCAATACATGTTTCTTACTGAGTTGTATGCAGTTTCAAAAGCACTACTTCCATTAGCAGTATATAATCCTTTTCCATTAGCTTCAGCAATATCAATAGCTCTCTTGGCAGCAGTTGCTGCTGTTGCCCATCTACCAGCGTCGTAATTACTATTTAATAATTGAGTTCCATCTAAGTTAGTAAAATCTGTCATAGTTGTATTACCATTATACAATGGGCTTGCATGATAAAGTAATATTTGAGATTCTACAGCTTCAACAATCATTTTATTGATACGTCCAATTTGTGAAGCATCTACAGTAGTGGTACCAGTTTGAAAATAGTCTGTAGGTAAATCTGCCTTTGCTAATTCTAATTGAGTTAGTACAAATTCTACAGACTCATCCCAAGTACTTCTAGGAATTTGTAATTCGTCTGTTGGACTTGCTGGTTCTAAAGGTACAATTACAACAGGCCCTACTTGACGCATCATATACCAATAATAATATGCTCTTAAAAATGTTGCTTCTCCTCTGTATTGTGCAATAATTTTATCTCCATTTTGTAAAGATTGTAATTCTTGATTGCCTTCTATGTTTTGTAAAAATATAGAACATAAACGAATAGATTCATATAACTGTTGAAAGTTAGATGGGGAAGAAGCAGGATTTAATGCTCCACTATTAATGACAGGTAAGTTCCATTGACTTGAATCTAATTCGTCTGTCATAAACGAATATTGAAAACCATATGGCATGTTAAAGAAATCTGGAATACGTGTAAATAAACCTGCCCACCATCTTTCTGTTTGGTTTCTGTTTTGAAATATTGCGTCTGTATTAAGATTGTTTTCTGGCTGTGCTTCTAAATAATCACTATCACAACTTTGAAAAACAAATAGTAATGATAATAAAAGAAAAACAGTTTGTTTATAATTTGAAATTTTCATAATATTTTTTTTAAAATGTAAGTCTAAGACCAAAGTTATATGTTGAGATATTCGGATATACAGCACCATTACCATCACCTAATTCTGGATCCCAAAAATCCCATTTAGAGAAAGTTAATAAGTTTGTACCGTTAATAAAAATTCTAAGCTTTTTAAAATATTTTTCACTAACATCTTCTCCACCAACTAAAGTGTATCCAATTTCTGCTTGCTTTAATCTTATATAATCTGCTCTTTTCGTCCAGAATGTACTAGTAACATAGTTAGAAGTAAGAGTTTCGTTAGTTGATAATCTTGGGTAAAATGCATTTGGATTTGGATTAGCTTCTGTCCAACGATCTAATACGTTTGTATAAACGTTACCATAAGTTGGCCCTTGTACGAAAGGTTGTGTTCCAAAACCTGATGCATAATTAAAATCTACTTGTCCAACTCCTTGGAAAAATAAACTAGCATCAAATCCTTTAAAACCTCCAGCGAATGTTAATCCGTATGTAATTCTTGGAATACTACCTAAACCTATTGCTGTTTGATCATCACTATTAATTATTCCATCTCCATTTAAATCTTTATATCTAATATCTCCTGGTCTTGTATCTCCATTTTGTATAGCAGCATTATCAACTTCGTCTTGAGTTTCAAATAAACCTGTTGCTACATAACCAAAACGTTGACTAATAGGTTGTCCTATTCTATTTTGATAATCGTATCTAAAAGGAGGTAAACCGTTAAATACTGCTTCGTTTTTATTATAGTTAAAAGTTCCTCTGAAAGAGAAGAAATTATCCATAGACCAACGCTTATCGTAATTTAAAGTAATATCAATTCCTTTATTTTTTGTTTTACCAACATTACTTAAAGGAATATTACCTACAGTTAAACCAGAAGAATAAGGTATAACAAAGTTCTTTAATAAAATACCTTCTCTTCTTTCATTAAATAACTCAACAATTAAGTCTAAATCGTTATTTAAGAAACTAACTTCTATACCTAAGTTTTGTTTATAAGTAGTTTCCCACTTTGTATTACCTCCAATAAGCTGTTCGTTAAAACCAGTAAAACCTCTTGTTGCTCCAGGAGAACCAAAAGTATAACCACCTGAATCTCCTAAACGAGATAAGTATAAAAATCTTAAGTTAGGGTCTGAAACTGCTGCGTTTCCTGATTGACCAAAACTATATCTTAATTTCATGTAAGAAACAATATTTTCGATTGGTTTGAAAAATTTCTCGTTAGACACTAACCAACCAGCTCCAAATGAAGGGAAAAAACCATATCTCTCACTAGGAACAAATTGGTCTGAACCAGAATATGAGAAGTTTGCCTCAGCAAAATATTTCTCGTTATAACCGTAAGTAGCTCTACCTACATAATTTCTTTGACGAAATGGTAGTGATGCTACATAAGATCCTGGGTTTGCAATTCTAAAATCTGACTGATTGAATAATAAAAGCCCAGATACTTCGTGATTTCCAAAAGTTTGCGCATAATTCACAGCTGCCTCAGTATAAAATCTTCTATCTGAAGATGAAGAATTAGAAAAAGATAATTCCTCGTTTCCTGGAGAAGATACTTCTGTAATTAGGTTGCCATCTGCATCTCTACCTGTTGCATAATAGGTTTGTAAAAATCGAGATCTTCTGTTAGTGTTTGTTGCATTAATATCAAAAGCAAACATTCCTGTAGCACTCAGTCCATCTAAAATAAAGTCTAATTCTTGTGTTAAACGAATATTTGTTCTAAAACTATTTCTGTATACGTTTTGTACACCAGATTGAGTAAGAGCTTGAAAAGGGCTTTCTCTTGTACCTTGCAATTGTGGCCATTGTCCATTACTATATGTTCCTCCAGGAATAATATGTGGTGCTGTAGATGTTGTTAAATTAAACAATTCATTTACTCCAATTGCAGGAGCATTAAAATTGGTAACAAAACCGGTAATACCTAAATCTAATTTAGTAGATTTAGTTATATTAACATCTACATTACTTGTAAAATTAAATCTATCTAAGCTTAGTTTAGAGTTAAAATTATCTACATCTCCAGTTTTAAAAAGACCATCTTCTCCAAAATAACCAGCAGAGATATAATATCTTGCAGCTTCTGCTCCTCCAGAAACACTTATATTTAACCTCTTATTCGTAGCAAAATCTCTTAAAATAGTATCGTACCAATCTACATTTGGATACAAATCTGGGTCTGCTCCACTTGCTGTTAAATCTATTCTATCTTGTGTAAATGCAGGATTTTTACCTCTAGTTACTTGCGCTTCATTATATAATGTTTGAAACGTTGGTCCATCTATAAATTCTGGAAGTGCCGTGAATTTTGTGATAGCTTGATTTACTTCGACATTAATTATTGGTTTACCAACCTTACCTTTTTTGGTAACAATTAATATAACACCATTTGCCCCTCTAGTTCCATAAACTGCTGTAGAAGTTGCATCTTTTAAAATGGTAAAACTTTCTATGTCTTCTGGATCTATATTATTTATAGATCTATCTGGAACTCCATCTACAACTAAAAGTGGTCCTTGTGGGCTAGATGAAAATGTTGCAACACCTCTAATAAATAAATTAGCACCATTAGAACCAGGACCTCCTCCTCTTTCAGTAGAAACAACTCCTGATAGCCTTCCAGCAATAGCTGTAGTTAAATCTCTAACAGGTATTTTTAGTTCTGTTGCTTTAATTGAAGACTGTGCCCCAACTGCACTTTGCTTTTTCTGTTTACCATAACCTACCAGAATAATTTCATCTAATTGCGATGCAGAAGAAGTAAGGTAAACATCAATTACATCTTTCTGTTCGATTTTTACTTCTTTGTTCTCGAAACCAAGATAGCTGAAAACAATAATGTCTCCTACTTTAACATTAATTTCATAATTACCATCAAAATTGGTTGTTACACCTTTAGATGTACCTTTTACCTGAACGTTTGCGCTAGGTAATGGATAACCTGTATCTTTTTCGTATACAGAACCTCTAACAGTTTTTGTTTGAGAATAACCTGTTATTGTAAAAACAATTAAAAACAGGTAAGTAAATGTTGCTTTTGTCATAATTCAAATTTGATTATTTATCTAACTATTAAATATCCGTTTTAATTAAATATGTTTTCAAAATTCTTAAAAGCGGATATTTTTATAATTACAAATATTAGAATTTAACCCAATTTCAAAGGTTTAATTTCAACCAGAAAAAGGGGTTATTTTAAGAAATAATTAGCATTTGACTGTTTTTTACTCCTTTTTGATGAATTTAAATCCGACTAGAATTTGTTTGTAAAGTTTCTGTTTCTTTTATGTAATGAAGAAGATACTTGGTTTTAAGTGAAATAGAAGAATATTGTTCCAATATTGTTATTGTACTTAAATTTAAAATGTATAGGTTATTTATTTAGAATAAATAAGTTTCAAAATTTTTTAAAAAACTGTGAAGTATAGCTATGATGACTAATTTATAATCTTATCTCTTTTAGAAATGGCCAATTATACATTATGGATATAAATAGTTTTTATATTTATTTCTCTAGTTTCTAGGCTTCATTAAAGTTTTTGAAATCTATATTGTTTTTTTCTAAGAATTCTTCGATACTTTCTGTGGATGTTGCAGTGCTTTTAAACTCTTTTGGGCTCTTGCCAAACTGACTTTTAAAGCTTTTAGAAAAATATTTTGGATTGTTAAAGCCTACCATATATGCTACTTCAGAAATGTTGTAACCGTACTTTACAAGTATAATTGCACCTTTCTTTAAACGCATTTGGCGTATATAATCGATTAAGCTTAATCCTGTTAAATTAGAACATTTTCTATACAAACTAGAATGACTCATGTTTAGTTTTTCAGCTAAAGAATCCACTTTAAAATTGGCATCATTTAAATTTTCGTTTACAATTTTATTTAAATTCTCTAAAAATATTTCGTCTTGCGATTGCTCTAATTTTATAGAAGGTCTGCTAATTAATTCTTTTCGATATTTAGAAATTATAGAGTCTTTTGAGTTTATAATATTATTTACTTTTAAAAGAAGTTCGTTGGTGTTAAATGGTTTATTTATGTATTCTAAAGCTCCTGCTTTTAAACCTGTAATTTTAGATTGTGTGGAGTTTTTGGCTGTTAATAAAATAACAGGTATATGCTTTGTTAAATTGTCTTTATTTAATGCTTGGCAGAGTTCGATTCCGTCCATTTCTGGCATCATAATATCGCTAATAATTAAATCTGGAATATTGTTTTTAGCGTAATAAAAACCCTCTTTTCCATTTTCTGCTTGTAAAATATTGTATTGATCAGATAATAGGTCTTTTATAAAATTTTGAAGCTCGAAATTATCTTCAACAATTAGAATTGTTTTATTACTATTAGGATCGCTGTTTTTCTTTAAAACAACTTTATTATCCTTGTTGGTAATGTTAGCTTCATCAATAACACCAATCTTTTTACTTGAAGTTATTTTTTCTTCGTCTGTATAATTTTCTTCAGAAATAGAAATTTTTAATGTAAAAGTTGTTCCTTCAGATTTAGAACTATTAACTTTTATTTTTGCTTTGTGTAAATCGACTAATTCTTTTGTTAAAGCAAGTCCTATACCAGTTCCTTTTGCTTTTGTTTTATTTTTTGATCGATAAAAAAGCTTAAAAATATCTTCTAAATCGCTCTTTGGTATACCTACTCCAGAGTCTGAAATAGAAATTTTAATATTGTTTTTCTTATCTACAGGCTTAACAATTACTTGAATATTTCCTTCAACTGGTGTAAACTTAAAAGCATTGCCAATTATATTATATAAAATATGTTCTAATTTTTCTTTATCATACCAGGCACTTTCAATATTTTTTGGGCAGTTTACAGAGAAATCTATTTTTTTACTTCTCGCTATTTCTTTAAAGGATAAGCAGATGCTGTTAATGTCTGTATATAAATCGTTTTCTGTGACAGATAATTTTAGTCTTTTTAAATCTTTGTTTTTTACAAGAGTTAATTCTTTCGCAATTCGAGAAAGTCTTACTGCATTATTTCTAATAATATTTAAACGTTCTTCTAAGAGTAAGTTTCCATTCATCTCTGCTCTTTTTAACATGTCTTCTATTGGACCAATAATAAGTGTAATAGGGGTTTGAATTTCATGAGACATTTTTGTGAAAAAGTTCATTTTTTCCGAATGAAGTTCTTTTTCTTTTCTTCTACTTATTCGATTTATTAAAAACTTTTTTCTAAGTCCATACCATTTAAAAAAAACTAAAACAAGTAAGGTAAAAAGTAGTAGATAAATTAAACATGCCCACCAAGTTTTCCAAAAAGGTGGTAAAATATTTATATGGATATTATTTTTTAATGTTGCAGTTGTTTGGTTTATTTCCTTTGCTTTAATTTCTAATGTATATGTTCCATCTGGAATATTGGTATAAGTGGCTATACCTTCAGAATATGTTGTTTTCCATTCTTCTTCAAATCCTTTTAATCGATAAGAGTATAAAAAATTAGGATTTAAAATATTATCGATTGCTGCGAATTTTACAGAAAATGAAGATTGATTGTTTTTAAGTGTTATTTCTTTAAAATCGTAATTGTTAGAAGAAATTTGATTTGGAATAATATCTCTAGCTGGTTGATTTAATATGGTAATATCTGAGATAGATAATTGCGGATGCGCAACCATTTTTTCTAATTTTAAAGGATTAAAGTAATTTATTCCTTTTTCTCCTCCAAAATATATATTTCCATTATTTGTTAGTGTACTTCTGTAGAAATATCTATTTTCCTGAAAACCATCTGTAGAGTAGTAGGATAATATTTTTTTTGTTTTGGAATTAAAGTGATGAACTCCTTGGATAGAACTCAGCCAAAAATTTTCTCTATCTAAAGTATTTATTGCTGTGAAATTAAGTGTTTTATTTTGGTAAGAATCTTTGAAGTCTTTAAACTCTTTCGTTACTGTATTAAATAAAATTAACTTTAGCTTCTCGTTTATAAACCAAATTTCGTTTTTCTTACCTAAAACCATGTCTATTACACGAATTTCTCCGTTAATTTTACCGTTATCGAAATTTGCAAAACGAGATTCTTGCAGGTTTTCTGCTTCATCAAATCTGAATAAACCACCAAACTGTTGTCCAAACCAAAGTACATTATTCTCGTCTTCGAGTGCTGTTTCTATACTAAAACCATCAAGTCCATTTTCTCTATTGTTAAAACTTGCAATTAATTTTTCATTTTTATCATATACATTTAAAGCAACATTAGAACCTACCCAAATACGACCTTTAGAATCTTTAAATGTTAATCTTACGTCAATCGCAAACTGATTTTGTTTATTTTTTAATGGTATTTTTTTAAAAGATTTTGAGCGGGTATTATATTTCCAAATACCATTTCGATAAGTTCCAAACCAAATGTTTCCATAATCGTCTTCTGTAATACATTGTACATAGAAGTTATTATTAATATCATTAAAATATTGTTTAGATTGTTTGTTGTTTTTAAGTTCACTCAAACCATTTCCATCTGTACCTACCCATAGAGTACCGTTTTTGCTTTTATGTAAACTTAATACTCGTGTTGTTCTTTTATCTGCAGAACCAGGAATAAAATTTACTGTTGGGTTCGTTTTAGGAATAACGTTTATAATTTGAAAATTGCAGACAATCCAAATATTATTATTAAGATCTTCGCTAACACTTAAAATAGTGTTACTGCCCAATGTAAATTCTGAAGGGTATGTGTGTTTAAAAACTTCTACTAATCCTGTTTTTGAATCCATTTTATACAAACCTCCACCATCTGTACCAGCCCAAATAATGCCAAAACTGTCTTTAAAAATACTTATAAAAAGTTCTTTATCTAATTTATTAACGGCACCTTTTAAAAATTTTTTTTCAATAAACTTGTTTTCTTTTGTGTCATAAATAAAAAAACCTTGTGCATCTGTACCAATCCAAAGTTTGTTATAATTGTCCATTTGAAGAATTGTATTTACTTCAAAATCAATAAACCCATTTACTAGTTCTTTTAAATTTTTAGAGTTTTTATTATATGTGTAAATTTTTCCGGAATTATCAGATATAAAAAAAGTAGTATTCCCATCAAATTCTAAATCAAGTATTCGTTTATCTGTTCCATTAATATTAGGAATTGTACATATATGTTTAATATTTTCATTAAAATAGGTGTAAATTTTTCCGCTATTAGAACCTAAAATTAACCCATTATCTATAGGTTTTATTGTTCTTATTTTTTCATTTAATAGCTTGTAAATAGGAATAAAAACCCCTGTTTTAGAATTGTATTTAGACACTAAACCTTCAAGTGAACGTATCCAAATATTATGTTCTTTGTCTGAATACATTTCATAAACCCTATCTGAAGAAGAAATTTCTGGAAATACATCTGTATTTTTTATTAAAGTATAAGAATAGCCATTGTATTTTAAAATACCTAGAGAATTTGCCATCCAAATATTACCTGTTAAGTCATTAGAAACACTACTAATAGCTATCTTTTTATTATTATAAACTGGATTTATATTCTTAATTTTTATACTATTCTGTGAAAAAAAGTAAGTCGAAAAAAGAAGTAAGATTATAAATAATGGAAGTGTTTTTATATTCATAACAATAGTAATTGTATAAAGATTTTATTTTATAAATATATTGTTTTTTTATAATTTCTGTGACTAAAGTGAAAATGACTTCGGTCTAAATTCTTCAAAAAGGGGTGATAATTAATCATAATATTAGAATTGACCTTAAAATTTGCCTTTTTGAAGAATTTATCTCAAATAATAATCGATTTAATATCAAATTTGTAAAAAAACAATTTCAAAATATAAATATGGAATCAAATTCAAGAAGATCTTTCCTAAAGAAAACTGCTGTAGTAGGTGCAGGAATTTCATTAATGCCAAACTTCGCTTACGGAGCAAATTTTAATAATAAGAAAGAGATATTAAAAGTAGCATTTATTGGAGTGGGTTTAAGAGGTATTGGTCACTTGGCAAATGCATTAAAAAGAAAAGATGTAGAGGTAACTGCAATTTGCGATATTGATCCAGACAGAATTAAGGTTTCTTTAGAAAGAATTAAAAAAGCTGGTTTTAAAGCGCCAAAGGTATTTGGAAAAGGAGAACATGACTATAAAAATTTGTTAGCTTTAGAAGAAATTGATGCTGTTATAATTTCTACACCTTGGTTGTGGCATACAAAAATGGCTGTAGATTCTATGAAAGCTGGAAAATATACTGGTTTAGAAGTTTCTGCTGCAAACACCATGGAAGAATGTTGGGATTTAGTGAATACTCACGAAGAAACAGGTTCTCACTTAATGATTTTAGAAAACGTAAATTATCGTAGAGATGTTTTAGCGGTTTTAAACATGGTAAAACAAAATGTTTTTGGGGAAATGTTACATTTTAGATGTGGTTACAAACACGATTTAAGGTTTGTGAAATTTAACGATGGTAAAACTGGATATGGAAAAGGAGTCGAGTTTGGTGAAAAAGGTATATCTGAAGCAGCTTGGAGAACACAACATTCACTTCTTAGAAATGCAGATGTGTATCCAACACATGGTTTAGGTCCAGTTGCTACAATGATAGATGTAAATAGAGGAAATCGTTTTGTATCAATTAGTTCTAACGCAACAAAAGCGATAGGATTAAATAAATATATTGTAGAGAATGGAGGTAAAGATCATCCTAACGCAAAATTAAAATGGAAGCAGGGAGATATTATTACTTCAACCATAGAAACTGCTAATGGAGAAACAATTATTGTAACGCACGATGTAAATTCACCAAGACCATATTCTTTAGGTTTTGAAGTTCAAGGAGCACAAGGTATCGCAGAATTCGATTTTCATACCCAAAGAATTCATATAGAAGGGAAAACAAAAGCACATAATTGGGAAGGTATGGACGAATGGTTTAAAAAATACGATCACCCACTTTGGAAAAAATTTGGAGACTCAGCAACAGAAGCAGGTCATGGAGGAATCGACTTTTTCGTTTTAAATGCATTTGTAGAATCTGCAAAAGAAAATATTGCACCACCTATGGATGCTTATGATGCAGCAGCTTGGAGTGCAGTTACCCCTTTGTCGGAAGTTTCAATTGAAAATAATGGAGAAGCGCAAGATTTCCCAGATTTTACAAGAGGAAATTGGATTAAAAGAAAACCATATAATTGGATGAAAAGTTCTTTTTAGTAAATAAAATAAATTAATTAAAAAAATTACTATGATAACGAACAAATCTAAAAATTTACAGTTTTTTCTTTTTGTAATATTATTATTAAATACAACACTATATCTTTCTTCTTGTTCAAGTAAAGGAACTGTGGATTCAGTTCCAGTAGAAGTAGCTCCTGAAGGTGGAGATTCAGATCCAGCTCCAACAAGATTAAGTCTTACAAAAACGGTTCCCATTGGTTCTAATAGCTGGCTAGTTGGAGATCCTGAAAAAGATAGAGATATTATTTCTAAAGAAGGTATACATAATTGGCAATCTTTAAACGATGTAATTAACACTTATGTAAAGACAGGAAGTGGAAAATTAAATGTTGGTTTAAAAATGAAATCTTCAGATGGTGAATCTAAAATTAATGTAACAATAAATGGAGTTACAAAAACCATAGATATTAAAAATACAAGCTACGAAATTGTAGATGTAGGAATTTTTGATGTTACTGAAGGGTATGTGAAAATTGAAATTCAAGGAAATAGTAAAAAAGGAACTTATATTGGAGACATTAATGAAATTCTTTTTGGAGGAACAGCAGTAGCAACAACTTTAAATTTTGTGCCAGATACTAACGATTATTTTGGTAGAAGAGGGCCATCTGTACATATGGGCTACAAACTTCCTAATGGAAAAGATACAAAATGGTTTTATAACGAAGTTACTGTAACAGAAGGACAAGATAAATTAGGAACTTTCTTTATGGTAAATGGACATTCAAATGGGTATTTTGGAATGCAAGTAAATTCAAGTACAGAAAGACGTGTGTTATTTTCTGTTTGGAGTGCCTATGTAACTGATGATCCAAATCAAATTCCTAAAGACTATAAAGTAACCAATTTAGGAAATGGACCAGGAGTAACAGTACAAGATTTTGGTAATGAAGGGTCAGGATTGCAAAGTTTTAAAAATGCAAATTGGAAAGCAGGAACTACTTATAAGTTTTTATTAAAAGGAGAACCAGCATCTGTAGAAGGTTCAACAGATTATACTGGTTACTTTTTTGATCCAGAAGTAGGAGAATGGGAATTAATAGCTAGTTTAAGAAGACCAAAAACAACAACTTATATAAAAAGAACACACTCTTTTTTAGAGAATTTTATTCCAAGTACAGGTAATCAGGAAAGAAAAGTAAAGTATGGAAATCAATGGGCTTATACTACAGAAGGAAATTGGATAGAATTAAATGAAGGAACTTATACTGCAGATGCTACAGCTTCAGAAGGAGATAGATTCGATTATGCAGGAGGTACAGAAGGGAATTCTTTCTATTTAAGAAACTGTGGTTTTTTTAATGATAATGTAACACCAAACACATTATTTACTAGAAGTTTAAATGGCACTGCACCAATTATAGATTTCTCTAAATTACCTGTACCAACGATTCTTGCAACACCCAAAGATGTAAACATATTAAATAATTCTTCTTGGACATTAGATAGTTTTAGTACCCAAGAAGATAAAGGTGGAGAAGGGAGTACAGGAAGAGCTGCAGATATTATTGATGGAAAACTAGATACTTTTTGGCATTCTTGTTGGAGTGGAGGTTGTGTTGCAACTGCACCTCATAATCTAATTGTTAATATGGGTTCTGAGCAAACTGTAGAAGGATTACAATTCTTTCAAAGACAAAATTTATCGAGAACTATAAAAACATTAGATATAGAAATAAGCTCAGATAAAACCACATGGACTTCTTTAGGGAGTTTTACGTTAGAGAATTCTAAATTAGCACAAAATATAGATTTTAATGCGCCTAAAACCTTCAGGTATTTTAAAATTATTGCTCGTGCTTCTCATGATGGTACAGAAAACGCAGCATTAGCAGAAGTAAAAGCATATACATATTAATAACACCAATTATTTTGAATTAGTTTGGTTAGGAATAAATCGATAAGAAGTTATTGGTTTATTCCTTTTTTTCTAGAGATTAAAAAGACGTTTTCGCAAAATTATACTCCTTTTCTGATGAATAAGTCCCTCATTTTATAATAAAAATATCTCAATTTTGTAGAGAAGTTTATTTCAATAATCAACAACCAGAAATTTTAATATATTATGAATAATGTAATGAATAAAAAAAACAACGTTAGAAAAGTGTTTTTTACGATGTTTATATTACAAATTATACTATCTAACTATTCTTGTTCAAATGTGGCAAAGAAAAATGCGACATTAGATACAGTTTTTACAGCAAGTGTTCCAATAGCTTCTAATAGTTGGATTGCTGGAAATAACCCAGAAAATGGTAACATTCTTACAAAAGAAGAAATCCGTAATTGGACTTCTTTAGACGATGTGCTTAACACCTATGTAAGAACAGGAAGTGGAAAATTAAACGTTGGTTTAAAAATGAAATCTCCTGATGGGAAATCTAAAATGAACATAACTGTAAATAATGTTACAAAAACAATAGAGGTAGAAAATAAAGAGTACCAAACTATAAACGTAGGAACTTTTAATGTTGATGAAGGATATGTAAAAATCGAAATTCAAGGAAAAGAGAAAAAGGGAAACATAATTGCAGATATAGACGAAGTACTTTTTGGAGGTACAGCCGTTAAGAAAACTTTAAATTTTGTACCATCTAAAAATCATCATTTTGGTAGAAGAGGCCCTTCTGTACATTTTAATTACAACCAACCAAAAAGTGGAGAAGTGGAGTATTTTTATAATGAAATTATAGTTCCAGCTGGAGAAGATAAATTAGGCAGCTTTTTTATGGCAAATGGACATGCACAGGGTTATTTTGGAATACAAGTAAATTCTAAATCAGAAAGACGTGTATTATTTTCTATTTGGAGTGCTTTTGTGACAGACGATCCAAAACAAATTCCAAAAGATTATACAGTAACAAGTTTAGGAGGTGGAGAAGGAGTAATTATTAAAAATTTTGGAGGAGAAGGTTCTGGAATTCAGTGTTTTAAAAATGTAAACTGGAAAGTAGATACAGCCTACCGATTTTTATTGAAAGGAGAACCATCTTCTGTGGCAGGATCTACTGATTATACTGCCTATTTTTATGATCCATTAATTGGAAATTGGCAAATAATAGCGAGCTTAAGGAGACCAAAAACATCCACACATTTAAAAGGGTTGTATTCATTTTTAGAGAATTTTTATCCAAGTACTGGAAACCAAACAAGAAAAGTTAATTTCGGAAATCAATGGGTTTATACCACAAATAAAGAATGGTTAGAAATTACAGAAGGAACATTTACTGCAGATGCCACAGCAAATGCAAATGAAAGATTAGATTATGCAGGGGGAGTTATTGGAAATAAATTTTTCTTAAAAAACTGTGGTTTTTTTAATGAAAATGTAACTCCAAAAACAAATTTTTCTAGAGAAGCAAATGGTAAAGCACCTAATATTAACTTTTCTAAGTTACCAAAACCTATCCTTTAAAACAAAGAGCAATAAAAATTAGTGTTTGAATTAGTTTTATTAGGAATAAATTGATGAAAAAATATCGATTTATTCCTTTCTTTTTAACCATTTTATCTAAACAAACCAAAATACTTTTAATTGACAAATTAATGCACCTCTTTTGATGAATAAAACATCCATTTTAAATTGAAATTAAATGGAAATTTGTCCTTAAAATGTACATAATTATTCATAAAATAAATTACGGTTATGATTAAAATTTTAATAACTGGTGCAGGAGGTCAGTTAGGATCTGTATTAACGAAAGAATTGCAACAAAAATTTGGCGAGCAAAATGTAATTGCCACAGATTTGTTTGAAAAACCAAATTTCATTGGACATTTCGAACAATTAGATGCTACAAATTACAAAGCGATGGAAAAAATCGTAACCAAAAATAAAATAACCCAAATTTACCATTTAGCAGCAATTTTATCTGCAAAAGGAGAAGAAAACCCGCTAAGAACTTGGGATATTAATATGAAATCTCTTTTTAATGTTTTAGAAATTTCTAGATTAAATGGAGTAGATAAAGTATTTTATCCAAGTTCAATAGCTGTATTTGGTGATAAAATAGAACGAGAAAACACACCACAAAATCCAAATTTAACACCAACTACCGTTTACGGAATTAGCAAAAGTTCTGGGGAGAATTGGGGGAATTATTATTTCGAAAAATATGGATTAGATGTAAGATCGTTAAGATATCCAGGAGTTATTGGTTACCAATCCTTGCCTGGAGGAGGTACTACAGATTATGCTGTAGATATTTATCACAAAGCAGTTAAAAAAGAAAAATTTAGCTGTTTTTTAGAAGAAGATACTATATTGCCTATGATTTTTATGGAAGACGCAATTAGAGCTACATTAGAATTAATGGATGCTCCAAAAGAAAGAATTTCTATAAGAACTTCTTATAATTTAGCAGGAATGAGTTTTAATCCAAAAGAAATTTTTGAAGCAATAAAAAAGATATACCCAGATTTTGAAATAAGTTATAAGCCAGATTTTAGACAAAAAATAGCAAGTTCTTGGCCACAAAGTATTAACGATACAAATGCAAGAGTAGATTGGGGCTGGAAACCAGTTTACAATTTAAATACGATGTCTAAAATTATGATTCAAAAATTAGAAGAAAAGTATAAATTAGTAACAATTTAAAAAATATGTACGGAAAAATAAAAGAGCAATTATCGCAAGAACTTCAAGAAATAAAAGATGCAGGTTTATACAAATCTGAAAGGATTATAACATCATCTCAAGATGCAGTTATAAAAATATCCACTGGAGAAGAAGTTATAAACTTTTGTGCGAATAATTATTTGGGCTTGTCTAACAATCCAGAAGTAATTCAGGCTGCAAAAGACACCTTAGATTCTCACGGATTTGGAATGTCTTCTGTTCGTTTTATTTGTGGTACACAAGATATCCATAAAAAGTTAGAACAAAAAATTGCAGATTTCTACACCACAGAAGATACTATTTTATACGCAGCAGCATTCGATGCAAATGGAGGCGTTTTTGAGCCTTTATTAACAAAAGAAGATGCAATTATTTCCGATAGTTTAAATCATGCTTCCATTATAGATGGCGTTCGTTTGTGTAAATCTGCCAGATATCGTTACAATAATAACGACATGCATTCTTTAGAAGAACAATTAATTGAAGCGAATAAACAAAATCACCGTTTTAAAATTATTGTTACAGATGGTGTTTTCTCCATGGATGGCATTGTTGCGAAATTAGATGATATTTGCGATTTAGCAGATAAATACGATGCTTTGGTTATGGTTGATGAATGCCATGCAACAGGTTTTATAGGAAAAACAGGAAGAGGAACTGTGGAGCTTAAAAACGTAATGAATAGAGTAGACATCGTTACAGGAACTTTAGGAAAAGCGCTTGGAGGAGCAATGGGTGGTTACACCACAGGAAAAAAAGAGATTATTGAGATTTTACGACAACGTTCTCGACCATATTTATTTTCAAATTCATTAGCGCCAGCAATTGTTGGAGCTTCTTTAAAAGTTTTCGATTTAATTTCTAATGATACCACTTTAAGAGATAAGCTAGAATGGAACACGAATTACTTTAGAACAGAAATGGAAAAAGCAGGTTTCGATTTGGTTGGAGCAGATGCAGCAATTGTACCAGTAATGTTGTATGATGCACAATTATCTCAAACAATGGCAAATAAGTTATTAGAAGAAGGTATTTATGTAATTGGATTTTTCTTTCCAGTAGTTCCAAAAGAAAAAGCAAGAATACGAGTACAGTTATCTGCAGCACATACACAAGAACATTTAGATAAAGCGATTTCGGCTTTTAAAAAAGTTGGTATAGAGTTAGGAGTAATTTAAAAACAATCAGTTTAGATATTAAATAATAAAAAAGGACTTAAATAATTTTAAGCCCTTTTTTTTATTGTTATTTTTTTAAACATTAGATATTAAAATCCTGCTCCAGGGGCTTCAGGACTTTGTGCTTGTGCTTTCTGCGGATTTAATATCATATAAGTTCCTAATGCAGTTAAGGCTGCATATTTTCCGTAACTTCCTATTTTTTTAAGAGCGTCTTTACGAGAAATTTCTTGAGTATTATCTTGTGTATTTTCTATTTGTTTTTTCATGATGTTTTATATTAAAAGTTCTCGATATTATTCTAAAATTATTTTTTTATTCAACTTTCCAGCTTTAGAAGTCAATTGAACGATATAAATTCCTTTTGCTAATTTAGGTAAAGCGATTTCTTGAGTTCCATTATAATCAAAAGAAGATTGCATTACTTTTTTTCCAATAATATTAAATAATTTTATAGTTGATTTTCCTTCTTGTAAACCAACGATTTTTAGGGTAGATAAACCAGATTTATAAATTCTTACATTTTCTAATATAGCATTATCATTTACGCTTAAAGCTTTTTGTGCAGTATGTAAGAAGAATCTACCAGTACCATTTAAAGCTTTTGATAATGTTACTTTATAAACTGTATTTGCTTCATCTAAACGTGTAAAGGTACTATTAATTCTATCTTCTAAAAATACTTTTAAATCTGATGGTAAGTTTGAAGCTTCAGCAGAAAAAGTAATTTCTCTAGCTGTTGTTTTTATACCAATAGGTATTATCATAGATTCTAAATCTGAATTTGGTAAAGATTGTATTTGATATTTTTTTTCTTGATTACTTTTTAATAATTGAGTGTACAATTCAAATGAGTTTGGTACACCCCCAAAAACTTCACCATCAGAACCACTATCAAAACTTTTTGTAGCATTATCATCATAATTAATTTTGGCATACCTATTTGTAGTTCCGTTATCAACTATCAATTTAATTGCTGTTTTAGAACTTCTTTGAAAAGTATCTGATCCATTATGTTGTTGGTTATTTTCAGCAAAAGTTAAGGTACCACTTTCAGCAGGATTAACTTGCACAAAAAATGCTTGTCCTGGTGCAATTATAAAATTTGTAGTAGAAACATAAGAATCGTAAGAATTAGAACTATCATTCCAAATCCAAATCATTTTATTAGCAGATAAAATGGCATTATTATCTAAAAATGATTTGCTACTAATATATGCTGGAAAAGGATTTCCCACTAATTGAAAACCATCTGTGGCTCTTGTTAAAGTTGCTGTTTCTACATCTGCAAGGTGTAAATTACCATTAAAAGAAACATTTCCTGTTGAGCTTCTTTTTATAGAATATCCTTGTCCTTTAGCAAAGGTTGCAGTTTCTGTGTTTTCAAAATAATCCCAAATATTTCCATTTTCGGTATATGTTGCAACTCCTTTTCTTGTAAGTGAGCCGCTTGCTATTGAGTTTCCTGATATAAAAGTATCATTTAAAGCTTGATTTAAGACTGGAGAAGAAACTAAATGCCATCCTTCTAAATTATCTATAACAGGATTTCCTGTAGGAGTTGGTGTAGTTAATTGTCTTTTGTAAGTTATATTAGATGTTATTGTTGCTCCATTTGTTACCAAACTTGCTCCATCTTCAATAGTAATATTATTCGCTACTAATGTTCCAGTTATTGTTGGGTAATTTGCTAATCCAGAAGGAAAAACATAATTATTTGTTGTTGTTACTGGAGCCGCTTTTGTATTCCAGTTTGATTCTGCAGTTAAAACTGCACTTGCACCATTCCAAACATTTATAATTGGTGTTTCTTGGGCTATAAATTGTAAATCAGAAATGTAAAAAGTACCATTTCTATTTGAACTTGAATATGCGCTTGTACTACCCTGATAACGAATTGCAAAGGTTACAGTTGAACTGCTAGTGTAAGCACTTAAATCTACAATACCTTTTACAAAAGTTTGATCATCGTTTGTAGAATTACCAAATTTTCCAGAATGTAAAGGAACTGTAGTCCAAGTTGCTGTACTTGCATCACCTGCATAATCTGTAGAAACTCTAGCAGTTATTGTGGCAATATCTCCTTGTGCAAATCTTCTTTGTGTCCAGAAACTTGCGTAGACAAAATCATCACTTGGGTTAATTTCTGTATTTGAACTCGTTAAGTCTAATGTTGTAAAAACTGCATAAGCATCTACTGCAAAATTAGTTGTGCCATTATCTCCTCTTGTTGAAATAGTTTTTTGATTTCTAACAGTTCCGTTTGGAATTCTATTTGCTTCTCTATCAATAGAAGGATCAAAAAGGTTATTGCTATCTGCTAAATCTGGTATATCATTAACTCTGTTTAATATATTTGCAGGAGCAGTATGTCCTCCATCTGTAATTATTTTTGCTTCAAAACCTCTAGCAGTAGATGCAAATCTAAAATCTTCTGAATAAACGATAGTTCTTGCTCCTACAGTATCTCCATTTAAATTTACATTATCTACTCTAAAATCACGAGCAGGATTGCCATCATCATTTCTTATAAAACGTAATTCTAAAACATCTCCAGCGTCAGTTGAAACAGCTGTATAACTAAATACAACAGACTCAATATCGCCGTTATTCATTTGAGTACCTGCATCAATATAAACTGCCAGTTCTGTATTATCAGTTTTGTTGTGTAAAGAAACTCTTACCTTAACAAAGGATCCGTTTGCATTATACAATGCACTATTAATAGTATAATTTTTACCTTCTTGCATAGTGCCATCAAAAGTAAAAACACCTCCTTGTCCTACAACTGTACCCACACCATTAAAGTTTAATGCGCCATCACTAACTCCATCTCCATTGTCTGCATCACCAGTAACTTTAAGTATATTTAAATCTCCTTCTGGAGACCATTTCCCTGCAGGTTGTATTTGTGCAAATGTTATACTTCCAATAAAAAGAAAAGCAAGTATTGCAAATGCTTTTTTAATTGTAATTTTTTTCATCCTGTTAAGTTTTAAATTAATTAGGATAAAATTACTGTGGAATCAAATTTATTTGAGGTGGTTAGCAATTCAAAAGAGGTGGGTTATTTGTTCTTTTATTGTGTATTTTGTTAATTTTCAAGGGTTAAGATACCGAAAGAGGTTGGTGTGTGAAAATTAGGTGTTTCTGTATTGGGATCAATCCAAGGAATCCAAGTTGGCTTAAATGACTTGTCTTTTTGTTGATTGTACTTTGCTCTGTAAATGCCTGTTTCTAATTTTCCTTTCTTTAAAAGATTTAGATTTTTTAAAGATTGAAGTGTAATTGCAATTTCGACTATAAAATAATTAGCTTCAATTTCTGATTTTACTTCAATATCTTTTGAAGGCCAATTCCAATTAAAGTCGAAATTTTTATTTGGTTTTGCTTTAAAATCCATTATTCTTCCAAGTGGATCTATCTCTAAACAATAATAAGGATTTAGAAAAGCATCACTTCTAAAAAACAATTCTACTCTGTCTGAATTATTTATACTATCATTTTTATCTTCTGCAGGATGAATATATACGTGATTGTCATCAACCTTAAATTGAAAAAATATTTTTTCTGAATTATGAACTGCTTTAAATTCTATTTTTTTAATAGGATTATTATCCCAAGGAGAAGAAAAGTCTGTTATGCTACTTGCTTTTTTCCAAATGGAATGATTACCTTTTCCAGAAAGAATAATGTCTTTGTTATCAATTTTATGTACGATGTATGTTTTCAATACTTGTATTTTATATACTAATTTTAAAAGTGATGTTATTAATTCAAATTAACCTCATGCTGATTCTTAAAACCGTTTTTCTTTATATTAAACAGTTTTTCTCTTAAATCTTTTACTTTTTCTGGATATTTTGATGCTAAATTATTTTGCTCATTTATATCTTCTTTTAAATGATATAATTGAGGTTCCGTTTGAAAACCAGTTTCTATAATTGGACCCCAAGGAACTAATTTTGGACCATCTAAAGGTTCTATATATTTCCAATCTCCTTCTAAATAAGAAACTGGTCCCATAAAACTTTCTTGTACAATTGCAGTTCTTCCAATTTTATTATCACCTAAAAGAACATCTAGTGTATTTTTACTATCAATTACATCATTTTTAACTTTTTCTATTCCTGTTAAAGCAGCAAAAGAACTTAAAAAATCAACCTGACTAACCAACGCATTAGAAACTGTGCCTTTTCCTTTTCCATTTGGCCAACGAATAATTAATGGAATTTTAGTTCCTCCATTGTAAGCACTATATTTTCCACCTCGTAAACCAGCTGTTGGTTTGTGGTTTCCTAATAATTCTCTTGCTTGATCTTGATAACCATCATCTACAACTGGGCCATTATCACTCGAAAAAACGATAATTGTATTGTCTAATAAATTTTGTTCTTTCAACGTTTTTACAATTTCATTTACTGTCCAATCTAACTGTAAAATAACATCTCCTCTTGGGCCTAAACCACTTTTACCTTGAAACATTTTATTAGCAATTCTTGGTACGTGAATATCGTGTGTTGATAGCAATAAGAAAAAAGGTTGATTTTTATTAGAATTGATGAATTTTTTAGATTTATCTACCAATTCCATTGGTATCGTTTCATCATCCCACAAAGCAGTTTTTCCACCAGTCATGTAACCAATTCTACTAATTCCGTTTACAATTGTGTTGTTATGACCTTGCGAGGTTTTCATTCTTAACAACTCCGGATTTTCTTTTCCTGTTGGCCAATCTCCAACTTTTTCTGTATAATTTACGGTTATAGGGTCTTTTGGATCTAAATTTACAATATGATGATTTTCAACAAAAACACAAGGAACTCTGTCTCCAGTTGCAGGAATTAAATACGAATAATCAAACCCAATTTCTAATGGACCTGGACTGATTTTTCCGTTCCAATTTGGGCCATTTTCGTCTCCTAAACCTAAATGCCATTTTCCAACAATTCCTGTTAGATAACCCGCTTTTTGTAAAACTCCAGGTAAAGTTGTTCTTTTTGTATCTATTAAAAGCGACTCATCGCCTTTAGCAACTCCAGTTCCTTTTTTTCGCCAAGCATAGTTTCCAGTTAACAAAGAATATCTGGAAGGTGTGCAAGTTGCAGCAGTTGCATAGGCGTTTTTAAATAAAATACCTTCAGATGCCAATTTATCTATTGCAGGAGTTTTAATTTCTGTTGCACCATAAGCACTTACATCTCCATAACCTAAATCGTCTGTATAAATGAAAACAATATTTGGTTTTTTGATTTTACTTTTAGCAATTTTTTCTTCTGATGATTTGTCTTTGCAACTTAAAAAAAAGCACAAAACAAAAATAAATTTAATTGTCGATTTCATAATTTGGATTTAAACTTACAAAATTTTTAATGCTTTAATTAGCTTAACAAAAAAACTTTGTAAAATGTTTTAAGACTTTAGTTTTATTAAAACAACCTCGTGAGACAAACCATCTTTTAATTCTAAAGAAATAATTGTTGTATCAGAAGAATTGTCAACTGAAAGCACATTTTCTGAAATTGGAGCAGACCATTTTCCATGCAGTGTAATCATAAATTTTACAGGCCTACTAAAGTTGATATATCTGTTACTTCTTATTTGTTGAAAATTTAAATCTGGTTGTACTACACTTAATGTTGTTTTGTTTGTACTGTCTTTTCTTGCCATAATTAAGGCAGGTTTAGAAACCGATTTTAAAATTCCGTTTTCTACATTTTTATCAGCTTCAAAAACAACATAACCTGTAGTATTTGTTTTTTCATCTTTAACAATGTGTGCAATTCCATCTGCTTTTAAAATGGTATAAGAATTGTCGTTCTTTACTTTTTGATCAAAATTCTTTATTTCTCCTTCATTATTGAATGGATAAATTACATATTGATAATTGGCGTTTTTTGGTGCTAAACCATGATTTATCCATGCAGAAGCATAATTACCTTCAGTTTCTTTTGCTCCTTTTCCTTTCGGATTCATTTTACCAGTATTGATAGAATATTTATTGTGATATGATTTTTGTTTTTCTTTTTTGAATTGAACAGCATCATTAGATAAAATATGATATCCGTTTCCATAATTATCTATAATCCAGTTTTTTTGTTCGTTGTTTTTAGGGATTTCTCCTTTAAAAGGAAAATTTTTAATTTCATCTGAAGGAATGTAAATCAGATCTTTTTCATCTTTTAAAAATGTTTGAAATAAGTTTGTTTGAGTTGGATTTTTAGCATCGATACTCGAAATATCTGTACCAATACAAATTAATTTATTTCCAAAAGAAAATACCGATTTCTTCGCTTTTAACTTTCCAGGAAAACCAACATTTACTTCATTTCCATCTGCATTAGAACCTTTACTTTCGTTTAAAATCATTCCGAAAATTCCATTCTCTCCTAAAGTTGTAGTTCCTGCAAAAGTTTCTGCAGAACGAAACATAATTAAGGGCATTTTTGGTTCTAATTCCTCAAAAGGTAAATAGATAACAGTTGCTGCAGGATATCTGTTCCAATCCCAACCTTCTTGTTTAAAACCACTTCCTTTTTCGCCTTTTTTATTCAATAATTGTATGGTTCCGTTTGCAGGATATCTTCCATACCTGTTAGAAGCCACATAAATTTCTGATGCCCAAACATATTTGCTATATCCTTTAATAATTGCTGCCCAATCATTTTGTCTTTTTACAGCAGTTGCTCCATAAGGAAACGTGTAAAAACCAGTAAGATTTTCTTCATTTATTCCGTTTATTTGAGTAAATAAAGTAGAGTTTAAAACATCCTCTTTTCCCCAAAGTCTTAAATATGCTGCTGCAACTTCCTTGTCTATTTTAGTTTTTCCTGTCGGATCTCCAGCATTTGCCATCAATAAAAATTCTTCTTTTAGAGAATTTATTCCATTGTTTTCTAATGGATGACGTCCAGCATTACCAAAACCCCAATTGTATTTCTGACTATAAATTCTGGATGCTAAAAAGGCTTTTCTAAAATTTTCATGGCCTTCTGTTCTTACTCTAAATCTTGTTCTTGCTAACGTATTTATTACTTTTGGTACATTTTGAAAAGCACCAATTCCATACGCAGGATAATGTCCATTATGGTGCCAAGCAGTTCCATCTATTTTAAAACCCCATTCTTCTTTTTGTTGTGCTAAAATAATAGACATGTATTTAGAATATGCACTTAACATTCTAGCTTGTGTTTCTTGTTTTTCAAACATGAAAATTAGCTTTAAATGATAATATGCTTGGGTGTTTAAATAGTCTATATTTACGTGAAATTTACTTTCGTCGTCTAAAACCATTCCTAAATTAAATAACCAATGTAAGCTACTTGCAACTTCTTTTAACAAGCCTTTTTCATATAAAAATCTTCGCATAATAAAGAATGCATCTGTAATTTCTCTAACATTGTAACCAACATGATGTCTTGTTCCGCCATTAGAACCTGCTTGCCAACCTTGGTCTAAAAAATATTTTGTTCCGGTTAAAAACATTTCTTCAATTGTTGCTGTTTCTTCTGCATTACCTCTTTTATGAAAATTAGCTAATTTTTTTAATATTTTACCTAATTCACCAACATCATTAAACTCATTCTTACCTTGTTGTATTTTATCGTAGAAAGATTGTTTTCTTTGAAAAGTTAAAGGTGGTCCTGTAATTATTTCTCCATTATCCTTTAGATTTAATTTATTGAAGTCTTCTTTTAAAGAATTAATATAAATCCTATATTTTTTTGGAATTACTAAATCTGCATCAATTTTTTGCTCGAACTTTTTTAAGTCGATTCTTGTAGCTACAGAAATAGGTTTTTCTTTTACGTTTTTTATACGATTGTAATTGCTAATTAATGGCATCCAATGATCTTTAGCTAAATCTTGGCCATCTTTAATAAATGGAACAATTTCATCTGGATATTGATGTCTGTCATCTTGGTATTGAGAAAAAATAATATCATCAAAATATAAAGTTCCACTTTTTGAATTTGTGGTAATTTTAAAAGAATCGTAATCTATAATAGCTCCTTTTTTTGGGGTATTTCCTTTCATTTCGTAAAAAGGAACCCAAATTGTTCGCCATCCTTTAAAGGTTAAAGCAATATCGAACCAAACTTCTTTTTGTCCGTTTTTTTGGTAAGAAATAGTTATTGTTTCATTTTGAGGAATTTCATTATAGATATCCATTTGTAAAGTAGGACTTGCAGGAAAATGATCTCCATAAGCCAAAGGACTTTCATCTAAAGTTAAAAACTTAAAGTTTGAAGTAGTTACAGAAGCTACATTTGTCCAAGTCCATTTTAAAGATTTATCACCAAATTTAAAATGGTCTTCACTCGTAGAAATGGTACTATTTGTAGTTTTATATTCATTTAAAACTGCTTCATCCTCAAAAGATTCTATTGCAGGTTTGTTGTGTTGTGCATAACCAAAGAAGCCAATTAAAATAATTAATATGGAAGAAAAATATGTTTTTTTTGATGTATTCATATTTATAATTTTGTTTTAAGAACCTTTATTTTTATTACTATTTAGTAAGTAATGTAACTTTAGATCCTTTTATTTCCCAGTCTTGAAACCAAACACTTTTTGTTGGGTTAGAATTCTCATTTTCTATATTTTCGAAGCTACTAATTAATGCCAAATCTCCAGTTATTTGTTCTTTGGCAATGTCTTTTTTAGAGATTCTACCTAAAACTTTTCCATTTGTGGTATCTATCACAGAAAGATCGATAGTGTAATTATTAAAATGATTTGAAATAGACATTTTTAAATTCACCCCTTTTTTTAATGCTTCTATAATTGTTTTGTTTTTATGATTTGGACTTGGAGCTCCAATAAACAAAGCTCCATTTGTACACATTCCAATATTTATGCCTTTTTTGGAATTTGGAGCATTTACTTTAAAATCGGATTTAGAACCAATATGAAAACCCGCCCAATTTTTATTTAAGTTAGAAATTTCATCATTATAAAAACCCATATGAACTGACATTTCTAAATCGCCTTCTTGGTTTCCTAATTGTCTTGTTCGCAAACTAATTTTTCTATCTTCATTACTTACCAAACATTCAATTTTGTTATTTATAATTTGCCATTCTTTACTATTTTCTGAAGCATATTCTAATTCTGGAAGTGTAGTTTGTGTTATTTTAGAAAAATCACTTTTATAATCTGTTTTTGCAAATTTATTCTCTTTTTCACAGCTTAAAAAAAGCATAGATAAGCAGATGAAAACAATAATTTTACTTTTATCTACTAAAGAAAAAAAAGGATTTGCATTTAACTTCATTTCTTATTTTAAGTTTTGATATTTCTCCAGCCAAGGATCTTTTTTCTCCTCTAAATTTTTAATTAATTCTGAATACAATTTTTTTTCTAAATCTGCATTTTTACCAATCAAATTTGTTTTTTGATACGGATCATTTACATTATCATATAAAAATTTGCGTTCTATATTATTTTTATCAATAGTAATAACGTACGTGTTTTTGTGCGTTCTAATTCCTCTATGACCAGAAGCAGGTTCTCCTTCCAAAATAAAATAATACAGAGCAGAAGTTGGTTTATCTCCTTCATCATTCAAAATTATGGACGATAAATCTCGACCATCTAAATTCTTTGGAATTCCATCTGTAGCTTCCACTAAATTTAAAATTGTTGGCATAATATCAGTTACACTTACAATTAAATCACTTTTTTGATTCGCCCTTATCTTTCTCGGCCATTTAATAATAAAAGGCACATTTATAGCTTCTTCAAACCAAACATTTTTAGACATCAAACCATGGCTTCCCATCATTTCTCCATGATCTGAAGTGATGATTACAATCGTATTTTCTTCTATACCTTCATCTTTTAAAGATTTTAAAACTCGCCCTATTTGTTCATCAACACCAGTAACCATCGCAAAATGATTACGAACATGTTCTTTTGCCAAATGTGTTCTATTTCTTGTTGCTCCAGCGTGAAAAGCAAATTCACTTACATCTGAATCTAAAGCTACATTTTCTCTAACCAATAATTCATCCAAAGATTTGTCTTTATAGTTCTTTAAATATTTTTCGGGAACATATTGATAAGGTGGATGAGGTGGATTTACAGACCAAAATAAAGCAAAAGGTTTGTCTGCACTTCTTGTTTCTGGTGAAGGATTTTTAATATAATCGATAATAACATTTGCTTCGTGTTTTGCAGACCATTCTTTAATTTCTGTAACCTCATCTTCTTTAGCTTCATTTTTCCAATAGTGAGGTGTATTGTGTTCGTCAAAAGTTCCATAGGCATACCAAAAATTAAAATTATGACGTAATTCTTTAGGTTGATAAGCATCCCAAAGCACAGAATCTTTTCCTTGAATTGGAGCAGGAGAGGTTAAGTGTAATTTGCCTACATAACCAGCATCATATCCGTTTTCTACTAAAACATCAGAAATACTAACGTCGTCTTTTTGCCAAGAATTATTGTATTTATGTCTGTTGGAATTACTGTTACTTAAAACTGAATTATTATATGGCAATTTCCCTGTCATTAACATTCCTCTGTATGGACTGCATAATGGATAATTGCTAATTGCGTTCGAAATTACCATTCCTTCTTTTCCTAATTTATCTAAATTAGGTGTAACTACAGGATCTTGATTATTAATACCAATTGCAGCATTTCTAAACTGATCTGGAAAAATAAATAAGATATTTGGTTTCTCTTTTTTGGTTTCTTCCGAAGTTGAATTCGTTTTACAAGAAACTATAAATACTGAAACACAAATGAGTGATAAAATCTTTAAATAATTCATTTTAAGAATAATAGTTTATTTTTTTGCTTCTAAATTTTTTAATCTTGAGAGTGCTTCAATGTAATAATAATCTGCGTAAATTAAAGCAACATCAATTTCATGACCTAAAGATTTTGCACCTGTAGAATGTAGTAAAAAAGAATCTGCTTTGCCCACTGCAGAATAATTTTCTGACCCTAAAGATTTCAACATTTTAATTGCTGCATTATAATACCTTTCTTGGTCTTCTTTACTTTCGACAAAAGTGCTTAAATCTAATAATGCAGATGCAACAACTGCTGCTGCAGAAGCATCTTTTTCTTCTTTTGGATTGCTTTGTACATCGAAATCCCAAGCAGGAACCATATCTTCTGGCAATAAATCTAAATACTTATCTGTAATTTTTTGAGCAAAATCTAAAAACTTCTTGTCTTTTGTTTCTTTGTAAACCATTGTATAACCATAAACGCCCCAAGCTTGTCCACGAGACCATCTACTGTCGTCTGCAAAACCTTGTTTTGTATGTCTGTTTAATACATTTCCGTTTATAGAATCGTATTCAATAACATGCCAAGAAGTTAAATCTTTTCTAAAATGATTTTTCATAGTAGTTTCTGCATGTTTTACAGCAATATCATAAAATTTTGAATCATTACTATGTTTAGAAGCCCAGAAAAGCAATTCTAAATTCAACATATTATCGATAATTGTAATGTGTTGTTTCCAACGAGGATGCATTTTGTTAGACCAAGATCTTATGGTACCAACATTTGAGTTAAATCTCGATGCTAAAGATTTTGCTGATGTTAATAAAATATCTTTGTACTCTTTTTTACCACCAATTTTATACCCATTCCCATAAGCAGGAAACATCATAAAACCAATATCATGGTGTTCTGTAATATTTTTAAAATCTTCAAAAACCTCTGTACGTTTTATAGCTTCATTTTTCCATCTTTCGTTTCCTGTTACATCATAAGCATACCATAAAATTCCAGGATAAAAACCAGAAGTCCAAATTAGTTTGTTGTTTGTAACTTCTTTCCACGCTGTTTTATCAGCATCTATTAACCTTGGGTGTTTTGTTAAGTCTGTTAATTTAGGAACTGCAATTTCTAATTGGTGTTCACAATCATCAATTTGTTTTTGTAAATCTATTGAAGTTTCATTATTAGAAACTGAAGCAATAAGAGTTGGTTTTTTTGAGTTTTTACAACTTACAAAACTTACCAAAAAAAATAGAAAAAATATTTTGAAACGCATTTGATTTTGATTTTAAATTACACTGACTTTTTTAATTTGAAATTTTAAGATTTCGTTTTAAACAAATTTATAGCAAGAATTAAAATTTTAAAGAGGTATAAGGGTTCAAATAAGGGTTGCTTTTTGGTCTTTTAGTAAGATTTTATCTTTTAATAACGAAAAGAGCACTATCTGTGTAATGTATAATGCTCTTTTAAAATAATAAAAGTCAAACACTTTTTAATTAATTATAACTTTTTTACTTGTAACACCACCTTTTTGAGATACTATTTTTAACATATATAATCCTTTTGAATAATTTCTTACATCAATAGGTTGTGCATTATTATTTTTATAAATTACTTTACCAGTAAGATTTATTAACTGTATATTTTTAACTTCTATATTCAATTTAGAAATATTTATAAAGCTATTTGTAGGGTTTGGATATACTGTAAAAGCGTTGTTTAAAACATCATCTTTAACAGATAATATAGAGGAATCTACAGTAAAATCTAATTGTTGCAAAGCTGTAAAGTTTGAATTTGGTGTCCAAGCCGTTGATAAAACAAAACGATAATATCTATATGGTTTTGTTGTTGTTAGTGTAATAGGGAATTCTGTTGATCCACTATTATTACTAAACATTCCAACAGGATCACTTAAATCATCCCAAGAAGTATCGTCATTACTTCCTTGAACAATCCATTTAGATTCATCTGGAGCACCTTTATTAGAAGTACCATTTACTAACTTATATCTTACTTCTGTAACAGCAATTTTATTGTATTTATCTGCTACTTCAAATTTATAACCTTCTCCAACAGGAATTAAAATTCCATTTGCCAATCTAGGCACAGAACCTTGAGTTGTTAAAACATCTGCCCATTTACTAGTGTTAGAAAAATTACTTTCTGCATTAGCTGCAGATGGTGTATTAAATATACCAACTTGTCCTGAAGAACTTGTATTTAAAGCGGAAAATGCTCCATTCGCAACATCTTCTCTAGAAGCCTCAAATACGACATCAGAAATATAAAATACGCCATGTTGTTTTACATCTTTTTCAAAAGCTGAATTATCTGTAACAACTTTAAAAGCTATTGTTACTGAACTACTTGTGTAAGCAGATAAATCTAAACTTCCAGATACATAAGTTAAAGGAGCAACATCTGAAGTTGCTATTGCACCTGTAATATTTGCAGTTTCATCTGTCCAAGTTGCAGTATTAGGTACAGCTCCATGTGTATAGTTTTCTGAAACCATTATAGAAAGTGTTGCTCCACCACCAACTACAGAACGTTGCTCTGTCCAAAAAGAAACTTTTGGTGAATTTGTAGTAGATAAATCTTGATTCGTCATCATTGCCCAACCTTCAATCTCATGATTTGCTAAAGTTGCATCTGCTCCACTTGTATTTGAAAACGAAATAGCTCTTTGATCTCTTGCTGCTCCATTTGGAATTCTATTTGCTGGTCTTGTACTTTCATCAAAAACAGGGCTTGAGTCTGTTGCGTCTACAACATCACTCACTCTTTTTCCTATTTGCGCAGCATCTTGTCCACCAAGTGCAACTTTTTGTACAGTAAAACCTCTTCCTTCATTTTCGAATCTAAAGTCTTCGTAATATGTGGTTTGTGCACTTATAGAAAATGCAATGAATCCAAACATCAAAAATAAAATGTTTTTTAAAGTAATTTTTTTCATCATAAAAAGTTTTTAAGTTTATTGATTGTAAAATTAGACTCAAAATGTATTTTTCAGAGGGGGTTTGCTATTCTTTAAGAGGTGTTAATTAACCAGATTAAATAGAAAACACCCCATAAATGGAGTGTTTTGATAGTTTTATTATTTATTTTTTGGAATTATTCTACTTCAATCGTAAATTCTTTAACAGTTTCTTTATCTCCATAAATAGTAGTGTTATTACCAACCAAAGTAATTGTATAAGTTCCTGGTTCTGTATAAGTGTAAGAAAATGTTTTTAACTTTTCTGAATACGTCTTTAAAGCTTCACCTTTATCTGGATTTACTTTTGTAAGGTTTATAGGTTTTGTAATTAGCCAATCTTCGTTTACAACCCAACTTCCTGCAATTTTAACTTGACCTCTCATTCTCCACAATCCTTTAAATTCTGGACCTCCTTTACCAGTATCGAAATACCATTTGTTGGCATTCCAATTACTATCAATACCCTGCAAATCAACTGGCAGAAAACCAGGATTAATTTCGTTTGCGATTTTTAGTGGAGCAGGTGTATCTGCTACATCCATTTCAATATTTAAATCGTCTAAATACCATTCAGATGGTCTTCCACTTAAATCGTCAGCAAAATATTTGAATCCGAAGTAAATAGTATTTCCATCTGCTAAATCTGTTATATCTACAACACCAGATTCTTGCAATGTAAAATCATATAATTTAGAGATATTAAATCTGTCTGTTATTTCTACCCAAGTTGCATTATTTACGGATGCTGCTTCTCCTGAACCATCATAATCTTTAGAATACCAAACTGTTAAATTGCCTTCTTTATTTGTTCCTGTACCCCATTTTTGTGAGTTTAAAAAAGACATATTTACAACACCTTCTGCATTGGTTCTATCTTTGTATTTATATTGATGACCAAAATCACCTGCATAAAAATATAAAAAGTTAGGTGAGTTTTCTACTGTAAACTCTACAGGTTCACCAACTTTGGCTTTTAGATTGTAATTAATAGAAAAATCTGGAGTTTCTACTTCTTCTAAATCTTCACAACTTTGAAATACTAGAGCAATTACGAATAAACTAGTTAATATAAATTTTATTTTTTTCATCTTATGTGTTTTTAAAGTTTCTACTTTTTACCAACCTTTCGTTTGCTTTATATTGGTATTTACACCTAATTCTTGTTCTGGAATTGGTAATATATAATGCTTGTTTGGATCAAAATCATTATAACCATCAAAATAATTGAATGAAGAATGGAGATTATTTTTTCTTATATTTCTAACAGCTGGTTCGTCTCCACTTTCTGGAAGCTCATCTGGACCTAAATTTGGTTCTCCATAAGAAGTCCAATCATCATTAATAAAATTAGTATCTGCCCCTAATGTTTCCATTGTAATTTTGGTTTCGTTTACTTTTTGTTCTAAAATTCCCCATCTTACTAAATCGTACTTTCTTTGACCTTCAAAGCACAATTCTAATAAACGTTCCTCTTGAATAGCTTCTTCTGTAATAGTTGTTAATGGAGTTGCTTTTGCTCTGTTTCTAACTCTATTTACGGCATTTAATGCCAATGCAGATCCTGGAGTTATTTTATTTTCTGCTTCTGCATACATTAATAACACATCAGAAAAACGTAACACTGGCCAATGATGAGGACCATAACTTGTATTTGTGTTATTGCTTTCTAAAAATCTACGGTATTTAGATGCTGGATATGTAAATTGATTGTTTATGGTACTTAATTCACAATTATTATTTCTTTTATTAAAATAAGGATAGGTGTTCCAAAAACCTCTTTCATCTGAAGGGTCTGATCTATATTTTTGAATTAAAGAAATAGTTGCGTACGTTAAAGCAAATCCTTTTCCACAACCTTCGTCATCTATTTTCATTCCAAAAGCTGAACCCAATTTAGAGGATTGTTGTGAATCTAAATTAGCGAATGAAAACCCTATTTGAAATAACATTTCTTGTTTCTCATATTGCTCCATAGCTAATTGATTGAATACGTCTTCGTAACTTGGGTTTAAGACATGATATGAATCGTCAATTACTTTTTTACTCCAATCTCTTGCTTTTTCGTAAGCTCCTGCTTCATTAAATGGCTGGCTTGCCATATATAAATATGCCTTAGCTAATAAACCTCTTGCAGAAGATTTATTTGCTCTACCAGAAACAGATATTGCTGCTGTTGGTAAATTCTTTTCTGCAATTTCTAAATCTGAAACAATTTGTTTGTAAACATCTATACCTGCTGTTCTTGGTAATAATTGTTTGTTCGTTTCCTCTAATGGCATTGGAATTCCTTCTATACCACCAAATGCTTTTTGAATATCGAAATATACAAAAGCTCTTAAAAAGTAAGCATCTGCTAAATATGTCTTTTTTATATTCTCATCTAATGGAGAATTTTTAAGACCACTAATTAAAGTATTCGTTGCAGAGATAGCTTCGTAATAAGTTCCCCAAATTGTTCTTAAATCTGGTTCTGAAGCCGTAAAGTTATTCTTTAGAATACTTCGAAGACCATTTCTATTATAATGCCCTTCATCTGTATAATTTGTTGGGTATTGTGCGTTTATTACTGCTTCTCTATAATTGGCTACAATACGACTGTATGCTCCAGCTAAACCAGCCAAAGCACCAGATTCTGTATTGTACAAATTGTCTGCAGAAATATTATCGTTTTGAGGTATTTCTAACTGATCATCACAACTTACAAATAAAATTGTGGCAAATACGATTGTTAATATTGATTTTATTTTCATGATTTTATTTTTTAGAAAGAAACATTTAAACCTACACTCATTATTTTATGGATTGGATATCCAGAATAATCTACACCAGGCATTATTAAAGAGTTAACAACAGAAACATCTGGGTCGAAACCACTATAATTAGTCCAAGTAAAAAGGTTTTGAGCTGCGAAATATACTTTTAAGCTATTTAATTTAAACTTGTCTAAAACGTCTTTTGAAAAGTTATATGAAAAATTTACAGTTTTTAATCTCAAGTAAGAACCATCTTCAATAACTCTAGAAGAAATGTCTTCGAAACCTTGTCCTCCAGCTCTGTGCATTGTTGTGTTTTGATTATCTGGAGTCCATCTATTTAAAGTTGTTGCTAATTGGTTTTGATTTGGCCTATCCATATTTTCAAAAACTAATCTATTCGCATTTAAAATATCGCTTCCATAAGACCATTGTAAAAAGGTACTTAATTCGAAATTTTTATAGGTAAAAGTATTTCCTAAACCTCCAAAATGTACAGGAAGTCCATTACCAATAATTGTTTTATCTGCAGCAGTTATTTCTCCATCTCCATTTAAATCTTTGTATTTTTCGTCTCCTGGTTGATGACTTCTATAACTTGGTTGTCCAGAATTTAAAGTATGTGTAGTTGCAGTTGCATCGTAATTTTCGAAATCATCAATTTGGTAAACTCCATCAGAAACATAACCATACATATTCCCCAAAGGTTTTCCTTCTTCAACAATAAATTGATTGGTACTTAGCAATCTATAATAATTAGGTCTACCAAAAATTGGTTTACTATCAGGTAAAGATTCTATTGTATTTTGATTGAAAGAAATATTAAAATCTGTAGTCCATTGAAAATCTTTAGTAGAAATATTTGTTGTGTTGATACCTATTTCTAATCCTCTATTTCTTACTTGACCAGAATTTATATAGATAGTTTCGTATCCTTGAGACAAAGCAGCATCTGCATTTATTAATAAATCTTTTGTATCTTTTTGATATGCTTCCACAGCTACAGAAAGACGTCCATTAAAAAAGCCAGCATCTAAACCGATATTTACTTGCTCTGTAGTTTCCCAAAATAAATTTGAATTTGCACCAAAACTTGTTGGTCTTTGTCCTTGTACAACTTGGTTATTAAAGAAGTAATTAGAATTTTCGTCCGTTAAAAATTCGAATCTTGCATCACCAGGAATTCTATCATTCCCTGTTTTACCATAACCAGCTTTAAATTTTAATTGAGAAAATACATCTAAACTTTTAATAAAACCTTCTTTATGAGCATTCCAAGAAACTGCAGCAGAAGGAAAATAACCAACTCTATTTTTTTCTGGAAAGATAGAAGAAGCATCTCTTCTTAAAGAAGCAGTAAATAAGTATTTCCCTTTATAACCGTAATTAACTCTGCTTAATAAAGAGAATATTTTAGATTCGTTATCTCCTATAATATCATTAGAACTGTTTAAAGTTCCACCATCTAAAGAGTTTATTCCTAAACCTTCTAAATATTGAGGGATATCTATAGATCTAATTAAAGTTCTTGAGTTTTTTCTTGTATTTAATGTCGCTCCTAATAAAACATTTATAGAGTGTCCATTAAAGTTATTTTTATAATTAACTGTATTAACAGAGTTAAAATTATTAAATCTTTGATTGTCAATTGAACCATTAATTCCATCAATTTTATTAATTATTCTTCCATAGACAGTTTTACTGTTATTAAAAACCCCTGTTTCTCTAAACTGATTATTAAAACTAGCTTTAGATTCTAATGTTATGTTAGAATTCAATTTATACTTTAAACCAAGGTTTGCTATAAATTGATCTATTTTACGTCTTCTATATTCATTATTTAGTGAAACTATAGGATGCCAGCTAACAATGTTTATCAAATCAAATTCATCACTTACATCATCTAAAGGGCTAAAACCATCTGGATAATCTATAAATTTATTAGCAACAGGATTATAAGTAATCAAGTTTCTCATAAAAGAGTAGGAAGAGTTACCTTTTGTGTCTAATCCATCTTGTTGTTGTGATGTATATAAAACATCCATTCTTACATCGAACTTGTCATTTAATTTGTGGTCTAAAGTAATTCTACCATTTATTCTTGAATATTCAGAATTTAATAAAGAACCTTGGTCTTCAACTGCATTAATAGAAGCATTAAACCTAGTTTTATCTCCTCCACTAGAAATATTAAGTTTGTGTGTTTTTGTAAATGCAGCTCTAAAAGCTTCATCTTGCCAATTTCTTCCAATTTCATTTCTGTAATCTTCTAAACCACCAACTTGTACACTTTGTCCTAGAGTTTCATCAAAAACAGAGAAAAATCTTGAGGTTGTACTAGCTTCATTTATTTCTAAAGAAAGTTTTAAAAACTCATAAGGACTTAACACTTCTAATTTTTTAGCAACGACTTTAGCATCTAATCTTGTTTCATAAGAAATTTTTGTCTTGCCAGATTTTGCTCTTTTCGTTGTAATTATAACAACACCATTTGCACCACGTACACCATAAATTGCTGTTGCAGAAGCGTCTTTTAAAACACTCATAGATTCTATGTCTGAAGGATCTACCAAACCAGGATTAAAATTGTCCATTATGAAACCATCTAATACATATAATGGAGAATTATCTCCATTTATAGTATTTCCACCTCTAATTACAATATTCATTCCACTACCTGGTTCTCCACTTCCACCACTAACTTGTACACCTGTAACTCTACCTGCAAGTGCTTGGTCGAAATTTGCAACTGGTGCCTCTGTAATTTTATCCATTTTAATAGTGGCTACAGAGCCTGTTAAATCCTTCTTTTGTACAGAACCATAACCAATTACTACAATTTCATCTAAATTTTCTGTATCTGGGTCAAGAGAAACATTAATAACATTTTCTTTTCCAACAATTTTTACAATTTGTTTATATCCTAAATATCTAAAGGTTAAAGAAGAACCTATTTTTGCTTTTATTGAATATTTTCCATCGAAATCTGTAGAAACACCATTTAAAGTTCCAGTCTCTGTTACAGATACTCCTGGTAATGGAGTCCCAATTTCGTCTAACACTGTTCCTGTTATTGTTTTTATTTGTGCATTTACTGATAAAGTAAAGAATGCACTAAATAAGAACATAAAGAGAATAATTCTATTCGCTTTTGAACTATTTAAAGATTGTTTGTAATGATTTTTCATCTTTATTATTTTGGTTAAAAATTATGATGTAAAGTTAGCGTTGAAATGAAAAGAAGTAAGGGGGTTTTTGTCTCTTTGTAGTGGGGTTATTTGTTCTGAATTCTTCAAAATGGTTGTTTTTAAAGAGTTTTTGTAGAAAATAAAAAAAATATATTAAAAATAGAAAAATTAATGATTCAGTTTTTTATCAATATCTTTTTTAGCATTTTTTAAACGGTATTGAGAAGGTAATTCATCAAATAATTTTTGAAAAGATTTTCTGAAGTGTTTCAAATCATTAAAACCTAAATCGAAAGCAATTTCTGAAATTGTTAATTGAGATTGAGCAATTAATTGTGCAGCTCTTTTCAGTTTTATAGTTCTAATAAATTCTGTAATAGATTGCCCTGTTAATGCTTTTAATTTTCTGTATAAGGCAGATCTGCTCATACCTAATTCAGAAATAAAATCTTGAATCGTAAATTCTGAATTATTGATATTTTTTTCAATTAAAGAAATACTCTTTTTTAGGAAAACTTCATCTGCAGAGGTAATTTCTAATTCTTTTGGTTTTAGGATAATGTCCTTTTTAAACTTTTTGATTAAGTTTTGCCTCGTTTTTAAAACATTATTAACTCTTATCTCTAAAACACTAGCATCAAAAGGTTTTGTAATATAGGCATCTGCGCCAATTTTAAATCCTTCTTTTTGTGATTCATCAGAAGTTTTTGCGGTTAATAATAAAACTGGAATGTGGCTTGTTAAAATGTTTGTTTTAATGTTATTACATAAATCAATACCATTCATAATAGGCATCATTACATCACTAATAATTAAATCGATAGTGTTACTTTTTGCAATATCTAATGCAATTTGCCCATTTTCTGCTTCTAAAATATGGTATTTTTCTTCAAAAATTTCTTTGATAAATGCTCTAACATCTTCATTATCTTCCACCAATAAAAGTGTTGGTGCTTCTGTGTTTTTAGTTATTTTTTTAGTTGATTTTTCTTCGTTAGTTTCTGGTAACAAATAATTTGTATTGTCTTCATACAAACCAATTTCTTCAATTTCATTGGTTTGATTTATAATTTGGTCTTCACTTAAATGTTTTTTTCCCAAAGGCAACAAAATAGTAAATGAAGTTCCTTCGTTTTCTTTACTTTTTATTTTGATGTTTCCTCCATGTAATTTAATGACACTTTTTGCCAAAGCCAAACCAATTCCAGTTCCTGTTCTTGCATTTTCGTCTCTTTCAATTTGATAAAAACGGTCGAAAACGTATTTTATATTTTTACTCGGAATTCCTTTCCCTGTATCTTTAATATCAATTTTTACAAATTCTTGTTGCTTTTTTGTTTTTTCAATTGTGGTTACTCTAATTTTTATAAAGCCATTATTTGGCGTGAATTTAAACGCATTCGATAATAAATTAAAGATTACTTTTTTAAGATTTACAACATCAAACCAAGTTTCTATATTTTTATCCGAAGATTTAAAAGAATAATCAATCTCTCTAAAATTAGCCAATTCATCAAAAGATAATTTTATGTTTTCAATAAAATTTACAATATTGTTTTTTGATGCTTTTAGTTTTAATTTACCAGATTCACTTTTTCTAAAATCTAATAATTGATTAATCAATTGCAACAATACACTAGCATTTCTGTACATTATTTGGTGTTGTTTCTGCACATTTGTGTTGCCTTCTTTATTCTTTAGCATTCGTTCTAAAGGACCAATAATTAATGTTAATGGCGTTCTAAAATCATGAGAAATGTTGGTAAATAACTTTAGTTTTAAACGATTAATTTCTTCAATTTTTTCTTTTTCTAAACGTTCTTGCTTTAGTTCGTTTTTCTCTATAATTCTTAATAAACTGTATTTTCTGAAAGTAATTAATGCTCCAATTACAAGTAAACTATATATGATATATGCCCACCAAGTTTTCCAAAAAGGAGGCAAAATTTTCACTTTTACAGCTTGTCCTTTTTCATTCCATAAACCATCACTATTAGATGCTTTTATTTTAAAAGTATAATTACCTGCATCTAAATTTGTATAAGTTGCAGATTTTCTATTTCCAATATAATTCCAATCCTCATCAAAACCATCTAACATATAAGCATAGTTGTTTTTATCTGATTGTGAATAACTTAACGCAATAAAATTAAAACTAAATACATTCTGATTATGGTCTAAAGTAATTTCTTTATCAATATTTGTACCTGACAAATAAGGTTGGTTATTTACAAAAAGTGAAGTGACATAAACTGGCGGAATAAAAGAGTTTTCTATAATTTCATTAGGGTTAAAAAACACAATTCCGTTTGCGCTACCAAACATTAATTCTTTGTTTTTTAACTTTAATTTAGAACCATAATTGAATTCATTTTCTACTAAACCATCTGAAACACCAAAATTTTTAAATTGACGAGATTCTAAATTAAAACGACTTAAACCTTTGTTGGTGCTAAACCATAAATTATTATAATCGTCAGGTAAAATGCTATAAATAACTTCATTTGGCAAACCTTCTGCAATGCCATATTTCGTGCTTTTTTTAGTAGTTGTATTGTAGTAATAAAGACTATTTCCTTCTGTGCCAATCCAAATATTTTTAGAATTGTCTTCATAAGCAGATAATGTTATGGAAATGTTATTGTTTTTTTCGCTTTCTAACTTATAATTTATTGGCGTTATTTTTTTTGAATCGATATTAATTTTTGCCAAACCATTATCTCCAGAAACTAAAAGAATTTTATCATTTGAAGTTTCAGAAATATTAAAAATTATTTCTCCAAAAGTAAGTTCGGAGTTTTCAATTCTTAAAAAAGAATTATTTTTTACATCCAAAACATTTAATCCTCCTCCAGAAGTTCCAATCCATATATTTCCATAGACATCTTCGAATAAGGATATGATTCTATCATTACTCAAACTATTTGAGTTCGTACTACTTTTGTATTTTTTAAAGATAAAAGGTTTTTTATTCGGATTTAAAAAATTTAAACCTCCATCATGCGTTCCAATCCAAAAGTTACCATTTTTAGTTCTTAAAATAGCTTTTACATTATTAGTACTTATACTATTTGGGTTGTTTTTATTATGCGTGTAATAGGTGAATTTCCCTGTTTTCTTATCTAAATAATTAATTCCTCCACCTTCTGTACCAATCCATAAATTGCCTTTTGGATCTTCAATAATCGAGCTAATTACTTTATAATTTAATTTGAAATTGTTTGTACCTGCTAAATAGTGTTTAAACAAATCGAAACTTCTGTCGTAATAATTTACACCTCCAGCATACGTACCAATCCAAACATCGCCTTTTGTGTCTCCAATAATCTTATAAATGGAATTCTGACTTAAACTATTCACATTATTTTCATCATGTGTATAATGTTTTAAAGTTGTTTTTTCTTTGTTTAAAATATACAAACCATTGTAAGTTCCAATCCAGATATTATTATAAAAATCTTGATGAATGGTTCTAACTTCTGTAGAAATTTGAGTACTGTTTTTAGAATCTAATACAAAATGCTGAAATTCATTTTTATCTGCATCAAAAATTGCCAAACCATCATTGTAACCCAACCAGATATTTTTGTCTTTATCTTGATAAATTACAGGAGAATAATTTCTGTTTTGTTCTTTTACACCACTTTTAGGATATTCGAAATTCTCGAACTTATTTTCTTTACTGTTAAAAACGATGATGTCATTTTGCTTACAAATCCATAGTTTGTCATCTGAAGTAACATACAACGATCTTATTTCATTTTCTGATGTGTTTAGCGGATTTTTATCTTCATTTAAAACATGCGTTATTTCTCCTGTTTTAGTGTTGAATTTCTCCAATCCAGCACTAGTCCCAATCCACAAATAATTGTCTTTTGCAAGTGCAGAACTCCAAATTTCGTTACTAATTAAACTGTTTTTATTATTGCTATGTTTGTAACGAACAAAAATATCTTCTGTGGGTAAATATTTATTTAAACCATTGTTGGTTCCAATCCAAATAGTTCCATTATTATCTTCTAATAAAGTTCTAATAAAACTACTACTAATACTAGTTTCATCTTTATAATCGTATCTGTAAGTTTTAAAATTATGCCCATCGTATTTGTTTAATCCATCTCTGGTTCCAAACCATAAAAACCCTTTTGAATCTTGTAGAATAGTTAAAACCGAACTTTGAGATAAACCTTCAGATAAAGAAAATTGTTTAAATTTTAATAATTGATTATTGGTAGAAAAATCTTGCGCAAAAGATGCGAAAACGACTATTAAAATTAGAGAAAGTGAAAGTAAACTACTTTTAAATTTCATTATTAAAGTTAGAAATTATTTCTATTAGAATTTAAAACTGAAATATAGTAATTTATTTTTTAGTTCTTAAAGAAGAGGTTCTTTCTATTAAGTTAGTTTTTACAATAATAGTTTCGTGGATGCCTTTTTTAGTTTTGTTAGAAATTTTATCTAACAGTAATTTAGTAGCAACATTTCCTATTTCGGTACCAGATTGATTTATGGTTGTTAATGCAGGTTCTATAACCGAAGAAATAGATTCGTTACTAAAACCAACAATAGCAATTTCTTCTGGAATTTTTATATTCATTTTTTTTAGATGCTGAATTGTACCAATAGCAACAACATCATTCGCACAAAAAATGCCATCTACTTTATAAGGTAAAGCCAGCAATTTTTTTACATTTTCTGAACCATCTTTTTCCATTAATGTTGATGTAATAACCAATTCTTCTCTAAAAGGAATATTGTATTTTTCTAAAGCAGCTTTATAACCTTTAAACCTATTTTTATAAATTTCTAAATTTTGTGGCCCAGCAAAATGAGCAATTTCTGTGCTTTTTTGTTCAATTAAATGTTCTACAGCTGTAAAAGCAGCTTCAAAATCGTCGATAACAACTTTACTATTTTCAGAAATATTACAATGTCTATCAAAAAAAACAAACGGAATATTTCTTTGTTGTAATCCTTTAAAATGATTGTAATTAATAGTCTCCATAGAAATAGAAACTAAAACACCATCAACTCTATTTGCTAATAAAGTATCTATAATACTTTGCTCTCTTTCTAAACTTTCTAAAGACTGACAAATAATTACATTATAGCCTGCTTTAAAAGCAGTTTCTTCAATTCCGGCAATTGCAGAAGAGAAAAAATGACGAGATATTCTTGGCACAATTACACCAATAGTAAAGGTTTTACTTTTACGTAAATTAGAAGCCAAATGGTTTCTTTGATATCCCAATTCATTGGCTTTGGCAAGAATTTTATCTTTTGTTTTTTTGGCAACTCGCGGGCTATTATTTAAAGCTCTGGAAACTGTGGAACTATCTATTTCCAAAATATTAGCAATGTCGTGTATTGTTACCTCGTTATTATCCATTTTTAAAAATATGCACTAAAGATTCGTCTTTATTATTATCATGTGAAATTAAACATATTATTCATTTAACTCTTCAGCAAATATAAATATATTAAAATACAATCGATTGTATTTTAATATATTTTTCTTACTTTTGTATTAAAGTTGAAAGAAAATACTCATTAAAAATAGAAAATATAATTATGAAAACAAACTATAGCACAAGATATGCAGCATCTCCACAAGATGTAAAATCATATGATACAGCAAGAATTAGAGAAGAATTTTTAATTGATAATTTAATGGAGAAAAATGTAATAAATTTTACATATTCTCATTACGATCGTTTTATTACTGGAAGTGCAGTACCAACTAATTCATCTTTAAAATTAGAAACTATAGATGCTTTAAAAGCTGAAAACTTTTTAGATAGAAGAGAATTAGGAATTATAAATGTTGGGCAAGCAGGAAAAGTTACTGTAGATGGAACTGAATATGCTTTAGAACATAAAGAAGCATTATATGTTGGTCAAGGAAACAAAAATGTAAAGTTTTCAAGCGAATCTGCCGAAAATCCAGCAATGTTTTATTTGAATTCGACTCCAGCTCACAAAGCTTTTCCGACTAAAAAAATTGGAAGAAATGATGTTGAAACTGTAGAATTAGGTTCTCCAGAAACCGCAAATGCAAGAACATTAAGAAAGTATATTGTAAACAGTGTTGTAGATGTTTGTCAATTACAAATGGGTATGACAACTATAAAACCAGGAAGTTCTTGGAACACAATGCCAGCTCATGTACATGATAGAAGAATGGAAATCTATTTCTATTTTGAAGTTGCTGAAGACCAAGCAGTTTGTCATTTTATGGGAGAACCAACAGAAACTAGACATATTTGGATGGGAAATAACCAAGCAGTAATTTCTCCTCCTTGGTCAATTCATTCAGGTTCTGGAACAAGTAGTTATTCTTTTATTTGGGGAATGGCTGGTGAAAATTTAGATTATGGAGATATGGATCACTGTAAAATTAACGAATTAAGATAATCATCAAAATATAAAAACATGTCAATTAACTTATTCGATTTATCAGGTAAAGTAGCTTTAATTACGGGAGGAACTCATGGTCTTGGAATGGCAATGGCTAAAGGAATTGGAAATGCAGGAGCAAAAATTGTGGTGAATGGAAATTCTTCTCAAGAAAAATTAGACAAAGCTGTAAAAGAATATAAAGCTGCAGGAATAGATGCTTATGGATATCTTTTTAATGTTACTGATGAAGTTGCTGTAAAGGAAAATATCGTAAAAATTGAAGCTGAAGTTGGCGCGATTGATATTTTAGTGAACAATGCAGGAATCATTAAAAGGACGCCTTTAGTAGAAATGGAAGTTGCAGATTTCAAACAAGTGATTGACGTAGATTTAGTAGCTCCATTTATTGTTTCTAAACATGTTGTAAAAGGAATGATTGAAAGAAAAAACGGAAAAATAATTAATATTTGTTCCATGATGAGCGAATTGGGTAGAAATTCTGTGGGTGCTTATGCAGCTGCAAAAGGTGGTTTAAAAATGCTGACTCAAAATATGGCTACAGAATGGGCTAAATTCAACATTCAAACAAACGGAATTGGACCAGGTTATTTTGCTACAAGCCAAACAGCACCAATTAGAATTGATGGACATCCTTTTAACGATTTTATTGTGGGAAGAACTCCTGCAGGAAAATGGGGAGATCCAGATGATTTACAAGGAGCAGCCATCTTTTTAAGTTCTGCTGCAAGTAATTTTGTAAATGGACAAGTTGTTTATGTTGATGGTGGAATTCTAGCAACTATTGGTAAGCCAGTAAACGAAGATTAATATTTTTATCTTCACTAATAATATATAAAACCTGTCTTTTTTTAAAATCTGACGGGTTTTAAAGTTTTAATTTAAAAATAAATTATAATGAAAACTATTAAAAAACTTTCATACTTATTAATTGGTGCTATTTTATTTTCTTGTAGTCAAGAGAAAAAAAATACAATTATTACAGTAAAAAATTCGCTTGATTTCAAACGAACTTTTGAAATAGTTGAAATTCAAAAATCTGACTTGAAAGTTGATGATTTTTCTAAAGTTGGAATTAAAGATGTAAAAACAGGAGAACTTCAAGTTACACAATTAGTAGATGTTGATGGAGATGGAACTATGGACGAAATTTTATTTCAACCAAAAATAGATGCAAATTCTACAGCAAATTTTGAAGTTGTAATTATTACAGTAGCAGAAAAACCACAAGCACCAGAATTATGTTATTCTCGTTTTGTGCCAGAAAGAACAGACGATTATACTTGGGAAAACAACAGGGTTGCTTTTCGTGTTTATGGACCAAATGCGCAATACAGGGCAGAAAACAACTTGCCAGAACCAACTCTATCAAGTGGAGTAGATGCTTGGTTGAAAAGAGTAGAATATCCTATAATTAACAAATGGTATAAAGAAACTTTGGTTGATAAGACAGGAAGTTATCATGAAGATACAGGTGAAGGTTTAGATAATTTTCATGTAGGAGTAAGTAGAGGTGTTGGAGGAATTGCTGTTAAAGTAGTTGATAAATATTACTTGTCTAAAAATTATACAAAATGGAGAACCATTACTACTGGCCCATTAAGAACCAGTTTTTATTTAGAATATGAAGATTGGGATGCCGCTGGAAATACAATTAAAGAATCTAAAATAATCAGTTTAGATTTGGGTAGTAATTTTTCTAAATTTTCAACAAATATTGAAGGAACAGACACTGTTTCAGCAGGTTTAACACTGCATGAAAAAGATGGAGAAGTAACAGGAGATACTAAAAATGGTTGGGTTAACTATTGGCAACCTCATGGAGATTCAGAAATTGAAACTGCAATTGTTGCAGATAATAAAACTTTTAAAGGTTTCGAAAAATACGATGTTGAAACAAAAGATTTAAGTAATGCTTACGCTCATTTAAACGTTATCGATAATAAAGTTGTTTATTATGCTGGTTTCACTTGGAAAAAAAGCGAACAGTTTGCTTCTAAACAAGATTGGGAGAATTATTTAAACCAATTTTCTAAACAAATAAATAATCCTTTAGAGGTTAGTATAAAATAAAATTTAGTAGCATTATAGATTGCGAATTTCAAGATTTAAAAAAGGGATTGTATTGTTACAATCCCTTTTTTAGTTTCAAAATTTGATGAAAATTATTTATTTCTTCAATAATTTATAATCTTTAGAAATACCATTTCCTATCAACTTTAAAAAGTATATTCCAGATGAAATATTATTAGATGTAGTATTTATTATTACTGTGCCTAATCCTTCAATATTTATAGATTTTACAACTCTTCCTAGCGAATCAAAAAGTAATGCTTTATTAAATTTAGCTCCTAAATTACCAATTGTAATTTCCGAAGAAAACGGATTTGGATACACTTTAATAGTATCTTCAATTATAAAAGATGTATTAGATAGTGTTGTATCTGATACAAAATATTTTACATCAGAAATATAAAAAGTACCATTTCTATTAGAGCCAGAATATGTAGAATTATCACTTGTGTATTTAAAGGCTAAAGTGAAATTTGTATCTGTGTAAGAAGAAATGTCTAAAAGAGATTCAACATAAGTTTGAGGATTTTGACCAGAAGTTGCAATTTTATTTACATTAGAAGTTACGTTTGTCCAATTTGCAGTGGTAACATTATTTGTATAATCTGTAGAAATAAATACTTCTAAACTGGAAATTCCTCCATTTGCATAACGTTGTTCTGTCCAAAAACTTACGTATTTAAAAGTATCATCAGCATTTATATATTGGTTATTTTTGGAAACATCAATTATTGGCATTGTTACCCAAGCTTCTAATTCGTAATTAGTATTTGAAGAAGTACCAACAATTGCAATTGCTTTTTGGTTTCTTGCACTATTTGCAGGAATTCTGTTTGCAGGTCTTGCTTCTGTAAACTCGTTGTTAGAATCTGCAGCATCAGGAATATCGTTTACACGTTTTCCTATTTGAGCTTCGTTTTGCGAATTTGTATTTTTTACAATTTGAACAGAATATCCTTGGTTTACAGCTCCAAAATCTTCGTAATAAAAAATTGGATAAAAAGGATTTGTTAATGTGTTATTAATCCAACCAGGAAGTGTTCCTAAACGATATTTTAATTGCGCTTCATATAAAGATTCTTCATCTACATGAGTTCCAGGAGATTCATTTACTTGAAATTGATTTGCATCAGAAGACATTGTAAAACCTTTTAAACCCGAAATAATAGGAGTTATAAATTTAGCATAAACAGTTTCATTATTTGGTCTGAATGATTTTACAGCAGAATTCTGATAAGAAACGCCTTCAAAATTCCACAAAACCATATTCTTTAAATGATTTGGTAATGCACCTGTAGAACCTCCTTGATGAAAAAACACACCTCCTTTGCAGAAATCAATTAAAGTAGATCTTGGCTGGCTTGCATGCATTTCTATTCCAGAAGTACCAGTTTGTGGATGATTATTTCTCCAAAGAACGTTTCCAATAGATTTTCCATTTACGCCAACTCCATGCCAAACACCTGTTGTTAAATCATCATTTCTACCTAAAAAACAACCAGACGCAGAATTTGTAGTAATAAAATTATGACCTGGATTTCCTGTATATTTATTATTTAAAGCTGTATTATTGGAAGAGAATAGAAACTGTGCAGCTTGAGACATTGCAGAAAATTCTACATTAGTAATCCAGCTATTTACTGTGTGATTAAATTTTATTCCACTCCAACCAGATGAACTTAAAAAAGCATTGGGTCCACTTGTTCCTTCATTAGGAAATAATTCTTCTGGTGCTTTATGATGAAGATGTTTCCAAATAAAACCACCTGTATATTTTAAATCTTGAATCCCAACATTTTCTAAAGCTTTAAAGTTATTAATTTTCCAATTGTAATTTGCATTTATAGCTCTATGAATAGGCTCTTTAAAAGTAATTGTGTTTGTTGTTTTACCAACTACTTTATGAATTTCTCTAACCTCCACTCCTTCATTTACTATCTTTAAATTTTCTGGTTGATGAAAATTGGAAGTAGAAAAAGGAGCCAATTCTTCTGCTACTAAATTTGTATCATTATTCTTAACATACAATTCTACCCATTGGCCAATTGTAATGTTATTTGTGCTTGCAACTTGAACTGTATAAGACTCTCTATTTACATCTGCTGTTATGTTTGTAAGTAAAGAATTTGCAGAATCTTCTCCATTCCAGAATAGAAATAAATACGGACATAAATAATCTTTTGTAGCCATTTCTGGATGTGTAGTATGGCTTTTTTGATACAATTCTGTTCCTCCAGAACCAGAACCACTTCCTTTAATAACAATGTTACTTTTAGAAATTCTTATTACTTCTTCTGGGTCATCTGCAGGAACTCCAGCAACAGTTGGTTCGGAATCGTTTACAATAAATCTTCCAGGAGGAAAGAAAATAACACCTCCATTTGGGTTAGATTCTGCAGCCGCAATTGTAGATTTTATGGCTTCTTTATCAGATTTATTATCATTTGCTATTGCACCATAATCAGTAACATAATAAACTTGTTGAGAAAACGAAGTTGGTAAAGAAACTTCTCCATTTTTATAACCAGCAAAGCTAAATGTTGGTAAAATAGGTGTTGTGTTATTAATTTGTGCATCTAACCAATTTTGATATAGTGCACTTGGGTTTTGAGAATTTACTTCTTGAATAAGAAACAAAAAAGAAATTACAATTAAAGATTTAAAGTAATTGAAAGTCATATGTGTTATTTTTATGTAAAAATAAACTTCAACTTACTTTTTAGAGTGTGGGAGAGTGTTCTTACTAGAGGGGTTTTTAGACCAGATTCTAATTTTCTAGATAAGTTTCTAAATTTTCTGCATTTACAATGTCAATTGGCAATAAACTTTTAGCTGGTATTTCTTTGTTAAAAAGTAAATATTCTACTAAATAAGTTAATCCTAAAAATACCTGTTTTTTGGGATTTTGATGAATTAAAAAATTAATATGATTGTTTTTTAAGTATTTAATGTTCTCGTCTAATAAATCATACCCAATAATTTTAATATCTTTTCCTTTTGTAAATTCAGCTACTTTATAAGTCTTTGAAGTCGTAACAAAAATTCCTGCTAAATTTTTAGAAGTATTTAAAATGTAGGTTAGTTTGTTTTCAATATCAGCATTTTTAGAACTATAAGTTGTAATTTGATAATTGGAGTTTGCTAAATCAAAAAAGTAATCTCTAAATCCTTTCTCTTTTTCTTGCATGTGTATAGCATTCTTAAAATCTTCATCTATATGAATAATAGCAATATTAGAGTTTTTAGGAACTATAATCTTCATTAAACTCGCAGCAATTCTGCCACTTTTAAATAAATCTTGCCCAACGAAATTTTTAGTATTCTCTGTTTCTAATTGATTATTAAACTTGCTAACAATAATATTAGATGCAGCATAATTATTTACAATTGTAATAGTTTCTTTATAAAATAAAGGCGTTAAAAGTACTGCATTTGGCGATAATTCTAAAACTTTTTTATTTATGTCTATAAAAGTTTGTACACTATTTGTATTAAAAAAGAAAGGTTCTATAAAAATACCAAAAGCACTAAATTCGTTAATTGCTTCTTGTATTCCCTCAAAACAAGGCAACCAAAAAGAATCCTCCTTATAATCTGGTAGAATAACACAAACATGATATTCTTTAGTATTTTTTAAACTTCTAGCTAATAAATTAGGTTTGTAGTCTATTTCATTTAAAACAGCATTTACTTTTTCTAAGGCTTTCGTAGAAACTTTACCTCTTTTATGTATAACTCTATCTACAGTTCCCTTAGATACACCTGCCAATTCTGCAATATCTTTTATTGTATGTTTTTTGGTCATAATCGCAAATATATATAAAAAACTAGTAATTAAATAAAAAGTGTGCTCGATAACATTATTTAGTGTGCTCGAACACATTTTTTGTGTTTTTTCTTTTTTTATACATATTTATTATTTAGTTTTGTAAAGATTAGAACTGATAATACTAGTTTAAAAGATACTTAAGTAGTTGTAATTCATTATTTTAAGTAATTTTTAGTCATTGGTAATTTAAAAAATAATAAAATGAATAAACCAACTTTAGTCATATTAGCTGCAGGAATGGGTAGTAGATATGGAGGATTGAAACAAATGGATACTTTTACTCCAGAAGGAGATACCATTATAGACTTTTCATTATATGATGCAGTGGAAGCAGGTTTTGGTAAAGTTGTTTTTATTATCAGAAAAAGTTTTCAGGCAGAATTTAAAGCGATTTTTAATAAAAAATTAGAAGGTAAAGTAGAGGTTGAATATGTATATCAAGAATTAGACAACGTTCCTGAAAAATATGTAAATCCAGAAAGAATAAAACCTTGGGGAACAGGACATGCTTTATTAATGACTAAAGATGTTGTAAAGGAAAATTTTGCCATTATAAATGCAGATGATTTTTACAGCAGACAAGCTTTTACAGCAATTGCAGAGCAGTTAAGAAATACAGATGAAAACAGTTACGACTTTAGTATGGTAGCTTATTCTTTAAAAAATACAGTTTCAGAGAATGGTTATGTTTCTAGAGGAGAATGTACTGTAGATAAAAATGGTTTTTTAATAGACGTAACAGAAAGAGTTCGAATAGAAAAAATAGACGGAATTCTTAAAAGTGAAAATGATAATGGAGAAATGCTTCCTATTGATAAGAATACCACTGTTTCTATGAATTTTTGGGGTTTTACGCCAAAATGTTTTGAATTTGGAGACGAATTATTTTTAGACTTTTTAGAGAAGAATACAGAAAACTTAAAAGCAGAATTTTATTTACCATCAATTGTAAGTAAAATGTTAGAAAGTAAAAAAGCGTCTGTAAAAGTTCTAGAATCAGATTCTAAATGGTTTGGTGTTACTTATAGCGATGATAAAGAAAAAGCACAAAAAGAGATTAATAAGTTGAAAGAAAACGGAGTCTATCCAACTAAATTATGGAATTAATATGAAAGCAGAAATTCTAAAATCCATCTTTAACGAGTTCGATCATAAGTCGAACTACATTAGCCATTCAGAATTAAACTCAGGGCATATAAATGATACTTTTCTAATAAAAACTGATGGTACTAAAGACTATATTTTACAAAGAATAAATCATACTATTTTTAAAGATGTTCCAGGTTTAGTAAATAATAAAGTTTTAACAAGTGAACATTTAAAAAGTAAATATCCAAATATTTCTGAAGAAGAATTAAGTAAAAAAATATTGTGTTTTGTAAAAAATAAAAACAACGATTTTTATTATTACAAAAAAGACGGCGATTTTTGGAATGTAATGATTTTTATAGAGGATAGCATTACACACGACATCGTAAAAGACAAAGAGATTGCTTACGAAGGTGGTAAACTTTTAGGAGACTTTTTAAATGGAACATCAGATTTTGACAGCAGTCAATTAATTGATGTTATTCCTAATTTTCATGATATGGCTTCTCGTTATAAACAATATGCGTCTTCAGTGCAAAGTGCGTCAAAGGAGCGTTTAAAAAAAGCTGAGAGGTATACCAAAATTGTTTCAGATTTAAAAGAGGAAATGCATATTCTTCAAAATTTAAAAGAAGAAGGAGAAATTCCTGTTAGAGTAACGCATAATGATACTAAAATTTCAAATTCTCTTTTCACAAAAGATAATAAAGGTATATGTATGATTGATACAGATACTGTTATGCCAGGAATTATCCATTATGATTTTGGAGATGCAATTAGAACAATTTGTAACACAGCTGCAGAAGACGAAAAAGATTTATCTAAAGTAGAATTTAATTTTGATTACTATAAATCTTACAAAAAAGGATTTTTAGAGACGACAAAAGATTCTTTAACTCCAATTGAAATAAAGCATTTACCATTGGCAGCGAAAACGATGATTTTTATTATGGGATTACGTTTTTTAACTGATTATTTAAATAACGACGTATATTACAAGACAGAATATCTAGAGCACAATTTAGATAGAGCTAAAAATCAATTTAAGTTAATTGAGAGTTTAGAAAAACAATACAATAATTTAAAAAGCGAAGCAGTTTTAGCTGCTAGTTAAATTCATCAACCAAAAACTATTTACTTATGTCAACAACAACCATGTCTAAAAAGAACACAACTCTTGCGATTATAATAATTGCAGGTTTATTTTTCATTTTTGGTTTCGTAACTTGGATTAACGGAGCGTTAATTCCATTTATGAAAACCATTAACGAATTAACAGAATCACAATCTTATTTAGTGGCAACTGCCTCTTATATTTCGTTTGTAGTAATGGCATTGCCAGCCTCTTATATTTTAGGTAAAATTGGCTATAAAAAAGGAATGTCTTTAGGGTTAATTATCATGGGAATTGGAGCCTTGGTTTTCATTCCTGCAGCAGAAGCAAGAACGTATTGGGTATTTTTAGCAGGAATTTTTATTCAAGGTATTGGAATGACAATTTTACAAACCGCAGCAAATCCATACATTACTATTTTAGGCCCAATTGAAAGTGGTGCAAAACGTATTGCAATTATGGGAATTGCTAACAAAACTGCAGGAGCATTAGGTTCTTTAATTTTTGGAGCTTTATTGTTATCAGGAATTGATGAAACAAAAGCAAAGTTAGCTGGCGCAAGTTTAGAAGAGAAAAATGTGCTTTTAGATACGATGGCAGATAGTGTTTTTATGCCTTATGTAGTAATGGCAATTGTATTATTTGTTTTAGGAGTTTTAATTAGAAAAGCACCATTACCACAAGTAGATGCTGCAGAAGAGCTAGTTTTAAAAGAAGGAAAAACAGCAAAAACAAGTATTTTTCAATTTCCGAATTTATGGTTGGGAGTTTTAGCATTGTTTGTCTATGTAGGAGCAGAAGTAATTGCAGGTGATACAATTATCGCTTACGGAATCTCACTAGGATTTTCTGGAGAAGAAGCAAAATTCTTTACAACTTATACATTAATGGCAATGGTTGCCACTTACGCCTTGGGTGTTTTCTTAATACCAAAATACGTAAAACAGAAAACGGCTTTAATAGTAAGTGCTATTTTAGGAATAATTTTTAGTTTCTGTATTTTAAATACAACTGGTTTTACATCAGTATTATTTGTTGCTGCTTTAGGTATTGCAAACGCATTGGTTTGGCCAGCAATTTGGCCATTAACATTAGAAGGTTTAGGGAAATTTACTAAAACAGCATCAGCACTCTTAATTATGGCAATCTCTGGTGGGGCAATTATACCACCTTTATATGGTAGAATGGTCGATGCAAATAAACATGAGTTAATTACCAATGGTATACAGGAAGCAGATGCAATTGCAACAGCTTCTACAGGTAGTTATTGGATTTTAATTCCTTGTTATGCTATTATCTTATTCTTTGCAATATGGGGTCATAAAATAAAAAATTGGAGTAAATAATAAGATTAATTTTAATATAGACAAGTAATACATTATGTTAAAAAGTAAAATTGACAAAGCAACTGGATTCGAAAAAAGATTCGAAAATATAGGAACTGTAGTTTTTGAAGATTCAAAAGAAGCTTCTGCACAAGTTGCAAAAGAAATTGCAGATTTAATAAAAGTAAAACAATCTCAAAAACAACCTTGTATTTTAGGATTAGCAACAGGATCTTCTCCAAAAGGTTTATATGCAGAGTTGGTTCGTTTACATAAAGAAGAAGGTTTAAGTTTTAAGAATGTAATTTCTTTTAATTTAGATGAATATTATCCTATGGAACCAGATTCTGTAAATAGTTATGTTCGTTTTATGCAAGAACAACTGTTTAACCATGTCGATATTTTACCTGAGAATTATCACGTTCCAGATGGTACTTTGTCAAAAGAAGAAATTAGAGATTATTGCGACCAATATGAAGCAAAAATTGAAGCTTTAGGTGGAATGGATTTGCAGATTTTAGGAATTGGTGGAAATGGACATATTGGTTTTAACGAATCTGGTTCACTTCAAAATTCTAAAACTCGTTTAGTCGCTTTAGATCATATTACAAGAGTTGCAGCAAGTGGCGATTTTTCTGGATTAGAAAATACACCAAGAACTGCAATTACATTAGGTGTAAAGAAAATAATGGAAGCAAGAAGAGTTATTCTTTTGGCTTGGGGTGAAGGGAAATCTAACATCATAAAAGCGTCTGTAGAAGACGAAGTTACGAGTTTGGTTCCTGCATCTTATTTGCAAGAACATAGAAATGCAACTTTTATTTTAGACCAAGCAGCAGCCTCTAAATTAACAAGAATTAACACACCTTGGTTGGTAGAAAAAATTGTGTGGACAGATAAGTTAATCCGTAAAGCAGTTTTAAGTTTGGCTTTGAATTTAAAAAAGCCAATTTTAATGTTAACAGATGCAGATTATATCGAAAATGGTATGAGTGATTTATTAGCAGATTCTGGGCCTGCATACGACATAAACATAAAAATATTTAACAAATTACAAAATACAATTACAGGTTGGCCAGGTGGAAAACCAAATTCCGACGATAGTAAAAGACCAGAAAGAGCAGAGCCAGCAAAGAAACGTGTTCTAATTTTCAGTCCTCACCCAGATGATGATATTATTAGTATGGGTGGAACCTTTAAAAGGTTACATGAACAAGGTCATGAAGTACATGTAGGTTATCAAACCTCTGGAAATATTGCAGTTGCAGATGATGAAGCATTGCGTTTTGCGAGTTTTGTTTGCGATTATAATGAGAAATTTGGTATCGAAAATTCTGAAGCAATCGATATTTACAAAAAAGCAGCAAGTTTTTTAAAGAATAAAAAGTCGAGTGAAATAGATACTCCAGAAGTAAGGTATATTAAAGGTTTAATTAGAAAAGGAGAGGCAAGATCTACCTGTCATTTTATAGGTTTACCAGATTTACAAATTCATTTTATGAACCTTCCTTTTTATGAAACTGGAGCTATTAAAAAGAATCCTATTGGAGTAGGTGATGTAGAAATTACCAAAGATTTAATAGAGAAAATAAAGCCACATCAAATTTATGCAGCAGGAGATTTGGCAGATCCTCATGGAACACATAAAGTGTGTTTAGATGCCATTTTTGCAGCAGTAAGAGAATTAAAACCTAAGAAATTTATGAAAGATTGTTGGGTTTGGTTGTACAGAGGTGCTTGGCAAGAATGGGGAATTGACGAGATAGAAATGGCAGTTCCAATGGGTCCAGATCAAGTTTTAGAAAAACGTAAAGGTATTTTTAAGCATCAATCACAAAAAGATGGTGTTGTTTTTCAAGGAGCAGATAGTAGAGAATTTTGGCAAAGAGCAGAAGACAGAAATAGAGAAACTGCAGAATTATACGATCAATTAGGTTTGTCTCATTACGCAGCAATGGAAGCTTTCGTAAGGTGGCATTATTAAGATTTTAGTAAGTAGTAGTAGTTAAAATCCCATCATTTTAGTCGAAGATTAAAACTGATGGGATTTTTTTGTGGAATTAATTTAAAAGTTAAAAAATGTAATGGAGTTAAAATAACTTCTATTACAGATAATATTAATGAAATTAGCACTTTATATTTGCAATTCTAAAATTTACAGCTAAATAGCATTCTATAAATGCCAAAAAAAAGGAAATATCGTTTTTTAAGAAGAACATTAAGAGTGTTGCTTGGTATCTTGTTATTTCTTTTTTTAATTGTTATTTTTATAAGAAGTTCTTGGGGACAAAGTATTATCGTAGATAAAGCAGTAAGCTATGTTTCCAATAAAACAGATACAAAAGTTGCTGTTGAGAAATTATTTGTCACTTTCGATGGAAGTGTGCAATTAGATGGATTGTATTTAGAAGATACAAAAGGAGATACTTTAGTTTATTCGAAATCCTTGGAAGCAAATGTGCCTCTTTGGGCAATAATTCGTGGAAATGGAATTGGAGTAGATAACTTAACCTTAGAAGGTTTACGTGCAAATATTACAAGAAAAGATACTGTTTCTGGATATAATTTTCAATTTTTAATTGACGCTTTTGAACCAGAAAATCCAACTCCTGTTGTTAAGGATTCTACAGCAAAACCATTGGATATTGTTATAGGAGATTTGTTTTTTAAAGACATCGATTTTTTGTTGAAAGATGATGTTCTAGGATTGGATGGACATTTTAAAATTGGCGAACTAGAAGCAAAAATGGAAACGACGGATTTAGAGAATATGAGTTTTGAAGCTTCTAATATTAACCTTTCGAATTCGAATATTAGGTTTGTTCAAAATCCACCTCAAGTAGTTTCTACAGAAGAAGTTCCATTACCAAAATTTTCAGTTGATAATTTTACAATTGAAAATGTTATTGCATTTTACGAATCGAAAGTAGATAACATTTCTTCAGATATAAATATTGATAATTTTTATGCAGAAATACCACAAATAGATTTAGCAAAAAACAACATATATTTAGATAAACTACAGCTTAGTAATTCAAAAATATCTTTAAATACAGTTTCTAAAAAAAGTGCAATTACTTCAAAAAGTAATGAAACTGTAAAAATAGAATGGCCAGAATTCATTATAAATATTGCTGATATCAATTTAGAAAATAATGCTATTATTTATTCTGAAGACAATGCAAAACCACAAAAAAACGTATTCAATCCGAAAGTAATTTCGTTAGAGAATATAACTTTTAATGCAACAGATATTTTCTTGAAAGACAAAAAAGCAGGTGCAGAAATTTCTAAGCTTAATTTTAATGAAGCTTCCGGTTTAAATTTGCATCAACTTTCATTTAATTTAACTGCAACAGATAATAAAGTAGATTTAAACGATTTAGACTTTAAATTAAACAACAATGTTCTTGTTGGAAATGCCGATTTAAAATATGCTTCTTTAAATAAGCTTTTAGCAACTCCAGAGAAAACGAAAGTCAATTTAAACATTCCCACTTTTAAAGTCTCTTTAGATGAGGTTTTTAAATTTCAACCTTCACTTAGAAAAAATGTTTATTTAAAAAAGGCAAGTAAAAAATTACTTACTGGAAATATTCAGGCAAATGGTAGTTTGGCTTCCATCAATCTTAGAAATGCAAAAGTAAATTGGGGAAATTCTACAAAAATTTCAGCAAATGGAACTTTTATGAATGTTACAGACCCCAATAAATTATTGGTGGATATTTCATCATTAAAGGCAGAAACAAAACGTTCAGATATTCTTCAATTTATAGATGAAAAAGAATTAGGAATTCAGCTTCCAGAAAATGTATTATTAGTCGGAAAAGCTAGTGGCTCTCTCGATAATATTTCGGCAAATGCAAAAATAACAACCACACAAGGAATTGCAGAAATTAATGGAAACTTCAAAAATAAAAATACTATAAGTTACGATGCTGTCGTAAAAATTGAAGATTATAAAGTAAACGAATTGTTAAAAAACCCTCAGTTTGGGTCTCTAAGTTTAACTGTAAATTCAAAGGGAAGTGGAAAAAGTATAAACACTTTAGATGCGACCTTAGAAGCGAATGTATCAAAATTTACATTAAATAATTATGCTATTAAAGATTTAATTATCAATGGAGATGTTAAAAATGGCGAAGGAAATATTACATCAAAATATAAAGATGAAAATTTAAACATTGCTTTAAATGGTAAAGTATTTTTAGATTCTATTGCCTCTAAAGCAAACATAAAATTAAATGTTATTGGAGCAGATTTACAAGCCTTAGGTTTTATGAATAGAAACGTAAAAACGGGTATGGATATCTCTTTAGACTTTAAAGGAAATAGCAAAAATTACGATATAGAAAGTAAAATTATAAATGGGGTTTTTGTTTATGATGATAGAACTTATTTGTTAGGTGCAATAGACGCAAAAGCTTATGTAGATAAAGATACAACATCTCTTTCTGTAAAAAATAAAATGCTGAATTTAGACCTAGAATCTAACACAGATCCACAAACTTTCACCAAAGCTATTCAGCGACATGTTTTTAGTTATTTTTATAGAGATGAAAAAATTGCAGATTCAATTAAAAATCCAGTTAACTTAAAATTTGAAGGGAAAATTGCACAATCATCATTATTAAAAGATGTTTTTTTAGTGAACGTAAAAGATGTGGATACAATAGATATTGCTGTAGATTTTAATGAAAAAGCAAGAAAATTAGATGCCCAAATTACGGCTCCACATATAAATTACAGTGGAAATGAATTAGATAGTTTGGCGTTTTCTATGACTACAGATAAAGATAATTTTAATTTCGATTTAGGTTTCAAACGAATCGTAGCTGGGCCTTTAGATGTTCCAAGAACATATATTACTGGAAACCAAACCAACAACGAATTATCTCTTAATTTTTCAGGTTCACATAATGGAGAAAAATTAATGAATGTGAACACAAAAATTACTGGAAATAGAGATGATTTAAAATTTACTGTAAATCCAGATAGTTTGGTTTTAAATAAGGGAAAATGGAATATTCCAACTGACAACGAAATATCGCTAATTAATAATAAAATCGCTTTCAAGAATTTTAAAATTTCTAAGGATAACCAATCTATAGAAATTACGGATAAATTACCTAACGTATCTAAAAACCATATTGCCATAGATTACAAAAATTTCAAAATTAATGAAGTTTTTAATTACTTAAATCCTGAAACAGAAATTACCACTGGAATATTAAATGGAAGTTTTATTTTAGAAGATCCGTTTGAAGATACTGGTATTATTGCAGATTTAAATGTAAGTAAATTAGAGGTACTAAAAACAAATTTAGGAACGCTAAAATTAGATGCGAAATCTTTAGGAAATAGCAAATACGATTTTAATGCAGATTTAAAAGGAGGAGATGTAAATTTAGATTTAAAAGGAGATTATTTTGTAAGTAATACTGAAGCAAATCTAAACTTAGATTTAAATATTAATGAATTTAAAATGAAAGCTTTAAATACGTTTTCATTAGGAGAAGTTAAAGAAACTAATGGAAGTTTTTCAGGAGAATTTAAAGTTACTGGAACCACTTCCGAACCAAAATATAACGGAGATATTACCTTCAAAAACGCAGGTTTTAATATATCTAAATTAAATACTAAATTTTTACTTAACAACGAGACTTTAAAGGTTGATAATAGTGGACTTACTTTATCTAATTTTAAAATTTTAGACGCAAAGAAAAATGCGTTAATACTTTCAGGAAAAATCGGTACAGAAAGTTTTGTAAATCCAACTTTCGATTTAAATGTAGATGCAAAAAACTTTCGAGTTTTAAATGCGACCAAAGAAGACAATGAATTTTTATATGGAACTGCCACATTTAACGCCAACGCAAAATTAACAGGAGATTTACAAATTCCAAAATTAGATGCAAAACTAACATTGGGAGCTGGAACAGATGTAACCTATGTAATGCCTTCTGTTTATGCAAATGTGGAAGAAAGAGATGGTATTGTCGCTTTTGTAAATAGAAAAAATCCAGATGCAATTCTAACAAGAACCGAAGAACAAACAGCTACAATAACTGGTTTCGATATTTCTGCATCTTTAAAAGTGGATAGGAAAGCAGCAGTTACAGTGGTAATTAATAAAGATACTGGCGATAATTTTAAAGCCTCTGGAGATGGAAATTTTATATTTACAATGGTTCCAAATGGAAGAATTAATCTAACAGGAGGTTACGAAATTTGGGATGGTCATTACGAATTGAACTTATACAATTTAGTAGATAGAAAATTTTTAATTGCGCCAGGAAGTAGAGTTAGTTGGTCTGGAGATCCTTTTGATGCAGATTTAGATGTAAGAGCAATTTACAAATTAGAAACTTCTGCTTCTCCTTTAATGGCTCCACAAATTTCTGGAGCAGAACCATCTGTAAAAAGTAAATACAAACAAGTACTTCCTTTTGAAGTTTCCTTAAATATCGATGGCGAATTATTACAACCAAAAATATCTTTTGGTTTAGACATGCCAGAAGAAGATCGTGGTTCTATTGGTGGCCAAGTTTATGGTCGAGTGCAACAAGTAAATCAGCAAGAAGCAGAATTAAATAAACAAGTTTTTTCTTTATTGGTATTAAATCGTTTTTATCCAGATGCAGGTAGTGATGGAAGTTCAGGAGGTTTTGCAACTGTAGCTAGAGATAATTTAAACGATGCAGTTTCTGGGCAATTAAATGCTTTTTCAAACAAAATTTTAGGAGGTTCTGGTATTGAACTCGATTTTGGTTTAAATAGTTTTACAGATTATCAAGGAGATGCTCCAACAGACAGAACTCAGCTAGATATTGCTGCACAAAAGAAATTGTTTAATGATAGACTTACAGTTAGAGTTGGAAGCGAAGTAGATATTCAAGGAAGTAGTACAACAGGAGAAAAAGCGCCATTAATTGGTAATGTAAGTTTAGAATATAAAATTACCGAAAATGGTAGATATCGCTTAAAAGGTTTTAGAGAAAGTAAGTTCGAAAATGTAATTGATGGGCAAACTATTGTAAGTGGAATTGCATTAATTTTTACACAAGAATTCAATCAGTTTAGCGAGCTTTGGAATGCGATTTTACGCTCATCAAAGAAAAAAGAAGAAGAAGCAAAAGCAAAAAAGAAGGAAACTGACGACAAAATAAAAGAGAAAGAATCGGTTCTAAAAAAATAGAGGAAAAAAACTAAGTTTTTGAAAACAACATTAAAACATATCGTAATTTTATTTTTCTTAGGAATAATGCTGTATTCATGTAGCATTCAAAAATTTATTCCTGAAGACGAACGCTTGTATACTGGCGCAAAAATTGAATTAAAAGCAGATTCTGCCGTTAAAAAAGTTAGTGAATTAAAAACCGATTTAAAAACTGTTTTACGTCCAGAACCCAATTCCAAATTCTTAGGAATGCATTTGGGTTTGTATTATTACTATAAAAACCAGAAAGAAAATCCGAATTTTATAAACAGATGGTTGTACAAACAACTTGGGCAAAAACCTGTTTATCAATCGGATGTAGAAGTGTATGATATGCAAGAGATTCTAAGAAACAGACTCGAAAATCATGGTTTTTTCTACAGTACAGTAAATTCATCATTTACAGAAAAAGAAAAGGAAGCATCTGTAACATACAATTTAAAAGTACCTGCTCCATATAAAATGGAAACTTATAAAGTAGATAGCATGGTTTCTCCAATTTATGCGGATGTAAAAGATTTGTCTAAAAATGCTATTTTTAAAAAAGACATGCGTTTCGATTTACAGAATTTAAAATTAGAGCGTCAAAGATTAGATTCAGAATTAAAAAAGAAAGGATATTATAATTTTAACTCTAATTTTTTACTTTTCGAAGCAGATACAAATCAATATAAAAATAAAAGATTCGATTTATTTTTAAAGTTGAAAGCAGATGTTCCAGAAAAAGCAATTGTTCCTTATAAAATAGAGAAAATAAATATCTATCCAGATTACGATTTAAAAGATAGTACAAATACAAAAGTAGCACGTTATAACGAAAAAAGTTATCATCAAGATTCTGTGTATTTTAAACCAAAATATTTAGATGAGTTTATCACTTTAAAAGAAGGCGAATTTTACAATCCAATTACTTCAAAAAACACTGCAAGAAGACTTTCTGGAATTGGGGCTTATAAATATGTAAACATTCAGTACAAAGAATTAGATACTTCTGTAACTGGTAAAATGGGAGGTTTAGAAGCAAATATTTTTCTTTCACCATTAACAAAACGTGCAATTAGAGCAGAACTGCAAGCAGTTACAAAATCTAATAATTTCGCTGGCCCAAAATTAGGATTAACTTATAGCAACAGAAATTTATTTAAAGGAGGAGAAACATTAAATATAAGTTCGAATATTGGTTATGAAACGCAAATTTCTAGTGGAAATAATTTAGGGTTAAGTAGCTTGGAATTAGGTTTAAAAACAGAACTTATTTTTCCAAGAGTAATTGCACCATTTTCATTTAAAGAAGATTTTTTCGAATATTCAATACCAAAAACAAAAACAAGTTTAAGTGCAACTTATTTAAGTCGAAGTAAACTGTACACTCTATTGTCAGGAAATTTATTTTTCGGTTATGTTTGGAATGCCAATAGATATATAACCTATGAGATAAATCCGATTTCGGTAAATTATACACGCTTGTCTAACACCACAGAAACTTTTGAAGATATTTTAGATAATAACCCGTTTTTAAAGCGAAGTTTCGATCAACAATTTATCTCTGGCTTAACTTTTTCGTTTACTTATAACGAAATGGTAAGTTCTAATAAAACGCATCAATTTTTTGCAAACTCTACATTAGATGTCGCTGGAAATTCTATAAGCTTATTTGGTAAAGAAACAGAGGCAGGAATGCCAAAAGAATTTTTAGGATTGCAATATGCACAATATGCAAAAGCAGATGTAGATTTTAGATATCATTACAATTTTGGAAGAAATAACGAACAGACAATTGCAACAAGATTGTTTGCAGGTTATGGTTATGCTTATGGAAATTCGGATGTTGTACCTTTTGTAAAACAATATTTTTCTGGAGGTCCATACAGTGTTCGAGCGTTTAAAATCCGTTCTTTAGGACCAGGAACTTATAACGAAGATGAAGACCCAAATACGAATGGAACGTTCTTCGATAAAACAGGAAACATTCGTTTAGAAGCAAATATCGAATATCGTTTTCCAATTTATTCTTTCTTTAAAGGTGCTGTATTTGCAGATGCAGGAAATGTTTGGAATTCAGAATCAAATCCAGCTTTTAATGGAAAAGATAAATTTACTTCTAATTTTATAAATGAATTAGGAATGGGTGCAGGAATTGGATTGAGAGTAGATGTACAAGGATTTGTAATTCGTTTCGATTTAGCAGCTCCTTTTCACGACCCATCTTTTAAAGAAGGCGAACGATGGGATTTTAGAATAGACGAACCCGTTTTAAATTTTGCTATTGGGTATTCCTTCTAGAAAATAATTGTAATAATTAATAAATAGATAATTAAAAGGGAATCTAAATTTTAAGTTACTCCTTAAAACCTTGTGCAATTCTTTCCAAACCAGAAGAATCTAAAATAGCAATACTTTTACCTTTAAAATTAATAATTTTATTCTTCTTAAATTCAGATAATAAACGAATTGCAGACTCAGTTGCAGTTCCAATTATATTCGCAATATCTTCACGAGAGAGCTGTATATCTATATTACCATGGTTATCGACATCGAACTTTTCTTTTAAATTTAAAAGTGTTTCCGCCAAACGTTGTTTTACCGTTTTTTGAGCCATATCTACAATAACATTGTCTGCAGATTTAAGCATGCTTGCCATATCTTTTAAAACTGCCATAGAAAAACCAGGGTTTTTTTCTAAATCTTTAATTATTTCATCTTTTGGAACAAAACAAATTTCCATATCACTCAAAGCAACCGCTTTTAAATTGGCCACTTCTTCCAATACTAAACTTCTTTCTCCTAAAATTTCGCCTTTTTTAACGAGGCTTATAATTTGACTTCTCCCATTCTCACTCATTTTAGAGACCTTGCAAACACCATCTTTAATGCAAAAAACACCGTTTAAATGTTCTCCTTCCTCAAAAATAGGTTCCCCTTTTTTTATAAATAAAGAAGTTTTACAGGAAGAGATCCTTGCCAATTCTTCTTTAGAAAGATGTTTTAAGGTGTTAAATTGACGAACAATACACTGTTCACATTTGTTCATAATTATAATGATAGTTGGTATTCCAAATATATTAAAAAGCTGACATATATCATATTTTATATGCAACTCTTATTGGAAATTTGCAATAGGCAAAAGAGTAAATATGAAATCGACACAATGTTATCACTGTGGTGATTCTTGTGATGACGACTTAATTAAATTTGATGAAAAACATTTCTGTTGTAATGGTTGTAAGACCGTTTACGAGATTTTTTCTGATAATGATTTAACTTGTTATTATAATTTTCAAGACAATCCAGGAGCAATTCCAACTGAAATCCAAGGAAAATACGACTTTTTGGACACAGAAACGATTGCCGAAAAATTACTCGATTTTAATGATGGAAGTACGAAAATAATAACCCTATACATTCCACACATTCATTGTAGCTCTTGTATTTGGGTTTTAGAAAATTTACATAAATTAAAGTCAGAAATTTCTACTTCTCAAGTAGATTTTCCGAAGAAAACTGTTCGAATTACTTTTAATTCAGAAACTACTACTTTAAAAGAAATCGTTTTATTATTAAGCTCCATTGGTTATGAACCTTACATTAGTTTAGAAGATTATGAAGCAGGAAAAAAGAAAGTCGATAGAAGTTTAATATACAAATTAGGTATTGCTGGTTTTGCTTTCGGAAACGTAATGTTTTTATCTTTTCCAGAATATTTTGAAGTAGATGGTTATTGGATAGAAGAATATAAAAATATATTTCGATGGTTAATGTTTACCTTTTCTTTACCAGTTGTTTTTTATGCAGGAAAAGACTATTTTATTTCGGCATACAAAGGTTTACGCTCAAAAATTTTAAATATTGATGTTCCTATTGCACTTGGAATATCTGTATTATTTATAAGAAGTTCTGTAGAAATTATTTTCGATTTAGGAACTGGTTTTTTCGACAGTTTAACAGGTTTGGTTTTCTTTTTATTATTAGGTAAATTTTTTCAGCAGAAAACCTATAATTTTTTGTCTTTCGAACGAGATTACAAATCTTATTTTCCAATTGCAGTTACTAGAATTTCATCCGAAGGAAAAGAAAAAAATGTACAAATTTATGATATTGAAAAAGGAAACAGATTATTAATTAGAAACCAAGAATTAATTCCTGTAGATGGAATTTTAATCAATGGAAATGCAGAAATAGATTACAGTTTTGTTACTGGTGAAGCAAATGCAGTTCATAAAAAATCTGGAGATAAACTATTTGCAGGAGGAAAACAATTATCTGGAGTGATAGAAATGGAGGTTTTATCTTCAGTTTCTCAAAGTTATTTAACACAATTATGGAGTAATGATGTTTTTCAGAAAGACAACATATCGCATTTTAAAACCATTACAGATAATATCAGTAAAAACTTTACAATTGCAGTTTTATTAACCGCATTTATTTCTACAGCTTATTGGTTGTTTTTTGATGCCAGCAAAGCATTAAATGTATTTACAGCTGTTTTAATTATTGCCTGTCCTTGTGCAATTGCTTTGGCAGCACCATTTACTTTGGGGAATATGTTGCGAATTTTTGGTAAACAGAAATTCTATTTAAAAAATGCCACTGTAATTGAGCAATTGGCAAAAATAGATACGCTAATTTTCGATAAAACAGGAACCTTAACCACAAATAAAGAAAGTACAATTAATTATGAAGGTATTGTTTTAAATCAGCAAGAAAAAAGTATTTTAAAAAGTACTTTAAGGGCTTCAAATCATCCTTTAAGTAGAAGTTTGTATAACACTTTTGGTGAAGTTGAAACCATTCCTATTTCGAGTTATGTGGAAATTACAGGTAAAGGAATTATAGCAAATTACAATGAAACTAATATAAAATTAGGATCTGCATTTTTTGTAAATAATAATAACGAAAAAGTAACTTTAGACACAGCTGTTCACGTAAGTTTTAATGAGGATTACAAAGGGAAATTCATTTTTAAAAATGCTTATAGAAAAGGAGTGAAGGCATTGTTTTCATCTTTAGAGAAAACATATAATTTATCTGTTGTTTCTGGAGACAATGAAGGTGAAAAAACATATTTGCAAGAAAATTTACCTGAAGGAACGAATTTATTATTCAATCAAAAACCAGAAGATAAATTAGAGGTTGTTGCAAAACTTCAAAAAGAAAATAAAAAAGTGGCTATGATTGGCGATGGTTTAAACGATGCTGGTGCTTTGGCACAAAGTGATGTTGGTATTGCTTTATCAGAAAACATAAACGTTTTTTCTCCTGCTTGTGACGGAATTTTAGATGCAGTAAAATTCAATAAAATAGGAACTTATATAAACGCATCTAAAAAGGCAATCAAAATAATAAAATATTGTTTTATGCTCTCTTTATGCTATAATGTAGTTGGATTGTATTTTGCAGTTACAGGACAATTAATGCCAGTTATTGCAGCGATTTTAATGCCATTAAGTTCTATAAGTATTGTTGTTTTTACAACAATTTCAACAAATATATTAGGAAAAAAAATAAAATAAAAAATTATGAATATAGCCTCGTTTTTTGAAGATATTAAGTTCAATGATGAAAAACCAGCTTTGTCTCTTTTATTAGAAACAGATTTCTCAAAAGAAATAAGAATTGTGTTTAAGGAAGGCCAAACCATGGAAGACCATCAAGCGCCTTTTGCAATAATTGTTCATATTGTTGAAGGAATTATCGATTTTGGAGTTAGTGGTGAAGTTAGAAGATTAGATTCTGGGCATATTTTATCATTAAAACCTCATGAAGTTCATAATTTAACTGCAATTGTAGACAGTGTTGTACGCCTAACTTTATCGAAAACCGATAGTGTAAAACGTGTAAAAGAAGTGTTGTAATTATGAAAAAATCACTCATTCAAAAATACAATATTCCAGGACCAAGATATACCAGTTATCCAACAGTGCCTTATTGGAATAAAGAAGGCATAGACAAACAAGATTGGATTGCTTCGTTTCAAAAATCGTTTATAGAGAGCAATTTTTCAGAAGGAATTAGTATTTATATTCATTTGCCATTTTGCGAGAGTTTGTGTACGTTTTGTGCGTGTCATAAACACATTACAAAACGTCATGAAGTGGAAGAAGAGTATATAGAAACCGTTTTAAAAGAATGGAAATTATATGTTGCTTTGGTAGACGAACAGCCAATTGTTAAAGAGTTGCATTTAGGTGGAGGAACACCTACTTTTTTCTCTAAAGAAAACTTGAAATATTTAATGGATGGTATTTTTTCAATTGCTGAAAAACATCCAGATCACGAGTTTAGTTTTGAAGGTCATCCAAATAATACAACCAAAGAACAATTACAAACATTGTTCGATTGTGGGTTTACAAGAGTCAGTTTTGGAGTGCAAGATTATAATGAAAAAGTACAAAAAGCGATTCATAGAATTCAGCCTTTTGAAGCTGTAGAACAAGTAACAAAATGGTCAAGAGAAATTGGCTACGATTCTGTGAGTCACGATTTAATTTTTGGCTTGCCATTTCAAACGAAGGAAGCTGTAATTCACACAATTAATAAAACGAAAGAATTACAACCAGATAGAATTTCATTCTACAGCTATGCTCATGTTCCTTGGGTAAAAGGAGTAGGTCAAAGAGGTTTTAACGAAGAAGATTTACCAAAAAACGACGAAAAAAGAGAGCTTTATGAAATCGGAAAAGAATTATTTGCAGAATTAGGCTACGAAGAAATAGGAATGGATCATTTTGCATTAAAAACAGATAGTTTGTATGAAGCAACTATCAACAAAACAATCCATAGAAATTTTATGGGGTATACAGCCAATAAAACCTTATTAATGGTTGGTTTGGGTATGTCTGCAATTTCCGATTCTTGGTACGCATTTGCACAGAATGTAAAAACGGTCAAGGAATATCAAAAACTAGTAAATCAAGGTGAAATACCAATTTTTAGAGGACATTTATTATCTGAAGAAGATAGAATTATAAGAAAACACATTTTAAATATGATGTGTAATTTCACTACTTCTTGGGAAGCAGACCATATGAAAATCAATAATGTAGAAAAACATCTAGAATTATTAGTAGAAATGGAGAAAGATGGTTTGGTTGAGGTGCATAAAAACTCACTATCAATTCCTGAAAAAGCAAGACCTTATGTGCGTAACATTTGTATGGCTTTCGATCTTCATTTATTGGAAAATAAACCAAAAACACAATTATTTTCGATGACTATTTAACAATTATTTAAGAAATATGACAAATGTCATATTTTAAGAAGTGAATCAATATTATTTTTGAGGTATCAATTATCAGGCAAGATATGAGCGTAATTTACCTACTACTTTCACTAAGTATTTTAGTGGCAATTGTATTCTTTATCGCATTTATTTATTCAGTAAGAAAAGGGCAGTATGACGATTCATACACGCCATCTGTTCGTATGCTGTTTGATGATGAACTTGTTAAAGTAAAAGAAGAGAAATTAACTAAAGATTAAATTTTAAATTATGGAAATGCAACAATTTTATTACGATAATAAAATCGTAAAAAAATTCATCTACGCAACACTACTTTGGGGTATCGTAGGTTTTAGTGTGGGTTTATTACTTGCGTTAATGTTTTTATTCCCAAACTTAACAGAAGGAATTTCTTGGTTGAGTTTTGGACGTTTAAGACCATTACACACAAATGCAGTAATTTTTGCTTTTGTTGGTAACGCAATTTACGCAGGAGTTTATTACTCTTTGCAACGATTGTTAAAAGCAAGAATGGCAAGTAATTTTTTAAGTAACTTCAATTTTTGGGGTTGGCAAGCAATTATTGTTGCAGCTGCAATTACACTTCCATTAGGTTATACTTCATCAAAAGAATATGCAGAATTAGAGTGGCCAATAGATATTGCCATTGCTTTAGTCTGGGTAGCTTTTGGTGTAAACATGATTTGGACAATTTTACAAAGAAGACAACGTCATTTATATGTTGCAATCTGGTTCTATCTAGGAACTTTTGTAACGGTTGCAGTCTTACATATTTTTAATAGTTTAGCATTACCAGTTAGTTTCTTAAAATCTTATTCGGCTTATGCAGGTGTACAAGATGCACTTGTACAATGGTGGTATGGACATAATGCTGTGGCGTTTTTCTTAACAACACCATTTTTAGGATTAATGTATTATTTCGTACCAAAAGCAGCAAATAGGCCTGTATATTCTTACAGACTTTCTATTGTACACTTTTGGTCCTTAATTTTCTTGTATATCTGGGCTGGACCTCACCATTTATTATATACATCTTTACCAGAATGGGCTCAAAATTTAGGAGTTGCATTTTCTGTAATGTTATTAGCACCTTCTTGGGGAGGAATGATAAACGGACTGTTAACTTTACGTGGAGCTTGGGATAAAGTTCGTACAGATCCTGTTTTAAAATTTATGGTTGTTGCAATTACTGGCTATGGTATGGCAACTTTCGAAGGACCTTTACTATCCTTAAAAAATGTAAATGCGATTGCACATTATAGCGATTGGATTATTGCACACGTTCACGTTGGTGCGTTAGCTTGGAATGGTTTCTTTACGTTTGGAATGCTGTATTGGTTAATTCCAAGAATGTTTAAAACGAAATTATATTCTACAGCATTAGCAAATGTACATTTCTGGATTGGTACATTAGGAATTATCTTATATGCTTTACCAATGTATGTTGCAGGTTTTGTTCAAGCTTCTATGTGGAAACAATTCAACCCAGATGGATCTTTAACTTATGGTAACTTTTTAGAAACTGTAAACGAAATTATTCCAATGTATTGGATGCGTGCAATTGGTGGTACTATGTTTATTATTGGTGCAATTGTTATGTTGTATAATGTGGTTAGAACAGTAGCTTCAGGAAGCGAAGTTACAGATGAATTAGCAGAAGCAGTAGCTTTAAAGAAAGTACCAAAATACAGAACAAAAGGAGAAGGTTGGCATACTTGGTTGGAAAGAAAACCAATTAAATTAACAATTTTTGCTACGATTGCTATTTTAATTGGTGGTATTATTCAAATTGTGCCAACTTTATTGGTAAAATCGAATATCCCTACCATTAGTAGTGTAAAACCTTATACTCCTTTAGAATTAGAAGGACGAGATATTTATATTAGAGAAGGTTGTGTGGGGTGTCACTCTCAAATGATTAGACCATTTAGAAGTGAAGTAGAACGTTATGGAGAATACTCTAAAGCTGGGGAATTTGTGTACGATCATCCATTTTTATGGGGAAGTAAACGTACAGGGCCAGATTTACATAGAATTGGTCAAAAATACAACGATAGTTGGCATTTAAATCATATGTGGGATCCACAAAGTACTTCTCCAGGTTCCATTATGCCTTCTTATAAATGGTTGATAAAAGATGAGCTTGACAAATCGGATACTCAAGACAAAATGGAAGTAATGGTAAGTCTTGGTGTTCCATATTCTGAAGAAGAAATAGCAAATGCACAACAACATATGTTGGAGCAAGGAACTAAAATTGAAGAGAATTTATATGCAGATCCAGATTTTGCAAAAAGTTACGAAGCAGATAAAAAATATGCACAAGAAAATGGAGAAGCTTTTGTAGAAATGAGAAACAGAGAAATTGTGGCAGTTATTGCATACATACAACGTTTGGGAACAGATATTAAAGTAAAAGACGAACAGAAAACCGCTAAAAATTAGAAACTATGTTTAAGTTTATAAAAGGCCATTTAGAGAGTATTACAGGAATAGAAATTTACCCATTAATATCATTATTAATATTCTTTACTTTTTTTGTCATCTTATTTTGGTGGGTATTTACAGCGAAGAAAGAGTATATTAATAAGGTTAGTAATATTCCATTAGACCAATAAAATTATTTAAAATGAAAAGATCTTTTCAATCTACAGTTTATGTAATCTTTGTAATTGTTACGTTTATAGCACTTGCCAAAGCGTTTATGGTGTACGAAAACCCATTTAATATTTATGAAAACCCATTAGTCTGGTTAGCTTTAATTGGTTTTGTTTTAGTAGTTGTCTTAAAAGAAATGGTAAATGTATATGCTTTAAAAAAAGCAACAGATTTACAAAATGAAAAAGATGGTATTCTTCCTGAAGATCCAAATCTTTGGATTAAGAAATTTCTTACAAAATGGACAAGAGCAAAAGCAGTTGACCAAGAGGAGGATATTATTCTAGACCATAATTACGACGGAATTAGAGAATTAGATAATTCGCTTCCACCTTGGTGGGTGTATATGTTTTATGCAACCATTATTTTTGCTGTCGTTTATTTAGTTCGTTTTGAAGTTTTAGATGGAGATAGCCAAATTGTTGAGTATGACAAGGCTGTTGCAGAGGCAAGAAGAGAAGTAAATAAATACAGAGCAACAGCTACAGATTTAATTACTGCAGAAAATGTTACACTTTTAACAGATGCTAAAGATTTAGCGAGAGGTAAAGCAGTTTTTAATTTAAACTGTGCATCTTGTCATTTAGCTGATGGAGGAGGGCAAATTGGACCCAATTTAACAGACGAATATTGGATTTTAGGTGGAGGAATTAAAAATGTTTTTAATACTGTACATAATGGAGGTAGAGATGGAAAAGGAATGATTGCTTGGGATAAAACCTTAAAAGCGGCAGACATTGCAAAGGTTTCTAGCTACGTAATTTCTTTACAAGGTACAACACCTGCAAATGCAAAAGCTCCACAAGGAGAAAAATGGGTAGATCCAAATGCGGAAGCACCAAAAAAAGCCGAAGAAGGAGCAGAAGAAATTGAAAACACAACAAAAACAGAGTAAAAATTTAATTTTAATTAGTTTTTTAATAGTTAGTAGTTATGGAAACTCCCAAGGACGAAAAATTTAGAGATAGTATTGCTACTGTAGATTCAGAAGGAAAACGTTCTTGGGTATTTCCAAAAAAACCAAGTGGGAAATTCTATAAATATAGAAGTTACGTAAGTTACTTTCTATTGGCTTTTTTATTGTCTGCGCCATTTATCAAAATTAATGGGAATCAGTTTTTGCTTTTTAATATTTTAGAAAGAAAGTTTAATATTTTTAGTTTTCCATTTTGGCCACAAGATTTTTATTTGTTGGTGGTTTCTATGATTGTTGGTGTTGTTTTTATTATCTTATTTACTGTTATTTTTGGACGTATTTTCTGTGGATGGATTTGTCCGCAAACTATTTTTTTAGAAATGGTTTTCAGAAAAATAGAATATTTAATTGAAGGAGATAGAGGAAAGCAAATAAGATTAAGCAAACAACCTTGGAACGCAGAAAAAATTAGAAAAAAGTTTTTAAAATGGTTTATTTTCTTTGTGATTTCCTTCATAATTGCAAATGTCTTTTTAGCGTATTTGATTGGTGGAGATACAGTTATTGAATACATTACTGGAAATCCTTTTGATAATATTAGTACACTTATTTCTTTAACAATTTTCACCTGTGTTTTCTATTTCATTTTTGCGTGGTTTAGAGAACAAGTATGTATTATTGCTTGTCCTTATGGTCGTCTGCAAGGCGTTTTGTTGGATAATAAAACCATAAATGTTGCATACGATTATAAAAGAGGAGAAAGAGAAGAGGGAAGGTCTAAATTCAAAAAAAATGAAGATAGAGAAGCTCTAGGTAAAGGAGATTGTATCGATTGTAAACAATGTGTTGTTGTTTGCCCAACAGGAATAGATATTAGAAATGGTACGCAATTAGAATGTGTAAATTGTACAGCATGTATAGATGAATGTGACCATATTATGGAAAGCATTAATTTACCAAAAGGATTGATTCGTTATGAAAGTGAGGACAATATTATAAAGAAAAAATCTTTTCAGTTTACACCTAGAATGAAAGGATATTCTGCAGTATTATTAATCTTAACAGGAATTCTAATAGGAATGTTGTTTTTAAGAAATGATGTTGAAGCGAATATCTTAAGATTGCCAGGACAATTATATCAGCAAAAGGAAAATAATATCATTAGCAACGTTTATACGTATAAAGTAATCAATAAAACAAGTGAAGATATTAAAGATGTAAGTTATAAATTATTATCACATAAAGGAACTATCAAGTTAGTTTCGAATCATAATTTTATAGTTCCAAAACGAGGTTTGGCAGAAGGAACTTTATTTATAGAACTAAATGCAGCAGCATTAAAAAGCGATAAAGATAAAATAGAAATTGGTGTTTATAGTGGTGATAAATTAATTGAAACTACAAGAACCAACTTTTTAGGACCAAGAAGTTATAAGTAGTTGGGGGTTGAGGTTGGAAGTTTGAAGATGGAAGTTTGAAGTTTGAATCTGGGAGTTGAAGGTAGCGAGTTATTAATAAAATATTGTTAATGTCATTTCGACGTAAGTAGAAATCTCAACGACATTAATTATAAAAGTTTAAGTTATGAAAATTAATTGGGGAACAGGTATTGTTATTGCAATTGTAGCTTTTATGAGTTTTATCTTATATCTAGTTATTACAATGAGTACAGATAAATCGTTTACACACGATTTGGTAACAGATAAATATTATCAAAAAGAATTAGAATTTCAAGATGAAATTAATGCAGAGAAAAATGCATTCGCTTTAAAAGAAAACATTAAAATAACAAGAGTTAAAGAAGGTTTAAAAGTGGATTTTCCAGAAGCTTTTATTCCGAAAGATATTCAAGGAAAAGTGTTCCTGTATAGACCATCTAATAAACATTTAGATTTTGAAATACCTATTTCGATCTCTAAAACATATTTGCTCGTGCCTGAGAAACGTTTAGTAGATGGTCGTTGGAACATGACTGTATCATGGAAATACAAAAATAAGGAGTATTTATTTAAAAAAGAACTTGTGTACTAATGTTTTTATCGGCACTAATTTTTGGGTTATTGGGTAGTTTCCATTGCATAGGAATGTGTGGACCAATCGCTTTTATGTTGCCAGTAGATAGACAAAAACCAGTTAAAAGGTTCTTCCAAATTTTAAGTTATCATTTAGGTAGGTTGTTTACTTACAGCTTAATAGGTTTGTTGTTTGGGTTTTTAGGAAAAGGATTTTTCTTCTTTGGTTTTCAACAACAATTATCTATTGTAGTTGGAATAAGTATGATTTTATTTATATTATTCCCAAGAATTTTTAAACGAGTGAATTTTTCTTCAAAAATAAGTAACCTAATTTTTAAGGTGAAAAATGCTTTGGGAAAGGAATTAAAGAAAAAAGGAAATGATACTTTTTTTACCATTGGTTTTTTAAATGGTTTTTTACCTTGTGGATTAGTTTACATGGCTGTTTTTGGAGCATTAGCAACTACAAATGCTTTTTCAGGAAGTTTGTATATGTTTTTATTTGGTTTAGGAACAATTCCTTTAATGACAGCCGTTGTTTATTTAGGAAATTTCACAAAAGGAACTTTTAAAAAAAACATTCAAAAAGCGATTCCTGTAGTTGTAGTTTGTATTGGTGCTTTATTTATTTTAAGAGGTTTAGGTTTGGGAATTCCTTATGTTTCTCCAACTCCAATTTTAGAAATGGTTTCTTCAAACAATACTTGCCATTAAGACCTCTTTTATTTTATAATTTATTGTTTTAATTAACTGACTATAGCTAATTAAAATTAGATGATAATCCATATTTTTTTATAGAATTTTTAAATTAAGAAAATTACCTATTGTAAAAGCTTGCATTCTAAAATATCTTTGTAGTGTACAGTTATTATAATAATTTTTTACTAACCCCCCTTCAATATGTATATGTAAAATAAAGGCATTTACAAATTGATGAAATTTAAATATTATGAAAAAAATACATTTACTACTTGCAATAATTCTGCTAACATTTTCTATTAAAGCTCAAGATGTAGCAATGATTACTCCAGTTAAATTTAATGAAAATAACATAACTAAAATTTCTGATGATGAAATTATTCCTCTATTAGAAGAAACTACTTACACTTATAAATATAAAGGTAAAGATGTTGTGGTAATATTTTCAAAAAAAGAACACATAGAATATTTCGAAAATAAAAAATATTTTATTAAATCTGATATTAAATGGACTTCTGAAGAAGAATGTTTTATGACATTAAAAGAGTCTAATTTACCTAATTTTCCATTTAGAAGTGGAACAAAATTAAGTATGAAAATTATAAAAATAAAAAGAGGATATATTTTTTATGAGTCTACCTTAGGAGGTTTAACTTGGGAAGGCAAAATGAAAAAAATCTAATATTTTATTTCTCAAATTAACATTTATTAAAAAGAGCTTGTTTAAAAAAAACAAGCTCTTATCATTTTAAAAACTTATTTTTTTTCTAACGTTTTTTATTGTTTTATAGTACAATAAAATATTTAATATTCTGAAAATAAGAAAATTACCTATTTTGTTTAGTTAGGTTCTTTAATATATTTGAAATGAATTTATACTAAATATTTAATTATAACTATTCCCCCAAAACATGAAAAAGATATTTTTAATTATTCCTTTTTTACTAACGATTTCTATTTACGGACAAAATAATATAGAAATTTCTCTTCAACAAGATGCAAGATTGCTTTTAATTGGAGACAAGAAAGGTAATGATGCATTAACAGTTAACTTACTTTCTAAATTAGAAGTACCAATCTATAATTTCGAAAACAGTTATTTATTAACACATATTTCTGTGGAGTATGCAGATCTAAATTTTAAAAATTACCAACGATATGCTATTGGATCTGGTTTTGGAATAAACAGTATTTATCGAAAGCTAGGAGCTGTAGCTTATGTAGATTTTGGAAAAATTTATAGACAAACACAGGGTTTTTATAGTTTCAGTTTTAGTGGAGAATTAAACTTTAAAATAGGTAATAATATAAAACTTATAGTTACACAGCAGGTAACACAAAGAAAAGATTTAATGAAGCTTTATAATTCTAAAAAGGAATTTATAATTAGTGGATTTTTAGGCTTAAAATATAATTTCTAACCAACTTTTAAATTTTTGTATAATTAAAAGAGCGAAATCATACCCCTAATGTTTTGCTCTTTTATATTTTATAAAAAACTCGTGTTAGTAATTTTTTTATAATTTGAATATTTAGAAGGTTAAATAAAATTATGAATAGATGCCTTTTAATATTTAAATTGTATTCATTTTAGCTTGTGGAATCTGTTTAAAAACAGTTTTAATATAAAATATACAAGGTAGCTAATGATTGTAGAAATTAACTTAATTGCCTACTTACTGTGCATTATTAATTAAATAATATGATAATGAAGAGTATTTAAAAAAGCTTATTATTTAATATGCTTTTTTAATATTATCAATTAAATCTTTAAAACCTTTAGATTTATCAAAAAAAGCAAAAGCGCCATATTTTAAACAAATTTCTTTAAGGTTTGTACTTGTAGAAAACACAAAAACTTTCTTTTTTATCTTATTTTCTGTAAACCACTTTAAAAGCTCTATACCATTTCCATCTGGTAAATTTAAGTCTAAAGTAACTAATTCATATTCATTTTCTTCTAAAGAAGAAATTGCTTCTTGTAAAGTTTTTGTTAAACGTATCGTTTTTATTCCAGATACTTTTTTAGCAGCATTCACTATTTCTTCCCCTATGTAAGGGTTATCTTCAATTACTAATAAATTGTTTAATTTAGAGTTCAATATATTGTTTATATTATGCTGGTTTATATTAGTATATGTAAATATATAAGGTTTTTAGCTTGAATAACTAAGCAATATTCTTAATCTTTTAATAAAGTATAAGTTTTTTTAAGCATTAGGTTTTAATTTACTAATTTAAAGAGATGTTAGCCCTTTTCTAATAGCGTATTTTGTTAATTCTGGAATAGAATGTATATCTATTTTTTTCATAATATTATTCCTGTGAACATCAATAGTTTTAGGACTTAAAAATAATGTTTCACCAATTTCTTTAGATGATTTACCTTCTGCTATTAACTGTAAAACTTCTTTCTCTCTCGAGCTTAATACTGTATTTTCTAATTCATCTCCATTTTTAAGCAACGTAAGAAATTCTTGGTTAATATCTTTTGATAGATATTTTCTGTTTTCCATAACTGTTTTAATTCCTACAATTAATTCTTTAGCATCACCATCTTTTAATAAATAACCAAAAGCACCAGCATTAAACATACCTTGTATAAATTGTTTGCTAGAATGCATAGAGAGTCCAATTACTTTTGTTTTTGGATGTGCTTTTAGGATTTGTTTTGTAGCTTCCATTCCGTTTAAATCTGGCATTGCTATGTCTATAAGTACAATATCTGGCAATAATTTAGAACATATTTTTACAGCATCTCTACCATTTGAAGCTTCTCCAATAACATGTAAATTAGCTTTTTTTTCAATAATATTTCTTAAACCATCTCTTAATAGGTTGTGGTCGTCTACCAAAATTATTTTTATTTCGTTTGTTTTATTCATTTTAAAAGGGGGATAAAAATTTTAATATTGGTGCCTGAATTAATTTTTGATGTAATAGAAAATTGACCTTGTATGGTTTTAATACGTTCTGTAACAGTAAATAAACCAAAACCAGAACCAGATTGATTTTTAAAATTATTTAATATAGATGTATCAAACCCAATACCATTATCTATTATAAAAAGATCTACTCCTTTGTTTGTTTTTTTTATTTCTATTTTTACGAGAGAAGCATTTGCATATTTTATAGCATTTGTTAGTATTTCTTGGATACTTCTATAAAGAATAATAGAATTTAATTCACTAAGATTAATATTTGTTAGGTTTGTACTAAATTTAAATTTAATTTTATACTTCGCTTGTAAATCTTCAATTAACCAATTTATGGCTTCTATAACTCCTAATTGATACAATATCGTTGGTGAAAGTTCATATGTAATTTTACGACTATTCTCTAATGCGTCAGAAATATGAGCTTCGATAAATTTTAAATCTTCATCTATTACTGTTAAGTTTGGGTTCTCTTTTAATTCTAAAATTTTCATTTTAGAAATAACCAAAGATTGGCTTAAGTGATCGTGAATATTAGAAGCAATTTGTTTTTTTTGCTTTTCTTCTACCATGGTAATTTCGGTAGTAAGTTTTTGTAGAGATGTCTGGTATTCTTGAATTTCTTCTTTAGCTAAAACCCATTGTGTAATATCTCTAGCAGAAGTAACAAAGTAATTAATTTCGCCATCTTTATGAACAGGAGATGATAAGAATTCTAACCAAACAAAATGGCCATTTTTGTGAAGTGCTCTAAAAGGATAAGCTTCTGCAGAGTTGTTATTGAATATCTTATCTTTCATTACCTTTCTTAAAGGTAAAACATCATCTTTATGTACAATACTAAATACTTGTTTACCAATAAATTCCGATTGTTCGTAGCCTAACAAATTTTTTATAGAAGGGCTAATGTATTTAAATGTGCTATCTGGTTCTTGTAAGCAAATTAAATCATTAGTGTTATTTGCTAGTAGACTATGCATTTCTTGAGTTTTTTCTATTTTCTCCCTTATTAATTTGTTTTCAGTAATATCTTGTATTACACCTCTTATACCTATTACTTCATTTTTTTTATTTAATATAGGGTAACCTATTGCATTTACCCAAAGTTTTTCTTTAAGCGCATTTTGAAACCTTAGTTCTAGATCGTATTTTTTATTATTTTTAATACTATTATTAATTGCTTTTTCTAATATTTCTGCAGAACCATCTATGTAATAATTTATAGCTTCTTCAATTGGAGGAACCTCTCCAATAGGAATTTTATGAATTTTAAAAACTTGATTAGACCAACGTAATTTTTGTGTAATGATGTTAAATTCCCAAGCACCAACTTTAGCAATTCTTCCAGATTCATTTAAAAGAAATTCACTTCTTTCTAATTCTAAAAGGGCTTTTTTAATTTCTTCCTGGCTTTTTTTTAAGCTCTCTTCTATAGATTTTTGGTGTGTAATATCGTTCATTACAGCTAGTGCGCCTAGTTTGTTTCCCAAAGAATCATAAAAGGGGGCAGAGTTACAAATTACATATCTAGGCTTTTGATTCTTTGCCTTAATAACCATTTCAAAATTCACAATTTTTTTTCCAAGAAATGATTGTAAAATAGGGATCTCATCTGCTTTTAACAATGTTTTCCCATCGCTTTTGTATAAACCATAATTTTCTGCCCAACGTTCTTTTGGAAACGTCATTACATCTATACCATGCCATTCTTTTGCAGCTTTATTAAATAACACCAATTTGCCTTTTGCATTACATGCAACAATACCAGCTGGTTGGTTTTCTGTCATTGCAGATGTGAAATTTCGTTGTTTATTTAATTCTATTTCTGCGTTTCTTATTTCTGTAACATCTTCTATAATTGTAAGTGTAAATTTTTCTTTTTTAATTTGAATTACTTCTCCAGATATTTTCCAGATTCTACTTTCTCCAGATTTTTTTAAAAAAGTGGTTTCGAAACCTTTAACTCTTCCTTTTTTTAATATTTGTTTTACGTATTTTTTATAATCTTTTTTAGATTTCCAAATACCAATTTCAAACATTTTTAAGCCTTTTAATTCTTTAGTTGTATAGCCAGTTACTTTAAATGTTGCTTTATTTATATTTATAATTTCAAAATTGCTTAATCGAGAAAGTATAATGGAGTTAGAACTATTTTTAAATACTTTAAAAAATTTATCTTCACTTTCTTTTAATTCTAATTTGTTTTTATACTTTTTAGAAATATCTTGTATTACACCAGCAATTTTAAAAATTTCACCATTAATGTTATATATTATTTTTGCTTTTGAGTGAACTATCTTTATTTTTTTCTGAACATTAATTTCATATTGGATATCATATTTTTCTCCTTTTTCAATTAAATTGATCATAGCTTGTCTTACAAAATTTAGTTTTGGTATATTTTTTTCTATATAATCTAAACTAAAATTATTTTTTTCTGGGTTTAGCCCAAAAATCCGAAGAGTTTCATTTGAACCCCATAAAAGACCAGTTTTAATATTGTATTCCCAATTTCCTACCTTACCCATTTTTTGGGCTCCTATATAACGTCTTTCATTCTCTTTTAATTGAATTTCTGTTTCCTTAATAATAGTTATGTCGTCGAAAGTAGTGTATACTTGAAATGGTTTTTTTTCTCCTTCTTTAAATTGGGGAATTGCATCTATCTTTATCCAACAGTATTTTTTTTTAGTAATATTAAATACTCCCATTATTTTATTAAGAACAGGAATGCCTGTTTTTAAAGCTATCATGCTAGGGTGTGTTTCTCCTGGAAAATCAGAACCATCTTCATGTATACATTTCCAACTAGGATCTATAGAAGTTTTACCCTCCATTTGGTTTAATGTAAGGCCTAAAATTTTTAAAGCAGCAGGGTTAACATTTATTATTTTGCCTTTATGATCTTGGTAAGAGACACCTAAATTCATAGTTTCAAATAGAGTTTGAAACTTATTTTCTTTTTCTTTTGAGTGTAGCATTTTTTCTAGGGTAATAAGATGTTATAAACTAATTTTATATTTTAAAATATTTAATTTGGTATCACTAAATTATTAGTATTTAAAATTTATAATATATAAAAGTAAGAAAAATATAATATCCTTTTGTAGTAATTAACTGAATTCTTTATCAGTAAATAGAAAACTTATACTTATTTGTTCTAATATAATAAGTAAATAAAAAAAGTGGATAATAATTGTTTCATCTTTGAGTTTATATTACTGTGTTAAATCTTTATTTAGAGAACAATTTATTCTTTTAAAAACAATATATTTGAAAACTTAAAACTCATCTAGATTTAATGAAGTTAATTTACATTAGGTTTTGCTTTTTACTTCTCGTTTTCTTTACGATAAATAATCAAGCACAAGAAACGTTACCAATTTATACAGATTATTTATCTGATAATGTTTTTTTATTGCATCCATCTGCTGCAGGTATTGGTAATTCTAGTAAATTACGATTAACTGCAAGAAAGCAATGGGCAGGTGTACCAAATGCTCCAGAATTACAAACGTTAAGTTTTCATACAAAATTTGGAGAAGAATCGAATGCTGGTTATGGTTTAATTTTGTTTAATGATGAAAACGGATTCCATTCTCAGAAAGGTTTGCAAGGAACTTATGCATACCATTTACCAATGAGTAATAGCAAAATGTTTAAGCAACTTTCTTTTGGTTTGGCATTTACGTTTGTTCAAAATCAATCCGATCAAAGAACTTTTACAGGAGATACTGGTGTAGCAGCTATTATAGAAAGCACAAGTTATTATAATGCAGATTTTAGTGTTGCTTATCATAGAGGAGGTTTGGCAACTTACTTTACTGTTAAAAATTTATTATTAACAGCGAAAAACAATTTAAACGTGCAAGAGCCTTTAGATTTAAGAAACTATATTTTATCTGCAGGTTATTATTTTGGGGAAGAAGAAAACTTTGTACAGTGGGAACCCTCGATTATGTTTCAATATAAAGAAAGTCTTGGAGAAACAATTGCAGATGTAAATATAAAAGCCTACAAAAGATTTTCAAAATCTCAACTTTGGGCAGCGTTATCTTATAGAAGAAGTTTTGATTCTAATTCCATAGAAAATTCACAATTTATAAGTCCAATTGTTGGTTTAAATTATAAAAACTTAATGTTTTCTTACACTTACACAAATCAATTAAATGATATTGTTTTATCTAATTCTGGTTTCCACCAAATTACTTTAGGAATTAATTTATGGACAAGAGAGCCAAGAGCAGCGGCTTGCCCTAATATTAATTCTAATTACGGAAGTTTCTAAAATTTTTTTCGAATAATTTTTATGTTTTCTTTTTCTGCTATTAATTGTTCTAATACTTCTTTTTCTTTATTGATATATAACGTATGTTTTGCTATATTTTCTTTAGAGTTTAATAAATAAAACTTGTTTAAAATAGCTTTAGTTTGTTTTGCAACAGCTTCTCCAGAGTCTATAATATTTATTTTACCGCCAATAATTTCTCTAATTTGAGGAATTAGATATGGGTAGTGAGTACAACCCAAAACTAAAAAATCTATATTTTTCTCTAATAATGGATGTAAATAAGATTTTAAGAGAGAAGTCATTTCTTTGGAATATAATTTTCCATTTTCAATTAACTCAACCAAACCTTTTCCAATGATTTCTTCGATGTAAATGTCTTTTCTAAAACTGCTTGAAGTTTTTTCAAACAAAGAACTGTTTAATGTACCTTTTGTAGCTAAAATGCCAATTGTATTTGTTTTTGTAGTTAATGCTGCTGGTTTAATTGCAGGTTCTATTCCAATAAATGGAATGGAATACCTTTCTCTTAAAAAGTCAATTGCATTTGTGGTAGCTGTATTGCAAGCTACAACTATTAATTTACAATTTTGTTTTAATAAAAAATCGGTATTTTTTATACATAAATCTATAATTTCATTTTTAGATTTTTCGCCATAAGGCGCATTTTTACTATCAGAAAGATATATAGAATCTTCATTTGGTAAAAGAGAAATTACTTCTTTCCAGATAGAAGTACCTCCTACTCCAGAGTCGAAAAAACCAATAGGATATTTGTTAATTGCCATCTATGTAAAAATAGAAAAACCTACTTAAAAAAGTAGGTTTTAATTTATGAATTCTTGTGAGTTGTATTAAAAACCGGCTCCAGGAGCTTCTGGGCTTTGTGCTTGTGCCTTTTGTGGATTTAGTATCATATAAGTTCCAAGTGCTGTCAATGCAGCATATTTTCCATAATTACCAATTTTTTTAATGGCATCTTTACGAGAAATATCTTTATTATTTTCTATTTGTTTTTTCATCTTTTTAAAATTTTATTTATCGTAAATTAATCTATAATTATTTTTTTTGTATTTGTGCTGTTTGCTGTTTTTAATTTAACAATATACATACCAGTAGCTAAATTTGGCAAAGATATAGTATTGTTTAAATTTCCATCGAAAGTAGTTGTAAATACCTGTTTACCTAAAACATTAAATAAGCTAATTTTTGCTTTTGCTACATTTAAACCTGTAACTTTTAAATTAGAATTATTCGTTTTAAAAATAACAACATTATTTAAATTTTCTGTATCGTTATTTAAGACAGAAGAGGTTGTAGTGTGAATAAAAAAACGGTTTTCAACAACATTGTTGTCTATGGTAACAGTATATTCGCTATTAGTGTTATCTAAACGTGTATACGCTTTTGTTAATTTATCTTCTAGAAAAACCATATATCCATCTGGTAAATTTAAAGAGTTTGCAGAAAATGTAATTTCCGAATTTTTTGTTGCTTTTACACCAACAGGAATTACCATGTTTTCGTAGTTTGAAGTTGGTAATGTTTGTATTGCCAAATTCCTATCATCTTCATTAGAAACTAATTTTGTGTAAACAGAGAAAGAAGTACCTACTCCACCAAAGGTTGAGCTATCATAACCATTATCGAAACCAATCGTTTTATTTTTATAATAATAAATTGAAGTACTTTTTAAAACGTCTTTAGAAGCAATACTTAATTGAATTTCTGGGCGTAAATTTACAGACTTATTAAAGGTTCCAGAACTTTGATGACTCTGCATTCCTTCTGTAAAATTAAAATTACCTCCTGTAGATTTAGATTTTACAAAAAAACCTTGTGCTGGAGCAATATGTAAAGAAGGTCTTTGGTTTACTCCAGTTCCAACAGTTGTTGTTTGATTTACTGTAATATATGACGACTGAATCTCTGTATCTTTTTTATCCCATAGCCAAATCGTTTCTTCTTCTAAGATATCTGTATTTGCAGTTAGAAGGTTTACAGCACCACCATTTGTGTTAAAGGGAATAAAAGAAGGATATGGATTTCCAACTAAATTAAATGCATTTCCAGTTCCACCAGGAGGACTTTTATCTGTTATTGGAATTTCTACAAAATCTGTTTTAATATTTCCTTTAAAACCTATATTTCCTTTTGCGGTATTTGAACCAAATGCAGAGTTTTGTAAGATTGTATATCCTTTTCCTGAAATAAAATTATTAGATGCGTTTAATGGATAAGTTCCAGTTCCATATGTTGTACCATCTGTGGCACCTGTATAATAATTCCATGCAGTACCATCGTTATTGTAAGGAGCAATTCCAAAATTATTTTCTTTACCAACTGTTGTACTAGTTAAAATCTTATTAAAAGTTGTAAATTCTTGAATACTTTCATTAACAGTTGGAGAAGAAATTAAAGTCCAACCAATTGAATCATTAATATAAGTTTCCGTAAAATAAAAAAAGCTATTTGCATCTGCAGAAGTATAACTTCCATTTAAAATCACAGAAGCTGCATCAATCGTTTTTGAGGCTGTCATTTTAGATTCTAAATATAAAGAACTACCAGAATTAATTGTTAAGTTTCCAGAAATCGTTAAAGAACCACTTAATACTGATAAACCATCAGTTTCTGAAATAGACATATTACCAACTATTGCATTTGTACTAGTTCTTATTTCTGGGGCATTTGTAACATCTGGAATGGTAACTAAAGAACTTGATGTTGGTACACCATTACTCCAGTTTGTGGCTAATGACCAATCATTACCATCTGTTAAATCACTTCCTGTCCAATTTGTTGTATTTATGGTGAATGACTCTTGGGAGAAAGGAATTGCGAATGTTTCTCCATTTCCTGTTGTTGTGGACCAATTTGTTTTAACAGATATTAAGGATAAATAATCACTGTATGAAGTTTGATTTAATTTAGATCCATTATAAAAACCTCCATCAGGTGACGCACTATTATCAATAACTACATGTGAAGTTCCAGTTGTTAAACCAGTTCCAGTTAAATCTCCAGTTTGTGTTGGGTCATTTCCAATCTGTAAACCATATATAAATGTGGTTACTGTATTTTCATCTGTACCAGTATAAATAAACAAACCATCTTTATCTGTTGGATTAAAACCTGCATCTGGCTCTGTTACATTTCCAATTGAAACAGTTCTTGAAGTGTCATTATTTACATCTGAAAAAACTACTATTGTGCCGGATTTAATTATTGAACTACCAGAATTCCATGCCAAAGCTCCTTCCCCAGAAACAAAACCTCCAGTACCATTTGATTCATTATCAGTAATATATATTATTGAGTTTGTTGCTAAATCTGATAATATTGCAATAGAGAAATCTTTGTCACCTTCTGAGGTTTCTACATTAAAACCAACAAAAGCAATATCTCCAGTCGTTTGTGAATTAATTGTTAATGCTGATAAAAAGATGATTAGTAATAAAGTTGTCTTTAAAAAGTATTTTTTCTTCATAATTAAGATTTTTGAGACATCTAAAATACTAAAAAATAAGATATAATAACTTTTAAAAAAGGAATTAACAATAAGATAATATATAATTATAATAAGTTAATTAATTCTTACGCCAAAAGAATGGTGTAAATAAAATTAAAACTGTAAATAATTCTAAACGACCAATTAGCATTAAAAAAGAACAAAACCATTTTGCAGCATTCGATAAATGTGCAAAATTATCTATAGGACTTACAGAGCCAATTGCAGGTCCAATATTACCTAAAGAAGAAGCTGCAGCTCCTAAAGCAGACATAAAATCTAAACCTAATAAAGTAAGTACTACAGAAGATATAATAAATATTAACATATATATTATAAAGAACGATAGTATGTTAAATACAATAGTCTGACTTACAGTTTTATCATCATATCTTACAGGAATAATTGCATTTGGATGTAATGCTTTTTTGAATTCTAAAAAGCTATTTTTCAGCATTATAATATGTCTAACAACTTTAATCCCACCACTTGTAGAACCTGCAGAACCTCCAGTAAAAAATAGCGCAAAGAAAATTCCAGTTGCAAAAAAGTTCCACATGGTAAAATCGGCAGTTACAAAACCTGTAGTTGTAACTACTGAGGTTACCATAAATAACGAATGTCTAATCGCACTTTCTGTTTCTCCTAAAACTTGTGGATGAGCTAAAACACTTTCTAAATTTGGGTCCTGAAAAAAGATAATTATGATTGAAATAATTGCACTTACTCCTAAAACACCAAATAAATAATATTTAAATTCTTCACTTTGAAAAACACGTTGAATTTTTCCCTTCAAAGCAAAATATGTCAAAACAAAATTGGTTCCTGCAATAAACATAAATGCAATTATAATGTATTGTATTAATGGATTTCCATTGTAAAATGCAACACTATCCGACTTTGTAGAAAAACCTCCAGTACTCATAGTTGCCATTGCATGGTTTATGGCATCAAACCAAGTCATACCAGCAAATTTTAATAGAAAGAATTCGGTTAACGTAAGTATAACGTAAATTAAATATAGTCTTTTTGCAGTATCTGTAATTCTTGGGTGTAATTTGTCTGCAGATGGTCCTGGGGCTTCTGCCATAAACAATTGCATTCCTCCAATTCCTAATAAAGGTAAAATTGCAATTGTTAAAACTATAATTCCCATTCCACCAATCCAATGTGTTGCACTTCGCCAAAATAAAATTCCTTTTGGCATATTGTCTATATCTGTTAATATAGACGAACCTGTTGTAGAATATCCAGAAATTGTTTCGAAAAAAGCATCTGTAATACTTGGTATAGATCCAGATAATATATAAGGTAACATTCCTGTAAAAGATAGGGTTAGCCATCCTAAAGTAACAATTAAATATCCTTCTTTTTTTTGAATATTTGTATTGGTAGGTTTATTTAAAAAATAGAAAAGAATTCCTATAAAAACGGTTATAATACCAGCATTTAAAATGCCCCATTTTTCAGGTTCGTTATAATGCATGCTAAAAGGTACAGCCAAAAACATAAACAGTCCATTTAGAATGGCAGTAATACCTAAAAAACGATAAATTATTTTTGTGTTTAAAGCTCCCATTTTATTTGAATAGTCCTTCTACAGTACTAATAGCTTCTGGTAAACAAAATACAATTACTTTATCTCCATTTTGTATTTGCATTGTACCAAAAGACATTAACGGCTTTCCATCTCTAATAATTCCTCCAAAAACAGCTTCTCTTGGAAAGTTTAAATCTTTAATTGGCTTTTGAGTTACTTTTGCATTTGGTCTTACTTCAAACTCAAAAACTTCTGCATCTATGTTGTGTAAGTTTGCCAATGCTAAAATTTCACCTTTACGAATATGTCTAAGAATATTACTTGCAGCAATTAATTTTTTGTTGATTAGAGACTCAATTCCAATTGTCTGGGAAATATCGATATAATCCATATTTTCTACCAACGCAATCGTCTTTTTTACGCCTTTAGATTTTGCAACGAGACAAGACATAATATTTGTTTCAGAATTTCCTGTAACTGCAATAAAAGCATCTGTTTCTCTAATGTTTTCTTCTTCCAATAATTCTAAATCTCTTCCATCTCCATTAATTACTAAAGCATTGCTTAAGTCTTCTGCTAAAATTTCTGCTTTTTCTCTATTTTTTTCAATCAATTTTACGCTAAAATTATCTTTACATAAATTTCTAGCGGTTTTTTCTCCAATACTACTTCCCCCTAAAATAATTACATTTTTTATGTTGAATTGTTTTTTTCCAATAATTGGATACAAATCCTTCATACTATAATTTGGTACAGAAAAATATACTTGATCGTTTAATTGATATTTAGTGTCTCCTCTAGGAATAATAGTTTGCGAAACATTCTCTCTTTTAATAGCTATCGTAATAAAATCGATATTACTAAATTTTTGCTTTGCCTCTTTTACAGATAAATCTACCAAAGGCGATTTGTAGGTTAAAGAGGTACCCATAACATTAAAAACCCCACTTTCAAATGCTACAGTATCGTTAAAAGAAGACTGGTTTAAGAGCATTTTAATTTCGTTAGCTGCCAGTTCTTGTGGGGAAATCATAAAATCGACACCAAATTTAGAAAAATCGACTTCGCAATTATCTAAAAATTCGGGATTATCTATTCTAGCAATCGTTTTTTTAGCACCTAAAGACTTTCCAATTACAGAAATTGTAAAATTTGTATTCTGACTTTCGGTAACCGCGATTAATAAATCTGCAGATTCCACCCCAATTTCTTTCAATAATTTTATGGATGTGGCATCACCTCTTTTAGTAATCACATCTAAATGATTATTAAGGTAATTTAACTTTTCAGCGTCAAAATCTATAATGTAAGTGTCTTGAGATTCGTAAGAAAGTAGTTTTGCTAAGTGAAAACCAACATCTCCAGCACCTGCTATAATAATCTTCATATTAAAATTTAGAAAATAGTATGCAAAGATACGAAACAATGGAAACACTTTTTTAAATTCCTTTTATTATTTAAAAATAACTGTAAATGAGTTTGTTAAGATTGGTTTTTTAAAAGAATTGCTATCAAAAAACGTTTTCGTATTTTTACTAAAAATAGATGTATGGAAAAATTAACTATAAAATCTTGGGCTTTAGATGATAGGCCTAGAGAAAAGTTAATTGCCAAAGGAAAAGCCTCTTTATCGGATGCAGAATTAGTTGCCATTTTAATTGGTTCTGGAAATAAGAAAGAAAGTGCAGTAGCTTTATCTAAAAGAATCTTAAATTATGTTAATGGCAACATAAATGAACTTGCGAAACTTTCCGTCGAAAAATTAACCGAATTCAATGGAATAGGAGAGGCGAAAGCAATTTCGATTATTACAGCTTTAGAATTAGGAAAAAGAAGACAGTTCGAAAACACTCTAGAAAAGCCGAAAATTGGTAGCAGTAAAGATGTAGCCAATGTTATGCAACTTGTAATTGGCGATTTAGAGCATGAAGAATTTTGGGTTTTATTTTTAAATAATTCCAACAAAGTAATGGCAAAATCGCAGATTAGCAAAGGTGGTTTAACAGCCACAATTGTAGATGTTCGTTTGCTATTTAAACGTGCATTGGAGTTGGCTTCAGTTGCAATTATTGTGTGTCATAACCATCCTTCAGGAAAATTACAACCCAGTAATGCAGACAAACAATTAACTCAAAAAATAAAAGATGCAGGCACAACTTTAGATATTAAATTGTTAGATCATTTAATTATTACCCAAAAAGATTATTTTAGCTTTGCAGATGAAGGAGTTCTTTAGCAATAATTAGTTGGTAGTAGATCAGTTTGCAGTAAGCAGTCATAGTTTATAATTGTTTAATCTTAGAGACTGAGACTGAGACTGAGACTGAGACTGAGACTGAGACTGAGACTGAGACTGCTAACTGTAGACTGAATACTGCAAACTTAACACCAGAAAATGATATTAGTTTATACACATACAATTACACCTAGAATTCGTTATATTTTTAAGCATATTCTAACTCGAACTCTTTTAATTCCTGTTGGTTTTACTTCGAAAGTTGAAGAGTTTGTTGCGCATAATGGACCTAAGATTTCTTATACAAAAACACCACTTGGAAATGAGTTTTTTATAAAAAGTAACGATTTAATGTTCGAACAAGGTGTAAATGATTTAGATATAAATATGCAAAAATGGGAAGAAGTTCCTTGTTTTTTTGTAGCTGGTGGAAAATCGGCAATTCCTTTCGATATTTTTGCAGCAAGTTTTTATTTAATTACCAGATACGAAGAATATTTACCACACGTAAAAGACGTTCATGGAAGATATACTGCAGAACAAAGTTTGGCTTATAAAAACGGATTTTTAGAAAAACCCATTGTAGATATTTGGGCGTATAAATTATTAAAAATTTTAAAAGATAAATTTCCAGAATACGAATATAAAAGAAGAAGTTATAAATACGTTTCTACAATAGATATCGATAATGCATATGCTTATAAATACAAAAGTTTAATAAGAACTTTTGGTGGTTTGTTTAACGATATTTTTAAGTTTAGATTGTTAAATGTTTGGAACCGTTTGGCAGTAGTATTTCGATTGAAAAAGGATCCATATGATACTTTTTCAGAAATTTTAAAAATTAAAAAGCAGTACAATGCAAGAACTGTTTTCTTTTGTACAGTTGGCGATTATAATACATTCGATACCAATGTTTCTGCTTCAAAAAGTAAATACAGATTACAAATTAAAGAATTGGTAGATTATGCAAGAGTTGGCTTACATCCTTCTTATTTTACAATGCAAAATCTTACAATTTTAAAGAAAGAAAAAGAACGATTAGAGAGTATTACCAATATGCCAGTTTTAAGATCTAGGCAGCATTATTTACGTTTTAACTTGCCAGATACTTACCAGCAATTAATAGATTTAGAAATAGAGGAAGACTATTCTATGGGTTATGCAAGTAATGTTGGTTTTAGAGCAGGTACCTGTACACCTTTTTATTTTTATGATTTAGATTTCGAAATTCAAACTCCGTTAAAAATTTTTCCATTTGCTTTAATGGATACAACTTTAAACGATTATCTAAAAATAACACCAAAACAATCTTTAGGTAAAATTAGAGATTTAAGAAACGAAATAAGAGCTGTAGATGGCATGTTTATAACACTTTTTCATAACGAAACTTTAAGTGACTATTTACGTTGGAAAGGTTGGAAAAGGCTTTATGAATCTATGATTAAAATAGCGACAAACTAAAGAATGATTCAGTATATAAAACGAGAAAACTTAGACGTTTTAAAATACGATGCTTGTATTGAAAACTCAATTCAATCTAGAATTTATGCGTTTTCTTGGTATTTAGATATTGTTGCAGATAATTGGGATGTTTTAGTGTTAAATGATTATGAAGCTGTAATGCCATTACCTTGGAAAAAGAAATATTTTTTAAAATATGTAGCGCAACCATATTTTTGTCAGCAATTGGGAGTTTTTTCTTTACATAATATTTCTGAGGAAATACAAGCAAGTTTTTTAAATAAAATTCCTAATAAGTTTGTAAAGATTTCTATAAATATGAATTCCGGTAATTTTTCATCATCAAAAATGATAGAAAAAAAGAATTATATTTTACGTTTAGATTCTTCACATGATAAAATTTTTAAGTCTTTTTCAAAAGGAAGAAAGCACGCAGTAAAAGTAGGAGAGAAGAACAATCTTCAGGTTAAGGAAACTTCTATTCAAAAACTTATTGAAATAAAAAAAGAATTTTATAATGATATAATTTTCCCTGAAAAAATCATTAAGAATATAGCAGATTATGTTTTAAAGAACAACAAAGGATTTATTTTAGGTGTTTATAATGATGAGGTTTTGTTAGGAGGTAGTTTGTTTTTAAAATCTAAAAATAGAATTATATATTTATTTTCTTCAAATACTGCTGAAGGAAAAAAATTACAGGCACCTAGTTTTTTATTAAACACTATTATCAAACAACATGAAAATTCTAATTTTATACTTGATTTTGAAGGAAGTAATATTCCGAATGTAGCTTCATTCTTTAAAAGTTTTGGAGCGGAAAATGAAGGATACTATCACCTAAATTATATTCATTTGTTAAAATCTATTTCTTAATAAAAGCATGAATTCTATTCTAGAAAACTTATTAAAAAGAATGATATCTGCTTCTGATCAACGATTGGTAGTTCCTTTTTATCATAAAGTTTCTGATGCAAAACAAAGCTTTGAAAAAGATTTATACATACCAAGAAAAGTTATAGATTTTAAAAATGATATTACTGTTTTAAGTACATTTTATAACCCAATTTCTATGCAAGAATTCATAGAGATTTCTAAATTGAAAGAAAAACCAAAGAAAAATTATTTCCATATTACTTTTGATGATGGTTTGTCTAATTTCTATAAAATAGTTGCACCCATTCTATTAGAGAAAAAGATACCAGCTACTGTTTTTGTAAATTCAGATTTTGTAGATAACAAAGCATTATTTTATAGGTATAAAGCGAGTTTATTGTATCAAGTTTACGAGAAATCTTCAAAAAAAGAAAAAACAAAATTTTATGATTTTTTTGAAGAAGATAAGGCAATTAGAGAAAAACTATTTGCTATCAATTTTAATAATAAGGAAGTTTTAGACAGTTTAGCAAACGAAATAAAGTTTTCTTTTGATGAATATTTACAAACTGAAAAACCTTATTTATCATCAGCACAAATAGAAGAATTGATAGCAATGGGTTTTACAATTGGCGCACATTCTAAAAGTCATCCTTTGTATTCAGATATTTCTTTTGAAGCACAAATTAATCAGACAAAAGAATGTGTAGATTGGTTGGTTAAAAAGTTTCATTTAGATTATAAAGTTTTTTCTTTTCCGTTTACAGATTTAGAGGTTTCTAAGGAGTTTTTTACAACTTTAATGAACGAAAAAGTAATAGAAGCAAGTTTTGGAACGTCAGGAATAAAAAAAGATAAGTTCGATACTAATTTCCAAAGATTATTCTTTGAAATTGGAAACGAAAATGCAGAGAACTATTTGTTAAAAGAATATTTTAAATATTTTCTAAAAATACCTTTTCAGAAAAATACAATGCCAAGAAATTAATGATTTCCATCCAAAAAATAACCATTCAAGAGTTAGAAGACTTTGTTTGTTCTAGTGTTTATTTAGCATTAAAAGAGAAACCTATTTCTAAACCTAGAGCAATTTCTTATGTAAACAATCCAAGAGCCAATAAGAAGGATGTTGTTTTGTATTTGGGTTTTCTAGAAGATGAATTGGTTTCTTACAGAACTATTTTACCTGACATTTTTTTTGATGAAAATAAACCAACTTCTTTTGGTTGGTTAAGTGGTAATTGGGTAGCAGGAAAACACCGTAGAAAAGGAATTTCTACGTTACTTTTTAAAGAGGTTTTAAAAGATTGGGAAGGCAAATTAATGTATACAAATTATGCTGAAGCCTCTAAATTGGTATACGATAAAACAGACGAATTTTTACTTTTAAAAGAATTAAAAGGTACAAAATATTATAATCGTTTTTGTTTGGCAGATATTTTACCAACCAAAAACAAATTGTTTGAAAAAACAAAAATACTCTGGCAATTTTTAGATGTAATTCTGAATGTATTTGTAGATTTTAAGAATCTATTTAGTTCATCAATAAAGAATAGCTTTTCTGTAAAAATGAATGAAAATAGTTCAACTTCAATTTTAGCATTTACAAACAATTTTACTAGTCAGAATTTATTTAGAAGAAGTGATAAAGAGTTTAATTGGATACTTAAATATCCTTGGGTTTTAACAGATGAGGTTTCTAGAAAAGCATCAGAAAATTATAACTTTTCTTTGTATTCAAATAATTTTGAATCAAATTTTCATACAATTTACAATAGTGCTAATAACTTGATTGGACGTGTTTTAATAACAATTAGAGATGGACATGTAAAAATACCTTATGCTTTTTTTCTTGAAGAAAATAGTAAAGAGATTGCAAGTATTATAATAGATAAATGTAATAAAGAGAAAGTAAAAACTATTGTTGTTTATAATCTGAAATTAGAGACAGAATTGAATGAACAACTGTCATTTGTAACAAAAAAAGAGTTTTCCCAAAAATATTTTATCACAAAAAAACTAGAGAAATCTATTAAACAAACATCAGAAATAGCACTTCAACCTGGAGATGGAGATGTAGTTTTTACTTAGTTAGCATAATTTTTCTGATATAAGTATAGAAACCAAATCGCTGAAAAAATACCTGTAAACCACATTAAAAATGCAGATGTTATTGCAGCTCCTTTAATACCGTAAATAGGTATTAAATAATAATTACTAGCAATATTTATAATAATTGCAATACTATTTATGTAATAATTTATTTCAATTTTCCCTATCGAAGAAAGCAGATTTCCAAATAAACCTCTAAAAATTAAAACTCCACAAACACCAAAAGATAAAATTATAAAACTACTTGAATATCTAATAAGACTCTCGTCAATTAAGCTTAAAGTAGTTTCAGCAAAAAAATAAAAAAAGCTAAAAAAGAAAAGACTAACTACTGTAAATAGTGCCATGTAACTTTTTGTGTAATTAAAAATATATTTTTTATTGCTAATTTTTTCTGTAAAAGCAACAAAGTCAGTTGCCATAAACATTCTGGGTAAAAACAAAATACTTAATGGTATAATAGCGATATATTTATATGAGGTTACTAGCTCAGGATCTTTTAATAAATAACCTATTAATAAAATATCTATCACTAATAAAAGATTAGAAACTACACTAGTTAAACCAGAGTAAAAGCCGTATTTCCAAAAAGATAAATTAATAATGGTTGGTTTTATTTTAAAGGATAAATTAATTTTTAATCTTTTAAAGAATACTAAAGAGGTAATTAAAGGAGCAATTATTATGGCAATTACATAACCATTTTCTTGATAGAAAAAACTTAAGAGCAATACAAATACGACTAAAATTGTGCTATGAAAAATATCTACATAAGAAAACAGTTTGTTATTATGTTGCAGTCTAAATTGAATTTTAATGATTTGCATTATAAAATCTGGAATTAAAACAAGAGACAAGAAAGCTAAATAAATACCTGTTTTATTAAATTGAAAAGGAAACAATAATGCAAAAACAATTGTTACACTTACAATACAAATAGATATTAGAAAGCCCTTTTTAAATACATAAGAAAATAAATTATTTTTTTCTTCTGCTGTTTTTAATAGAGCACCATACCTAATTAAGCTTTGGTGTAAGCCAAGCCCAGCAAATGGAATTAAAAAAAGAATAATATTATAGGCAAATAGTACAACACCTAATTCTTTATTTGGTACAAATTGTATGGCAAACCAAGAGGCTAAAAAAGAAAATAATCTAGAGAAAAAAGTAGCCAAAAAAATATGACCTCCAGATCTACTTAAGAAATTTTGTATATATTTTTTTATGAGCATTTAAAAATTATTTAAAGCTTTAAAATATAATTCAGAAAATTGATTCGCAATTACTTTTTTACTAAATTTTTCTACAGCATAATTGTGCATTATATTTTTATCAATTTCTGGATTATTGTAATAATACAACAAGCTTTCTAACAACTTTTCGCTATTATTTTGTTCAATTAATTCACCAAAATCTTTAGGAAAATACTCTTTAATTCCACCAACATTGGTTGATATTACTGGAACGCCACAAGAAAAAGATTCTAAAATTACACAAGGTAAATTTTCATAATTACTAAAAAGTGTAAAAACATTAGAGCTTTGTAAATGATTTACTAATTTTTTTTGAGGGATATGATTTATAAATTCAATTTTGGCAGAAGAAAAATTTAATTTATTTATTAGTTGTAAATAATTTTTAGAAGTTCCACCAATAAATTGCCAAGTAAAGGCACCGATTTTGTTTTCTAATTCTTTGGCAACATATAACATTCCTGATATGTTTTTATGAACATCCATTAAATTGGAAATATGTATAATTGAAAATAGTTCTGTTTCTTTCTTCAGAGGTTTAAAAAGATCTGTATCTACAACATTAGGAACTTTTTTATATTCTCCTTTTAAACCAATTTTTTGCATGGATGTTTTTAAGTTGTCACTTACAGGACAAACAAAAGCAGCATTTTTAGTAATTTTTTTTGAAATTAACTTTTGAAAAAAAGAAATATTTTCGGCTTGAGGTTGGTGATAACCTGTCCAATGTTCAGAAATTATATACGGTTTTTTCTGAAACCATTTTAAATATATGCTAAACATTCCAAAAGGAAAAATTTCGTTTAAATGAACAACATCAATAATATCTATTTTTTTTAATAACGCAAAAAAAGCTTTTATAAAAAGAGAAATCTTATGTAGTTTATTATCAGCTTTTTTTAAATAGGCAATGTGTGTTGTTAAATTCGATTCCTTTTTTGATACAATTTCAATATTTTCTGTCGCATTTTTATCTGTAATAATATGCAGTAACGTTACAAAATGTTTTGTAGCAACTGCTTTTGCATGGCGTTCAATAAAATCGCCATTTGTAGGTGAAACCCTAGATGGAAACCAGCCACAGAGAAATAGAATATGTAATTTTTGAGTCAAAAAAAGGTTCTTATTTGTAACAAATATAACAACTTAATCTCCTATTTATTATTTATATTTTTTTTACATTTAGCAAATGAAAATTGAACATGTATTCTTTGACTTAGATCATACCTTATGGGATTTCGATAAAAATTCCGATTTAACTTTTCAAAAAGTATTCGAGATAAACAAAATTCAAATAAATATTTCTGATTTCTTAGAAGTTTATTTGCCTTTAAATTTAAAATATTGGAAATTATATAGAGAAGAAAAAGTATCTAAAAGTGATTTGAGATATGGTAGATTAAAAAATACGTTTGATGCTATTAATTACGATGTTTCTGACGATGTAATTGACAAAATAGCTATAGAATATATCAATTATTTAGCCGATTTTAATCATTTATTTGTTGGTACTTTCGAACTTTTAGATTATTTAAAAGAGAAATATCAATTGCATATTATTACAAATGGATTTGAGGAAATTCAAAGTAAAAAAATGATCAATTCTAAAATATACCATTATTTCGATAAAATTATTACATCCGATTCTGTGGGTGTAAAAAAGCCAAATCCAAAAGTCTTTAAATATGCTTTGGAGTATGCAAATGCAGACATCGAAAAATCTATAATGATTGGCGATAATTTAGAAGCAGATGTACAAGGAGCTTTAAATATTGGTTTAAAAGCAATACATTGTAATTTTAATAATTCTAAGAATATAAATAGTAATATACCAACAGTTACTTCACTTTTAGAATTAAAACAATATCTTTAAACCTTTAAAGTATAAAAATAATATCCCCAATTATGGCATTTCTTAAGAGAGCTTCCTTTTTAATAATTTCTTTATTGTTCTTTTCTTGTTACCAAAGTTTAGATTTCGATCAAGTGGAAGAATATGTTATAACCCCAAATTATACTGTATCTTTGGCTACTTTTTCTGTAGATGCTCTAGTATTTACCTCTCCTCCAGTAACAGAAATTAGAGAAAACACTACTTTTGAAATTTTTAAAAATAGTTTTTTTAAAAATAATTCGGTTAGATTAGATTTTGAATTTGAGATAGTTAACGAAATTAATAGAAATTTTGTAGTAGAGTTAACCTTGTTAGATAAAAACAATTCAGAAATTTACACATTAGAAAATTTAAATATATCTGCAAACCAAAGAGACTTTAAGCAATCAGAAATCATTGATATTTCGTTAAACCCGAATGTAAAAAATTTTACAAAAGTAGAGGTTTTACTTAGGTTAGAAGATCCAACGATTCCTATGAGTACATCAGAAAATGGCGCTATAAGGTTAAAATCTGCGACTACTATTTATCTAGAAAGATCTTTTTAATATGAAAAATGTACTATTATTTTTTTCAATTTTGTTAAGTTTTTTCGCTAATAGTCAAAACAAACAAGTTTTATACGATTTTGCAGAGTTACCACAAACATTATTATTAAACCCTGCAATAGAAACTAACTATAAATTTCATATTGGTGTTCCTTTATTATCTGGAATATCTTCGGAATTTGGTGTTACAAATTTTAATTTGTCAGATCTTTTTTTATCAGATGGTAGAACTATAAACAATAAAGTTAGCGAGGTTTTAAATAGATTAACTTCCAGAGATTATACAAAAATTAATACACAAATAGAAGTTTTAAGTGGAGGCTTTAGATTTGACGACAAAACCTATTTTAGTTTCGGTTTTTACGAAGAAATAGACGGAATTGGTTACTTTCCTAAAGATGCCATTAGATTATTAAATGAGGGTAATGGAGCTTATATAAATTCAAATTTTAGTGCTTCTCAATTACTTTATAAAGTGGATTTTTCTGGAGTACTTCATGCTGGAATTACAAGGAAAATAGACGAAAAACTAACCATTGGTGGTCGATTTAAAATTTATTCTTCGGCATTAAATATAGAATCCACTAATAATTCTGGTACCTTTACTACAAATGAAGGAAATAATAATATTTACATCCATTATTTAGATAATATAGATGTGAATTTTAGAACATCTGGCTTGGTAAAAGATAACGAATATATAGAGGATCCAAACGAATATTTAAAAAATACATTTCTTGGAGGAAATTTAGGTTTAGGTTTTGATTTTGGATTTTCCTACAATATTACTCCTCAATTGCAATTATCTGGAAGCCTTTTAGATATTGGTTTTGTAACTCATAAAAAAAATATTAAAAATACATTAGCGAAAGGAAATTTTATTTTTGAAGGAGTAGATTTTGAATTTGATTCTAGTAATCCAAGAAATTATTGGGAAGAAATAAACGATCGTTTTATAGAAGAACTACCTACACAAGAAAATAATGATTCTTACACTTCCTGGAGACCTGCAAAACTAAATGCTGCAATAAAATATAGTTTCGGAGAAAAAAGAAGTAAATATTGTTACGATAATACCTATAAAGACTTTTATACAGATGCTATTGGCGCACAATTATATTCTGTTTTTAGACCATTGAGTCAGCAATTTGCACTCACAGGTTTTTATCAAAAATCGTTCAATAAAAATTTGCATGCAAAAGTAACTTATACCATAGACGATTATTCTGCATATAATGTTGGGTTTGGACTTTCCGCCCAAATTTGGAAGATAAATTTTTATGGTATTTTTGATAATATTATTCAATATAAAAATTTATCATCAGCAAATAATATATCCTTTCAATTGGGGTTTAATCTAATATTTAATTAAATAATGAAAAAAAACATCTTTTTAATCGCACTTTTTTTGGTGTCACTTTATTCTAACAGCCAAGAGAAAAAAGTAAATAACTACAAATATATTATTGTATCAGATAAATTCGATTTTTTAAAAGAAACAGATCAATATCAAACAAGCTCTTTAACAAAGTTTTTATTAAAGAAAAATGGATTTGATGTGTATTTAAGTTCCGAAAGTTTACCTCTAGAGATAAAAGCGGATAGATGTTCTGCTTTGTTTGTAGATGTTGTAAGTGAGTCTAGTATGTTTAAAACAAAATTAAAAATAAGGTTAAAAGATTGTTTTAATAAAGTAGTTTATATTTCTAAAATAGGAGAAAGTAGAGAGAAAGAATACAAAAAATCATATCAAGACGCAATTAGAGATGCTTATAGTAATATGAGTGATATACAATACATGCCTTTATCAAAGAATAAAGAAATAAAAAAAGAGATTTTAAAAGAAAAACCACAGGAATTAACTACTAATGGGGCTGTTGCTGTAATTGCAAAGAATAAAAAACCTGTTGTAGAAACTGCAAATTATAATACCAAAGTTTTGTATGCACAACCAAATAAAAATGGTTTCCAGTTAATAAACACGAAACCAGAAGTAATTTTTTTATTATTTAAGACTAAGGTTAAAGATGTTTATATACTAAAGGATAAAAATGGAGTTTTATATAAAAAAGGGAATATTTGGGTTGCAGAATATTATAAAAACGAAAGCTTAGTTACAGAAGAATATCAAGTTAAATTTTAATAGTCGTAACGATTTTTCCACTTTTCTTTTAAAAGATCTCTAAATTGATTTTCTCTTTGGTTATGTCCTGGCTCATAAATTTTTGTTCCAGAAATTTCATGTGGTAAAAATTCCTGATCTACAAAATTATTAGGGTAGTTATGTGAATACATATATTCTTTACCATAATCTAAATCTTTCATTAATTTAGTTGGAGCATTTCTAAGATGAAGAGGTACAGATAAATCTCCAGTTTTTCGTACTAAGTTTTGCGCTTCTCCAATAGCCATATAAGAAGCATTACTTTTTGTCGAATTTGCCAAATATACTGCACATTGACTTAAAATAATTCGAGATTCTGGATTTCCAATTACAGAAACTGCTTGAAATGTATTATTGGCTAAAATTAATGCTGTCGGATTTGCATTTCCTATATCTTCAGAAGCTAAAATTAGCATTCTTCTAGCGATAAATTTTACATCTTCTCCACCTTCAATCATTCTTGCTAACCAATATACAGCCGCATTTGGGTCGCTTCCACGTATAGATTTTATAAAAGCCGAAACAATATCATAATGTTGTTCGCCAGTTTTATCATATCTAGCCGTGTTTTTTTGAACTTTAGAAAGCACCAATTCATTGGTAATTTCTATTTCGTCTTCAGAAGAAACCAACAATTCGAAAATGTTTAATAATTTTCTGGCATCTCCACTCGAAACTTGCAATAATGCTTCAGTTTCTTTTAAAATTATTTTTTTTGAAGCTAAAAATTCGTCAGTTCTCATAGCTCTTTCTAAAAGAGCCACCAAATCGTTTTTATCGAAAGAATTTAAAATATATACTTGGCATCTAGAGAGTAGGGCAGGTATTACCTCGAAACTTGGGTTTTCTGTAGTTGCACCAATTAATGTTACCCAACCTTTTTCTACTGCTCCTAATAAAGAATCTTGTTGCGATTTACTAAATCTATGAATTTCATCTATAAATAAAATAGGGTTTTTTGCTGTAAATAATCCACCACTTTTTTTGGCTTTTTCAATTACCTCTCTAACATCTTTTACTCCAGAACTAATGGCACTTAAAGTATAAAAAGGTCTTTTAGATTCTGTGGCAATAATATTTGCAAGGGTAGTTTTTCCAATTCCTGGAGGACCCCACAAAATTAAAGAAGGAATAATCCCTTGTTTAATTAAATTTGTTAAAACTCCTTTTTTACCAACTAAATGTTGTTGACTAATATAATCTTCTAAAGTTTTAGGTCTAATTCTTTCTGCCAAAGGTTCATTCATTTTGTAAAAATAATAAAGATTTATGACAGAAGTTGTAGTTTTTTATTTTGGTTGAATTTTTGCTATTTTTAAAGTAATGGATATCGACAATAAATTAAAGCTATCAAAAAATGTGTTTCTAATTCCAACAATTTATATTGTTTGTATTTGGTTGGTATATTGGGTAGAGATTTATTTTGGATATAATTTTAATAAATGGGGTGTATATCCAAGAAATTTAATTGGTTTTAGAGGTGTTTTTTTAACACATTTTATTCATAGTGATGCAGGCCATTTATTTAATAACTCTATTCCTCTTTTTGTCTTACTGTCTTCTCTTTTTTTCTTTTATAGAGATACTGCCTATAAAATATTGTTACTTGGAGGTTTTTTTACTGGATTTTTAACATGGATAATTGCAAGAGAATCTTATCATATTGGAGCAAGTGGTATTGTGTATTTACTTTTTAGTTTTGTTTTTTTTAGTGGTATTATAAAAAAACATTACAGACTAGTTGCACTTTCTTTTATTATCATTTTTCTTTATGGAAGTATGATTTGGTATGTTTTACCAATTAAAGATGGTATGTCTTGGGAAGGACATTTATCAGGTTTTTTAACAGGTCTTATTCTTGCTGTTATTTATAGAAAAAAAGGAATAGTAAAGAAAGAGCATCAATTTTCTGAAACGGAATTTGATTTATTATTTGATGAACAGGGAAATTTTTCTCCACCCAAAGAAGATGTAATAGTTGAGGAAGAAGAAATTAATAATATTTAACTAATTCTTTGTCTTACACTTTCATATAAGAAGGCTCCACAAGCAACAGAAACATTTAATGATGCTATTTCACCTAACAAGGGTAATTTTGCTTTATAATCTACCATTTTTAGTATAGAAGGGTTAACACCTCTATGTTCGGATCCCATAACAATTGCTAATGGTTGTTTAAAATTAACATCGAAAACAGAGTCTTCTGTTTTTTCTGTGGCAGCCACAGTTTTAATTTCAGATGCTTGTAGTAAAAATAAGGCGTCTTTAATATGATCTACTTTACAAATAGGAACTTTAAAAGCAGCACCTGCAGAGGTTTTTATGGTTTCCGCATTTACTGGAGCACTACCATTTTTTTGAATAATTATTCCATGAACTCCAGTACATTCTGCGGTTCTAATAATCGCTCCAAAATTTCGTACATCCGAAAGTTGGTCTAACAATAAAAATAGAGGAACATCTCCACTTTCCATAGTTTTTTCAATCAAAGTTTCTAAATCATGAAATTCGATAGGAGAAATTTGTGCAACTGCACCCTGGTGATTACTGTTTTTGGATAAACGATTCAGTTTTTCTACAGGAACAATACTTGTAGTTAAGCGATGTTGTTTTATCAGTTTATCTAACTGATAAAAAAGATCTCCTCTTAATGCTTTTTGTAAGTATATTTTATTTATTGTTGATCCACTTTCAATAGCTTCAATTATAGCCCTAATCCCAAATATGTTAGTCATGTCGTTTTCCATTTTGCAAATGTATGCTAAATAAAGAGCAAAAAAAAACCATCTCAAAAGAGATGGTTCATATTAAAAATAAATCTAAATATTTATTTAATTATGGGTATTATTTATTTAAATTATATGTAAAAAAAAGCTAGTCTAAACAGAAAATTTTAAGTGGATAATCGTCATTTTTTTCAATAGAAATTCTTTCGCCATCCTTTCTTTTTATGTTTATAATACCATTTACATTTGTTTGATTAAAGTTAGAGAATTCATATAAACCAGTTGTATTTAAGTGTTTTACCAATATTACTGCCATGTCTATATTATTCATTTTTTCTTTTAATTTTTTATCTCCTTCAGAAATTAATGTTGGTTCGAAAGAGGGAAGTACAAAAGAACTATTTTCCTTAGTAATATTATCTTTATGTACAAAAACAAAACTGTCTATTTTAAGAGTATCTCCATCTTTTATATTTTTAATATTAAAGATATTATATTGTAAACAGATAGTTTTATGTTCTTTATTTTCTTTTGTTGTACAGTTTACAAAAGATAAGGTTAAAAGTATTAATAAAATTAATTTAGTTTTCATATATCATAAAGTAAAAAAAAACTACCCTATTTAATAGGGTAGTTTTAAATATTTTTAAAAATAGTTTATTAGAAATTTTTCCATGAATTCGCTCCAGATGCAGTTCCTTCACTTCCAATATTAGCAGTTCCACCAAAAGTGTAAAACTCTTCTCCAATAATTTCTAGTTCAGATGCTGGAATTGGGTAATGTAAAGGTGTACCTTCTTGAAGCATATCATTTCTTCTCATGTAAAACCAATGTGTACCAATTGAAGCATTTAAATCTAATTCAACAGAATATTCATACAATAAAGCTTTTTCTACTTCTGTAGCAGTTCCTGGTGTAGTTATATTACCTACAGTTCCTCTAGGAGATGCATCTAAGATAGCAGCCGCATCTGCAGGAGAACTAACTTCTGCTTTTATATATTGTAATTCAGCTAAAGTAAATATATCTAAAGGAATTCCTTCAACATTTCTATTATTTCCAGAGAATTTTCTAACATTAAAATAGTTTGTAAATAAATACCTTCCTCTAGATTCTCTTAAAAATCCAAATGCTGAATTATATTCAAAATAGTCTACTCTTGGGTCGTTACTTTGTACTGGATCTAAAATAATGTTTGGATCTGTCGGATAATCTACAGGGTAGTTAGAATCTAAAAAATGCATTACTTTAATGTCCGTTGGTAAATAACCTTGCCCAGAGATAAAAAATGTTCTCCAATCTTGTAAGTTATTAAACAAAACACTTTGTTTTGTTGGAGGCGTAAAGTCTGCAGTTATTCCTGCATTTACATAAGCTAAAACTTTAGCTTTATCAGTATTTGCTGCTTCAGCTTTAGTTCTTGCATTTCCTATTGTAATTTTAGCCATAAACGAGTTTGCAACTTGTTTATACAAAGCATTTGGTAAAGTATAACTATCATGCAATCTTAAAGTTGCAGAGTTACCTGCTAATTGTACAGATTTTTCTAAGTTAGTAATACTAGCAGCCATTACTTCTTGGTATGTAGAAAACTCTAATGCACTTAAATCAGTATCAGGATTTACGATAAATGCTTTATCATAAATTAAAGATAAATAACCTTGAGCTAAACCTTTTACAAAGTATGCTGCAGATAATTTTTGATTTGTAACATCAACTCCTTCATTAAATAATTGTTTTCCATCAATTTCAATTAAAGTAATAATGGTGTTCGCTGAGTTAATATATGAGTTTAAACTACCCCATGAATTCCCTACGTGATTTCCTAAATCTGCATTTGTAGGACTATTGTTAATTTGCTCCCTAGGTTGGTTTGCAAAACTCCAAAAACTTACATATGCATTTGTAGTTGTCGACTGATCCGCCAAATTGTCCATATAAATTCCAGAAAAACCTATAATGTGTGCAAACACGTTTGTTGTAGCTCCGTCTAATAAACTTATAACGTCAGAATCTTCAGCTAGAGCTCTTTCTCTATCTGCTTGGTTAATATTTTCTACATTTAAATCTTCACATGAAGTGAATGATACAAACAACATTGTAGAAAAAACTAAATAACTAATAATTTTTTTCATTTTTTGTATTTTTTTTTATTAAAATTTAATTTCTGCTGTAAAAGAGAAACTTTTTAAATTAGGGTATGCATACTCATCTAACCTAAAGTTAGTTGGGTTTGTTGCAATGGCAACTTCAGGATCCCATCCAGAATAATCTGTAAAAGTAAATAAGTTTCTACCTGATACAGAGAATTTTACACTATCGATAAAATCGACACCAATTTCTTTAGTGTTTAAAGTATATCCTAATGCTATTTCTCTAACTTTTACATAAGAACCATCTTCTACAAAATAACTTGTTGGTTCTGCTCTATTATAGATGTTTTGTGCATATTGTAAATGTTTTCCTGCAGCTCCAAAACTTTCTAGATCACTATGTCTTTCATTAAAATATAAGTTTTGTTTTGTATAATTGTAGATATCTCCACCTTTTTGCCAGTCAATTAATGCATACAAGCTAAAACCTTTGTAATTAAATGAAGTATTAAATCCTACATTAAAGTCTGGATTTGTATCTCCGATAGCACTTACTTTATTTTGGCTTGTTTGTTCATCATATAATAACACAGGTGTTTCAGCAGCTGTTCCTATCGCGCTTGTCAATACAACATATCCATCAGAATTAACACTGTAATCTCCTGTAGATCCACCAGGTACAGTTCCAGAACCACCGAAGTTTAAAACTTCTCCATTAGCATCTGTTGAAAGATCCGCTACAGAAGTCACAAAACTTTGTCCATACATTGTTCCATAAGGAAGACCTTCTTCAACTCTAAATAAATTAACAGCTCCAAGACCACCTCTTGTAAAAGCAGGAACACCATTTAAATTTGAGATTTCTTGAGTACCAGTATCAAAATTAACACCAAAATTCCATTTAAAATCTTCAGTATCTATTATGTTTCCATTAATACTAACTTCAAAATATTTACTAGATATTTCTCCAATATTTTGATATTGAGCAGAAAAACCAGCTACACTTGGTAATGGTACTAATACTACTGCATCTTTCGTCTTAGTATCAGAGTAATTGAATTCTACATTTATCTTATCAAAAACAACTGCGTTTAAACCTAATTCCAATTCTGCAGAAACAGATGGTTTTAACTTGTTGTTACCTAAAACTCCTGGGCTAATTCCAGACGTTGTTACTGAGTAAGTTTCATATTGTGCATTCCAAGCTGGAGGTCTTAATCCAGATGTACCATATGCTGCTCTGAATTTTAATTCTTGAACATTATTAATTTCAATATCTTCAGTAAGCCTATATGCTAAAGAACCTCTTCCATAATATTTAGATCTTTCTTCAGAACCAAATAAAGAAGATTCATCTCTTCTTCCTAATACATTTAAAATTAATTTGTTTTTGTAATCAAAATCTAAATTAACAAAGTAATTTCTTGCAATTTCTCTTTCATTTTGAGAACTAATACTTTGGTTATCTCTTAAAGTATTTTCTACATTTAATACTCCAGAAGCTATGATATCAAAACCACTAGCAGATAATGCATTGTAAGTTCTACTTTCAAATAAATATTTTACTGTAGCAGCAAAATTTAAATCTCCAAAAGTTTTACTATATATACCTTGTAAACCAGTTACATTTGTTTGAAATTTTGTTTCGCTCTCTCCAATAAATCCATTATTTAATGTTGCACTTGGAGTAGGCGTTTCAAATCCTTTTGGATTATAAGAAAACCCTCTAATACTTGTTCTATCCATACTTTGACTAAAACTAAATTGAATATCTTCAGTTAAGTCGTACAAAAGATCAACACCTAACAAAGTCCTGTTTCTGTAAAAATCTCTAATTTGTTCCTGAGCCACATATAATGGGTTTTGGAAGTTTCCTGCTTGAACATCATAACCAGGAATCCCAGAATTTTGAAAATTTCCTTGTGCGTCTCTTGCAGTTAAATTAATAAAAGGCTCAACAGTTAAAGCACTGTAAAAATAGTTAGCCCCTTGACCTTGTTCTGTAATAGACTGCCCATCTGTTTTAGTTAAAGAACCTGTAAATTTAATTTCAAATTTTTCTGATGGTTTTACACCAAAATTAGCTCTTATACTTTGTCTCTTATAAGGAGGTACTGGCTCTAATGCCCCACCTTGTTTCATATCTTGAAAAGATAAATAATAATTATAAATATCTTCAGAACCTGATAAAGAAAGAGTATTAACTGTAAAATCTTGAGATTCAAAAAGATTATCTACATTGTCATATAAAGTACTTAAATAGTTATTGTCAAAAAGACCATCTGGGTCTAAAACTCTATTTCCAGAACTTAAATCAAAACCAAAATTACTAGTATTTGGTGTTGCAGGATCATTATCCCAATCTCCATCTCTTACACCTAAAGGGTCATTTAAATAAGAATGCTTATTTGTAACTGGGTAGTTACTTGTTAAAGCAGAAAAACCATATTCACTTCTTAGAGTAACATTTAATTTACCTTTTCCTTTTTTAGTGATAATTTGTATAACACCATTTGCTGCCAATGAACCATATAATGATGCTGCTGCAGCACCTTTAACAACTTCCATACTAGCAATGTCTTCAACTGCTACATCTCTTAAACTACCATTTGTAATAATACCATCTACAATAATTAATGGGCTTTGAGAACCACTAATAGATGTAGATCCTCTTAATCTAATTTGAGGTGCTGAAGAAGGGTTACCAGATGGTTGAACAATTCTTACACCAGCTACTTTACCTCTTAATGCATTTGCAGGATCTGCTGCAGGTACTTCTTGTAATTCTTTTGTGCTAACCTTAGCTAAAGAAAATCCAAGTTTTTTTGTTGATGTTCCTCTTGCAACTCCTGTTACAACAATCTCGTCTAAGACATTAGCATCTTGAACTAAAGTAACATTTATTACATTCGAGTTACCAACAGTCTTATTAACAACTTTGTAACCTAAGTATCTATAAACTAATCTGTCTCCAGATTTTGCTTTAATAGAATACTTACCATCGAAATCTGTTTCAGTACCTTTATTGGTACCTTTAATTAGAATACTAACTCCTGGTAATACGCCAGAATCATCTGACACCGTTCCAGAAATTGTTTTCTCCTGAGCAAAACTCATTTGCATAACAAACGCTAATAACAGCGTTAAAATCCCTTTAAACTTTGTTTTCATTGTAAAATTATTTGAATTAATTAATCCCAAAAGTCTTAAATAAAACTTAATTAACCAATTTTTTAACATAAAAAAGTTAATAATTTGTTAATCAGATAACTAATATTTACATAACTACTTAATAATTAGTTGTTTAGAGTTATTTTTTAATTTTATATTTATTAATTAGAATTTTACTTTCCTTATTTTCTCTACATCTTTCATTAACTAAGTCGTTATGTTTATGGTTAACTTACAGAGGTTGTTATTTTTTTAAAAAAAATTTTTCCAGTTAAGTGATAATTGTGTGCTTTTTAAGTCAATCTTAGTATTGGTGTTTAATATGGATGCAACACTTAGATTAATTTGAGAATTTCTTGAAGTAAATAGGTATCCCAGTCCAATGCTTAAAAGGTCTTCGCTTTTAATTGTTGTGTTGATTTTTCCAATGTCTGTAATTGAATATAAATAGGATTTTTCAGAAGTTACGTATCTGTATTCTATGTTAAAGAACGTATAATCTTTCGCAAAGATACTTTGCTCATTAAAACCTCTTATAGATTTTGATCCCCCAATTCTAAATAATTCATTTTCGATAAAATTTGTAGAATTCAAATAACCTGTGTTATTTCTAATAAAAATCGAATTCCTATTATTAATGTCAAAAATATAAGAAGTATTTAAGTGGATTTTAAATTGATTAGAACTTTCAATTAAACTAGTTCTTTTACCAATTGAGGGATTAATGTCAAAAGAAAATTTATCATTTCTAAAAAAATCATTTTTGGGAATGTTAAATTGAAATGTTGTTCCAAGGAAGAAATTGTTAAACGTATATACATTGTTTTTTGAGTCATTAATTAACTTTTCAGAATCTTCTAAACTAAAGGTTAATCCAATTTTTGATTTCTCATTTATAGAATAATTTATATTCGTATTAAACTTTGTGTTTATAAAAGTTGAATCTTGCTTGTAAATTGAAAAAGAAATATCTGGAGAAATTTTAGAGTTTAATATATAAGGTGTGTTAAGTGATAATTCAAATTCCTGTTTTTCTTCACCAATACTATTCCAGAATAAGTTTAAATTTTCACCGGTATTAAAAATGTTATTTAGTTTTAAATCGATGTGACCATTAAAAATCAAATTCCCACTTTCATTTGAAGAAAAATTAATTAGTCCGTTAAAGCTACTAGAGTTTCTTTTTTTTAGATATATATATAGGTAGGTAGAATCTTTTGTAAATAAAATTTCAGGAGGTTTAATTTCTTCAACAAAAGATAGGTTGTTGGAGAGTCTTTTAATAGTTTCCAATTTCTGCTTATTAAAAATAGTGTTTCTATTTATATTATAATAATTTTTAAAATATGATTTAGGGAAATCTTTATAACCTTTTACGATTGTCTTAGTGATAATTCTTTTTTTAGATTCCTCAATAATTAGAGTTCCGTAAAGTTTTTTGCTTTTTATGCTTACATCTGTTAATTGGACTTTGGAAAACGATTTTCCGTCTTTTTCAAGATTTTTAGAAAAGGTGGATAATATTTGTTGAAGTTTTTCAATAGGAATGGTTATAGAATTGCCTTCAAAATTAAATTCTTTCAATAATGAAGAAGAAGGGTTCTTGAAAATTAAAACAGCATTCTCTATCCTTTCATTTAATTGAAATATTACGGTAAAATTATTTAAATCTTTCGAAACACTATTTATTGTATTTGAGAAATAGCCTATTTTTTTTAAATAAGAAGAAACTCTATCTAACTCATTATATATACTTAAACTGTCTTTGTGTTTTTTTTGATAATCGATTTTATGTAATACAGAAAGCTCAGCAGCTGTCTTTGAGGATAAGGTTAAGGTGTATTTTTGGGCAAAAAGAGAGTTAAGGGAAATTGTTGTAGAAAATAAAAGAATAAATAGCGTAACTTTTTGCTTCAAAACTTATGATTAATAGTTGTTCAAATGTAACTCAAAACTTGAAAAGAATATAATTAATAACTCATTTCAAAAAAAATAACTTGCTGATAATTGAATAATTAGAAATTAATTGTACATTTGCAGACTCTTAAAAAAGAGATAATGTTTAATATAAACGTAAAACAGTAATTTTTAGTATGCCAACTATTCAACAATTAGTTCGTAAAGGAAGAACCAAAATAACTAAGAAGAGTAAATCGGCTGCTTTGTCGTCTTGTCCTCAAAGACGTGGAGTTTGTACTAGAGTTTATACTACTACGCCAAAGAAACCTAATTCAGCAATGAGAAAAGTTGCCAGAGTTAGATTAACAAATGGTAATGAGATAAACGCGTACATTCCAGGTGAAGGACATAACTTACAAGAGCACTCGATAGTATTAGTTAGAGGTGGAAGGGTAAAAGATTTGCCAGGAGTTAAATATCACGTAGTACGTGGTGCATTAGATACTGCAGGAGTTGAGGGTAGAACCCAACGTAGATCTAAGTATGGAGCAAAACGCCCAAAAAAGTAATTTAGTAACTTTTTTAATGTAAAGACATGAGAAAAAGAGCAGCAAAAAAAAGAGTCTTATTACCAGACCCAAAATTTAACGACCAGTTAGTAACTCGTTTCGTTAATAACTTAATGTGGAGTGGTAAGAAGTCAGTAGCGTTCAAAGTGTTTTACGATGCTTTAGAGATCGTAGAAGAAAGAAAAGGAGAAGACGAAGAGAAATCGGCTTTAGAAATTTGGAAAGATGGTTTGTCTAATGTAATGCCTCACGTAGAAGTAAGATCTCGTCGTGTTGGTGGAGCAACATTTCAAATTCCAATGCAAATTAGACCAGATCGTAAGGTGTCTATGGCTATTAAATGGATGATTTTGTATACTCGAAAGAGAAACGAAAAAACAATGGCGCAGCGTTTAGCTGCTGAAATTTTAGCTGCGGCTAAAGAAGAAGGAGCTGCTGTTAAGAAACGTACAGATACTCACAAGATGGCAGAGGCTAACAAAGCATTCTCTCACTTTAGATTTTAAGAAATGGCTAGAGATTTAAAATATACAAGAAATATTGGTATTGCAGCTCATATTGATGCTGGTAAAACCACAACTACAGAACGTGTATTGTATTACACAGGGGTTTCTCATAAAATTGGAGAAGTTCATGATGGTGCAGCTACAATGGACTGGATGGAGCAAGAGCAAGAAAGAGGTATTACAATTACTTCTGCGGCAACTACTTGTACTTGGGAATTCCCTTTAGAGAATGCTCAAAAAACACCAGAAACAAAAGGATATCACTTTAATATTATTGATACTCCAGGTCACGTAGATTTTACTGTTGAAGTAAACAGATCTTTACGTGTGTTAGATGGTTTAGTTTTCTTGTTTTCAGCAGTTGATGGTGTTGAGCCTCAATCTGAAACGAACTGGAGATTAGCAGATAACTATAAGGTTCCAAGAATTGGTTTTGTTAACAAAATGGACCGTCAAGGATCAGACTTTTTAGCAGTTTGTCAACAAGTAAAAGATATGTTAAAGTCAAATGCGGTGCCAATCGTTTTAAACATTGGTGACGAGGATGAATTTAAGGGTATTATAGATTTAGTAAAGAATCGTGCTATTGTATGGCATGACGAAACTCAAGGGGCAACTTTCGATGTTATTGAAATTCCTGAAGAGTTAAAAGCTGAAGCAAAAAAATATAGAGCTTTATTAATCGAAGAGGTTGCAAGTTACGACGAGAACCTTTTAGAGAAGTTCATGGAAGATGAAGATTCTATTACGGAAGAAGAAGTGCATAAAGCATTAAGGGCTGCTGTAATGGATATGGCTATTATTCCTATGATTTGTGGTTCTGCATTTAAGAATAAAGGTGTTCAGTTTCTTTTAGATGCTGTATGTCGTTATTTACCTTCTCCAATGGATAAGGAAGGTATTGTTGGTGTAAACCCAGATACTAATGAAAAAGAATTACGTAAACCAGATGTAAAGGAGCCTTTTGCTGCTTTAGCATTTAAGATTGCTACAGATCCTTTTGTTGGTCGTTTAGCATTTTTTAGAGCATATTCTGGTCGTTTAGACGCAGGTTCTTATGTGTTAAATAATCGTTCTGGAAAGAAAGAGCGTATTTCACGTATTTACCAAATGCATGCAAATAAGCAAAATGCAATTGATTATATCGAAGCTGGAGATATTGGTGCGGCCGTAGGTTTTAAATCTATTAAAACAGGAGATACTTTATCAGCAGAGAAACATCCTATCGTTTTAGAATCTATGGATTTTCCAGATCCAGTAATTGGTATCGCTGTAGAGCCTAAGACAAAAGCTGATGTAGATAAATTAGGTATTGGTTTAGGTAAATTAGCTGAAGAGGATCCTACTTTTACAGTACGTTCAGACGAAGCTTCAGGACAAACTATTATCTCTGGAATGGGGGAGTTGCACTTAGATGTAATTGTAGATCGTTTAAGAAGAGAATTTAAAGTTGAAGTAAATCAAGGTCAACCACAAGTTGAATATAAAGAAGCTATTACTGCATCTGCAGATCATAGAGAGGTTTATAAGAAACAATCTGGTGGACGTGGTAAATTTGCTGATATTGTATTTACGATTGAGCCAGCAGACGAAGGTGTGCAAGGTTTACAGTTTGAATCTGTAATTAAAGGTGGTAATGTTCCTAGAGAATTTGTTCCTTCAGTAGAGAAAGGTTTCAAAGAAGCTATGAAAAACGGTCCTTTAGCTGGTTACGAAATGGATTCTATGAAAGTTACATTAAAAGATGGTTCTTTCCACGCTGTGGATTCTGATGCATTATCTTTTGAATTAGCTGCAAAAATGGGTTATAAAGTTGCTGCGAAATCTGCAAAAGCTAAAATAATGGAACCATTAATGAAGCTAGAAGTGTTAACTCCCGAAGAAAACATGGGAGATATCGTTGGAGATTTGAACAGAAGAAGAGGTCAAGTTAACGATATGTCAGATAGAGCTGGAGCTAAAGTTGTAAAAGCATTAGTGCCATTATCAGAAATGTTTGGTTATGTAACTGCTTTAAGAACTATGTCTTCTGGTAGAGCAACATCTACAATGGAATTTTCACATTATGCAGAAACTCCATCAAATGTATCTGAGGAAGTAATTGCTAAAGCAAAAGGATAATCTACTAAATAAATTAAGATGAGTCAAAAAATTAGAATTAAATTAAAGTCTTACGATTACAACTTAGTAGACAAATCTGCTGAAAAAATTGTAAAGACGGTAAAAAGTACTGGTGCTGTAGTAAACGGACCAATACCATTACCAACACATAAAAAGATTTTTACAGTATTACGTTCTCCACACGTAAACAAAAAATCTAGAGAGCAATTTCAATTATCTGCTTACAAAAGATTATTAGACATTTATAGTTCTTCTTCGAAAACTATCGATGCTTTAATGAAACTTGAGTTACCAAGTGGTGTTGAAGTTGAAATTAAAGTATAATTAAAACTAACTTTCGGTTTAATTTTGTTAAACCGAAAGTTTTTTTTACTTTTGCAACCCGAAATAGAGTAGGGTGAGCCTATTTTTGAAGTTAAATTCAATAATAGATACATGTCCAGAGCGTTTCGCAACGGAAAAACGGAAAAAACAAAATCAGCGTTGAATTTGTTTGCGCTGTTTTTTTTGAGCAAAATTCAAAGGATTTTAAATCGAAACATTAGTTTCAAACAAAATTTATTAATAGACGCGCTGGATAAATAAATCTATCGTCTTAAAATTAACAAAATGTCTGGGTTAATAGGAAGAAAGATTGGAATGACCAGTTTATTCGACGAAAACGGGAAAAATATTCCTTGTACAGTAATCGAAGCGGGTCCTTGCGTTGTTACCCAAGTCAGAACCGAAGAGGTTGACGGCTACAATGCGTTGCAGCTTGGTTTCGATGACAAAAAGGCGAAGAGTTCTAACAAATCGTTAGACGGTCACTTTAAAAAAGCTGGCACCACTGCTAAGAAAAAAGTCGTTGAATTTCAAGGATTTGAACAAGAGTATAAATTAGGAGATTCTATCACAGTAGATCATTTTACTGAAGGAGAATTTGTTGATGTATCGGGTGTATCAAAGGGAAAAGGTTTTCAGGGAGTTGTAAAACGCCACGGCTTTGCTGGGGTTGGTCAAGCTACTCACGGTCAACATAACCGATTAAGAGCTCCTGGTTCGATTGGTGCTGCATCTTATCCTGCAAGAGTATTCAAAGGAATGCGTATGGCAGGTAGAATGGGTGGAGATAAAGTGAAAGTACAAAACTTAAGAGTATTAAAAGTAGTTGCTGAAAAGAACTTACTTGTTGTTAAAGGAGCAGTTCCTGGACACAAAAATGCTTTTGTAACTATTCAGAAATAATGAAAGTAGCAGTTTTAGATATTACAGGAAAAGATACAGGTAGAAAGGTTGAACTTTCTAAAGATGTATTCGGTGTAGAACCTAACGATCATGCAATTTATTTAGATGTAAAGCAATACTTGGCGAATCAAAGACAAGGAACGCATAAATCTAAAGAGAGAGCAGAAATTGCAGGTTCAACAAGAAAGATAAAAAAACAAAAAGGAACTGGTACTGCAAGAGCAGGTTCTATCAAGTCTGGTGTTTTTAGAGGTGGTGGACGTATGTTCGGGCCTAGACCAAGAAGTTATTCTTTTAAATTGAATAAAAACTTAAAGCGTTTGGCTCGTAAGTCGGCTTTAAGTATTCAAGCAAACGATAAGAATTTAGTAGTAATCGAAGATTTTAATTTTGATACTCCAAAGACAAAAAACTTTGTAGATGTGTTAAAAGCGTTAGAGTTGGATACTAAAAAATCTTTGTTTGTATTAAGTGACGAAAATGCAAATGTGTATTTATCATCACGTAACTTAAAAAACTCTAAAGTAGTAAAAGCTTCAGAAATTAATACTTACGGTGTTTTAAACGCTAATAAAGTTGTAATTACTGAAGGTTCTTTAGAAGGAATTAATTCAAACTTAAGCAAATAGGGATTCAAAATGAGTATTTTAATAAAACCTATTATTACGGAAAAAGCAACAAACGATAGTGAGTTATTTAATAGATTTACATTTGTTGTAGAAAAGAAAGCTAACAAATTAGAAATTAAAAATGCTGTTGAAAAAGCATATGGAGTTTCTATTTTAAGCGTTAAGACTTTAAATTATCCAATTCAAAGAAACACAAAATTTACTAAAAAAGGTTTAGTAACTGGAGTAAAGAGTGGGTATAAGAAAGCTATCGTTCAAGTAGCAGAAGGAGAAAGCATTGATTTTTATAACAATCTTTAAGAAAAGACAAAAATGTCAGTTAGAAAATTAAAACCAATAACACCAGGTCAGCGTTTTAGAGTTGTAAATGGGTTCGACACCATAACAACTGATAAGCCGGAGAAAAGTTTACTTGCTCCGAAAAAACGATCTGGAGGTCGAAACAATCAGGGAAGAATGACAACACGTAATATTGGTGGTGGTCATAAACAAAAATATCGTATTATCGATTTCAAAAGAGATAAGCAAGGTATTCCTGCAACAGTTAAAACTATAGAGTACGATCCAAATCGTACAGCATTTATTGCTTTACTTAGTTATGCTGATGGTGAAAAGCGTTATGTAATTGCACAAAACGGCTTAAAAGTAGGTCAAACTATTGTAGCAGGAACGAATGTTGCTCCAGAAATTGGAAATGCAATGACGTTGAATGAAATTCCTTTGGGAACTACAATTTCTTGTATAGAATTACGTCCAGGTCAAGGTGCTGTTATGGCGCGTTCTGCTGGTTCTTTTGCTCAATTAATGGCAAGAGATGGTAAGTATGCAACAGTAAAATTACCTTCTGGTGAAACAAGATTAATCTTGTTAACTTGTATGGCTACAATTGGAGTTGTATCTAATTCAGATCACCAATTATTAGTTTCTGGTAAAGCTGGTAGATCTAGATGGTTAGGAAAGAGACCTAGAACAAATGCAGTAAGAATGAACCCTGTCGATCACCCAATGGGTGGTGGTGAAGGTCGTGCTTCTGGGGGGCATCCAAGATCAAGAAATGGTATTCCTGCTAAAGGATTCAAGACTAGATCTAAAACCAAAGCTAGTAATAAGTATATTTTAGAACGTAGAAAGAAATAATAAGTTATGGCAAGATCATTAAAAAAAGGACCTTACGTTCACTATAAATTAGAGAAAAAAGTGTTAGCTAATGTAGAGGCTGGTAACAAAACAGTAATTAAAACTTGGTCTAGAGCAAGTATGATTACACCAGATTTTGTAGGACAAACAATTGCAGTTCATAATGGACGTCAGTTTGTACCAGTATATGTTACAGAAAACATGGTAGGGCATAAATTAGGCGAATTTTCACCAACTCGTTCTTTTAGAGGACATGCTGGTGCAAAAAATAAAGGAAAAAAATAGTAGGCAATGGGAGTTCGTAAAAAAAATATGGCAGATCAGTTAAAAGCAGACAGAAAGCAACGTGCTTTCGCGAAGCTTACTAACTGCCCTACATCACCAAGAAAAATGCGTTTAGTAGCGGATCAAATTAGAGGAGTTGAAGTTGAAAAAGCTTTACAAATCTTAAAATTCAGTCCAAAAGAAGCGTCTATTAACTTAGAGAAATTGTTATTGTCTGCAATTGCAAACTGGCAAGCTAAGAATGAAGATGCAACTATTGAAGATGCTGGACTATTCGTTAAGACTATATGTGTAGATAGCGCAGGAATGTTAAAAAGATTAAGACCAGCTCCACAAGGGCGTGCTCATAGAATTCGTAAGCGTTCTAATCACGTTACTTTAGAGTTAGGAAGTAAAAATTTAAGTAATTAATCGAAGTAGATATGGGACAAAAAACAAATCCAATAGGAAATCGTTTAGGAATCATCAGAGGTTGGGAATCTAACTGGTATGGTGGAAATGACTACGGAGATAAAATTGCTGAAGATGATAAGATAAGAAAGTATATACATGCTAGATTATCTAAAGCAAGTGTATCAAGAGTAATTATTGAGCGTACTTTAAAACTTGTAACCGTTACTATCACTACTGCTAGACCTGGTATTATTATCGGTAAAGGTGGTCAAGAGGTAGACAAGTTAAAAGAAGAACTTAAGAAAATTACTGGTAAAGAAGTTCAAATTAACATTTTTGAAATTAAACGTCCAGAACTAGATGCAAGATTAGTTGCAACTAGTGTTGCTCGTCAAATTGAGAATAGAATTTCTTATAAGAGAGCTATTAAAATGGCAATCGCTGCAACAATGCGTATGAATGCTGAAGGGATTAAAATCCAAATCTCAGGTCGTTTAAACGGAGCTGAGATGGCACGTTCAGAGCATTTTAAAGAAGGTAGAATTCCTCTTTCTACTTTTAGAGCAGATATCGATTATGCATTAGTAGAAGCTCATACTACATACGGAAGATTAGGAGTTAAGGTATGGATTATGAAAGGTGAGGTGTATGGTAAGAGAGAATTATCTCCGTTAGTTGGATTGTCTAAGAAACAATCAGGTTCTAAAGGTGGAGGTGATAGAGCTAAACGTCAACCTCGTAGAAGAAAATAATTTTTAAAATTAGAAATTAAAAATGTTACAGCCAAAAAGAGTAAAATACCGTAAGGTACAGAAGGCGAAAGGGAATATGACAGGTATTTCTGGTAGAGGAAATCAACTTTCTAATGGAATGTTTGGTATCAAATCTATCGATCAGAACTTGTTAACTTCTCGTCAAATTGAAGCAGCTCGTATCGCGGCAACTCGTCATATGAAAAGAGAAGGTCAGTTATGGATCAAGATATTTCCAGACAAACCTATTACAAAGAAACCTTTAGAGGTACGTATGGGTAAGGGTAAAGGAGCTCCAGACCATTTTGTTGCAGTTATTAAACCAGGTAGGATTTTGTTCGAAGTTGGTGGAGTGCCAATGAATGTTGCAAAAGAAGCTTTACGTTTAGCTGCACAAAAACTTCCTGTAAGAACGAAGTTTGTAGTAGCAAGAGACTTTGATATTAACGCTTAATTCTAGAAAAAATGAAACAATCAGAAGTAAAAGAATTATCTACAGCAGATCTTAATGAAAAGCTTGGAGCGTTGCAAAAGAATTATACCGATCTTAAGATGGCTCACGCCATAACACCAATGGAGAATCCATTAGAGTTAAGAAGCTTAAGAAGAACTGTAGCAAGAATTGCAACAGAATTAACAAATAGAGAATTACAATAATTCTATAGTCAATTTTAAAGATGGAAAAAAGAAATCTTAGAAAAGAGAGAATTGGTGTTGTATCTAGTAACAAAATGGAGAAATCTATTGTTGTTGCAGAAACTAAAAGAGTTAAGCACCCAATGTACGGAAAGTTCGTATTAAAGACTAAGAAGTACGTTGCACACGACGAACAGAATGATTGCAACGAAGGAGATACAGTTAGGATCATGGAGACAAGACCTATGAGTAAATCTAAACGTTGGAGATTAGTAGAAATCCTAGAAAGAGCTAAATAATATGTTACAGACAGAATCAAGATTAAAAGTCGCAGATAATACTGGAGCAAAAGAAGTTTTAGTAATTAGAGTTTTAGGAGGAACAAGAAAACGTTACGCAAGTATTGGAGACAAGATTGTAGTATCAGTTAAATCTGCAACTCCTAACGGAACTGTAAAGAAAGGTCAAGTATCTAGAGCAGTTGTTGTAAGAACGAAGAAAGAAGTAAGACGTAAAGATGGGTCATATATCAGATTTGATGATAATGCTTGTGTCCTTTTAAATCCTACAGAGGAGATGAGAGGAACACGTGTATTTGGTCCTGTTGCTCGTGAGCTTCGTGAGAAACAATTCATGAAAATAGTATCATTAGCACCTGAAGTGCTTTAAATTATCATAAAATGAAGAAGTTTAAAATAAAATCAGGAGATACTGTAAAAGTAATTGCAGGAGATCACAAAGGATCTGAAGGAAAGGTTTTACAAATCATCAAAGATAAAGACAGAGTTTTAGTGGAAGGTGTAAACTTAGTTTCTAAGCACACAAAACCAAGCGCTCAAAGTCCTCAAGGTGGTATTGTAAAGAAAGAAGCTTCACTTCATATTTCTAACGTAATGTTAGTAGAAGAAGGTGTAGCTGTAAGAGTAGGTTATAAAGTTGATGGAGATACTAAAACTAGAGTCTCTAAAAAAACTAAAAAATAATAATAATCATGAGTTACGTACCAAGATTAAAAGCAGAATACAAAGATAGAGTGGTTACCGCTCTTACTGAAGAATTCAGTTATAAAAATGTAATGCAAGTACCTAAATTAGAAAAAATTGTTGTTTCTAAAGGTGTTGGTGCTGCAATTGCAGATAAGAAATTAATAGATTATGCCTTAGAAGAGCTGACTAAAATTACGGGTCAAAAAGCAATTTCTACGATGTCTAAAAAAGATGTTGCCGCATTTAAATTACGTAAAGGTATGCCAATTGGTGTAAAAGTTACTTTACGTGGAGATAAAATGTACGAGTTCTTAGATAGATTGGTTACAGCTTCTTTGCCTCGTGTAAGAGACTTTAACGGTATTAAAGCTAATGGTTTTGATGGAAGAGGTAATTACAATTTAGGAATTACTGAACAAATCATCTACCCAGAAATAAATATTGATCAAGTGAAGAAAATCAATGGAATGGATATTACATTTGTAACATCTGCAGACACTGATAAAGAAGCGAAATCATTATTAGGAGAATTAGGTTTACCATTCAAAAAAAATTAAGAAATGGCTAAAGAATCAATGAAAGCGCGTGAGCGCAAGAGAGAAAGTACTGTTGCAAAATATGCTGAAAAAAGAAAAGCTTTAAAAGAAGCTGGAGATTATGAAGCATTACAGAAATTACCAAGAAATGCATCACCAATTAGATTACATAATAGATGTAAATTAACGGGTCGTCCAAAAGGATATATGCGTCAGTTTGGTTTGTCTCGTGTAACTTTCCGTGAAATGGCAAATCAAGGGTTAATACCAGGTGTTAGAAAAGCAAGTTGGTAGAAATCAGAAATAAAGCTTAAAAATAAAAATAGAATGTGTATCTTTGCACGCTCTATTTTTTTTGAGTATAAGAATGTTAACTGATTATAGGTTCGAATTTCACAGAGAAATCTGTAGGTACAATAGAGACTTTCGAAAACCGGAATCGCAATTTAAATAAATATGTATACAGATCCAATCGCGGATTTTCTTACTAGAGTAAGAAATGCAATCGCAGCAGGACACAGAGTAGTGGAAATTCCAGCTTCAAACTTGAAGAAGGAAATGACTAAAATTTTGTTTGATCAAGGGTATATTTTAAGCTATCAGTTCAATGACGATAAAGTTCAGGGGACAATTAAGATTGCTTTAAAATATGACAGAGAAACAAAAGAGTCAGTAATTAGAAAAATTCAACGAATTAGTACACCAGGTTTACGTAAATATGTTGGCTCTACAGAGATGCCAAGAGTATTAAACGGACTTGGAATTGCTATTGTTTCTACGTCGAAAGGTGTAATGACAAACAAAAAAGCACGTCTAGAGAATGTTGGAGGAGAAGTTTTATGTTACGTTTATTAAATCTTAAGAAATGAGTAGAATAGGAAAAAATCCCGTTAGCATTTCACAAGGTGTAGATGTAAACATAAAAGACAATGTTATAACCGTAAAAGGAAAATTAGGTGAGTTAAATCAAACTATTTCTGAGGGTATATCAATTAAAATTGAAGATGGTATTATCACTTTAGATAGAGCATCAGAAAGTAAAGACCATAAAGCACAACATGGTTTAATGAGAGCTTTAGTCAATAACATGATTGAAGGTGTAAGTAAAGGCTGGACAAAAGAGTTAGAATTGGTTGGTGTAGGTTATAGAGCCTCAAATCAAGGACAAAAATTAGACTTAGCTTTAGGTTTCTCACATAATATTGTATTAGAATTAGCTCCAGAAGTTAAAATCGAAACAGTATCTGAGAAAGGGAAAAACCCGATCATTAAATTATCTTCATTTGACAAACAATTAGTGGGTCAAATTGCTGCAAAGATCCGTTCTTTCAGAGCTCCAGAGCCTTACAAAGGTAAAGGTGTTAAGTTTGTTGGTGAATTATTAAGAAGAAAAGCAGGTAAATCTGCATAATAAATAGCAATATGGCATTATCAAAGCTACAAAGAAGAGCTAGAATAAAGCGTAGAATCAGAAAGATTATCTCTGGTACAGCTACAAAACCAAGATTATCGGTTTATAGAAGTAACAAAGAGATTTACGCACAACTAGTAGACGATGTAAATGGAGTTACTTTAGCTTCAGTTTCATCAAGAGATAAAGATATAAAAGCAAGTTCTAAAGTTGAGGCAGCTACAGCAGTTGGTAAAACAATCGCAGAAAAAGCTAATAAAGCAGGTGTAGAAGCTGTTGCTTTCGATAGAAATGGTTATTTATACCATGGTAGAGTTAAAGTATTAGCAGAAGCTGCAAGAGAAGCTGGTTTAAAATTTTAAGAAATTATGCAAGGTTATAAAAACGTAGAAAGAGTTAAACCAAGTGGGTTAGAGCTTGTAGATAGATTAGTAGGTGTACAACGTGTTACCAAAGTAACGAAGGGTGGTAGAGCATTTGGTTTCTCTGCAATTGTAGTAGTTGGAGATGGTAACGGAGTTGTTGGACATGGATTAGGAAAATCTAAAGATGTTTCTTCAGCAATAGCAAAAGCTGTTGAAGATGCAAAGAAAAATTTAATAAGAATACCAATTTTAGAGGGTACATTACCTCATGAGCAAAAAGGTAAATTTGGTGGTGCGAAAGTATTTATCAAACCTGCTTCTGCTGGTACAGGAGTTATTGCTGGTGGAGCTGTTCGTGCTGTATTAGAATCAGTTGGGGTACATGATGTTTTATCAAAATCTCAAGGATCTTCTAATCCTCACAATGCTGTAAAAGCAACTTTTAATGCATTATTACAATTACGTAGTGCATCTTCAGTGGCAAAGCAAAGAGGTATATCTTTAGAAAAAGTATTTAACGGATAAATCTAAGAACGATGGCAAGAATTAAAGTTACACAAGTAAAAAGTCAAATCGGGCGTCTTCAGAACCAAAAGAGAACTTTAGAAGCATTAGGTTTACGTAGAATGAACCAAACTGTAGAACATGAGGCAACTCCTACAATTATTGGTATGGTAAATACAGTTAAACACTTAGTTTCTTACGAAGAAATTAAATAAGATATTTATAAAAGATGAGTTTACATAATTTAACACCGGCAGAAGGTTCCATTAAAAAAGGAAAAAGAATTGCAAGAGGTGAAGGATCTGGAAAGGGTGGTACTGCTACAAGAGGACACAATGGACAGAAATCTCGTTCTGGTTATTCTAAGAAGATTGGTTTTGAAGGAGGGCAGATGCCACTTCAAAGACGTGTACCTAAATTTGGTTTTACGAATATTAATCGTAAAGAATATCAAGGAATCAATTTAGACAAGTTACAATCTTTAGTAGATAGTGGAAAGATAACAGATACAGTTAATTTAGATATTTTAATTGCTAATAGATTGGCAAGAAAAAACGACCTAATTAAAATTTTAGGAAACGGAGAATTAAAAGCTAAATTAAACATAACTGTACATAAATTTACTGCAACTGCAAAAGCGGCTATTGAGGCTGCTGGAGGAGAAGTAGTTACTTTATAAGAAACGTAAATATGAATTTTATTAATACACTAAAAGACATTTTTAAGATTGAAGAATTAAAGAATAAAATTCTTCTTACAATCGGTTTAATTGCTGTGTATCGTTTTATGGCAGCTGTTCCATTACCAGGAATAGATCCATTACAATTATCAGCATTAAAAGAAAGTACTTCAGGAGGTCTTTTAGGATTATTGAATGCATTTACAGGAGGAGCATTTGCTAGAGCGTCAGTAATGGCACTTGGTATTATGCCTTATATTTCTGCATCTATTGTAGTTCAGTTAATGGGAATTGCGGTTCCTTATTTACAGAAGTTACAAAAAGATGGAGAAAGTGGACGTAAGAAAATTACGCAAATTACAAGATGGTTAACCATTGGTATTACGTTAGTACAAGCACCAACGTATATTACTGCTATTAAAACACAATTTGGTCTTGGACCAGAGGCTTTTTTAGTAAGTGGGCCTACTTTTTGGATTTCATCAATTATCATTTTAACTGCTGGAACAATTTTTGCAATGTGGTTAGGAGAGCGTATTACAGACAAAGGTGTTGGTAATGGTATTTCATTATTAATTACTGTTGGTATTATCGCTAATTTTCCAGCTGCATTTTTACAAGAGTTTGTTGCAAAGACAACAAATGCAGGAGCAGGAGGTATCATGATGATTCTTATTGAAATTATCGTTTGGTTTGTAGTAATTTTATTAACTGTGTTATTAGTTACTGCTGTTCGAAAGATTGCAGTACAATATGCCAGAAGAACAGTTGCAGGAAATATACAAAATGTTGCAGGTTCAAGAGATTATATCCCTTTGAAATTAAATGCAGCAGGTGTTATGCCAATTATCTTTGCACAAGCAATTATGTTTTTACCAGTTGCTTTAGCACAAAGGTTTCCAGCAATCGCAAGTTTACAAGATATTAATGGACTATGGTACAATGTAATTTTTGCATTGTTAATTATTATTTTTAGTTTTTTCTATACAGCAATTACTATTCCTACGAATAAAATGGCTGAAGATTTAAAAAGAAGTGGTGGTTTTATACCAGGGATTAGACCAGGAAAAGACACAGCAGAAAAGTTAGATAGCGTTTTATCTAGAATTACGTTCCCAGGATCGTTATTTTTAGCAGCATTATCTATTTTACCAGCAATTGTAGTTCAATTTGGAGTACAACAAAGTTGGGCTATGTTTTACGGAGGAACATCATTAATAATTATGGTAGGTGTTGCAATTGATACGATGCAACAAATTAACTCGTATTTATTAAATCGTCATTACGATGGTTTAATGAAACCGGGAAATAGCAATAGAAAATCGAATAAATAATATGGCTAAGCAATCAGCAATTCAACAAGATGGAACTATTACAGAAGCATTATCAAATGCAATGTTTCGTGTAGAATTAGAAAACGGACATATTGTTACAGCTCATATCTCTGGTAAAATGCGTATGCATTATATTAAACTTTTACCTGGAGACAAGGTAAAATTAGAAATGAGTCCTTACGATTTAACAAAAGCAAGAATTACTTATAGATATTAAAGTATTTAATTAGGATTCGAAATTAAACGATTAGTTATTTTTTGAATCTAATAATCTTTAATTTTTAAATAAAACAAAAGAGATGAAAGTAAGAGCATCAGTTAAGAAAAGAAGTGCCGACTGCAAAATAGTTCGCAGAAAAGGTAGATTATATGTAATTAATAAACAAAATCCTAGATTTAAACAAAGACAAGGGTAATGGCAAGAATAGCAGGTATTGATATTCCAAAGAATAAAAGAGGTGTTATCGCTTTAACTTACATCTTTGGTATAGGTAGCAGCAGAGCTCAAGAAGTTCTAGCAAACGCAAAAGTTGACGAAAGTATTAAAGTTCAAGATTGGACTGATGATCAAATCGCAGCAATTAGAGAACAAGTTGGATCTTTCACAATCGAAGGAGAATTACGTTCTGAAGTACAAATAAACATCAAACGTTTGATGGATATTGGTTGTCAGAGAGGGATTCGTCATAGATTGGGGCTTCCTTTAAGAGGACAAAGAACTAAGAATAACTCGCGTACTAGAAAAGGTAAGAGAAAAACTGTAGCTAACAAGAAAAAATAAAGTTAGATAAAGTAATAAAGATCTAAATATTAGTATACTCTAAATATTAGAAAACTAAATTACTAAAACTTAAATAATTATGGCAAAAGCAAGCGCAAAGAAACGTAAAGTAATAATTGAAGCTGTTGGAGAGGCTCACGTAACTGCATCTTTCAACAATATCATTATTTCTTTAACAAATAAAAAAGGTGACGTTATTTCTTGGTCATCTGCAGGTAAAATGGGTTTTAGAGGTTCTAAAAAGAATACTCCATATGCAGCTCAATTAGCAGCAGAAGATTGTGCTAACGTAGCAAAAGAAGCTGGTTTACGTAAAGTAAAAGTTTACGTAAAAGGACCAGGTAATGGTAGAGAATCTGCTATTAGATCTATCCACAATGCTGGTATTGAAGTAACTGAAATTATTGATGTTACACCAATTCCTCATAATGGATGTCGTCCACCAAAAAGAAGAAGAGTATAAGCTGAACTAGTTTCAGTTCTTTTTCTCAAGATAAAGAATATCAAAATTAATTATATTTTAATTTAATAGGAATCAGATTATCGAAGGAGTAAGCCTTAATTCATAATCCCTATTTATAACAACAACGAAATGGCAAGATATACAGGACCAAAAACTAAAATTGCTCGTAAATTTGGCGAAGCAATCTTTGGAGAAGATAAAAACTTCGAAAAAAGAAACTATCCTCCAGGACAGCATGGAAATGCAAGAAGAAGAGGGAAAAAATCTGAATATGCAACTCAATTAATGGAGAAGCAAAAAGCTAAATATACTTATGGTATTTTAGAGCGTCAATTCAGAAACTTATTTAAAGATGCGTCTTCATCTCAAGGAATTACAGGTGAAATTTTATTACAATTATGTGAGTCTCGTTTAGATAACGTAGTTTATAGAATGGGTATTTCTAAATCAAGAAGTGGAGCTCGTCAACTAGTTTCTCACAGACATATAACTGTAAATGGAGAGTTAGTAAACATTCCATCTTTTAGATTAAAAGAAGGAGATGTTGTTTCTGTAAGAGAAAAATCAAAATCTTTAGTAGCTATCGAAGATGCTTTAGCTTCTACAAACAATGTTTTTGAATGGTTAACTTGGAATAATGATACTAAAACTGGAACTTTTGTAAAGGTGCCAGAAAGATTACAAATCCCAGAGAACATCAAAGAACAATTAATTGTAGAATTATATTCTAAATAATAATTAATCATATTGGTATTTGGCCAAAGGATTTATTTGACTTCTTCAAACTTATAAATCGCGCAACTAAATAACAATTAAAACGAAGAAATATGGCAATTTTAAATTTTCAGAAACCAGATAAAGTAATAATGATTGAATCTACAGATTTTTCTGGTAGATTTGAATTCAGACCTTTAGAACCAGGTTTTGGTTTAACAGTAGGTAACGCTTTAAGAAGAGTACTTTTATCATCTTTAGAAGGTTTTGCAATTACATCTTTAAGAGTAGATGGTGTAGAACATGAGTTTTCTACAGTTCCTGGAGTTGTAGAAGATGTAACAGAAATTATCTTAAACTTAAAACAAGTTCGTTTTAAGAAACAAATAGATGAGACTGATAGAGAAACTGTTTCTGTATCTGTATCTGGTCAAGAGCAATTTACTGCAGGTGATTTACAAAAATTTATTTCAGGTTTTCAGGTTCTAAACCCAGATTTAGTTATCTGTAACATGGATAAATCTGTAAAATTAAACGCAGAAATTACAATTGAAAAAGGTAGAGGATTTGTTCCTGCAGAAGAAAATAAAAAGGCGACTGCACCAATTGGAACAATATTTACGGATTCTATCTATACACCAATTAAAAACGTTAAGTATTCAATTGAAAATTTTCGTGTAGAGCAAAAAACGGATTACGAAAAATTAGTTTTCGATATCGATACTGATGGATCAATTAATCCAAAAGATGCATTAACAGAAGCTGCAAAAATATTAATCCACCACTTTATGTTATTCTCAGATGAGCGTATCACTTTAGAGGCAGATGAAATTGCACAAACAGAAACGTATGATGAAGAATCACTTCACATGCGTCAGTTATTAAAAACTAGATTAATCGATATGGATTTATCTGTAAGAGCTTTAAATTGTTTAAAAGCTGCAGAAGTAGATACATTAGGAGATTTAGTTTCTTTTAATAAAAGTGACCTAATGAAGTTCCGTAACTTCGGTAAAAAATCATTAACAGAACTAGAAGAATTAGTTATTGTTAAGGGTTTAAACTTTGGTATGGACTTAAGTAAATATAAATTAGATAGAGATTAATCTTTCATATTTTGCTCCTCAAAATGGGTTGAGCAAGATGAAAGCATAAAATAAACGTCATGAGACACGGAAAGAAATTTAACCATTTAGGAAGAAAAACAGCGCATAGAAAAGCGATGTTAGCAAATATGACTTGTTCTTTAATAGAGCACAAGCGTATTAACACAACAGTTGCAAAAGCAAAAGCATTGCGTTTATTCGCAGAGCCTTTGATTACGAAGTCTAAAGCAGATACAACTCATAACAGACGTATTGTTTTTAGTTATTTACGTGATAAATTTGCAGTTACAGAACTATTTAAAGAAATTTCTGTAAAAGTTGCGGATAGACCAGGAGGTTATTTACGTATTATCAAATTAGGAAATCGTCAAGGGGATAATGCTCCTATGGCTATGATAGAATTTGTAGATTACAACGAAATCTATAATCCTAAAGGTAAAAAAGCTAAGAAAACTACTCGTAGAGGAAGAAGCAAAAAAGCGGATGCTCCACAAGTAGAAGGAACAGCAACAGAAGAAAAATCTGAAGAATAAATAGAAAATGAAAATTTTTTAAATTATATAAAAGGGATAAGCGTTTACGTTTATCCCTTTTTTTATATTTTTACAACATCAAGCACAATAACAATCTATGAAATATCAAACAAGAAAAAAAGCCTTAGTTTTATTAGCAGACGGAACTATTTTTTATGGTAAATCTGTAGGTATAGAAGGAACAGCTACAGGAGAAATTTGCTTTAACACAGGTATGACTGGTTACCAAGAAATTTTTACAGATCCATCTTACTTTGGGCAAATTATGGTAATGGCAAATGCACACATTGGTAATTATGGTGTAAATAATGAAGAAGTAGAATCTGACGGAATTAAAATTTCAGGATTAATTTGTAGAAATTTTAGTTTTACACATTCTAGAGTAGATTCAGATGGGAATTTAAAAGATTGGTTTACAAAACACAATTTAGTAGGTATTTCTGATGTAGATACAAGAGCATTAGTTGCATATATTAGAGATAATGGAGCAATGAATGCAATTATATCAACAGATGTTGATAATATAGATACATTAAAAAAGCAATTAGCAGAAGTACCAAGTATGGAAGGTTTAGAATTAGCTTCCAAAGTTTCTACTAAAGAGCCTTATTTTGTTGGTGATGAAAATGCTGAAATTAAAATATCCGCTTTAGATATTGGAATTAAAAAAAATATTTTAAGGAATTTAGTAAAAAGAGGAGCTTACGTAAAAGTGTATCCTTATAATTCTTCATTTGAAGAGTTAGCTTTTTTTAATCCAGATGGATATTTTATTTCAAACGGACCTGGAGATCCAGAACCATTAAAAGATGCACAAGAAGTTGCGAAAGAAATTATTAAAAGGAATCTTCCTTTGTTTGGAATCTGTTTAGGACACCAAGTTATTGCTTTGGCAAATGGTATTTCTACATATAAAATGCATAATGGTCATAGAGGAATTAATCATCCAGTAAAAAATTTATTAACTGGTAAAGGAGAAATAACTTCACAAAACCATGGTTTTGCTATCAATAGAGAAGATACAGAAGCAAACCCTGATGTAGAAATTACACATGTACATCTAAATGATCATACAGTTGCAGGTATTCGAATGAAAGGTAAATCGGTTTTTTCTGTGCAATATCATCCAGAAGCAAGTCCTGGTCCACATGATTCAGAATATTTATTCGATGAGTTTATTAAGAATATTCAGAATAATAAAAAAGTATCAGTTTCATAAACGGTTAAGTTAATAACTGAAAACGTTTTCGTAAGTAACTATTTAAAACCACTCCTAAAAGAGTGGTTTTTTGTAAATTAGCAACAGTAAATTAAGACAAACATTAATTAAAAAATAAATAAAATGAGTATTATAATTAGCGTTCACGCACGTCAGATTTTTGATTCAAGAGGTAATCCAACAGTTGAAGTAGATGTTACTACAGAAAACGGTGTTTTAGGAAGAGCCGCAGTTCCATCTGGAGCTTCTACTGGAGAGCATGAAGCAGTAGAATTACGTGATGGTGGTGCAGCATACATGGGTAAGGGAGTTTTAAAAGCTGTTAAAAATGTAAACGAAATTATAGCTCAAGAACTTTTAGGGGTTTCTGTTTTCGAACAAAATACTATCGATCAATTAATGATAGATTTAGATGGAACACCAAACAAATCTAAATTAGGAGCAAACGCAATTTTAGGAGTTTCTTTAGCTGCTGCAAAAGCTGCAGCAAATGAATTAGGAATGCCTTTATATAGATATGTAGGTGGAGTTTCTGCAAATACTTTACCAGTACCAATGATGAATATCATTAATGGTGGTTCTCATTCAGACGCACCAATTGCATTTCAAGAATTTATGGTTATGCCCGTAAAAGCGAAAACTTTTACACATGCAATGCAAATGGGGTCAGAAATTTTTCATAATTTAAAGAAAGTTTTGCACGATAGAAACTTATCTACAGCAGTAGGTGATGAAGGAGGTTTTGCACCGAATTTAGAAGGTGGTACAGAAGATGCGTTGGATACTATTAAGAAAGCAGTGGATAATGCAGGTTATACTTTAGGTGATGATGTTATGATTGCTTTAGATTGTGCTGCAGCAGAATTTTATAAGGATGGAAAATACGATTATTCTCTTTTCGAAGGTCCAACTGGTAAAGTTCGTTCAAGTAAAGAACAAGCAGATTATTTAGCAGAATTAACTGCAAAATATCCAATTATTTCTATTGAAGATGGTATGGATGAAAACGATTGGGAAGGTTGGAAATATTTAACAGAAAAAATCGGAGATAAAGTTCAATTAGTTGGAGATGATTTATTTGTAACAAACGTAGAACGTTTATCAAGAGGAATCGAAAACGGAATTGCAAATTCAATTTTAATTAAAGTAAATCAAATTGGTAGTTTAACTGAAACTATTGCCGCTGTAAACATGGCTAAAAACGCTGGGTTTACATCTGTAATGTCTCATAGATCTGGTGAAACTGAAGATAATACAATTGCAGATTTAGCAGTAGCTTTAAACTGTGGACAAATTAAAACTGGTTCTGCATCTCGTTCAGATAGAATGGCAAAATACAATCAATTACTAAGAATTGAAGAAGAATTAGGAGAAACAGCTTATTTCCCACAAGAAAAAGCGTTTAAAATATAAGTTTAAACTTTTAAATATTGAAGCCTCATAAATCATTTTATGAGGTTTTTTTATGTCTTAAAGTTTAATAAGTTAATGTTATTTTAAAATATTAAAAATCTATATATCCTGCTTTAGAAATTATTTAAAATTTGGTATCTTCGTGAGCACAGAAAAATACATAAAAAAACCATTTATAAATGTCAGATATAGCAAAATTACAGATTGGAGAAAATTCATACGAATTTCCTCTTGTGAAAGGAACAGAAAATGAAGTTGCAATAGATATAAAAGCCTTAAGAAGTGCAACAAATGGTGTTATTACAATAGATCCAGGTTATAAAAATACAGGTTCTTGCGAAAGTGCAATAACTTTTTTAGATGGAGAAAAAGGAATTTTAAGATACAGAGGGTATTCAATAGAAGAATTAGCAGAAAAAGCAGATTTTTTAGAAGTTGCTTATGCTTTAATTTTTGGAGATTTACCAACCAAAGAACAGTTAGATAAATTTCATGCAGATATTAAAACAAAATCTGTTGTAGATGATGATATTAAAAAAATATTAGATGCTTTTCCAAAGACGGCGCATCCAATGGGTATTTTATCTTCATTAACAAGTGCTTTAACAGCATTTAACCCATCTTCTGTTAATGTAGATTCAGAAGAAGAAATGTACAATGCCATCGTTAAAATAATGGCAAAGTTTCCAGTTTTAGTTGCTTGGACAATGCGTAAGCAAAAAGGATTGCCATTAAATTATGGTTCTAAATCTTTAGGTTATGTAGAGAATATTATGAAAATGATGTTCGAAGAACCTAATGAAGATTATGTAATGAATCCAATAATAAAAGATGCGTTAGACAAACTTTTAATTTTACATGCAGATCATGAGCAAAACTGTTCTACATCTACAGTAAGAATTGTAGGTTCTTCTCACGCAGGTTTATTTGCATCTTTATCAGCAGGTATTTCTGCACTTTGGGGGCCACTTCATGGAGGTGCAAATCAAGCAGTGTTAGAAATGTTGGAAGCTATTAAAGCAGATGGTGGAGATACTAAAAAGTATATGGCTAAAGCTAAAGACAAGTCAGACCCTTTTAGATTAATGGGCTTTGGACATAGAGTTTATAAAAACTTCGATCCAAGAGCAAAAATTATTAAAAAGGCTGCAGATGAAGTTTTAAAAGATTTAGGTATCGAAGACCCTATTTTAGATATCGCAAGAGGTTTAGAACAAGAAGCTTTAAACGACCCGTATTTTGTGGATAGAAAGTTGTATCCTAACGTAGATTTTTATTCAGGAATCATTTACAGAGCAATGAATATTCCTGTAGAAATGTTTACTGTTATGTTTGCAATGGGACGTTTACCAGGTTGGATAGCACAATGGAAAGAAATGCGTTTAGGGAAAGAACCAATTGGTAGACCAAGACAAATTTATACAGGTGAAAACCTAAGACCATTCAAAACAATAGACAATAGATAATTTTTAATTATTTTTACATAAACAAAAAGCTTCATATTTTATGAAGCTTTTTTTATCGCTTTACATATGTTAAAACTCAATATTAAAAACGAAACTTCTAGATTAAGAGCTGTTGTTTTAGGAACAGCAGAAAGTAATGGAGGAGTTCCAAAAGTTGAAGATTGTTACGATCCCAAAAGTGTACAACATGTAATTGCTGGAACATACCCAAAAGAAGAAGATATGATTTCGGAAATGGATACTGTTGAAGCTGTTCTAAAAAAGTATAATGTAGAAGTTTTTAGACCAAAAGTGATAGAGAATTACAATCAAATTTTTTCTAGAGATATAGCATTTGTTATTGATGATAAATTGGTGAAAGCAAATATCTTACCTGATAGAGATCAAGAAATAGACGCAATTAATCATGTTATTTCTAAAATTAAACCAGAAAATATTATCAAGCTACCAGAAGAATGCCATGTAGAAGGTGGAGATGTAATGCCTTGGAATGATTATATTTTTGTAGGAACTTATTCTGGAGAAGATTATGCAGACCATATAACAGCTCGTACAAATATAGATGCAGTAATTGCTTTACAAGAATTATTTCCTGATAAAACTGTAAAATCTTTCGAGTTAAGAAAAGACAATACAGACCCTAAAGATAATGCACTGCATTTAGATTGTTGTTTTCAACCCATAGGAAAAGACAAGGCCATACTTCATAAAAACGGATTTTTAGTTGAAAAAGAATATGAGTGGTTGTTGAATTTCTTTGGAAAAGAAAATGTTTTTGAAATTACAAAAGAAGAAATGTATAACATGAATAGTAATGTTTTTTCAATCTCTGAAAATGTTATCATTTCAGAAAAAAACTTTACAAGACTAAATTCTTGGTTAAGAGAAAATGGATTTACTGTTGAGGAAGTTCCTTATGCAGAAATAGCAAAGCAAGAAGGTTTGTTACGTTGTTCTACAATGCCTTTAATTAGAGATTAGTTTTTTATTTATTTCAAATTTTCTTTATTATTAGTTAACTATATTGAGTTTTAAAAATTCAAATCAAATTATATTTGACATTGATAATAAAGTGTACTTAAAAATGCATAATTTTGTGGATAAATTAAATTTAAATGCAACAAACTACAAATACCATTTTAATGATTCGTCCTATAAATTTTAGGAAGAATGAGCAAACTGCTGTAAATAACTATTTTCAAGAAGATTTAGCTTTAAAAAATGCTGAAATAAATGCCAAAGCTCAAGAAGAGTTTGATGCTTATGTTTTTAAATTGAAAAGTTACGGAGTAAATGTGGTTGTTGTTTCTGATACAGATAAATTTGATACACCAGATTCTGTTTTTCCAAATAATTGGATTTCTTTTCATGAAAATGGTACAGTTGGTATTTACCCAATGTTTGCAGAAAACAGACGTTCAGAAAGAAGAGAAGATATTTTAGAAACTTTAGAAAAAGAAGGTTTTGTAATAGAAAATATTGTCGATTACACTTCAGCTGAAGAAGCAGATATATTTCTTGAAGCAACAGGAAGTATTATTTTAGACAGAGTTAATAGAAAAGCTTATTGCGCTCTATCTGCAAGAGCAGACGAAGAATTATTTATAGAATTTTGCGAGGATTTTGAATATACACCAGTAGTTTTTATAGCAAACCAAACAGTAGAAGGTAAAAGAGAAGCTATTTACCACACAAATGTTATGATGTGTGTTGCAGAAACATTCGTGGTTATTTGTTTAGACACGATTGACGATAAGCAAGAAAGAAAAAATGTTCTAAAAAATTTAAAAGAAGATGGAAAACAAATTATTGAAATTACTGAAGAACAAATGCACAGTTTTGCAGGTAATATGCTACAAGTAAAAGGTGAGAATAATGAGTTGTTTTTAGTAATGAGTAAAGCTGCACACGATTCTCTAACACAAAGTCAGGTTGCAAAAATAAATAACCATTGTAAAATTATTTCTAGTTCATTAGAAACCATAGAAACTTGTGGTGGTGGAAGTGCACGTTGTATGATGGCAGAAGTTTTTCTCCCAAAAGCATAATTTATGAGTTTACTTCTATTGGCAATTGCACCAATTTGCGTAATAATTATCTACATTTATTTTAAGGATAAATACGAAAAAGAACCAATTGGAATTTTAACAAAAAGTTTTCTTTTAGGAGCAACTGTAAGTATTATTCTTACGGTTGTTTTAGGGTTTGTAGCCGCTAGAATTTTTCCTTTAACGGATATTAAAAATGTATTGCAACAATTTTTACAAGCATTTTTTGTAGTTGCTCTAGTAGAAGAATTTTCAAAGTATATTATTGTAAAATATTATGCGCAAAGAAATAAAGAATTTAACGAACCTTTTGATGGTATCGTTTATGCTGTAATGGTTTCTATGGGTTTTGCCGCTTTAGAAAACGTGCTATACACATATCAGCATGGATCAGGGACTGGGTTTTTAAGAGCCTTTACAGCTGTTCCAGCACATGCAACTTTTGGAATTCTAATGGGTTATTTTATGGGAAAAGCAAAATTCTCTAAGAATAGAATTTCACTGAATTTACTAGGCTTGTTTTTCGCAACTTTATTTCATGGAGCATATGATTTCTTTTTATTTATCAACTTTATTCCTGGAATTTCTATAGGAGCTTTTGTTTCTTTAATTATTGGAATTGTTCTTTCTAGAAAAGCGATAAAAAGGCACCAAAATAGCTCTGTTTTTAAAGATGTAACTTAATTAAATCTTTGGTATATAAATTTATATGGTAATTGAGTTGCTTCAATAATTAAATTATCAGCTTCAAAATAAGCAACATATAAAATTTCATTAGGGAAATCAAATAATTCATAACCAAAATTGCTTTTCCTCCAACTTCTTAAAGCAGAACTACTTTTACATTCTTGAGGTGTTTGTTCAAAATCTATATAACTAGAAAAAGTTTCATATTTACCAAATAATATTCTAAATTCTGAATAGTAATACTCACTGCAGCCTAAATCCACTTTAGTGTTTCCATTATATTTTTCGATCTTTTCCACTTTCCAATAATTCTATCTTCTAAATCATTTTCATTTGAATAAGAAAATAATAACAATGTAAAAATTACTGGTGCAACTAATAACCTAATTGTTTTCATTATTAATTGTCTAAAGCCTCTTCAATTACTTTTCCAGAAGTACCATTTGGCGCTTCAATTTTTAATAAATTAGAAATTGTTGGAGCAATATCTATAATTTCATATTTTTTTGCTGAAGAACCTTTTTTAATTCCATTTCCATAGAAAATTATTGGAACGTGTGTGTCATAAGAATAACCAGAACCATGGCTGGTACCTTTATTAGAATAAATTAAAGTTGCAGGATAAGGAATCATTAAAACATCACCAGAAAATTTTTGATTATATCCATTTTGAAGCGAGTTTAAAATACCATCTGTAAAAGATGTAGTTTGTAAAGTTCTTGCAGTTACAGCTTTGTAAACTCCATCGAAATTTAAAACTTCATCAGCTAATTTTTGCGCAACAGTATTTAAATTTAAACCTAAAGTTTCAATTTTTTCTTTATTTAAAAATATTTGATAATTAGAAACGTTTTCAATCAACTCCACCGAATTGAAATATTTTTTAGTAACTTCTAAAATAAATTCTCTAAACTTTTTTATATCTAAATAATGAGCAGGAATTTTTAATGATTGCAAATAAGATGGAACATGAACAGCTGCGTGATCTGCAGTTAAGAATAAGGTATAGTTGTCTTTACCTACCTGTGCATCTAAAAATTGAAAGAAATCTGCCAAATCTTTATCTAACCTTAAATAAGTATCTTCTGTTTCTACTGCAGCCACACCATATTGATGGCCAACATAATCTGTTGAAGAGAAGCTAACAGTTAATAAATCTGTATAATCAGATTTCCCTAAATTTTCACCAATAATAGCAGCTTTTGCAAAATCTGCTGTTAAAGTATTTCCTGCAGGAATAGCTTTTATTAAAGAAAAGTTTCCATTTTTCTTTCTCAATTCTTTTAAATTTTTTGGAAAAGTAGGCGATTGTTGTCCTATAAATTTTCCTTCAAAAATATTGTCGTCTGCTCTACTTTGGCCATAAGTTTTAATATCATATAAAGTCGTCCATGGTGTATTTAAGTATTCATCTGCCTTATTGTTAGCATTAAAATCTTTTACCCATTGTGGAAGATTATTCATGTAAAAAGTACTAGAAATAAACATATTATAATTTCCTCCATCATACCAATATGCTCCATTAGCTGTATGACCAACTGGTAAAATTGCAGAACGATCTTTTATTGAAATCCCTATTGTTTTACCTTTCATGTTTTGCGATAAATGTAATTCGTCTGCTATGGTTGTTGTATATAATCTAAATGGCGATTTTTGCCCATAAGTTCCATTATTTCCAACAGTTTTATAGGTATTGTCATCTACACAATAAATAGATTTTTTTAAGAACTTATCGTACCAATTATTTGAAATTATTCCATGATTTGCTGGAGTTGTTCCTGTATAAATAGAGGTGTGTCCAACAGCAGTATAAGTTGGAATATAATTATAATGTGCATTCTCCAAAGAAAAGCCATTATTTAATAAACGTTTAAAACCACCTTCTCCATATCTGTTTGCGTATCTAGTTAAATAATCGTATCGCATTTGGTCGATTACTATTCCTATAACAAGTTTTGGTTTTTCTTGTTTTACAGTAGTTTGCTTACAGTTAGCAAACAAAATAATAGCGAATAGTAGATAAAAAATAGAATTCTTCATTTTTTTAAATAGATTAATACCCGTAAAAGTAATTATTTTTTATTTTGATGTACAATAATTAACATCGAATTAATGATATTTTAATACTTTAGCATAAAATTACTTTGAATGACATATATAGAGCATATTGGTAAATATTTTATCATGTTAGGACGTGTTTTTAAAAGACCCCAGCGTTCTCGGATTTTTTATCAAGCATTAATGAAAGAGATTGAAGACCTAGGATTGAAATCTATAGGAATTATAATGTTTATTTCATTCTTTATTGGAGGTGTAATAGCATTACAAACTGCCTTGAATTTAGATAGTCCATTTATTCCTGACTCATTAATTGGTTTTGCCGCAAAACGATCGATAATTTTAGAATTTGCTCCTACATTTTGCTGTATTATTTTAGCAGGAAAAGTAGGTTCTTATATAACTTCTAGTATTGGTACAATGCGTGTTACCGAGCAAATCGATGCATTAGATGTTATGGGAATAAATTCCATAAGTCATTTAGTTTTACCAAAAGTAATCGCAACTTTATTCTTTTATCCTTTTCTAATTCTTTTGGCGATGTTCTTAGGTATTTTTGGAGGTTGGGTAGCTGGAGTGCTCTCTGGGTTATTCGCAGGAACAGATTATATTATTGGGCTTCAAACGGACTTTAAACCCTTTTTAATTATATATGCAATGATAAAAACAATAGTCTTTGCATTTTTAATTGCTACAGTTCCATCATATCATGGATATTATGTAAAAGGAGGTTCCATCGCAGTAGGAAGAGCAAGTACACAATCCGTTGTTTGGACAACAATTTTAATTGTAATAATGAATTATATTTTAACTCAATTACTACTAACTTAAAGCTATGATAGAAGTAAAAAATTTACATAAAGGATTTGGTGATGTTCAAGTTTTAAAAGGAATTACAACAACCTTTTATCCTGGAAAAACAAATCTAATTATTGGGCAAAGTGGTTCTGGGAAAACGGTATTTTTAAAATCTTTAATTGGCTTACATACTCCAGAAAAGGGAACAATTTCTTTTGATGGAAGAATAAACACAAATTTCACAGAAGAAGAAAAACAAGAATGGCGTCAAGAAATTGGTATGGTCTTTCAAGGAAGTGCACTATTCGATTCGCAAACTGTGGAAGATAATGTTATGTTTCCTCTTAAAATGTTTACAAAAAAATCTCATGGAGAGATGTTAGAGCGTGTAAATGTTGTTCTAAAAAGGGTTAAACTGGAAAACTCTAACGATAAATTACCTGCAGAATTATCTGGAGGAATGCAAAAAAGGGTTGCAATTGCAAGAGCAATTGTAATGAATCCTAAATATTTATTTTGTGACGAGCCAAATTCTGGTTTAGATCCAAGAACGGCAATCGTAATCGATAAATTAATTCAAGAAATTACAGACGAATATCAAATTACAACCGTAATTAATACACATGATATGAATTCTGTGATGGAAATTGGAGAAAAAATTGTTTTTTTAAATAAAGGAAAAAAAGAGTGGGAAGGTACTAGTGAAGATATCTTCGAAACTGAAAATGAAGCTGTTGTAAGTTTTGTTTATTCTTCTAATTTATTCAAGAAAGTAAGGGAAGCACATTTAAATAAAACAAAATAAACTTCAAGTTTGTTTTTTACAAAATAACTACTATATTTGCACCCGCTAAGAGAAAAAGAATGACCTGGTAGCTCAGTTGGTAGAGCATCTCCCTTTTAAGGAGAGGGTCCTGGGTTCGAGCCCCAGCCCGGTCACAGAAAACGTCTAAACTTAATTGTTTAGACGTTTTTATTTTATGAGTAAAACGTTATAAATAGAAATATCTTTTAAAAATAAGAGATTTGCTTAATAATTATTACTTATAATATTTCATTTTTTGAAACAAATGGAGAACGGTTAACCATAAAAATTTTACTTGTGGAAATACATCCTACTTTTTAATTTCTATAAATAGAAATGAATAATTATTTTTTAGAAAGAATTGAAGATCTTACGTTTTTTTTAAAAGAACAAAAAAGAACAAACTTTTAAATTATAAATTGATAAAATCTTCTTACCTAAATTCATATTATTCTATATCAGTAAACTTTTTTTGTATCTTTCCAACGTTCTAAACAATAGAATATGGAAGAAGATATAGAGAAAAATATAAAGCCACATCCAACAGAAGAAAATTCTAAATCAGGAGATTCTAAACAAAGCGTTAAAAAAGAAGCAAAAGGCTTATTCGAAAGCATTAAAGCTTTTTTAAATGAGCTTTTTGACTTTAGACACGATACAGATCACGAAGCAACTTTAGAAGCAATAAAAGCAGATATACCATTTAAGGGAGCAACAGCTTGGATTCTTATTTTTGCTGTTTTTGTGGCATCCATTGGTTTAAATGCGAATTCAACTGCAGTTGTTATTGGGGCCATGTTAATTTCTCCTTTAATGGGACCAATTTTAGGCTTAGGAATGTCTTTTGCATTAAATGATATTAATACATTTAAAAAGTCGCTTATTAATTTAGGAATTATGATTGGGCTAAGCTTATTTGCCTCCTTTATGTTTTTCTATTTTTTTCCTTTGAGTGAAGATACTTCAGAATTATTAGGACGTGTAAGCCCAGATATTCGAGATGTTTTAATAGCCTTCTTTGGAGGACTGGCTTTGATGGTCGCAAGAACAAAAAAAGGTACAATTGCATCTGTAATTTTTGGAGTTGCGATTGCTACAGCTTTAATGCCTCCTTTGTGTACAGCAGGTTATGGTTTGGCGAAAGGTAATTTTTCTTACTTTTTTGGAGCAATGTATTTGTTTACTATTAACACCATTTTTATTGCTTTAGCGGCTTTTATTGTTTTAAAAATGTTGCGTTTTCCTATGCATAAATATGCAAATGCTGCGAAGAGAAAACGTTATGCAACAATTGCGTCTATAGTTGGTGTTGCTGTAATGATTCCTGCAATTTTTACATTTATTAATGTATTTAAAGAAAATCAAATTAATACAGAAATTAGAAATTTTATTAAGAATGAAATTAGTTCTAATCCTTCTTATTTGTTAATGGAAAGTCCTTATGAGAAAGAGTCTAAAACATTAGAATTAAAGTTTTTTAACGAAGTAAGTGAAGCTGAAGAAAACTCTTTAAAGAATAGGTTATTAACTGATCCAAGATATAAAAACCTAAAAGAGGTTGTTTTAAAAGTAAGAGATAGTGATACTAAAAGTTTCGATTTAATTACAACTGCTTACAAGGAGAAACGCGAAGAACTTCAAGAAAGTAAAAATATAATTGCTGGTTTACAAAAACAAATAACAGAGCTACAAGAAACAATTTCTTCTTTAAACACAAGGATTGAACAAGATGCATTAAATACAAATCAGAAAGTAATTGCTTTTAGTAGAATTGCAAAAGATGCAAAAATTAGATATATAGATATTGATCAAATTAGTTTTGCAAATATGTTATCTTCTAAAGATTTTATTGAAATAGACACTATACCAATTGCTACTATAAAGTGGAATTTGAAATTACCAGACAGTATTATAGCACCAAAAGAAAGAGAATTAAGAAATTGGTTACAGAAAGAAATGCAATTAGATACACTTTTTATAAAAAGAGATAGGTAAAAGTAAAAAAGCCCCTGAAAAGAAACTTTTTTTTATGTTTTAAATAGTCAAATTCTAAACATTTTCATCGCCAAACATAGTTTTTACAGCTGCACTAATTTGTTTTATATCTTGTTCGTCTTTTTTAGGGCAAATTAAAAGTACATCGTCTTTTTCTATAATAATAAAGTCGCTTAAACCTTGTATGACTACTTTTTTACCTGATTGTGTACGTACCATATTTCCATTTGCGTCTCTAAAAATAGTATTTGCACCAACAACAGCATTGTTCGTTTCGTCTTTTTCTAATTTATTGTACAGAGAACCCCAAGTACCTAAATCACTCCAGCCAAAATCTACAGGTAGAACATGTACATTTTTCGCTTTTTCCATAATTCCAAAATCAATAGAAATACTCTTGCATTTTGTATAATTATTTTTAATGAAATCATCTTCGAAATTGGTGTTGTACACATTGTTACCATCATCTAAAATATCCACCATTTTTGGAAGATAATTTTTAAATGCAGTAATTATACTTTTAGCGGACCAAACGAAAATTCCTGCGTTCCAAAGATAATCTCCGCTTTCTAAAAATTTTTGGGCAGTTTGTAAATCTGGCTTTTCTGTAAAATTTCTAACTTTTTTTATTTCTGATGTTTCTTTTTTAAATTGAATATAACCATAACCTGTATTTGGTGTATCTGGCTGAATTCCTAACGTCATTAAAATATCTTTTTCTGCACACGCATCAAAAGAAGTTTTTATATTTTTAGTAAACTCATTTTCATCATCTATCCAGTGGTCTGAAGGAGCAACTAACATTACTGCATCAGGATTTTGATCATATATTTTTAAGGCGGCATATAAAATACAAGGAGCAGTATTTTTCATTGCTGGCTCTAGTAATACCTGATTTTTATTCACTTTTGATAATTGCTTTAAAACCAAATCTTCGTAATTTTCGTTGGTAGCAATTAAAATATTTTTTGAAGGAACTAAATCGTTAATTCTTTCGAAAGTACGCTGTATTAAAGTTTGTCCAACTCCTAAAACATCGTGAAACTGTTTTGGGTGTTTAGATGTGCTTATAGGCCAAAATCGAGTGCCAATTCCACCAGCCATAATTACTGCGTAATAATTTTTATTATTTGTCATACACTTCTATCTCTACATTTTGATTGAATAAGTAAACCTTTTTATTGCTCATATTCAAACATTCGAATCTTGTTCTGCGCTTATTACCTCTTTCGTAAATAATGTTTTTATAAACAAAAAAACTTCCGAAAGGAATCTCAAAGATAAAACTCTTTCCTGTTTCTGCAACATTTCCTTTTAATGCTAAAGATAAATTAACATCTGCATCTGTACTCGCTTTAGGGTTTTTTAAATAATTAGCAAGATAAGGCAGTATTTCTTTTGGATAAATTTCAGGATTTAAAAATGGTAACATTATGTGCTGAAAAACAGCTTTCCATTCTTGTCCATGAGGTTGAACGCGTCCGAATTTTTGATGCGTTACATGATGTGCAATTTCATGAACTAACGTTAATAAAAACTGATATTTATTCAAATTATTATTCACCGTAATTTGAAATCTTCCATCTGGTAATTGCCTGAAATCACCATGTTTTGTAGCACGTTTATTTACAATTCTTAATGTAAAATTATGCTCTTCAATTAAAAATTGAAGAAAAGGAATTGCTTTAGCCGGAATAAAATTTTGATAGTCTGAGTTCAAATTTTAGTAATGCTTAATACTTTCTAATTTTATGGGGTTGAAGAAGAAACCTGTAGAACTTTTCCATTGTAAAATTTATTTCCAGTTAAACTGAAATTATAAATATAATCTGCCATTTCTTTTGCAGAAACTGGCGCTTCGTAACCAGGAAAAGCTTCTTCTAACATTTCAGTTTGTACAGCTCCTAAAGCTAAAACATTAAAAGCAATTTGTTGTTCTTTGTATTCTTCTGCTAATAATTCAGATAATGTAATTACTGCACCTTTTGCTGATGAATATGCAGCCAAACCAGGAAATTTCATACTTCCTTGAATTCCTCCCATAGAACTTATGGTAACCACATGACTTCCTTTTTGGAAAAACGGAATCATTAATTTGGTGATTTCTGCTACTGCAAAAACATTTACTTTATAAACCTCTAAGAAATCTTCCGAAGAAATTTCAGTAAAAGGTTTATTTACTAATTTACCAGCATTATTGATTAAAATATCAACTTTTTTCCATGTTTTTTCTACAAATTGAGTTACTTTTTTTAAATCTTTAGGATTTGAAATATCTACAGAAAGTGCTGTAATATTTTTATGATTGATGGCCTCTAAAGGTTTAGAGTTTCTAGAAATAGCCAAAACTTGATGCCCATTTTCTGCAAATTGCTGTGCTAATTCGAAACCAATTCCTCTGCTTGTACCAGTAATAACAATGTTTTTCATTCTTTTCATTTAAAAGAAGCAAATTAGGTAAATTTTCATACATTTAAGAACTAAAAATACAATAATGAAAAAAATATTCTTTCTTTTTTGCACACTATTTATTTTTCAAAACTCAATAGCGCAAACCACACATATTTTATGCGGAAAATTAATTGATACCAAATCTGGTAAAATTGAATCCCAAAAAACAATTGTAATCGATAAAAACAAAATTATAAGTGTTTTAAATGGCTATGTTTTGCCAAAAAGTAGAGATGCAAAAACGATAGATTTAAAAGATAAAGTTGTAATGCCAGGATTAATTGATTTTCATGTGCATATAGAACAGGAATTCGATAGAAACACACGATTGAATAGATATATTTTAAATGAAGCAGATGTTGCATTTAATTCAGTAGGATTTGCAAAAACCACTTTGTTAAATGGGTTTACAACGGTTCGAGACTTGGGTGGAACAGGTGTAAATATTTCCGTAAGAAATGCAATTAATTCTGGGAAAATCCCAGGGCCAAGAGTGTTTACTGCTGGCAAGTCTTTGGCGACAACAGGAGGTCATGCAGACCCAACAAATGGAAGTAGCAGAGTTTTAATTGGTAATCCAGGTCCAAAAGAAGGGGTTGTAAATTCTGTAGAAGATGCAAAAAAAGCGGTGAGACAACGTTATAAAAATGGAGCAGATTGTATTAAAATAACTGCAACTGGTGGCGTTTTAAGTGTTGCGAAATCTGGAGATAATCCACAATTTACAATCGAAGAAGTAAAAGCAATTTGTGAAACCGCAAAAGATTATGGAATGCATGTTGCTGCACATGCTCATGGAGATGAGGGTATGCAAAGAGCAATTATTGGCGGTGTAAAAACTATAGAACATGGAACGTATATGAGTGACGAAACTATGGAGCTTATGAAAAAACATGATGCTTATTTAGTGCCAACAATTACTGCAGGAAAAGAAGTAGAGGAGAAGGCAAAAATTGCAGGTTTTTATCCAGCAATTGTGGTTCCAAAAGCGTTGGCTGTTGGTCCACAAATACAAGGAACTTTTGCAAAAGCCTATAAAAAAGGAGTTGGCATTGCATTTGGTACAGATGCAGGGGTTTTTAAACATGGTAATAATGGAAAGGAATTTGGTTTTATGGTAGAAGCTGGTATGCCAGCAATGGAAACTATACAATCTGCAACAATTACAAATGCAATGTTGCTAAAAATGCAATCTGAAATCGGGCAAATTAAAAAAGGTTTTTTTGCTGATATTATTGCTGTTGATGAAGATCCAATAAAAAATATTTCAACAATGGAAAACGTTGTATTTGTTATGAAAAATGGTGTTGTTTATAAGAAGTAATTAAAAATATAAAGAATGTTAAAAAATAAAAATTGGGATTTATTTTTCATGATTGTTGCAGTGTTAAATGTTGTGCTTTCTTTTGTTGGTGATAAGACAGTGGAAACAATATTTAATTACGAAATAAATATTTGGAGCTATAGAATTCTTTGGGCAGTGCTGGCTGTTATCTTTTTTATGAATTACAGAAAGAAAAAGAATTTAGAAACGGATGCTAATCAAAAATAATATGTTGGTATGCACCAATATCTGGGTTAGTAGTTCTGTTAACTCCTAAAATATCAGTAGAAAAAGGGGTTGTAATGGCTTTGTTAATGGCATCACTTTTTTCGCCAATAATATAATCTTCTTTTTGTGTATCTCTAAAATTAGGATTTCCATTTAAAATAAAGTTGCTGTAATTTGTATTGTTTGCAAAATCAACTTCAACAATACCATCAAAAGAATTGCTGGTGTCGTTAAATTTAATCATACAGTTTTTTATCGAATAATTAAACATTCCACCACCATCTACTTTATCTAAAAGAAACTCTACATTGTTGTTTCCATCAAAAATACAATTGGTAAAATTGGCAGCGATTAAGTTTCTTGTTTCTGTAATTTCTTGCCCAGCATTATCTTCGTAAGTAAAAAAATTATTAACTAAAACCGCAGGTAATTGTCTTAAACCTCTGTTCCAATAATTGGCAAATGTACTGTGTGCAAAGTTATAGGTTCCACCTACAGTTGCAGCCAAAGAAGCTTGTCCTGCAGAACCAATTACTATATTATGTGCTTCGATATTTGTTTCTCTAGCTAGAATTCCAAAATTAGAATGGTTGTAAATTTCTGTATTTTGAAGCTTTAAAGTTGGGGTAGAAGTATTGCCAATACTATCTATTAAAATTCCAATGATTCCATTTTTAATTTGTGCGTGGCTAATTTCGTTATTTGTACTTCCAGCACGCATCCAAATTGCGCCCCATTGTCCAGGAATATTACTAAAACTATTTTCCAAACGGTCTCCTTCAATAATTACTTTTTCGGCTAAAGTTCCATTAACTTTTAAAGTTGCTTTATTATCTACAATTAAACCAGAATTGTCATGAAAATGCACTCTTGCACCTGCTTCAATTGTTAATGTTTTATTCGCAGGAACAGCTGCATAGCCATAAATAACAGTGGGTTTGGTTTTGGTAAAAGTTAGTTCTGTATCTTCTAAAAAGCGTCCTTTAATTGTAGTAGGTGATCCATCTAAGGTTAAACTATCTATTTTCATAGAAATAGGTTCTTTGCCAGGAAATATAAAATTGGCATCTTCTACCAAAGTAACTAAATCTACATCTTGTTGGTTGTTTCCATTGTCAAACAAAATACGATCTGTGTATAAAGGATTTGTTTCTACAGCAACATTAACTGTAGTTTCAATTAGAACGAAAATACTGTCTTTTGCAAGAATATCTATGTTATTAAAATCTTTTCCAGGAATTCCATCGACATTTAATCTGTAGTTAGAAGAAGTGCCTTTCTCTAATTGAATTCTTGGAATTGTAATTGCGCTATTGCCTCTATTAAATACTTTTAAATTGTAGGTTGAAGATCCAATATTTGTAAAAATTGTATCTAAAAAAACAGTGTCTTTAGAAAATTCTAAGCTACCAAAGCTAGGTATTGTAGAAAAATCTTTTCGACAAGAACTTATAGAAATTAGAACAACGCAAATTAGAAAAGTTAAGAAATAACGCATAGATTTTTATTGCATATAATTAGTTATGTAAAAATAGAACTTATAAAATTGCCAATTATTACTTTTTAATTAATTCTATTTCAAACAATTTGCCCCAATATTTACCAGTTACAAATATTCTGTTATTTTCTTTATCATAGGCAATTCCGTTTAAAACTTCGTCGTTTGCGACCAATTTTTGTGTTTTTGCCATCTCTTTTTCTAAGGATCTTAAATCTGCCAATCCTTCTACAATTCCTGTCTCTGGATTTATAATTGCAATGGCACTTTTCTGATAAATATTACCGTAAATTTTCCCATCAATTAATTCCAATTCATTTAAACTTTCTAAAGCTCTATCATGTGTGTAAACTTGAATAGATTTTTTTTCTTTGAAAGTTTCTTTATCTAAAAACCAGATTTTGTTTGTACCATCCGATTTTATTAATTGATCTTTATTTTGAGTTAAACCCCATCCTTCTTTACTTTTATTATAAGCAAATTCCTTCTCTTGTTTAAAGGTTTCTAAGTCGTACACAAAACCTTTTTTGTTTTCCCAAGTTAACCAAATAATTTTGTTATTTACAATAGTCATTCCTTCACCAAAATATTTTTTATCTAAATCTACTTTTTGAAGCACTTTTCCAGTTTTAATTTCTACTTTTCTTAAAGTAGATTGTCCTCTTCGTCCAGTAGTTTCATATAAAAAGCCATTATAATATTCTAAGCCTTGGGTATATGCTTTCGTGTCATGAGGATATGTGTTTACAATTTTAAAATTGTAAATAGCTGGTTTTTTATTTGCAAAAACTTCAATAAATGCATTTGTCTTTTTTGTTTTTCCTTCAAAAAAAGCCAAAGCAGAAATACTATGCTTACCAACTCCTAGGTTTGTGGTATTTATTGTTGTAGAAACTCCTTCGCTGGTTACTTCTTTTCCATTAACATAAAATTGAACTTTATCAATAGATTTTCCTTTTTTCTCTAGAATTTTAACATTTATAGATTCGTTTAAAATTACTTTTTCTGGTTTTTCAATTGAAAACTTATAAGGATCATTACAAGAAACTGTTAAGACGAAAATGGATAAAAAGGATATTAAAATAGAAAAATTCTTCATTATTTATATAGATTTCGATGTTTTGGATTGTAAATATTCAAAAAAAAGGTGACAAAAAACAATTTTTAGCTACTAAAAGAACCTTAAATTTGCTCAATATTAGCAGAAGACCAAATAAAAACAATTTATTTATTTGTAAATTAAAAAATAAGGTTAAATTTGCATCCTCAAAATAGTTAAAAACAGCTATTTAGAACTTTGAGTAGAACTTTACCAATTTTACTCTCACAAACATAACATTAAAGTATTAAAATATAATAAAATGAAAAAAGGAATTCATCCAGAGAATTATAGAATGGTAGCATTTAAAGACATGTCTAACGAAGATGTATTTTTAACACGTTCTACAGTAGACACGAAAGAAACTTTAGAAGTTGATGGTGTTGAGTATCCTTTAGTAAAATTAGAGATTTCTAGAACGTCTCACCCATTTTACACTGGTAAATCTAAACTTATCGATGCTGCAGGACGTATCGACAAATTTAAAAACAAATACAAAAAGTTCAAAAAAGATTAATTCTTTTAGAATTTTAACCATACTTAAAACTCCAACATTTATTTGTCGGAGTTTTTTTTATGCTGTATTTATTTCAGCATATTTTAATTTATCAGTATTTCTATTAATTTGGGCGCTCCCTAAAGGTCGGGCTTTCATTACTCGCTTTTTTCTGAAAAAGAAAAAAGAGCTCAAACATGCCATTCAATTCCTAACGCAACATATTTGCTAACTATTTTCCTATATCAAAGGAATAGGTTATTTTTAACTTCTTATAATTTATAATTTATTACATGAGAAACACGATACTTTCCGTATTTATTTTAGCAACAATTCTTTGCGGAGTTTTAGTTTATTTTATTCCACAAACAGGGACTATAATTTTACTTTCTATATCTGGTTTATTAACTCTAATTGCAATTTACGATAGTTTACAAACCAAACATTCTTTGTTAAGAGCATTTCCTTTAATTGCAAGATTAAGATGGTTTTTCGAAGAGGAGAGAGATAAAATTCAACAATACTTTATAGAAGATAATTTAAATGGAACACCTATAAATAGAGAAAAAAGAAGTTTGGTATATCAACGTTCTAAAAAGCAAATAGAAACTGTTCCTTTTGGTACACAACACGATGTTTATAAAAAAGGGTACGAATTTGTAAAGCATTCTTTATTTCCAAGAGATCATCATCAAATCGCAGGAGAAAGAGTTGTTTTTGGTTCAGATAAATGTACTCAAAAATACAATGGTTCCATTATAAATATTTCTGCAATGTCTTTTGGGTCTCTAAGTAAAAATGCGGTTATGGCATTAAACCAAGGTGCAAAAATGGCTAGTTTTGCTCATAATACAGGGGAAGGAGGAATTTCTCCATACCATTTACAAGGAGGAGATTTAATATTTCAAGTTGGTACAGGTTATTTTGGAGCAGGAAGATTCGATGGAGAAGGAAAACGTGTTTTCGACGACAAAATTTTCAAGAAAAATGCCATTCGCCCAGAAGTAAAAATGATAGAAATTAAATTTTCTCAAGGAGCAAAACCTGGTCATGGAGGAATTTTACCAGCAAAAAAAAATACAGAAGAAATTGCACAAATTAGAGCTGTTACTCCATTTACAGATGTAAACTCGCCTCCAGGACATTCCGCTTTTTCAAATTACGATGAAATGGTTTTATTTATTCAAAAAGTAAGAGATTTATCCGAAGGCAAACCAGTTGGAATTAAGCTATGTGTTGGAAATAACGACGAAATCGAAGACATGATTAAAACCTTTGCACTTGCTGGAAATTACCCCGATTTTATTGCTGTAGATGGAGGAGAAGGAGGAACTGGAGCAGCACCTTTAGAGTTTTCTAATTATATAGGAACTCCATTGATAGAAGGTTTGGTTTTTATCAATAAATTATTAATTGAATATGGTTTAAAAAATCAAATTAAAATAATTGCAAGCGGAAAAGCAATTGACGCTTTCGATGTTGTAAAATATTTAGCTTTAGGAGCAGATGCTGTTGGAATGGCAAGAAGCTTTATGCTTAGCTTGGGCTGTATTCAGGCAAGAGAATGTAATTTAGACACATGTCCTGTTGGAGTGGCTACACAAGATAAAGACTTGGTAAAAGCGCTGGTAGTAGAGAAAAAAAATGTTCGAGTAAAAAACTATCATAATAAAACAATTGCGGCTATTAAAGAAATGGTTGCAGCAATGGGAATTAGTGATATTACCGATTTAAAACCTAAACATATTTTTAGAAGGCGAAAAGAAAAGGTAGTTAATTTAGAAGAGGTTTATTATTTAGAAAAGGAATTAATTTAAAATATGGGTGTTTTAGATGTTGTTATTATTGGTGGAGGTCCTATAGGAATTGCTTGTGGTTTAGAGGCTAAAAAAAAAGGATTGAATTATTTAATTCTAGAAAAAGGCCCAATTGTAAATTCCTTATATAATTATCCAGTAAATATGCAATTTTTCTCTTCTTCAGAAAAGTTAGAAATCGACGAAATTCCCTTTATTAGTAATGAGGCAAAACCAAGAAGAAGTGAGGCTTTAGAATATTATAGAAGAATTACAACTTCAAATAAACTGCATATTAATTTATTCGAAAAAGTAACAAAAGTTTCTAAAACAGCAAATGAGTTTACTATTATTTCTGATAAAAACACATACAAATCTAACAACGTAGTAATTGCTACTGGTTTTTATGATATACCAAACACTTTAAATATTTTAGGCGAAAATTTGCCAAAAGTCTCTCATTATTATAATGATCCGCATTTTTATGCAGGGCAAAAATTGGCAATAATTGGAGCAAGTAATTCAGCAATTGATGCAGGTTTAGAATGTTATAGAAAAGGAGCAGAAGTAACTTTAATAATTAGAGGAGAGGAAGTTGGGCAACGTGTAAAATATTGGGTAAGACCAGATATTATTAATAGAATTAAAGAAGGTAGTATTAAGGCATTTTACAATTCAAACGTAAAAGAAATTTTAGAAGATAAAATAGTTATCAATACTAAAAACGGAGAGAAAACCATACAAAATGATTTTGTTTTAGCATTAACAGGTTACAAACCAAACTTTACTTTTTTGGAAAAAATAGGAGTCGAGTTTTCAAATGATGATAAAAGAATTCCAACTTATAACGAAGAAACCATGGAAACCAATGTAAAAGGAGTTTATTTAGCAGGAGTTATTTGTGGTGGAATGGAAACACATAAATGGTTTATAGAGAATTCTCGAATTCATGCTAAAATTATTGTGGAAGCTATTTTAAATAAGAATTAGATACTTTTTAAGTATCTATTTTTCCTTTTACTGAAGCTTATCTCCGAAAGATTTACTGTAACTAACTACTCCAGTAAAAGAAAAGTAAATTTTCGTTTATTGCAAAATACTTTGTAGCTTAAGGAGTTGTAAAATATTAAACTGACTTGTTTAAGAAAATATTAGATTGCATAGTTTGCGAATATCCTATACTAAGACCAACTTTAAAATTGGTTTTTGAAAAAACATATTCTCATTCAAACATTCACGTTTTATCTTGTTTCGTAGAAATTAAAAAAAATGCTAATAGGAGGGTCATAAAAAGTTTTTTTATTAATTTTTAAAAGTTTGGCAAAATAACATCAAAAAAAAATTTAAAAAAGATAAAATGTATTTTTAAAAGAAAAAATACGTGTTTAGTTAAATTGAAAAAATGAATATTTTTTAACTAGAAAAAGAAGAAAAGTAAAAAAAAAAAGTTTATTTTTTTTACTTTTCTATTAAAAAAACCGTTTCTTTAAACTGAAATAAATCCAGCTAAAAGAAACGGTTTATATTACTAAAGAATGTTACTCGTTTACATATAATCTTCAATTGGATTACAAGAACAAATTAAATTTCTATCTCCAAAAGCATCATCTACTCTTCTTACAGTTGGCCAGAATTTGTTATCTGCAATATATTCTAAAGGAAAAGCCGCTTGTTTTCTAGAATAAGGTAAAGTCCAATCATCTGCAGTTAACATTGCTTGTGTATGAGGTGCGTTTTTTAAAGGATTATTTTCATCTTCTTTAGAAGCATTTTTAATTTCTTCACGAATAGCAATCATTGCTTCACAGAAACGATCTAATTCAGCCAAAGATTCAGATTCTGTAGGCTCAATCATCATAGTTCCTCCAACTGGGAAAGAAACTGTTGGTGCATGAAAACCATAATCCATTAAACGTTTTGCGATGTCAACAACTTCAATTCCGTTATTTTTAAAATCACGACAATCAATAATCATTTCGTGTGCAGCTCGTCCTTTTTCTCCAGTATATAAAGTTTCATAGTGTCCACTTAAACGCTCTTTAATATAATTTGCATTTAAAATAGCATTCTTTGTTGAATTTGTTAGTCCTCTACAGCCTAACATAGTTATATATCCGTAGGAAATTAAACAAGCTAAGGCAGAGCCCCAAGGAGCTCCAGATATTGCTGTAATCGCTTGTTTTCCTCCAATAGGAATTAATGGGTTGGATGGCAAAAAAGGTACTAATTGTGGAGCAACACAAATAGGGCCTACTCCAGGTCCACCACCTCCATGTGGAATTGCAAAAGTCTTATGTAAGTTTAAGTGGCAAACATCTGCACCAATGGTTGCAGGATTTGTTAAACCAACTTGCGCGTTCATATTTGCGCCATCCATATAAACTTGTCCACCATTATCGTGAATAATTTTAGTTATTTCCATAATCTCTTTCTCATAAACTCCATGAGTTGATGGATACGTAACCATTAAAGCAGCTAAATTATCTTTATGTAATTTCGCTTTTTCACGTAAATCTGCAACATCTATGTTTCCATTATCTGCAGTTTTAGTTACCACTACTTTCATTCCAGCCATTACAGCAGAAGCAGGATTTGTACCATGAGCAGAAGCAGGAATTAAACAGATGTTTCTATGAGAATCTCCTTGGCTTTGATGGTAAGCTCTTATCGTCATTAAACCAGCAAATTCTCCTTGTGCACCAGAATTTGGCTGTAAAGATGTACCTGCAAAACCGGTAATAATATTTAATTGATGTTCTAACTTCTTTAAAACAATTTGATATCCTTCAGCCTGATTCAAAGGCACAAATGGGTGAATATTTCCCCATTGAGAATTGCTTAAAGGCAACATTTCTGAAGCAGCATTTAATTTCATTGTACAAGATCCTAAAGAAATCATAGAATGATTCAAAGCCAAATCTTTTCTTTCTAATTTTTTAATATAACGCATCATATCTGTTTCAGATTGATACGTGTTAAAAATGTCGTTTTCTAGGAATGGCGTTGTTCTTTTTGTGTTTTCTGAAATTACTTCAAAATCAGAACCAAACGATTCTTGCGTTAAAATTTGATGAAAATCGCCATAACTTTCGGCAGTAGAGGAATCAGGTTGTTTTTTTAGCTGACCAAAAATGGTAAAAATCTTCATTAAATCTTTTTGTGTAGTCGCTTCATTTATAGAAATCGAAATAAGATTGTCTGTAATATAGTTGAAGTTAACTTTAAAAGATTCTGCAATTGGTTTTAAACGAACAGCATCAATTTCTACTAAAAGCGTATCGAAATATGCAGAGTTTAATTGTTTAAAACCTGCTTTTTCTAAATAGCTTGCTACTAATTTAGTTTTATTATGGACAGCATCTGCAATAAACTGAATTCCATTTTTTCCATGATAAACAGCATACATTCCAGCCATAACAGCTAATAAAACTTGTGCTGTACAAATGTTAGAAGTCGCTCTTTCACGCTTAATATGTTGTTCTCTGGTTTGCAATGCCATTCTTAAAGCAAAACCACCATCAGTATCTTTTGTAACTCCAATAATTCTACCAGGAATACTTCTTTTATACGCTTCTTTCGTTGCAAAATAAGCTGCATGTGGGCCTCCATAACCTAAGGGAATACCAAAACGTTGTGTTGTTCCAACCACTACAGAAACTCCAAATTCTGCAGGGGCTTTTAATTTTACTAAAGATAAAATATCTGCAGCCACTGCTACTTTAATATCATTTTCATTCGCTTTTGCAACAAAACCTTTGTAATCGAAAATTTGTCCGAATTTTCCAGGATATTGTAAAATAGCTCCAAAGAATTCATCACCAAAATCAAAATCTTCATGATTCCCAACTACTAATTCAATTCCTATTGGAGTAGAACGTGTTTGTAATAATGATAATGTTTGTGGTAAGATTTCTTCAGAAACAAAAAATTTATTTGCGCCAGATTTTTTCTTAGCACGTTCTCTTACATCAAATAACAAAGCCATTGCTTCTGCAGCAGCAGTACTTTCATCTAAAAGAGACGCATTTGCTAATTCCATTCCTGTTAAATCGCAAACCATTGTTTGGTAATTTAACAAAGCTTCCAATCTACCTTGTGCAATTTCTGCTTGGTAAGGGGTGTAGGCAGTATACCAACCTGGGTTTTCAAGAATATTTCGTTGAATTACACTTGGCACAATTGCTTCATGATATCCTAAACCAATATAACTTTTAAAAACTTTATTTTTCTTTGCAAGTTCGGTAATATGATCTAAATATTCATATTCGCTCATTGCTGGTTCTAAATCTAAATCACTTTTTAAACGAATGTTTTCTGGAACGGTTTCGTTAATTAATTGATCTAAATTATCAGCTTTTATAGCTTTTAACATTTTTTCTTGTTCCTCTTTATTGGGACCAATATGTCTAAGTTGAAACGAGTTTGTATTCATTAAAATAAAGTTTTTTTAAGTCTTTTCTCAAACGATTGAGTGATGCTTTTTTAAGCAGAACAAAAATAGGGAATTTAATAGATTCTTATTTGATAGAATATTAATAATAATTAGTTAATTATTAACCAAAGAACGATGTTATTAACAGAAAAGCTATTTTTGTAAAATGAAGATTTTAAAGACCGTTTTCGATTTTTACATAAATTCCAGCATTCATGTGGCTTTAGCTGTATATAGTTTGGTGAGAATTACGGAATTTTATTTTAATTTATCTTACAACGAAAACTTAGATGTTTTTATTTTTTTAGGAACAATTACTGGCTACAATTTTGTAAAATATGCTGGAGTTGCAAAATTGCATCATAAAAGTTTAACAAACGGATTAAAAGTAATTCAGGTTTTTTCTTTTATTTGTTTTTTGGCATTATGTTATTATGCCTTTTTAATTCCATTTAAAACATTACTTTTTGGAGTACCTTTTACTTTATTAACGGTTTTGTATGCAGTTCCTTTTTTAAGCGGTTTCCATAAAAATTTAAGACAGGTTAGTTATTTAAAAATAATCGTTGTTGCTTTGGTTTGGGCAGGTTTTACGGTTTTATTTCCAGTTTTCGATTCAAATGGAGTTATTGATTTTAATACTGTTTTATTGGCAATTCAACGCTTTTTAATTGTGGTTGCTTTAATATTACCTTTCGATATTAGAGACGTAAAATACGATGCAATTTCATTACAAACAATTCCCAAGAAAATAGGAGTTCAAAAAACAAAAAGATTAGGTTTAATTTTAATGATTTTTGGGTTGCTTTTAGAGTATTTAATTGTGCCACAAACTGAAGCAAAAAATGCATTTATGATTTTCTTTTTTCTGGTGATTATATTCTTAATGAGAGCAAGAATCAATCAATCTAAATATTATAGTTCGTTTTGGGTGGAAGCATTACCATTTTTTTGGTGGTTGATTCTTTTGGGAATTCATAATATTTAAAGAAATTGGACTCGATTTTTACAGACTTTAATATTATTGATATCAAATAAAACCGATATCATAAAACTTCGAATTTACTTTTTCATAACCTACTATATTTGTAGATTTACGGTTGATAAATCAACCAAGATTTTAAAAATGAGTACCAATAAAAGAAACTATATTTTCGATTTCGATAGCACTTTAACAAAGGTAGAAGCTTTAGATGTTTTAGCGGAAATTACGCTCGAAAATAATCCCAAGAAAGACGAAATTATTCAAGAAATAATCGACATTACCAATTTAGGTATCGATGGCGAAATCTCTTTTACAGAATCTTTAGAAAGAAGAATAAAACTTTTAAAAGCTAATAAAGCCGATTTAAGTGGTTTAATAAAGGCATTAAAAAAACAAGTTTCTAAATCTATTGAAAGTAACAAAGAGTTTTTTGAAAAGTTTGCAGAAGATATTTATGTAATTTCATGCGGATTCAAAGAATTTATAGATCCTATTGTAAAAGAATATAACATTCCTACAGAAAGAGTATATGCAAACACTTTTGAGTTTGCGAAAGATGGAGAGATTATAGGTTTTGATGCAGATAATGTCTTGTCTAAACACAATGGAAAAATTCAATGTTTAAAAGACATGAATTTAACTGGAGAAATACAAGTTATTGGAGATGGTTATAGCGATTACGTAACTCGAGAAGCTGGTGTTGCAGACAAGTTTTTTGCGTACACAGAAAATGTTTCAAGAGTTAAAACGACAGAAAACGCAGACCATATTGCACCAAATTTAGATGAATTTTTATACATAAACGATTTGCCAAGAAATATCTCATACCCAAAGAACAGAATTAAGATTTTATTATTAGAAAACGTACATTCAGATGCTTTTGATAAGTTATCTAAAGACGGTTTTGCAGTAGAAACTGTTTCTAAAAGTTTGTCGGAAGACGAGTTGATAGAAAAAATAAAAGATGTACACGTTTTAGGAATCCGTTCTAAAACAAACGTAACGCAAAAAGTTGTAGACGCAGCAGAAAAGTTGATGGTGGTAAGTGCATTTTGTATTGGAACCAAACAAATCGATTTAGAAGCTTGTAAAGAAAAAGGAATCGTTGTTTTTAACGCACCTTATAGTAACACACGTTCTGTGGTAGAATTGGCAATTGGAGAAATTATCATGTTAATGCGTTCTGTTTTTCAAAGAAGTACAGAAATTCATAATGGTCAATGGAATAAAACAGCAGAAGGTTCCAGAGAAGTTCGTGGTAAAAAGTTAGGAATTGTTGGTTATGGAAACATTGGAAAACAGTTATCGATTTTAGCAGAAGCTTTAGGAATGCATGTGTATTATTACGATGTAGAAGATAAACTATCTTTAGGAAATGCAACTAAAATGGACTCATTATCCGATTTATTATCAATTTCTGATGTTGTTACTTTACATGTAGATGATAACGCTGCAAATAAAAACTTCTTTGGAGAAAAGGAAATTTCTCAAATGAAAGATGGAGCACATTTAGTAAACCTTGCAAGAGGCTTTGTGGTGGATATTCCTGCATTGGTTGCCGCTTTAAAAAGTGGAAAATTAGCAGGTGCAGCAGTAGATGTATATCCAGAAGAGCCAAGAAAAAATGGAGAATTTCATACCGAATTAAAAGGTTTACCAAATGTAATTTTAACACCTCACGTTGGTGGAAGTACAGAAGAAGCTCAAAGAGATATTGCCGATTTTGTACCGAGTAAAATTATGGCATATATGAATTCTGGAAACACAGTAGATGCTGTAAATTTTCCAAATATTCGTTTGCCAAGACAAACAAAAGCACATCGTTTTTTACATATTCATAAGAACGTACCTGGAGTTATGGCGAAAATCAACAAGATTTTGGCAAAATACGATCTGAATATTACTGGTCAGTATTTATCTACAGACCCAAAAGTTGGTTATGTAATTACAGATTTAGACAAAGAATACAACATAGAAGTAATTGAAAAATTAAGAAAAGTAGAAGGCACTATTAAGTTTAGAGTTTTGTATTAATCTTAATTAAGTTATTACATGGAACGAACCAATCTGTACCTTAAAACTAAATAAATATTTTAAGCCTTTCAATTTTTGTTGAAAGGTTTTTTTTTTTGAAGCTATTTCCTGCTTTCACTACTCGCTTTTTTTCGTACCTCAAAAAGAGCTCAAACAAACCGTTCAATCAGGGCTATACCAGTTTGCTAACTTTACTAAAACTTCATTGTGTCTTTTAAATCCAAAATATGAATATCTTTTACACCCAAATATCTTCTACTTCCTAAATACCTGTTCTTATTAAATTCATCATAATTAGGCTGAAGAGAATCCATAGAACTCAAATGCACATTTCCAGAAGCATGAATAAACTCCATTTTGCCATTTCCTAACCAAATACCAACATGAACGACTCTTTGTTTTTTCTCTACAGTTGCTTTTGTACCAAAGAATAATAAATCTCCTTTTTCTAAACCTTCAAAAGTTAAATTATTATCAACAATTTTACCAGCATTTATTTGTTGCGAAGCATCTCTTGGAATTACCAAGCCATTCATTAAATACACCATTTTTGTAAAACCACTACAATCAATACCTTTAGAAGAAGTTCCTCCCCATAAATAAGGAAAACCATCCATTTTTTTTGCAATTGCTTCAATATTTTCTTGCGATGGTTTTAGTTTTTGTAACCAAGAATTAAAAATTACACTTTCACTTTTTTTAATGAATCCAGTTCTATTATCAGGATATTTTACCTCGTAAAAAGAAGCATCTTCAGATAGGTATTTTAAAAGACCACCTAAAGTAATGTCAGAAATAATATCAGAATTTGAGCTTCTTTTCGAATACACATAACCAAAATTTTGTGTAAAATGCACTTTTTTAGAGGTGTTCCAATTATCATATTCTCCTTTGTTCATTCTATAAATTCCACCTTTATCAACCCAAGAAATGTACCTATCTGGAGTCTGAATTCTATAAAAATCGCCTTGTTTGTCTAAAACTTTTAGAGGCATTCCTAACAAACCTTGAGTGCCTAATTCTGCAGAATGTTTTGGCTCCGAACGAATATTTATCACGGAATTTTTAGCAACAGCAAACATTTTATCCCCAACAACAGAATCTGGTAAAACTCTTATTTTATTTTCAATTTCAACATTTAAAATTTTAAGACTGTCTAATAATTTTACGTAAGCTTCTTTAGAATCTGTTTCACCTTCAACAATAATTTTATCATCATAACTGTCAAAATCAATGGTGTAAATAGCGACTCTTTTATCTGGTGCATATTGAGATTTAAAACTATCATTTACACCTTTTAAACCACTTATTAAAAGTGAATTATTATTGCAAGAAGCAAGAAGAATTACAGAAATAAGTAGTAAATATTTTATCAATTTCATAAGTTGTTTTTGTAATCTAATTCAAAAATAAAGATAGTAATTAATTATTTTAAATTTAATTCTGAAGTTAGATTGTTTTATATTTGAAGACACTCATTTTTTTAGTTGATGAAATATCAGAATAATTTAGCATTTGCAAAACAGCAAGACAAAGAAGACCTACTTTCTCCTTTACGAAATCGATTTCACATTCCGAAAGACAAATCCGGAAAAGAATGGCTTTATTTTACAGGAAATTCTTTGGGTTTACAACCAAAATCAACCAAAGAATATATCAATCAAGAATTAGAAGATTGGGCAAATTTAGGAGTTGAAGGTCATTTTGAAGCAAAAAATCCGTGGTTGAATTATCACGAATATTTAACCGATAAAATGGCTAAAATTGTGGGCGCAAAACCAATCGAAGTTGTGGTGATGAACACACTTACAACAAATTTACATTTGTTAATGGTGTCATTTTACAAACCCACAAAACAGAAATATAAAATTGTTATAGAAAGTGATGCTTTTCCTTCAGATAGATATGCTGTACAATCTCAATTAAAATTTCATGGTTTTTCTGAAGATGATGTTATCGAATGGAAACCAAGAAAAGGTCAAGAACTTTTACATATTGAAGATTTAGAAACTATTATTGAAGAACAAGGAGATGAAATTGCTTTATTATTAATTGGAGGCGTAAATTATTATACTGGTCAGTTTTTAGATTTAAAAAGAATTGCAGAAATTGGACATGCAAAAAATTGTGTTGTAGGAATTGATTTAGCGCACGGAGCAGGAAATATTTCTCCTGATTTACATAACTCTGGTGTAGATTTTGCCGCTTGGTGTACCTATAAATATTTAAATTCTGGCCCAGGAAGTTTAGCAGGTTTATTTGTGCACGAAAAACATGCTAAAAATAAAGATTTACCTCGTTTTGCAGGTTGGTGGAATCATAACAAAGCAACACGTTTTAACATGCGTCAGCCTTTTGATGTAATGGAAGGTGCAGAAGGTTGGCAATTATCAAATCCGCCAATATTATCTATGGCAGCCATAAAAGCATCTTTAGATATGTTTGATGAGGTTGGAATGGAAGCTTTACGAGAAAAATCAGAAAAACTAACAGGATATTTCGAGTTTTTAATTAATGAAATTAATTCTGACGATATTAAAATTATTACACCCATAAATCCTAAAGAAAGAGGTTGCCAGTTATCTATACAAGTTAAAAATGCAGATAAAAGTTTGCATAAAAAATTAACGGAAAATAATATTATTACAGATTGGAGAGAGCCAGATGTAATACGTTGTGCACCAACACCAATGTATAATTCTTTTGAAGATGTTTTTAGAATGGTAACTATATTACAAACACTTTTATAAAAAAAAATTAAGCTGAATTTGTTTCAGTTTCTCAAAATAGAATTCTCGAAATAAAGTGTTATTTATGAAAGAAAAATTGAAAATGAATAAAAAAAAGAAGAAAACTTTTTGGGAAACTATTGAAGTACCAGGTTTAATAATCTTTGTTATTTTATTAATAAGATTATTGTACAAAGTATTTAAAGAATATTTTTAATATGAATAAAAAAGATAAAATATTAATTATTGGTGCAGGTTTATGCGGAAGTTTATTAGCTTTAAGACTAGCACAAAGAGGTTTTAAAGTAGCGGTTTTTGAAAGCAGACCAGATTTAAGAACAGTAGATATTTCTGCCGGAAGATCTATAAATTTAGCATTATCAGACAGAGGTTTAAAAGCATTACGTTTATGCGGAATGGAAGAAAAGGCTAGAGAAATCTGTATACCAATGTATGGTAGGTTAATGCACGACAAAGAAGGAAATACATTTTCTTCTAATTATTCAGGAAGAGAAAATGAATACATAAACTCTATTTCTAGAGGAGATTTAAATGCAATTTTACTAGATGAAGCAGAAAAGCATAAAAATGTTACCATTCATTTTAATAAAAAATGTAAAAATGTAGATATAGAAAATAATATTGCCCATTTTAAAGATTACAATACCAAAGAAGAATTTTCTGTAGAAGCAGCAGTTATTTTTGGTGCAGATGGCGCAGGTTCTTCTTTAAGAAAAAGTTACATCTCAGAACGAAAATTCTTGTTTAGCTATTCTCAAAACTATCTAAATCATGGTTATAAAGAATTAGAAATTCCTGCAGATTCATCTGGAAAGCATCAAATAAGCAAAGAGCATTTACATATTTGGCCTCGTGGAGATTTTATGTTAATTGCCCTACCAAATATGGATGGCAGTTTTACAGTTACCTTATTTTTAAGTTATGACGAAGGTGAATTTAATTTCGAGAATTTAACATCAGAAGAAAAAATAACCGAGTTTTTCGAGAAAGAATTCCCAGATGCTTTGGCACTAATACCAAATATTAAACAAGAATTTATAAACAACCCAACTGGCCCTTTAGGAACTATAAAATGTTCGCCTTGGAGTTATAAAAATAAAACATTATTAATTGGCGATTCTTCCCATGCAATTGTGCCGTTTTACGGACAAGGAATGAACGCATCTTTTGAAGATGTTTTTGTATTAGATGAAATTTTAAATCAAGATTTAGGCGATTGGGAAACAGTTTTTAAAACCTATCAAAAGGCAAGAAAAAAAGACACAGATGCCATTGCAGACTTGGCTATAGATAATTTTCACGAGATGAAAGACCATGTTGCAAATCCGCTTTTTAAAGAAAAAAGAAAAATAGAAATGGATTTGGAAAAAACGTTTACAACTGAATATTCATCTAAATATTCTTTAGTGACTTTCAACGAAAATATTGGTTATAATGAAGCCATGAAAAAAGGTAGAGCACAAGATAAAGCGCTGTTGAATTTAATTTCTGGCGATGAAGTTCATACACATTTAGATATGACAAAAGAAGAATTGAAAGTCATTTTAGATAAAGTAACTAAAGAAACAAACGATATTTTACAAGAAGATAAAATTGCAGGATTGTAGATGAAAAAATATATCGTTTTACTTCGTGGAATAAACGTGTCTGGAAAAAACAAAATTCCGATGGCAGATTTACGAGAATTATTAAATGATTTAGATTTTCAAAATGTGCAAACATATATTCAAAGTGGAAATATTATTTTAGAATCAGATGAAGGTAAATCTGTAATTTGTAATAAAATTAAAGACGGAATTCAAAGCAAATTTGGTTTTGATGTTCCAGTAATTGCAAGAACAATTCCTGAATGGAAAAAAGCAATCGCTAATTATCCTTTTTCAACGGATAACACTAAAATTGTTGCGTTTGTTTTCTTAAACAAAAAAGTATACGAAACAAAAATTGAGGTAAAAGGTATTAATTACGATGAATATTTAATTGATAAGGATATGGTTTTTATTTATTGTCCATCAGGTTTTGCGAAAACAAAACTTTCTAATAATTTATTTGAAAGAAAATTGAATGTAACAGCAACCACAAGAAATTATAATACAGCATTAAAATTATTAGAGTTAGCAACAAAATAATATGTCAGAAAAAAAAGTAACACCAAGAGGCGCTTATCCACATGTAAAAGTTGTGGGCGATTTTATTTTTGTTTCAGGAACAAGTTCAAGAAGACCAGATAACACAATTGCAGGAGTAGATATTATTGATGAAATGGGAACAAAATATTTGAATGCAGAAACACAAACCAGAGAAGTTTTAAAAAATATCGACAAGAATTTACAAACTGTAGGAGCGAGTATAAAAGATGTGGTCGATGTTTCTACATTCTTGGTAAATATGAATGATTTTGCAGGTTACAATAAAGCATACGCAGAGTTTTTCGATAAAGAAACTGGGCCAACAAGAACAACTGTTGCTGTACATCAATTACCACATCCAGATTTGGTGGTGGAGATTAAGGTTACAGCTTATAAAAAAGTTTAATTCGTTTTGTCATTCCTGCGTAGGCAGGAATCCATAAAGTTATGATAGATTTTAACAGAGATAAAATAGAATTAGAAGAAAATGGTTTTTCAATTGTTGAAGAAATTTTTCAACAAGAAGAACTGAATAAAATGGTTGATTTTATAGAAACTCATAATTTCGATTTTTCAGAAAGGCAATTATTAAATAGATTTCCAGAACTTCAAAATATTATTTTTGAGAGTAAATATTTCAAAGAATTATACAGTAAAATTTGCGATGGCAAATACTTTTTATCAAAAGCGATTTACTTTAACAAACCAAGTAAATCGAATTGGTTTGTGAGTTATCATCAAGATTTAAGTATTAGTGTCAAAAATAAAACAGAAGAACAAGGTTATAGTAGTTGGACAAACAAAAAAGGTCAATTAGGAGTAATTCCACCTTTGAAAATTTTAGAAAACTCTGTTACTTTCAGAATTCATTTAGACGATGCAGATAAAACAAATGGGTGTTTAAAAGTGATTTCTAAATCACATAATAAAGGAATTATAAGAGTCGATACTAATTTCAATGCTAATAATGAAGGACAAGAAGTTACTTGTAATATCGCAAAAGGCGGAATTATGTTGATGAAACCATTATTGTTGCATGCTTCTCAAAAATCAATATCAGAAAATGATAGAAGAGTAATTCATTTAGAATTTTGTAATCAAGAAATTCCTATGGAATGGTTGGAGAAAAAAGTTATTTAAAATGAACATAAAAAACTACATAAACGGAAAATTCGAAGATCCAATAAAGGGAGAATATATTGATAACTACAATCCATCAATAGGAGAAATCTACGGACAAATACCAAATTCTTCAAAAGATGATGTAGAAAAAGCAGTTGAAGCAGCAGAAAAAGCATTTCCAAGTTGGTCAAACACAACTTTAGCAACAAGAAGTAAAATCTTGTCTAAAATTGCAGAATTAATAAAAGATAAATTAGAATTTTTAGCAGCAGCAGAATCAAAAGATAATGGGAAACCAATAAGTTTAGCAAAAGCAGTTGACATTCCAAGAGCTGCAGCGAATTTTCAGTTTTTTGCAAATGCAATTACGCAGTTTTCATCAGAAGCACATGAAAGTGTAGGTTTAAATGCGATGAATTTTACATTGCGTCAACCACTTGGAGTTGTAGGTTGTATTTCTCCATGGAATTTACCTTTGTATTTATTTACGTGGAAAATTGCTCCAGCGATTGCATCTGGAAATTGTGTAATTGCAAAACCAAGTGAAATTACACCAATGACAGCGTTTTTATTAGGTGAAATATGTAATGAAGCTGGTCTTCCAAAAGGTGTTTTAAATATTATACATGGTTTGGGAGCTTCAACAGGACAAGCAATTGTAGAACATCCTAATATAAAAGCAATTTCATTTACTGGCGGTACAGAAACAGGAGCACATATTGCCAGAATTGCAGCGCCAATGTTTAAAAAGTTATCTTTAGAATTAGGGGGAAAAAATCCAAACATCATTTTTGCAGATTGCGATTATGAGAAGATGTTAGAAACCACAGTACGTTCTTCGTTTGCGAATCAAGGTCAAATTTGTTTATGTGGAAGTAGAATTTTAGTAGAAGAAAAAATCTACGAGAAATTCAAAACTGATTTTATTAAAAAAGTCTCTGAATTAAAAGTAGGAAATCCATCAGAAGAAACTACGAATATAGGAGCATTAGTTTCTAAAGAGCATTTAGAAAAAGTAAAAAGTTATATAGATATTGCTGAAGTAGAAAACGCAAAAATTCTTTTTGGAGGTGACAGAGGCACAGTCAAGAATTGTGAAAACGGTTATTACTTACAACCCACAATTATAGAAGTTTCAGACAATAATTGCAGACTGAATCAAGAAGAAATTTTTGGTCCAGTTGTAACCATTATGTCATTTAAAACAGATGAAGAAGCCTTGCAATTAGCAAATGATGTAAAATACGGATTATCAGCAACTTTATGGACGAATAATTTAAACAGAACTATGCAGTTTTCTAAACAATTACACACAGGAATTGTTTGGGTAAATACGTGGATGTTACGTGATTTAAGAACAGCTTTTGGTGGCGCAAAAGATAGTGGAGTAGGAAGAGAAGGAGGTTTTGAAGCGTTGCGTTTCTTTACAGAGCCAAAGAATATATGTATACAGTATGAATAAAGAAATACGAGAAAAAATAATAGAAGTTTGTAACGAGAAAATCGCTAAAAAAGGAGATAATGTAGGTTTGTCTTTTTATGCATTTTTCAAAAATAAAAATGATAACCCAAAGTTATTATTAGAAGTTGCAACTTGGTGGATTGAAACCCATAAATTAGATCATTTCGAAAAAGCGGTTAAGATTAAGAAAATGATTACAGAAAATAAATAAGAATCAAGAAGAAAGATTCAAGAGAAAAGACGAGCAAGTCTCTTTTCTTGTTTCTTAATTCTAAAATCTATAAAATGAATTTAGAACTAAAAAACAAAAACGCTTTAGTTTGCGGAAGCACGCAAGGAATAGGAAAAGCGACAGCATTATTATTGGCAGAAGAAGGAGCTAATGTTACTTTACTTGCCAGAAATAAAGAAAAGTTACAATCAGTTTTAAAAGAATTATCAAATAACGGAAACCAGAATCACAATTATTTAATTGCAGATTTTTCGAAACCAAATGAGCTGAAACAAGTTTTAGAGAAGTCAGAACTACAGTTCCATGTTTTGATAAACAATACTGGAGGTCCAGCTGGAGGTCCAATATTTAATGCAAAAATCGAAGAATTTGAAAGCGCTTTTACGCAACATTTAAAGTGCAATCATATTTTGGTACAAGCAATTGTTCCGTTTATGAAAACACAAAAATTTGGTAGAATTGTAAATGTAATTTCAACATCTGTAAAACAGCCTTTAGATGGTTTGGGTGTTTCAAATACTATTCGTGGCGCAGTTGCAAGTTGGTCTAAAACCTTGGCAAATGAGTTGGGCGAATTCGGCATTACAGTAAATAATGTTTTGCCAGGAGCAACAGGAACAGAGCGTTTAAATGAAATTATTAAAAATAAAGCAAACAAAACAGGAAACTCAATTGAAGAAGTTTCTAAAAATATGATGAATGCTTCCCCAGCAAAACGTTTTGCAAAACCAGAGGAAATTGCCAATGCAATTGTGTTTTTAACAAGTGATAAAGCCAGTTTTATCAACGGAATTAACGTTCCTGTAGATGGTGGAAGAACAAAATCTTTGTAGTTTTTTTAGGAGCTATTTCCTGCTTTCACTACTCGCTTTTTTTCTGAAAAAGAAAAAAGAGCTCAAACAAACCGTTCAATCAGGGCTAAACTTGTTTGCAGAATTTAGTAATTAAAGGCAAACAAAAAGAGATTTTAAAAAGACATTAAAAATCAGTAATTTTAAAGTCAAACAATCAAAACATCCAATAATCTAAAAATCAATAAAATGAATTTAGTACAACCTTTAAATTTTAAAAAGTGGATTGATGAACATCGTCATTTATTAAAACCGCCAGTTGGTAACAAGCAAGTTTGGGATAATGGCGAATATATTGTTATGGTTGTTGGTGGACCAAATAATAGAAAAGATTATCATTATAACGAAACTCCAGAATTTTTCTATCAAATAGAAGGAGATATGATTTTAAAAATCATAGACGATAAAGGAGAAATGATTGATGTAGAAATTAACGAAGGAGATATTTATTTACTGCCAGGAAAAGTGCCACATTCGCCACAAAGAAAAGAAAATACAGTTGGTTTGGTAATTGAATATCCACGATCAGAAGGAATGTTAGATGCTTTAGAATGGTATTGCGAAAATTGTGGAAATCCATTATACAGAGAAGAATTTGCATTAGACAATATAGAAACAGACATGCCAGTTATTTTCGACAAATATTATTCCGACAAACAAAAATGTACTTGCGACAATTGTGGAACAGTAATGAAGAGCCCATCCTAACCTTCCCAAAGGGAAGGAACTCAAAACTGAAAGCATTGACCAAATTTAAAATTAAAAAAGTAATGTCAAATCCATTAGAAAGTAAAAATGTTCTCCCTTTGGGGGAAAGGGGGCTTCGCAAACTACGAATAAACGGACATTCACATTTATTGCCTTACCCAGAGCAAATTCCTCAATTTATGAAGGATAAAGAAATTTTTTGGGTAGATGATGAGCGTAAGCATATGTTACAAAAAGGTTGGAAAAGACCTGTAACAGATTCCAGTTTTTTCTTGGACGAGAAGTTACTTTGGATGGAGAAAAACAAGTTAGATCACGCAGTTGTTTTAAATCTTTCTCAATTATATGGAAATGGTTTGCGTTTGGAAGAAATGAAAAAAGCGTTGCGTTTTCAGAATGATTTTAATGCAAAAGTTCAGCGAGATCATCCAGATAAATTTACCTGTGGTTTTGTAGTGCATCCAGGTTTTATTTATGGAGCGTTAGACGAAATGAAACGTTGTGTAGAAGAATTGGGTTTAAAAGTTTTGTGTTTGCCAACGCATTTTATGGATTCAATTGGACAATGGAGATGCGTTTTTGATGAAGAAAACGATCGAATTTTCGAATTGGCAGATAAATACAAATTAGCGATTGAAATTCATCCTTATGATGGAGATAAAATGATAAAATTGGAAAATACCAATTGGCGTTTTCACTTAATTTGGATGTTGGCACAATGTGGAGATGCATATCATTTTTATACGTTAAACGGAATGCAAGAGCGTTTCAAAAATATTAGAACTTGTTTTGCACATGGAGGTCAATTAGCACAAATGAACTTGGGAAGAAGAATTCAAGGTTTTGATGGAAGACCCGATTTATTTGAAGGAAAAACGCATCCAAGAAAAGCAATCGGACATAAAAACATCTTTTTTGATACGTTAGTTCACGATACAGATTCTTTGCATTTGATGTTTAAAAGACAAGGAACAAGTCAGGTTTTAATGGGCTTGGATGATCCTTATCCTTTAGGAGAAATGGAAAGTGATGCACAATCTTCTTATCCTGGAAAAATTTTAGATTTAGCAATTGAAAGAAATATTATTACTGAAGTTGAAAAAGGGCAAATCTGGGAAGATAACGTTTTACAATGGTTGTTTGGTGATGATGAAAAAGCGAAACAAGATTTGGTTAATAAGATTTTAAAAGTATAAATGTCATTTCGACCTTGTGGAGTAATCTTTTAGTTTTAATAAAGAGATTTCTAAACTTTACTGTGTTTCGTTCGAAATGACAATTGTTAAAGTAGGCAGTCTTCAGTCAGATACTTGACTGCCAACTGAAGACTGCAAACTAATTTTATTTTCCACACTGCTTTAGCACTTCCAAAGCTCTCGATTCCATAAATTTTGGGTAAAACTCTTCTTCGATTTTTTCTTCTTTTCCTAATTTGATGGCTCTTTTAATTTCGTCACAATAAGGTTTTGTAGATTTTCCGAAAAAACGAGCTGCACCCATATTCCATTCTGCATTTCCCATAATTACTCTTGGATTGCTTGGTGCAATTGCTAATGCTTTTGCATATAATTGAGCATTTTTTCCAGATAATGTCATTCCGTATTTTTGTCCGTCAAAAGCAATATAGCCAGTATTTAATAAAGCTTGCGTGATTAAAATTTCAGGATTATTTTCTGAATTAGATTTTGCAACATCTAAAAATTCTTGTGCTTTTTTCAATTTGGTATTTAAAGTAGCTTCGTCTTTTAAACCAAAACTTCCTAAAATTTCTACTGTTGCAGCATAGTATGCAGGTTTCCATTTAGTAGGTTCTGCTTTCGAAATTCTTTCAAATAGTTGAGAAGCTTTTACCATTTCTCCTTTTTCCCAATGAGAAAAAGCTTTTTTCATTCCTGTTTGATATTTTGACTGTGCAGAGATAATTCCTGCAAATAATAACGCGATAATTAAGATTGATTTTTTCATGTTATAAAGTTTTAGTTGTTGACTTATATTTTTATTTGGATTGTTTTATTTTCTGACAATTGAAATTTAGCGTCTTTGTATTTTGGAGCGCCCATAAATCCTCTAGCATTGTTAGAACAACCATAGTCTTCTTTAGGTATTCCCAAGAAATTTGTGTCCATTTTATTGTTGTCATTTTCATCATGAAAAAAGGAAACAGCATATTCTCCTTTAGGAATTCCTGTTATAGTATAAGTCGCTTTTTTATCGGTAATTTTTGTTATTCCGTCTTTAAAACGTTTTTTTAAAAACTGACCTTCTTCGTTATACAATGCAATTAAAATTTTTCCTTTGTTAGAATCTAAACCAGAAATATTTATAGTTAAATCGTAAGTTTTTTCTTGTGCATTTGTTGTGAAAATTCCTCCGAAAATGATTGCTATTATTAAAAGTAATTTTTTCATAATTGTTTGTTGTTTTTGTTTGATGATGTAAATATCGTATGTTTTTTAAACTTTAAAACAAGAAACATACCGAATTGTAATTTTTTAATACTGAATTGTGATTTTATTAAGTTTCAAGGTTCTTTCTTTTAAATGTCATTTCGACTTTATGGAGAAATCTTAAATTTATGTTTAAGATTTCTCAATTCTACTTATTTGCTTCGCAAGCTACTTTCAATTAAAATAACTTTTAATTTCAGTAATATTTTAAAGGACAGTCTTTTTTTGATTATGGCAATTAGTTTGCAAACAAGTCTAGCCCAGATTGAAATGACATCCTTTTTGTTTTTTCAACAAAAAGATAAAATGGAAAGCTGGAAATAGCTCCTAATAATTATAAGTTATCTAATTGATTTGAGGTTTTATCGTCGCTAATTGTCCAGAAGAAACCTACGAAAAAGAAACTATCTGCATTGGGAATTCTTGCTTGTCTTTCGAAATTTCCATTCATGTTTGGGGTGTTTTTATAGTTATAACCAAAAATATTTTTTGTGCCTAAAACGTTGTTTACAGAGAAATATAATATTTTTTGTTGATCTAATAAATACGCCCAATTAAAACTTAAATTGTTGAAGTTTTTAGTCTGACTATTTAAGAAACCAGCTTTGTTCGGGTTTGTGTAAATTCTGCCAGAGGCAAATTGATAACTCAAACCAACCTGACTTTTCCAATCTGTAATAAAATGTTTGGCAACAACAGATAAGTTATGTTTCGATGCAAAATTTGGTCTTGCAGTATTTGGGTAATTTCTGTAGTCTCTTTCAGTATCTAAATAGGAGTAGGAAACCCAATAATCGGTATTTTTTATTTTGCCATTTTGTCTCCAAAAAACATCTATTCCTTTGGCAAATCCAGTTCCATTATTGTTAAAAGTTGAATTAAAATTAGGCTGATTATCATTAAAATTTGTTGAATTATTATCGAATTTTACCAAACTATTATAGTCTTTATAATAAGCTTCGATTCTAAATATTTGACCTTGTTTTACAGATTGATAATTGGCAATTAAATGCGATGTGTTTTGTGCTTTTAAATTTTGACTGAATTTTAAATATTCGTTATTCGGATTTTGGTAAAACTGACCATAAGCCAAAGAAAACTGCGAATTTTTACCTGATTTATAAGAAATTGAAGTTCTTGGGGAGATTGTAAATTCGTTTAACAATTCAGAATTTTCTGCTCTTACTCCAATTTTTGCAGCCAAGTTTTTCGAGAAGAAAATATCGGTTTCTATAAAAGAAGCAAAAATATTATTATCGAAACCATAATCGAATTTATTGCTGTTATTTGGAGTATAACTTTCGTCGTAATTGGTTATAAAATATTCTGCTCCAAAATTTAAACGAAATCTACTTGAAAAACGTTTTTTTAATTTGGCTTTAAAGTGGTACGAATTGTCGTTACTATTTATTTTATCCTCCATAAAATTAACATTCGTATTGTCGTTTGTGTAACTTAAAGCGGTTTCATATTTCCAATTGTTGCCAAATTTATTTTTGTAAGATGCATTAAAATATAAGTTTCTATTTTGCAATCCGAAACGCAAACCGTCATCAAAATTAATGTCATCTTGTATCACATCAAAATCTGAATAACTATATGCACTGTATAGTTTTAGCATAGAATCGTCTTTGAATTTTTGTCTAAAAACCATTTCTCCATTTGCAGATTGAAAAGGTTTATTCCACGTATTTCTATCTTTAAAAATGGCATTGTAAGGAGCTAAATTGATGTAAGAAGTATTAATGCTAAAAGAACTTTTGTCCCATTTTTGTGTGTTTCCAACTCCCAAACCAACAGTCATTAAAGAGATGTCTGTTTTTTCTTGATCTGGTTCGTCTATAGTTGTTAGTGATAAAACACTAGATAATGCTTGTCCATATTCAGCAGAATAACCACCTGTAGAAAACGTAATTCCTTGGAATAAAAATGGAGAATATCTTCCTCTTGTAGGAATGTTGTTTGTAGTTGGTGTAAATGGCGTAAAAACTCTTGCGCCATCAATAAAAATTTGCGTTTCTTCTGCTTCTCCACCTCTTACAAATAATCGTCCATCTTCGCCAACAGCAGCAGTTCCTGGTAATGTTTGTAAAGCGCCTACAAAATCGCCCAAAGCACTTGCTGTGGTTACAATATCCATAGGTTTTAAAACGGTTACTTTGCCTTTTTCTCCAGCTTCAAAAGTTCCTGCATTTATTACTACTGCATCTAAAGAATTTACATCATCTCGCAATTTTATTTTTAAATTATTTAAGGTTTTTACATTTGCCGTTTTTGTATAAGTTTCAAAAGAAACAAAGGAAATTACCAACGTTTGATTTCCTGATTCTTCTGTTTTGAAACTAAATTCCCCTTTTTCGTTTGTTGAGGTTCCATCGTAAGTGCCATCTAAATAAACGTTTGCTCCTAAAATAGGATTGTTTTTAGAATCTGTAACTTTTCCTGAAACTGTGGTTTGTGCAATTAAAGAAAATTGGCAAAGTGTAATTAATAAAAATAGAATACGTTTCATCGTTTTAGTTTTTTTATGGTACAAAGATGAAATAGTTTGTTGCTGAAAAATAAAAACAAATACCGAGTTGTAATTTTTTTGTGATGAATTGTAGTAAGATTATTTTGTTTTAAAACGTAAAACTGTTTTTAATTTTTCTGTTGCAACTTTCCTAAAATCAGATAGATAAATCTCTCTATGAAGTTTAGATTCTCTTTCTAAACCTTCTTTTTTAGCAAATTCTTCCATAATTTTAAAAGTGGTAGCTTCATTGTCATAAGAGCCAATGTGTAACATTTGTATACAAGAACCTTCTTCTATTTTTTCGAACTTTACTTTTTCAATTAATAAATCTGGTTTTTTAATTTTTACTTTTTCAATTACTTCCAAAGCATATTTTTCTGTTACAAAATTTGGTTGACGAATCATTAAAGTGAAAACTAATTCGTCTTTATTTATGGGTAAATTTGGGTTGAAGTTTTTCTTTGCTTCATCAGAAATATCCCAAACACCTTCCAAAGGATATACAGTGTAATCGTAATAATCTTCTAAAACAGGATTCTTTTTTAAACCCATTTTTATTGCATAAGAAAGCGCATATAAAGGAGCTATATAATCTGCAAAATGAGGATTATTTGGGTTTCCTTTTCCGGAAATCGTGAAAAAGCTATACTCAGGAACTTTAATTATTTCTGGCTTTGCTTTAGGAACATATACATCTTTTTCCTTTTTTCTCCATTCGTGTTTCATCATTTAAAAAAATAAAATTTTATATAATAGGAATGCATAAATCTACAATAAACTTATTTTCTGGATGTTCAGCAGCATTATTGTAATAAATTTCGAAAGGAGCAGTTTCCGATTTTTTGTACCCTTTTTCTATCATCCAAGCAAAAGAAGATTCCCAAGCTTGTTGGAATTGAAAAGGAGTAATTTCGAAACGAGAAACAATACATTTAGTTGGTGATAAAATTTTTAAACTCACTTCTCCATCAAGTTCTATAGGATCATTTAAAATGATGCAAGCACTCATTCTTAAGTTATTTGGATTCGTAATTTTAGGACTGTCGTGATAAATTGTTAACATTCTTGTCTCTTCATTAATCAATCCTTTTTGAGTTGCCCATTTTACTAATTTATTGTAAACACTGCCAATTGCTTCCATTTTTCCTTTGTGAGAAATATATGCTAAATCTAATCTTGGAATTTTTTTAATTTCTGTTTTTGCATTCATTTGTAACCAATTTAAAGCGTTATTAATATTGCAAATATATTGTTCGAAAGTAATTTTTACTTGTCCGTTTTTGCTTTCTGTTTTGCAAATCTTGCTAAATTTATCCGGACTTTCTTCTTTAAATTGATTTGGAGAGATGCCATAAAACTTTTTAAAAGCTTTCGAGAATGAAGACAAATTACCAAAGCCAACTGCCTCTGCAACTTCTGTAATTGTTTTCTCTTTTTGATGTAATAGAGAAGAAGCTGCACTTTCAATTCTTTTTCTAATGATAAAATTATTTGGAGTTTCTTCTACTACTAAAGAAAATAAACGATGAAAATGAAAAGGAGAAAAATGAGCTTTTTCAGCAATAATAGTTAAAGTAAGTTTGGTGTCTAAATTTTCTTCAATAAATTGAATTGCAACATTTAATCGAGCAATATTTTCTTTAGCTATTTTTGAAGTTTTCATGTATCAATCTTTTGAAGTTGGTAGAATACAATTCCGCCTGCAAAGTATAAAAGAATATCTATATAGTCTTTGGTATATCTTGCTAAATAATTTGGGAAAACGAATTCGAAAAGAAGGCTATATAAAAAACAGAGATATAAAATTATTAAAAAAGGAATTTTATAATTCGGATTGTTTTTAGTCTGTTTTAAAACCTGTAAACAAAGAAATAAAACGATTGGAATGATTAGAAAATCATTCACGTAAAAACGAACAAATTGAGGTAATTGAACATTGAATAAAGAAGAAAAATAAATAAAACTTCCTAAAAGGAAGGAGAAAAGAACATATTTAAAGAGTATATTTTTCATGCTAACCAGCTGCAACCATTGCTATAAACCAAGCCAAACCTGCGCCAATTGCACTAACCACCATAATTGCAGAGTATAAAATCCAACCTGCAATTCTATATAAAAAGTTAGGATGTGCTTTTAAACGTTCAGCTAAATTCGGATTTTCTTTTTCGTAAATAGCTTCTTCTATTCTTTTTTGTTTGCCAGCTTCCGCTTTAATTTCTTGTTTTTTCTGATGAGAAATTAACGTATTACAATTCGTACAATACTCTTTATTTGTATTGAAGGTTCCACAATTTGGGCATTTTATGATTCTTTTTCCACTCATAATTGCTCTCTAAAAGAATACTTGTTTTTCTTTTTATAAGGACGAATTATTAAACGTGTTTCTCTATCGAAACGAATGTAATTATATACCCAATTTAGAAATACAATGGCTTTATTTCTAAAACCAATTAAAGAAAAAAGATGTACAAACATCCAAACAAACCAAGCAAAAATTCCTTGAAATTTCCATTTTGGTAAATCTACCACTGCTTTATTTCGTCCAATTGTAGCCATGGAACCCTTGTCGTTATAAACAAAAGGTTTTTGTTTTTTGTTGAATAATTTCCCTAAAATATTTTTCGCAACTAATTTTCCTTGTTGAATAGCAGGTTGTGCCATCATTGGATGTCCATAAGGTGTTTTTTCTGAAGACATGCAAGCAACATCTCCAACTGCGTAAACATTATCGTAATTTAAAACTTTGTTATATTCATCAACTTTAATTCTTGCAGCTCTTTCTATAACACATTCTGCGTTTAAACCTTCAATGGTTTGTCCTTTAACACCTGCAGCCCAAATAACAGTTTCCGCTTTAAAATGATCTACTCCATTTGTGGTAACCGTTTTTCCATCGTAATCTAAAACACGTAAATTTTTCCAAACATTTACACCCAAATCAATTAGAAAATCCTCTGCTTTTTCGGATGCTTTAGCACTCATTCCTTTTAGAATTTCTCCAGAACTTTGTATCAGGTTTATTTGCATTTGTCTGATGTCTAAATCAGGATAATCTTTTGGTAGAATTCCCTTTTTCATTTCTGCTAAAGCACCTGCTAATTCCACTCCTGTTGGTCCACCACCAACAATAACAAAGTTCATTAACGCGTTTCTTTCTTCAAAGTTTGATGTTAATAAAGCCTCTTCAAAATTCTCTAAAATTAGACTTCTAATATTCAAAGATTGTGGAACAGATTTCATTTCCATTGCATATTTCTGAATATTGGTATTTCCAAAAAAGTTGGTTGTAGAACCAGTTGCAATTATTAATTCGTCATATTCTAAGTCTCCAATTGAAGTTTCAACCAGATTTTTTTCAGGATTTATTTGTACAACTTCTGCCAATCTAAAATAGAAATTATCTACATCGTTAAAACGTTTTCTTAATGGAAAAGCGATGGAATCTGGCTCTAAACCTCCTGTAGCAACTTGATATAGTAAAGGTTGAAATGTGTGATAATTATGCTTATCAATTAAAACAACTTGCAATTCTTGTTTTTCTAATCCTTTTGCAGCAGCTAAACCTGCAAATCCTCCACCAATAATTACAACTCTTGGAAAACTAGTTTGTGGAATGTTCATATCAGATTTTTGGATTGTTAGATTTTAGAGATGCAAATTTACTGAAAATGAATTTATTTCTGCATTCTTTTAATCTCTTGTAGTGTTTTATTTGAATTGATAAATTCAGTAATAACTTTAAAACGTAATTCTTCAATTTCTAAATCGAAATACTTTGCCCATTTATCATCTTTAAATAAATGCGTTATTTGTTTTATTCTTTGTTGTACTTCAGAAAATGAAAACAAATGATTAGTAGTGTCGTTATTTTTATGCTGAAGTTTCGCTGTTTTATTTTCAAAATTTACATCAATAAGAAATATTTTTTCTTTTGAATTGATAGGGTAGAAGTCACTCCATTTTGCAAAACCAATTACAATATTTTGATTTTTGTAATTATCAGCAACAATTAATTTCCATCTACAATTGGCAACTCTTCCCCAATGATTCGATTTTCTATACACACCTTCATCAGTATAAAAATACATACTTTCAGATTTACTTTTATAGTTTGTGTTTTCTGGAAATTGAAAGTCATCAACTTGTTGAAATTCACAAAAAGTATGTTTAAAGAAATTGGTTTTGTTGTAGGTTTTCAAAAGAAAATAGATTGAATTAAAAAACGCAACCAAATTAATGATTGCGTTTTAAATATTTATAGAAAATTAAATTTCTTTTTGTGTGTGGATACCTGTTTTCACAGGTATAATCGATTCACACAAAATTTCTAATGAAATTTTGGCTCTCTGCTTACTTTACTTCTTCGAAATCTACATCTTCAACATTGTCTCCTTGAGCATCTGCTTCTGGTGCACCTTGCTGTTCTGCTCCAGGATTTGCTCCTTCAGCACTACCTTGTGCAGCATACATCTCTTCAGATGCAACTTTCCAAGCTTCGTTAATAGTTGCTAATGCAGTATCAATTTGTGCTAAATCTTTAGATTCGTGTGCAGCTTTTAATTCAACTAAAGCAGCTTCAATTGGGGCTTTTTTATCATCAGATAATTTGTCTCCAAATTCTTTTAATTGCTTTTCTGTTTGAAAAATCATAGAATCTGCTTCATTGATTTTTTCTGCAGTTTCTTTAGCAGCTTTATCAGCATCTGCATTTGCTTCAGCATCTTTTCTCATTTTCTCGATTTCTTCTTCAGATAATCCAGAAGAAGCCTCAATTCTAATTTCATGAGATTTGTTTGTTCCTTTATCTAAAGCAGAAACTTTAATAATACCATTTGCATCAATATCGAAAGTTACTTCAATTTGAGGAATTCCTCTTTGTGCTGGAGGTAAACCATCTAAATGGAAACGACCAATTGTATTATTATCTGCAGCCATTGCTCTTTCACCTTGTAAAACGTGAATTTCAACAGAAGGCTGGTTGTCTACAGCTGTAGAGAATACTTGCGATTTTTTAGTAGGAATAGTAGTGTTTGCATCAATTAATTTTGTGAAAACATTACCCATTGTTTCAATTCCTAAAGATAAAGGTGTTACGTCTAATAACAATACATCTTTTACATCTCCAGATAAAACACCACCTTGTATAGCAGCTCCTAAAGCAACAACTTCATCAGGGTTTACACCTTTACTAGGTGCTTTTCCAAAGAATTTTTCAACAGCTTCTTGTACAGCAGGTATTCTTGTAGAACCACCAACTAAAACTACTTCATCAATATCAGAGATTGTTAAATCTGCATTTTTTAATGCAGTTTGACAAGGCTCTATTGTTCTCTTTACTAAATCGTCTATTAATTGCTCGAATTTAGAACGAGATAAAGTTCTTACCAAGTGTTTTGGGCCACTTGCAGTAGCAGTAATATATGGTAAGTTAATTTCAGAAGAAGTTGTGCTCGATAATTCGATTTTCGCTTTTTCTGCAGCTTCTTTTAAACGTTGTAAAGACATTGGATCTTCTCTTAAGTCCATGTTTTCATCCGCTTTAAATTCTTCAGCTAACCAGTTGATAATTTTTTCATCAACATCATCTCCACCTAAATGTGTATCTCCATCAGTAGCTAATACTTCAAAAACACCATCTCCTAATTCTAATATAGAAACATCATGTGTTCCTCCACCAAAATCAAAAACAACAATTTTCTTATCGTCGTTAGATTTATCTAATCCATAAGCTAATGCAGCAGCAGTAGGCTCGTTTATAATTCTTCTAACTTTTAAACCAGCAATTTCACCAGCTTCTTTAGTAGCTTGTCTTTGTGCATCGTTAAAATATGCAGGAACTGTAATTACTGCTTCAGAAACATCAGCACCTAAATAATCTTCTGCTGTTTTTTTCATTTTCTGTAACACCATTGCAGAAATTTCTTGTGGCGTATATAAACGACCATCAATATCTACTCTTGGTGTGTCATTATCTCCCTTAACTACTTTGTAAGGTACTCTTTTTACTTCTTTAGAAGATTCAGAGAATTTATTACCCATAAAACGTTTAATAGAATAAACTGTTTTTGTTGGGTTTGTTACTGCTTGTCTTTTTGCAGGGTCACCAATCTTACGTTCTCCTCCTTCAACAAAGGCAACAATAGATGGTGTCGTTCTTTTTCCTTCTGAATTAGGTATTACAACTGGCTCATTTCCTTCCATTACAGAAACACAAGAGTTTGTTGTACCTAAATCGATTCCAATTATTTTACTCATAATACTTATTTTATAATTTTAAATTCGTTTTTCAATTTTACAATTAGTGTTAGGCAAACTGTGTGCCAACCGTTTTTTCTTTGGAAAATGTCAGTTTTTGAAAATAATATTCAAATAATATGTGACATAATGACACAATATGTTGTCTAAATCATTGAATAGAAGAATATTTGAAATAGCGAATTATTTTCATATATTTGGAATGTTCTTTTAGAATTAAAATTTAATACAAACAATTAAACCACAAAAAATCATGAGTAAATTCGACGAAAAAGTAGCATTGTACAAGAAGTTTATGGACGATAGAAACTTTCGTTCTAATGACGATTTATTAGCTGCTGTTACAAAAGGTCTTGGACCATCAATCTACAAAGCAGATGCAGAAACTGTTTCTGGTTCTGATGCAAAAGAATTAGCTACTGTAAAAAATAATTTTTTAATTAAGAAATTAGGTTTGGCAGATAGTAAAGAATTAGATGCAGGAATTGAAGAAGTGATGGAAAGAATTGGAAAATCTGAAAGAAAAAAATACAGAGCAGTAGTGTATTATATGTTAGTTAAAAAATTCGATAAAGAGTCGGTTTACGGAATGTAAAAAGAAATTCTTTTAAATTATATAAAAAAATCCAGCTCATTGAGTTGGATTTTTTACATTTACAGTAAATATTTTAATCATTTTTACGAATGTCGCAATTTATAAGTGTTTTTGATATGTTGAAGATTGGTGTAGGTCCATCAAGCTCACATACATTAGGTCCTTGGCGAGCTGCAGAAGCTTGGGTTCAAAAAATTAAAGAAAACAAAAAGTTCGATTTAATTGATGAAATTAAAGTCGATTTATATGGCTCTTTATCTTTAACAGGAAAAGGCCATGCTACAGATTTAGCTATTCTTTTAGGTTTAAGTGAAGCAGATCCAGAATATGTGCCTATTGAAGATGTTTTTATAATTGTTGATAGAATAAATACACAAAAAGAAATTCTTTTTAAAGGAGGGAAATGCGTTACTTTTCCTGAAAATTCAATTCGTTTTAATCGAGATTTTTTACCTTTTCATTCCAATGGTATGACGTTTAGAGGTTTTTCTAAAGGTGAAGAAATCTCTACCCAAACCTATTTTTCTATTGGTGGAGGATTTATCGTTCAAGAAAATGATAACTTAGAAGAAGAAATAGAAATCAATAAAAAGAATTTTCCTTTTCCTGTAAATAGAGCAATTCAATTAGAAGAATATTGCGAAAAAAATAATTTATTAATTTCTGATATTGTTTTAAGAAACGAATTAGAGTTAAGAGACGCAAAAGAAATTGATTTCGAGTTAAACAGAATTTGGGAAACCATGTTAGAATGTATGTACATTGGTTGTCATACAGAAGGAAAACTTCCTGGAGGTTTAAATGTGAAAAGACGTGCTTTTGACACACATGTTAAACTTATAAAAGATACTTCTTATACAAACCCAAAAGAATGGATTACTTCTATTAGGAGTACAGAAGTAAAATTTCGAGAAATTCTTAAATGGGTGAGTTGTTTTGCGCTTTCTGTAAACGAAGTAAATGCTTCTTTAGGAAGAGTGGTAACTGCACCAACAAACGGAAGTGCAGGTGTAATTCCTGCAGTTTTAATGTATTATTTGGTAATTGAAAATCATGATGCAGATTTCGAACACGTTAAAAAATTCTTATTAACAGCTGGTGAAATTGGCAGTATTTTCAAGAAAAATGCCACAATTTCTGCAGCAATGGGAGGTTGTCAGGCAGAAATAGGAGTTTCTTCTGCAATGGCAGCAGCTGCTTTAACAGAATTATTAGGTGGTTCTCCTGCACAATGTTTGGTTGCAGCAGAAATTGCAATGGAACATCATTTAGGTTTAACTTGCGATCCTATTGGTGGTTTGGTTCAAATACCTTGTATCGAAAGAAATGCAATGGGCGCAATTAAAGCAATTAATGCAGCAGAAATGGCTTTAGAAACGGACCCAAAAGATGTAAAAGTTCCTTTAGATAAAGTAATTGATACGATGTGGGAAACTGCAAAAGACATGAATAAAAATTACAAAGAAACTTCTGAAGGTGGTTTAGCAGTTACTGTTAGAATGGTGGATTGTTAATTCAGTAGGCAGTTTTCAGTGGCAGTTTTTAGTTTGTGCTTTATTGCGAAGTGCAAAGCAATCTGTATTTAAATAATCAACTATAAATTTTAGTGAGTAGTCAGTATTTTAAAAGTGAGCAACTGCCACTATAAACTGCGACTGCCAACTAATCTACCTCGTAAAAACCAATTCAAATTCTGATGACATTTCTTCCGAAAAACCATATTTTTCAACATTAAAACCTTTTAATTCTTCTAAAGTTTTTACATTATTTTCTATAATATATCTAACCATATATCCACGTGCTTGTTTAGCATACGTCATTATAGTTTTGTATTGTCCGTTTTTAAAATCTTTAAAAACTGGTGTAATCATTGGTACTTTTAAAACTTTTTTAGGCAAAGCTTTAAAGTATTCTGTACTTGCTAAATTGATTAATAATTCGCCTTCTTCTAATTCTTCGTTTAAAGAGTTTGCCAAAGTATCATCCCAAAATTTATACAAGTTTTCTTTTCTACCAACTTTAAGTTTTGTCCCCATTTCTAATCTGTAAGGTTGAATTAAATCCAAAGGTTTTAATAAACCATATAATCCAGATAAAATACGCAAACGTTCTTGCAATAGAGGTAATTTTTTTTCATCAATAGAATTTACATCAATTCCTTGAAAAACGGCTCCAGTAAAAGCATAAATGGCTTGTTTTGCATTTTTCTCTGTAAAAGGCGTTTCCCACTCTTGGTTTCTTTCGTAATTTAAAGAAGCTAAATCATTAGAAATTGACATTAAATCTGCTAGTTTCTTTTTTGAAAGTGTTTTTAGTTTTTTGTTTAGTTTTTCTGAATATTCTAAAAAACGAGGCTGTGTATGTAAACTTGTAGGTACTTTACTTTCGAAATCTAATGATTTTGCTGGAGATATAATTATTTTCATTTCTATAAAATTGAAAAGATATGTGTTCTTAAATTCAACCTTAAAAATACAAAGGAAACCTCTATTTCTTCAATAAAAATTGATTTTATATTTATTATTGTATTGATAAAATTTATGTATATTTCTTATCCTCAATACAAAAACCAATTAATGAAAAATAATTTATTAAAATACAGAGAAAGTAAATTTGGTGTTTTCTTAATTAAACACAAAAAGTATGCTCCTCTTTTATTTTTTGTTGCTGGTTTTACTTGGGATTCCCTTACTTTAGGAAGAATTGATAGATTGTATGACATCGTTATTTTATGTACATATATGACATTACTTACTTTAAGTATCTATTTTTATAATTTGGTAGATAATGAGAAATGGAAAAATAAATTTATAAAACGATATGGTAAATATTTACCATTGGCAATCCAGTTTTTTTTAGGTGGATTGTCTAGTGCATATGTAATTTATTTTTCGAGAAGTGTTTCAATTTCTAAAACAGCTTCTTTCTTTTTAATTTTGATATTTCTTTTAATCGCAAACGAACTTTTTAAGAAAAGAATTTCAAATAAATATCTTCAGTTCTGTGCTTATTTCTTTGTTAATTTTACGTTTTTAAGCTTTTTTGTTCCTGTGATTTTAAAAGAAATGAACACAACTATTTTTATGATTTCAGGAGCATTAAGTGTTGCTTCTACGTTATTTTTAATTGTTTTGGTTTACAGAAGTAGTGCATCCACAAGAACAGAAATTGTAAAATGGAAAATGTTTGGAATGATTTTAGGAATTTATCTATTAATTAATGCTTTTTATTATTTTAGATTGATTCCTCCTGTTCCTTTAGCCTTGGATAAGGGTTTAATTGCACACAATATTACTAAGAAAAACGACAAATATATTGTGACTTATGAAGTAGACGATTGGTATGTTTTTTGGCGAGATCATAAAATAGATTTTAATAGAAAATCGAATAAACCAGTTTATGTTTTTACATCCGTTTTTGCACCAACAGATTTAAAAAAGAAAATTTACCATGTGTGGAAATGGTATAATCTAGAAACTAAAGAATGGAAAACTTTAGATAAAATTGGTTTCGAAATTGTTGGAGGAAGAGATAGTGGTTACAGAGGTTATAGTTATAAAAATAATGTAATTGATGGAGAATGGAAAGTTGAAGTTGTAACCGAAGAAAATTTAGTTTTAGGAGTGGTCGATTTCAATATAAATGTTAATGATACAAAGTCAAAACCTCACATTGTAACAAGAATTTTTTAATTCAACCTTTTTTCAAAATATTTTTTTAAGAATACAAGTTGAAATAACAACATAAATCCGAAGAAAAATACAGAGTAAAAAACGGTATTAGAAATTGTAATTCCTTCAAATACATTCAAACTTTGAAATTTTTCTAAAAAAGAGAAATCTATTTCAGGATAAGTTATTGCATTTTCTTTAGAATTAGTAAAAGATAAAAATAAAACTGCAAATACTGAAGCAGCGATTAAAAACCAACCTTTTTTAGAAATTAATGCGGAAGTTTTGAAGACAGCACTTCTTTTTTCTTCGTTAATTGTATTCATTATAGAAGATGTAAAATCTGCTGGTGCTTTTTCAAATTCGATTTCTTTTACATATTTTTTTGCAAAAGCATCTAATTCTTCTATGTGTTTATTTTCTCCCATAATGTGCTATAGTTTCAGGCTCAAAAGTTTTTTTAACAATCGTTAATAATTTCTTTCTACCCCTATGTAATTTCACTTTTATATTTGCTTCCGATAACGAAGTTACTTCAATTATTTCTTTCAAACTTAATTCTTTATAATAAAATAGCCATAAAATAGAGCGCTCGTCTTCAGGTAATTGTAATAAACAAATGTCCATTATTTTTGCGCGTTCTTTTCTTTCTAAAGTCTGTAAAGCATTGTCTGTAGATTCTATATGGTTTAAAGTAATTTCATTTAATTCAAACGAGTTTGAATGGTTTTTATTTTTCTTAAGAGCATCTAAGCAAGTATGGTAAGTAATTCTGTACAACCAAGTAGAAAATTTAGAATCTCCTTTAAATTTTCCTAAATTTTTAAACGCTTTTATAAATGTATCTTGACTTATCTCTTCTGCTTCTTCTCTATTTTTAGTCATTTTTATTGCCAACGAAAACACCAAATCTTTATAGGTGTCTATCAATTCTGAAAAGGCGTTTGTATTTCCCTTTAGAATTTTATTTATAATTAGTTGGTCGTTGTTAGTCATTTTATACTTTGACTGCGCATCTAATAAATAGGTTACACTTTTGTTGAAAAAAAATAATTTTAATTTTTTGTAACCTTATCTCAAAAGTAATCGTCAAAGCTACAAACACAATAAAATTAATCATTTTAACACTTAAAACATTAAATTATGGGACCAGAAATAGTATTTATCTTTTTATTCGCGGTATTCTTTGGCGTATTTTATTTATATTTTTCAACACGAAACAAAGAAAGAATGGCATTAATAGAAAAAGGAGCAGATGCTTCTATTTTTATGAAAGGACATCAAGCTAGAAAAGCTGCTCCTTTTTGGAAAATATTAATATTAAATTTAGGCTTATTGGCAATGGGAATTGGAGTTGGAATCTTATTAGGAAGTTTATTAAGCTATAATTTTGGTTACAGTGGAGATTGGCAAAATAGACCACAAAATTATATTAGTTCAGAGACTTTATATGCTGCATCTATCTTTTTATGTGCTGGAGCCTCTTTATTAATAGGGTTTAACATTACCAAAAACTTAGACAAAGAGTAAGATTTAATTACATAAATTTTATACCACTTTTATTTATAGAAGTGGTTTTTTTGTGTTTCATAAAGTTACTATCTTTAAAAAAAATATTTAAACGAATTTAAGAAACTAGCAGTAACAAGATAGATGCTATTAAAACTTTAGTTATTACCATTCTTTTTTGGTGCTTTAAATAATAAAAAAAAATTAAAGATGAAAACAATAACCTTTTTATTTGTGCTCTTCACATCAATAACATTTGCACAAACTGATGCTAAAATTTATGACATTATAAACAGCGTTTCTAAAGATAGAATTAAAGCAGATGTAAAAACATTAACTGAATTTGGTACAAGAAATACGTTTTCAGATACTATTTCTAATACACGTGGAATTGGAGCTGCAAGACGTTGGATAAAAAAGGAATTCGATAAAATTTCTAACGATTGTAACAACTGTATAAACACGTTTTATCAGAAAGATTTAGTAACAAAAAAAATGAGTAGGAGAGTACCACATGATGCTTGGGTTGTAAATGTGGTTGCTATCCAAAAAGGAACAAAATACCCAAATAGATTTGTAATTATGAGTGGAGATATCGATTCTAGAAATAGCGATGGTTCTAACTTTACAAAAGATGCTCCAGGAGCAAATGACAATGCTTCAGGAATGGCAGGAACTATTGAAGCAGCAAGAGTTTTATCAAAATATAAATTCGAAAACAGTATTATTTACGTTGGTTTATCTGGAGAAGAACAAGGTCTTTTTGGAGGTGCAGGTTTGGCAAAATATGCGAAAGAAAAAGGGTGGGATATTATTGGTGTTTTAAATAACGATATGATTGGAAATATTACAGGAGTTGATGGTGTATTTGACAATAGAAGTTTTAGAATTTTTTCTGAACCAGTTCCAGCAAACGAAACAGAAAGACAAAGAAGAGCAAGACGTTTTTATGGAGGAGAAGTGGATGGAATTTCGAGACAATTGGCAAGATATATTCACCAGAATGTAAAAACGTATATGCCAGAAATGAACCCAATGATGATTTATAGATTGGACAGATTTGGTAGAGGAGGACACCACAGACCTTTTAACGATTTAGGTTTTGCAGGAATTAGAATTATGGAAGCGCATGAAAATTATACACAACAACACCAGGATATTAGAACCGAAAACGGAATTAAATATGGTGATACTTTCGAACATGTAAATTTTGGTTATGCTAAAAAGTTAACAGCTGTTAATGCAATTAATTTGGCAAGTTTGGCTTGGGCTCCTCCAAGTCCAACAACTGTAGAAATTGGCGGAATTGTAGAAGCTTCTGCAAGATTAAAATGGAATAAAGTAGAAGGCGCAAAAGGCTATAAAATTTATTGGCGAGATACAACAAGCCCAACTTGGGATCATAGCAGATATGTAGAGTCTACAGAATTTACTTTAGAAGGAATTGTAATTGACAATTTCTTTTTTGGAGTGGCTACAGTTGGCGAAAATGGACATGAAAGTGTAGTTGTTTTTCCGAATAAAATTATGAGATAAGTTTATGGTTCTAAGAATTTTTATCATTCTTTTACTCTTTGTTTCTTGTTCAGAAAACATTAAAAAACCGAGTTATATTTCTTTTGAACATCAAAATGATTCCATTTTTGTAATTGCGAAAAACAATGTAATTTCAACTTCATTTTTAAAAATTGAAGATAAAATAAATAAAAAAGATACCATATTTGATTTTAACAAACCAAATACTTTAACTGTTTTAAAATTTCATAAGTCTAAGATTGATACGAATGCTATTTACAAAAATTATAAATTCACTTTAAATTATGGAGCTTCATCTGCTCAAGAATATGACACTTTATATAATTATGGATTGCCATTTTTAAAAGGAAAACGTTACAAAGTTTTGCAAGCACAAAATACTAATTTTACTCATAAAGGTGCTGGATCGAAATATGCAATAGACTTTAAAATGAATGTTGGACAAGAAATTTGCGCCATTAGAGGTGGAGTTGTTGTAAAAACGAAAAGCGATTCTAATAAAGGTGGAAGTAGCAAGAAATATTTAAAAGAAGCAAATATAATTTTTGTGTTTCATAATGATGGAACTTTTGCACAATATGCTCATTTAAAGAAAGATGGTGTATTAGTTAAGGTTGGTGATACTATAAAAAAAGGCCAAGTCATTGGTTATTCTGGAAATACAGGAATGTCTACTGAACCTCATTTACATTTTGTAGTTTATAAACCGACCAAAAATGGACTAGTTTCATTTCCTTATATTTTAGATTCAATTCCCACAAAAAGATACAAAAAAGGAAGATATGCCTACAACAACTAAACCAGAATTTTATTTTAAAAATGATATTGAATGGCGCAATTGGTTGTCCGAAAATCATGAATCTTCAGATGGTATTTATCTCATTTTTTATAAAGTAGAAAATAATGAAGAGTCTATGAGGTGGGAAGAAGCTGTAAAAGTAGCTTTGTGTTTTGGTTGGATAGATTCTACCGTAAAAAGTTTAGGAAATGGAAAACGCAGGCAATATTTCTGCAAGCGAAATCCTAAAAGTGTTTGGAGTGCTTTAAATAAAAAATACATTAAAGAATTATCGAAAGCTAATTTAATGCACAAAAACGGATTAGAAATTATAAAATTAGGAAAGAAAAATGGTTCTTGGACTGCTTTAGATGATGTTGAAAAAGGGATTATTCCTGATGATTTACAAATTGAATTCAATAAAAACAAAATCGCTTTTACAAACTATAATAATTTTGCGCCAAGTTACAGAAAGAGTTATTTGTATTGGGTAAACCAAGCTAAAAGACCAGCAACAAGAGAAAAAAGAATTGCTGAAATTATTTCTCTTTGCGAAAAAAACATGAAATCGAGAGGAAATTGGTAATTATGAAAACCGAAAAATTAAAACTTACTCACACAAATCCTCACAATATATTTATTCCGAATTTGGTTTATAAACCATTTGCTGATAAAAAAATGAGTCGTGTAAAAGTGGAACTCATTTTCAATAATATAAAGCTCGATTTTTACGCTGCCATAAAAAAAGACAAAATTTCTGGAGATTACAAAATGATGATTTCTAAACAAAAACAAAAAGAATTGGGTTTGTCCTTAGGTGATGAATTTGAAATACAACTTTTTGAAGATACTTCTAAATACGGAGTTGAAATGCCAGAAGAATTAGAGGCAGTTCTAATGAGTGATTGTGATGCTTATGAAATTTTTGAAAGTTTTACAGCAGGAAAAAAACGAAGTATTATTTATGGAGTTATTCGTTATAAAACCAGCCAACAAAAAATTGACAAATCTTTAATTATGTGTGAAAATTTAAAACGTGGTAATCATGAACCTATTAAAATGTTTAAGTTAGAATAAAACAAAAAAGAAGCGATTTCTCGCTTCTTTTTAATTTCTATAATCCACTTATAAAACTTCCATAAGGATCTTTAAACTGTGTACCTTCTGTAAATCTGTGTTTGCTTAATTTTTTAAATTCAACCAAAGCCCAAAGGACAAATTCTTTCATAAAATAAGTGTCAGCCTCATTCATATTTGGTTGCTGTTCTTTTATAAAATCTTCTAAAGGTTTTATTTTATCTAACTCATTTTTATATTGTTGTTCTGTATATTCATCTAACAATTCAAAATCTTCTTCAGCATTAAAAAACCAAGAAACAATGTTATCATAAGGTGTTTCTGCATCTTGTTTTTCTAATTTTTTAATTTCAGGAAAATAAGCAGGAAATAATGTTTTAATTGCATTTCGAATTAATTTTTCTGCAACAACATGTGCTCCTTCTTGTTCTCCCTCATAAACCAATTCCACTTTACCAGTAATTGCAGGAATAATTCCATCGAAATCGCTTAAACGAATCATCGTTTGTTCATCACCAGAAATTAGTGCGCGTCTTTCTGCAGTACTTAAAAGGTTTTCAAAAGCAGAAATACTCAAACGTGCACTTACGCCACTTTTAGCATCTATATATTCGCTTTCTCTTGCTTCAAAAACAATTTGTTCTAATAAGTCTTTTGCCAATTCAGGCACTTCTATAAATTCTTTTTGTGAACTTGCTTTATTCGCTTCTTGCTGTGTAATTACTTTTGCTACTTCTATGTTTTCAGGATAATGAGTTAAAATCTGCGAACCAATTCTATCTTTTAGTGGAGTTACAATGCTTCCTCTATTGGTGTAATCTTCAGGATTTGCTGTAAATACAAATTGCATATCTAATGGCAAACGTAATTTAAAACCTCTAATTTGAATATCGCCTTCTTGTAAAATATTAAAAAGTGCCACTTGAATTCTAGCTTGTAAATCTGGTAATTCATTAATTACAAAAATACATCTGTTTGCTCTTGGAATCATTCCATAATGTATCACTCGATCATCAGCATAACTTAATTTTAAGTTTGCCGCTTTTATAGGATCTACATCACCAATAATATCTGCAACAGTAACATCTGGTGTTGCTAATTTTTCTGCAAAACGTTCGTTTCTGTGTAACCAAAAAATAGGCGTTTCATCTCCTTTTTCTTTAATAGTTTCAATCGCAAATCTCGAAATGGGATTCAGTGGATCGTCATTAATTTCTGAACCTTCCACAACAGGAATAAATTCATCCAATAAATCGACCATCAATCTTGCCAAACGTGTTTTAGCTTGTCCTCTTAAACCTAATAAATTAATATTATGTTTGCTTAATATTGCACGTTCTAATTCAGGAATTACGGTATTTTCATAACCATGAACTCCTTTAAAGACAGTTTCTTTATTCATTATTTTACTAATGAGGTTTTCTCGTAATTCGTCTTTAATGGATTTTGATTTATATCCTAATTTTTTTAATTCTCCTAATGTTTTTATATTTTCTAAATTCATAAGCCTATCCTTAATCCTTTCCGAAGGAAAGGAAATACTGTTGTGTTTATCTGTGTGTGTGTTATTTATAATTTTCTTTTTTCCCTCAAACTTGCTAAAAGTCTTCCCTTTGGGAAGATTTAGATGGGCTATTTATTATCCTTTAATTCTCTTTTTTCGATTCGTTTCATAATCTTCAAAAATCATTTCTCCCAAACCTTTTAAGCCTGTATAAAATGCTTTCCCTTGATTAGCTTGCGTAAATGCTCTTACAAATTGCATTAAATATGGGTCTTGAGCAATCATAAAAGTGGTAATTGGAATGTGTAATTTTCTGGCTTGTTGTGCCATTGCATAACATTTGTTTACAATATGCGTATCCAAACCATTACTGTTTTTATAATATTGTCCATCAGGCAAACGTAAACAACTTGGTTTTCCATCTGTAATCATAAAAATTTGTTTGTTGGTATTTCGTTTTCTTCGCAATAAATCCATCGCTAAATTTAAACCAGCAACAGTATTTGTGTGATAAGGTCCAACTTGTAAATAAGGTAAATCTTTAATTTTTATAGACCAAGCATCGTTTCCAAAAACAATAATATCTAACGTGTCTTTTGGATAACGAGTTGTAATTAATTCTGCCAAAGCCATCGCTACTTTTTTGGCAGGCGTTATTCTATCTTCTCCATAAAGAATCATTGAATGACTAATATCAATCATTAACACAGTACTCATTTGGCTTTTGTGAAGCGTTTCTTCAACCACCAAATCGTTTTCTGTTAGGTGAAAGTTGTCTATTCCGTTATTTATTTGAGCATTTCTAATACTTTCTGTGATGGATACTTTATCTAAAGCATCACCAAATTGATAATTTCTAAAATCGCCAGTATGTTCATCTCCAATTCCTGGAGACTTACTTTTATGATTTCCTGCACCACTTCTTTTTATTTTTCCAAAAATATGGTTTAAGGCTTGTTGTCTAATCGCACGTTCAGTTTTCGGAGTAATTTTTGTTCCTCCTGTTCCATCACCATTAATTTCTTCTTTTATGTAGCCTTTCTTTTTTAAGTCTTCAATAAAATCGTCAATGGTATAATTTTCGTCTGTTAATTTATATTCTTTATCCAAAGAACGCAACCAATCTATGGCTTCATCAAAATCGCCAGAAGTATGTGTTATGAGTTCTTTAAAAATTTCAAAAAGCATTTCAAACGGAGATTGGTTCTCTGCTTCGTATGTTTTAAAGACAAATCCTTTTCTGTTTTCTTTATTTTTCATCACTATAAAAATACGGCTTTATTAAATGTATAAAAAATGATTAACATTAGTTTATTAAATGAATCGATAGATTTGTTTTATTAAAAACAAGAAACATTAAACAAAATTTTAGCTATATTTACTTATGGCAAATATTTTAATTACAGGAGGTACTGGTTTAGTCGGTTCGAACCTTACAAAATTACTAAAGGAGAAAAAACATACTGTTCGAATTTTAAGTCGAAGTCCAGAAAATAGAAATGAGTTCAAATGGGATATTTCTAAGAATTATATTGATGAGAAAGCGTTAGAAAATATTGATTATATAATTCACTTAGCTGGAGCAGGAATTGCTGATAAACGTTGGACAGACGAAAGAAAAAAAATAATTATAGATAGTAGAGTAGATACAGCAAACCTAGTTTTTAAGAAGGTTAAAGAATTAGAAATTCCTTTAAAAGGTTTTATCTCTGCATCTGGAAGCAATTATTATGGAGCCAAAACTACCACTAAAATTTTTGAAGAAACAGATGCTGTTGGAGATGATTTTTTAGGTGAAGTATGCCAAAAATGGGAAGATGCTGCTAATCAATTTAAAAAAATAAATATTTCAGTTACAATTTTAAGAACTGGAGTTGTACTGTCAGAAAATGGAGGTGCTTTAGAAAAGATGAAAACGCCAATTATTACTCCACTAGGTTCAGGAAAGCAATATATGCCTTGGATTCATATATACGATTTATGTAATTTATATGTAAAAGCTGTTGAAGAAGAATTTGTTGGGGTTTTTAACGCTGTTGCTCCAGAATTTCATACAAGTAAAAGTTTTTCTAAAACTTTAGCAAAAGCTATAAGTAGACCTTATTTACCAATCGCAGTTCCTGGTTTTTTATTAAAATTAATTTTTGGAGAATTGGCTGTAATTCTTCTAGAAGGAAGTAGATTATCATCAAAAAAAATAATTAAGGAAGATTTTGTTTTTATATTTGGCACGCTTAAAAAAGCTTTAGATACTTTATAAAGTAAAAAAGACGAACAAAATGTTCGTCTTTTAATATTCTTTTATTTTAAAGCATCTGGGGATTTTTTAACTTTAAAATTGTCAGAATTTAATTTGATGCGAAATAGTCATTATTTGTAGTTTCAACTTCTTTCATTTTTCCTTTCCAAGTTCTTCCACCGAGCGTAGATTTGTAATAAACATTATTTCCTCTTACTTCTGTAATAACCATTTTTAAACTGTTTCCTTTTTTAAAAGGGAAGTTAGGTAGGTTAATTTCCTTTAAAGTAATAATACATTCATTTTTGCTAATCCAAACAATAGTGGATTTTATAGAATGCTTTTTATTATTATAATATTCTATATGTTGGTTGTCTTTAAACTCAACCAAAACTTCTCCACCTTTAAAGTTGTATGTAAAAGTTTGGTTATGTATTATTGGTCTTTGTTGATATTCTACTTCGTTAGTTGTTAATTTAATATTCGCTGAAAAAGACCCAAGAAGCATTAAGCTATCTTGTGCGTTTATAGAAATACTAAATAGAATAATACATGCAATTGTTACTTGTTTTTTAATTGTTTTCATTGTGTTTAATTAGGGGTTAAAAATATATTAGGGGTACTTATTTTCGTATTACAATGGAAATTAAAAACCAACTCCTGGCGCTTCTGGCGAAGATGCTTGTGCTTTTTGGGGGTTTAAAATTAAATAAGTACCTAATGCTGTTAATGCTGCATACTTACCATAATTTCCAATTTTTTTAAGAGCTTGTTTTCTATTGATATTGTCAGTTTTATTTATAGATTTCATATTTTGTTATTAGGGGTTATTCTAAAATAATTTTCTTGTAAATTTCTTTGGATGCATTTTTTAATTTTATTAAATAAATTCCTGAGGATAATGTAGGAATTGTTATTTCTGAGTTTCCGTTTGAAGAAAATACCTCAGACATTATTTTTTTACCTTCTATAGAATATAATATAAATGAGATTTTAGAATCTACTAAACCATTTATAGAAATTGTTCGATTGTCTTTTTTAAAGATATTTACTTTGTCTAAAATTGTTGTTTCTGTTGATAATGCATTTGATCTCGTATGTAAATAAAAATTCCCAACTCCTATAGATTTAGCTGTAAGCGTTGTTGTATATGAAGTGGTAGAGGCATCAAACTTAATGGTTGTATTATTTTCTTTGTCTTCTAGGAAAACGTAGATACTCTCTGGAATGTTAAGACTTTGTGGTGTAAATGTAACTTTGTCTCCAATAGAGGCGTTTAAACCTATAGGAATAACCATATCTTCATAATTTCCATTTGGTAACGATTGTATTCCTAATTTTTGGCCAATATTATTTGTAACTAAATTGGAATAGATTTGGAAACTATTTGCTATTCCTCCAAATATTTCTCCATCATAACCATCGTCAAAACCAGTTGTAGTTCCTTTTATGTAATAGATTTCGGTATATTTTTCACTTGTTCCATCTGTAACTAATAATTTTATTTCTGGTCTATCATTATTAGTCTTAGAGAATGTATCTGTATTTTGATGACTTAACATCGAAGTTGTAAAAACAACATCATTTGTATTTTCCACCTCAATAAAAAATCCTTGACCTGGAGCAATTTTAAAATTTTGAGCAGATACTTTAGGAATATAATCTCCTGCACCAGCATTTTCGGTTTGATCCCAAACCCAAACAGTTTGCGTTTTTAGAGGTTTTCCTACACCACTATTATTAGGTAGCAAATTTCCAATATTTACATAAGAAGCATAAGGATTCGAAATTAAATTAAAAGAATTGGAAGCAGAGTTTATAACCGAAGAATTTACATTTCCAGTATTTAAAGTTCCTGTAAAAGAAAGATCTCCAGCAGATGTTAGTCGGGTTGTATATCCTTTTCCAGATGTCATCATATCTGTAGTGTCATCTCCATCAACACCATCAACAGCTCCATCTTTATAGTAATTCCATTTTTTAGAAGTTTTTGTGTTGTCGAAAGTGGCCAATGCAATATTCTGGTTGACTCCAGTACCAGTTCCTCTTGCTAAATTAGAGTGATTCAAAACAAAGTTAGCAATTGATTGTTGCGAAACTGGAGCACCAATTAAATACCATTTATTACCATCTAAATGTCTTTTATAAGTTAAGTTTCCAGTAGATGTTCCGTTTGTTATGATAGAACCACCAGAGTTTATGGTAAAAGTTCCAGTATTATTACTATTTCCATTTATAGTTAAAGATCTATTGCTATTAATTATAAATGTTCCTTCAACAATTAAATTACCAATCGTTTCTTGATTTTTATCTAAGAAAGCGGTTTTTCCTATTGGAATTAACACATTATCTGATGCAATTGGTTCTCTATTTAAACTCCAGTTTGTTGGTAAAGACCAATTACCAGAATTGGCTGTAAATTCGTTGGTAACAGGAGCATTGTTTACGGTAATTGTAGTTTCTTTTTTATAATGACTTCCAATATTTGGAGCTTGATAAGTAACTACATAAGTACCTTGTGTAGATGCAGAAACATCTATTTTTCCAGTAGAATTATTTATAACCAAACCAGATGTGCTTGAAAAACTTCCTCCAGTAATTCCGTTTATTGTTGGAGTTGGGTCTAAACCATTTATGGAATAAGAACTTTCAGTAAAAGTAAATTTAGAAAAGTCGTTGTAATGAATGTCTATAAATTTTTCGATTACTTTTGCATAATCTCTAGAAAAATATGGGATTGTTGCACTCCTTCCATCAGAAACACCATAGATAGAAGAATAAACATTTCCCAAATCTCGAACTCTTCTATTTACTTCTGTCATAATACCATCAATGGTTCCTCCACCACCTTTTACAGTTCCTCCACCTTGTACAACAGTATTATTTGTAGACGTATTTCCAGAACCATGTCTAATATTATTATAAAAATCTCCTGCAAAATAAGAATTAGAGCCAGGATTTGTATCGTCACAATTTCCTTGATTACCATCACCAACATTACTTGGTACAATTCTATAACCTTCTGTTCTCGAACAACCAGCGTGACCTAAATCTGCATATCTTTGTCCACCAGTAATTTGCATAATTCCTCCAAAACTATTTACTCCTCTAATTAAATCTTCAAAAGAAGAGTTGCTAATATTATTTTCAATTAGATTTTTTATAGTTACTCTTGCTAATTCTGTAGTATTTGTAGCAGTATTGTTTAAATCTTCATCAAAAGAACTACTTGGTAAATTATAACCAGCTTCAATTCTTGGAATAGAATGACTTTGTCCATGTAAATCTATATATAGACCTTTACCGAATTTAGCATTAATATCTGCACTAGCTTGATCTATAAAATTATGAAAAGCATCATAATACGTTTTTGTTGTGGAGTTATTACAAGTTGCTACACTTTCATTTCTATTTGGATCTAATTTTTTACGATGTAAATTGTTTATAATTATGTAAGGATACATTCCAAATTGGTCGAAACATTTTTTCTGAATTTCTTTAATTAAAACGTCTGTATTATCGTCCATTTCGTTTGTTCCACAGCTTCTTGTGCTAAGTTCACTTGGTTCTAATCTTCCTCCATGAGGTGCAGAAATAATTACTGGCATTGTTCCAGGAATATATTCTATGTATTTTTTACTACTATTTTGATATTGTGAAACTCCTGGAAAAGCATCGTTTATAATTGTTACAGAATCTGTTATTGTTATTGGACAACTACCATTAGTTGTGTAAGTAACTGTATACGTTCCTACAGTCGAATCTGAAACATCTATAACTCCTGTAGTAGTATTTAAATCTAAACCAGAAGTTGAACTGTAAGTTCCACTTTGTCCTGTTTTGGCAGGCAATAAATCTACATCGTTTTTATTAACTTTAGAAGTAGGGTAAGAAAAAGTTGCAACATCAGAACTAGTAATAGTTATGTTTCGAGTTGCAGTATTTTGGTCTGGATTTGTAGTTGTATAAGTAACCACATAATTTCCAATTGTAGAGCTGCTAATATTTATTTGTCCTGTGCTACTATTTAAACTTAGGCCAGCAGTTGAAGAAAATGTTCCACCTGTTTCTCCAGTAATTGTTGGTGTTGGATTTGAATCTGCGCCACAATAACTACTTTTAGAATAATTAAAAGAAGCGTCGTCTAAACCAATTGTTATCGAAAAATCATATTCTAAGTTGGTTGTTCTTGGATTTGTAACATTTGGGAAAATTCCATTAAAATTAAATATTTCAGTTCCGTTTACAAATACTTTTCCATAAGCACCAGTTCCATTCCAACTATCTCCATAAGTATCGTAAACTCTTATTATATAATCGCCTTTTGGAAGGTTAACTGAGCTAGAGGTTTGATTTAAGAAAGTGGAGTCTGATCCATTTCCATAATTATGATCTATGGATAAAACAACTGTATTTGAAGAATTAAGAATTTCCATCTTATTCTCACCAGAATAACTAGGCCAGTTTACATTAAGATTAACATTGTTTTGCGAAAAGAATACAAATGATTTCGAAAAAATTATTAAGACAAAGACATGTCTTAAAAAATTAGGGGTAATTTTTTTAGTCATTAATTAGGGGTTAAAAAGTTTTATTGACGAATTATTAAAGCCAAAAAAAGGCTATTAACAAAATTGTCAACAGCCAAATATAGTTTTTTTTTTTAATAAAAAAATAAAAAGTTTAAAATTTTGATGTAATATTTAATGCAACATCACTCCAAGTTTTAGAAATTCCGTCTGAACCAGTATGCAAAGCTTCGCAAATTTTATTTAAAGAAGCAAGTGCTTTTGTAGCATTCCAATTGGTAACATCCATATTTGCTTTCATTGCAAATGTCTTGTTTGTAATTGTATAAGTAAATGGCACTTTTTCAGTAACTCCGTTCATTTTAATGTTTGCATATCCAATCGAATCATTTTCGATCATTAATTTACCAGATAATAGTTTTGTTTGATCCATAACACCAAAAAAGAACTTTTTAATTTTATAGTCTCTACTAGAATCTTTTGTAAAAATGCTACTTACAGGAATTGAAAATTCTGTATTATTTATAGCATCTTTTATAGTATTTCCTTCGCCACCAGAAGTAATATTAACAGTTTTAAATTGCCCACCAACTGGTACTTTTTCTGAAGTTTTATAAGCTGTAAAATTAACTTCGTTTGTAGCTTCTTCTAAAGAATACGCTGCTGTACTTTTTTTTGAAGTTGTTGTTTCTTCTGCGTTATTGTTTTTCTTTTCTGATTTACAAGCAGTAAAATTTAAAGAAAGTACAAATAATAAAATTATATAAGTTGTGTTTTTCATAGGGCTATTTTTTTTGATTAAGTATTGATTTAGCTAAATTTATATATTCTTGTTTTGCTTCGTCTGGAGACATGTCTTTTAACTGCATCCAAGCATTTGCTTTAAAAGCATTTCTAACATCAAGTTCATTATTAAAAGTAAATGTACTTCCATAATTAGCTTGTTTGTAATAGGCATAAAATTTTAGCATTATATCAGGAGCTAGTGCTTCCTTCAATCGAGACATTTTTTCAAATGCTTCCGAAAATTCTATGTCTAATTTGGTATTCATTTATTTTTGTGCAATCACTTGTGTTCCTCCTTTTACTTTATCACCAAGTTTTACATTTAACTTTGTTCCTAATGGTAAAAATAAATCTACTCTAGAGCCAAATTTTATAAAACCTGCATCTGTACCTTGTATAATTTCTTCACCTTCTTTAGCATAGTTTACAATTCTTTTTGCTAATGCACCTGCAATTTGTCTGTATAAAATTTCTCCAAAAGAAGCATTTTCCAAAACAATTGTAGTTCTTTCGTTTTCTGTAGATGCTTTTGGATGCCATGCAACCAAATATTTACCAGGATGATATTTACTATATTTTACAACCCCACTCATAGCATACCTTGTAACATGCACATTAATTGGAGACATAAAAATAGAAACTTGTAATCTTTTATCTTTAAAATACTCTGGTTCTTCTACTTCTTCTATAACCACAACTTTACCATCTACAGGAGCTACAATCGTAGTTTCGTCTAAATTTGTTAATCTTTTTGGGTTTCTAAAAAATTGAAGTATTACCACTAAAAAGAACACAATAAAAACCTGAATGGATTTTATAATCCAATTTGTTTCTAGTAATTTTTCTGCCAATAAAATACCGGCAATGGCTAAAATAAAAGCAATAACAATTATTTTGTAACCTTCTTTATGAAAACGAATCATTTAAGTTAAATTATATAGTTAATGTACAAATATACAAACGGAGCAGCAAACAGCAAACTATCTAGCCTGTCTAAAATTCCTCCATGACCTGGCATAATATTTCCACTGTCTTTTATATTTGCTTGTCTTTTTAATTTCGATTCTACTAAATCGCCAATTGTTCCAATAATAGATACAATTACTGCTATAATTAGCCAATTTAAAAATGTGAATTCAGTATTAATTCTGCTAATTACGTATGCTGTTATTATAGAGAATATAAGACCTCCCAAAAAACCTTCTTGTGTTTTTTTAGGAGAAACTGATACAAATAGTTTTCTACGACCTACATTTTTTCCTACTAAAAAAGCAAAACTATCATTTACCCAAATAAGAACGAGTATCGAAATCATTAAATAAGGGGAATAATTCTCGTTATAAAATGGAAGTAAAACTAAAAAACAAATAGAAAAAATAGGGTATCTAATGGTAAGGCCTAGCTTAGATCTTTCATTTGAAAAAGTAATTTCTTTTTTTGCAAATAGTTGATAAATTAAATAGACAGAAGATAATAGGTTAATTATTAAAATTCCTGTAATAGCATAGCTAAAGGGTCTCTTTAACATTAAAAATAGTGTAATTCCAAAGAAAAAATAAGGAACTATATTTTTATTTTGAATCATTTTAGAAAATTCCCAGATACACAAAACACCAAATATAGAGATAAGTGTAATATAAGATTCCTTTGAAAAAAGAATTGCAGCTACAAATATTAAAACGTAAATAATTCCAGAAAAACTCCTTCTTAAAAGGTTGCGCATATTATAAATCTTCTAATAGGAGCAAATATAAGTTTTTTGAGTTACTGTTACCATAGTTTAAAAAATTATCATCATTATTATTGATATTATAATTTTTTATAGAAGATATGTTTGTTGGTAATGAGTCTTTAGAATTTGTTTTAATACCAGTTAATCCTTGGCCAGTATCTTTAACTAACTGACTTGTTGTCGCATAAACAATAAAATTTTCTGATAATTCAGGTAATTTTGTGCTTTTTAACTGATTAGAAGAAAAAAGAATATCTCCATTATCTGCAATTAAATGCTCGCAAGTTGTAAAGACTGGTGTGCTTTTATCGAATTTTGAAACCGTTTTTACTTTTTTATTTTTAATCAGAGAGACAACATTACTATTTAAAAGTAATAGTTTGTTCCAATTATTTTCTGATAAAATTTTTTCTAAACTTTCAGAAACCTCTTCTTTTTTAAGGCAGTAAAGAAATTTACCACCTTTTTCTATAAAATTATGAACAAAAAGATCGTCTAAAGATAAATCGACTTCTTGTTTTTGAATCTCTTTATCTTCTTTGATAGGAAAGTTTAATAATTTTTTTAAAAAATTCATTCTTAAATTAAAGAGTTTTAATTATTCTTCAGTTTTATCTACTGGGGGAATAGTTACTTCTACTTTAACTTTTTCTTCAATTTTAACTTCTGCGTCTATTGCTTCAAAAGGTCTTTTTCCGAAGATTTTTAATAAATCGTCTTTAAAAATAACTTCTTTTTCTAAAAGTAATTCTGCTAATGTCGTTAATTTTTCTTTATTTTCAGATAATAATTCAATTGCTCTTACATATTGAGCTTCAATCATTTTAGATATTTCTGAATCAATCTTCTTAGCAGTATCGTCACTGTAAGGTTTTACAAATGAATCGTTTCCAGAAGAATCATAATAAGTAATATTACCCACTTCATCATTTAAACCATATACTGTAACCATCGCTCTTGCTTGTTTGGTTACTTTTTCCAAATCACTTAAAGCACCTGTAGAAATTTTGTTAAATATAATTTTTTCAGCAGCTCTACCACCTAAAGTAGCACACATTTCGTCTAACATTTGTTCTGTTTGAACAATCATTCTTTCTGCAGGTAAATACCATGCAGCACCTAAAGATTGTCCTCTTGGAACAATGGTAACTTTTACTAATGGAGCAGCGTGTTCTAACATCCAACTTACAGTTGCATGACCAGCTTCGTGATATGCAATTACTTTTTTCTCTTTTGGAGTAATAACTTTATTTTTCTTTTCTAAACCACCAACAATTCTATCTACAGCATCTAAAAAATCTTGATGATGTATTGCCTTCTTTCCATGTCTCGCAGCAATTAAAGCAGATTCGTTACACATGTTTGCAATATCTGCTCCAGAAAATCCTGGAGTTTGCTGTGCTAAAAATTCTACATTTACATCATCAGCCAATTTTAAAGGCTTAATATGTACTTCAAAAATTTCTTTACGTTCATTTATATTCGGAAGATCTACATAAATTTGTCTATCAAAACGTCCTGCACGCATTAAAGCGCTGTCTAAAACATCTGCTCTGTTTGTAGCTGCAATTACAATAACATTTGTATCGGTTCCAAAACCATCCATTTCCGTTAATAATTGATTCAACGTGTTTTCACGTTCGTCATTACCACCAGTCATACTATTTTTTCCACGAGCACGTCCAATTGCATCAATTTCATCAATAAAAATAATTGAAGGCGATTTTTGAGCTGCTTGTTTAAATAAATCTCTTACTCTAGAAGCACCAACACCTACAAACATTTCTACAAAGTCAGATCCTGATAAAGAGAAAAATGGAACTCCAGCTTCACCAGCAACTGCTTTTGCTAATAAGGTTTTTCCTGTTCCAGGAGGTCCTACTAATAAAGCTCCTTTTGGAATCTTACCTCCTAAAGAAGTATATTTTTCTGGGTTTTTTAAGAAGTCTACAATTTCTTGCACTTCTTCTTTTGCACCTTCTAAACCAGCAACGTTTTCGAAAGTTGTTTTAACTTTGGTATCTTTATCAAATAATTTTGCTTTCGATTTTCCGATGTTAAAAATTTGTCCACCACCACCAGACCCTGCTCCACCACCAGACATTCTTCTCATGAAAAATAACCAAACAGCAATAAGGATAATAAATGGTAAAAAGCCGATAAGCGTATCGAACATACTTGTTCTACTTTCGTTTTTTAAATCATAATCTAAACCTTTTTCATTTTTAATTTCTTCTAAATGATTTTCGAAATTCTGTAAATCACCAAAATTGTATTCATATAAAGAAGTTCCATCTCTATAAAATGCAGAATTTACCAATTTTTGATATTTCTCTTTCTTTAAAGCCTCTTCTTTAATATAGATATGTGCTATATTTTTATTTACAACAACAATTTTAGAGATCTCGTTTTCTTTTAAAACTTCGTTAAATTCGTTTTTAGAAATACTTTTTGTAGCTAAATCTCCACTACTAAAAAACTGAAAACCAATTAATAGTAGAAAAATTCCACCATAAATCCAATACATGTTAAATTTGAATTTCGGTGTATTGTTGTTAGTATCGTTATCTTTATTAGATTCTTTCATCTTTAATCTATAATATTTTTTTTGAATATTGTTTAGGCAGGTTTAATCTCGGTAATTTTAGCATCACCCCAAAGACTTTCTATGTCGTAAAATTCACGTACATGTTTTTGAAAAACGTGTACAACAACATTTACATAATCCATTAAAACCCACTCAGAATTTCCTTGCCCTTCTATATGCCAAGGCTTATCTTTAAGTTGTTTGCTAACTACTTTTTGTACCGAACCAGAAATTGCATTTACTTGTGTGTTAGAATTTCCTGAACAGATTATAAAATAATCGCATACAGTATTTTCTATTTCTCGTAAGTCTAGTAATTGAATATTTTCTCCTTTAACGTCTTCAATTCCTTGAATTATTACAGCGATTAAATCGTCTGTGCTTACATGTTTTTTAGCCATTAATTTTTTTCTAATTTATCGCAAAGTTATTATTTTTTTGCGAGTATTTTGTGTAATATTGAACTAGTTTACACATTATTTAACACTTGAAAATAATCAAACTTAATGCCATTGATTCTACCAATTCTTTTTTAAAGGAAATGGTTATAGATTCTGTGGTCGAAAACTTTACGGTTGTTGTTGCAGAAAGTCAAATTAAAGGGAGAGGTCAGCAAGATAGTCTTTGGTTGTCTGAGCCCTTTAAAAACCTTACTTTTAGTGTTTATATTTCTTTTAAAAATTTTAAAATTAAGCATAAAAAAAACTTGCTTTTTGCAATTTCTTTAGCTGTTTACGAAGCCATAATTAAAGAAACAAAACTACATATTTCCATAAAATGGCCTAACGACATTCTGTCAGGAAACAAAAAAATATGTGGAATTTTAGTTGAAAATAGCATTCAAAAAGATAAAATTAGACATTCTGTAGTAGGAATTGGTTTAAATGTAAATCAAATAAATTTTTCTGAGGCAATAAATAAAGTAAGTTCTCTAAAATTATTAACTCAAAAAAACTACGATTTAGACGTTTTGTTAAAAACAATAGTTTCTAAATTAAAAAAAAGAATTAATCAATTAGAAAACAAAGAATTCGAAAAGCTCGAAGCAGATTATTTAAAAGTGCTGTACAAAAAAAACACCCCAACTATGTTTAAAGATAGTAAAGGTGTTTTATTTATGGGTTTTATTTCTGGAATTTCTAAAGAGGGTTTGCTTCAAATTGAATTGGAAGACGAAACTATTAGAGAATTCGGAATTAAAGAAGTGTCGTTCGCTTAAAGCTTTTCTAAATTATCAGATAATGTGCCTATAAAGCTTGTTAATGGTTTTTTAACCATCATAGCCATCATCATATTAAATTTACCGTTAAAATCTAATTTTACTTCACAGGTATCTGCATCAATTTCTTCGATGTCTGTAACTAACTCGAAATCTAATTTGCTACTTGCAGCACCTAAAGTTATGTTAGAGTATTCTGTTGTATCTTTAATAACCAACCTAATTTCTGGCATACCTTTTAATTGAAATATAAAAGAATCTCCATCTACTTCAAATTTCTGAATAGATTCTGGCATTAACTGCTCAAAGTTTTTTAAATCTGTTAAAAACTCAAACATTTCTTTTTGAGATTTATTTACAACTACATTATTACCTTCAATATTCATTATTTATCTATTTTATTGGTTCCACTCACTTGGGTTTCTTCTCCATTCATGCAATGTAATTAATTCTTTATCAGAAATATAACTACTATCTAGAGCTTGTTCTAATAAGTTATCATAATTACTTAAAGTTGTTAAATGTACATTTTTTTCTTTAAAGTTTTTAGTAGCGACTTCGAAACCGTAAGAGAAAATAGCAACCATTCCTTTTACAACAGCGCCAGCTTCTTTTAAAGCAGCAACCGCATTTAAACTACTGGTTCCTGTGCTAATTAAGTCTTCTATAACAACTACGTTTTGTCCACTTTCTAAATGGCCTTCAATTTGGTTTTTACGACCATGCTTTTTAGGTTCTGGCCTCACATAAATAAATGGAACTCCTAACTCTTGAGCGACCAACATTCCTATAGCAATTGCGCCAGTGGCAACACCAGCAATAACATCTGGTTTACCATATTCTAGTTCAACAATTTTGGCGATTTCTTCTTTTAAGAAAATACGAACTGGAGGATATGAAAGCGTTACTCTATTGTCGCAATAAATTGGAGATTTCCACCCAGAAGCCCAATTAAAAGGTTCTTTTGGGCTCAATTTTATTGCCTTAACTTGTAATAAAAGTTCGGCTGTTTTTTTTGCAGTATCTTTGTTTAAAATCATAGCGCAAATGTATAAAGTTTTTGTAAATGATAAACCAATAATTATTACATCTTCTCAAAAAAAAGAAAATAATTTTCCCATTCATATTCTTAAGAATACTGTTTCATTTGAAATAGTGCATAAATTAAGAAATAGAAACATTAAAGGGGTAAATTTATATACGCCAGATTTAGAAAAAGGATGGCAAGAATTTTTAAACAGTTTTAAGATAGTTTCTGCTGCAGGTGGTTTGGTGCTTAATGATAAAAAAGAAGTACTTTTTATATATAGAAATGGCATTTGGGATTTGCCAAAAGGCAGAATAGAAAAAGGCGAACAAATAGAAGAGGCTGCTGTAAGAGAGGTAGAAGAGGAGTGTGGTATTTTCGATTTAAAAATTATTAAACCTTTATTAAAAACTTATCACGTTTATTTTCAAGAAGGAATAAAATTAAAAGAAACCTTTTGGTTCTTAATGTCTTCCAATTATAGTAAAGAATTAGTGCCTCAACTAGAGGAAGGTATTACAAAAGTAGTTTTTAAAAATGATGATGAAATTCTGGAAGCTTTTAAAAATACCTACAAAAACATAGAATTGGTGTACGATACTTATAAAGGACAGTAGTTTTCTAAAAAAACGACTATCTTTGCCGACTTCAAAATAGGCGCCAAAATATTATGACTGAATTTATTAAAAAAATAACTCCGAATGCTAAAGACGATGTTTTAGCAGGTATTACTGTATCTCTTGCAATGATTCCAGAAGTTGTAGCATTTGCTTTCGTTGCACAAATTAGCCCAATTGTAGCTTTATTTGGTGCATTCGTAGTTGGCATTATCTCTGCACTTTTTGGTGGAAGACCAGGTTTAATTTCTGGAGCAGCAGGCGCTGTTGCTGTAATTTTTGTAACAATGATTCAAGAAGGGCATGCAAAAGGGTTACTTTTTGATACTCCTGTAGAAAACATGGGCTACTTTTATTTATTAGCAGCCGTAGTTTTAATGGGAGTAATACAAGTTTTTGCAGGTGTTTTTAAACTAGGGAAATTTGTACGTTTAATTCCACATCCAGTAATGATGGGATTCGTAAACGGGTTGGCCATTGTTATTTTTATGGCGCAATTGGGTATGTTTAAAGAAAATAAGAAAGATTTTTTTGGAGAAAACATGCGTAAAACAGAGTCTAAAGAATTGGTTTATAATGTATCTGATAATAAAGTAAAAGACATAACTTCTAATACTGTTTTGTTTAATATTGATGGTAGTTCCATAAAAAATAGTAGCACAGGTGAAGAGGTGTTTTTTCTTTCTGAAGGACAGGTTTTTGACGCAAAAACCAAAAAAGTTGTTTTTAATGCCACTGATGAAGGCTTTTATTCCGTAAAAGATAAAGGAGTCGTAAAAACAACCATGCAAGGCAAAACCTTGTATATAATGATTGGTTTGGTTTTATTAACCATGCTTATTGTTTGGGGATTGCCTAAATTAACAACAAAAGTACCAGCTGCATTAACCGCTATTTTAATTGTAACCTTAATTTCTATTTTTAGTGGATTAAGTTCTATAAATGTAGGTGATTTTATTAGAGATGGAGGAGGAGCTGGTTTAAATGGAATTGATGAAATTTCAAGTAAATTAAACATTTTAGAACTTTGGAGCAGCCTTCCTTTTAATTTAGATACTTTAAAATTTATTGCTCCTTATGCGTTTTTAGCAGCATCTGTAGGTTTAATTGAAACCTTAATGACTATGAATTTGGTGGACGAATTAACAGAATCTCGTGGAAATGGAAATAGAGAATGTGTTGCACAGGGAGCTGGAAATATTTTTAGTGGGCTTTTTGGAGGAACTGGTGGTTGTGGAATGATTGGGCAAACAGTAATTAACATTAACGCTGGTGGACGTGGACGTTTATCTGGTGTTATGATGGCTTTAACGCTCTTAACTTTTATTTTATTTGCAGATAAATATATAGAACAAGTACCAATTGCAGCACTTGTAGGAGTTATGTTTATGATGGTTATTGAAACTTTTGCATGGTCGAGTTTTAGAATCTTAAAGAAAATACCAGTTTCAGATGCTTTTGTATTAATTATCGTTTCTGCAGTAACCGTTTTCTTTGATTTGGCAATTGCAGTTTTTGTGGGGGTTATTATTTCTGCTTTATCTTTTGCGTGGACGAGTGCAAAGAAAATTAGAGCAAGAAAACGTTTTAAAGAAGATGGAACAAAAATTTATGAAATTTGGGGACCATTATTCTTTGGAAGTATTACCGATTTTAATGCAAAATTCGATATTAAAAACGATCCAGATACTGTAGAAATTGACTTTGTGGAAGCGCGTGTTTCAGATCATTCTGCGATTGAAGCCATTTTTGGTTTGGTAGAAAAATACCAAGCTGCAGGAAAAAAAGTAACCTTAAAACATTTAAGTGAAGACTGTAAAGTACTTCTTTACAAAGCCTCTCCTATTTTTACGGATATTATTATAGAAGATATAGATGATCCTCGTTATCATTTAGCAGCAAATCCAGAGAAATTTCCTAAACCTTTGGGAGATTATAAATTTTAGGAATAAAATATTATGATATTAAAAAACTCAACTTTTAAAGTTGAGTTTTTTGTTTTTATTCTTTACTTATTTTAGGTTGCATTAATTCAGTCAGAGTAGTTGTAAAAGGATAAGGTGATTGACGATTGTCCCTAAAATTTTCTAAACTTTTAAACTTCCATTTTTTATTTCCAAATAAAGTAATGTCCACTTTTTTAATTTTTAACACTAAATAATAGTCTTGACTAGGATTTTTATATCCATTTTTAATCATAGTTTTACGAGAATGGATTTGTGGACCATCACTAACTATTTCCCATAAATTATTTGAAGAATTCTCACCTTTTGTGTGGAGAAGCAAATATTTTGCAGATGACTCTTTAAAACCTAACTTAATACCACTTTGCTTATTTTCAATTCTAAAGTTATATAGTTTTTCTTTTTCAATCCATTCTATTTGAGAAAAACCATTTTTGGGAGGATTATAGTAACCCACTAAAACATAAGTTTCATCAGGAATTAATTTTTTCTCATTAATATATTCTGGCATTGTTTCATTTAGAGATTCTGTTTTTCCTCCTTTAGTTATTTCATAAGTTTTAGAAGCAATGTTTTCTCTTTGAGAAGCTCTATTAACCAAATTATCTATTACTTTTTCTATAAATACTAATAAGTTAGCTTTGTCTTCTTTTACGTTTTTCGGATTTACTGAAAAAGCACCTAAACCGGGAATAAGTTCATGAAAACCTTTAAATTTTTTATTCGTATTTCCAGGATATAATATATAAGCGCCTCCTGTTCTTCTAATAGCATCTTTATAAGCATGCATTTTTAACAAATCAGCATTTTTAAAAACACCTGCTCGTTCTTGCTTTTTTATTTTGTTTAGTTCTTCAAACTCTTCTTCTTCAGCTAGCTTCTTTTTCTTACTATTCGTTTTAACTTTAAAATGATTCACTTTATACTTTGCATCAAAATGAATATGAACAATTTGTTCTTCTACTTCTGCTTTGGCTTCTTTCAGTTCTTTTGGCCAAATAGATAAAGTATAATCTGGTCTCATGGAAGTTGTCCAACTTCCTGCTTTGGGAAAACTATCTTTATAACCAGAAAAAGTTCTATTGAATGAAAACTTAAAACTTAACCCTCTATTTTTAATTACGGTATCTCCTTTTAATGCAGTATGTCTTCCTGACTTTATAATTAAGTTTAATCCGTTTTTAGTTTTTTCGAATAAATCAGTGTAAGGTTCGCCTTTGTGAGAAAGTTCTGTTAAGTTAAATTGCTTTCTAAATAAATCGTACAGAACAAAAAATAACCAATATTCATACAACGTAGCAATGTCTCTTTTCCCTGCTTCATAAACATCTTCTTGTCCACCTGTCCAAGTTAATTTAGAAGCTAAATCGAACATTAACCAAGATTTTAATATTTGTCTGTAACCACTTTTTCTTTGTAAAGTTGGCGAGTTTAGTTTTAAAGTTGTTGGTCTCGATATTTCTTTAAAAAAAGAATGATTTAAATATCCTTCAATTTTATTTGCTAAAAAATTTGCTTCTTTTTCGTCTTTAGAATCATTTTCGAAAACGCTGCTACAGTTTTTACAGAATTGTAAGTATTCTTGTAAAGCATGTTTAATAAATCTGTTCTCTGGATTGTCTAAAGAAGATTCTTGTTTATAGCTATTAATTTTAGCGGGTAAACTTTCTAATTTAGTATGAATTGATAAACGATGACTTTTGGGAAGTGGAATTCTATTTGTTCCTCTTAAAATTTCTTTTAAATTACTATTAGTAACTCTTTTTAAACTTCTAATATCTACTTTTTCTTCTTTTGAAACCCAATTTGTTTTTGGAGCAGAAAAAATTCGCAATAAAGATTCTTCGAATTCATTACTATCTATAACTGATTTTACAAAACTAAATTTCTGATAAATCGTTTTGTTATCTTTTGTAAAATCTGGCTCAAAATATTGGTTTACAGGAGAATTAGACTGCATTAACAGTTCTGTACATTTCTCTGTAATATCTTCAATCATAGAGCGATAATTCTTTCGATAACTAATGTCGAAATCATCATCAGCATCAAATTTTGTTGCTAAAATCTCTAAATAACACTTTATATTTTCTTCTTCACTTTTAATAATTAACTCTAAAGTTCCAACATAATTGCCAGGTGCAATAATACCTCTACTTGGGTTTTTATGTTTTAATGATTTTACAATATCACCTCTACAAATTATTTCGAAACCTTTATCCGAAAACTCAAAATCATACCTTTTAGATTCTAAAATTTGAACTGCTGCCTCACCAAACTCTTCTGCTTCTGATGCATCAATTTCGTAAATTTTAGCATGATCTCCTATTGGGGTAATTGTAAGAAACAATCCCTGCTTAAATTCTATTCTCTTAAAAGGAAGTGAATCTTTCATATTAGATTACGCTTCTGCATAACTTGTAAAACCATTAGTAATTACATTATTATACATACGTTCTATTTTCTCTAAAGAAATCGGGTATTTTATTACTTTTTTTTCTTTTCCCTTTCTTTCAAAAATAGTGTCTATATTTTTTTCTATTTCTTTTTCAGTTAGTTTTTTGTCAGATTCAACTTCGTAACACAAACTCGCTAACGTTTTTAGAATTGGTACCAACTTACTTCTACTTCCATGTAATTTTGGTAATAGCTTTTGCATAATAGCAAAATCTATTTTATCGTTTATTTTAGAAATATATTCTGGATTTATGGTGTCTATTTTACTAAATAAAGTTTGAATTTCGGAAGCAGTTCTATAACCAAATTCTGCGCCAACTACTTTTAAAGCTTTAAAGAAAGCTTCCAAGGCATCTTTTAACTCTTGCGGATTTGCTTTTGATTCTTCTTTGGCAATAGACACAAAACTTTCTCCCATTCCTTTTCCTTCTCTGTTTAAATCTGTAACAGTTCTTGGTTCAGAGAGATAATCTTTCATTTCATTCTCACCAATTCTAAACTCAATAACGTTGGCTCTATCTAAAACTTTAGGACTAAACATGTACGTAGTTTCGTCTATATTTACAGTTCCTACAACAAATAGGTTTTTTGGCCAACCATATTCTCTTTTTACTTTTAGGCCATTTCCACCATCTAATGGCTTATTAGAACTATGTAATTTGAATTTATCTTTAGATTCCATAACACTTAAAAAGTCTGCAAAATATCGTTCTACATGACTCAAGTTCATTTCGTCTAAAATTAAAAAATAAGGTTTGTTTTCATCTTTATTTGCTTTTATTAATAATTCTAAAGCTTTGTTTTCTGGTAAAATATATTTTTCAGGTTCAAGTGCATTTACATAACCTAATAATGGCTCTCTATTTGTCCAATCTGCACCAACAGGAACAATACAATATTGCTCGGTACTATCGCTAATCCATTGCGCAAAACTTTGTGCTAGTTTTGTTTTACCAGAACCAGACAAGCCACTTAATAAAACAAATGGTTTTGTTGTTAATGATGAAACGTATCTTGTAATTAGTTCTGAAGTAAAATTCAAATTATGATTTATACAGTCACAAACGAAGTCCATAAATCTTGATGAATTGGAATTCCTAATTAAAGAAATGCTAAAATCACCAGAATCGCTGTTTTCAACAAAAATTTCGTCACCTACTTTAGCATTATGTTTATCAAAAAAGACACCAAGTTGTGTTAATCTATATTCTCCATTAGATTCATGTTTAAAAGGTAATTTATATTCAACACCAAAACATTTATCTTTAAGAGTAATTGCTCTTGGAGGTTTTCCAAAAAACAATTCTGGTTTTGCTTTTTTTGGTATGGTAATATAACGATCATGCATACCAGCAGTTCCCAAATTTGAGTCAAATAATTCCTTTTTAAAATTTTCTATTTTCATAACTCTTATAAAATATAATTTTTAATAATTCTTGCAACACCTCTTGCCATCATTGGTGGAACTGCATTTCCTATTTGCATATATGTCTTAAGATAAGCTCCTAAAAAAACATAATCATCAGGAAATGATTGTATCCTTGCTGCTTCTCTAGGTGTAATACTTCTAGTTTGGAATGGATGTATATGAGAATGACAATCCATCTTTAAATGAGCAGTTATCGTTCTACTAGGCTTATTAGCTACTAACTTATAATATTTATCTTTAAATACATGATTTCTATGCTTATAGGGCATAATATCCGCAATTTTAGAATTAGTTCCATCATTTCCTTGATCTAATCTTTTATAAATTTCTAAATTTACATCATTTGTAAATCTTGCTTTGTGATTAAAAACAAAATCGATTTTTCTTTTGTTATTAATCGAATTCAAATAACTATTTTCTGTGCCTTTAAATAAATTAAAATCAATCTTTTTACCAGTTACTTCATCATCAACTTCTGTCATATTTTTTACCCTAGGAGCTTCTAAAGGTTTTATATAATCTAATGCATCTTTTAATATATGCCTTTTATTTTTAGAATTAGAAACCTCAATTTGTTCAAATATTTCTTTAGGTGTAATATTATTTTTACCAACTATATCATTCCTTAAAGCAATGAAAATTAATCGATGTCTTTTCTGCGCAACACCAAAATCATCTGACACTAAAACTTTATAAGCAATAGAATAAGTATATTTTTTTTTATTTTTTATGGAAACAATATTATTATAATCTTCAGCAACTTGTTCTGCATAAGGAAGCATTCCTCGTACATTTTCCATTATAACAAATTTTGGTGTAATTTTTTCAACAGCTTTTATAAAATATTTGTATAGTTCATTTCTAGGATCATCAATCATTCGTTGCTGATTTGCAGAGCTAAAACCTTGACAAGGTGGTCCACCAACAACACCATCAATATCTGAAGTTACTAATTCATCTATATCATTAACTACATTTCTAATGTCACCAAGAATAATTCTGTTTTCTGGTACTTCAGGATGATTATATCGATAAGTTTGTATACAAACATCCTCATAGTCATTGGCTAAATCGATATGAAAACCTTCTTGGATAAAGCCTAAACTTAAACCACCTGCACCACAAAAGAAATCAACTAATTTGGGTTTTTCCTCATTCTTCTTTAAGTTTTGTTTCTTATTTCTTTTAATAGGATCTAAATTATCAAGTATATTGCCAATTTCCTTTTTATTAATTAAACTGAAATTTACAGAAGAAATAAAATTATTAAAATCTTCAGTTTTTAAAACTTTATTAAGTTTAGTTAAATCTTCTTTATTTGTGATTACATTAAGTTGTATAATTCTCTTTATTGTATTAAGATCTATGTTTTTAATTGATTGCACATCAAATTTCAAATTATTTTTTTGTGAAAAAGCAAGAAGAATTTTATAATGTAAATTTATTTTTTCTACAAAAAACTTCTTTTCTTTTAAAGTTTTAATTTCATTAATATTTTTAAACATCCTTAATTTTGCCTAATGTAAGTTTGATACTTTTTGCTATTGCTTCCGCCATTAAAGGAGGCACAGCATTTCCAATTTGTTTGTATTGTTGTGTTCGTGAACCCTCAAAAATAAAATTATCAGGGAATGATTGTAATCTAGCAGCTTCTCTCGGTGTTATTGTTCTTTCTTGTTTATGGTCAGGATGAATAAATTGGTTTCCATCTTTATATAAATGAGCAATAATAGTTCTAGAAGGTTTATCCCAAAATTGGACTACGTAACTATTATTAAAAACACGAGCTTTAGCATGATTCAATGAGGGCTTTTTTTCTAATAATTCTTTAAAAGTCCATTTGTTTTTACTCATTTCAATATAGCGTAAACGATCTTTTTTATTATGCTTCCTAGAAATGTGATCATCAATATAATTACTCTTTTTGTTTCTTATTTTTTCTAAAAAAGGGTTCCATTTTTTTATAAAGTGTCCTGTTTTCTTACTACCTTCTCCAGGTTTAATTGCTGGTAAATCTCCTATTGCCTCTTTAACAGTAACAAATTTCTCTTTGTTTTTTTTATCTTTTTCTACAGTATCTGTAGTATAATGAGTCTTTATAATATTATCATATATTTCTTTTGGATGAACTTTAATATCATTTCTTACGCCAATAAGTATAATTCTTTTTCTAATCTGTGGAACACCATATTCAGAAGAGTTAAGTACCATTTGGCTAGGATCTTTTATTAACTTATAATTTTTTCCTAATCTTTTTAAAATTAGGTCAATTGTTTTTCCTTTACCTAATTTAGCGGTCAGAAGTCCTGTTACGTTTTCAAATACAAATAATTTTGGCTTAAAATGATTTAGAACTTTTTCATAACTTTCAAATAAATAGTTTCTAGGATCATCACTCATTCCATTTTGGTCTTTTGCTCTTCCTAAAGAAGAAAAACTTTGACAAGGTGGTCCTCCAATTAATACATCAACTTCATTGTTCCTTATTTCATTTTCAATTAATTCTACAATATTTTCAGACTTGATGTCTTCTTCTATAACCGAAATTTCGTTATCTGAATAACCATAATGTTCCATTCTAGTCCTTAAAGTTTTACATGCATGAGAATCAATTTCTACATGAGTTAAACTTTTAAAATCTTCCTTATAAAAACCTTCGCTTAAACCACCACAACCTGCAAATAAATCTATAAACGTAAACTTGTGTTCACTCATTTTAATTTTAGAAATTTTATTGATTTTTATTATTTTAAACAGTCGTCTAAAATAAAGAACATTTTTTAATAATTAGCTTCTTTTTTTAGTTTTAAACCATCCCCAAATCCACCAAAGGCAAACTTCTAACACGCTTTCCTGTCGCATTAAAAATGGCATTACAAATTGCTGGTGCCATAACTGGCACTCCAGGTTCGCCAACTCCAGTTGGAGGTTCGTGCATTTTGTCCATTATTTCTATGTGAATTTTTGGAGCATCTTTCATTCTTGTCATTTGATAATCGAAGAAATTATTTTGCTCAACTGCGCCATCTTTTGTGGAAATTTTTCCATACAAAGCAATGGACATCCCAAAAATGGTTGCGCCTTCTAATTGGTTTTTAATATTGTCTTTATTTAAAGCCAAACCACAATCTATGGTTGTCCACACATTTTCTACTTTTACTTTTTCGCTTTTTACAGAAACTTCTACAATAGTTGCTACATAACTGTAAAAACTATAATGTATTGCAACTCCCAAACCATGGTTTTCTGGCAATTCTTTTCCCCAATTTGCCATTTTTGCAGTCTTGTTTAAAACATCTTTTAAACGTTTAGAATTAAAAGGATAATTCGATTTCCCTTTAATAACTCTATCTTCTCCTAACAAATTTAAATGAAACTGAACAGAATCTTTTTTGGCAGCAAAAGCCAATTCATCTACAAAAGAATTAATTCCAAAACCACTATGAATATGAACCACAGAACGCAACCAACCAATTCTTAAATTTGCTTCGGCTTTTATGTTTTCTAATCTAAAATTTTCTAAAGGATAAGGATTGTTGGTAAAACCTTGTCCAAGTTCAAAACCAGATGCATAGTCAGACAAAGGTTTAAAAGATGATACAATAGAAGGGAAACCAACTCTTTGTAGCCAACCCGTAACTTTTCCGTTTTTATCTAAACCACCTTTTAAATATTGCACACTTGTGGCATGATAAAAACTATGTTTTATATCGTCTTCACGCGTCCAAACCACTTGAACTGGCGCATTTATTTCTTTGGATAAAGCAACAGCTTCCACTACAAAATCCGATTTTGATTTTCGCCCAAATCCGCCACCTAAAAAAGTAACATTTACTGTAATATTTTCAACAGGAATATTAAAAAAGTGAGCAAGTTCGCTTCTAGCAGTTTGTGGATCTTGTACAGGCGCCCAAACTTCAATTTTATCTTTTTGAAACCAAGCAGTCGCATTTGGTACTTCCATTGGAGAATGGACTAAAAAAGGAACATGATATGTAGCTTCTACAGTTTGTTCTGAAGCATTAAAAGCGGCACTTACATTTCCTCTGCTTCCAGGAACTAATTTTCCTGTTTTTTGAACACGTTCTGTTAGTGTTTTTGTAAATTCTTCAGTATTAAAATTTTCATTTTCACCATGATTCCATTCAATATCTAAATCTAATTTTCCTTGAAAAGCAGACCACGTATTATTTGCAATTACAGCAACTCCACCCAACATTCCAAAGAATTGTCCAGGTGGAGGAACCAATCTATCTAATTGAATTATTTTTTCAACACCAGAAACTTTTTCAGCCTTCGCTTTATTAAAACTTTTTACAGTTCCAAAAGTAACAGGACATCTTGAAATTGCTGCAAATTTCATATTAGGGATTCGAACATCGATTCCGTAAGTTGCAGTTCCCTGCGTAAAATCTTTTAAATCGACACTTTTTAAAGTTTTTCCAATAAATTTAAAATCTTCAACTTTTTTAAGTTGTACTGTTTCTTCAGTAGGAATTTCAATTTTTGATGCTTCTTCCACCAAATCTCCAAAGAAAATTTTCTCGTTATTAATGGTGTTAATTATATAATGATTTTCAGCTTTACAAGTACTTTCTGCGATATTCCATTTTTTTGCAGCAGCAGAAATGAGCATTAATTTTGCAGTGGCTCCCATTTTACGCATCGGTTCTAATTTTGTGCGCACACTTCTGGAACCATCTGTATTCTGATTTCCGTATTTTTCGTGACCAGTTGCTTGTTTTACTGAAATATATTTCCAATCTGCTTCCATTTCATCTGCAATTGCAGAAGCCAAAGAAGTTCTAATGCCTTGGCCCATTTCCGAACGCGAAGCAATTAAGGTTACATTTCCATTTTTCTCTAAATGAATGAATAAATTTGGTTTAAAAAAATCTTTATTTATGGAGGGTTTAAACTTTTTTTCAACAGTAGAAGAGTTACAACCTAAAATAATTCCACCAGAAGTTAAACCAAATAATTTTACAAAATCTCGTCTGTTTATTTGCTGAATTTTGCTCATATTTTCTCGTTTTTAAGTGCAACTGCTTCGTGGATTGCTTTTCTAATTCGTGAGTAGGTTCCACATCTACAAATGTTCGAACTCATAGCTTTATCAATATCTTCATCCGAAGGATTTTCATTTTTATCTAACAAAGAAGTCGCTGCAATTAATTGTCCAGATTGGCAATAACCACATTGTGGCACATTTCCATCATTCCAAGTTTGTCTTAAAAGTTCTAAGTTTTCGGAAGTTCCTTCAATTGTAAAAATTTCTTTTCCAACTGCAGAAGAAACTGGTGTTCCACAAGATTTTGTGAGATTTCCATCAATTAAAACAGAACACGCACCACATTGACTTACGCCACAGCCAAATTTTGTACCTGTTAAGCCAATAATATCTCTAATTGCCCAAAGTAATGGCATATCTTCTTGTGCCTGAACAGCATAAGACTTTCCGTTAATTGATAAGTTTAAATTCACATGTAGAAGTTTTAAAAACTACAAGTTACGGAAACAAAATTAAAAAATCTAAAACAAAATACAAACAGGAGTTGGTGCTGGAATTTCATCAACAAAAGTTAGTTTTCCTGTTGTAATATCTCTTCTAAAAGAAATTATATTATCTGTATCTTGATTGGCAACTAGTAAGAATTTATTGTCTGGAGATAAAGAAAAATTTCTTGGATGCTCTCCTAAAACAGCTTCATATCTAATATTTTTTAGGCTTCCATTATTTGAATTTACCTGAAAAATTGCGATAGAATTATGTCCGCGATTGGAAGCGTACACAAATTTACCATCATTAGAAATATGAATATCTGCTGCTTTGCTAAAATCCGTAAAACCTTTTGGTAGAGTAGAAACTGTGTTTTGTATAAAGTAGATTTTATCTTTCTCTTTTACCAATGAAACAGTATTATCTAATTCATTTAAAACATAGATCCATTTATTATTTGGATGAAAAGTTAAATGTCTTGGGCCAGCTCCATCTGCCATTTTTAAAGTTTTCTGATTGGTGAAAACTAGTTCGTTTTTAGATTTATTAATTTTAGAAAACCACAATTCGTTCGTTCCTAAATCTACAGAAATTATTTCTTTTTTATTCGGATGAAACCATGCAGAATGTGCATGTGGTTTCTGTTGCCTTTTTGTAGTTCCTTTTCCTGTATGTTGTTGTACAAATAACAAAGAATTTAGTTTTCCTGAATTATCTGCTTTTAACAAACCAATATTTCCACCAGAATAATTTGCAGTAACAATATAATTATCATCATTAATTGCCACAAAACAAGGATTTGCACCACCAGTTTCGACTTTATTTATGAATTGTAAACTATCTTTTTCGATTTTAAAAGAACTGATAAACCCTGTGCCATTTGTGTCTGTTTCTTCTACTGCAAAAAGTGTTTTGTTGTCTTTTGATTTTGTTAAGAAAGAAGGATTTACAATTTCTGCAACCAAACCAATTTCCGATAATTTTCCTTCAGAAGAAAGTGCATATTTATAAATTCCTTTACTATCCTTTTTTGTGTAGGTTCCAATATAGAAAGTCATATTTTCTGTCTCGCTTTTTGTGTCTGACTCTGTTTTAGATGTTTTACAGCTAAAAATTATTATCAAGATAAGAAAAAGGAGTGTTTTTTTCAAAATTAATAAACTTTAAAAATGGGTAAAACTAAATGTGCTGGCTCGTAATAAGGTGAGTTTTTATAAACAAAATCTAACTGTATTCTTGAATTTTTGGCGAAAGCATCATCATTTTTCATTTTATCTTCAAACTCATTTTTTATATCAGGATTTTCTGCCAATATTTTTTCTGCAACATCTTCAAAAACGTAGGCAGAATAACCTTCTTTCTTCTGTAAAACTGTGTCGAAAAAGTTCCAGTTAAAAAAGGAATCAGTCGCTTCTGCTTCCAATGTTTCTAGTAAATAACGAACTCCATTTTGATTGGTTGGTATGTAAATATCACCTTTTCTAAATTTTATTTCTTTCGTCGATTTTTCGACTGTTGTGTTGTAATGTAAATAATGCCCTTCGTAAGCAGCAGTTCTTGTTTTATAATCTGCAATATGGTTTACTTCCACAGAAATTATGGTGTCTTTATCGAAATATGTAAGTTCAATATTATTTATTTCTAATCTATCTATTATTTGATGCCAACCTTGAGGTAAAATATATGCTTTTGGAATGGTAACTTCTTTATCTACAAGAAAGTTGTTGTAGTATTTTGTTTCTTTTGTGAACGGCTTTTTTGTGTCGTAAAAAAGACGTTTTCCATTGGTTACTTTACTATCAATCATAGTTGCTTCATAACCCTTAAATTGTAAAGTGGTTGGGTTTTCTCTATCTACTTTATAGGTAATAGGATATGTGTTTTTAGCCAAAATTTCTTCAACAGCTTTGGAGCGTAAATCTTTAATTTTCTCTGAATTTACTTCCCCAAAATCCAATGCAGAAAACATTAATTCATACGTTTGTTCTACTCTAATTTTATACGGTTTTAACATGTGTGTTTCCACCATTAAACCTAAGGTGTTAAACAAAGTTGTATAACCAGTTGAATATCTTGGAGAGTCGAAAAATTGAGAAAAACCAGCTTCTGGAGTATTGCCCCAAACATTTACATAAGGCGTAATTATAATGTCTTTTTCTTGTAGTGATTTTTCCATTTGAGGACGCATTTCATTTTCTAAAAAAGCCCCTAAATTGCCACCTAATTTATTGTGTTGCGTAAATAAATGTGTAATTGCATATTGGTAATCTGCACCATTACTTACATGATTGTCTATGAAAATATCCGGATTTACTGTGTGAAAAATTTCAGCAAAAGCAGCTGCATTTTTTGTGTCTTGTTTAATAAAATCTCTATTCAAATCGAAATTTCTTGCATTTCCTCGAAAACCATACTCTAATGGTCCATTTTGGTTAGCTCTTGTGTGCGAATTTCTATTTAAAGCTCCACCAATATTATATACTGGAATTACAGCAATTAAAGAGTTTTTATATTTTTTCTTTAAAGAATCATTCTGCACAATGTCACGTAAAAACATCATAGAAGCATCAATTCCGTCTGATTCTCCAGGATGAATTCCGTTATTTATTAAAACGCGGTTTTTCTTAGAATTTGTAATTTCTTCAACATTATAAATACCTTCTTGATTGTAAATTACCAAATGTAAAGGTTCTCCAGAATCTGTTTGCCCGAATGAAAAAATAGTAATTTCTGAATATTCCTCTGCTAAATTTTCATAAAAAGAAATTACATCTTTGTATTCTGGAGTTTCTTTTCCTTCAGATTTTTCGAAAAGAGTTGTAAAATCAACTTCACTTTTAGATGAATTATTGCAAGAAAATATAAGCGTTAAAAGGGTTAGAAGGAACAGTTTTTTCATAATATATTATTTTACACGAACAGGTTTTGGAACTAATTTTGTATAATCTCCATTATTTCTAATTACGTCCCTAACAATTGAAGATGAAATATATGAAGTACTTGCAGCTGTTAATAAAAATACGGTTTCAATAGGTGCTAAATCTCTATTTGTGTGTGCAATTGCTTTTTCAAATTCAAAATCAGCCGGATTTCTAAGTCCTCTTAAAATAAAATCTACATTGTTTTTCTGGCAGAAATCTACAGTTAATCCTTTATAAGTAACCACTTTAATTTTTGGATTGTGTCCAAAACAATCTTCGATAAATTTTTTGCGTTCCTCTAAAGAAAACATATATTTTTTATCTGCATTCACACCAATAGCAATAATTAATTCGTCGAAAAGTGTAACTCCTCTTTCAATAATATCAAAATGGCCTAATGTTATTGGATCAAAAGATCCTGGGAAAATTGCTCTTTTCATTGTTTTTATATTTTGATGTTTTTGACTTTTTTTGAATCAAGAAACATGAGAATTGTTTTCTAAATTGCTTTTTTATATTTTATAAAATTGCCACGAATTCACGAGTATTTATGACAGTTTATTTATTTAATGCTTCCTGAATTGCGTTATCAAACAATTTTTCTAAAGAAATTCCTGCAACTTGTGCTTGTTGAGGTAAAATACTTTCTTCGGTTAATCCAGGCACTGTGTTTATTTCTAAGAAATATGGTTCGTTATTCACGAAAATATATTCTGCTCTCGAAAAACCAGACATATTTAAAATTTCATAGACTTTTTTAGCAACTTTTTCTACGTTTTCTTTTTCTTCGGGAGAAATTCTTGCAGGCGTAATTTCTTGAGATTTCCCTTCGTATTTTGCTTCATAATCGAAAAAATCGTTTTCGGAAACTATTTCTGTAATTGGTAAAACTTTCGTTTTTCCTTTGTATTGAATTACACCAACAGAAACTTCTTTTCCGTCTAAAAAAGATTCAATTAAAATTTCTGAATCTTCTGCATATGCTTTTTCAATTGCTGGTAAAATTGCTTCTTTATCATAAACTTTTGAAATTCCGTAACTGGAACCTGCGTTATTTGGTTTTATAAAACATGGCAAACCAACTTTTTCTATGATGGAATTCTCGTCAATTTTATCGCCTTTATTTAAGAAAATAGAAGTGGCAGTTTTAATTCCATACGCTTTTACAACACTTAAAGTATCTCGTTTATTAAACGTTAATGCCATTTGATAAAATGGGGCAGAAGTATGTTTTAAATTCAGTAAATTAAAATAGGCTAATAATTGCCCATTTTCTCCTGGAGCCCCATGAATAGAGTTAAAAACACAATCGAAATTAATTTTCTTTCCATTTAAAATAAACGAAAAGTCGTTTTTATCAATTATATATTCTTGATTATTTTTATCTAGAGCAACCCATTTTTCTTTTAGAATGTGAACTCTAAAAGTATTGTATTTCTCTTTGTTTAGATGTTTATAAACAACGCTACCGCTTTTTAGCGAAATGTTAACTTCGGATGAATAACCACCCATAACAATGGCAATATTTTTCTTCATTTACGTAAAAATAATAAAACAAATTTATCAAAATATAAATAGAAACAGCAACGTTTACTTTTTATATATTTGTACGATTAAAAATATTTAAAAATGAGTGTTTTTCAGTTTATAAAAAGTAAATCTTTTTTCATTCAAATTGTAATTGCTGTAGTTGGTTTATTACTATTTGTTTTTATATTAAAATTTTGGTTGGGTGTTACTACAAATCACGATCAGAAAATACAGGTTCCAGACTTGCAAAAAATGTCTTTGGAAGAAGTAGATAGGAAATTAAAGGAAATGAACTTAGATTTTAAAATAATCGATAGCGCAAGTTACAATCCAGATTATCCAAAAAAATCTGTAATTGAACAAACACCACAAGCTGGAGATTTTGTAAAAGAAAAACGTAAGATTTATTTGACGCTAAATCCGTCTAAATATAGAGATATTACTGTTCCAGATTTAAACGGACGTACAAAAAGACAAGCTTCTTCTCAGTTAAGAGCAATGGGTTTAAACGTTGGTACAAAGTTTACATACGTTAATGATATTGGTAAAGATGTAGTTCGTGGTTTGCGACATAATGGAAAAATAGTAAATGAAGGTGATAAATTGCCTCTAAATTCTATTGTAGAATTGGTTTTAGGTGATGGAAATGGAAGGTAGCTTAGAGTTGGAAGTGGGGGAGTTGGAAGTAGGGAGTTGGATTTAGGGAGTGGGAAGTTGTAAGGTTGAAGTTGGGAGATTGAAGATATAAACATTTAAGAAATTTATCATTTTGCAGGAAGAACAGAGTCAAGATTTAGAGAAGGAAGAATTATACGAACATTATAATTTTGTTGCGAGTGAAGGACAAGAACCTTTACGTGTAGATAAGTTTTTAATGAACTTTATCGAGAATGCAACAAGAAATAAAGTACAACAAGCTGCAAAAGCTGGAAATGTTTTAGTGAATGATGTTGCTGTAAAATCGAACCATAAAGTAAAACCAAAGGATGTTGTTCGAGTTGTTTTAGCTTATCCACCAGCAGAAAATTTGTTGGTTGCAGAAGATATTCCTTTAGATATTATTTATGAGGATGATACTGTAATTGTTGTAAATAAATCTGCAGGAATGGTGGTACACCCAGGTCATGGAAATTATTCTGGAACTTTGGTAAATGGATTGATTCATCATATAGAAAATTTACCCACAAATTCGAATGAAAGACCAGGTTTGGTGCATAGAATTGATAAAGATACCAGTGGTTTATTAGTGGTTGCAAAAACGGAATTTGCAATGGCTCATTTATCGAAACAATTTTTCGATAGAACTACAGAGCGTTTATATTATGCATTAGTTTGGGGAAATATAGATGAAGATGAAGGTAGAATTGAAGGGAATATTGGTAGAAGTTTAAAGAATCGTTTGCAAATGGATGTTTTTCCAAATGGCGATTTTGGAAAACATGCAGTTACTCATTTTAAAGTATTAGAGAGATTAACTTACGTTACCTTAGTGCAATGTAAATTGGAAACAGGAAGAACGCACCAAATTAGAGCGCATTTTAAACATATTGGGCATACATTATTTAATGACGAACGTTATGGAGGAGATGCAATTTTAAAAGGAACTACGTTTACAAAATACAAACAATTTGTAAACAATTGTTTTAAAGTGTTGCCAAGACAAGCTCTGCATGCAAAAACTTTAGGTTTTACACACCCAAAAACGGGAGAATTTATGCAGTTTAATTCTGATGTTCCTCAAGATATGATAGACTGTTTAGAAAAATGGAGAACCTATTCCGAAAATTCTAAAGACATAGAATTAGATTAATTTATTAAAGTCTAATTAATTTTATAGCACGTTCTGGACATACTTGAACGCACAAACCACATGCAAGACATAAGCTTACGTCTCTTACGTAGGCTTTTTTTGGTTTGAAAAATGTTTTTATTTTTCCTTTAAAGTTTAATGTTAAACGATCTTCTGGTGTTATGGTTCTCATTTCTAAAACATCGTAAGGACATGCAGGTATACAATCTTCTTTACCACCACAATTACTAAGATTAATTATGGGCATTAATTTTACATTTGTTTCTTTGCAATTAGATTTCATAAAAGTAATTTTAAAATTTAAGAATTCGATAGAAAAATACTATTTCCAGTAGTATCATATACAAAATACCCATCATCCTTTTTTTCGTATTCAGAAACATTTTTTACAGCTTGCTCTAATTTCTCTTTTGAATTAAAATTAATATGAAAATATCTCATTCCAGCTTGTTCTTTTGGAGCTAATGGTCTATTTATTCCATGCCAAGAGTTTAAAGCAATCCTATGTTGGTAAGCGCCACCAAATCCTAAATCTGAATACATAAATTGGGGAAAGTTATTAAATGGAATAAAACCTATTTTCGTATAAAATGTATTTGAATTTTCAACATTATTTGCATACAAATGTAAATGACCAATATAAGTGTCTTCATCTATAATTTTAGCGCTATTATTATCTTCTAAATATTCTAAAACCTCATTAATATTTAAATAATCGGATGCACTTTTTACATTTCCATCTACATCTTCAATTCTTAAACCACCATTCGTTACAACTCTTTTAAATCTTTCTGGAGTTTCTAGTGTAAATTCTATATTTATCCCATCAGGATCATCTAAATAAACAGATTTAGACATGGTGTGGTCTACTGGAGAAAAAGGATAATTCTGCACCATTAATCTGTTTATCATATTTGCAAAAGCTTTATTATTGGGTGCATGAATTGCGACATGATAAAGTCCACTATACCCTTTTTTAAAAGGATATTTAGCAGTTTCATAAACTACAACAAGAGTTTTTGTTTCTGTACCAAATTCAGCAATTTTTTCAGAAGAACTTCTCAACTTCATTCCTGCTATTTTTGTCCAGAAAAAAGTAGATTTTTCTAAACTTGTATTATTTAAATGAATTGCTCCAAATGAGGCGAACCTTATAGAAGTGTTATTCGTTTTATTTGTATCTGAAATGGAGTTATTTATTGAAGAAAACCTATCCATTGAAATTAAAATTGATGCACCAAAAATAGTTTTTAAAAAATATTTTCGGTGCATTGTGTTAGTTAAAAGTGTGAAATTAGGGTTGTAAAAAAAAATACTTTAATGCCGATTATTTTACTGTTACTTTTGTTTTAATTGGTGCTTTTTTAGTTCTTCCCCAAGCAATAAATACAGCAAAAGCCAGAATTATTATATTTACTATAATAGCAGAGAATTCGCCTCTAGATGCATGAAAAATAACAGCTAAAACCATAACAACAGCTAAACCTAAAGCGGCCCAAACAGTTAAAAATGGTTTAAATCTAAAAATAGATGGTAATAATAAACCTAAACCTCCTAAAAGTTCGCTAATACCAATAAAACGTACTAACCCTGTAGAGGTAGAGGTTACCCATGGTAAAGAATCTGCTAAGGCTTCTATTGGTTGTGTAGCTTTTGTTAATCCTGCCATTATAAACATAAGGGCTAATAATCCTTGAGCAATCCAAAGCAAAATGTGTATTGCTTTGTTGTTTTTTTGATTTGTCATTTCTTAATTTTTTATTAATTATTTTAATGCAAAATTGGTGCATTGTCTATTAATAAAAAATAAGATACCTTAAGAAATAGTATTTTATTTTTTTGTTATTTTTCTTCTTATTTCACTTAAATATTCTGGTGTTACACCAATGTAAGAAGCTATTAATTTAAGAGGCAGTCTTTGTACCAATGTTGGGTAAGTTTCAGTAAAATCTAAATAACGTTTTTCTGCAGTTGCACTTAACAAACCTATTATACGCTTGTTAGAAGCTATTAAATTGTTTCTAAATTTATTGGCTATTTCAATAACGGTCTTATGATCCAAATCTTCTAAAGCTTTAAAATCTGATTTTGAAAAAAGCACTACTTCAGAGTTTTCTATTACTTCTATAAAAACTAAAGATGGTGTTTGGTTTGTAAAACTATCCAAATCTGATATTAACCAAGATTCTGGAGCAAATTGCATAATATGTTCTTTACCTGCTTTGTCTATTGCATAGCTTTTAAGACAACCCTTTTTTACAAAATAACCATGCTTTGCAATTTCACCTTGTTTTAATAGTATCTCTCCTTTAGAAACTTTTTTTATTTTTTTAGATACATCATCTATCAATTTAAATAATTTTAAGATTAGATATTACAAAGTTATCTTTTTTATGATAGAGAAACAAACTGCAATTATTCCCCTATATATACTTTTTAGAATATAGATGTTTTTACCCCAAATTTTAAATTAAGATCTTTATTTTAAAATGCAAAAATTTATTCCATTTTCTTAGTTTCTTAAAAAGAACCTAACAACAACCAGATTTTGGATCACAACAAGAGCTTTGTAGTTCAGAAATTTTAATTTTTGGTTTCGTTATTCCACAAGCATCTAAAGCCAAACAAGCAGTAATTTTTGAAGTTAAAATAAAGTTTTTTCCAACGAAATCTAAACCATATTTTCCAATCGTTTCTTTGCCTTGATACTCTACTTCAATTTCTACATCATTAAATTGAAACATTTTTTCAGACAACTCTATAATGTTTATTAATTTCTCTGGATGCAATCTGTGGTCGTAATCGTTTTCTTCCCAAAGTTGAAAATTGATGACTTCTTCGTTTCTAACTTTTCCACCACAATCAATAAAATTCTTTGTTACTTTTCCAACTTCAGTCACGTGAAAATGACTAGGAACTAATTCTCCATTTGGTAATTGAAAAGAAATGGTTTCTAAATTTTTTAGATAACTTTTTATTTCTGATAATTTCATAATGTTTCTTTTTATTAATTAATATTTGAAAATACATATAACATTTCTGTTGCTATTTGTAAACTTCTTTCTTGGTATTTTTCTGCTTGAATTTCTTTACCATCAAACAATTTAGGATCTTCATAGGTAATTGGAATTCTCTTTTCAGCACCAAAAATAAATGGGCAACCTACATCTGCTTGTGAACAAGTCATAATTGCCGCAAACTCTGATTTAGGATTAAATTCATTTTCATATTTTTTAGAAAAACCAATAATTGGTTGCGAATTATCGTTAAATTTTATTGCATAAATAGGATTTTCAGTTTCAGAAATTTTATTAATTTCAAAGCCAGTGTTTTTTAGTGTTTCCACAACTTTATAAAACATTGCAGTTGCTTCTGTTCCTCCAGAATAACATTTTACATTTTTAATATTAAAATATGCTGCCATTGTTTGAGCCCATATTTGAGCTAAATGACTTCTTCTTGAATTATGCGTACAAATAAAATTGATATTTACATCTTTATTTGTTGCGACTTTTTCTTGTATAAAGTTAACTAATGGTTCTAATACTAGTTTCCTATCATTAGTAATTTTATCAATTTCTAAATTAGAAATTGTAGTTGTTATTTTTTGATTAATTTTTTCCATTTTTATAGAGTTTCTTTTATTAACAACAGTTTTCGTTTAAATTTTGATTTAAAAATTTATTTAAAATATTTTTTATTTTACTCCAATCTTCTTGATGAATGCAGTAACAAACGCTAGTTCCTTCAATTGTGCCTTTTATAATTCCTACTTTCTTTAATTCTTTTAAATGTTGAGAAATAGTTGGTTGCGCCAAACCAATATCTTTTACTAAATCTCCACAAACACAAGTATTTAGTTTTATTATAAATTCTAATATGGCAATTCTTGCAGGATGTCCTAAAACTTTTGCAATCGCAGCAATTTCATTTTGTTCTTCTGTAAAAATCTCTGATTTAGTTAAACCCATATTAATTTGTTTATTGCAATATTACGATTAATATTTGATGTAGATACAATTTTTGCTTTTTATTTTAATATTTTACATAAAAGTAACTGAGGATATTTTACCGTTTTTTATAGTGTAAACTGCAACTGCTTTAAATTGATTTCCATTTACGGTTACCAATTCGTGGTCTATAACTTTGTTTTCGAAAACAATTCTATTTAATAATTTACAATGTAAATCTGGTGTATTTTTAAAGAAGCCAGTATAACGTTCTCGCATTTTTTCGATGCCTTCGTAACGAAGTTCATTTGGGAAATTATACACTTTTACGTTTTTTGCATAGGGTTTAAGAAAAGCTTCAATATCTCTATTATTGTAACCATCTAATTGTTCTTGTGCTAAATATCTTGGAGAAACTTCTGCTACAATTGCTATTTTAGTTCCAGAATTGTTTACTGCCATTCTGGAAATATTATTGATGTTTTCATCAGAAAAATTAAAAAACAAACTTGGATTTTTATCTTCCCTTGGATTGAATTTATAAATGGATTTCTCTATAGAAATTAATAAAGTTCCATCTGGCAACCAAGTAACATCTTCAGTTTTACCAACGGAGCAAATACTTTTAATTTCTTTTGTTTTGGGATTTAAAGATTTTAACAACCAATATTCTTTGTTCTCTTTACTTATAAAACTTATTAAATTAGAATTCGGAATTTTATGTACAGAACGCCCAACGTTTTTTGCAACTGAAAGGTTTGTTTTCTTTTTAATATCTGAGATAAAAAGCTCTAGAGAATCATTTACAATTGAAACTGCAATCACAATATTTTCATTAAACCAAGTTGGATAGGCGACTTTTAAATTAGGAATAAGTTCTGTTGGGTTTTTTGAGTTGAAATCGTAACTATAAAAACGTTGCAGTCCATTACTATCTAATCTTACAGCAGAAACATCATTGGAATTTGGAATTTTTTGTGGCGAATATTCTCCACCATTTTCTGTTGCAGAAAGATAGTTTAGTTCAGAATTATTTTTATTTAAATCGTACAAAGCGATATCTGTATTTCCATTTCTTGTGGAAGCAAATATAACTTTGGAATCTTCATAAAAATAAGGCTGACTATCATATCCTTTATTATTCGAAATATTTTTTCCGTTTTTTAATTCAATTTTATCACCTGATTTTTCAATATCAAAAACATGAATTTCCGTATTTGTTTGACTAAAAATTGTTGATGAAATTAGAATAAATAAGAAAAATATATTTTTCATAATAAGAATGGGTATTCAAAGTTTTAAGAAAGTAACTTTATTTTTAAAATGACTACATAAAGTCTTTTTTCATTTTATCATTTAATTCTTCAAAGTCTTTATAAAGTACAAATTCGCCATCTTTAATGTAAGAAATTTCACCAGTTTCTTCGGAAACTAAAACACAAACTGCATCTGTTTTTTCTGAAACGCCAATTGCGGCTCTGTGTCTTAAACCAAATCTTGCAGGAATTTTTGTGCTGTCGGAAATTGGTAAAACAACTCTGGTTGCTACAATATAATTATCTCTAATAATTAAAGCTCCATCGTGTAAAGGGCTGTTTTTGTAAAAAACACTTTGTAAAAGAGCTTCATTAATTTGAGCATTCATGTTATCGCCAGTATTAATTAAGAAATCTAACGCGTTTGTTCTTTCAATTACTATTAAAGCGCCTGTTTTTGTCTTAGACATTTTTCTACAGGCTTCTAAAATTACATCTGTATCAATTTCGGTACTAATTTCTGTTTGTAAGAACTTTAATTGTTTTAGAAAACTCCGTTTATTGGTAAAGTTTGTAGTACCAATCATTAATAAGAATTTTCGTATTTCTTGTTGAAAAACAATGATTAACGCAATAACTCCACCAGAAAGTAAATAGCCTAAAATGCCACTTAACATTTCCATTTTAAGGGCTTGTGTAATTTTCCAAATTAGAAAAATAAATGCAATTCCAATAACAATGTTAATGGCAACAGTTCCTTTTAAAAGTTTGTAAATATAATAAAGTAGTGTTGCTACCAACAGAATATCTAAAATATCTAACAAAGAAAATTCAATAAAATCGAACATAAAAACAGACTGATTTTAGGCTAAAATACTAATAAATTTATTGATAAGAGAATCAATTATTTATTTCTGCATCAGATAATAATAAAGGATATTTTTCGCGAATCAGTTTTATTTTATCTTGAAGATTTTTATCGTTGTTATTCGATTTCTTAAAATCTTCTAATAAACTATTATAATTTCTATTATACAGTTTTACCGATAATTTATTTCTTAAATGTGAATACGCAGAATTTAAAATATCTAAAGTTGAAATATAAGTTTCGTAATTTGTTGTTCTGTCTGTTTTTATTGAAATAATTGCCTTTGTTGGATGATCTGAAGATGTTTTTATTTTCGAACCTTCACACCAATCGCAACTTTTTTTGTTGATATCTAATCCACCACCATTGTCTATAAAATCGATGGCAATTTGTTTTAATTCATTCATTTGAATTGTTTTTCCATCAGCAAAAATATCGTTGTTTTTGTTGATGTTTACTTCTAAAATGTTTCTTTCGTTTACCAAAATATCCGATGGAATCTCTTCTTTCGGAGGAATTTTTCTTGAAATTCCTGCATCTACATTCATAGTTGTGGTAACCAAGAAAAAGATTAATAATAAAAATGCGATGTCTGCCATAGAGCCAGCATTAATTTCTGGAGATTGTTTTCTACTCATAATGTTTGTTTTTAAAAGTTAATAATTTAGATTTCCTTTCGAACTATTTCGAGAAGGATTATTAAAGTTTAATTAGGTAGATTTTTGGCGTTAACATTTATTTAACAAAATTGGTGCCATAAAATTTTTCGTATTGTCATTCCTGCGAAGGCAGGAATCCAAACTAACATTTATAAGTACTCAAAAAATTAACTTTTAAAAAGAAGTAATTGCTTAGACAAATTATTAAGAGCTGGTTTATTTATCTATTATAGATTCCTGCTTTCGCAGGAATGACAAGGAAGTTGGCAAGCAAGTTTAGCCCAGATTGAAACGACATCCTTTTTGTTTTTTCAACAAAAAGATATAGTGGAAAGCTGGTAATAGCTCCTAAAAAGAAACCTGATTTACAATTTTTACAGCTTCAACAGCTTCTTTTACATCGTGAACGCGTAAAATATTTGCGCCATTTAAAAGTGCAATTGTATTTGCAGAAGTGGTGGCATTTAGAGCTTCTTGTGCAGAAATATCTAATGTTTTATACAACATTGATTTACGTGAAATTCCGGCTAAAATTGGTGCATCTAAACTTTTAAAAAGGTCTAAATTCTTCAAAATTTCAAAATTATGAGCAACAGTTTTCCCAAAACCAAAACCGACATCTATAATAATATCATTTAGTTTTAGTTGGTGTAATTTATGAATTTGTTCTGCAAAAAAAGAAATAATTTCTTGAGTTACATCTTTATAAATTGGATCTTTTTGCATGTTTTGAGGAGTACCCAACATGTGCATTAAAATATATGGAACCTGAAGTTTTGCTATGGTTTCAAACATTTTATCATCCATTTTTCCACCAGAAATATCGTTTACAATTGCAACACCATTTTCTACAGTTTCTTTGGCAATTTTGCTTCTAAAAGTATCTACAGAAATAACAATTTCAGGGAAATTCTTAACCAATAAATTAATTACAGGAATAATTCTTTGTAATTCTTGTTCTTCGGAAATATGAATTGCTCCAGGTCTAGAAGAATAGGCACCAACATCTATAAAAGTCGCACCTCCCAAAAGCATTTTTTCTGTCTGATTTAGAATTTCTACTTCATTTTTATATTTGCCACCATCAAAGAAGGAATCTGGCGTAATATTTAAAATTCCCATCACTTTTGGTGATGATAAATCGAATAAAGTTCCCTTGCAATTTATGGTCATTACTTTACAACTTTGTTAATAATATGTACTATTTCCGGTGCTTTGTAATTGGTCATTTTCTGCATTAATTCAGTTACAGAAGTGCCAACGATTAACATATTTCTATTTGCTTGTTTGAGATATCCTTCTTGAACCATTTTATTTAATTGCAATAAAATGGCATCAAAAAAACCATTTACATTTAGCAATCCAACTGGTTTTTGTTCAATTTGTAATTGACTTAAAGTTAGTGCTTCGAAGAGTTCATCTAAAGTTCCAAAACCTCCAGGAAGTGTAATATAACCATCAACTAATTTGCTCATAATTACTTTGCGTTCGCTCATGGTTTTGCAAACGGTCATGTTTTTTACACCAATATGAATTACTTCTTCTTTGTGTAATAAGCTCGGAATTACGCCAATAACTTCACCGTTTTTAGCTAAAATGGTGTCTGCTAGAACACCCATCATTCCTACTTTTCCACCGCCAAAAACTAAACTGATATTATTTTCCGCAAAATAATTTCCCAGTTCAATCGCACTTTCTTTATAAATAGGATTAAAACCCAAACTTGAGCCACAAAAAACAACAACTTTATTCAATTTTATGTTTTTAAAATTCTTTTGTAAAAATAAATGAAAAGCATATAGGATTTAGTATTTTTGAGCAAATACTTTTTAACAAGAGAAAATGCAAGATACTTCAAAACAATACGATGCTGTAATAGATGAATGTAGAAGTTTGTTCATCAAAAAAATGAGCGATTACGGTTCTGCTTGGCGAATTTTACGTTTGCCTTCTTTAACGGATCAAATTTTTATAAAAGCTCAAAGAATTCGTCAATTACAAGAAAATGAGGTAAGAAAAGTAGATGAAGGAGAGAAATCTGAATTTATCGGAATTATAAATTACTCGATAATGGCTTTGATTCAGTTAGAAAATGGTGTTGTTGAAAATCCTGATTTAAATACAGAACAAGCAACAGTTTTATATGATAAACACAGTAAAATTACCAAAGATTTAATGTTGAATAAAAACCACGATTATGGTGAAGCTTGGCGTGAAATGCGTGTTTCGAGTTTAACAGATTTAATTTTGCAAAAATTATTAAGAGTAAAACAAATCGAAGATAATAAAGGTAAAACGTTGGTTTCTGAAGGAATTGATGCGAATTATCAAGATATGATTAATTATGCTGTTTTTGCGATGATTCATATGGGTGCTTAAGTTTAGTTTAAAATAATATAATTTTGATTATGAAAATATTAGTCCAAATTTCTAGAATATTAGTAGGAGCCTTATTTATATTTTCAGGCTTTGTAAAATTGGTAGATCCTATTGGTTCTCAATACAAGTTTCAAGAATACTTTTCTGAAAGCGTTTTAAATATGGAATTTTTAATTCCTTATGCATTACCATTTGCAGTAATGTTGATTGTTGCAGAAATTCTTTTGGGAGTCATGATTTTAATTGGTTACAAACCAAAATTTACAGTTTGGAGTTTGCTAATTCTTACGTTGATTTTCTTATTTTTAACTTGGTATTCAGCTTTTTATAACAAAGTAACAGATTGTGGTTGTTTTGGAGATGCAATTAAATTAACGCCTTGGGAAACCTTTTATAAAAACGTAATTTTAATCGTTTTAATCCTTTTATTATTGATAAAGGTTGAATACATCAAACCAATTTTTAAAGGTAAAATTCCAAAAATAATTACATTTTTGTCTTTAGGAGTTTTCTTATTTATTGTACAACATGTATTAACACATTTGCCAATTATCGACTTTAGAGCGTATGCTGTTGGAAAAGATTTAAAAGAAGGAATGAAGTATCCAGAAGATGGAAGTATTCCTCCAGTGCACGATTTTATGTTGGAAGATGCACAGCAAGATTTAGCACCAATTTTATTGGAAAAAGAAAAAGTAATGTTAATCGCTGTTTATAATTTAGACAAAGCAGACAAAAGTGGTTTTCCTGCAATTAAAGAAATTGCAGAAAAAGCAATCGCAAAAGGATATACAGTTTATGGAGCATCTGCTTCTTTTACAGACGATTTATTATTAGTGCAAAAAAAGTATAATTTGCCTTTCGAGTTTTTGTTTTGTGATGAAACAACCATAAAAACAATGATTAGAGCAAACCCTGGAGTCATAATTTTAGACAAAGGAACCGTTACTCAAAAGAAAAATTGGGTAGATGTAGATGATTTAGAATTGTAAAATACTCCTATTTTCAACTTACAAAGGACTAATTCTTATTGCGTAGTTTATCTATTTCAGTAAGTGTTAGTCCTTTTTCTTTTTTAAAGAATATGTGTTTAGAGCTTCCAATAATTTGAGCAGCATAAATACCAGAATGTCCAGAAAATAAATAAGAAGTTATACAGGCCAATGCAATAAAAACGCCAGATTCTATTCCGAATAATTCGATACCCATAATTGTACAAGCAATTGGAGTATTAGTAGCTCCTGCAAAAACTGCAACAAAGCCCATTCCTGCTAATAATGGCATTGGCAAAGGAATAAACCAAATTAATACGTTTCCTAATGTTGCACCAATAAAGAATAATGGTGTTACTTCACCACCTTTAAAACCTGCTCCTAAAGTGAACGAAGTAAATAATAATTTCAGTAAAAAATCATAAGAATTTAAATCGATATTAAAAGCATCTACAATTGTTGGCACACCTAAACCAATATATTTTGTAGTTCCTATTAAATACCAAGTAATGGCTAGTATTGTTCCACCAATTACAGGACGAAGTGGAGGATATTTAATCGTTCTTTTGAATAAATTACCCCAAAAATGAGTTGATTTAGAAAATAGCATACTTACCAAACCAAAAATAATTCCTGCTAATAAAGACCATAAAACAGTTGCAGGTGTTAAATCTGCAACTCTTGAAATTGTATAGTGAGTATGATGAGAAATTTTCCAGAAATCACAAAAATAGTTGGCAAAAATTGCGGCTAAAAAACTCGGAATAATCGCATCAAATTTTATGCGTCCAATAATCATTACTTCCAAAGCAAAAATGGCACCAGCCAAAGGTGTTCCAAAAACAGATGCAAAACCAGCACTTATACCAGCAATTAATATAATTTTTCGATCTAAATTAGATAGTTTGAATATTTTTGTAAACTGATCTGCAATTGCGCCACCAATTTGTACAGCAGTTCCTTCACGACCTGCAGAACCTCCAAATAAATGTGTAAGAATGGTGCCTAAAAAAACTAAAGGGGCCATTTTAAAAGGAATTATTTTTTTAGGAGAATGGAATTCTTCCAGCAATAAATTGTTCCCTTTTACAACACTTTCGCCATAATAATGATAAGACAAACCAATGACTAAACCTGCAATTGGCAAAAATGCAATTATCCAAAGATTTGCTTCTCTATAATTTGTTGCCCATTCTAAAGTCCATAAAAATACTGCAGATGCACTTCCTGTAAAAGCACCAATAAGCAAACAGATAAAAGTCCATTTTAAAAGAAAAAGCAAAGAAAAGCTTTGCTCAAAGGAAAGAAAGAATCTTTTAATTTTATCCATATATGCAGCAAAAATAAACAATTAAAAGGAAAGATATTAAGTAGCTAAATATTCCTTTTTTTAAGATTTTGTTGTAACTTGTTTTCAAGTTATAAAATTAAAAAAATGAACGAATTTGTTACCTATACATCAGAAGAAAATTACGCAATAATAACTATCAAAAACGGAAAAGCAAACGCAATTTCTCACGAGGTTGTAGATGGTTTAAACGAAAATTTAAACAAAGCTAAAAAAGAAAATAAAGTAGTAATTCTTACTGGACAAAATGGAATATTTTCTGCAGGTTTCGATTTAAAAGTGATGACAAAATCACCTGAATCTGCCAAAGAATTGGTAACAAAAGGTTCTAAATTATCATTAAAAATGTTGTCTTTTCCTCAACCTATAATTGTAGCTTGTTCTGGTCATGCAATTGCGAAAGGGGCTTTTTTACTATTGTCTTCCGATTATAGAATTGGAGTAGAAGGCGATTTTAAAATTGGTTTAAATGAAGTAATGATTGGTATGACCATGCACAATGCAGGAATTGCGATTGCAAAAGCTCGTTTGTCTGAAGTGTATTTAAATAGAAGTGTAAATAACGCAGAAATTTACAATCCGAAACAAGCAATTGATGCTGGTTTTTTAGATTTAGTGGTTCCTGAAAGCCATTTATTACCAACTGCAATTAAAGTTGCTGGAATGTTTTCTAAACTTAACAAGAAAGCACATTCGGAAACGAAACTAAAAGTTAGAAAACAACATTTAGAGAATTTAGAAAAAGCGATTGAGTTGGATTTAGCAGGTGATATTTCTATAAACTCGTAATATATAGAGTTTGAAAACAAAACAAAATATATAAAATTATGTTGTAACTTTTAATTGTTTGTCATTTCGAATGCAATGAAGTTGAGAAATCTTTTTTCTTAATTTTATTTGAGATTTCTCCATAAAGTCGAAATGACATTTAGTATTTAATTTAACTTTAGGGAAAATAAAAAAGCGAACAAACAAGCTTAGCCCTGATTGAAACGACATCCTTTTTTTGTTTTTCTCAAAAAAAGATATAGTGGAAAGCAGGAAATAGCTACAAAAACTAATGTTTCTCAAAAACTTTAATTCCGGCTTTTATTTCTACATCCAAATGATTTTTTCTTGGTGTAAGTGGACAAGAATACTTGTCATTATAAGCACAGTAAGGGTTGTAGGTGTTGTTGAAATTTAATTCAACCGTATTTTCTTCGGAAATATCTGTTATCATTACATCCATATAACGCCCTCCACCATAAGAATCTTCGCCAGAAGTATCGTCTGTAAAAGGTAAAAATAAGTAATCTTTATACTTTTCGTCTCGCAAATCATCTTGACTTTGGTAAATAGTTAATTCTAAATCTTTACCCTTTAAAGTGAAGTTTAATTTGCCATATTCTTTATACAAAGGTTTTCTATCTGTGGTTGTTGCCATTTCAAAAGTTGGCGCATTTTCTGTTCGAGTCAATTTTGCAGTGACAATAAAAGTTGAATCTATTGGAAAGAAATCTAATCCTTTAAAATTCTTTAAATCTTTCTTTTTTAGTGGAGATTTCGATGCGTCTTTATAACTAGCATTCAATTCTTGTTGATATTCAGTTTCACCAACCAAAGCTCTTTTTCCTTGAGAGTTACAAGAAATTATCAATAATGAAGTGAATAATAGAACGAGTTTTTTCATCTTTTAATTTGGATTGAAACCTGGTGTTTTAGGTGTTGTTTGGTAATTCTGAATTAGTTTAGTAGATAATTCTTCAAATTGATTTGTTTCTGATAGTTGTTTTAATTGATTGGGGTCAAACCTTCCTTTTAGATAAATAACAGATGTTTTTGCTAATGTTGAATTAAAAATAATAGCTTGTGAAACGATATCTCCATTTTCTTTTACTGAAATAATTTTAGTTTTTTCTTCTGTATTTGTTCTTAATATATCTGTGAAATTTGAATTTGTTACCAAATTCATTTCACCAATTAATTGTGATTGTTTTTCTTTAGAAATATCATTAAAAGTGATGACTTTAAAGTCTCTAACATTCCCAAATAAATCATTAATTTCTGGAGAAATATTGGTTAATAATGCTCTCATAAAATTAGGGACTTGAAATGCAGTTACACCTAAATCGCTTTTATGGTCATTAAAAAAACTTTGAAAAGATTTTCCACTTCCACAAGAAAAAAGAAAAAGTGAAATACAAATTATGATGATATGTTTTTTCATAAATAATGATTATTGAAAACCAAAAATACAACTTTCAATTATTTTATGTAGATTTGATGCATCAATAAACCAGAAATGAAAAATGTCATTACAAACATTACCAAGCAATCGTGTGTTTCACGAAAAAGTCGGTATGTTTATATGTTTTGATGATATCTATATAAAATCAAACAGTTATAAAAAGTCCGACTTCACAGTCGGACTTTTTACTTTTACATGAATTCTGAATTTCGATTCAGCATTAATAAATCAACCAACCATGAATACTTTATTTAAAAACTACATTAATACTTTTAGAGGACTCTCTAAAGAAGTTTGGTGGCTTTCGTTAATAACTTTAATTAACAGAGCAGGAACAATGGTAATTCCGTTCTTGTCTTTATATCTAACAAAAAGTCTTAATTTTTCACTTTCTGATGTGGGTTGGATTATGTCTTTTTTTGGAATTGGTTCTTTGGTAGGAACTTGGTTAGGAGGTAAGTTGACAGATAAAATAGGGTATTATAAAGTGATGTTATTTAGTTTATTTCTAACCGGAATTTTCTTTGTTTTATTACAGTTTGCAACAACTTTTAATGAGTTTTGTCTAGGTATTTTTATAGTAATGTTGGTGGCAGATGCTTTTAGGCCAGCTATGTTTGTGGCTTTAAATGCGTACAGTAAACCAGAGAATAAAACACGTTCTGTAACTTTAATTCGTTTGGCAATTAATTTAGGATTTTCTGCTGGACCTGCAATTGGTGGAATTATAATTGTAAGTATTGGTTACCAAGGTTTGTTTTGGGTAGATGGAATTACATGTGCTTTAGCAGGAATTTTATTGTTGAATGTTTTGCACCCTAAAAAAGCAAGAATTTTAGATAAGGTTAAAGTAGAGAATCCAGTTTCTGCTTACAAAGACAAAGCTTTTTGGGTGTTTTTTATAGCGATGTTTATTTTCGGATTTACCTTTTTACAATATTTCTCTACAATGCCTTTATACTATAAAGACGTTAGAATGTTGTCTGAATTAGAGATAGGTTTACTAATGGGATTCAATGGGTTTTTCATTTTTGTTTTTGAAATGCCATTAATTAAATGGTTAGAAAATCCAAAAAATTCGAAAATTAAATTAGTTGCAATTGGTTTGTTTTTAGTCGCAATTAGTTTTACAATTTTAAATGCAACTTCTTGGTTCGGAATTTTGTTAATAGGAATGTTGTTAATGACTGTAGGAGAAATGATTGCTTTTCCGTTTTCAAATGCTTTTGCAGTGGAAAGAGCAAAGAAAGGAAACCAAGGAGAATATATGGCTTTGTATGCGATAGCGTTTTCATTATCGCATATTTTTAGTCATAATTCTGGAATGCAAATGGTAGATAAATTTGGTTTTGAATTTACTTTGAATGTATTAACAGTTTTAGCACTTATTGGTGTTTTTATTCTGTTAATTCTAGTTACGATTTTAAAGAAAGAAAAAGAATATCAATCGAAATAAGAAATATTTTCTCGAACATAATCGATTGTTAATTGAACAATATCATCTTCGTATTTTTCAAATTGAAGATCTAAATCGTCCCATAAATCGATATTAGATTCCTTTTGCATGAGAATTCCTTGTCGGATTTTTATGTTTTTTGGAACAGGAATTTCTGGGAATAAGAAGATGGCTTTCGTTAAAATATCTACGGTTTTTTCTGCTTTTATAGCTAAATAAGCTTGAAAAATTTCATGTGTAAATTGCCCTGAAGAACTAAAAAAGAATTGAATAAAACCACCTTCAGTAACATTTTGTTCTAAAATATCAATGTAAATAAAGTTTTTTTCAAACTCGTTTAAATTTTCGAAATTATCTCTTTCAGGAATTTTCTTCCCAATGATTTCTCCAATTCGAGTAATTTTTTCTGAATCGTCATTTAAAAGTAAAGCAATTTCTGTTGAAGTCATTTTAGTTGAATTTCTTTACACGTTTTAAATTCATTCCTTTAATCATCCAATTTGGTAATGGTTTTTTAGGATTTCTATTTTTTAGGTTGATGTTTATTCCCAACTTTTTAATCAACGGTACTTTATGAGTTTCTATAAATTCGATTAAAGTTCCATCAAAATCTTCAATATAACCCCAATGTCCATTTGCTTCTCCCATATCAAAAGATTCGGAACTAATTACTTGAAAAGGAACTCCTTTTTGTTCACATTCATTTTTAAGTGTATCCATATTTCTAATATCAAAACATAAGTGAATGTAGCCTAAATCTCCCCAATATCTATCTTCAAAAATTTTATCTGGTGTGTTTTCTAAAGATTGAATCAATTCAATTTGGCTATCTCCAAACAATTTGGCAAAACCACCAACTCTTTTTTCTGAATGAGAAAGCAGGATTCTTCTAAACTTCTTATCACCATTATTAAGGGTTTTTAAATCTTCAAAAACCCCAGTTTTATCAAACTCAATTTTGTCATAACCTAAAATATCTTTGTATAATTTTAGAGAAGTTTCAATATTAGAAACTCCAATGGATGTTCCATAAATGCCTCCAACATCAAGTTTTTTATTATCGTAAAAAGAATTAAATTCTTTAATTTTTAGAATATTATCAAACGGGTCTTTTAAATAAAAACTCTTTCCATTATCTGGTTCTGTAGAAATTTTAGAAATAATATTTTCATTTAATTGCTTTAGCCTATCAAACGTTTTAGAAATATTTTTCGTTTTTATGATTGAGAACTGAATTCCTAAATCGCCCAATTTAAAAGGGTTTTTAGGTTTAGAAGGTTTTCTATTGGTGTATTGCCAAATTTCATAACCACCACCACCTTGCATGTTTAAAGCCAACAAAGCTCTCTTTTTTCGAGATTTTCCACCCATATATTTTGCCATATATGTAGCTTCGTTGTTATCATCAAAAATTAAAGCATCTGCACCTAAAGTTTTTGCATACCATTTAAAAGCTTTGTCTGCATTTTCAACACCAATTCCTATTTGTTGAATTCCGTAAATTAGTTTTTCTGTCATTTATAAATACCCTAATTTTTATTTTTCAATTCTCTTTTTCTCATGGGCATTCCATCTATTAATGCAAATAATTTATTAGATTTTAAAACTGAATTTTGTTCCAATTTAATACCACCATCCAAACCAATTAAAAGAACTTTAAAAGACTTTAAATTATGTACGTATTTTTTATACAAAGAGTTTGATTTTTGCCAATTTTCTTTAAAATTGAAGTTATAAACATCTTTAGAAAATCGATATACAAGTATTTTTATTTCTAATAGTTCTTTTTTGTGTTCTTGAAGAATTAAGGTTTGGTTTTTAAATTCAGAACTATTTACATTATCAGTATAAACCAATAGAACCCTATTTTTCCATTGGTGTTTATTAATGTCTTGACTAAAAGAAATAAATGTAATAAATAAAAAAAGAATCGTTGTAAATCTCATAATAAATAAAGGTCTTGTTAATTAATTAACAAGACCTTTTAAAGTTTTTTTCTGTTATTCAACAGATTTTTTAAAAGCATCTTTTCCACCAACAATAGGAATAGTAATTGTTGTACCTTCTAAATCTACAGTTAGTTCTGTACCTGGCTTTGGTAATAAAGTATATTCAGAATCACTAGAGAAAATCATTAAACCAATTTGTTGTCCTTTTTTAATAATTTGATCATCTGGTTGTAATTCGAAAGTCATTTCGTAAAATTTCCCTTTTTTAAGTGGTTTACTTTTAGTTAATGATTTATAGTTTTGTAAATCTGCCCAACCACGTGTAATAATATTGTCTGTAATTTTTGTGTTTCTCCCAGAATTCCAAGGTAAAGAAACTAAATAGACAGATAAGTTTACCGCTTTCTTAGAACTTGCTGCTTTTATAGTTATTGTAGATAAACCAGAAATATGAACATCTTCTTTTAAAATTGGAGTTACATATAATAAACGATGGTTTGTATAATCTGCCTTTGCTAGAGATTCTGCAGAGAAAGAATAGTTATCTACCAATGTTTCTTTTTCTTTTGAACCTAATTTATTAAGTTGTAAACTTCCAACACTTGGAGCTCCAGAACCTAAATAAAAAGTTACGTTTTCTGCTTTGGGGTTTGGATATGCAGCGTAAGCAGTTGGTTCGTTTTGTTTGTCATTCTCTCTAACAATCCAAGCTTTTGCATCATTTTCTACTCCATTATCAACACCAAATAAATAATGCGTAAACCAACGATTCATCATTTTCATTGGAGGTGGTCCTCCATGTCCATTTTGGTGATAATAAACCTGAGTTGGTAAACCCATATCTGTAGCTTTTTTATAAATTCTATAACTATGTTCTGGCATTACGTTCCAATCGTTAAAACCATGAGACATTAACAAAGCTGCTTTCATTGGTTTCATGTCATTTATATAATCTCTTCCAGCCCAAAAATCGTTATAATCTCCAGAAAGTCTGTCCATTCCATTTGCCATTTCTGTATCACGAACAATTTTGTTATTCCTGGCTCTATTTTCTTCTTTTCCACTATGAATAAAATCGTATAAAACATCAATATCTTCTCCTAAATAACCTCCAGGAGAACGCACTAAGCCATTAGAACGATAATAATGATAATAAGAAGTATTAGGTGCAACAGGAATAATTGCTTCTAAACCATCAACACCAGTTGTGGCAGCTGCTAAAGGAATGGTTCCATTATAAGAAGTTCCTGTCATACCTACTTTTCCTGTAGTCCAATATGCTTTCACTTCTTCATTCCCTTCTCTTTCAGAAAACCCTTTTGCACGACCATTTAACCAATCGATTACTGCTTTTGGTGCTAAAGATTCGTTGTCTCCACCAACTGTTGGAGAACCGTCAGACAGACCAGTTCCTGGAGAAGAAGAGTGTACAACAATATAGCCTCTTGGTACCCAAGTTCTAATTTGAGAATTCGATATAATTGGTCTTTTTCCTCTTCTAATTACACTTGGATGCACAGGATTAGGAACTCTTTCTCCTAACTCATGTTTTACATTCCAGAATAATTCTCTTCCTCCTGCAGCAACTCCAGAATAATAAGGACTCGATTCGTAAACTACAGGTAATTTTAAACCTTCGGTTTCTGTTTGTGCTGGTCTTGTTACATCTACATGCATTCTGTCTAATTTTCCATCTCCATCAGTGTCAAAAGTAGTTTCTACCCATAAATCATGACGAATCCATTTACTAGAATCTTTAAAGCCATCTACAATTTGTGCTTCTCCATCTTTAAAAAAGGGTGTTGTTTTTTCTTGTGCGTTTATTTGCGAGATAAAAGCAAATAAAAAAATTAAAATTGTTTTTTTCATTTCTTATAGTTTGATATTTATTTTAATACAGAAAATTCAATTGTAGAATCTGTAAAAACTGTGTGTGTTTGCGTTTTAAAATCTTTTTCGTCTGCTTTGTAAATGTTATCTACATACGTTTGCGGATTCAAATCGATTAAAGGAAACCAAGTACTTTGGACTTGAATCTGTAATTTATGACCTTTTTTAAACGTATGAAAAACATCTTGTAACTTTATATTTACATCTGTTTTTTTGTTTGGAGTAAATGGTTCTGGGTTTTCGAAACTATTTCTAAAACGTCCACGTAAAACTTCACTTCTAACCATTAAATGATAATTACTCATTTTTAAATGATCTTGTAGTTTGTCATTTTCTTTATCAGTTTCAATTTCTGAAGGATGCACATCAATCACCTTCACAATCCAATCTGCTGCAGTTCCTGTAGTTGCTACTTTTAGTTTTGCCAAAATATCTCCAGCCAATGTGTAATCTTCCGTTAAAATATCCATTTCAAAAACCAAAACATCTGGTCTTCTTGCCGCAAAACGTTGGTCATCTGTCATGTATTTTCTTGGTGTAAAAACCGTTTTAATATCTTCAGAATAAGGAACAGGACGTTTTACATCACTAATAAAATCGATTTTTTTAGTGAATTTTCCATTATGAGTCTTTTTTAATTCTTGGTCAGAATTTAAGAAAAATGATTCTTTTTCAACATTTTTTGGAGGCCAAGCATCGTAACTTTTCCATTCTTTTTTACCAGAATCAAAAACATACGCTTCAGGCAAACCAGAATTTTTATCTCCATTTCCTTTTAAGAAATGATTAAAGAATTTGGTTTCAATATTTTTTTGAAAATTTAAAGAAATTGAATCTCCAAAATAATAATTACCAACATAATTTTTTACAGTATTTCTTGCCCATTTTCCATGATCCCAAGGTCCAAAAACAAGCGTGTTGTAATTTCCTTTTCCATGTTTTTCTATTCCTTTATAAGTCTCTAAAGGGCCATATAAATCTTCAGCATCAAACCAACCACCAACAACCATGGTTGCTACAGTAGATGGTACTTTGTCCATATGTTGTATAATTCCTTTACTTTTCCAAACCGAATCGTAATTTGGGTGTTCAGTAATTTCTTTCCAGAAATAATCGTCAATTCTATCTTTATTTTCAGCAGTTTTTACGTCTAATTTATCATACTGAAAATATTCATTCAAGTTTTTTAAAGGACCTTTATCCAAGAAAAACTGATATTGATCTTGCGAATTCATCTTCGGAAAAGAATACCAAGCAGAATCTGTTGGTGTGTCTTTATATGTTCCAAAAAGTGAAATCGCTCTAAAATAACTCAATAAAAATGCTCCATTATGATGAAAATCATCAAAGAAAAAATCGCCAATACAAGCTTGTGGAGAAGCCGCTTTTAATGCAGGATGTGCATCTATTGTAGAAACTGTTGCATAATGTCCAGGATAAGAAATTCCCCAAGTTCCAACATTTCCGTTGTTGTTTTCTACGTTTTTTACCAACCAATCAATCGTGTCATACGTATCAGAAACTTCATCAGATTCGTTTTCTTTTTTATTCGGAATATAAGCACGCATATTATCATACACACCTTCACTCATCCATCGTCCACGCACATCTTGGTACACCACAATATTTCCTTCTTTCATTAAATGAACATTTGGGCCAATTTTGGTTTTCATTTTTCCTTCTCCATAAGGTGCAGAACTATAAGGAGTTCTCTGCATTAAAATCGGGTATTTTTTAGAAGTATCTTTAGGAGAATAAATGGTTGTGTAGAGCTTTGTACCATCTCTCATTGTAATATTTACCTCTTTTTTCGTGTAATTATCGGCAACATACGTATCTTTTTTATCTTCTTTTTCCTTTGTAGGATTACAAGAACTGAAAAGAAATAGACTAAAAATGGTTAAAAGGAGAACTTTTTTCATGTTAAGTTAAATTAGTTTGGCATAAATCTACGAAACTAAAAAGAGTTGTGTAAAATTCTTTTGTTAAAATGAATTCTATTTTTATTAGAAGCTATTTCCAGCTTTACGTTATATCTTTTTGTGAAAAACAAAAAGGATGCCACTTCAATCTGGGCTAAACCTGTTTGCAAACTATTAAGAGTTAGAATAATTACGGTATTTTAAAAGAATTTATAAGCTAAAAATATCTAAAACTCAATGATTTTAGATATTTAAAAAAGGAAACACTAATTTTGTGAAAAACATTTTAGAAGATGAATAAATTCCTTTACATAATAGGTTTAATGCTGTTTATTGGTTGTGTTTCCAAAGTTGAAGACAAAAAAAGTACAACAGTAGAAAAAACGTTTCCAAAATTAGAAAAAGACAGATACAATGTTGCTTTCCTAATTATGGATGGGACTTTTAATACAGAACTAACTGCACCTTTTGATATTTTTCAGCATACTATTTTTAGAAAAAGTATAAAGTCGATGAATGTTTTTACTGTAGCAAATACAGACAAACCAATTACTACTTTCGAAGGAATGCGAATTCTACCTGACTTTAATTATTTAAAAGATAGTTTACCAAAAATCGATATTTTAGTAGTTCCATCTGCAGAGCATCATTTAGATTCCGATTTAGAAGACAAAGCTATGATTGACTTTGTGCAAAAAGTAGATAAAGAAGCAATTTACGTTACCTCTCATTGCGATGGCGCATTTGTTTTGGCAAAAGCAGGATTATTAAAAGACAAAGTTTCCACAACTTTCCCAAGTGATATTGACAAAATGAGAGAAATGTTCCCAACATTAGATATTAGAAAAGACGTTTTATTTGTCCATGATGGAAAATATATAACGTCTGCTGGAGGCGCAAAATCTTTTGAAGCGGCTTTGTATTTATGTGAATTTTTATACGGTAAAGAAGTAGCAAAATCGTTGGCTGGTGGTTTGGTTATAGATTGGAATATAGATACTGTTCCTCATTTGATTGTTGAGTAATTTTTGACTTAGAAATAATGATAATAGTTAGCAAACAAGTATAGCCCAGATTGAACGGTTTGTTTGAGCTCTTTTTTATTCTTTTTTGAATAAAAAAAGCGAGTAGTGAAAGCTGGAAATAGCTTCAAAAAAATATAAAACTTAATTTAATATTTCTGGTTCACTTTTCTGAATTAAACGTTTTTTTCAAATAAAATTCTCGTATTTTTGCAAACTATGCAAGAAACAAATAAACATCAATTAACAGACTGGTTGCCAACAACAAACAAGGAAGTAAAAATTCGTGGTTGGGAGGAATTGGACGTGATTTTATTTAGTGGAGATGCGTATGTGGATCATCCGTCATTTGGGCCAGCTGTAATTGGAAGAATTTTAGAAAGTTACGGTTTAAGAGTGGCAATTGTGCCTCAACCTAGTGTGAATGATAACTTGCAAGATTTCGAAAAATTAGGGAAACCAAGATTGTTTTTTGGTGTAACTGGTGGTTGTATGGATCCTATGGTTTCTAACTATACTGCAAGCAAAAAAAGACGTGACAAAGATGCGTACACACCTAATGGTGATAAAGGTTTTAGACCTGATTATGCAACTTCGGTTTATTCGAAAATATTAAAAGAAAAATTCCCAGAAGTGCCAGTTTTAATTGGTGGTATTGAAGCTTCTTTAAGACGTGTAACACATTACGATTATTGGTCTGATAAGTTGTTGCCAACGATTTTAGAAACGTCTAAAGCTGACATGTTAGTTTATGGAATGGGTGAACAACCTTTGCGTGAAATTGTAGAATTATTGCAAAAAGGAGTTCCTTTTTCGAGTTTAAAAAACATAAAACAAACAGCTGTTTTTATTGATACAAAAACAGAAAAAATGCCGGTTGTAAATGATTGGGAAGATGTAACAATCAACTCTCATGAGGCGTGTTTAAAAGATAAAAAAACGTTTGCTTCTAACTTTAAAACGATTGAACAAGAATCGAATAAATTAAAAGCAAGAAGAATTTTACAAGAAGTTGCTGGAAAAACGTTGATGATAAATCCGCCTTTTCCTACAATGACAGAAAAGGAAATTGATGGTTCTTTCGATTTGCCTTTTACACGTTTACCACATCCAAAATATAACAAGCGTGGGCCAATACCTGCGTTTGAAATGATAAAATTCTCGATAAATATTCATAGAGGATGTTTTGGTGGTTGTAGTTTTTGTACAATTTCGGCACATCAAGGAAAATTTATTGCGAGTAGAAGTCAGGAATCGGTTTTAAAAGAAATTGATAAAGTGGCAAATATGCCAGATTTTAAAGGCTATTTATCCGATATTGGTGGACCTTCTGCCAACATGTATCAGATGAAAGGGAAAGTACAATCTATTTGCGACAAATGTGTTGCGCCAAGTTGTATTTCGCCAGTGATTTGTTCTAATTTAGATACTTCTCACAAACCATTAACGGAATTATATCAAGCTGTTGATAAGCATCCGAAAATTAAAAAATCTTTTATTGGAAGTGGAATTAGACATGATATGTTGGTGCCAGAATTCAATAAAAACGCAGACCCAAAAGAGTTGGATGCATACACAGAAGAAGTAATGACAAAACACGTTTCTGGTCGTTTAAAAGTAGCACCAGAACATACTTCTGACCCCGTTTTAAAATTGATGCGTAAACCTTCTTTTAAATATTTTCACATGTTTAAAGAGCGTTTTGATAAGATAAATATCAAGAAGAAATTAAACCTTCAATTGATTCCTTATTTTATATCAAGCCATCCTGCAAGTGAAGTAGAAGATATGGCAAATTTGGCAGCTGAAACAAAAGATATGGGTTTTCAACTGGAACAAGTTCAGGGTTTTACGCCAACTCCAATGACAGTTGCAACTGTTATTTATTATTCAGGATATCATCCTTATACTTTAAAACCAACTAAAACTCCAAAAACAAAAAAGGAGCGTGAAGACCAACATAAATTTTTCTTTTGGTATAAAAAAGAAAACAAAGATTGGATTCGTAACACGTTAAATAAAGTTGGTAGACAAGACTTGCTTCAAAAATTATTGCCTGAAAATAATTCTTGGAAAAAGAATAAAAAAGCAAAAGAAACTAAAAATACTTTTGATGATGCTGTGCCTTTTAATAGAAGGAAAAAGAAGGTGAGTAGAGCTCCTAAAAGGAGGAGATAAAAAGGCTTTTTTCGTTAATACATTTATGGGATCTATTTTGCTAAAAAAAAATAATTTTTATTGAATTTACTTAAAAGTAAAAGAAATTCATGTTAAAACGAAGCCACAGATTTCTCTAGTGCAATAAAATGAGTCGTTTTTTTGCTATATAAAGGGAATATTTTCAACTCGCATTTATAAGGAGTTTTGTCTTTTTTGTAGTTGATAATTACATCAGAAAATGGGGTGTTTTTTGCGATTTTATTTCGAATTCTCTTTTTAGTTTCTAATGAGGTTTCTTCACCTTGAAGAAAAGTAGGCGATTTTTTTAAGGCGAAATTCTTTGTAAAACCAGTCATTTTTGTAAAACCTTCATTTACCCAAACAATATTTTGATTAATATCTGTAATTACAATTGCCTCAAACTTTTGGTCTTTAAATAAGTTTTCAAAATTATTTTTCCAATCGAATTTAGAAGCCAATTCTTTTACATGATTGATATCACTTTTGTTGTCTAGAAGTTCCATTTCCGAAGAAAAATAGTTGTTATAAAAATCGAAGCTAAGTAAAGGTAGTTTTTTAGAATCTGTAGGTGTAATAGATTCTTTAATAGCGTTATAATCTGAAGTTTCTTGAGAAGATAAAAATAAATCTAAACACATCATATTTGCCAGTTTATTTTTCATGGAACTTTAATTTTATCAAAATTTATAGAGCGAAACTACTAAAATTAAGGCAATGTATATAGAAATAAGAACTAATTATCTGTTAATTGCAAACTTTGCAATCTGCTTTATCTTGAATTTCCCCAACTAAATTTCCTTCTTCATTCATTACAAAACCACAACAATCCATAAAACCTTGTGCGATTAATTTTCGTGCTCTTTGAATTTGAGATTTTGTAGTAGGTAAGGTTTGCTTTAATTGATCTGCAACTTCTTGTTGTTTCAAGCCTTTTATGTCGGATAAAAATAAAGGAGTTCTATATTTCTTTGGAAGTGTATTTAAAATACCACGCAAACAATCTTCTTCAGTATGTTCATTTTTTATTATTTCTGAAGCAGTTTCAGTTTCAAAATTTGCAATTTCTACAGTTTTATTATTTGCTCTCCAATAATTTAATATTGAATTTCGAGCAATCGTAAAACACCAAGATTTTAGTTTACTTTCATCTTTTAAAGTATGCAGTTTTGTGTGAATTTTCAAAAAAGTGTCTTGTAAAAGATCATCAGCAATTGTTTTGTTCTTCACTTTGCTGATGATAAATTTTTGTAAATCTAAATGATGTTTTGTCCAAACTTGGTTTGTGGTCATTTCTTATTTTTGTTTTTGTCACCTTGAGCAAAGTCGAAAGGTCTTTTTATTGTAAAGATTTCTCGACTTCACTCGAAATGACAAAATATTAACAATTACAATTACTACAAGTACAGTTTGTGCACGTACAATTTTTACAATCCCCAGTTTTGCAACCTTCACAGTTACAAGTACATTCATTTTTATAATTTTTCATCTTAATTAATTTTAATGTTCATATAGTAGACTACCAAATTTTAAAAAAGATGCAAAAAAATATATTTATTTTGATTTCACTCCCGTAAAATGATCTGATTTCACCTTAAACAAGACATTAAAAGTGGTTAAACTTCCATAAATTCTGGTGATATACTGTTGCAAATCAATTTTATCTTGGTCATCTAAAGTTTTACTTGAATTTATTTTTTGTTCCATTACACGAATTCGATCTCTTACCATAACAATTTTATGAAAAAATGTGTCAATAGGAATTTCTTTGTTTGATAAACTTGAATCTGCAGGTTGCATAATTAATGTTCCTTTTTTCCATTTGTCTGCTATTGGTGCAATTTCTGTAACATCAGACCATTGTCTTAAAATCTTTTTAAGACTACTTTCTACATCCATAAAAGAAACGGAATCTACTTCATTTTCAACTGCTTCGATTGTTTCAAATTCGTCATTTAAAGGAATTGTTTCCAATCCGTTTTCTTGAAAAGTTACCCAATATTGTTTGTTATCTACATTTGTTACGACTCCAAAACCATAATTAGTATGATTAATTCTTGAGCCTATTCCTAATAATTTCATTGGTTTAGTAATTTAATTTTTTTAGTATAATTCTTATGTATAAAATTTGAGAAAACAAATCAAATTTGTTTAAATAAAGATAATAAATCTATCAATAACATTTTATTATTTATATTTCAATAATTATTGAAAGTTTGAAAATACAGCATAAATAAAATTATTTCTCACTTTTTCTTCAATAATATATTTTTAACGATTTACTTCCAATAAAATAAATAATATGGAAATCAACATAAAAGAAAACTGGCAAAAAATAAGAACTCATTTTAGCAAATCATTTGGAGCAAATATGCACGTTTCTATTGCGTCTGTAAATAAAGAAAATCAACCAACAGTAACACCAATTGGTTCTTTGTTTTTAAATGATAATCAGACTGGTTTTTATTTTGAAAAGTTTGCGACAAAACTAAAATCAAACGAAAAAGCGAATAAAAACATTTGTGTATTGGCAGTAAATAGTAGCAAATGGTTTTGGTTAAAATCATTATTCAAAATGAAGTTTGATGAGTATGCAGGAGTAAAACTATATGGAGAATTAGGCATAAAAAGAGAAGCAACAGAAAAAGAAGCACGAGCTTTTCAGAGAAGAGTAAGACAAACAAAAAGATTAAAAGGAAGTAAATATTTATGGCAAGATATGTGTGAGATAAGAGAAATAAAGTTTACGAAAGCAGAGAAAATAAATTTAGGAAAAATGACTAAAGAAAATTAAAAGAACATGAGTTTTTTAAAAGCAGAATGGAGAAAGTTAATCATGGCGAATTATGAAGTACAGCCAGAAATATTACAAAAATATGTTCCAAAAGGAACAGAAATAGACACTTTCGAAGGAAAATGTTATGTAAGTTTAGTCGGTTTTATGTTTATGAATACACGATTATTAGGCATAAAAGTTCCTTTTCATATTAATTTTGAAGAGGTTAATCTACGTTTTTATGTAAAAAGAAAAGTAGAAGGTGGAGTAAAAAGAGGTGTGGTTTTCATTAAAGAAATTGTGCCAAAACGAATGCTTACTTTTGTGGCGAATGTATTTTATAACGAGCATTATCAAACTTTACCCATGAAACATTCTTGGAATATAGATACTAATAAAATGGATATTTCTTATGAATGGAAAGTGAATAACAAATGGGAAAAAGTTTCAGTAGAAGCAGAAACAAAATCTCAAAAAATAGAAGAGAATTCACAAACAGAATTTATTGCAGAACACTATTGGGGATATTCCAAAATGAACGATAATAAAACTACAGAATACGAAGTAAAACACCCAACTTGGGAATATTACCCAGTTACAAAACACGAAATTCAAGTAGATTTTGAAGCCAATTATGGAACAGATTTTGGCTTTTTAAATAATAAAAAACCAAGTTCAGTACTATTGTTAGAAGGTTCTGAAGTTTCTGTTGAAAACAAAGTTGTTTTTAAAAATTAGTAGGCCTTTCAAAATTGCGTAGTTTTGCGACTCAAAAAATAAAAATGAAAAGAAAATCAATTGTAATAATAGCCTTTTTAATAGCAATAGTTAGTTTATCTTCTTGTAAAGTAAACAAACAATATGTACAATATATCTCTAAAAAAGAAAATATAAAAACACCAGAGACGAAGAAAGTAATTGTTTTTGCAACAGACGATGTAAGAGTAAATGAGTTCAAAAAAACATTTGAGAAAAATTTCCCGGAAAAAGGAGATTTCGCTTTAGACTTTATGACGCAATTCTCTAAAAAAGGACTTGCCAATAATCTTTTTTCTAAAATTTTAATAGATAGCAATAGTTTTAAATACGAAGACGTAAACACAGAAAATTCTGACTATGTAATTTACTTTTCAAATTTCGAAATTGCGAACAGAGTAGAGTGGAATAATGTTGGAGGAATGGGAATGAATGGAGTAGGGATGAACAATACAACTTCTGTTGAGTATTGTGTTATAAATGTAAAAGTAGAAATTTATGATGCAAATAATGGCAAAGAAATTTTAGATTTTGTGGTTATTGGTGAAGAATCCGTTTTTATGTTTGATTTTACTAAAACATTAAATAAAGCAAAAGAAAGAGCTGTAGAGCATATTATTAATTACTTGAAATCTGGTAAAACAGAATATAAGAAGTATTAAAATTTGAAACTAAATAAAACCAAAATCCGCACAATTTGTGCGGATTTTTTGGTTATTTTTTAAAAATTATAAGGTTTAGTTTTATAGAAATAAGTGAATTTTACAAGTATAACAACTATAAGGTCCCTCTGAAATGGCGGGATAAGCGATTCACACAAGATTCTTAATAGAATTTTGGTTTTCCTTAGATACTCTCTTTCGCGAGCATAAGCGACTTCTAAAAATTTTGCTTTTGCAAAATTAAGAGTCTGCTTACATATTCCTCCTATACTGCCCACCAACTTTAAACAAAGCTTCCGTAATTTGCCCTAGAGAACAAACTTTGGTTGCTTCCATCAACTTATCAAATAAATTTTCATTTTGAATGGCCGCTTCTTGTAAAATTGCAATTTGTTCCACAACTTTATTAGGGTTCGCTTTGTTCAATAATTCTTTTGTCTGAATTTGAAACTGCTTTTCTTCTTCAGTAGCACGTATAACTTCTGCTGGCTGAACTGTTGGCGAACCTTTAGAACTTAAAAATGTATTTACACCAATTATTGGAAATTTTCCATTGTGTTTCAATGTTTCATAATACAAACTTTCTTCCTGAATTTTAGAACGTTGATACATCGTTTCCATCGCTCCTAAAACGCCTCCACGTTCTGTAATTCTATCGAATTCTGCTAAAACCGCTTCTTCTACTAAATCCGTTAATTCTTCAATAATAAATGCACCTTGAATCGGGTTTTCGTTTTTCGTTAAACCTAATTCTTTGTTGATGATTAATTGAATTGCCATTGCTCTTCTTACAGATTCTTCAGTGGGTGTTGTAATCGCTTCATCATACGCATTTGTGTGTAGAGAATTACAATTATCGTTAATGGCATACAAAGCTTGTAGCGTAGTTCTAATATCATTAAAATCAATTTCTTGCGCGTGTAAAGAACGTCCAGAAGTTTGAATATGATACTTTAACATTTGTGCTCTAGAGTTGGCTCCGTATTTATTTTTCATCGCTTTTGCCCAAATTTTTCGAGCAACTCGTCCAATTACTGAATATTCTGGGTCAATTCCGTTGGAAAAGAAAAAAGATAAGTTAGGTCCGAATTTATTAATATCCATTCCACGACTTAAATAATATTCTACGTAGGTAAATCCGTTGGATAATGTTAATGCTAATTGCGTAATTGGATTTGCGCCAGCTTCAGCAATATGATACCCAGAAATAGAAACTGAATAAAAATTACGAACTTGTTTTTCAATGAAATACTCTTGCACATCACCCATCAATCTTAAAGCAAATTCCGTAGAAAAAATACAAGTATTTTGTGCCTGATCTTCCTTTAAAATATCCGCTTGTACAGTTCCCCTAACTTGCGCTAAAGTGTCTTTTTTTATTTGTTGATAAACTTCTGAAGGTAAAACCAAATCTCCAGTTAAACCTAACAATAGTAAACCTAAGCCATTATTTCCTTCAGGTAAATTCCCTTGATAAACAGGTCTGTCTAAACCTTTAGATTCGTAGATTTCTTTAAATTTTGCTTCAACTTGTTTTTCTAATTTATGCTCAATAATGTATTTCTCACAATTCTGATCAATAGCTGCATTCATAAAAAAACCTAATAGCATTGGTGCTGGGCCATTAATCGTCATCGAAACAGAAGTCATATGATGACTTAAATCAAAACCAGAATACAATTTTTTAGCATCATCTAAACAACAAATTGAAACACCTGCATTTCCAATTTTACCATAAATATCTGGTCTGTGTCCAGGATCATTTCCATATAAAGTAACAGAATCGAAAGCTGTAGAAAGACGTTTTGCGTCCATTCCTAAACTCACATAATGAAATCTGCGATTTGTTCTTTCTGGGCCACCTTCACCAGCAAACATTCTTGTTGGGTCTTCTCCAGTTCTTTTAAAAGGATACAAACCTGCTGTAAAAGGGAATTCTCCAGGAACATTTTCTTGTAAATTCCAGTGTAATAAATCTCCCCAAGCTTGGTATTTTGGTAAGGCAACTTTCGGAATTTGCGAATGAGAAAGTGACTCGCTATGAGTTTCTATCTTTATCTCTTTATCACGAACTTTAAAGGTATAAATTGGGTCTTTATATTTCTGAACTTTTTCAGCCCAGTTTAAAATGATTTCCCAATTTAAAGGATCGAAATTCAGTTTTACTTTTTCGAATTGTGCTAATAATAATTTGATAAATTCTTTTTCTTCAGTAGCTGTTTTCTCTAAAATAGCATCTTCATTTAATCCTGTTTTAGTGATTTCAACATAAGAATTTAGAATAGATTCTATCGTTTGATGAATTCCATATAATTTTTGAGCAACTACAACTTGGTCGTTTACCTTCTTGTCATATGCTCTGTTGTTCTCTGCAATTTCAGACAAATAACGAACTCTACTTGGTGGAATTACAAATATCTTTTCAGACATTTCTTTAGTAATTTCCATAGAAGATTTTAAATCGACATTGGTTTTTTCGACCAATTTATCCATAATACGTTTGTACAACGTATTCATTCCTGGATCGTTAAATTGAGAAGCAATTGTACCATAAACTGGCATATCGTCCATATGAACATCCCACAAATTATTGTTGCGCATGTATTGCTTTTTCACATCTCTAACTGCATCTAAAGCACCACGTTTGTCGAACTTATTAATTGCCACTAAATCTGCAAAATCCAACATATCAATTTTCTCTAATTGTGTTGCAGCACCAAATTCTGGTGTCATTACATATAAAGAAGTATCTGAATGTTCTATAATTTCGGTGTCCGATTGTCCAATTCCAGAAGTTTCTAAAATTATTAAATCGAATTCTGCAGCTTTTAAAACCTGAATTGCTTCGTTTACATATTTAGACAAGGCAAGATTAGACTGACGAGTTGCCAAAGAACGCATATAAACACGTTCGTTATTAATCGCATTCATACGAATTCTGTCTCCTAAAAGTGCTCCACCCGTTTTTCTTTTTGACGGGTCTACAGAAATTAATCCAATAGTTTTTTCAGGGAAATCAATTAAAAAACGTCTAACCAATTCATCCACTAAAGAAGATTTTCCTGCTCCACCAGTTCCTGTAATCCCTAAAACTGGGGTAGAAGCCCCTTTTAATTTCCCCAAAGGGGAAAAAAGCCTGTCGAATTCTGTATGTTGATTTTCTGCAAAAGAAATTAATCTTGCAATTGTATTTATGTTTTTTTCTTTTAAAGAGTTCTTTAGTTCCTTCCCTTTGGGAAGGATTAAGGATGGGCTTGGGAAATCAGATTGTTTTACCAAATCATTTATCATTCCTTGTAAACCTAAGGCACGTCCATCATCTGGAGAATAAATTCTGGTAATTCCATAATCCATTAATTCCTTAATTTCTTCAGGAAGAATTACGCCTCCACCACCACCAAAAATTTTGATGTGAGTTGCACCTCTTTCTTGCAATAAATCGAACATATATTTAAAATACTCATTATGTCCTCCTTGATAAGAAGTAATCGCAATCGCATTTGCATCTTCTTGAATGGCGCAATTCACTACTTCTTCAACGCTTCTGTCATGACCTAAATGAATCACTTCAACTCCAGTAGATTGTATAATTCTACGCATAATATTAATTGCGGCATCATGTCCGTCAAATAATGCTGCTGCAGTTACAATTCTTACTTTATGTGTAGGTTTATATGGTTTTATTTGCTCCATTCGTAATAAATGTTTGATTTTAGGCTTGCAATTTACGGAATTTTCAAAAAATAACGATTGTTTTGTGAAATTCTTAAGGTTTTAAAATTTCTAAATTAACACCATTTACATAATTTTTGATGATGTTTAGTTCTTGTGCATATTCAGAACCCTCAAAATCAGCAATATCATTTAATGTAATATGTATATTGTAATAGTTTAAATAGGTTGATGAAAGTGGCAAATACGTCCAATGCCATTTTTCTTCATAATAACCTGTTCTTCCATTTTCTTTTGAAGTATAAACTTGATAAAAACCAAATTTTGAAGCATTTTTTAACAACCAATTATATTCCTTTAACCCTTTTCCTTTTGTAAAATAAGAATTATTTAAACTGTTGATGTCCAAATCTGTTCCCCAATGATGTCTTGATGTTGAAGGCATGGAACTGAATTCTAAAATCTTTTTTGCCCTTTTTAAAGGAGGAAGATTTTTATATTTTGTATTCCATTTATAATTCCAAATTCTTTTTTGATGACTAAAATTTCGAGTACCAGAAATTATATTAAAACTGATGTTTTCTTTTTCAGCTGCATTTTTCATTTCTAAAAAAGCCGTTAAAACTTTTTTTCTTAAATATATTTTTTTGTTAGAAATTTCTTTGGGAACCAAAACAAAATCAGCATTATTGATGTAATCGAACTTTCCTAAAACATAATTTTTAGTGAGATATTTTGGTGTTTTAGGAATTGTATCAACTTTAATAGATACAATCTCTGCAGTTTTTTGTTTCTTAGGTTTGTTACAATTTCCGAAAAGTAGCAAACAAAGAGAAAGGTTTATAAATAATTTAAAAATGCCCAAAATTTTCTGTTTTTAGTGTAGTTAAAATCTTTTTCATTTAGATAAGCTTCACGTTCGAAACTGATGTTTTTATAAGCAATATAACTATTTTTATATTTAATAAGTTTGATAAACCATTCAAATAGATAAAAAATATAGAAGAAGATTATTAATAATTCTAACTGTTGTTTTAGATGAATTTTTTCGTGATTTACCAAGATTTTATCATCTTTAAAATCAGTTTCCTTCAAAAATATAAATGGAAAAAGTGTAATTCCTGTAAAACCTTTGGGAACGATATATTTCGAAATTAAAATCATGCTTAAAAATAAAGGTTTGGCATATTTATTGATTATATTTAGTAACACTAAATTAATAAAAATTGATGCTAATTTAGAACAGAAATTCTAAGTTAATTTCGATAACCTAAAAATACACTTTTATGAAATTATTAAAACCATTTATTTTAGTTTTTGCCATTGTTCTGTCTTCTTGTAGCTCTGTAAAAGTTGCTACAGATTACGATTCTAAAGTAGATTTTACGAAATACAAAACCTTTGCGTTTTACAAAACAGGAATCGATAAAGCAGAAATTTCCGATTTAGATAAGAAAAGAATTTTACGAGCAATAGAATCTGAATTGTCGTTATTAGGTTTTTCAAAGTCAGATAACCCAGATATGTTAGTGAGTATTTTTACAAAATCGAGAGAGAAAGTAAACGTTAACCAGAATAACAATTTTGGTTACGGTTTTGGTTGGGGTTGGAACCCTTGGATGGGAAATGGAATGAATAATGTAAATATTTCGCAATATACAGAGGGCACATTATTTATCGATTTTATAGACAAAGAGAGAAAAGAATTAGTTTGGCAAGGTGTTGGAACTGGTGCTTTAAAAATGAGCAATAGAGAAAAGAAAGAAGCAAGAATAAAAGAATTTGTAAAGGAAATTGTTTCGAGATTTCCTCCAGGAAAAGAGAAAAATTAAAAATTAGCGTTCTTCGGAACGCTTTTTTTATGGATTAAAGTTTTACTTTTGCAATAACAATTTAATTATAATGTATAATAAAATAGTGCCTTTAGAGGAAGGTGATTTTTACTTTAATGAACAAGGTTACAAAGTTTTTACAGAGAGATTTCACCTAAAAAGAGGGCATTGCTGTAAAAGTGGTTGTAAACATTGTCCTTATGGATATGATAAAAAAACCGATAGTTTTAAATAAAAGTGACTTTTAAAGAATAAAAGTTTCCAATAAATAGATAATTTATAAAAAATGATAAAGAGAATTTTAGTTTTATTCGTAGCAATTAATTTTGCAGGATGTGCAGAGTTACAAAATGTTGTAAATAATTTACCAAATGGTGGAGGTTTAAGTCAAGCTCAAATAGGGAATGGGTTAAGACAAGCTTTGGATAATGGAATTAAAAATCAGGTTTCGAAATTAACCTCTCAAAATGGTTTTTATAAAAACGAGTTGGTTAAAATTTTGTTGCCTCAAGAATTACAAGCTGTAGATAAAGGTTTACGTAAAATTGGTTTAGGCAATTTGGCAGACGAAGGGATTAAGGTGTTAAATAGAGCTGCTGAAGATGCTGTAAAAACAGCAACTCCAATTTTTGTAAATGCTGTAAAAGAAATATCTTTTAATGATGCTAAAAATATTTTATTAGGAGACCAAAATGCCGCAACTTCTTATTTAAAAGGCAAAACTTCAGATAATTTATTTGCAAGTTTTAGCCCAGTTATAGATAAATCTTTTTCTAAAGTTGGTGCAGATAAAATTTGGAACAATTTAATTACTCGTTATAATTCTATTCCTTTTGTTAGTAAAGTAAACCCAGATTTAACGCAATATGTTACAGAAGAAGCTTTAAAAGGAGTTTTTACAATGATAGCAGTAGAAGAAAAAGGAATCCGAGAAAAAGTTGGTTTAAGAAATACAGCTCTTTTAAGACAAGTATTTGCATTGCAAGACAATAAATAATAAGGTTATTTTTCTTTTAAAGGATTTATTCGTTATATTTAAGTCCCCAAAAAGAAAATAATGTCACGAATTAACCAACTACAAACCTATAGAAAGCACCTGGAAGATAGGTACTACAAGCTTTTAGAGAAATCTAACGACTATAAATATATAGATGAACCTAAAAGCGATTTTGCTGCTTTTAAAGCGATGAAGGTGTTAGATAAAATCAACAGAGTTAGTTATTTGGATAGAGAAGTCTTATATGCTGTTTCTTAATTCTTTAAAATAATCAAAAGATTTTAAGAGTCTACTTCCATACCAAGAAAAATATTCGCCATCCACTAAAATAATTTTAGCATTTTTAGAATGTCCTTCAATTTCTTTAATATTATTCTCTTTAAAAGGATATGGTTCAGAAGAGAGTAGAATTAAATCAGATTTTTTTAAATTTTCTAGTGCAACCTCTGGATATCTTGATAGATTTTTATACACATTTTCAAATTTATTTAAAGCTAGTAAATAATTAATAAATGTATTATTTCCAGCAATCATCCAAGGATTTTTCCAAATGAAATAAATAATTTTTAAAGTGGGTTTGTTTTCTATAAACTGATTAAAATCTTCAATAATTACAGTTAGTTTTAAGACTAAACTTTGGGCTTCTTTTTCTTTTGAAAAAATATTTCCATATTGTTTAATTACTTCAATAGAATCGCTAATTGTGTAAATATCTGAAACATGAGTTGGAGCAATTTGTTGACAGATTTCAACAATTTCTTTGGTGTTTTCTTCCTTGTTACAAAGTATAATATCGGGTTTTAACGCCTTAATTTTATCAATATTTATAGTTTTTGTACCACCAACAATTGTTTTAGTTTTTATGAAATGATTAGGATGTACACAGAATTTAGTAAGACCAACAATGGAATCTTTCAAACCTAAATCAACTAATAATTCAGTTTGGCTTGGCACTAAAGAAATAATTCGTTTGGGCGTTTTTTTTAATTCAAAAACAGTATTTATTTGGTCTTTGAATATCATTAAATTAACTTAAAATATCTGCCATTTGAACTTGTAATTCTAATGCTTTTTTAGCTGCTGCTTCAGCAAAATCAGTTTTATTAGAAGCATAAATAATACCTCTTGAAGAGTTTATTAATAAACCAATATTTTCTGATAAGCCATATTTACACACATCTTGTAAATTTCCTCCTTGAGCCCCAACACCAGGAACTAATAAGAATGAATTTGGAACAATTTTACGGATTTCAGTAAAATACTCTGCTTTTGTAGCGCCAACAACATACATTAAGTTTTCAAAATTTTTCCAAGATTTAGAAGTTTCTAAAACATGTTTGTATAATTCCTTATCATTAATTTGTTTTGTTTGAAAATCGAAGGCACCTTCATTAGAAGTTAAGGCTAACATAATGGTATGTTTATCTTCAAAAGCAAGAAAAGGCTCCACAGAATCTTTACCCATATATGGAGCAACTGTTACAGAATCGAATGCTAAATCTTCGAAAAAAGCTTTTGCATACATGGTTGAGGTATTTCCAATATCACCACGTTTTGCATCTGCAATTGTAAAAATTCCTGGATAATTTTCATTTAGATAATTAATAGTTTTTTCTAAAGATTTCCAACCTTTTAAACCATATGCTTCGTAAAAAGCAGTATTTGGTTTGTAAGAAACACAAAGATGGTGAGTTGCATCTATAATCGCTTTGTTAAAAGCGAAAACAGGATCTTCCTCTTTTAATAAGTGAGGTGGAATTTTATCTAAATCTACATCTAAACCAATGCATAAAAAAGATTTCTTCTTTTTAATCTGAGCTACTAATTCTTGTGTGGTCATAATTTTTATAAAGTTCCACAAAAATACTTAATTTAGATTTTAATTTGTAAGTTTTTTAAGGCAAAGAAGACAAATTTTTTAATTAATTCTAATTCAATAATGAAAAAAATAGTTCTAATATTTATAATTTTAGTAACCAGTTGTACTTTCGAAAAACCTACGAAATTTTCTGAAATAGCGTTAAACGACAAAGCATATTCTTTATCTGACAAACAAATTTCTATTGAAGAAATCCTTGATAAATATAAAGGCAAAAAGATTTTAATTGATGTTTGGGCTTCTTGGTGTGGAGATTGTATAAAGGGATTACCAAGTGTTAAGAATCTTCAAAAAGAATATCCAGAGGTAGTTTTTTTATTTTTGTCAATAGATAAAAGTAAAAGAGCGTGGAAAAACGGAATTACAAGGTTTAATATAAAAGGAGAACATTATAACTTACCAAAAGGGATGAAAGATGGCGAATTCGTAAATTTTTTAAACTTAGGTTGGATTCCCAGATATTTAGTAATTGACGAACAAGGAAAAATTAAACTTTTTAAAGCGACAAATGCTGCAGATTTAGACATTATAGAAGCTCTAAAATAACGCTTATAAATCGTTTTAGTAACTATTTCTATTTCCTGAAATATTTTAAAGATGATTTCTTAAATTTACCACTTAGAATTTAATAACAAACTTCTGTAAAAAGAACCAAATTTATATTTATGAGAACTAAGATTGTAGCAGGAAACTGGAAGATGAATAATGATAAAGAGCAAAGTAATAAATTGATTAAAAGTTTAAAAAAATCAATTAAAAAAATGTCTCTTAAAAATACAAGAGTAATTGTATCGCCAACATTTGTAAACCTTTCATCTGCAGTTAAAAAAGCAAAAAAATCTAAAATTGAAGTGGTTGCACAAAATATGCATCAAGCTACTAATGGAGCTTATACTGGAGAGATTTCTGGAGATATGTTAAAAGCAATTGGTGTAGAAACTGTTATTTTAGGACACTCAGAAAGAAGAACTTATTTTGGAGAAACAGACGAGAAATTAGCAGAAAAAGTAAATACAGTTTTAGAAAAAGGAATGGAAACAATTTTCTGTTTTGGAGAATTGTTAGAAGATAGAAAATCAGACAATCATTTTGCAGTGGTAGAAAGTCAACTTAAAAATGCATTATTTCATTTAGAAGCGAAAGATTGGAAAAGCATTATTTTAGCTTACGAACCAGTTTGGGCAATTGGAACAGGAGAAACTGCAAGTCCAGAACAAGCACAAGAAATGCACGCTTTTATTAGAAGTATTATCGAGAAAAAATATAACGAAAAAGTAGCAGACAAAGTTTCTATATTATATGGCGGAAGTGTAAAGCCAACAAATGCTGAAGAGATTTTCTCTAAGCCAGATGTAGATGGAGGTTTAATTGGTGGAGCTGCTTTACATGTAGATGATTTTACAGCAATTATTGCAGCTATTTAGTAGTTATAGAATCAAAAGAAAACAATAAATTTGCATCGAGATTTTAATCTCGATGCATTTTTTTTTGAAACAATTATGGACAATATATATATAGAGTACAATTTTACAGTAAATCCGAAAGAACCTGCTACTGAAATTTTAATTGCAGAATTAGGGAATGTAGGTTTCGAAAGTTTTGTGGAAACAGATACTGGAGTTACTGCATACATTCAAAAAACGGATTGGCATGCAGAAATTTTAGCATCTATTTTTGTGTTGAATTCAGAGGAGTTTTCTATAGAATTCAATAAAAATGAAGTGGAACAAACTAATTGGAATGCAGAATGGGAAAAGAATTTTGAAGCAATTCAGGTTGACGATTTGGTAAGTATTCGTGCTCCTTTTCATGAGAATCCTAATTTAAAATACGATATTGTAATTGAGCCAAAAATGAGTTTTGGAACAGGACATCATGAAACTACTCACATGATGATTCAGCATTTATTACAGTTAGAATTAAAAGATAAAAAAGTATTAGATATGGGTTGTGGAACTGGAATTTTAGCAATTTTTGCTGAAATGAGGGGAGCAAAACCTTTAGATGCTATAGATATTGATAATTGGTGTTACGAAAACTCATTAGAAAATGTCGAACGTAATAATTGTAGTAACATTTGCGTTTATGAAGGAGATTCTTCTTTGTTAATCAATAAAAAATATGATGTTATTATAGCAAACATCAATAGAAATATTTTGTTGATGGATATAACGATTTATACAAACTGTTTAAATGATAAAGGAATTTTGTTGTTGAGTGGTTTTTATCAAGAAGATATTCCTATTATAGATGCAGAAGTTTCTAAATACGGTTTAAATTTAGACACATTTATAGAGCGTAATAATTGGGTTGCGTTAAAATACATAAAAGAGTAAATAATATTTTTTATTTTTGCAGTATGAGTACAAAAGAAAAAATTCAGGAAGAAGTAGATGTTATAGAACAAGAAACATTTCAACATGAAATCGTCTTACATAACGATGATGTAAATACGTTCGATCATGTAATAGATTCTTTGATAGATGTTTGTGAACATACTTTAGTACAAGCAGAACAATGTGCAACTATAGTACACTATAAAGGAAAATGTACTGTAAAGTCTGGAGAATATAAAGATTTAGAGCCAAGATGCTCTAAATTATTGCAATTAGGTTTATCTGCAGAATTGGTATAGATGATGGATAATATTTTAGATTATTACGAATTTTCTAGTTTTTTTAAGGATGAAAGTGGGGAGTTTTCTGGAAATGAAATTAGTTTTACAGAATTAAATAACACTCATTTTTTAATTTTTGAAAAAGAAAATAACCAATATAACTTATATGTATCTAAATACCTTAGTAAAAAAGATATTGGTAAAAATGCTCCGGAAATACTGGAATCACTCATAAAAAAATACGATAAAAGTATTCCAGAACACAGAATTACACTTCGAAAATATATAGAGTAACTCAAGAAATATCTTGAGTTTTTATTTATTTTAAAAAACTATGTGACTTTTTTTTACGTATGTGTCTTAAAAGAGAGAATAAGACAAATGAGTATAAAAAATATAATAATAGTAATTTTATTACTGCTTCCTTTTATAGGTTTTGCACAGGTTGTGCCACCACCAATGCCACCACCACCACCACCAGGTTTGCCAATTGATGGTTTTTCTGGGGTTTTACTTGCATTAGGAGCTGTTTACGGAATTAGAAAAAAATATAAAGATAGTAGTAGTTAGTATTTTAAATACTAAGTTTGGTTAGACAAAAAGACCTTAAGCATTTGCTTAGGGTCTTTTTAATTTTAGCAAAAAGTCCGTCTTAAATAAAGACGGACTTGCAATTGGGGGATAAGGGGCTTTTTTTTAGTGGTTTTAAATTACTTTTTTTTTATAATACATCTTAAAATTAATTCTTCATTTTTTGTCAAAGTAGAATTTTTTATAGATTCTAATAGTTTTAAAATTTTTGTAAAAGAATATTCTGGAACTTCTTCTACTTCAAAATTTAATTTTAAAAAAATACTTTTAAGAGAAACAATTGCTTCCAATAAATCTTTATTCTTTAGAGGTTCCTTTTCTAAAGAGGTTTCAATATCTCTTAATTTGTATAAAAGCATTCTTTTTTTTGAACTTTTTAATGCTGCAAATTTATATCAAAATCTACAAGTAAAGTAAGACATACAATGTCGTTGAATTTCATTTTGCTATATTTACTATTTAAATTTAAAAATGAAAATATACAATTCTTTAGGAACTCTTTTTTTAGATTATCGTAAGTTTTATAATTTGTCGCAAACAACTTTTGCAAATAAAGTAAACGTAGATTTAAGAACAATTCAACGTTGGGAAAAAGATTTAACTTTAGTAAAATCCGAAAAAGAAGAAGATATAGTTTTGGCAACTTTAATGCCATATCAATTAATTCATAATTTAAATGGTGCTATACCAATTCCAACTTATTACGATTTTAATACTAGAAAATATGCACTATCTAAACAGTCTAATGAATTACCAAAACTAAGTTGGTATTTAGATCAAATAGATTTAGTTTCAGAAAATGTAAGAACCATAGATTTTGATTATGATATAAAATATTTGGAACAATTTATAGACACTCAGAAAAAAGATGCTTCATACGTAAATACAGATTTAATTAAAAAAGCAGTTCAGATTCTGCCAGAATTAAATTTTATCTCAGTTGGTAAATCTGGTTATTATGCTGGACATTGTTTGGTTTTACCAATTAAAGAGTCTATTTATAAGAAATTAAAAAGTAGAGAGATTTCTAATAAAGATTTAAGGGCTAAAGATTTAGTATTAATTGAATCACAAGAAACTCCTGTATTTTATAGATATGATATTACAGGAGATTCTAACGAATCTATTTTTTATATAATGAGTAGATTTTTTCGGTTTTTTAAAAAATTGAAAACAACTTATTTAATGTGTGGTTACACAGAAAGAGATGATAATTATGAATTAAATAAACAAATTGGTTTAAAAATTATTTGGGAAGACATTCTGTTGCAAAAAGAATTAAATTTAAAATATCCACCCCGTTTTTTCGAAGGGAATTTTAAAGAATTTTTATCAAAATAGAAAATAAAAAAAACTCATCTAAAATTAGATGAGTTTTTTTCGTGACCATGGCAGGATTCAAACCTGCAACCTCTTGAGCCGTAATCAAGTGCGCTATTCAGTTGCGCCACATGGCCTTTTTGCGGGTGCAAATATAGTAGAGTTTTTTGAAATTAGAAAGCAGATTCGCTTTTTTTATGAATTTATTTCTACTTTGTAAGCATCTACAATCGGTTGCGCTTTTTCTTTATCATTATTCGATACTAATAATTCAATGGCAGTTCTGTGTTCTCCAAAACCTCCTAGTCTTGCAGACTCAACCCTATCTTTAATAAGGTACTTTATATTATTATCTTCTAACCTTATTTGAAGTCCTTTAACTATAATCGAAGATCCAGAAAATATAGTAATGTGTTCGTCTTTCATAATTGTGTTTTTTAGTTAAGTGAATTCTTTGTTACAAAAGCTTTCCAGCCAATTATAGCTAGTTGTAACTTAGTAGCTTTAGAAATATCTAAACCTTTCTTAGTGAATGAGGGTAAGATAGCTTTATTAATCTTGGAAAGAATTTTAAAAAATTGTTTTTTCATTTTACTTGAATTCTAATCAAATTTAATAAAAATAAACAACTCTTTTTATAGAGTTGCTTAAAGTTGGTTAATTAAAATAGAATAGTAAAAATAACTTCTGAAATGTCTTTGATTGTTTTAAGTGCAATAAGGATCATAATAGTGGGTTTTTAAGTTAGTAATTTGGGTTAATTTCTTTATTGTTTTGTGAATATATGCACATTGAAACAACACTGCCAAACACTTTTTCACTTATTAATCAAATTAATATTACATTTATAGCTAAAAAAACAATATTTGTTTTAATATGTAAGTAATTGTGTTATATATATGTTTTAAATTAATACGTATTGTGTTGTTATGATAAACTAATTGTAAGAAAGTAAAGGGGCTAAACATTTAAGAATTTAATTGTAAAGGAAGTCTCATCTTTTTAAATAGAATTTTACACGTTTTCATTATTTCTTTTTTCGAAAGTCCATAAAAATGTATCTTCGTAAAAAATAATATTTATGAGTATTTTTTATGTGATAATAGGGTTGATTTTGTTGGTTGTTGGAGGCGAGTTTTTGGTAAGATCTTCAATAAGCTTATCATTTAAATTGAACATTTCTAAAATGGTTATTGGTATGACTGTAGTTTCTTTTGCTACATCTGCTCCAGAACTTTTAGTAAGCTTACAAGCTGCTTTAGATGGTTCTCCTGCAATTTCTATAAATAATGTTATAGGTTCAAATATTGCCAATATTGGGTTGGTTTTAGGAATTACTGCGATTATTGGTCCCATTGCAGTTAATAAAGACTTTTATAAGTTTAATTGGCCTGTAATGATGTTGTTTTCATTAATGCTCTATTACTTTTTATATAATGATAATGTTTTAACTTTTATGGAAGGCCTTATTCTTTTGGCGGCTTTATCTGTTTTTTTGATTGTTTTAATTCGAAGAGCAAGAAAAGAAGAGGTTTCTTTAGATGAAGTAGATGATGCTCTAGCTGAAATAGGTTATGGGAAAATATTTATTTGGTTATTAATTGGTGGTGCTGCATTGTATTTTGGTTCGGATTTGTTAGTGGTTGGCGCAAAAGATATTGCGCAAAATATGGGAGTTAGTGAAGGTGTAATTTCAATTACTATGATTGCTATTGGTACAAGTGTACCAGAATTAGCAGCATCTGTAATTGCAGCTATAAAAGGTGAAAAGGCAATTTCTTTAGGGAATTTAATAGGTTCTAATATTTTTAATATTGCATCTGTTTTAGGGGTAACAGCTTTAATAAAAGAAATTCCAGTAACAGAAGCACAAATATTATCTAGAGATATCTTTTGGATGTTAGGTTTTGCAGGAATATTACTTCCTTTGGTTTTTATGCCAAAGAAATTCATTTTAAGTAGATTTAAAGGAGTTTTTCTGTTTTTTGGATATGGACTATTTATTTACCTAATTTTTAAAACTACAGTTTAAAAATTTCGCTTTCTAATAAAAAATAAGCATAAAAAAAGCTCGCAAATTTAATTTGCGAGCTTTATAATTTTTGTAATATATTTTAGCTAATATTAGCAGACTTTACAGTCTTAATAATTCTACCAGCAATTTTATATGGATCTCCATTTGAAGCAGGTCTTCTGTCTTCTAACCAACCTTTCCAACCTTTCTCTACAGTAATAATAGGAATTCTAATAGAAGCTCCTCTATCTGAAACTCCATAAGAGAAATCGTGGATAGATGCAGTTTCGTGATCTCCAGTTAAACGTTGGTCGTTAAATTCACCATAAACAGCAATATGTTCTTTTACAACAGGTCTAAATGCTTCACAAATTTTCTCATAAGTTTCTTTAGAACCACAAGTTCTTAAAACAGTGTTAGAGAAGTTTGCATGCATACCAGAACCATTCCAGTCCATATCTTTTCCTAATGGTTTAGGGTGATAATCTATATAGTAACCATGTTGTTCAGTTAATCTATCTAATAAATAACGTGCAATCCAAATTTCATCACCGGCTTTTTTAGCACCTTTTGCAAATAATTGAAATTCCCATTGTCCTGAAGCAACTTCTTGGTTAATTCCTTCAAAATTTAATCCAGCATCAATACATAAATCAGCATGTTTTTCAACAATTAATCTACCATGCGTATTTTTTCCACCAACAGAACAGTAATACATTCCTTGTGGTGCAGGATAACCACCAATAGGGAAACCTAAAGGTAATTGTGTTTTAGTATCCATAATAAAATACTCTTGCTCAAAACCAAACCAGAAATCATCATCTTCATCTTCAATTGTTGCTCTACCGTTAGAAACGTGTGGAGTTCCATCTGCATTTAAAACTTCTGTCATTACTAAATAACCATTAATTCTTGCAGGATCTGGATAGATTGCAACAGGTTTTAGTAAACAGTCAGAAGCGCCTCCTGAAGCTTGTCTTGTAGACGATCCATCAAAAGACCACATACCTAATTCTTCGATAGTTCCTTGAAAATTTTCATGTTCTTCAACTTTGGTTTTACTTCTCATGTTTTGAGTTGGAAAATATCCATCTAACCAAATGTATTCTAATTTAATTTTTGCCATAATAATTTTATAAGTGATAATATACATGCAAAAATGAAATAATTTATAAACATATCAAAAAAATAAGGGCTTAAATGTTTATTTTTGCACGAGAATAATTTTATCCCTAATTTTTGTAGGGGGTATTTATATAAAAACAAAAAAAAGCTTAAAAAATTAATAATATGTCAAGGATAAGATTCAATGCTTTACAAGAAACTTTGAATAGAAACCCTTTAAAGGTTGTTCAAAATGAAAAAAGATCATCTTTATTTGGTAAAAACGTATTTAATAAATTTGCTATGCAGCAATATCTTACAAGAGCCGCATACGAAAGTGTTATGAATGCAATTGAGCTTGGTACAAAAATAGATCGTAAAATTGCAGACCAAGTTGCTGTAAGTATGAAAGATTGGGCAATCTCTAAAGGTGCAACCCATTATACACATTGGTTTCAGCCATTAACTGGGGCAACAGCAGAAAAACACGATGCATTTTTCGAATCTATCAATGGTAGTTTGGCAATGGAAAAATTTGACGGAGAACAATTGGTGCAACAAGAACCAGATGCATCTAGTTTTCCAAATGGAGGAATAAGAAATACGTTTGAAGCAAGAGGTTATACAGCTTGGGACCCAACTTCACCAGCTTTTATTTATGAAACAACTCTGTGTATTCCAACAATTTTTGTTGCTTATACAGGCGAAGCTTTAGATAATAAAACGCCATTATTAAGAGCTTTACAAGCAATAGATACGCATGCAACTGCAGTTTGTAAGTATTTTGATAAAAATGCAAGAAAAGTAAGTGCAACTTTAGGTTGGGAGCAAGAGTATTTTTTAATAGACGATGCTTTGGCTTTGTCAAGACCAGATATTTTACTAACAGGTAGAACATTATTAGGTCACTTACCTGCAAAAGGTCAGCAATTAGACGACCATTATTTTGGAACCATTCCTGCAAGAGCGATGGCTTTTATGCAAGATCTGGAACAAGAATGTATGTTGTTGGGTATTCCTGTAAAAACAAGACATAATGAAGTCGCTCCAAATCAATTTGAAGTTGCTCCAATATTCGAAGAAGCAAATTTAGCAGTAGATCATAATTCATTATTAATGGATGTGATGGAAAAAGTTTCTCGAAGACATAAATTTAAGGTTCTTTTTCATGAAAAACCTTTTTCAGGAATCAATGGTTCTGGTAAACATAACAATTGGTCTTTGTCTACTTCAGATGGAATAAACCTTTTAAGTCCTGGGAAAACACCTATGAAAAACTTACAATTCTTAACCTTTTTTATAAACACAATAAAAGCAGTTTATGAGAATGAAGAATTGTTAAGAGCTTCAATTGCATCTGCTAGTAACGATTGTAGACTAGGTGCAAATGAAGCTCCTTCTTCAATAATATCTGTTTTTATTGGAGACCAACTTTCAGAAGTTTTAGACGAGTTAGAAAATGTAACAAAAGGAAAATTATCTCCACAAGAAAAAACAGATTTAAAACTGAATATTATTGGTAAAATTCCAGAAATTTTATTAGATAATACAGACAGAAATAGAACATCTGCCTTTGCTTTTACAGGTAATAAATTCGAGTTTAGAGCAGTAGGTTCTAAATCTAATTGCGCAACACCAATGACAGTTTTAAACACTATTGTTGCAAAACAGTTAAAAGAATTTAAGATAGAAGTAGATAAATTAATAGATGTAAAGAATCTTAAAAAAGATGAAGCTGTTTTTAATGTTTTAAGAGAATATATTAAAGAGTCTAAAAAAATTAGATTTAATGGAGATGGTTATGGAGAAGCTTGGGAAAAAGAAGCTAAAAAGAGAGGTTTAAGTAACAATAAAACAACTCCAGAAGCATTACAAATACAGGTTTCTAAAGAAGTAATTGACTTGTACAAAGAAATGGAGGTAATGAGCAAAGTAGAAATAGAAGCTCGTTATGAAATTGCACTACAAGAATACACAAAACGATTACAAATTGAAGGTCGTGTTTTGTGTGATATTGCCAAAAATCACGTTGTTCCAACAGCAGTAATTTATCAAAATACATTGTTAGAAAATACCAAAAATTTAAAAGAAATTTTTGGAGGCGAATATAAAAATATCGCAAAAGAGCAAATAGAATTAATAATGACAATCTCCAATCATATTACAGGCATTAATGCTCTCGTAATAAAAATGGAAGAACAACGTTCAAAAGCAAATAAATATACTGGCTTAAAATCTGCAGATATGTATTGCAAAAACGTAAAACCTTTTTTCGAAGAAATAAGATTTCATTGCGATAAGTTAGAAACTATGGTAGATGACAATTTGTGGCCACTAACCAAGTATAGAGAATTGTTATTTACTAAATAAAATAGTTTTTTGGGCGTTTTAACGGGCTTTCATTACTCGCTTTTTTTGTAAAAAACAAAAAAGAGCTCAAACATGCCATTCAATCCCTAACGCGTATTGCAAAACCGGAAAAAGAAGTTATTAAAATTAATTATTTCAGATTTCACAGTTTCTTGTGTTGAACTTGTTTCAGTATAATAATATGTAATACGTTTTTATAAATAACGTTTTCTATTTTATTTTCCAGAACCATTTAAAACAAAAGGCGCCCACATATAAACAGATTTAAAACCTGCACCAACTTTGCCACTTAACATAGTTCTTTTTGCGTTAGATAATGCAACTGAAGCAGTTTGGTTTTTTAAGTACATATTTTGATAAACCAAAGTCATTAAAACCATTGTACCAGAATCATTTACTGGCCATAAACTTAATAAAGTATTGTTTGCACCTGCCAAAAGTAGAGAGGAATTCAATCCATTTATTCCTTCACCACCATAAATTTTGCCCAATGCAGTTTGGCAAGCACTTAAAGTAACCATGTCTGCATTTAAGGTTAATTTTTCAATTTCATGCGCTAATAAAAAAGTGTCTTCTCCCTTTATTTTTTCACCGTTATTTTGTGTTAACATAACACCAGAAAGTTCAGGAATATTATCAGATGCAAAACCATGAGTTGCAATATGAACCCATTTATAGTTAGAAAGTTCACCAGAATTATTCATCATTTTAATATTAGATTCTGTCATGTCATTTCCAACTAAAACTTTTGCTTTTGGTATTATTTTTTGTAAATTTTCTACTTCTCTTAAAGTTCCTGGCAAATAATTTGCACCTCCATAACCCAAAGCGTCTAATTCTTTTGATAAATTATTTTTATTTGTTTTAACTTTAGAAGTCAACTCTTTTTTTACTGAATAATAATCTGTCTTATTTCTTAAGTTCCCTGTTGAATTTGTATTTGGGTCATTATAGGTTGCGCCACCAAAAGCTAAAAGATCATTTCTGGAATTGGAATAATTTCTTTCATTTAATTTAAACCAAATTGTTGCAGAAGGTATATAAGTTACGTTATGACTTTGTAGTAAAAATTGATTTTTACTATTTATAAAAGCTTCAAATGGTAAATAATTTAATTCTTTTTCTCCACTAATAATGATATTTTTTTTGCCTAAAATTTCACTTTCTATTGGTTCAATTAAAAATGAATACCATTGTTTTAAAAAATTATTTAAAAAAGTGATTTGTTTAGCCTCAGAAGCTTCCATTAATTCTCTTGTAAATGAGGTGAATAGAGAAAAATCATCCGTCGAAAAAGCTTGTTTTTTGTCTTTAAATCTAATAAGTTGTTTATCAATAATATCTTCATCTAATTTTATCAAATAATTATTTATAGAACTAGGTTTTTTCTGAACAAAACCAATAATTCCTTTTTTTATTTTTAGCCAAGAATCAATAGGAAAATTATATTTAATAGTTGCTTTGTCTTTTGTAATTACTGTGGCAACCATTTCACCAGGACTTAATAATGAGTAATATACTAAAACATCTTCCTCTTTTAATTGGTTTTGAACATCAATAATATTTTTAGAAAATGCTTGTTGGTGTAATTTCTTACTCAATAACCTACCTCTGTTTGCATCCTGAATTTTAAAAAGTGCTTCCACATTTTGGGTGTCTTTATAAGTCATAATTAAACCACTGTAAGCACTTGAATATTCGTTCATTAAAGCCAGTTGCATTTCTGGATTAGCACTTTCTAAATGTTTTTCAGATAAAGAGATGGCCTCTGAAAACATTTTAATAGCGTTGTTGTAATCTTTAGCTATATAATGCATATAACCCATGTTATTTGCTAAAAGTTGTGCGCCATTTATATCTTTTAAATCTTTTTTAATTTTAATTCCTTTAGTGGCAATTTCAATTGCTTCTGGCTTTTTATTTTGTTGCCAAAGTGCAATTGAATAGTTACTAGAAACATCAGAAATTAATCGTTTGTCATTTAGTTTAATAGCCAAATTATAGGCTTTCTGTAAATAATTAAATGCTTTATTTCTTTCAGCAGGTAAAACACTATTAGCATATAATTGCCCCAAAGTATTATTTGCCATAGCTTCAAAAGAACTATTTTTTTTATTTTTTGCTTTTTCTAATAATTGGTTTGCAACAGAAATTATTTCATCTCTTTTATTTAAACCAACTAATGCTTTTAATTTTGTGTTTAATAAAATTAATTCCAAATCTTTTGTAATAAAACCCTGTACATTTTCTAAACCATTATTAGCTTCATTTAATGTGTTTTTATGGTCGAAAATTAGGGCGCTATTATCAGATAAATAATTGTAAGCTTTTGCAACTTGATAGCGCAAATTAGGATTGTTTTTTACAAGTGAATTTTCTATAAACTGATGAATGTTAGTAACAGCTTCGTCAATTTTATGATTGTTGTAAAAAAAGGCAGCTTTTAAAAACTTAAAAACAGCTATAGCAGTTTTGCCATAATTCCCTTTTTTCGATAAATAAGAAAGCACGTCCTTTTCATTTTTAGAAGCATTTCCTTTTTGCCAATCTGTAAAACAAGCATATAATTTTTGTGCGTTAGTTATGTTATTAGGGTTGTTTTTACTTGCATTTTTTGCAAATTCTTTTAATTGAGAACAATTTTTACCGGTTGCTTTTTCTATCCAGTTAATATCATCTAAAGTTATATTTAATGCATTTTTGTAAGAAACAAGTGCGTAACTAAAATCCATTTGTTTTTTTGATTCCTCTAAATTTCCTTCTAAAAAAGAAGTGTAAGAAGCAATTGCAAAAGTGGAAGCATCTAAATAATTTAAATTGAAAGCAGTTTCTATATTTTTTTTTGCAGATGAAATATTATTTTCCAAACAACTTGTAAAAGCCAAATATAAATAGCCAACATAATTTTCTGGAGCTATTTTAATTAAAGAATTTGCAGTAGCTTTTAATTCAGTTACATTTTTTAAGCTAACGGCTTTACCTGCTTTCTTGTACAATGCATTAATATCCTGTGCATTAGAAATTAACGAAACAAATAATAATACGAGTAATAAGATTTTCTTTTTCATAATTTATTTATAACCAATTGTAACATATTCCACTCTTTTGTATGTTATATTTCCTTTTCTGTATGGCATAAAAGCAACACGTAATTCCTGTGGTCGTCCATTATAAGCATCATTATATCTATAAGAAATAGAAACATTATTAGATTTATAGGGTTGTCCTAATTTTTTAATAACTTCAGATAAAGGAGCTCCTTTAAACATTCTATTGTATTTTTTTTCTACTTTATCTTGTTTTTTATTGAATTTTGCTTCGCCTTTATCAAAAGCAATTTGTTGTTTTTCAGTTTTACCAAAGGCGCCAACATTTTCCCTTTTAGCATCGTCCCATAATGCATCATATTCAGTAATTAATTTTTCTTGTTCTTTATTAGAATTGAAAGATTGCGTTAGTTTAAAATCGTCTACGTGAATCTTAATACTATCAGGTATTTTAATATAAATTGTATTTCCTGCTTCTTTTCCTTCAACTTTATTAACCACTTTATCATTTAAAATAAAATAGATACTTCTACCTATTTTTTTTATTCTCATAGAATTATGGTCAGATTCTTTTACAAGATTTGTTTTTTGCCATTTACTAAAATGAAGTTCTTTATCATTTTTTTCTACATTAGAAAACCAATGACCATTTGGCGCAACAGCGAATTGCAGTTTTTTTACCTTATCTTTTAAAATGAGACTAATTCCTTTATTTTTTGTACCAGAAACTCTTTTAACAGATGTAGAAATATCAAAATTTTGAGTTGGATTAATTTTTATATCTGCCCAAGTTTGGTAGTAATCTTTAGACTTATTTTCCATTTCTAAAGCCCCATTATCAATTTTGAAGTTATAATTTTCAGTCTCTTTTAAGAAAAAACCAAACTCATTTTCGTCAAAATTAGTTTGTAATTCTTGTGTTATTGTATCTTCAATTAATACCTCTTCTTTTGCCTTTTTAGCAGTTTCAATTTTTTTGAATAAAGAATTGGACCAATTTTCTTTTTCAGAATTACTACCTTTTAAGTAACCTAATTTTAAATAATCGAATACAACTTTAGCATTATTAGGAATTTCTAATGCCATTTCTTGTTCATAAAACTCTGCATTACTTTTAACTAAAACAGGTTTGTCATTTATTAAAAAGAAAACTTTTTCATTTATTTTAAGAATCGTTAATTTATTAAACTCCTTCGGTTTTATGTTTGTAGTTTGTAGCCAGCCTGTGTTTTCAATATATTTAAAAGAAATTTTTTTTAGATATTTCCAATATCCATTATCTGTAAAACCAAACTCTTCGTGAGTTTCATAGTTTTTGGTTTTTGCATCTTTATTAAATTTTAAAGAAAGTAAATTATTATTTGTACCAGATAATAACTTTATAGAAGTTTCTATTTTAAAATCCTTTTTTAAGTTTAAATCTGTTTTTATGGAAGCTTTTTTAAAATATTTAGTTTCATTTTTTAAGTATAAATTGTTATCCTTTATTTCAGAAACAAAATTCTTTTCATTAGTTAGAGTCCATCCATTTTTATTGTTTTCGAAATTCTCTTCTAAAATATACTCTATAGGTACTTGCGCATTTATAAATGGTGCTAAAATTAAAAATAGAATTAATAAGTAATTTTTCATGCTACTGTTCTTTTATGTTACTCACCAAAATTAAGTGTAATCATAAATTTATAAAATAGGGCAAATGACGTATTTTAAAGTGGGTATAAAATCTTGTTTTTTATCTGTAAAAAATTACCTTTGCCAAACAACACAACAATATGAGTAAAGAAGTTTCTAAAAGATACGCGCAAAGAGGCGTTTCAGCATCTAAAGAAGATGTGCACAACGCAATTAAGAATATAGACAAAGGTTTATTTCCAAAAGCATTCTGTAAAATTGTACCAGATTATTTAACAAATAATAACGATTATTGTTTAATAATGCATGCAGATGGTGCAGGAACAAAATCTTCTTTGGCATATATGTATTGGAAAGAAACTGGTGATATTTCTGTGTGGAAAGGCATTGCACAAGATGCTTTAATAATGAATATCGATGATTTACTATGTGTTGGAGCAACAGACAATATTATGTTGTCTTCTACAATTGGTAGAAATAAAAGTAAAATTCCTGGTGAAGTTTTATCAGCAATTATAAACGGAACAGAAGAATTAATAGAAGACTTAAAAGGTTTTGGAGTAACCATTCATTCCACAGGAGGAGAAACTGCAGATGTTGGCGATTTAGTTCGTACAATTATTGTAGATTCTACAGTAACTGCAAGAATGAAACGTACAGATGTTATAGACAACGCAAACATAAAAGCTGGCGATGTAATTGTTGGTTTAGAATCTTTTGGGCAAGCAACTTACGAAACAGAATATAATGGAGGAATGGGTTCTAACGGATTAACTTCTGCAAGACACGATGTTTTTCATAAATATTTAGCGGACAAATATCCAGAAAGTTTCGATAGTGCAGTTCCTGAAGATTTAGTCTATTCTGGAAACACAAAACTGACAGACAAAGTAGAAAATTCTCCTATTGATGCTGGTAAATTAGTTTTGTCTCCAACAAGAACTTATGCACCAATTATTAAAGAAATTTTATCGAAATTTAATTCGGATACAGTCCATGGAATGATCCATTGTTCTGGTGGTGCACAAACGAAGATTTTACATTTTGTAGATAATTTACACATTGTAAAAGACAATATGTTTTCAATTCCGCCTTTATTTAAATTGATACAAGAACAATCGAAAACAGATTGGAAAGAAATGTACCAAGTATTTAATTGCGGACACAGAATGGAAATTTATGTTTCTCCAGAAATTGCTGAAGAAATAATTGCTATCTCAAAATCTTATAATGTAAATGCACAAATTGTTGGTAGAGTAGAAGCTTCTCCAACAAAAAAACTCACTATTAAAAGTGAGTTTGGAGTTTTTGAGTATTAAGATTTTTTGTACTTGTTAACTCTAGAAAAATATAAGATTGTTTCAATGATTTCTAAAATTTAGCTTTCAAAATTCTCAATCCAATCCAAAACAACAGCATAAATCTCTTTACTCGCATTTTTAGAATGTAAAATTCTACTATGATTATAATCTTCTAAAAAACCATTTTCTTTAGAACATAATACATATTTATTATTAGGGTTTTTAAAAGCATCTAAGAAGTCTTTACAACCTTTAGGTGGCGCAATAAAAGTATCGCCTTTTCCAGAAATAGATAAAATAGGAATTTGTATTTCATTCATTTTAGCTCGATAATCAAACTCATTTTTGCCAAGAAAGTTTTTGTTTAGATTCCAATTAAACCATTGTTCCATCATAAAATAGCTTTCATTTTCTTCGCTTCCAGTTATTTTTGCAGGAATATAACCTAAAAGCTTACTAATATATTTCGCAATAAAAATTTTAAGATAATTTTTAGTTGAGGTTACAGCACCAAAAGCTTGGCAACCAAATAGGGTAATACTATTAATTTTAGATGTATAATTAGGGTTTGTAATTAAGAAAATAGTTAAGCAAATTCCACCACCACTATGTGTAATGCAATCTGTTTTTTTAATATTTTGAGTAGTGAATAAATAATCAAAAACGATTTTAAAATCTTGTTTACCTATCGATTCAAAATCGAAATTTTGGTTAATTTTAGAACTGTTTCCATGATTTCTCCATTCGAAAATCCAACAGGTAAAACCTTTAGATACTAAATATTCGGTGATTCCGTTTAAAACTTTTCTGTTAGAAAATGTTCCATGTGTTAGTAATATATTTTTTTCTTTAGAACTTTCGCTGTTAAATATTTTCCAAAGTGCCAAATATTTATCGGAATCGTAATTTAGTTTTATGAGTTTTTCAGTCATTAATTTTTAATTTTCTTAAAAACAAAATCAATACTAAAATCGTCGTTAGAAACAATTGCTTTTAATTGCTTGTTCTCTAAATAGTATTTTATTTTTTTTGGGAATTCATTTTTTAAATTTTCGTAAATAAAAGAAGTATCAGTTTGAGATGTAAATTTGAATAGTGTAGGAGTTTCATTTACGCCTTCAACCTTTAAGTTTGAAGTATCATTAACAGAAACAATACTCAATATTTCTTTAAAAGTGGTGTCTTTCCCTTTTAAAGTATAGCCTAAACCAGTAAAATTAGTATTCCAATTTTCGTATGTTTTGTTGCCTTCTTTGTCATTTAACCGAATCCATTTTCCTATTAGGAAAGAAGGCTTCTTCGTTTTTTCTTTTTCAGTTTTGCAGGAAATAATTAATAAAATTGAACATATGAATAGGAAATATTTCATAATAAATAAGTTTATATTCTTCAAATATACTCAAAACGAAACATTTAACTTTCCGATAAAATTTGTAAATTCGCAGTACAAGAAAAGAGTAGAAGATGTTAGAAAAAATAAGAATTGTTAAGCAACGTTATGACGAGGTTTCGGATTTAATTATTCAGCCAGATGTAATTACAGATCAAAAACGGTATGCGCAATTGATGAAAGAATATAAAGATTTAGGTGATGTTGTTAAAAAAGGGGAAGAATACCAAGAATTAACAGACAATATAGAAGAGGCAAAAGAAATAATTTCTGATGGTTCTGATGCAGAAATGACAGAAATGGCAAAGATGCAATTAGACGAAGCCAATACTCGAATTCCGCAATTAGAAGACGAGATAAAATTTTTGTTAATACCCAAAGACCCTGAAGATTCTAAAAATGCAGTTGTAGAATTACGTGCAGGAACTGGTGGAGATGAAGCAAGTATTTTTGCTGGAGATTTGTTTAGAATGTATTCTAAATATTGCGAAAGTAAAGGTTGGAAAGTCTCTACTGTTGATTATTCTGAAGGAACAAATGGTGGATTTAAAGAAATTCAGTTTGAGGTAAATGGAGATGATGTTTACGGAATTTTAAAGTTTGAGGCTGGTGTGCATCGTGTACAAAGAGTTCCACAAACAGAAACACAAGGTCGTGTGCATACTTCTGCAGCAACTTGTATGGTTTTTCCTGAAGCAGAAGAGTTTGATGTGGAAATTAATCCAAAGGAAGTAAGAATCGATTTTTTCTGTTCTTCAGGTCCTGGAGGTCAGTCTGTAAATACAACATATTCTGCTGTTCGTTTAACGCACATTCCAACTGGTTTGGTGGCACAATGTCAAGATCAAAAATCGCAACATAAAAATAAAGAGAAAGCATTTAAAGTATTGCGTTCTCGTTTATATGACATGGAATTAGCAAAGAAAAATGCAGAAGACGCTTTAAAACGTGGTTCTATGGTTTCTTCTGGAGATAGAAGTGCGAAGATTAGAACGTATAATTATGCACAAGGTAGAGTTACAGATCATAGAATTGGTTTGTCTTTATATGATTTGCCAAATATTATGAATGGAGACATACAGAAAATCATTGATGAATTAATGTTGGCAGAAAATACCGAAAAATTAAAAGAATTAGGAGAAGGAATTTAAGAACTTTTCGCATTTAAATTAATTACAAACCTCAGAATTATCTGGGGTTTTTTATTTGAGTCACTTTTTATAGTATATGAATTAATGGGGCTTTTAGTTCTAATGTATCTTTGATATGTAAAAGAAAAGAAAAAATGATAGCAACAAAACTTTTAGGCTTCTCTGCAGCCTTAACAAAAAGCAAAAAAATTAAAATAGCAATATTACTTGTTGAAATTGCTATACTTGCTTATGCGTATAAAAAGAACAAGGAGGAACAGGAAGCACAGTTATACATAAAAAAAGACAAAACCAGTTGCAAGAAAAGGAGTAATGTTTGCCTGAGAAAAAGAAAAAAAATTGAATTATTGAAAATAAAATGCTATTCGAAAAAGTATAACACTATGAAGAAGACGTTATGAAAAAGAAATAGAGCTATGGAGTAGAAAATATAGTGAAAAATAAAAAGCGATTAAAGTTAGGGGAACTTTTAATCGCTTTTTTACTTAATAAATTTTTCGAAAGTCGTGTTAACAAATTAACTATACAAATGGGGGAATGACTTTACGAACACTACAAATATATTGTAGAATCTAATACCAAACAATCCCTGAATACCGTATATTTTTAGCATCCCTGAGCTCAGGGATGCTTATCCCTGACCTCAGGGATACTAATTTATTTATTTTCCGAATAAATGGAGTTCTGTAAACTCTTTATTTATAGTAATAGCCTTTGTTACAGAAGAATCTACTCTGTCTAATTCAATTTCCACATTATCGATTTGAACTGACGTAATTTCGAATGGTAAATTGTGAAAAACAATTTTAAAATTAGAATAGTTTGCGTCGAAATCTCCACGTTTGTGTTGTTGTAAAATAAATTCCGATTTTTTCCCTGTTACTTTAAAAGTACGTAAACTAAATCTTCCTTTCTTATAATCATATCCATCATGTGCATCATCATATAATTTAGAAGACTCTTTTCCTTCTTTATAATAAACATCCAAAGTAATTTCATCGAAATCTTTTTCTCCAACATATTGTTGCACTGGATATTTAGGTATTACAGCTCCTTCTTTTACAAAGATTGGCATGCTATCTAAATCTGCATCTACCCACATTTCTTTTCCTCCTTCTACAACTTCATCTGTCCAGAAATTATACCATTTACCTCTTGGAATATACATTCTTCTTCCTTTGGCATTTGGTTCTATTATAGGACAAGCTAAAATTTGCTCTCCGAAAACAAATTCATCACTTCTGTAATGCGTTTGCATGTCTTCTTGGTCATATAAAACCAAAGATTTCAATATAGGTGTTCCATCTTCTATATGTTTCCAAAAAGAAGTATATAAATAAGGTAGAAGTTGATATCTAATTTCTACGAATTTTCTTACAATATCTGTAATTTCATCTCCAAAAACCCAAGGTTCTTGATCTCCATGATCTCCAGAAGAATGTACTCTACAGAATGCATGGAAAATTCCTAATTGAATCCATCTTGCAAATAATTCTCCTTGAGGTTGTTCTGCAAAACCACCAATATCAGATCCTGCAAAAGAGAATCCAGACATTGCCATTCTTTGTGCTTGGTTATTTGCAATTGCTAAATGTTCCCAAGTGGCAACATTATCTCCCATCCAAGTAGAAGTATATCTTTGTGCACCAGAATACGCAGATCTTGTAATTACAAAAGGTCTTTTTGGATATGCATATTTCTTTAAACCATGGTAAGTTGCACGTGCCATTTGTGTTCCATAAATATTATGTGCTTTTCTATGAGAACATGGGTTTCCATCATAATCATGACGTACATCATCTGGAAATGTTTTGTTAGGAACATCCATAACTGCAGGCTCGTTCATATCATTCCAAACACCTTTTACGCCAATATCTTCAATTAATTCTTGAAACAAACCAGACCACCATTCTCTAACTTCTGGTTTCGTATAATCTGGAAAATAACATTCTCCAGGCCAAACTTTACCTTTCATATAAGGTCCATCTGCACGTTTACAGAAATAATCTTTATCTAATGCTTCTTTAAAAACATCATATTCCATGTCAATTTTAATACCTGGGTCAATAATAACCACAGTTTTAAAACCATCGTCTTCTAATTCTTTCACCATTCTTTTAGGATCAGGAAAATAATTTTTATCCCAAGTAAAACAACGGAAACCATCCATATAATCGATGTCTAAATAAATAGCATCACAAGGTATTTTTAAATCTCTAAATGTATTTGTAACTTCTTTTACATTTGCTTCTGGATAATAACTCCATTTACATTGGTGAAATCCTAAAGCCCATAAAGGTGGTAATGCATGAGGTTTTCCAGTTAAATCTGTGTAATTTTTTACAACGTCATTCATTTCTGGACCGTAAATGAAATAATAATTCATTTCTCCACCTTGAGCCCAAAAACTAGTTACATTTCTTCTTTCATGTGCGAAATCAAAAGAAGTTTTAAAAGTATTGTCAAAGAAAATACCATATGCTTTATTATCTTGGATGGCTGTGTAAAAAGGAATCGCTTTATAAATAGGATCTGTATTTTTACCAAATGCGTAAGAATCTGTTGCCCAGTTTTCAAAACGCTTTCCTTTCATGTTTACATCTACAGGTTTATCTCCTAAACCATAAAAACTTTCTGCCTTCTGACAATTTTTACTCATTTTTACGATGTCTCCACCATATTCGTAACTTTCTTCCCAATGAAAACCAATTTCGTCTTCATTAATTAGTTTCATATCTAAAGCATCGAACAAACTAACTTGCAAACTTTGCTTTTCTACTTTACAAACTAATTTTGCAGTTGTAATTATGTAATGTGTATCGTTTTCACTAACATCTAAAAAGCTGTATCCTCTACTCGCATGAATAGTAACTCCATAAGAAAAATCATTTTCAAATTTTCCTGTAGTTGAGTAACGAAAACGAATAACACTGTCTCTAATAACCGTAAGTTGAAGAACTACACTGTTTTTAGTCGTAAAATATAGTGTATCTACGTCTTTTTTATATTTAATTATTTCTGAAGGAAATAGATTTCCTTTTTGTTCTAATTCAGTATTAACAATCATATGTATTTGCTTGTTTTATAATCGTGTAAAAATCGTAAAAGTTTGGAACAGAACCATCTGTAAAGTCCTTTTTTTACGATAACGTTTTAGTATTATTTGTGATAAATAAAGTGCTAAAATACTACAAAAAACAGAAAATGAATGAAGTGTATGTATTATTCAGAATCCTATAAAAATAGTGCTTGTTTATTTTGAAGTATTAAAAAACAGCTATTTATTTTTACTAATACTATAGTAAAAACAAACAGCTATTTATAGATTTTTATTATTGGTATTTAAAAGCAAGCATCGCTAAAGGTGGCAAATCTAATTCTATAGAATTTTCTCTATTGTTCCACGTCTTTTTTTCTGAAGCTGATAACTTATTTTTATATTGATTTGTTCCATTGAACTTTTTATCATCACTATTAAAAACTTCTTTTAATTTCCCTGCTTTTGGCAAACCAATTCTGTATTTTTCTCTTGGCACTGGAGTCATATTCAACACAACAATTACATTGTCTTTTTCATTTTCTCCTTTTCTCATATAAGATAACACCGAATTTTGATGATCTCCATGATCTATCCACTCAAAACCTTCGTGAGAAAATTGTTTTTGGTGTAGTGCTTTTTCCTTTTTATAGAATTTATTCAATTCTTTTACTAAAGTTTGTGCTCCCTTGTGTACATCATATTCTAATAAATGCCAGTCTAAACTTCCCTCAAAATTCCATTCCGAAGTTTGCCCAAATTCACCACCTTGAAACAATAATTTTGTTCCAGGATGTGTAAACATATAACTATACATTAATCTTAAATTCGCGAAACGTTGCCACTCATCTCCAGGCATTTTTTCTACAATAGATTTTTTACCATATACAACTTCGTCATGCGAAAGAGGTAACATAAAGTTTTCTGTAAATGCGTAATTTAAACTGAAAGTTAAATCGTTTTGATGATGTTTTCTGTACAACGGTTCTTTCGCGAAATAGTCTAAAGTATCGTGCATCCAACCCATCATCCATTTCATACCAAAACCTAAACCACCATCGTAAATTGGTCTAGAAACTTTAGGGAAAGAGGTAGATTCTTCTGCAATAGTTTGTACATCTGGGAATGCTTCATAAACTGCAGTATTCATGTCTTTTATAAAGTCTACAGCTTCTAAATATTCATTTCCACCAAACATGTTTGGTTCCCATTCACCATCTTCTCTAGAGTAATCTAAAAATAACATAGAAGCAACAGCATCTACTCTTAAACCATCTGCATGATATTGGTCTAACCAAAAAATAGCATTACTAATTAAAAATGCTTTTATTTCGTTTCTTCCGTAATTAAAAATTAAACTTTTCCAGTCCTGGTGATATCCTTTTCTTCTATCTGGATGTTCATATAAATGCGAACCATCAAAAAATCCTAAACCATGATCGTCTGAAGGAAAGTGAGAAGGTACCCAGTCTAATAAAACGCCAATTCCGTTTTCGTGAAATTTATCCACCAAAAATTTAAATTCATCAGGATAACCAAAACGAGATGTTGGCGCAAAATATCCTGTTAATTGATAACCCCAACTTGGGTCGTAAGGATATTCCATAATTGGCATAAATTCTACGTGTGTAAAATTCATTTCTTTTACATATTTCACCAATTCATCTGCCAATTCATTATAGCTTAAAAATCGGTTTTCTTCGGTTTGTTTTTTCCATGAACCTAAATGAACTTCATAAACAGAATAAGGCGCATCTAAAGCGTTATTTTTCTTTCTGTTTTTCATCCATTTTTTGTCTTTCCAAGCATAATCGTCTTCCCAAACTACAGAAGCAGTTTTTGGTGGATGTTCACATCTTCTTGCAAATGGATCTGCTTTTTCGGTAATTACATTATTACTAGAATTACGGATTTTATATTTGTAAATAGCTCCTTTACCAACATTTGGAATAAAACCTTCCCAGATTCCACTTCCATCCCAACGTACATTTAAGTGATGTTCTCCTTCTTGCCAAAAGTTAAAGTCTCCAATTACAGAAACGGCTTTTGCACTTGGTGCCCAAACTGCAAAATAGGTGCCTTTTACGCCATCTACAGTTGTAATGTGTGCTCCGAATTTTTCATATAAACGATAGTGTTTTCCTGCTTTAAATAAATCAATGTCAAAATCTGTAAAAAGGCTGTGTACTTTTGTTTGTGTCATAATTTATTTATTAATTTTAAATATGTGGAAAGGAATGTGTGGATTTAATTCCACATAATTCCATTCATTATACCAATTGTAAGAATTATTTGTAATTAAATCCTGTACTTCAATTTTTTGCCCTTCATGTACATTTAATTGTTGCAATGGAACTTGAACTGAACCAGATTGTGTATGATAAGCATCTAAACTAATAATCGTTAATGTTTCATTAGTTCTATCTTGATTCCATTTATAGAAAGCGATTAAATTATCGTTTCCTGTTTCACAAAATTGAATGTTATTTGTTTGCTGAAAAGATTCGTTGTTTTTTCTTATGGAATTAATTAACGAAATAATCGTAGTTAATCTATTTTGCTTGTTCCAATCATAATGGCAAAGTTGAAACTTTTCAGACATATAATATTCTTCCTTTCCAACAATTGGTTGACTAATCATCTGTTCGAAAACTGGTCCGTAAATTCCGATATTAGAACTTAAAGTTCCTGCTAATGCATAGCGTAAAAGAAATTTTGCTTCAGGTGCATTTTGTAAATGAAACGGATTAATATCTGGCGTATTTGGCCAAAAATTAGGACGCATATATTCTTTTTGATCTGTCTTTGTCAACTCATTCATATACTCGATAATCTCGTGTTTAGATTCTCGCCAAGTAAAATAAGTATAAGATTGAGTGTAGCCTTGTTTTGCTAATTGTTGCATTATTTTAGGACGTGTAAATGCTTCTGCAAGAAATAAAACATCTGGATGTTTTTTCTTTACTTCAGTAATAATCCAACCCCAAAAATAATAAGGTTTTGTATGCGGATTATCTACCCTAAATACATTTATTCCACAATCTATCCAATAAAATAAAGTGTCTAAACATTCTTGCCATAGATTTTTATAATCTGCAGTTTCCCAATAAATTGGTAAAATATCCTGGTATTTTTTTGGAGGGTTTTCTGCATATTGCACAGTTCCATCTGGTCTCCATTTAAACCAATCTGGATGGTCTTTTACCCAAGGATGATCTGGAGCTGCTTGGAGTGCGTAATCCATAGCAACTTCAATTCCTTGTTTTTTTGCTTCTTTAATTAATCCTTTAAAATCTTCTAAAGAACCCAATTCTGGATGAATATCTTTATGACCTCCATGTTTAGACCCAATTCCCCAGGTAGAACCAACATCGTTGTTTTCTGCTTCTGTGGTATTGTTTTTTCCTTTTCTATTTACTTCTCCAATTGGATGAATAGGAGGGAAGTACAAAGTATCAAAACCCATTTTTGCTACTCTTGGTAACAATCTATGGCAATCTTTAAAGGTACCATGTTTCCCTTCTGTTTCTGATGCTGATCTTGGGAAAAATTCGTACCAAGTACTAAAACGCGCCTTTAATCTATCTACATAAACAGGTAAAGATTTGCTTTCGTGTGCAATTAATTTAATAGGATATTTACTTAAAACTTCTTTTAAATTATTGGAAACAGCTTCTTTTATTGCTTCAGCATATTTTGTTTCATCTTTAAAAAGAGTAATTAAAGAATTTAAATATTTTTTTTCTTCTGTTGTTGCTTTTTTAACGATTGGTTTTAATAATTCTGCACCTTCTAAAAGTTCTGATTTTACATGCTGATAATCATCAATTTTTCTGTCAATTCCATATTGCCAGTTCAAAGGATAATCTACCCAACCTTCTAATTTGTATTCGTAAAAACCTTGTTTTGTTACTTGAAAACTTGCTGAATATCCATCGTTATTTGTTGGATACATTCTTGTTTCTTTCCAAGTTTTTTCACTTTTATGTTTGTATAATAAACTTGCCTGAATTACATCATGTCCATCTACCAAAACATCTGCAGTTACAGTTACGATTTCGTTTACAACACGTTTTATAAAAACAGCTCCACAATTTAATTGAGGAGCTATGTTTTCTATTACAATTCTACTTTGATTTTGCATTAATTTGTTAAATTTTAGATTGTAAAAAATTTAATTCTATCCTATAATAGTTCCTTTTGGAATTGTAGCATCTTTTTTAATAACTACAATACCATCTTTAACCATATATGTATCGGTTTCTACATTTTCGATGTGTGTGCCTCCATTAATTCTTACATCATCTCCAATTCTACAATTCTTGTCTATAATACAATTATGTATGTAGCATCTATCTCCAATTCCCATCATAATATCTATCTTATTTTTGGCAACTTCCTCTAAAGTTTCATAATAATCATTACCCATCATATATGTATTAGATATTAAAGAGTTTTTCCCAATTCTAGATCGGATTCCAATTACGCATCTTTCAATTTTTTCTGCATGTATTATACATCCATCTCCAATAACAGCTTTATTTAAAATAGAACCTGCAAATTTGGATGTTGGTAAAACACGAGCTCTTGTGTAAACACTTTTTGCATCATATAAATTAAATTCTGGTACATCGTCTGTTAAACCTAAATTAGCTTCGAAGAAAGAATCTATATTACCAATATCTTCCCAATAACCTTCATATTGATAGCTTAATGTTTTGTGGTTTTCTATTGCTTGAGGAATAATTTCTTTACCAAAATCATTCGTATCTGGGTTGTCCATTAACTTAATTAATAGTTCTCTATTAAAAATATAAATACCCATAGAAGCTAAATAATCTCTTCCTTGGGCTTTCATATTTTCGCCAACATCAGATGTCCAATTTGGTAATAATTCTTCCCCTGGTTTTTCTATAAATGAAGTAATAACATCTTCATCATTTGTTTTTAATAATCCAAATGAAGTTGCATCTTTTGCATTTACAGGATAAGTTGCAATAGAAATTTCTGCACCACTTTCTCTATGTTTATTAATCATATCGTTAAAATCCATTTGATATAATTGGTCTCCAGAAAGTATTAAGGCATATTCGAAATCATTTTGTAAAAAATGATGCATACTTTGTCTTACAGCATCTGCAGTTCCTTGAAACCATTGATCGCTATTTATCGTTTGTTCTGCAGCTAATACATCTACAAAAGCAGAGCTAAAAAAACTAAAATGATATGTATTTGTTATGTGTTTATTTAAGGAAGCTGAATTAAATTGTGTTAAAACATACATCCTTTTAATGTCGGAATTAATACAATTTGAAATGGGTATGTCTACCAATCTATATTTTCCTGCAATTGGAACAGCTGGTTTCGATCTATCTTTTGTTAAAGGATATAACCTAGATCCTTGTCCTCCTCCTAAAATAATTCCTAATACTTTATCATTTACCATTTGGTTAGTTTTTTAGTGATTTATATAATTCTTCTACTTGTTTTGCAATTGCTATCCAATCGAAATGATCTTCAACTCTTTTTCTTCCTTTTTTTGCCATCGATTTTCTTAATTCTGGATTATTAATAACTTTATTAACTCCATCAGCTAAGTCCTTTGAAAATTTGTCTGGGTCTATTGGTTCAAAAGGTGCAGATTTTTGTTGTTCTACTGGAACTAATATTCCAGTTTCATTATGTACAACAACTTCTTTTATTCCTCCAACTGCACTTGCAACAACTGCTGTGTCACAAGCCATTGCTTCTATATTTATAATTCCAAAAGGTTCGTAAATAGATGGGCAACAGAAAACATCTGCGTGAGAATATAATTGAATAATTTCTTTTTTGGTTACCATTTTATCAATCCAAATAACATTATTACGTGTTTTTTGAACTTCGTTAACTGCCTTTTTCATTTCTTCTCCAATTTCAGGAGTATCTGGTGCACCAGCACACAAAACAATTTGTGTATCTGCATCTATATATTTTATAGCATTTACTAGGTGAATAATTCCTTTTTGTCTTGTAATTCTTCCAACAAAAAGTACATATGGTTTGTTTTTGTCTACACCATATTCATCTAAAGTATTACTATCGGAAGTGGTTACATATTCTTGTAAATTAATTCCATTGTAAATTACTTTCACCTTTTTTTCATCAACATTAAAATATTTTAAAACATCGTCTTTAGTTTCTTCTGAAACAGCTATAAGTGCATCTGCCATTTCAATAGCAGTTTTTTCTATCCAAGAGGAAGCATCATAACCACGACCTAATTGTTCTCTCTTCCAAGGTCGTAAAGGTTCTAAAGAATGTGTAGTAATTACTAGCGGAATCCCGTAACAAAGTTTGGCTACAATTCCTGCAAAATGTGCGTACCAAGTATGGCAATGAACTACATCTGCATCTATTGGTGCTGCGTTCATATGAAGTCCAGTGCTTAGCGTTTTAAATACGGCTTTTAGTTTATCTTCAGAATCATCAAAAATTGGATTTTCATAAGGAAACCCTTTTACATTTAAATTATCTCCATCTGAATCTTGGTCGCCAAAGCACCTTACATCAACTTCCATTAATTTAGCAAGTTCATTTGCTAAATATTCAACATGAACTCCAGCTCCACCATATACATATGGAGGGAATTCTCTCGTAAAAAAAAGTGCTTTCATAGGTTTAAAAGATAATTTAATGATTTTTGAACGTTGTTTGTTTTCGAATTAACGACGTTAAATTAACAAAAAAATATCAGGTATACCTACTGAAAAAATATTATTATCACTTTTATAACATAAAAGCTAAATATGAAGAGTTTAGTAAAGATTTATTAGTAATAAGAAGAAATGATTAATGTTTTGATAAGAATAAAAAGTGAAATTTAGTTATTACGTTGTTTATTAATTTCATCTTGAAGCTGTCTTCTTAATTTTTGCTCTCTTTCTAAAGATTTTTTACGATGTTGTTCAAATTCTTCCTCGATATCTAAAAGATTACTTTGAGCATCTTTTGTAATAATATGACTTCTAGAAAATTTAAAAACAAAATAAGATAATGCTAAAGTTAGTCCTAAAATAATACCCCATAAAATAAGATTGTAGCTAATTTTACTAAGTTGTAAACCAAATAAAGAAATTGAATTTTCTTTGTTTGTTGCAGTTTCTAAATCTAATTGAGTTTTAGTTAAGTTTGTCTGAATTTTTAAAACATTATCTCTTTCGAATTTTAATAAACTTTCCTTTTCTGAAACTAATCTCTGAGATAGCTTTATAGAATCTAAAACATCACGTTTCAGTTTTTGAAATTTCTCTTTACTAATTACTTTATATGTTTGATAAGAAGTGGAAGTTCTGTAGATTTTATCAAATTGCCCCTCTAAAGAGTTATCTTCTTGAACTTTTTCCAGAGTTGTTTCTTGTGCAAATGAAAAGATTGTGCTAATTAATAAACAAAAAGTGGTAAATTTTAATTTCATTTTAAAGTTTTTTTTGACGAATGTACAAATCTATAAAAAAAACCCAAACGATTATGTTTGGGTTTTTATTATATAAGCAAGTATTTATATTTATTTTATTTTCTCTACAACTGCCTTAAAAGCGTCTGGGTTGTTTACAGCTAAATCTGCTAAAACCTTACGGTTTAATTCGATATTGTTAGCTTTTACTTTTCCCATAAACTGAGAGTAAGACATTCCGTGTAAACGGGCTGCAGCGTTAATACGTACAATCCATAAAGAACGGAAGTTTCTCTTATTGTTTTTACGGTCTCTATATGCATAAAGCATACCTTTTTCAACCGCATTTTTTGCTACTGTGTAAACGTTTTTTCTACGTCCGAAGTAACCTTTTGCTGCCTTCAAGATTTTTTTTCTTCTTTTTCTTGAGGCTACTGAATTTACTGATCTTGGCATAATTTCAATGTTTTTTGTAGTAGGCGATTCACATAAGAATACTTTTTAAATTTAGCCTAACTCCATGGTTAATAATTAAATTCCCTTATTAAACTTATTTTAAGTTTAATTGTTGCTTAATGTTAGACTCATCTGCTTTGTGTACCAAAGTGTCATGAGTTAACTTTAATTTACGTTTTTTAGACTTCTTTGTTAAGATGTGACTTTTAAACGCGTGCTTTCTTTTGATTTTTCCAGTACCAGTAACTTTAAATCGTTTTTTGGCGCTAGATTTGGTTTTCATTTTAGGCATTTCTCCTTCGTTTTTATCTTGCTTATAAGACATTAATCTTGAACTTGTTTCAAGATATATTTATATCACTACAAAGTTAAACCTTGTAATTGTTTTATTTTACTTTTTTAGGAGCAATAAACATAATCATACGTTTACCCTCTAACTTTGGTAACTGCTCAACTTTACCATATTCTTCTAATTCTTGCGCTAATTTTAATAAAAGAATTTGTCCTTGTTCTTTAAAGATAATCGAACGACCCTTAAAGAAAACAAATGCTTTTAATTTTGCACCATCTTGTAAGAACTTTACTGCATGTTTTTTCTTAAACTCATAATCATGCTCATCTGTTTGAGGTCCAAAACGAATCTCTTTAATAGTCACTTTAGTGGCTTTAGACTTTAATACTTTCTCACGTTTTTTCTGCTCATACAAGAATTTCTTGTAATCAATAATTTTACAAACAGGAGGTTTAGCTTTTGGTGAAATCTCAACCAAATCTAATTCCTGTTCTTTGGCCAATTCTTTAGCTTTATCTAAAGGATATACACCAACTTCCACATTTTCGCCCACAAGACGAACTTCGTCAACATATTTTATTTTTTCATTAATTCTATGTTGATCTTCTTTGATTACTCTTAACGGTCTTCTCGACCTGCTTCTACGTATTGCTATGACTTAAAATTTTTAAATTTAACTTATGGTTGTTTTCCAACCTTTTTATTTATTGAATTCCAAAATTACTTAAAATTTCTTCAATGTTTTACTTTCTTCTGCTTTTATTAAGGAAATAAATTCTTCTATTGTAAATGTTCCAATATCACCTTCACCATGTTTTCTTACAGAAACTGTGCCATCTTGCTCTTCTTTCTCACCAACAATAACCATAAATGGAATTTTGCCAACTTCTGCATCTCGTATTTTACGTCCAGTTTTCTCACTTCGGTTATCTACGAGGGCGCGAATTTCGGAATTTTCTAACGATTCTAAAACTTTTTCTGAATATTTTTGATATTTATCACTGATTGGCAACAAGATAACTTGATCTGGAGTTAGCCAAAGTGGGAAATTCCCACCTGTATGTTCCAGCAATACCGCAATAAAACGCTCCATAGAACCAAATGGTGCTCTATGAATCATAACTGGTCTGTGAGATTGATTATCTGAACCTGTATACGTCAAATCGAAACGTTTTGGCAAATTATAGTCAACTTGAATCGTTCCAAGTTGCCAACTTCTGCCTAAAGCGTCTTTCACCATAAAGTCTAATTTTGGTCCGTAAAAGGCTGCTTCACCTTCTTCAATAACAAAATTTAAACCTTTATCGGTTGCTGCATTAATAATTGCTTGTTCTGCAACTTCCCAAGTTTCTGTATCTCCTATATATTTATCAGGATTACTTTTATCTCTAATAGAAACCTGAGCAGTAAAATCTTCAAAACCTAAAGAACCAAATACATATAATACTAAATCAATAACATCTTTAAATTCTTGATCTAATTGTTCTGGAGTACAAAAAATATGTGCATCATCTTGTGTAAAACCTCTTACACGAGTTAAACCATGTAACTCTCCACTTTGCTCATACCTATAAACTGTTCCGAATTCCGCGAAACGTTTTGGTAAATCTTTATAAGAATAAGGTTTAAAATTGTATACCTCACAATGGTGTGGGCAATTCATAGGCTTCAATAAAAACTCTTCATCCATTTTCGGAGTTTTAATTGCCTGGAAACTGTCTTCACCGTATTTTTCATAATGTCCAGAAGTAACATATAATTCTTTCTGACCAATATGAGGTGTCATTACCATTTCGTAACCTGCTTTTTTCTGTGCGGCTTTTAAGAAATCTTCTAAACGAGAGCGTAAAGCAGCTCCTTTTGGTAACCATAAAGGTAGACCAGCACCAACTTTTTGAGAAAAAGTAAACAATTCTAATTCTTTTCCTAATTTTCTATGATCTCTTTTTTTAGCTTCCTCTAATAATTCTAAATATTCGGTTAGCATTTTTTGCTTCGGAAAACTAATTCCGTAAACACGTGTTAACTGATTATTCTTTTCGTCACCACGCCAATAAGCACCAGCGACGCTCATTATCTTAATCGCTTTTATAATTCCTGTATTAGGAATGTGTCCTCCTCTACATAAATCTGTAAAGTTGCTATGGTCACAAAAAGTAATATCTCCATCTGTTAAGTTTTCAATCAACTCAACTTTATATTCATTATTTTCTTCCTTATATAATGACAAGGCATCCGCTTTAGAAACAGATCGAATTGAAAACTCATGTTTTCCACGAGCAATCTCTAGAAACTTCTTTTCAATAGCAGGAAAATCCTTATCAGAAATAACAGCATCACCAAAATCTACATCATAATAAAACCCATTGTCAATCGCAGGCCCAATAGTTAATTTTGCTTTTGGGTAAAAGCTTAAAATAGCTTCCGCTAAAACGTGAGCTGAAGAATGCCAGAAAGCTTTCTTACCAGCATCATCATTAAATGTATATAAAACTAAAGAACCATCTGTAGTTAATGGAGTAGTGGTTTCAACGGTAGTTCCGTTAAAATTTGCAGATATAACGTTTCTTGCGAAACCTTCACTAATGCTTTTTGCAACATCCATTGGAGTGCTATTTACGGCAAACTCCTTAATACTTCCGTCTGGTAAAGTAATTTTAATCATTTAATCTATAATTTTTTGAGACTGCAAAGATATTAGAAAACAATTTTTCACACAATATATATGTGTACTTATTATATAGGAGTGTTTTTTTAGGGTGTTCCCACGCGAAAATGCGTGGTCGGGCTTTTCGCACTCGCTTTTTATTTGCCTAAAAAGCAAATAAAAGAGCTCAAACAAATGCTTCAATCCCTAACACGTTCTTGTTTGTTAACTTTTAGTTTGAGGAGGGGGTATTTATTATTAAAGGTTTTAGAGATAAATCTGATGTGTTTTTAATAGACGTTACATATAATATGAGATTTACAATACTCATTTTTAAATTTTAAAAGAGACTTTTTTAACAAAACATAGTTTTAGATAAGTCTAAATCAGTAAAGAATTAATGTGGAAGATTAGTTAATCTGCGTTTTGTCTTTTAAATTCATGGGAATAATTAAGATTTCTTAGAGCTAAATTAATGTTTACTGTACTTATTTTTGATAAATGTCGCAATAAGCAGATTCAGTTCCGCCCAAATAGTTTAATCTTTTGAATTCATTTATCTATTTAATCATGTTAGATTTGGTTATAATTTGCGGTTTTGAGTTCTATATGATAAAAGCATTAAAAAAGGTCAAAAAAACTTTCGATTATAACCTTCGTATTTTCAATGAATTATCTCGGTTAAAAAATAAATTTAAAAAGAATTTAAAATAATAGTTGTGAGATTAGAAATGAGTTGTATATTTGCACCCGCTAACGGAAATATGAGTATGTTAGTTTAGTTCATTGAGATGTTGTTTTAGCTTTATTAACTGGGTTAGGAGTGGTGTTTTTGGTTTTATTTTTAGCGATAAAAAAAGAGTAAAAAAAATATAAATTTTAATTAGGTTGGTAAATAAAAAACATTGTATCTTTGCCGTCCGATTTATCGGGGAATAAAGTTCAGTTTTTTAGGGGTTAAAAAAATAAAAAATTTATTTATTTTTTGCTTGTCAATTCAAAAATAAGTTTTAGATTTGCACCCGCTAACAGAAACAGCAAATACGATCAGAGAAATTTTGGAATAATAGTTACGATAATTATTAGTTAGTTCAAGTCTAACATTTCTACAAATTAGGATTTAAAACGATTGTGAAAGCAAGAGTGCGATACCCTAAAAGTTCATTGAAAATATTGAAATTGACAGCGTAAACAAAGAGTAGAATAACCACATTAGTAAAATAATGTAAATTCTTTTGAAACTTATTCATTCATATTATTTAAAATATACAATGAAGAGTTTGATCCTGGCTCAGGATGAACGCTAGCGGCAGGCTTAACACATGCAAGTCGAGGGGTAACATTGGTGCTTGCACCAGATGACGACCGGCGCACGGGTGCGTAACGCGTATAGAACCTACCTTTTACAGAGGAATAGCCTTTAGAAATGAAGATTAATGCCTCATAGTATTGCGACTCGGCATCGAGATGTAATTAAAGATTTATCGGTAAAAGATGGCTATGCGTCCTATTAGTTAGTTGGTAAGGTAACGGCTTACCAAGACATCGATAGGTAGGGGTCCTGAGAGGGAGATCCCCCACACTGGTACTGAGACACGGACCAGACTCCTACGGGAGGCAGCAGTGAGGAATATTGGGCAATGGAGGCAACTCTGACCCAGCCATGCCGCGTGCAGGAAGACGGCCCTATGGGTTGTAAACTGCTTTTATACAGGAAGAAACACTCGTACGTGTACGAGCTTGACGGTACTGTAAGAATAAGGACCGGCTAACTCCGTGCCAGCAGCCGCGGTAATACGGAGGGTCCGAGCGTTATCCGGAATCATTGGGTTTAAAGGGTCCGCAGGCGGTCAATTAAGTCAGAGGTGAAATCCCATAGCTTAACTATGGAACTGCCTTTGATACTGGTTGACTTGAGTCATATGGAAGT